>NZ_JBFTIM010000003.1:0-481956 GCF_056394765.1 Mycoplana sp. 10N416 | reverse complement strand
GCACCCAGATTGGTGCCGGGCGCCATTGCCGCCACATGGGTTGCATAGAGGATGTAGGTGCCGGCACTTGCCGCATGGCCGCCTGATGGCGCGACATAACCGATGACAGGAATGGGCGACGCCAAGATATCGGCGATCATCTCGCGCATTGATGTGACCAGCCCGCCGGGCGTGTTCATCTGCAAGATCACAACTTCGGCGTTGCGTGCGACCGCAGTCTCAAGGCCTTCCTTGAGCTGCCGTGCACTGGCCGGGCCGATGGCGCCATCGATATCGATGGTCAACGCCACCGCCCGGCCGCTCTGCTCGCCGATCGAGGAAGAGAGAGTAAGGGCCGCAGCGGCCACCAGAACCGCAGCGAAAAGGGACAAACGTGCGAGTTTCACGCTCAGAACTCCATATACAAGATGTGGGCATGATTTCGCCGAATTCCATCACAGCGCCTCTCAAATACCCTCATTCGGGTTTTGACAGCGAGATCCGTAAGATGGAATCGAGGAACGCCTCACCGTCGGCTCCCCGGATAGGGGATGATGCGCCGATCGACACTCGGCGCCACAAGGAGTTCTAGGTTGAGACCGCATGGGGGCCGAGAGCTACCGGTCCGCTAAATGGTCTTCGGTATATCAGTGGCTGCCATTTCGCTGTCGGCCCCCTGAATACTTCAGTTCACGCAGGACGATCCGGTTGAGATCGAGTTCAGGGCCAGTCAAATCATACAGAAGCGTTCGATCCGAACCGGAACTCTGCGCCGTCGACCCACATCGGCGGTTTGCCCAGTCGCGCTTCGGGCACGCTGACTAAGCTCGAGAAAGGTTTGACTTCCTTGCGGTCGACCTATGCCGCAGTGCATCAATCTCGACGGTTGAAGTGCACGTTGGCTCGCCGCCGGAATGCTGGAAAGTGATCGAGGGGCTATTTTTCGAGCTATGCAACGGCTGGTTTAGACAATACTCTCGTGGGCGTTGCTGACTGGCAACCTAGTGAATTGATGACATATTTGCCGCAAGGGAGTGACGTAATGCCCCCCATTTGCAGTTGCAGTTTATTCAATCCACAACGAATGACGTTCAATCTCAGGACAATTGCACTGGCTGGAACGGTTCTCGTCTCCAGTCTTGTGAGCCAAGGCACTAGCGCCGCCGCGCAGGATGCCGCAAAGCCCAACATCCTCGTCATCTTTGGTGATGACATCGGGCAGACCAACATCAGCGCCTACTCTATGGGTGTGATGGGATTCGAAACGCCCAACATTGACCGCATCGCCAAGGAAGGGGTGATCTTCACCGACTATTATGCGGAGAACTCGTGCACGGCGGGACGGTCCTCCTTCATCACCGGGCAAACGCCCAAGAGAACCGGCCTCTCCAAGGTCGGCGTGCCGGGCGCGACTGTCGGCCTCCAGGACCGTGATATTACCATCGCACAGGCGCTGAAGCCTTTGGGCTATGCCACCGGGCAGTTCGGCAAGAACCATCTTGGCGACCGGGATGAGTACCTACCGACGAACCATGGCTTCGATGAGTTCTTCGGCAACCTCTACCATTTGAACGCCGAGGAAGAACCCGAGAATCCAACCTGGCCGAAGGACGACGAGGCCTTCACGAAGATGAACTCGCCACGTGGCGTGTTGAAAGCCTCCGCAGACGGCAAGATCGAGGACACCGGCGCGCTAACGAAGAAGCGCATGGAAACCATCGACGACGAGACCACGGACGCCGCCATCGACTTCATGAAGAGGCAGGTGCAGCAGGGCAAGCCATTCTTCACGTGGATGAACACCACACGCATGCATCTCTTCACCCACGTGCGGCCCGAGATGCTCGGACAAAGTGGGATGCCTGGAAACTACTACGCTGACGGCATGATCGAACACGACGGCGATGTCGGGAAACTGCTGAAGACCCTCGACGATCTGGGCGTCACGGATAACACGATCGTCGTGTACACGACGGACAATGGGCCAAACCGCTTTACTTGGCCTGATGCCGCCACATCTCCGTTCCGAAACGAAAAGGACTCGAACTTCGAGGGCGCATTCCGCGTTCCGGCCATGGTGCGCTGGCCGGGAAAAATCAAACCCGGACAGATATCCCGACAGATGGTCTCCGGCCTTGACTGGTTCCCGACCCTTCTCGCGGCCGCAGGTGACGCCGACATAAAGGATCGCCTGTTGAAGGGTACTGACGTCGGCGGCAAGAACTACAAGGTTCATCTCGACGGGTATAACCAGCTTCCTTATCTGACCGGGCAGGAGACAAAGGGCCCCCGAAACGACTTTGCCTACTTCAACGACGATGGCGTCCTTGTCGCCTACCGATTGGGTGACTGGAAGGCGGTCTTCGTCGAGATGAAGTATCCAGGCGGATTCCAAGTCTGGCAGGAACCCTTCACACCCCTGCGCGTGCCCAAACTGTACCACCTGAGAATGGACCCGTTCGAGCGAGCCGACATCGTGTCCGATCAATACTTCGACTGGCTCGTCCGCAATGACTTCAAAATCGCGCAGATAACGATGCACGCCGCCGGCTTCCTGCAGACGTTCATCGAGTATCCGCCGAGCCAAGAGCCTGCGAGCTTCTCGATCGACCAGATCGCTCGAGACGTCGAAGCGAAGATCAAGGAGAACGAGGCCAAATCCAAGGCCCAGTAACAAAGGCGACGAGGCGCGCCATGCCGCGCGCCTCGTCTCGCGCATCTTTGTCACAAAAGGGGTCGAGGATGTTCCGAACCACCCGACGGTCGTTCCTGGTCGCCGTATGCCTGTTCGCGACCCTGCCGCCGCAAGCTTTGTTCGCGCAGTCGGACAGTTTGCCATTAGGGAATGATGCGCCGAGCAAAGAAGCCCTTGTGTTCGTTTTGAAGACGACCCCCGAGG
Source organism: Mycoplana sp. 10N416 (assembly GCF_056394765.1). NCBI lineage: Bacteria > Pseudomonadati > Pseudomonadota > Alphaproteobacteria > Hyphomicrobiales > Rhizobiaceae > Mycoplana > Mycoplana sp. 10N416. The sequence continues at coordinate 479,078 of NZ_JBFTIM010000003.1, read as the reverse complement.
GCTCGGCGGACTTCGTTGGGCTGGACGATCGCAGCGGCGGCGGAATGCGCTTCCATCGGCGCTGATCTACGGCCGATAGGCGGCGGGATAACCTCCGCCGACGCAAAGCTCAACGTCAGCACAGTCTCTGCACTTTGCTCTGGAACTGCTCTCTGATCTGCATCGCTCGCACACCGGAAACAAGGCTCTTTGCGCAATCGGTTTTTGTAGAAGGAAATTGCAATGGGCAATCGAGATGACATTCAAGCGCTTGGCAAGAAGATCGGCCAATCGATCATCGGTCAGGAAGGGATGATCGAGCGCCTCTTGCTCGGCCTGCTGGCCAATGGCCATCTGCTCGTCGAGGGGTTGCCCGGCCTGGCAAAGACGCGCGCTATCAAGAGCCTGGCGAAGAACCTTGAAGCGGACCTGTCACGCATCCAGTTCACACCCGATTTGCTACCATCCGATATCACCGGTTCCGAAATCTATTACAGTCAGGACGGCAAGGGACAGTTCAAGTTCCAGCAGGGGCCGATTTTTGCCAATCTCATTCTTGCGGACGAAGTCAACCGCGCCCCGGCAAAGGTGCAATCGGCTTTGCTGGAAGCGATGGAAGAGCGGCAAGTGACGGTTGGTGGCCAGAGCCATCCGCTGCCCGAGCTCTTCCTCGTCATGGCGACGCAGAACCCGATCGAGCAGGAAGGTACCTATCCGTTGCCCGAGGCCCAGCTCGACCGGTTCCTCATGCACATTCGCGTCGACTATCCGGACGCCAAGTCGGAAGTGGCGATCATGGAACTCGTCCGCTCCGAAGAAAAGGAGACGCACGGCAAGAGCGCGGGGTTGGAAAAGCTTGCGGCCGAAGTCGTACTCGCATCGCGACGGGAAATCTCCAACATCACCGTCTCCAGCGCTGTCGAGGACTACATCGTCGCGCTCGTCATGGCGACACGCTATCCTGACAAGATCGATGCGGATTTGGCGAAGTGGGTGCAGGTCGGCGTCAGCCCTCGCGGGGTGATCGGCCTCGACAAGGTTTCACGCGCACATGCGTGGATGAATGGCCGGGATTTTGTAACGCCGGATGACGTGCAGGCTATCGTCCACGACGTGTTCCGCCACAGGCTTGTGCTCTCCTACGAGGCCCATGCTGGCGGGATCACCGCCGACCAGGCAGTCGACAAGATCGTTGAGAAGGTCGCGACCGCCTGACTTGGAGGGTCTTGCAATGGCAATTTCTCTACCCGCCCTTGGAAGATCGAAAGGGATCGCCCGGCGGGCTGTGCGCAGTTCGGACGGTGCATACGTCACCATCGACGATCTCGCAGCCCTGGAACCGATCGCTTGCGACCTGACGTTCCTGCGCAAGGCACCGGTACGTCGATTGCTCGCCGGCCGCCATGAATCGCGGATGCGCGGTCGGGGGCTGAGTTTCGAGGAACTGCGGACCTACATGCCCGGGGACGACGTCCGCACCATTGACTGGCGCGTCACTGCCCGCACCGGGCAGCCCTTCGTTCGGGTTTATGACGAGGAAAAGGATCGTCCTGGCCTGATCATCGTCGATCAGCGTGTCAACATGTTCTTCGGCAGTCGGCGCACGATGAAATCAGTCGCCGCGGCGGAAGTAGCGGCCTTGTGTGCATGGCGCGTGATGGCACTCGGAGACCGTGTCGGCGGAATGGTATTCAACGACGCGGGGCAGGAAGTGGTGCGTCCCCACCGCAGCCGCGAAGCGGTGATGCGTTTCGCCAATGCGATCGCGGTCAAGAACAACGAGCTGAGCGCAATGTCCAACGCGACGCGAACGCCTGGCCAACTGGATACGGTCCTCAACAAGGTCGCGGCCGTCGCGCGGCACGATCATCTGATCATCGTCGTCAGCGATTTCGACGGTCACGGTCCCGCGACACGGGATCTTCTCATGAAGATGTCGGTCGCAAACGACATCATCGCCATCCTGATCTACGATCCCTTCCTGCTCGAACTGCCGCGCCGGGGCGACATGGTAGTCAGCAGTGGGACGCTACAGGCGGAACTGCAGTTCGGCCGTAGCAACGTCCGGGACGCGGTCGACAGCTTCGCCCGCAGCAGCGGGCGCGATCTGCTTTCATGGCAAAAGGAGATGGGACTGCCAATGCTGCCCATATCCGCGGCCGAAGAGGTGGCTCCGCAATTGCGCACGCTCCTCGGGCAACTCGCCTGGCGGCAAAGGAGGCGATAGATGGAGCCGACCACGCCCGCCCACGATCCGATGCTCGACGCCACCCTTCGGGAAATGGCGGACATCTCGCTGCCTCCCGCTGTGTCGATGATGCCCGCCACCGTGGGATGGGCCGTGGTGGCCATGGTCGTCTTGCTCGCCTTGGCCTTTGCGCTCTGGCGCTGGCTCGTCCATCGAGCCGAGAACCGCTACCGTCGCGATGCGCTGGCGGAACTTGCTGCACTGGAAGCGGAGATCGGCCAGCCAGACGGTCGGCAACGCGCACTTGCAAGCCTGCCTGCGCTTCTCAAGCGGACTGCGCTAGCCGTATGGCCACGCGAGGCAGTCGCGGCCCTCAACGGCCAGGAGTGGGCGGATTTCCTAAAGTCCCATGCTGGCAAAGCACGATTGGACGATGCAGCCTATCGCTTTTTTTCCGAGACCGAATACCGGCTGCCGATCGCCGTGAGCGACGACGCGGCCGTCCGGCGAACGATCTCGGCCGCTCGCCAATGGATAGAGGGGCACGATGTACACCCTTGAACATCCATGGCTGCTCCTGCTTTTGCCAGTGCCACTTCTCATCTGGTGGCTGCTTCCGCCATACCGGGAACAGACCCCTGCGGTGCGCATTCCCTTCTTCGACGACATCACGAAAGCAGCCGGGATCGGCCCGACGGAAGGATCGGTCGTTCCCCGCTCCAACCTTCTGCAGAAGATCATCGGCCCGCTTTGCTGGTTGCTGGTCCTGTTGGCGCTGGCCAGACCGCAATATGTCGAGCCGCCGATCGAGAAGACAGAGCCGCAACGCGATTTGATGCTGGCGCTCGACCTGTCGCAGTCGATGGACACACGTGATTTCCGCGATCCACAAGGCAACCTGGAGGCGCGCGTCGATGCCGTGAAGGCGGTTGTCGCGGATTTCATCGTGCGCCGTTCCAACGATCGTCTTGGACTGATCGCCTTTGGCGACGCACCCTACCCAATCGTTCCCTTCACGATGGATCATGGAACCGTCCGCGCCATGCTCGAGGACACCGTTCCGGGAATGGCCGGGCCTCGAACGGCGGTGGGCGACGCTATCGGGCTTGCCATCAAGCTGTTCCAGCAAAGCAAAGCGCCAGACAAGGTCTTGGTCCTTCTCACCGACGGCAACGATACCGCAAGCAAGATGCCACCGGACAAGGCGGCCGAGATCGCAAAGGAGAACCACATCCGCATCCACACCGTCGGGATTGGCGATCCGGCTGCGCAAGGCGAACAGAAACTCGATACGGCAACGCTGGAAAAGATCGCGACCACGACCGGCGGGCGCTATTTCTTCGGCCAGGATCATAAAGCCTTGGCCGGCATCTATGACCTGCTCGACCAGATCACCCCGGCCAACCAGAAAACACTGAGTTGGCGTCCGCGCATAGAGCTGTTTCACTACCCGCTCGGTGCTGGCATTGTCCTTGTCTTCCTCTATCACGCCTTGGCGTGGCTGCTTTCGATCCGCACCGCCGATCGGGCGGAAGGCGAGGCGCAAGCATGATCACCGAGTTCCATTTCCTTCGTCCTTGGTGGTTGCTTGCCGTTCTCGGAGCCATCCTGCTTGTCTGGCTGTTTGGCCGGCAATCGGACATGCGCTCGCGCTGGAAGAACCTGATCGCCCCCAAACTGCTCGACCACCTCCTGATTGACCGCGGCCGGACCCGCGGGCTTCGTCCCGTGCATCTCGTAGCCGGACTGCTGGCCTTGTCCGGCATTGCCGTCGCCGGCCCGACGTGGGAGCGGGAGCGCCCGCCGTTCGTGGAAGACACCGCACCGCTTGCGATTGCGATGGACCTCGGGCCGACGATGAATGCCACGGACGTTTCGCCGTCCCGCCTCGAACGAGCGAAGCTGAAGGTGCGGGATATCATGGCACGGCGGCAAGGCGCGCGCACGGCGCTGTTCGCCTACGCGGGCTCCGCCCACATGGTGCTGCCGTTGACCGACGACGCCTCGTTGATCGCCACCTATCTCGCAGCCCTTTCACCGGCGCTGATGCCCGTTCCGGGCAAAGATACAGCCAAGGCTCTGGATGTCATCGGGGCCGCGCTGGCCGACGAGACGGCACCCGGCACGATCCTGTTCCTCACCGATGGGGTCGAGCGCAGCGCCTTTTCGGCATTCGCCGATTACAAGGGTCGCAACGATCTGATGGTTCTCGGCATAGGGACGCCCGAAGGCGGCCCGGTCAAACTTGGAAACGGCGAATACCTTACCGACAGCTCCGGCGCGCGCGTCCAGGCGCGACTCGATGTCGATGCCTTGAAGGATCTGCAATCGTCCTCGCGTGCGCAGGTGGCAACCGTCACCCTTGACGACAGCGACGTCGACTGGATCGTCCGGCGCATCCAGACTGTTTTTGCGCAGAAGTCGGAGGAGGGGCTGACACGGTGGCGCGATTTCGGCTGGTATCTCACAATCCCCATCGCGTTCCTGGCCGCGTTGACGTTCCGCCGCGGCCACACGCTGCACTGGCTCGGCTCAGCAATGTTGATCTTGTCGCTGGGTTCGCCTTTTCCGGCACAAGCCGCCGACCAAAACGAACTCTGGGCCGCCCTCTGGTGGACGCCGGACCAGCAGGGACAACGTGCATTCCGGGCCGGAGACTTTGCCGCTGCCGCCGACCACTTTTCCGACCCGGCCTGGCGCGGCGTTTCGCTCTACCGGGCAGGCCGATACCAGGACGCCATCGACGCGCATGCCCGATCGAACACAGCGGAAAGCTACTACAATCAGGGCAATGCCCTGATGCATCTCGACAGGCCGGAGGCGGCCATTTCGGCCTATCAACAAGCATTGAAGCAACGACCCGATTGGGCCCAGGCAAAATCCAACCTTGCTCTGGCGGAACGCAGAAAGAAACAGAAGGACAAGGAGGAAGCGGACCAGCAGCAGGAGCAGGCTGGGCTCGATCCCGACCAGATTCAATTCGACGACAAGGGCAAGCGCGGCAAGGAGGGCGAGGTAAAGGGAGAAGCCCAGACGGAGGAAATGTGGATGCGCAACATTCAGGTCTCCCCGGCCGCCCTGCTGGACCGCAAGTTCGCCATCGAAGCAGCGGGAGCGGCAAAACAGTGAGCATCCACCCTCTGTCTCTCGTATCGCTGCTGGCTATGCTGTTGGGATGTATTGCAACCACAGTCGTCGCGCAGGCAGCCGACCCGGTTGCACGCGCGAGGTTGCAGTCCCAGGGGACCCTGTATGTCGGACAGGAAGTCCTGGTCGATGTGGACGTACTGGTGCCGAACTATTTTCTGCAACCGCCACAGTTCCCGGCAATCGACCTACCCGGTGCCATCGTCACGCTCCAGGATGGACGGGCGCTGAACCTCAACGAAACAATCGACGGGGCAGAGTACTCCGGCATTCGCCGAACCTACGTAATCACCCCCCAGCAATCGGGGGACTTCTCGCTCCCGCCTGCCGAGATTACTTTCGGATACGCAGCGGTGGCCGGGCAGACGACACAGGGCAAGGTTGCCCTCCCACCACTCCGGTTCACGGTGCAGGTTCCTCCTGGTTCCACCCAGCGCGGTAGCGATGTTGTGGCTGCGAAAATTGCCATTGAGCAGGTTTTTGACCGGGACCCTGCAACATTGAAGGCCGGCGATATTTTGGTGCGGACGATCACGGTCCATACCGAGGGCCTGCGCGCGATGATGATTCCTGAGCCGGACCTCTCCGCTCCGCAAGGCGTGCGCTTGTACCGACAGGCCCCCTCACTGTCGGAAGAGACCGATCGAAGCGGTGTGGCAGTTGCAGGCGTGCGCAAGGACGTGGCGAGCTATCTCTTCGCCGATCCCGGCACCTATGTTCTTCCTGCCGTCGACCTGAACTGGTTCGACCCCAGCACGGTGACCACGCGATCGGCGAGTGTGCCGGAGGTGACGGTGACGGTGGCGGCCGCGTCCGCCTTGTCGAACGCGATTGCTCTACCTTCGGCAAACTCTGAAGCGAACCGCTTCAACTGGATCATTGGCGGCTTTGTCGCCGGAGCCGTTGCGGCCGGGCTTGTCATCGGTTCGCTTGCATTAGGTTTGTCGCGGTTCGAAGTGTGGTGGGAAGGGCGCAGGTCGCGGCAGCAGGAATCCGAAGCCATGTACTTTCGACATGTGGCGGATGCAGCCCACGGTGGCTCCACTGCCGAGTTGGCGCAAGCGCTCGACGCGTGGGCACGCAAGGCTGGTTTGACGCCACTACGCTCCTGGCTCGCCCGTCATGCCGAAGCAGACACGATCAAGGCATATGATCGCTTTGGGCAAGTGCGGTATGGGGATTCGAATCAGAGATTGCCGCGCGAGGTGAGAGTTGCCCTTTTGGAGGGACTGATCTCATGTCGCAGGCGATGGATTCTTGCCGCCCGCATATCGCCCATCGGAAAGCCAGGAACCGCACTGCCACCACTCAACCCATAGCGAAAAGCAGCCGGGGCGAGGGCACGTGACAGTCATTTGGAACGTCCCCTAATCACTCTTCATCTCTCCTTGATGGGCTAAAAGTTCAAGGTGAGCCAAACAGCCCTACCGCCAGGACGGCTTTTCGTCTCGAACTCTTAGGACACTTGAGGTTCACATGGCCGGCGGCTGCGGGTTCACGTCGAACTTGCACCCGACAAACGTCGTTCACATCGGATTCAGGTGCCACTAGCCATCATTCCATCGCCTCGCAAAAGCCTCGCGAGTCGCCCTAACGCTCGAACACGAGGTAGTTTTCCCACGCCCGCATCCTCAGCAGGACTTTCCGGACGAGGGCGAATTCGGTGAGATGCTCCGAGTAAATAGCGACTTCTGCGGTGGCGCTCGCTTTGGGCTGTCAGCGGACTTCAGCACCCGTCCACTTTGCGCCGACAACTGACGCTTCCACACCCTCTCACCATGCGCGCCGATCGATGCTAAGAGTTCTCGAAATTCTTATCTTGGAGGTCATTTCGTGAGCAACAACTGGAACAAGGGTGTGACTTTGGCGCTGGAAGCGCCGGGCAAATTCACGACCATAAGCAACCTACAACAAGCCTCATGGGCTCTCATTGAAGATTGGCCGCTTGACGATGGCGAAGCGCTGAACCGGGCTCTGCTTGTCATCGAGGCGGCGATCAAGGGCAAGAAGACGTCCGAGCAGGCAAGATTTGCATTCATTGCCGCGGCCCACGAAGCCCAGATTGAAATCAGGGATTAAGGCCATGCTGTTGGCGATCGCGGTCAAGGTCGGCACTCGTCACTTTTGCGCGATTGGCGGGCATGGCACGGCTGCGGAAAGGCCTGTTCCCGAGGCTGTCAAACCGATGCATGACATGGACGGATAGGTCAGATGCAGTTTTTGGAATTCACGGGCCAAGCCCAGGATGCCGGTTCCGCGCTCTCAGATATCTTCAAAGGTGGGCCAAAAGCCACCATCGGCTCTCGTCCGCGTTGCGCCAACAGCGGACATCGTGCGTCGTCCGGGATGGCCCGAGTGCCCCGCCGGACCTGCGAGCGTCCTGGCGCAAATCGTTGGCGGACGGGGCTTCGCAGTGGATGTCGGACGCGGAAATGGGCAGCTGACGCGGCAACTCGCGAACCCCTTCAATAGCGTGATCGGGGCGCCGCGACCCACGTCACAGGACTTCAGTTCAATGATTTGGCCCTGTCTCCAGCCAGCCCTGCGAGGCCGCCTAGAGTGAAGCACACCAGCCGGTCCACTAACTCGTCATCGCTAGTCACCTCACGACCAATCGAAGGAATGATCTCCGATAGTCGTTTCTCCGCGACCATCATCATGAAGCAAGGAGACATGACTGAGAAGACCGCTTGCCCCACTAGGGCATCATCCCGCTCAATTCCCATAATCTCCGCTACGACACCTGCCAGCAGAGCTTTTTTCGGCTCCAATTCTTCGCGGCGCAGCCGCTCTATATGAGCCGTCGGCGCTATCAGTTCCCTGACGATGATCTTGATGGGCCATGCGTCCTTCACATCTGCACGAATGACCTTGACGACGAGGCTCAACAGGCGGCGAAGCTTCTCCTTAGGGTCATTGCTTGCAGCGAGCGCCTGCGCGAGGTCATTGTAGTTCACAATTCGCCGATGGGCTTCCACGAGTACCTCCTCATAGAGGCCCTGGATGCCACCAAAGTGATAGTTCACGGCTGCCGCATTCGTTTCGGCACGACTGGCAATTTCCTTTGCCGTCGCCCGATCGAACCCGAGCTCGGCGAATACGCCCCCAGCAGCATTCAGAAGGTTCGTCCGGGTGCTTGCTCCGTCCTGGCGTTCCTTGACGCGTGCTTGTCGATTTGCGTGTCCCACTGATGCAGCCCTTGACCATTGATAGTTTAAATTATAATTTGAAATTACGATTTGACAAGTGCCCCGCTCGGCACCATTGCGCCATGCCTGCTCATTGGAGTGCATTCCGGTCATGAAACGCCTCGTTGCCATTCTCGTGCTCTTGGCCGCGGTCGGCGGCGGGGCAATTTGGTGGTATCTCTACCGCCATGGCGGTTCTGACGAACTCGTTCTCTATGGCAACGTCGATTTCCGGCAGGTCAGTCTGGCCTTCAACGGGAGCGAGCGGGTCGCTGAGGTCCTTGCTGAAGAAGGCGACCGCGTCAAAAAGGATCAGCTACTCGGCAGGCTCGACACCAGCAGGCTTCGGCCACAAGTTGCTCAGGCGGAGGCGCAGGCCGCCAGCCAACGCGCCAATCTCGCTCGCCTGAAGAGTGGCAGCAGACCGGAGGAGATCGCCCAGGCGCGCGCCAATCTCGATTCCGCCAAGGCCGATGCAGCGAATGCAAAGATACAATATGAGCGTCAAAGTGACCTGGCATTGCGATCCGTCGCCAGCCAGCGGTCCCTTGAAATCACGGAAGCGACCTCAAGAATGGCCGATGCCAAGGTTGCAGCAAATCAGGAAGCGCTGGATTTGCTTGTGGCCGGCCCGCGGATCGAAGACATCCAGCAAGGAGAGGCGGAGCTTCATGCGGCCGAAGCTAACGTGATGTTGTTGCATCAACAGCTTGCCGACGCCGAGCTGAAGTCTCCGGTCGATGCCGTCGTCAGGTCGAGGCTGATCGAGCCGGGCGAGATGGCATCGCCCACGCGCGCGGCGTTCTCGTTGGCGACAATCAGTCCGAAATGGGCACGTGCCTACGTTTCCGAAACCCAACTCGGGCGGATCAGGCCCGGCATGAAGGCTTCTGTGTCCGTGGATTCTGCGCCCGGACGCCCGTTTCAGGGCTGGATCGGCTTCATCTCGCCGGTCGCCGAGTTTACGCCCAAAACGGTGCAGACCGAGGAACTGCGCAGCAGCCTCGTCTACGAGGTGCGAGTCTTTGTCGATGATCCCGACAACCTCCTCAGGCTGGGAATGCCCGCGACGGTCAGGCCGATCCTCGATAACGGCGAGACCTCCACCGCCCGGCAATAGGATCACCCACGATGAGTGCCAATGAAGCAGCCCTTGTCGCGAAGGATGTCCGAAAGACCTTCATCCGGAACACCGGTGAAGCTGTCGAAGCCCTTGCGGGTATCTCGCTGAAGGTGGAATGCGGCGCACTGACAGCGCTGGTCGGTCCAGACGGAGCAGGCAAGACGACGCTGTTGCGTTTAGCCTCCGGACTCGTCGTCCCAGACAGCGGAAATCTTCACGTCATCGGCATCGACGTCACGCACTCCCCGCAGCAAGTTCAGGACCAGATCAGCTACATGCCGCAGCGCTTCGGTCTCTACGAAGACCTCAGCGTCCAGGAGAACCTCGATCTGTATGCCGATTTGCATGGCGTGACGGCGGAACAGAGAGCGGACGTTTATCCGCGCCTGTTCGAGATGACCCAACTCGGACGGTTCAGGGCAAGGCCAGCGGGCAAACTGTCAGGAGGCATGAAACAAAAGCTCGGACTTGCGTGCACCCTCGTCCGGTCTCCACAACTCCTCCTTCTCGACGAACCGACCGTTGGGGTTGATCCTCTCTCCCGGCGCGAACTCTGGGAGATTGTGTTCAAGCTTGTCAAAGATGGGCTGTCCGTCATCGTCTCGACATCCTATCTGGAGGAGGCCGAGCGATGCGAACACGCCGTGCTCATGCATGCCGGTCGGGTTCTGGCGGAAGGTCGCCCTGACGAGATTACCGCCAAAGCCGAGGGATGCTGCTTTCTGGTCAGCGCCCCGGATGGGATGCGCGCGCGGTCTCTCCAGGCGCGCCTGTTCGGATTGCCGGGTATTGCCGATGCGGTTCCTGAAGCAGGCCGCGTCCGTGTCGTCAGGAAGTCCTCCGCAGATCCACAGCCATTGGAACTCGAGGGAAGAACGCTTGAGACGGAAGCAGTGGAACCGCGTTTTGAGGATGCGTTCATGTTGCTCTTTGACGCGATCGCAGGTGATCAACGGCGAAAGAGCAACATCGGCGTCGCTACCCAGGCCTCCGGACCCGATGAGACGGTCGTTGAGGTCGACGATCTCGTCAGAACCTTCGGCGACTTCACAGCCGTCGACCACGTGAGCTTCAAAGTCCGACAAGGCGAGGTGTACGGCCTGCTTGGTCCGAACGGAGCCGGCAAGAGCACGACGTTCAAGATGCTTTGCGGCCTTTTGCCCGCCACGAGCGGCACACTTCAAGTGGCAGGTGCAAACCTCCTGACCGCTGGTGCGAAGGCTCGGCAGAAGCTCGGGTATGTGGCGCAGAAGTTTTCGCTCTACCGGCAACTCACGGTCGACGAGAACCTCGAATTCTTTGCCAGTGCCTACGGTCTGAGGGGGAGTGGCAAGAGGGAGAGGGTCAAAGTTCTGAAGGAGCAGTTCGAGCTCGATCAGTTTTCCGAGTTGCCAAGTGGCCAGTTGCCCGGTGGTTTCAAGCAGCGCCTGGCGCTGGCAGCGGCACTGCTCCACGAGCCCGAGATCCTGTTCCTCGACGAGGCCACCAGCGGTGCCGATCCGCTCGCCAGACGCCAGTTCTGGGGCAGGATCACAGCACTCTCCGAGCGTGGGGTAACAATTATCGTCACGACCCATTTCATGGAGGAGGCCGAGTATTGCGATCGGATCATCATCCTGGACGCGGGCAAGAACCTGGCGGAAGGCACACCCCTTGATATCAGGGCACGCGCCGTGGCCGATCAGGACAAAGCACCGACGATGGAGCAGGCATTCATTGCCATCGTGGAAAAGCAGCGGCGCAAGGACAAAGAGGGCACGACATGAGCGCCCGCGACGCCAGCAGGATGCTCGCCGCCCTCCGGCGGATAAGCGCGCTCATCAGGAAAGAAAGCTGGCAGCTCCTCCGCGATCCGAGCAGCATCGCGATTGGCATCGTGATGCCCATCGCGCTCCTCGTCCTCTTCGGCTACGGCATCAACCTTGACGTCAAGAACGTTCCGGTGGCCATCGTCATGGAAGACAATTCGGCCGAAGCGCGCAGCGTCGCCTCTGTCTTCGAACTGTCTGACTACTTTTCCGCCGTGCCGGTCAAGACGATGGCGGAGGCACGGGAGATGCTGATGTCGTCCCGAGCCAATGCCATCGTCAGAATTCCCGTGGATTTCGCTCGCACCCTCGAACTTGGGAACGCCGAGGTCCAGGTGATCGTGAACGGAGCGGACTCCAACACCGCTCGGATATCGCTCGGATACGCTCAGGGCGCAGTCGGAGTTTGGGCCGCCAAGGAAGCGGCCCGAAGCGGAAATCCTGGCGGCCTAATCAACATTGAGTCGCGCCTTTGGTTTAACGAGGCGAACGACAGCACCTATTTTCTGGTTCCAGGACTTATCGTCCTGGTGATGACACTGATAGGCGCAATGCTGACGGCACTCGTCATGGCGCGCGAATGGGAACGTGGCACGTTCGAGGCGCTCTTCGTCACACCCGTAAGCTCCTTTGAGATACTGTTGGGGAAAACAGTTCCCTATTTCCTGCTAGGCCTTGCAGGACTTGCGCTCTGTGTCGCTGGCAGCACGCTGCTGTTCGGCGTCCCGCTTCGCGGCTCGCTCCTCATTCTAACTGTCGTGTCCATGCTTTACCTGCTGGTTGCCCTCGGTCTTGGGCTTGTGATCTCGTCTGCGACCAAAAATCAGTTCATCGCAAGCCAGGTAACAATGTTCGTGACGTTCCTGCCGGCCATGATGCTCTCCGGCTTCATGTTTGACCCGCGGAGCATGCCGGTCGCGGTGCAGATGATCACTTACATCTTTCCCGCGCGCTATTTCGTGACGTTGCTGCAGACCCTTTTCCTCGCCGGAAACATCTGGAACGTCATTCTGCCCAATGCGGCCGTTCTCGCCGGAATGGCGACCGCACTGCTTGCCCTGTCGGTGAAGCTGACCCGAAAGAGGATCGCGTGATGCTGGCCTCCCTGCTTCGTATCGTCACCCTGATCCGCAAGGAACTTCTGGTCATCCTCAAGGACCCGAAGAGCCGAGCGAGCCTTGTACTTCCACCGATCCTTCAGTGCCTAATCTTTGGCTACGCGGCCACCTACGACCTGAACACGGTTCCCTACGCGCTCATCGACCTGGATCGGAGCGCGACATCCAGGGAACTCATATCGAAGCTGGAGGGTTCTGGAATATTTCAGCGGCAGGCGACGCTGGCACAGACAGGCCAGGCGGTCACGTTGCTGGACACTAAGAAGGTTATCCTTGTCATCGTCGTCGAGCGCGATTTCGAGCGCCAGCTCGCAAGCGGTAGTTCGTCGGCAGTGCAAGTCATTGCGGACGGGCGCAACTCCAATACCAGCGGCGTCGCGCAAGGCTACGCCAATACGATCATCGCGGACTTCGCAGCCGACTGGCGTTCGCGGAAGGGAATATCCGGCCCTGCCGTTCAGGTCACGACTCGCGCCTGGTTCAACCCGCAACTCGAGACGCGCTGGACAATGATTCCTTCGTTGATCGGGACCATAACCATGATGATGACGATGATGCTGACGGCGATGTCCGTGGCGCGCGAACGCGAGGAAGGAACGTTCGAGCAACTCCTCGTCGCGCCATTCACGCCCACCGAGATCATGGTCGGCAAGGCGGTCCCTTCGATGATCGTCGGTATCGCCCAGTCGTCCGCCATTCTCATGGTGGCGTTGTTCTGGTTCCAGATACCCTTCGCGGGCTCGTTACTGACGCTCTATCTCGGGCTGGCGCTCTTCCTGGCGGCTGCGATCGGCTTCGGCCTGTTCCTGTCGTCGCTCGCCGCGAACATGCAGCAGGCGATGATCCTGTGTTTCATGTTTCTGATGCCGTTCATGCTGCTCTCGGGGCTTATGTCGCCGACAGACAACATGCCCGAGGTGCTCCAATACGTCACGATGATCAATCCGCTGAAGTACGCAATCTCGATCACCCGTCGCGTCTATCTCGAGGGCGCACACCTCACTGAACTGCTTCCTGACATGTTGGCGTTGGTCGTCATCGCCGCCGTCACGATGCCAATATCCGCCTGGATGTTCCGGCATCGATTGAACTAGGAGCGGGCTCCCGCGAGCGCGGGGTCATGTCCGCAACGGGCTGAAAGAGGTCATCGGTCATCGTCCGCACGGACGAGAGCTTCGGACCGTCAAGGCTCAACTTCGCAGTGACAAGGTGATCTGCACACGCTTGGCGGGCGTCCCGCTTAGACAAGCATCGGTTCCGATCAAGGCTGAAAGCCCCAGGGGGCTTTTAAAAAAGCGACGTGCTTTACGCGCGCGCAAGGGCCACCTGCTGGGAGAGGCCTATGACATCCTTCCAGACCAGGACCATGACCGCCCAGTGGCCATCTCACAGGCCTGGAAATTTCGTAAAAAGAAAAAACTCCTCAACAATTTTACGTATTGACAAAAAAATAGCCTCTACTTTTTTCAATAAAGGAGATCTTGAATGTTGGACGATGACGAAAAAGGCATAGTCCGGTTGTTGCAAGAAGACGGACGAATGTAGACCGTCGAACTGGCGCGCCGGCTTCAGGTTAGGGAGCCGACGGCCCGAAAGAAGCTGAATCGCATTCTGAACGACGGAATTGTAAAAGTCCGTGCCGTCGCCAGTCCCGTGGACCTTGGATACACCACGCCAATCTATATCGGGCTTTGTCGAGCGCGCAAAGCTCAATGAAGTCGCCGAGGCGGTTGCGAGGTACGATTTTGTGGAGTCGGCTCCCAACAGGGTGCGGCCTGATCGATATGGCAGGGAGTGGAGTTAACGAGAACGATATTGCTGCCTGCGTGTGGTCGACCTTGATCAAGCACGGAGGCGAGTTTCCGGGCTTGCCGCCGTTTATCGTAAGCGGTCAGCGCACCAGTCTTGGTCACGCGACCTGGTCGGGCCGCAAGTTGCAGAAGGGCGATTCACTTGCCTTTGAATTTCCCGGTGTTGTTGCCCGCTATGCAGGCCCATTGTTTCGGTCGGGCGTCGTGGGCGGAAAGTCGGAAGAGCTGAAACATCTCGAAACCGCTACTTTAAAGTCGCTGGAATTGCTGCTTGGCAACATCAAGCCCGGGGTCACCTGCGACGAAGTCCATGCATTGAATGTTAGGAACTTCGCTGAGTTCGGCTACACACTCGGTCATCGCAGTGGCTATTCGGTCGGGATCAACTACGCGCCGGATTGGGGGGAGGGCAACATATTGTCAATACGCGCCGGCGAAAAGCGCACGATCGAAGAAGGTATGGTTTTTCATTTGGTGCCCGGTATTTACGTGACCGGAAAACATGTTGTCGTGATCTCCGAAACGATTGTCGTGACAAAAGACGGATGTGAGTGCCTGACAGACTCCCCTCGGGAACTTTTCACGGTGTGATGTGCCGCACTGGACAGGCTTGTAGCAGGTTTTGGACTTAGCTTGGCTGATCGTGTAGGTGGTCGCCTGGTCCTAATATCTGAGGGCGGCAATCACGATGGCCGTCGGAATGCCGACTGAGACAACGCTGGCGGTTAAAATCGTGGCCAGCCTCCAGAGCCGATCGCGCTTCGCCCGCACCTCATCCCACTGACGCATGCCGTCCTCCTGGCTTCGGCTTATCGAAGCATTCGAGCGCCGATGAGTCGGGTCAGCGCCAACGGGTGAAGGTTGCAACGTGACGCCTGATCACGTTCATCCTTCACCGACATATTTGCCGGGCAACGTTGTGCGCCAACCCCTCGCGAAGCCATGGCCCATCGCTATCGCAGCGGATCGAAGTTTTTCCTCGACGGCATCCCGCTCGGCCAACAGGGTGCGGATTGCCTCAACGGCGTCGCCATTGTGTAGAGCAAGGATGGCAGCCGCCTCGTCGAGGAGCGGCTCTTCTTTGGTCGCGGCGGTCATTGCAAGGCCAACCGCAGCTGTGTGCCCTTGCGCAGGACGTAGACTGGCGGCGGTGCTTCGGTCTGCTTCTGCGCCTCAGCGCGCCGAGCAAGGATGCGTTCGCGCAATGCACGGGAGGCGGCGACTTCCGCGAGGGCTCGGGCAATGACGGTGTCTGTTCTGGACATGGCGAGAACCCTACATGTTCCTTGTTTGTTCTTTTCTCACGTTGAGGTTCTCGTGTCAATCTTGCTCGGCTGCGGTGCGGCGGCCAACCAAAGGGGCCTGGAAGGCTTCGAGACCGAGCGGGTCTTTTCCAGAGCTTCTTCGTGCTGCTTCGCCAAAGCAAGTCGGGAAATGCCCCTGAATGGCCGCCGCATTTCTAGGCCGGCTTTGTCGTTGCCTACAGTCGCGGCATCAGCTTCCGGCGAAGTCCAAATAGCCTCGCCACAGCATCATCGATGTCGTGTTGTGCGCTCATGGTCCACCTCCATTTAAGGTGGAGTGTCACGGGATGTGAGGTGAGTCTAATATATAGAAAAGTGACGTTAGAAGGTCAGATTTGCTTTAGCGCAAGTGATGTGAGAACGGCCGTCGTGATCTCGAGGCAGCAGCGTGACGTCAATCGGCCGCCCGACCCCGTTCTAAATCTAACGGCAGTCGCGTTCTGAGTGATGTCTACAGTGTTTTAGCTTGCAGTCAAAGGTCGGCATCCATGTCTTGAATGACATGGCTGGCCTGCTCGCACGAGCCTGTCTGCTTGAGGATATGGGTGGCGAGAACGTCTCGCACGTTATGCGGCCCATGAGGGAGCAGGGCTTTGATGGCCCCTCGGCCGATATAGGGATTGTACACGCAGTAGCGCTGAACCGTCAGCCGCCAGGCATAAAGAGACTGCCTGGGGTGGAGCGACCATCAATGTACCGACGGCTCATCGTCCTCCAAAAACGATCGGATCCCGTCTCGGGCAACAGTTGCCAAAAACTCGTCGAATGCCTCCCGGTCGGTCGCGAATGGCTCTTCCCACTCAATGACATCTTCGTCTTGGGTGATCACCTCCATCCGCCAATCGTGGTTCGTGCCGGCCGGACGAAAAATGTCGACCAACACGGTGATGCCGTCTTCGGTGAATTCGCCGGAGAGTTCCGAATGTTCGTGTTTGGTCTTCTTAGACATTAGCGTTTCCCGTAGTCCCAATCGATGCGCCTGATTCGGCGCGGCCTTCGTCAGTTACGACCCATTGCCGCATACTGAGCGTTTTTGCCCGCTTCTTCGAGGGCGCCCTGCTTGGCGAGCTGTTCCGTGTCGCCATTGTCGAGGAAGGTTGTGCCGGCTTGCCCGAGGGCGGCGCTAGCCTGTCTGGCCTCATCGACTGTTCCGCGTTTCAGATTTCGATCGAAATTATACGGTGGAGAAGGCGGCGCGACATGCCTGCGGGAGTTATCCATAGCGCCTAAACGGCCAATATCAATTGCAAAGTGGGGAGAGAAAGTGGCGAAGTAAGTGCCTTCTACCGAAAAATCTCGAGATAACAGGCACTTATCTTCTAAGCTGACTTCCCGGGCCGGGGTCTCTCATCCTCTCGCTTTGGCAATGGCTTCCTTCAGTCCCGTTTCATCGAGAACGCCTGGAAAAATCGCAGAGCCTATGACGAATGACGGCGTGCCGGCGAAGTTGAAGGCGAGCGCCTGATTGTAGTTGCGGTCGAGAAGTGCGGAAATCTTGGTGTTGTGCTTGTTCACGGCGGCGGTGAGGTCTTTCATGGAAAGGCCGGCGCCGGTCAGCGCTTTCTCTATGTCGTCGTGCGAGAGCTTTGCCTTGGTTTTCATCAGCGCCTGCATCGCGACATGGTATTTGCCGATCTGCGCGGCGCCGAGCACGGCCTGCGCGGCAAAGACGGAGGCATCGCCGAAGATCGGCCAGTCCTTCAGGACGAGACGCACATTGCCGTCGGCCTTGACGACCTTCTCGACCGTCGGATGCACCTTTTTGCAATAGGGGCACTGATAGTCGAAGAACTCGACGATGGTGACATCGCCCTTGGGATTGCCGAGGACGGGCGCGTCCTTGTCGAAGAACACCTCCTCCTTGGTCAGTTGCTGGGCGAAGGACGGGCGCCCCTCGATGAACGAAGCGGCGGCGGCAGCGAGCGTGGTGGTCAGAACGGTTCTGCGGGTGAGCATCAGATTTCTCCCTGTGCGGATTGGTTGGGGCTGAGGACGACGACGCGGGAGCCCTTCGGTACGCGGCGGTGCAGGTCGATGATGTCCTGGTTGAGCAGGCGGATGCAGCCGGAGGAAACCGACTTGCCGATCGACCAGGGCTCGTTCGTGCCGTGGATGCGATAGAGCGTGTCCTGGCCATTCTTGTAGAGGTAGAGCGCGCGTGCGCCGAGTGGGTTGCGCAGGCCGCCTTCCATGCCGCCGGCCAGCGGCCCGTAGCGCTCCGGGTTGCGCGCGATCATGTTCGGTGTCGGCACCCAGCCGGGCCAGCGTCCCTTGCGGGCGATGTCTGCCTCGCCCTCGAATTCAAGCCCCGCCTTGGCGACGCCCACGCCGTAGCGCATCGCTTTGCTGCCCTCCATGACGAGATAGAGGAAGCGCGCGTGTGGATCGACGACGATGGTGCCCGGCGGGTATTCCGTCTGGTAGTCGACCACCTGGCGGATGTTCTTCGGATCCATCTTGGAAACGTCGACGGCGGGCACGATGGTGTCGCCGTCCTGCACGGCGGCATACATGCTCTGGACGTTCGGGTCGGCGCGCGGCTTGGCGATCTCCTTCGACGGCGGTGCCGTCTGCGCGCAGGCCGAAAGCAGGGTGGCGGCGAGGGTGGCAAGGAGCATGCCGCGCAGGCGCGTGGCGGAAGCCGGAAAAACCGGAGCTTTCATTCTGTCTGGGTCCTGTCCTGAAGTGAAAGGGCGGCGAGGCTTTCGGCGAGTGCTTCGCGGGAGATTTCGCCGAGATGGGTGGCGGCAAGCGTACCGTCCGGGTTGATGAAAAGCGTTGCGGGCAGGCCGATCGCACCGTAGTGGCGCGAGAGGTCGGCAAAGGGATCGAGAAGGATGGTTTCGAGATCGACGCCGGCCTGGCGCAGATAGGTGGCGATCGCCTCCCTGCCTTCACCCTGATTGGCAAAGAGAAAGTCGACCTGCGGATTGCGGCCGGCCATCTCCGCCATCATCGGCATTTCGCGCCGGCAGGGCGGGCACCAGCTTGCCCAGAGATTGAGCACCGCAGGGCGCCCTTTGCGATCAGCGACGGATATGGTCTCGCCCTGTGCAAGCACGGCATAGGACGTTTCCGGTGCGCGGGGCGCAGCACTGCCATCGGTGAGGGTGGTGGCAGCGACCCAGGCGAAAAGGCCGGCGGCGAGCGGCATGATCGTCCAGGGCGCGGCAGGCGGCGCCTTTCGCCAGAGCATTACGGTGACCAGCAGTACGCCGATGAAGCCGCCGGCCGGCGAAAAGCCGCCCTGCCAGATGGCGAGGACCCGCCACGGGTCCTGCATGAAGCTCTCGGCATGGGCAAGGACATGCATCGTCCGCGCGCCGACAATACCCGCAAGCACTGCGGACGTCGCCCAGGTGCCAAGCCGGTTGTCGACGCGGGCTGCGAGGAGGGAGCCGACCGCCATGAAGACGATCAAGCCCGTGATTACCGAGAAACGATCGGCGGAGAAGGCGAAAGGGCCTATCGCGACGGCATTCATTGTACTCTGCCCTTCGCGATCCTTGCGGCGTCCGAGAGCGATGTGGCGGTGATATCGCCGACCAGGCGCGTGCCGGGCACCTCCTGTTTGCTGCCGTCGAAGAAGATCATGGTCGGTGGGCCGACGACGGCGAGCGAACGCATCAGCGCGCTGTTGTCCGCATCGAGGGTGGTGACGTCGAGGCTTGCGAGCCGGATCCCGTCAAGGCTGGCAGCGACATCGGGCGCCGTCAGCACCGTTCGCTCGATCGTGCGGCAGGTGACGCACCAGTCCGCGGTGACATAGACGAGGGTGGGCCTGTTGTCGGCGGCGGCGGTGTCGAGGAGGCTGGAGAGCCGATCTGCCGAGCCGATTTTAGTGAAATCCGCCTTCTCGATTGTGTGGCTGGCGTTCACCGCCCCCTTGAGCGGGCCGAGCGGGGTCAGCGGATCGCTGGCGCCAAGACCGAATCCCGCCAGCAGGAGGCTGCCCCAGAGGAGGGAGACGACGGCGGCAGAGCGCGTCAGCACCCCATATCCGCTGGTAATCCGCAGCCCGTCCAAAGCGCCGGCATAGACGCCGAAGGCGAGCGCCGGCACGGCCCAGGGCAAGAGGGCGAAGCGCTCCGGCACCAGCGGGGTCGCAAGCCAGATCGCTGTTCCCAGGAAGAGGAAGCCGAAGACGTGCCTGACATTTTCCATCCATGCCCCGGCGCGCGGCAGCGCCTTGCCGCCGATCGTCGCCATGGCGATGAGCGGGATGCCCTTGCCGAGGCCGAGAGCGAAGAGGGCGAGTGCGCCGATCACGACGTCGCCCGTCCGGGCAATGTAGAGAAGGGCACCGGCGAGTGGCGCGGTCACGCAGGGCCCGACAAGGAAGGCCGAGGAAAGGCCGAGCAGGGCGGCGGCGCCGACAGAACCGCCTTTCCGCCTGCCACCGTTCAGGCGACAGCCGATCGCTGCCGGGAGCTGGATGTGGAACAGGCCGAAATTGGAGAGTGCCAGCAGGACGAACAGCCCGGCTACCGCGCCGATCGCGAGGGGCGATTGCAGCACGATCTGCAGGTTCTGGCCCGACCATGCGGCCGCGATGCCGACGAGGCCGAAGGCGGCGGCGAGCGCCAGCACATAGGCGGACGCCAGTACGAAGCCGCGCCCGGCCGTCAGCCCTTCACCCTCGCGCGTGAGCATAGCGGCAACGATCGGATACATCGGGAAGACGCAGGGGGTGAAGGCGAGCAGCAGGCCGAAGCCGAGGAAGCCGGCAAGAAGCAAGGCAAGTCCGCCGCCGGTCAAGAGTCGGTCGACCGTCGTTTCGCCGCTGTCACCGGCGATGGCGAAATCAGCCTTGGTTTTGCCCGCGTCCGCCGCCGGGCGAGCGTCCCCGGTCGGGGGGAGCGCAAAACCGCCTCCATCCGGTTTGCTGATGGTCATTGCTGCGACATCGATCGTCCTTGTCGTCGGCGGATAACACAGCCCACCGTCCTGGCAGCCTTGGTAGGTGAGGCGAATGGTTTGAGGAGCATCGGCGATCGAGGCCGAAGCCTCTCCGTAATAGACTTCGGTCGTGCCGAAGCCCGGATCGTCCTTGATCTTGCCCGGCTCGGTCTGAAGTGTGAGCGGTTGATCGTCGGCGCTTTCGGCCGAAAGATAGTCCCGGTAGAGATAATAGCCGTCGGCGATCTTCCAGCTGATCGTCAGGCGGCCGTCGTCTTCCTTGGCGATTACAGGCACGAACGCCTCGTCCATCGGCAAGGGTACTTCGAGGGCCCGAGCAGGCAGGACTGCCGCAATCAAAACCCAAATCAGTGCCAGGAGATTTGCTTTCCGCATCGATCTTGCGTCCTCGTCCTTCATCGTGGACGGAGCGATCCAGCCGCCACCTTAAGGCAGTCTTAAGGTGGCCGGCCCAGGCAGGAGGCGGGGCAAGTGTTCACGGAGGCTCGATGCGTATTCTGGTGGTCGAAGACGATGCGGTGCTGCTCGACGGGCTGAAGGTCGGGCTCGGCCTCTCCGGCTTCACGGTCGATACCGTGGCGACGCGCGCCGATGCGACGGAAGCCCTGATGGCAGACCGTTTCGACGCCGTGGTCCTCGATCGCATGTTGCCGGATGGTTCCGGGCTGGAGGTATTGGCTCAGCTACGAGAAAGGGGCGACCGGACGCCCGTCCTGCTGCTGACGGCAAAGGACGAGACTTCCGATCGCATCGATGGGCTCGACGCCGGTGCCGACGACTATCTCGGCAAACCCTTCGATCTCGACGAGGTTGCCGCGCGCCTCAGGGCCATCACGCGCCGCGCGGAAGGCCGGGCGCGGCCCGAGCTGCGCTGCGGCGGCATCGTGCTCGATCCGGCAGAGATGGCCGCGCGCAAGGGCGACATATCCATCCCCCTGTCGCGCCGAGAATTCTCGATCCTGCGCACGCTCATGGAGAATCCGGGCATGATCCATTCGAAGCAGGTGCTCGAGCAGCGTCTTTACGGCTGGCAGGAGGACGTGGAGAGCAACACCGTCGAGGTGCACGTGCACAAGCTGCGCGCCAAGCTCGGCGCCTCGTCGATCGAGACCGTGCGCGGCGTCGGTTATCGCATGGGCAGGTCGGAATGAGCTCGATCCGCCTCCGTCTCATCGCCATCCTTCTTGCCACCACCGGTGCGGTGTGGTGCTGCGCGGTGTTCTGGACCTATCTCAGCACGCAGCGCCAGGTGGAGCGGGTGCTCGATGCCAGGCTGACCGAGGCGGCGCGGATGGTAAGCTCCTTGATCACCGATCACCACGTCGATGTCGCCGCTGCCGTGGAGGTGGCCACGGCCAGCGACGCTCCGCCGGGTTTCACGGTCGCGCAAGGCGATTACAGCCGGCAGCTCTCCTGTCAGATATGGTCGTTGCAGGGTCAGCTTGTCAGCCGCTCCGACAGCGCGCCGAAATCCTCGCTGGCCGACCATGAGAGTGGCTTCGAGGACACGGTCATCAATGGCGAGCGGTGGCGGGTCTATGCCGTGGTCAATCCGAAGCTGGGCGTGCGCGTCCTTGTCGGCGACAGTCTCGAAATGCGCGATCGACTGGTGGGCGATGTCGTCAAGGGACAACTGGTTCCAGCGCTCGCCATCCTGCCGATCCTTGCCGCCCTGATCTGGTTCAGTGTCGACCGGGGACTTGCCCCGCTCAGCCGGATAGCAAGTACGCTCTCCGGCCGCTCGGCCGATGTGCTCCATCCGATTGAAGAAGACGGGGCGCCGCGGGAGGTCCGTCCGCTTCTCGGCTCGCTGAACGCCCTCTTCCGCCGGGTCAGCGAAGCGCGCGAGCGGGAAAAAACCTTCATCGCCTATGCCGCGCATGAGTTGAAGACGCCGCTCGCCGGCCTCAAGACCCAGGCGCAGATCGCGCTCAGGAGCGACGACGGTGACACCCGCAATGCTGCCCTGCGGCATATATCGACGAGCGTAGATCGCGCGGGGCGGCTGGTTCGCCAACTGATCGACATGGCGGCGGTCGATTCCGCCGATGTCGACCGTTCGCGCGACGCGATCGACGTCGGAGCGATCCTGCGGGAGGTTTCGGCCGATCTGGAAAACCTGCGCGCCGCCAGAAAGGTGTCGGTCAATGTTCGCGTCGGCGACGCGGTTGGAACCACCTATATTGACCGCATGCTCCTGAACCTCGCCGTGAAGAATGTCCTTGAGAATGCAATCCTCCATGCCCCACCGGACACGCATGTCGATCTGGTCGTCGAACAGGAAGCGGAGGAACTCCGAATCGAGGTAATCGATCCGGGACCCGGGATGACCCCCGCTGAAGCAAAGCATCTCATGGGGCGCTTCAACCGAGGTTCACGCGAAGGCGAGGGGACGGGTCTCGGGTTGTCAATCGTCGAAATGGCGACCCACAAACTGGGTGCTCAACTATCCTTTGAACAACGCGGCGATGGATTTTGCGCGCGGATTTCATTTCCGAGCAGTGCGGACTGAGCGCTGGTCCGGGCTTTACCAATGCCGCCATAGGGTTTGCTTGGGCGCGCGAGGCCGCAGTTTCGTCGCCGAGTTCTGATGCTGAACATCGCGGCAAACCAGGTGCGGTTCGCCGGCCCGCTCGCCGAGGCCTGGCGGTACGCCTGCAATCGCTCACGATTGCAAACCCCATAGGAATTTGCCGACCGGTCATTGGCCGACGCATGCCACGGTTGGCGGCATTTTGCATGCTCAATACAGGTTTGCCATGGAACGCTTCAAAATAGCCATGTCGCAATCGTGTCGCGGTATTCCGCGTCGAATTTCGCCTTGCTGCCTTCGATTTTGTTCGCACCAAGCTCAAGCACGTAGATGTAGTCTGCGACGTCGACGCCGGCGATGACGTTCTGATCGACCATCAGGATGGTCTTGCCCTCCTCCGTCACAAGCCGCCGCATGTGCTCGTAGATTGTCGCCGCACGCTTGGGATCAAGGCCAACTGTGGGTTCATCGACGAGGATGAGGTCCGGATCGCTGATCAGCGCCAGCTCAAGCTGCATCAGCCGCTGCTGGCCGCCGGACATGAGGCCGGCGCGCCGGCTGGCGAACTCTTTCAGATAGGGCGCCCGCCCATAGGCCCGTTCGATGGCACGCCGCGCCCGCGCGCGGTCGTTGCGAAAACTCCAAGTCGCCATCTCGACGTTTTCGGCAACGCTCATGTCCTTGAACAAGGCATGGTGCTGGGCGACATAAGCGATCTTGTTTCGCACAAGATCCCGCGTCTCGAGCGTGGTCAGATCGCGCCCGCAATAGCCGATCGTTCCCGAATGGGGACGCAACTGGCCGACGATCGTCTTCAGCAGCGTTGACTTTCCGACCCCGTTCGCACCGATGATCGTCGTCAACTGACCGGGCCTGGCAATAACGGAGACGCCTCTCAAAATGTCGATATCCGGCAGATAGCCTGCGACGACGTCGTTCACTTCAAGCATGGTGATAATCTCCGAGATAAGCATCGAGCACGGCTGGATCGTTTCGTACCGCATCCGGGTCCCCGTCGGCGATGATGTCGCCGTAGCTCAGGGTGACGACGCGGCGGCACAGGCCGAAGATCGACCCCATGTCGTGGCTGATCAGCACGATGGTGACGCCGCTGTCGTTCCATTCGCGAATGGTGTCATACATGAACCGCTTGAGCTCGGGATGCACGCCGCCAAACGGCTCATCCAGCAAGACCATCCTTGGCTCCAGCATCATGATGCGACCGAACTCCAAGAGCTTGGCCTGGCCACCCGACAGGCGGCCGCCCAACTGGTCGGCCAGCGGCGCCAGCTTGAGGCGGTAGAGAATTTCCATCGCCTTGGCTTTCGCGTCTGCCGGCGTAACGCTCCAATCCAGAAAACCCGGAACCAGCATGTTTTCGAGTACCGTCAGGCGGCGGAAAACCTTGGTCATCTGAAACGACCGCCCAATGCCCAATCGTGCGAGCCGGTTGGGCGCGAGGCCGTCGATCCGGTGGGATTCGAAATGCACGGAGCCGGCGCTTGGCGTGTAGTATCCACCGACAATGTTGAGAAGCGTTGTCTTGCCGGAGCCGTTCGGGCCGATAAGACCAACGAGTTCCCCTCGGCCTATCGCCAGGTCGATCTTCTTAAGCGCGACCAGACCACCGAAGCGCTTCTGCAATCCGTCTATGCGAAGCTGTGTCGTCATCACCCGCGCCCTCCCTTGCGCAGCGCCGTCGCCAGCGTGCCGAACAGTCCGTTTGGCGCAAACCGCAGGACCAGCAGGGCGGCAAGGCCGAATATGGCAAGTCGCCACTCCCCGGCCTCCCGCAAGGCTTCGAGAGCCAATTGCAGTAGCACTCCGCCGAAAGCCGCATAAACGACGTTGTGAAACCCGCCGATCACGGCCATGGCCAGAACGTAGCCCATCTCCTGAATGCTCATCATCGAGGGCGTGATCAGCTGGACGAAATGAGCGTAGAGGGCACCGGCGAACCCGGCGAAAGCAGCCGAAATGGCGAAAGCCGCGATCTTCCATGCGGTCGTGTTCACGCCAAGACTGGCCGAACCGTCTTCGTCCTCGCGTATGGACTGAAAAAACAGGCCGATGCGCGAACGCAGGAGCACCAGCATGAGAAGAACGCTGACGACGACTGCACCGAGAAACAGATAGTAGTAGCCGGTCGTCGTGCCGTTCGGAAGCAATGGGGCGACCTTCAGGCCGAGGCTGCCAGCGGTGACCTGATGCTCGGCGGTGACGGCGATGCGGAGGATCTCCGAAAATGCAATGGTCGTGAGCCCGAGATAGGCTCCATGCAGCCGCAACGTGAGCCATCCGATGACGATACCCGTCAATGCGGCCACGGTTACCGCCGTCAGGATTGACAAGGGAATGGGCAGACCAAGATGAATGATGCTGAGAGCCGAGGCATAGGCGCCAAGCCCTGCCATGGCCGCCTGAGCAAAGCTTATCCTGCCGACATAGCCGACAAGGAGTGCCCAGCTCGCCGCCATAAGCGCGTAGTAGAAACCGATCGTGAGGGTGTAGATCCAATATTCCTGCAAACCCGTGAGCGGCAGCAAGGCCAGGATGCCGACCGCAGCGATCGGCATGGCCATTCCAACATTTTTCTTTTTCATGCTCTGCGCTCCACGCGGCCAAAGAGACCCTGCGGGCGCAACAGCAGCACGCCAACAAGCACGATGAGACCATAGGCGTCCTTGTAGGCGAGCGCCCGGCTCGTATCGGGGATCAGGACGGTGGCGAAACTTTCGACCTGTCCGAGGACAAGTGCTCCGATGATGGCGCCGGGGACAGAGCCGAGCCCCCCGAGAACGACGATGACGTAGACCTTGATGGATGGGATGACGCCCATCGCCGGCGTGACATTGAAGACCGGGCCGATCAGCGCGCCCGCTGCGCCAGCCAGCGCCGCTCCGGCACCGAAAGCCAGCATCGAGGCCTTGTTGACATCGATGCCGAATGTTTCGGCGGCCGACCTGTCCTGGCTGACCGCCCGCACGGCGCGTCCCATCCAGGTGTAGCGCAGCACCAGAAGGAGACCGACCATCAGCAGGATAGCGGCCGCAGCGGCCGCCAATCTGTCGCCGCTTACGATAAGTTCACCGATCGTGACACGCCCGCTGTAGATGGGGGCTGGCCGCTGCGGCCACGGCCCGAACAGACTGTTGGCGAGGTTGATCAACAGTACCGACAGCGCGAAGGTAATCATGATCGCATATTCGTCAGGACGGTCGACCTTGCCTTCGTGGACCGGCTTGATGAGGGCCCGTTCGATGAAGGCGCCGAGCAGCATGAGCGCTGCCGCAGCGACCAGCACCCCCATGAACGGCGGCAGCCCGAGCACGCTCACAGCGAGATAGCCCGCATATCCGCCAAGCATGTAGAGCTCACCGTGGGCGAAGTTGACGATGCGAAGGACGCCGAAGATCAGCGCAAGCCCCAATGCGGTGAGCGCGTAGAAAGAACTGACGATCAGTCCGTTCAACGCCTGCTCTCCAAATTCCATAAATGTCATGACGACTCCCCACCGACGTGAAGTTGTTTTTCGGCAACTATGACGGCGCTTGTCCGGGAGAGCTATCGGAAACGCTCAGGCGAAATTAAGCCAATTTAACCTTCTGTAGCGACAGTTCGCGACAGGCAGTTGTGGAGTTCACCATTCCGGACGGACCGGTTCGCTTGTTAATTGGGCGAGTGCCCGACTCCAATCTTGGGGCTTGGCACCAATGTCGGAAAAGGATGAGAGATGCACCGGACCGTTTGGCAGTTGGGAGATGATATCGCTGAAGGCAGGACGACCAGCGAGGCACTTGTTCGCCGCTGCATTGATGCGATCACGGCGGTCGACCCGACTCTGCATGCCTTTGTCGAGGTTTTCGAGCAGTCGGCGATCGAAGCGGCCCGGCGAAGCGATGACGAACGTCGCCGTGGGACCTGCCGCGGGCCGCTGCACGGCATTCCAGTTGCCGTGAAGAGCTTGGCCGACATCAAGGGGCATGTGACCGGCTTTGGATCCCGCGCGTACGGGAAGGCTCCCGCCCTGCAATCAGCGGCCTTCGTATCCAGGCTCGTCGAAGCGGGAGCAGTGATCGTGGGGACGACCCAGATGGTCGAGTTCGCCATGGGAAGCTGGGGAACGAACTATTCGCTTGGCACTCCCTGGAACCCGGTCGATCGCAATCTTCACAGGGTGCCGGGAGGATCGAGCAGCGGCTCGGCGGTTGCCGTCGCGGCGGGTCTCGTTCCTGCAGCCATTGGATCCGATACGGGCGGTTCGATTCGCATACCGGCGTCGCTCTGCGGCGTCGTCGGCTTCAAGCCCACATGGGGAGCGGTATCCAATGACGGGGTGGCGCCGCTGGCTCCAACCCTCGATACGATCGGCCCGATTACCAACGATGTCGAAGACGCCCGGTTGATATACTCTGCACTTGCAGACGCGAAAGCACCGGACTCCCGTACGCTCATGGAACGCTTGCGCATCGGCGTCATCGATCACGGCCAACTGCAACCTCTAGATCGTGGCGTCGAGGAGGCGTTTGCCCGCGCGGTGGAGATGATTGCCGCGGAGTTGGGCACCCCTGGGGCTTTCCGTTTCCCCACCGACATGGCGACCTATCAGAAGCTGTCCGGCGAGATCATTGCCTATGAAGGCTATCAACACCTTGCACATCTGGTCGATGATCCCGATACACCAATCGACCCTTATGTGCGTGATCGCATTCTGGCCGGGCGAGCGGTCGGAGAGGCCCGCTACCAAGAGGTCCTGAGTGAACGAGCGACGATGTGCGAAGCATTTCGTCAGACATTCGAGGCCTTCGATTTCCTGCTCCTGCCGACAACTCCGCTACCGGCAGTTCCGCTTGCCGAAGCCGACGAGAGCCAGATCCCCATGTCGCGGCTGACACGCGTCGGCAACTACCTGGGGCTGTGCGCGATCTCGATCCCCATTGGCAACTGGCACAAGCTGCCGGTGGGTCTGCAGATCCTCGGAAGGGCAGGAGACGACCTCCGTCTCTTGTCCTTCGCCGCAAAGGTCGAGGCGATGCTCAGATCGGCT
Source organism: Mycoplana sp. 10N416 (assembly GCF_056394765.1). Lineage (NCBI taxonomy): Bacteria > Pseudomonadati > Pseudomonadota > Alphaproteobacteria > Hyphomicrobiales > Rhizobiaceae > Mycoplana > Mycoplana sp. 10N416. Next base: position 450,912 of record NZ_JBFTIM010000003.1, on the reverse strand, counting down.
GGCGCCTGAATTGCCTCCTACGGCAATTCCGCACGCAGCACGATCGACGACCGCGGCGACGGCGCGTTCAGATAATCGAGGACCGCCGCCGGGACAGCGCCGGACTCAGGTGAGAGCAGGCCGCAATTCGACAACGCCTCGCGCTTGTTGATGGAGCGCCCCACATATTCGAGTACGACCCGCGAGGCGGTCGGCTGGTGAGCTTCGGTGCTGGATATGCCCATCACCATTCCGGCAAGCGTCAGTATGCGGTTGCGATATGTCGGATAGAGAATTGTTTGCGTGGTTTCGCTTCCGACGATCGCCTCGTGGTCGATCAAATGAAGGCGATCCCCTATGCGCGTCACAAGGCCAAGATATTTGAACACGTAACGCGTGTTGCCGCCGCGCGCCTCAAGTCGCTCGATCCGTTTGAAGAAAACGTAATCGTCCTTTGGAAACACGCAGACGAGGGACCGCAGGATGTTCCCGGGCGACGTAAATGAGGGGTAATACTTGTAGTAGTAGCCGATGTGCTTCGAGAGTTGGGCCTTTTGGCGCTGCGCCTGAACGAGCAACGACCGCAAAAGCGGCGGTACATTGAGATCGTCGGCCTTCGGATGCGGACGTAGGCGGATGATCTCGCGAAACTGGTCGCGCGGCATCAGAATTTCATACTCGTCTATGCCGAAGAAATCGCAGATCCGACGCAGATTTCGCCGCGTGGGAAACGCCGTTCCGGCCAGATACTTCATGAATTGCTGCCGGTTGACGCCAAGGCGACGGCATACCTCGGAGGTCGAGGGGTGATAGCTGCAGGCGAGCTTGAGATTGGCCACGAAGTTCTCGGAGGCGAAATCCTGCTCGTCCATTTTTGTATCCTTTGTCGCGTCAGTTAGCGTCAGGTTGAGTGATATTCGACTGTTGCCCGCCGCGCAACTGACGGATTAGCCTTTGGTTGCAATGGCGGCTTTAGCCCGCACAAGGAAATGGCTGAGAGCCCAATAACGGCCCCAGAGAGGAAAAAAAGCATGAAACCTATGAGAGTTTTAGCCACTGCGACCCTTTTGGCGCTGTCCGGCCTGAACCAGGCTGCTGCCGAAGACACGATCAAGATCGGCGGCTTGGCGCCTCTGTCGCCACCCGGCGGCGTCCAGAGCGGAGAGTCGTTGCGTGACGGCATGACGATCGCCGTAGAGGAGATCAACGCGAACGGAGGCCTTCTTGGAAAGAAGGTGGAAGTAATCGTCGAGGATACATCCGGCGTCCCCGAAAAGGGTATCGCGGCTTTCGAGCGCCTGGCATCGAAGGAGGGCGTCGTCGCCATCACCGGTGAAGCCCACAGCGCCGTCTGCACGGCCGTCTTGCCGTCAGCACAAAAGCACGATGTCGCCTTTGTCGCGTCCGAATGCTGGTCGGACGCGGTGACGGCGGCGAAGTTGCCACAGGTTTTCCGCATCACCGTCGCCAACTCGCTGGTCTATTCGGTGGCTGCAGACTGGGTGAAGGAAGCTGGCTTCAAGAACATTGCGATTATCGCGGAGAACTCGGATTGGGGCTTCGGCGTCATCGACGTATTTACGAAGAATCTCGAGTCCACGGGAGCAAAGATCACGTCGTTCACCGCGGAGCGAACCGTCAGCGACTTCACCCCGCAGCTTCTGCAATTGAAGCGGGCTGACCCGAAGCCCGATCTGATCGTCGCTGGCTTCACCGGATCCAACCTGCTCCTCATGCTGCGGCAGGCCGCCGACCTCGGCGTCGCACCGGGCAAGGACACGGCGATCTTTGCCGCCGGCTCCGACGCACTCGAACCGGAATTCTGGAATGTTGTGGGCGACGGTGGCGTCGGTGTTCTCGCCAACCCCGCCGGCTTGCCGGGAAAACCTGACACGGAAATCTCGCGCGCCTTCACCAAGGCTTTCGAAGCCAAGTTCGACAGGCCGCCGAATGCGGTTGCCATGGAAGGCTATGACGGCCTGATGGTCGTGGCCGAGGCGATCAAGAAGGCAGGCAGCACTGACCGCGTGGCGATCCAGGAGGCCATGCGCAAGGTCGAATGGGACGGTACCCGTGGAAAGATCAACTTCCCGCAAACCACGGATCCGGCCTGGAAGTTCCAGCAGTGGCCGGAGGTTCCGATCTTCGTGATCCAGTACACCAAGCCGAACCAACCCCCCGCCGATGCCGCGATCCTGTGGCCGCGTGCGCAAGCTACCGTCGACAGCATGCTTCTGCATCCCTGACGTTCCGTTTTGCGCCCGGAGGGCCTGGATTGCCAGGCTCTCCGGACGCAAGGCGCCAAAAATTCGACTGCGACTTCACCTGAATACGGCGAGCATAGCTCCGCCCACACATCGATTTTGCGAGAAAATTCATGAGCCGTATCATCTATGTCAACGGAAAATACGTTCCCGAGCAGGATGCCAGTGTTTCGGTCTTCGATCGGGGCCTATTGTTCGGCGACAGTATCTACGAGGTGACTGCCGTCATCGAGGGACGGATGATCGATAACGACCTTCATCTTTCCCGTCTGCAGCGTTCGCTCGCAGAACTCGGAATTCCTATGCCGGCAAGCATTGAAGGCATCGCCGAAATTCAAAATGCCCTCATCACGCACAATAAGCTGGAGGAAGGGCTGATATACCTGCAGGTGACCCGCGGCGTGGCCGACCGCAACTTCGACTACGATGATGCGTCGAAGCCGACCTTGTTGGGCTTCACGCAGGCCAAGGATTTGCGTGGCGCGCCAGCAATCTGCAACGGAATCCGCGTCGCAGTGGTCGAGGACCGGCGTTGGGCCCGACGGGACATCAAGACCACAATGCTCTTGCCGCAGGTGCAGGCTAAACGCGAGGCAAAGAACCAGGGTTGTACGGAAGCCTGGATGGTAGAGGATGGCTTTGTGACCGAAGGTGCGTCCTCAACGGCTTACATCGTGACCGCCGATGGCCGCATCGTGACCAGACCGAACTCGCATGCGACGCTTCCGGGCTGTACACGCCGCGCGCTCTTGTCCGTGGCTGAAACCCTCGGCCTGACAGTGGATGAAGCGCGCTTCACAATCGACGACGCGCTTGCGGCACGTGAAGCGTTCCTGACGAGCGCGTCGAGCTTGGTGACGCCCGTGATCGAGATTGGCGGACACAGCATCGGCGACGGCGCGCCTGGCCCGGTGACCCGTCTCCTCCAGGCGACATATCTAGATTTGGCGCAGAGGACCTGATCGCCATCGGCGCTTTCGGACGGGGAGTGATAGTCGCTCTAGCCATGGTGAGCGGCAATCTCAAGTCAGTGGCCGTCTTAATATCTTCTTTACCAACCGGGCGCACCGTACCTACTGGCGCGACGATCAAAGTTTACGCGCTTCCTCCCAGGTTAAATTGGCCCGCTTCGGCGGGCTTCCTTTTGGACTCGAAGACGGTCGGGAGTAGAACTTTTCAAGCCGGTACCACGATGCCGTATAGCAGATCGCGTGGGTCGTGGCTCAGCTGGGAAAGGCGCTTCGGAAGCTGTTCTGAGCCACAGATGACATCTAGGTCCCGTGGCGACATTACGGCTGGCTGCGCTGGAAGAATTGCAGGAAAAGTTCACGCTCGGTGGTGATGTCGAGCTTTTCGTAGATGCGGGCGCGGTGGTTCTTCACCGTGCCGGTGGTGATGCCAAGCCTTGCGGCGATGGTGGCGGTCGGATGACCGTTCAACACCAGTTCGACGAGCTCCAGCTCGCGGGTAGAAAGCTCCGGCCAGAGGGCGGCCGAGATCACCGGTCCGTTCGCCGGCACCGCCCCCGGCGCGACGGGGGCGGTGGTGCGTCGGTAGGAGGGCTGCCGCGTGCGGGTGTCGAGCGCGTGCAGCGCGGCGAAGACAGAAAAGCGTTCGTTGAGCACGTCGATATCGGCGTCGCGAAAGGGCTGGCGCGAGCGGTCGAGAAAGATGCCGAGGCACCAGTCGTCGCCGTCTTCGAGCAGGACGCCGATCTCGTCGCAGATTTCCGACTGGGCGAGGAATTCGGCGATGTAGCGCCCGCGCTTGATCCGGTCGCTGGCAAGGCTTTTCAACGGCACGATGCCGGTGCGTCGTTCATCGCGCCAATGGGCGTAGAAGGGGTCGAAGACATAGTAGGTCTCGAGGTACCGTGAGACCATTTCCTCCGAATAGCCGCGGTGTTTGACGAATTCCGGCCGGCGCGTTGCCGAATAGCGCGTGACGGTGATCAGGTCGGGCGAGACGACTGCGCCGATTGTGTCGATCAGGCGGTCGACGTGATTGAGCGTTCCCGTCGCGGCGATCGCGGCGGCGAAGGTCTGCCAGAATGTTTCTCCGCGCATGCTCCCCTCTAGCATCGCAACGCCCCCTCGTCATTGTGCCTTTCGGCATATGGCGCCCCTGCCTCGCACGAGCCTAGTCTTTCCCCCATCGAAGGTCTCAGGAGGGCAAGGACTTGGAAAACCCGATTGTGATTGGCATCGACGCGGGCGGCACCATGACCGACACGATCCTCGTCGATCAGCACGGACACTTCAAGATCGGCAAGGCGGCAACGACGCCAAAAAACGAGGCGGAGGGTTTTGTCGCCTCCTCGCTCGATGCGGCGGAAGCCTGGGGCATTTCGTTGGAAAGCCTGTTTTCCGGTGTCGACGTCGTGCTCTATTCCGGCACCGGCATGCTCAACACGCTCTTGTCGCGCACCGGCCGCAGACTCGGCCTCATCACGACGAAGGGCATGGAGGACATGATCCTGATGGGCCGCGGCCTGCAGGCCTGGGCCGACTATTCCTATGCTGACCGCCTGCACGCCGTCACCCACGCCCATCCCGATCCGCTCGTGCCGCGCCGGCGCACCCATGGTGTCACCGAGCGCATCGACCAATTCGGCGACGTGGTGCTGCCGCTCTATGACGCGGACGTCGTGAAGGCGGCGCGCGCCCTCATCAGGGACAAGGTCGACGCGATCTGCATCATGACCATATTTTCCCACGTCAATCCGGTGCACGAGAAGCGCATCGCGGAGATCTGCCGGGAGGAGATCGAAAAGGCTGGCGCGGAGATAACCGTCTACACCAGCCACGAGGTGCGCCCGGTCATCCGCGAGCAGTCGCGGCTGAATTCCGTCCTGATCGAGGCCTATGCCACCTCGCGCGGGCGCAAGCAGTTGCGCGGCATCGAGGATGCGTCGAAGACCTACGGCTTCAAATATGGCGTGCAGACGTTGCTTTCCTTCGGTGGCCTCACCTCGATCAACCACCCGCGCCTGCACGAGACGATGATCTCCGGTCCGATCGGCGGCATCCTGGGCGCGGCCTATATCGGCAAACTGATCGGCAACGACAGCCTGATCTGCTCCGATATGGGGGGAACGTCCTTCGACATGGGCGTGATCAGCCGCGGCCAGACCCGCATCGAGAACGAACCGCTGATGGACCGCTTCAAGCTGAACGTGCCGACGCTGCACCTCGACACGATCGGCGCCGGTGCCGGCATGATCCTGAAGGTGGATCCGCTGACGAAGAAGATCTCGCTCGGACCGGAAAGCGCCGGGTCCGACCCCGGTCCCATCTGCTTCGACCGCGGCGGCACCGAGCCGACGATCGCCGACTGCGACGCGATCCTCGGCCGGCTGAATCCGGATTATTTCCTCGGCGGCAAGGTCAAGCTCCAGGTCGAGAAGGCGCGCGCCGCCTTCAAGGCTAAATGTGCCGATGTTCTCGGCGTTCGCGTCGAGGAGGCGGCCGAAGGCATGATCGAGATGCTGGAGGCGGACGCCAACAACGCGCTGCGCCGCGTCATCTCCGGCCAGGGCATCCACCCTTCGGAATTCACCCTGCTTTCCTATGGCGGCTCCGGCCCGCTGCACCTCGCCGGCTGCTCCCGGGGCATCGGCTTCAAGGATATCATCACGTTTCAGTTCGCGGCCGGCTTCTCCGCCTTCGGCTGCACCACGGCGGACTATATGCGTCGCCATTCGGTCTCGACCCAGATCGACGTGCCCGCCCGCGCTTCCGACGATGCGCTTGTCGGCGCCGGCGCGCAGATTACCAAGGTCTGGAGGGATCTCGAAAAGGCCGCGGTCGACGAGTTGCTCGCCGACGGCCATGCCCGAGGAAAGATCAGGACCGTGCCTTTCTTCATGGCGCGCTACACCGGCCAGCTTGAGGACGTCGAGGTCATCGCACCGTTGCCAGTCGTCAGCTCGGCCGACGACATGCGGACGGTGCTCGCCCAGTTCGAGGAGGTCTATGCCAAGACCAACCATCGCGTCTCGCGCTACGGCGAGGCGGGCTTCTCGCTGATGGAGCTCGGCGTCATCGCCACGGCCGACAAGATCAAGCCGACGCTCGTCAAGCGGCCGCTTGGACCCTCCGACCCCGCGGCCGCCCACAAGGGAGTGCGCGAGGCCTATATCGGCGGGCGCTGGCACATGGCGAACCTCTACGAGATGGACCTGCTCCAGCCCGGCCACGAGGTGATCGGCCCGGCCATCATCGAGCACCCGGCGACCACGCTGGTCGTCCATCCCAACGATCGCGTCTTCATCGATGAATGGACGCTGCTCCACTATAATCACGCCTGAGCGGGAGACCCGAGACCATGCTGGACAGAACCGCAAATCCCCTCCAGACGCGCCTTCTGGAATCCGAACGGCTAATGGACGAGACCGGCTGCTATGATGGCATCACGGAACTGAGGCTCCGGAAACAGGATCCGCTGAAGTTCGAGACGCTGCACACGAAGCTGCGCGCCTATTGCGTCTCGGCCCGCGAGATGGCGCGGCGGATCTCCGCTTCTCCTGGCGTGCGCGAGGTCGGCGAAATGGTTGTCGCCATCTACACGCCGGAGGGCGACGCCATCGCGCTCTCCAACGGCATCATGGTGCATGTCCACACGATGAGCCGCTTCATCAAGTGGATGATCAAGAACGGCTACGAGCAGGACCCCGGCATCCGTGACGGCGACATCTTCGCCAACAATGATGCCTTCATCGGCACCGTGCAGGTGCCGGACGTGATGGACGTCGTGCCGATCTTCTACGACGGCACGCTGGTTGGCTGGGCGGGTGCCGTCTGCCATGAACTGGAGGCCGGCGGGATCACGCCGGGCGGCGATGTATGCCTGGCGCAGGAGCGCTTCACCGAAGGCCTCTTCGTCTGCGCCGAAAAGGTCGGCCAGAACGACGAGCTGCGCCGCGACTACATCATCCGCTGCGAGCGCAACCTGCGCATGCCGATCTACTGGGTGCTGGACGAAAAGGCGAAGGTCGCCGCCTGCATCGACATGCGCGAGAGCGTGAAGCAGCTCATATCGGAAATCGGCCTCGACTACTGGCAGCGCCTTTCCAAGGAATTCATCGAGGAGGGTCGTCGCGCCCAGCTCGCGCGCACGCGCCAACTCACCGTGCCCGGCATCTATCGCGGCCACACCTTCTACGGCCATGTCACCGAGGGCAAGCCCGGTTTCCAGCCGCTCGCCGACCCCAACTGGCTGTACAACATCCCGATCGAGATGGAGATCACCGCCGAAGGCAAGATCCGCATGGACTTCGACGGCACCCAGCCCTGGGGCTACCACTCGATGAACTGCACGCCGGCAGGCATGGACGGCGGCATGTTCGTGACGCTGACCCAGCACATGAATTTCGAAGGCCTCGTCAATGACGGCGCCTGGATGGCGACTGAAATCAACATCCCGCACGGCACCTGGACGAATCCGGACAACGAGATGGCGGCGACCGCCACCTCCTGGGCGCTGCTGTTGCCAGCCTACGGCGTCTTCCAGCGGCTGCTCTCGCGCGGTTTCATCGCCCGTGGCTTCGTGGAGGAAGCCTTCGTCGGGCAGGTGAATTCACCGATGATCGAGATGGGTGGCACCAGCCAATATGGCGGACAATTCGGCATGGCGCACTTCGAATGCGCGGCCGCCGGCTCCGGGGCGCTCGCCATCAAGGATGGGCTCGACACGGCCTATGTCGGCTGGAACCCGGAGTCCGACATGGGCAATATCGAGATCTGGGAACAGAACATGCCGATGGTCTACATCGGCCGTTCGATCGTGCCCAACTCCGGTGGAGCGGGAAAATACCGTGGCGGCTGCGCCTTCATGTCGACCTGGCTGATCAACAAGACCGATCACCTGCGGCTCGTCACCTCCGAACATTCGTCGCGCGTCTTCGACAACGGGGGGCTGTGTGGCGGCTATCCGGCGCCAACCTGCGAAAAGCACCATGCGGTGCGCGGCTCCGACATTTTCGCGAAGGCGGAACGGCGCGAGCCGCTGGCGCACACGCCGGGCACAGACCCCATTACTTCCGATTTCGAGCGCACCTACCAGGGTGAGCAGATTTTCGAGGAAGGGCCCTACATCACCAGGCCCCACAAGACAGGCGACATCTTCAGCCATGCCTATAACGGCGGCGGCGGTTTCGGTGACGTGCTGGAGCGCGATCCCATAAAGACCGCCTCGGATGTCGAGAATGGGTTTCTCACCCGCGAGGCAGCGGAGAGGGTGTTCGGCATCATTCTGAAGGATGATGCGGAAGGATATCCGCAGGCCGATGTCGACGCCACCGTCGCAAGGCGCGCCGAAATGCGCATGGCGCGCCTTGCCAAGGCCGTTCCGGTCTCCGAATGGATATCCAAGGAAGCGGAGCGGGTGAGGGCAAGGGACTTTGCGCCGGAAGTCGCAAAAATGTATCGCAGCGCAATGCAGCTCTCCCCAAAATTCACGAAGGAATTCAAGGATTTCTGGGGTCTCGATGCCGACTATGCCTTTTCCGGGGAGAACTGAGTCATGAGCGAGTATTCCAAGGACGTCATCCGCGAACTGGTCGAGGGCACGCTGCCATGGCCGCAGACCCGCAGGATCATGAGCGCCTACAAGGACGACGATCGTTTCTTTAAGTATATCAGTGTCTTGCAGGATCGCGTGTCGTTCGACGATCCGATCCTGCTGCCCGTCGGCGAACGGCTCTTCATCTGCGACAGCGGGGAGGGGCGGGTGACACGCTGCGAATGCGGCCATTCCTTCGGCGACTACCGCCGGAACTGGAAGCTCGCCGCTGTGATCAATGTGCGCAATACGGAAGAGAGCCTTCGCGACATCTATCCGAACAGCGACTTGCCGGACCCCGAATGGATGGAGATCCGTGAATTCTTCTGCCCTGAATGCGCGCACCTGCACGAGGTGGAGGCCGCCGCGCCCGGCTATCCCATCGTGCACGATTTCCAGCCGGATCTGGAAGGCTTCTATCGCGACTGGCTTGGAAAGCCCTTGGGCGCCCCCTTGAAGGAGACGGCATGACGGAAGACCTGAAGGGCCGCAGCGCGGTCATCACCGGCGGGTTGACGGGGCAGGGGCTGGCGATCGCCGAGGCCCTTGCCAGCGCGGGCGCAAACGTGGCGGTCGGCTCCTTCGTTCGTGAAGCGGCAGGGCGACAGGGCGACGCAGCGGCCTATCCCGATCCGCAAGAGATCGCCAGCGTGCGCGAAAAACTCGCCCGGTTCGGCACGAAAGTCTATGCCGGACATCTCGATGTGCGCGACAGCGCGGCCATCTTCGAATTCGCTGCCGCGGCTGAAGCGGTCTGCGGACCGGCAGACATTCTTGTCAATGCGGCCGGCACCACAGCCGAGCAGCCGGTCAGCGGCCATTCGGACGAACTCTGGCTGAAAATCATCGATACGAACCTCAACGGTGCCTTCCGCATGACCCGGACCTATCTGCCGGGCATGATCGACCGGAAGTGGGGGAGGGTGATCAATATCGGCTCGACGGCGGCGACCGTCGGTTGGAAGGATAATCCCGCCTACTGCGCCTCGAAATCGGGCCTGCTCGGCCTGACCCGCTGCGTGGCGTTGGAAGGCGCGCCGCACGGCGTCACCGCGGTCATGATCAGCCCCACCTGGGTGGAGACAGAGCTGATGCGGCGCAATGTGCAGCAGGTCATCGACCGGGAGGGAGGCGGCCGCACGCTGGAAGACGCGATGGCCGACATTGCTCGGCAGAACCCGCAGAACCGGATCATCCAGCCCAACGAAATCGCCTCGCTTGCCGTCTTCCTCTGTGGGCAGGGGGCCCGCGGAATCACCATGGAGAACATACAGATCTCTGGCGGCGCACTCTGGTGAGCCACCGGTTCGCACCAGCAATGAGAAAGGGAACAGCACATGCCAAGACACATGCCTGTAATGATGCTTGCCATAACTGCCGGACTGCTTTCGACCGTGGGTATCGCTCGCGCCACCGAGCCGGAAAGCTGCAAGGCAGTGCGCTTCGCCGATGTTGGCTGGACCGACATCACCTCCACTACGGCGGTCGCCTCCGTCATCCTCGAGGCGCTGGACTATGCACCGGAAAGCAAGCTGCTCTCCATCCCCGTCACCTATACCAGCATGAAGAACAAGGATATCGACGTCTATCTTGGCGACTGGCAGCCGAGTATGGAGACCGACCGCAAGCCTTTTCTCGACGACAAGGCGATCGAGGTTTTCGGCCCGAACCTGACGGGCGCCAAATACACCTTCGCCGTGCCGAAATACGTGGCGGAGGCCGGTGTGAAGGATTTCGCCGACCTGCAAAAATTCGCTGACAAATTCGGCAGCAAGATCTACGGCATCGAACCCGGCAACAACGGCAACCGCATGATCACCGACATGATCGAGAAGAAGGCCTTCGGCCTTGGCGGCTGGGAGCTGGTGGAAAGCTCGGAGCAGGGCATGCTCGCCGAAGTCGGCCGGTCGATCGGCGAGAAGGATTGGATCGTCTTCCTTGGCTGGGCGCCGCACCCGATGAACTCGGTCTACCAGATCGACTATCTCTCCGGCGGCGACGACTATTTCGGCCCCAACTACGGCGGCGCCGACGTCTACACCAATATCCGCGCCGGCTACGCTGCGGAATGTCCGAACGTCGCAAGATTCGTGACCAACCTGCGCTTCACGCTGGAGATGGAAAACGAGATCATGGGAGCCATCCTGAACAACGATAAGGACGCCGCCACAGCGGCAACCGAGTGGCTGAAGGCCCATCCGGACGTCGCCAAGCCATGGCTCGAAGGCGTGACCACGTTTGGCGGCGAACCAGCGCTTGCGGTGCTCAATAATGCGCTCAAGAGTTGATATCCGACGCGGCCTTAATCACGCTACCGCGTTGATGTGCCATCGGAGTTTGGAGGATGGGACTGGCGCGAGAAGCTGATTCTGCGTTCCAAGTTCGCCGTGGCAGAAAGGCGCAGTAGAAAACCCCATCCCGGGCCTGCCGACTTAGTACAGTGGCCGCATTGCCTGGCTCACACGCTCGGCGAGCCCGGGCATCGCGTGATCGGGCACACCGCTCCGATCGGTGCGGAGGCATTCGACCGCCAGACGGTAGTGTCCGTAGCGCCCGGCAGGCTCGGCAAGGCCTTTCTGACTGAACCGCAGGGCTGACATCAACCCGCCCGCAAATTACTCCCGGAGCCCGTTTGGCCGACGCAAAAAGAGCGGCAGACTTGCGCCCGCCGCTCCGTCTAGGATGGATAGGTTGCGCCACTAGGCGTCAGGCCGCGGCTTCCAGTTCCTCCGGCTGGTTGCCGGTGCTCGATCTGCCTGTGGCCTTCCAGGCGAGGCCGCCGACAACGCCGCCGAGGATGGAGGGCACGACCCAGGCGAAGCCGGTCGCTGCAAGCGGGATCGCCTGGTAGGTCTGGACGAGGCCCGCCGGCATGGTGAAGCCGAGCATGCCCGACAGGATGTTCGCGCAGTCATAGGCGCCGATCAGCACCGCCATCAGGGCCGTGCCCTTCCAGACGCCGTCATTGCTGAACCAGCGCGAAAACAGGCCGAGGATGACGATGCAGATGCCGACCGGATAGAACAGCATGAAGATCGGTCCGGCGATGGAGATGATGTAGCTCACCCCGCCGAAGGACTGCGCGCCGGCCACGGCGGTGGTGATGATGACGGCGGTCCTGTAGCTGATGCGGCCCTTGCTCCATTTCGTCATGTATTCGGCCATCACCGCCGTCGCGCCGACTGCCGTGGTCAGGCACGCCAGCAGAACGGCCACGGCGAGCGCGATCGCGCCGGTCCTTCCCGCGAGGTCGGATACGAGGCGGGCGAGCAGTTCGGCGGGAGAAATGCCGGCCTGGTAGAGCCCGCTGCCCGTCGCGCCCAGATATTCGAGGCCGCCATAGACGACGAACAGGCCCGCGAACGTCACCGCCGAAATGCCCAACAGCACGCCCGTGAAGCCGTTGCCCTCGCGATAGCCGCGATTGCGGATGGCTTCGAGGAAGATCACGCCGAACAGGAGGCCGGTGAAGACGTCGCCCGTCTGGTAGCCGGTCGTGAAGCCGAGGTAGAAGGGCGCGGTCTCGGCGGTTGTGACCGGTGTGCCGAGCGGATCGACAACCGCCCAGACAACGATAGCGACGAGCAGGATGAGCAGCGCGGGGGTCAGGATACGGCCCACCTTGTCGATGACCTGGTTCTGGTCGATCGCGAAATAAAGCGAGACGAGGAAGTAGAGCGGCACGAAGACCGCGATGCCGATCTTCGGATCGAGCGACGGTGCAAGTGTCATGATGCCGGTCTCGAAGGCGACGCTGGCGGTGCGGGGAATGGTGATCAGCCAGGCGATGGCGATCATCGTGGTGAAGACCAGCAACGTACCGAACCAGGGGGCGATCGGGCGGGTCAGCCGCTCGAAGCCGCCACCGCCAAGGCCGACGGCGATCACGCCAAGGACCGGCAGCAGCATGCCCGTCAGGCTCAGTCCGGCCAGGGCCGCCGCCCATTGGTCACCGGCGGCAAAGCCGATCTGGGGCGGGAAGATCAGGTTGCCCGCGCCGAAGAATACGGCAAACATCGCAAAACCGATGATCAGGCTGTCGCGGAATGGTCGTCTGTTTGAATCCATCTGGCACCTCCAATTGGTCTCAAGGCCGGCGCCGGCCTGAAGACCGGAGCGTCGGCGGGGTGAATGCGCGCCGGCTACTCGTGGCCCTTCGGCAGATCGTCCGCATGGGAAAAGCGCGGCGGTATGTCCTGCAGCCAATAGCGGCTGTCGGCCTCCATGATTTCGATCGCCTTCGGCTGGTTGCGCTCCGCCAGCGCCGCCCAGAAGAGGCGCTGCGTCTCGATGATCCGCTTCATGCGCCTTGCGGCATCCTCCGCCCGCACGAGCGCGGCGACGATGTAGAAGCGGCGATAGAGCGACAAGGCATGTTCGGCGAGATAGCGGTTGTGGACATGGTCCAGCATCCGCTGGCGGAATTGCAGCAGCGTTTCGGAGAACTCCGGCACGCTGCCGGTCGCGATGCTGTCGACGTCGCGCAGGATCGCGCTGCAGGTCTCGGCATCGGAATAGGTCATGAAATCACGGACCAGCGCCTGATGGATCCAGGGGCTGACCTCATAGAGCTCGACGATCTCGGCATCGGTGAAATCGGCCACATAGAAGCCCAGCCGGGGCCGGCTGGTGGTCAGGCCCAGCCCTTCCAGCTCGCGCGCGGCCTCGCGCACGGGACCGCGGCTCACCCCCAGCTGCTCGGCCAGGTGGACCTCGTTGAGCCGGGTGCCCGGCTTCAGGACGCCCTGGGTGATGAGCCTGATCAGCTCGTCGCGCACCACCTCGGAGAGGTTGGGCGATTTCAGTCTCTGGACGTCCTTGTACATCTGCACCTTCCGCTGGCAGCGGTTTCCTGCCGGCATTCCCGGCGATCGGCTGCAGGGTTACGATTTTGTGACGTAATGTCAACTGTTGACAGTTTACATCATGAGGACCTGTTGCTAACCTCCCTTCATCCAGACTAGCTGAGACGGCCGGCCGGCATCGCTGCCGCCGTGCCCGTGAAACGAGCACCTGCTCGCCAAGAGAGGAAAATTGCCATGCCGCTTCCCAAGCCCGGCCCGATGAGCCTCGTGCCCTTCGTCAGTGTCGAGAACATGATGCGCATCGTCGTTGAGCGGGGTGTCGAGCGCACGCTGGTCGAGCTTGCCGACTACATCGAGCAAGATTTCCGCCGTTGGCCGCAGTTCGACAAGACGCCGCGGATCGCCGCGCATTCGCCCGACGGCGTCATCGAGCTGATGCCGACCTCGGACGGCCGCAGCTATGGCTTCAAGTACGTCAACGGCCACCCCAAGAACGTCCGCTCGGGCCGCCAGACGGTGACGGCCTTCGGCGTTTTGTCGGATGTCGACACCGGCTATCCGGTGCTCCTGACGGAAATGACGATCCTCACCGCACTCCGGACAGCGGCGACCTCGGCGCTCGTCGCCAGATACCTCGCGCCGAAGGGGGCGAAGGTCATGGCGATGATCGGCAACGGCGCGCAGTCTGAATTCCAGTGCCTCGCCTTCAAGGCGATCTGTGGTGTCGACACCGTCCGTCTCTACGACATCGACGCGAAGGCCACCGAAAAGGCCGTCCGCAACCTCGAGGGCAAGGGGCTGAGCGTCGTCGCCTGCAAGACCGGCGAGGAGGCCATGGAGGGCGCGCAGATCGTCACCACCTGCACCGCCGACAAACAGTACGCGACCATCCTGACCGACAACATGGTCGGCCCTGGCATCCATATCAACGCGATCGGCGGCGATTGCCCGGGCAAGACCGAACTGCACCGCGACATCCTGCTGCGCTCGGACATCTTCGTGGAATATCCCGAGCAAACCCGCATCGAGGGCGAGATCCAGCAGCTTCCCGAAGACCATCCGGTGACGGAAATCTGGCAGGTCATGACCGGCGAGGCCGCCGGCCGGACCGGCGACAAGCAGATCACCCTGTTCGACTCGGTCGGATTCGCCACCGAGGATTTCAGCGCCCTTCGCTACCTTTATGCCGTGCTGAAGGAGCATCAGGGCCAGGAAATGCTCGACATGCTCGCCGATCCGGACGATCCGCGCGATCTGTTCGGCATGATCGAGCGCTACGGCAAGGCAGCGGAGGCGCTCTGATGAACATCGATCTCCCAAGCCTGACCAATGCCGACATCGTGGAACTGACCGCGTGGCGCCGCGAACTTCACCGTCATCCGGAACTGTCCGGCGAGGAGGAGCGCACCGCCGCGACCGTCGCCGCGATGCTTCGCGAGACCGGCCCGGACAGGATCGTCACGAGGATCGGCGGCCACGGCGTCGCCGCGATCTATGACAGCGGCAAGCCCGGCCCGCGGGTGCTGCTGCGCTGCGAGCTCGACGGCCTGCCGATCGAGGATCTGGCCGACATTCCCCATCGCTCCACCATTCCCGGCAAGGGCCACCAGTGCGGCCACGACGGCCATATGGCGATGATCGCCGCGATGGCGCGCCTGCTCGGCCGGAAGCGCCCGGAAAGCGGCGCGGTCATCCTGATGTTCCAGCCCGCCGAGGAGGACGGCTCCGGCGCGCGCAAGGTGGTCGAAGACGCCGCCTTCGCCGAGCTGAAGCCGGATCTCGCCTTCGCGATCCACAACATGCCGGGCCTTCCGTTTGGCCAGGTTCACATCGTCGACGGGCCGATCTGCTGCGCCTCGCGCGGGATCATGCTGAAGCTGACCGGCAGGACCGCGCATGCCTCGCAGCCGGAGACGGGCATCTCGCCGATGCCGGCGATCGCGCGGCTGATGCCGGAGCTTGCGGCGATGAGCAGCCCGGTCGGCACCTCGACGAGCGATCCCGACTTCACGCTCGTCACGATCACCCATGTCGACATGGGGGCGCCTGCCTTCGGCGTTGCTCCCGGTGCGGCCAATCTCTTCGCCACCCTGCGCTCGCTCACCGACGAGGGCATGGTGGCGCTGGTCGAAAAGGTGGAGGCGCTCGCCTGGGCGGTCGCGCAGGAGAGCGGGCTCAAGCTCGAGATCGGCTATACCGACGTCTTCGTGACCTGCCGCAACGACGCCGACGCCGCCTCGATCGTTCGCGACGCGCTCGACCGCATCGGGATGGGTCACGGCCCGGGCACGCTTCCTTTGCGTGGATCGGAGGATTTCGGCTACTTCGGCCGCGGCGCGAAGATGGCGTTGATGATGCTCGGCTCGGGCGAGGACCTGCCCGCCCTGCACAATCCGGATTTCGATTTCCCCGACGACCTCATTCCGGTCGGCGCGCGGATCTATGCGGCAATCCTTGACGCGACCCAGACGGAAAGCCTTGGCGCGACTTAACTGAGATGGTTTCTCGGGTAAAGGGAATGATCTCGAGGCGACCGTCCGGATAATCAAAGACGACGACCTTTTTACCCGCCAGTGCCTTGGCCTAGCGTTCCACGCGGCCTTTGGCCTGCGGGGGTTGGCGCAGATGATGTCAATGTTCAGCTCATAGCGCGCCCGACCGAACTGCGTCAGGCCGCTCGTCCGGTCTTTCTCCGATGCATGGGTCGATGAAACACCGTGCTTGTCACTGTAGAACGCCAGCGGCTTACCGCTTGAACGACGCTCAGGCGCTGATCGCGGATCTTCTGGACCACTTCGAGGCGAAGCAACTCTTTCTGAGACATGGTGATCAAACAGGACATCACGACTTCAGGCGGAAGGTCGTTATCCTTGCTCCCAACGTTGACGTTGACCGGCGCGCCGAGAGGCGAGCTGTCGCATTTCTAACTGGCCCAACTGTCACATTGCTAAATAGCCCCTACATATGTTAGTCGCGTAAGCGTTCTTATGGAACCTATCCGCGTGGTTCCCCAGATACCCTCGTGGCCCGGGGCTGCTTAGGGACCTGCTGGCTATGGCTTGAGCCCCATCATCACTCATAGTGTTTGCCTCCACACCGCTATACTAAGTTGGGATCATGCTTCGAAGCTCCCTGACTGAACGTCTGCCGGCTTTAACGTGGTTCATTCGGTGGCCGTGCAAAGGCAGGCAAAAACTTGTTGCAGCTTTCTTGAGGCTCGTCCGATCGTATCCGCCCTCTTGGAACAACAGGGCCAGCAGATAGAGTCTTCCAAGTATTTCCCCATCGCCCTGAAGGCCTCGACGATCAGGCGAAGGCCTCGTGCCGGATCGCTTGCCGGCGAAGCCCAGGGAGATGATCAGGACCTGGGGCCGATGGGCGAGCGCCGCCTTTGACCATGTGAGCAAACGTCTTTCTTCATCGCAAATGTGGCGTATGCACACGCAGCCTTACAAATGCAGACAACCGGCGAGGAAATCTTACTTCACTATCGTAATTTTCGAGGCGCGCTCAAAGCATTATGCGATCTTTTGAGTTAGCGACGAAGATCGGGCCATTGAATTGAAACGCAGAGGATAGTCATTGATACGAGCCGGCGATGCTTATATGCGGCGCCCTGGCGAGTGCCATAGGCGAGGAAAAAGATAGTGGTTGAAGCTTCCGTTGCTGCCGATCTGTGGACCGTGATGTCGAAGGTCTACGCAATGCCGGGCGTCGCCCAGGCGTGCCTGGAATTGCAGGACCGGTTTGAACTCGACGTGCCGTTGTTCCTTGCCGTGCTCCAGGCGGCCGGGAAAGGCAGCCGCATCGATGCCGACACGATTCGGAGACTTGACGAGAGCTGCAGCCGATGGCGTGCGGAGGTCGTCCGGCCCCTGCGCGCGATCAGGGTGCAGTTAAAGACCAATCCGTGGATGGAAAACCGCGCGCCAGTCGTGTCCTTCCGCTCAGCGCTCAAGACGCTGGAACTGGACGCCGAAAGGCTCGAGATCGCGGTGTTGGAGGAAGCGATCGCCGACCTGCCGCGCGATGAAGGTCAGGAAGTCGGGTCGGCCCGGATTAGCGCCGTCGCGCAAATGGTTCTCGAACGTTTCGCCGGCCGCACCCTGCCTGAAGAGATGCCGCAAACCCGTCTCATCGCAGACGCCGTGTGGTCGCTCGCACGGGGCTGATGCTGAACTCGTGAATACAATATCATAATCGATCGCGTCTTCTGCGCCGGATTTCGCCTAGCGAAATCGAAGCCAGGCGCATGGCGAAAAAACCTACTGAATTCAACTCCTGTTTGCAGAGGTGACACGCACTAATAGGTATGTTAGTCTTTCAAAAGGATATCATTATCAATGGTCGAGCATGCCTGAACCCGATCAGCACCTTTATGAGAAGATAAAAGCGACGATCGATCGCCGTGTCGAGGCGGAGGAGTGGCCCGCTGAATTCCAGGTTCCGGCAGAGGTCGAGCTTGCGGAGGAGTTCGGGGCGTCTAGGCTGACCGTGAGACGTGCCTTGCGTGAATTGCAGGCCGAGGGCGTTCTGATACGCATCCAAGGGCGCGGAACCTTCGTGGTCGGCCGGCGCATGCAATGCGCTATCTTCAATATATCCGACATGGCCGAGGAAATCGTGTTCAACGGCGGCGCCCATGCCTGCAACGTGATCCAGCTCGGCGTCGTGCCGCGGGAAGACCCGCAATCGAACATGCTGGCGCTGGGGCCGGATGGGGTTGTCTTTCATGCGCGGCTGCTGCACCTGGAGGATGGTACGCCGATCCAACTCGAAGATCGCTACGTCAATGCAAGCGAGGCTCCGTCCTTCCTGGAGCAGGACTTCAGCAGGATCACGCCGCACGCCTACCTGCTTCGCGAGACGACGGTGACATCCGTGGACAATACGATCCGCGCCATCAGGCCGGACGCGGACGCGTGCCGGCTCTTGCAGATAGACAGCACCCAACCGTGCCTCCTGCTAGACCGGTCGACCTGGCGCGAGGGGACCCCGGTGACCCGCAGCCGCTTCCTCTACCCGGGCGATCGTTACCGGATGCGGAGCTCGCACGAAGCGCGCCAGAACCGCATTGTGAACGCAAATGGACCATTGACGCCGAAGGGACACAAGAAAATCAGGTGAAGCGGCTGTTCCGGCAGCCGCGGGGGACCCGCGTCGTCGCGGCTCGATAATATCCGCGATCTCCCAGAGCGATATGAGGCGGAGCGTCAACACCTCGATCGAGAGGCCGTGGGCCGACGTGGCTAGGCTAGCCAGCGTCGTTGCCGCACATTCACCCCTGGCAAGGGCCCATGCCGCAGCGCGGGAAGCGTCCTGCGCATCCCCACACGGATTTCGCCGCGGGTGCCCCCTCGCACCGGCATGCCACGATCTCGGCGGCAGACGCCAGGATGACTATATCGAAGCCTGGCAGGCCGAACCGCGGCGACACGGCCGCCATCGGAAGGCCGGATGGCCCCGGGCCTTCGTTCCCGCGAACGACTCGCCGAAGTGCCGTGATGGGCATCACGGCACTTCGGCGAGAAAGCCGCAACCGGTAGCGATCGCCGTACAGTTCGAGGGGATGAGATCGTCGATCGCCGCGCGGAAAGCATCGTGCCGTAGACTATGATGCGCGCGGGTCAGAGGTATCCTCCATCAGGCTGCCCTTCAGGCCGCCCCAGCGCCGTATGGCGCCGGTATCGATGTCGAAGAGGTCAAGGGCGCGGGCGCTGGAATGGGTGACCAGTTCCTCGATGCTCTGCGGCTTGGCATAGAAGGCGGGGACGGGGGGCATGATGATGGCCCCCATCCGGGTGAGCGCCCCCATCGTCTCGATGTGCCCCAGATGCAGCGGCGTTTCCCGCAGCATGAGCACGAGGCGACGGCGCTCCTTCAGCACCACGTCGGCGGCCCGGCTCATCAGGGTGGGGGTCACGCCCGTGGCGATCTCCGACATGGTCCGCACGGAACAGGGGGCGATCAGCATTCCCATGGTGCGGAACGATCCGCTGGCGATCGTCGCGCCGATGTCGGCGACCGGATAGATCACATCGGCCCGGCCCTCGAGATCGGCCTTCTGCAGGCCGAGTTCCTGGTTCAGTGTGAGAAGGGCCGAGCGACTAACGACGAGATGCGTTTCCACCTCCGCCGCCCGCGCAAGCTCAAGGGCGCGGATTCCATAGGCCGCACCCGAAGCGCCCGTGATCCCGATAATCAGCCGCCGCGTGCTCATGGTCAGGCGCCCGCGAACCAGTCGGAGAGACGGATGTCATTCACCATGCGCAGCCGCTTACGCTCGAATTCCTCTTCCCGTCCCCAAGGCTTGGTGGCGTCGACCAGCAGGCGCCCCCAGTGATCCTTGGCCTCATCCCGGTAGAAGGACGGGGTCTCGGGAATGACGAGCGTGTCCTTGTCGGGGCGGCAGCGGGTCAGAATCGCCCATTGCACGTCGTCCATGTCGTAGATGTCGACATCCTTATCAACGACGGTGATCTGCTTGGCCCAGATGGGTTCGGCGCCGATCGTCGCCAGCATGACCTGGCGCGCATGGCCTTCGAACTGCGGTTCGATCTGCACGATGGCATGGTTGACGAAGGGCTGGCATGTCACGTTGACGATGCCGGGAAGCGCCGCGCTCAGCCGCTGGTAGATGTTGGCCGAGACGGAAAGCTCCAGCGTCAGCACCTCCTCGGGCGAGCCGCACAGGATCGAATGGAACATGGCGTCCTTGCGCACGGTCACGCCAAGCACTTCGAAGACGGCATTGGGACCGACGGGGACGTAATAGCCCATGAACTCGCCGAACGGGCCTTCCGGGCGGCGCTCGTTGGGCAGGAACCGGCCCTCGATCACCACCTCGGTCTCGGCGGGCACTTCAAGGTCGATATGGTTGCATTTGCGCATGGCAATCGGCGTGCCTCGCAGGCGCGCAGCCACTTCCAACTCGTCCACGTCATAGGGCAGCGGAGCGGCGGCGGTCAGGAAGGCGTGGGCCGGCGGGCCGATGAGCATGGCCGCCTCGAGCGGCCGCCCCATCTTCTCGGCCTTCTCGTGATAGATCGTCAGATGGTGACGCGGCGCGAGGCGGCAGCGCAGCTCGTTGTCGCTGATGAACATCGAGCGGTGATAGGAGAGGTTGCCCACCCCGGTCTCGGGGTCCTTGGCGATGAACATGGCAGAGGTGAAATAGGGTGCGCCGTCTCGGTCCGAATAGGTGATCAGCGGCAGGTCGGATAGTTTGACCTCCTCGTATTCCGGGGCCTCGTTCGCCGGCACGAGGGGGTCGCGCATCTCGGCCGAGCCGAGCGAGGATAGCTTGCTCCACTGTCGGCAGAAATCGTTCGCGTCGATGCCGATCACCTCACCCAACCGTTCACGGGTGCTGTAGACATTGGTGACCACCGGAAAGCGCGTGCCCTTCACATTGGTGAACATCACGGGCTTTGCCCATTTCTTCTGCGCCAGATGGGTGACGGCGGCAAGTTCATGGGCGGGGTCGATCTCGCGGTCGACGACCAGCAGGTCCCCGCGTTCCTGGAGTTTGCGAACAAAATTTCTCATGGGCGGCTCCTATTGTCAGGGTTTCAGCGGCTTGTGCCGGATAGGGCGGGAATGGTGACGATGCGGTTGGTGCGCGCCTCGTGTGTGGAGCGCATGCGGTAGCGGTCGCCGGGATAGATGAAACGGCTGCGCGTGACGGGAACTCCGTCACGCCAGGTTGAGCGATCCAGCAGGAGGCACGGCTGGTCGGCGCCTATCTGCAGGTGCAGACGGATTTCGTCGTCGACACGGATGGAGCGGATTGTGTTGTCGACGGTCGTGACGGCGGTCTCGCGCAGCAGCCAGGCATGCGGGCTAGTTTTCGAGAAATCCTGCTCGATGTAGTCCGGCGCCTCCACGGCGTTCACATAGCGATCTTCCAACTGGATCGGGCTGCCGTCCTCCAGATGAAGCAGCCGCGAATGGAAAACGGTATCGCCGGCGCCGAGCTGGAGCATGTTCCAGCCAGGATCGTCCCTGGTGAGGATCGAATGCTGGAGCAGCCGGCAGCTATGGGCACCGCCGCCGGAAGCGATCTCCTCCGATATGTCGGCGAGATTGAACACGGCGCATTGCATGCGCGGGCCTATGACGAACGTGCCGCGGCCCTGGACGCGTAGCAGCACGCCATCTGTCTGCAATTCGCGCAAGGCCCGGCGCACCGTGAGGCGGGACGCGCCAAATTCGCTGGCAAGATCCTCTTCCGAGGGGATTTGGAAGTTGGGCGGCCACTCCTCGGTCTCAATACGGCGATCGATCACGCATTTGATGCGCTCGTATAGGGGCTGGTCTGACGCCAACGTGTCCTCCAAAGTGATATCATTATGCTGAACGCAAATCACACCAATTTTGCCCAGAAGACAAGAGGGAATCCATTTTTTTGTGAAAACTCAGCGTAGTTGCTTATTATTTATGCATTGCGCTGCGGTATTGGTTAAATTTTATGCAGCAAAGTAATTTATCAGATCGGCAATTCTGTTCTTGACAGCGATTAGGCATATCATTTTTAATCGAAACAGATATCGCTATGCCGCTCAAGGCGTTACTTCATGCCGCGAAAAGGAGAGACCATGCCCATGCAAGACCTACCGAAACTGTCTATGTACATCGACGGCGAATGGGTCGCCCCGGCCTCGGGGGAGTATATCGAGACAGTCGATCCCTTTACCGCGAAGCCCTGGGCCTTGATCCCGCGCGGAAATGCAGAGGACGCCGACCGTGCGGTGCGCGCGGCGCATCGCGCCTTCACGGAAGGCCCCTGGGGCAGGATGCACCCGACCAAGCGCGGACGTATTATCCAGAGGTTCGCCGCCCTCATCGAGGAACATGCCGATGCGCTTGCCGAAATCGAGGTGCGCGACAACGGCCGCCTGCTGGAGGAGATGCGGCACCAGATCCGTTACATTCCGCACTGGTATCACTATTATGCTGGCTATGCCGACAAGATCGAGGGCGCGGTCCATCCCTGCGACAAGCCGGCGCTCAGTTTCTCGCGCCATGAGCCGCTAGGCGTCTGCGTCGGCATCGTGCCGTGGAATGCGCCGTTGCTGCTGTTCTCCCTCAAGGCGGCCCCCGCCTTGGCGGCGGGCAACACGCTGGTGATGAAGCCCGCAGAATTTACCTCCGCGACCGCGCTCAAGCTCATGGAGCTAGTCGAGAAGGCCGGTTTTCCGACCGGCGTCATAAACGTCGTCACCGGCTACGGCCCAGAGGTGGGCGAGCCGCTGGTTACGCATCCGCTGACCCGGCACTTGGGCTTCACCGGATCGACGAAGACGGGCGCCCATCTGTCCGCGCTGGCGGCGAGGGACGTGAAGCGTGTCAGCCTGGAACTCGGCGGCAAGTCCCCCAACATCGTCTTCGCCGATGCCGATCTCGACAATGCCGTGCGCGGCGTGGTGGGCGGGATCTTCGGCGCAGTCGGCCAGACCTGCATCGCTGGCTCGCGTCTCCTCGTGCATCGCTCTATCCAGGACCGCTTTCTGGAAAAGCTCGCCGCCTTCACGAAAACGGCACGCATCGGCGATCCGCGCAAGGTCGAGACCCAGATCGGGCCGATCGCCAACAGCATGCAGTTCGAAAAGGTGCTCGGTTATATCGACATCGCTCGCCAGGAAGGCGCTGAACTCGTCCTCGGCGGCAAGCGCCCGGACCTTGCAGAATGCGGCGCCGGCTTCTTCATCGAGCCGACCATCTTCACCGGCGTCAACAACGATATGCGCATCGCGCAGGAAGAGGTGTTTGGCCCGGTTCTTTCGGCCATAACCTTTGACGAGCCGGAAGAGGCCGTCGCCATCGCCAATGACAGCGAATTCGGCCTCGGCGCCGGAGTCTGGACCTCGAACATGCGCCTTGCCCTGAAGATGTCCGAACAGCTCGAGGCCGGCAGCGTCTGGGTTAACACCTATCGCGACATTTCCTACACCACGCCATTCGGCGGCTACAAGAAAAGCGGCATCGGGCGCGAGAACGGCGTGGCGGGGATCTACGAATATCTCCAGACCAAGGCCGTCTGGCTCTCGACCGCGGAGGAGATCGCCAATCCCTTCGTGATCGGTTGAAGCGCGGCGCCGATTTCATCCGCACACAAACGACGAGCCGCAACAGGCCGAGTGGCTCGTCGCCAACCTGAGGCCACAAACGGGAGGACGCCATGATTTTCGAGAGAGTAAAACGCTACAGTTATGTCTCCGCGGTGGGTGCCATCACCGCAATCGGCCTGCTTGTCGTGGCAGGCGCCGCGAATGCGCAGTCGGCGGCCGACATTCTGCCCCAGAAATACAAGGATTCCGGGGTCATCAAACTGGTGACCGATGCGAAATATCCTCCCTTTCAGTCCATCAACGACGCAGGCGAGATGGTCGGCTTCGAAGTCGATCTCTGGGACGCGATCGCAGAGCGCCTCAGGGTGAAGATCGATGTAACGTCCGTCGCATTCGATTCGCTCATCCCCGGCGTCCAGTCCGGTCGTTGGGATCTCGCCATGGAAGGGATCACCGACAATGCGGAGCGGCAGAAGGTCGTCAGCTTCGTCGATTACGGCTACACCACTTCCTCCGCCTATGTCCTTGAGGAAAAGGGCAGCGGGATCGACGACCATCTCAGCCTTTGCGGCCTGAAGGGAGCCGCGCAAAGCGGCACCGAATGGGTCGGCATGATCACGACGGAAATCGGCGACGCCTGCGCCGCCGCCGGCAAGGAGAAGCCTTCCGTCTCCGAATTCGGAACGTCGGAGGCGACTTTGCTTTCCCTCTATTCCGGGCGTAGCGATTTCGTTCTGACCTCCGCGGCCTTGGCCGGCGAAATCCAGAAGGCGGCGCCGCGTCCCGTGAAGGTCCTCAAGATGCCGGTCCTCGCCCGCATGCCGAGCGGCATCGCGTTTCGCAAGGATGAAACGGACCTCGGCGAGGCCGTGCTGGCGGCTCTGAAGGAGGTCAGGGCGAGCGGCGACTACGACAAGATCTACGAGAAATGGACGGTCTCGCCGATGGCGATGGAACACGAGCCGGGCATCAACCTTGCCACGGTTCCGGCTGCGGAATGAAAAACGCGGTCGGTGGCTCCGGCCACCGGCCGTATCCAACCGGCCATTATTGAGAGACAGCGATCATGTCGAATGATTCAACTCTGGCGTTGTCGGCCCCATCGGATCGACCGGCGCTGACATATGTCCCGGCCACGGCCTGGAAGACGCGGCTGGCCGCAGCCTTACTGATCATCTTCGTGCTGTATTGCGCGAATATGATCGCGGCAAATCCCAATTTCGGATGGGCTGTCGTCGGAGACTATCTGTTCGACGCACGTATTCTTTCGGGCCTTTCCCTGACGCTGTGGTTGACGCTGGTCACGATGGCGATCGGCGTCGTCCTGGGAACGATTTTCGCCATTCTCGCGATGACGGACAATATTGTCATCTCGACCGTCGCCAATGCCTATATATGGTTCTTTCGCGGCACCCCGGTTCTTGTCCAGCTGATATTCTGGTACAATCTCGGCGCTCTCTTTCCGGAACTTTCCCTCGGAATCCCGTTCACGTCCCTGTGGGTTTCCGTTCCCACCAATACACTCATATCGCCCGTTACAGCGGCCGTTCTCGGGCTCGGACTGAATGAGGGCGCCTATATGTCCGAAATCATCCGCAGCGGCCTGATGTCGGTCGATCCGGGTCAAAGGCAGGCTGCGAAATCGCTGGGCATGACCAGTGGAAAGGCGCTGTGGCGCATCATCTTGCCGCAGGCGATGCCCGTGATCATCCCGCCGACCGGCAATCAGACGATCGGCATGCTGAAGACTTCGTCCCTCGTCAGCGTGATCTCGCTGGCCGATCTGCTCTACTCCGCGCAGACGATCTATTCCCGGAATTTCCAGACCATCCCGCTGCTGATCGTGGCCTGCCTGTGGTACCTAGCGGCCACCACGCTCCTGAGCGCCGCCCAGGTGCGAATAGAGCGGCATTTCAGCCGATCGACCGTAACTGCCATCACCCCAATGAGACGCCTGTTTCGCCGGAAGGTTCGATAAAAATGTCAGATCCGATGATTGTCTTTGACCGGGTATCGAAAAGATATGGCAGCTTGCCGGTGCTGCACGACATCAATCTGGAAGTCACCGCGGGAGAGGTCATCAGCCTGATCGGCCCATCCGGATCCGGCAAGTCGACCCTCCTGCGCTGTGTCAATCACCTGGAACGGATCGAGCAGGGAAGCATCACTGTCGACGGGGAGTTGATCGGTTATCGCCGTGACGGAAACTTCGCCTACGAGCTATCGGAGAAGCAAATTGCGCGGCAACGGGCGCGGATCGGAATGGTGTTCCAGAACTTCAATCTGTTCGGACACAAGACCGCTCTCGAGAACGTCATGGAAGCGCCCGTCCATGTTCTCGGCATCGGAAGACGGGAGGCCAAAGCGCTCGCGGGCGAGCTTCTGGCGCGCGTCGGTCTGGCTGACAAGATGCAGAATTATCCCCGAATGTTGTCCGGCGGCCAGCAGCAGCGCGTTGCCATTGCACGGGCGCTGGCGATGAAGCCCAAGGTCCTGCTCTTCGATGAACCCACAAGCGCGCTCGACCCGGAACTGGTCGGCGAAGTCCTCGACGTCATGCGATCGCTGGCGGCCGAGGGCCTTACGATGATGGTGGTCACCCACGAGATGTCTTTCGCGCGTGAGGTCTGCAATCGAATCGCCTTCATGCAGTCGGGAAGGATCGTGGAATTGGGGGCGCCTTCCGAGATATTCAGCAGCCCCGCCTTCGAGCGCACCCGCTCCTTCATGGCGAAGGTTCATTAAATGGATGCTCGAAGAAACGTCCACATATCCAGCAAGTGGGATATGATCGTCATCGGCGGAGGTATCGTCGGGTGTTCGGCCGCATTTTACGCGGCGCGTTCCGGCCTGCGCGTCCTCCTCGTCGAGCGTGACATGCCAGGCTCCGCACAATCGGGCCGCAATCTTGGCTTCGTTCGCCAACAGGGACGAGACTTCCGCGAGCTTCCTCTCGCCATGGCCTCGCTGCGCCTCTGGAACGGTCTCGAAAAGGATATCGGACGCAGCGTCGGCTGGTTTCGCGGCGGCAACATCGTTCTGGCGGTCAATGACAGCGACATGGCGCATCAGGCGGACTGGCAGGCCAAAGCGAAGGATTTCGGTCTCGACACCGAGCTGCTGACGCCGGCCGAGGTCGCCGGAAAACTTCCCATCCTTTCCGAAAAAGCCGGCATTCGAGGCGCGATGTTCACCGCCTCGGACGGGCGGGCTGAGCCGGGACGCGCCACGCGGGCGTTGTTCGAGGCCGCGGTCGAAGCTGGGGTCTCGGTTATTCTTGGCGGGAGCGTGAAGCGCCTGGATGTTCAGGCCGGGCGCATCCATGGGGTATGGATCGACGGTAAGCTCTATCGTGCCGACACGGTCCTCTGCGCCGCCGGCACGGGAAGCGGCAAGCTCCTGCGCCCGATCGGATACGTTCTTCCCCAGGAAAAGATACGGGCGACCGTGGCGCGTTCCCTGCCGCTGCCGGGCCTCACCATCCATCCCTGTGTCTCGCTGCCCCAGACTGGCCTTCGGCAGGATGTGAACGGGGCAATCGTTTTGTCGGTGGCGGGGGGGGAATATGACGTACGGCTCGATTCCTGGCGATACATGCGCCACTATCGGGAAACGAGAAGAAGCAATCCAGATGCGGCGCGGATCAACTATCTTGGTCCAATTCAGCCGTTTGTCCGGTCGCATCGCTCCGCACCGATAGCGGATATCGCACCAACCCGAGAAGCCGTGCAGCCTGCCCATTACCGCGTCCGGCAGGCCCAAGATGAATTGCAGAGATTTATACCTGCATTGGCGGAGGTTGCTATCGAAACCGTATGGGCAGGCATCATCGATACCCTCCCCGACGTGGTTCCCGTCATAGGTCAGGTCAAAGCCGTCGAGGGGCTTCTCGTCGCTACCGGATTTAGCGGACACGGTTTCGGATTGGGACCGATGGCTGGGAAAATCATGGCCGAACTCGCAGTAGGCCAAACCCCGTCGGCCGATATTTCGGCTCTTTCGCCGGCGCGATTCCAACAACCACCCAAATGAACCGACAGCACTCGATCCGCCTGACGACATCGGCGACCATGAACATGGAGATTAAAATGCCAAAGAGAATCTTTTCCGGTGCCCCCTCCGAAACGACCGCAGGCTACGCCAAGGCTGTGATTGATGGGACAACGATTTATGTTTCCGGCACGACAGGTCGTGATAAGGCCACGGGTCTGTTTCCTCCGGATGCGGCAGATCAGGCACGCAATGCATTCGCGGATATTGAGGATGCATTGAACAAAGCAGGGGCCACCCTCGCCAATGCCGTGGCAAGTCGCGTTTACGTAGCCGACCTCGAAGCGGCCGAGGCCGTAGGGCCGGTACTTGCACAGGTATTCAAGGATATTCGACCCACCAGCACGTTCTTAATATGTCAAATTCCTGCACGCGGTGCAAAAGTCGAAATCGAGATTACTGCTTCCCTTGCAGATTGAGGCTGCCCTGTCGGTCAAGGAGATCCGATTAACCGGAGAAAGCGGTGGCAAGTTGGATGTTCGGCCCCCTCCCGGGAGGCAACATAGAGGATAGTGGTGAACATTGGTTGTTCCGGCACGGCTCTCGCCTCCCGGCGACGGGGCGGTGAGCGACCTCTTCGATGTCGGCGTCACGGCAGCTTGGGCAGCGTATCGAAGGGATCGATTACCGGCACACCGAGCGGCTCGAAATGGCACGTCTTCCTTGTCAAAACGGTGAGCCCCAGCACTGAGCCGTTGCGATAGCGATGTCTTCGAAACCAGGCTTATGCGCACGGGCGTGATCAAGGATGGCGCCAGCCGCATTCGCGCATTTCAGGTCAAATGGCAGCGGCCTCTCCGAATAGAGATACTCAATGGCGCTCCACCAGTCGCGAAGGGCGCGCGCTTTCGTCGTCGCACCTTCGCGTTGCGCCTTTGCGATGCCTGCTGCAACCTCTGCCGCTGACACGACGGAGAGAAATAGATATGGACTGGCGCGGTCCAGCCAATTGACCAGGGCGCCCTCCCCTCCCCGCTTTGACGGCGCGAGCGCCGAAATGACATTTGTGTCGACGAGGAACATCAGAAGTCGATGGCGCGGTGCGGCTTACCTGTCCGCGTCGGAATATCGATTTCGTCGCAAGGAATTGAACGGGTGCTCCTTCAAAGCAAGGGCACTGTTTGATGAGTGGTCGCGTCATCCAAACTGGCGTGGTTTTTCAGGTCGCTAATAAGGTTTGTGACAATTTTCAAGGGCTGGCGATTTGCCGGCAGTAGCAGGAGCGTGCGGAAATATATAGCCGGCTCGAAGGGGCGGACAATGAGGTTCCTGCCGAGATAAGGTTCAGCCGTTATAGGGTTCACCACGCCGCAACCGAGTCCGGCATTGACCAGCGCGCAGATCGTCGTCGAGTGTTGAGTCTCAAGCACGATTTTGGGCTTTATCGCTCCCGTCTCAAAAATGGCATCTACCTGCCGGCGAATCGTGTCTTCGGGAGAAAGCGCAACGAATGGTTCGCCGTGCAGGTCCTTCGCGAGTACGACTGCCCGTTCCCTTAGACGGTGGTCGGCCGGAAGCGCAACCACCGCGCGGTAGTTCGTGAAAGGCCGGGCATCGACACCGGCCAGTTCTGTCTCGTCTGCTACCACTCCGACGTCGAGCTGTCCGGAGGCAACGAGATCTTTCACCAGAGTGGACCTCTGGGTTTGGAATGTAATCGTCACCTCGGGGTGGCGCTTCTGAAAAGCATGCAACGCCTTTGGAATTACATTTGTGCTCAGTTCCGACAGGCTGGCAAAGCGAATTTCGCCTGAGCCGAAATCGCCGATGCGCGCCGCAGCGCTGCGAAGGCGAGTTAGTCCGGTGAAGGACTGCTCAACCTCGCGAAAGAATAGCCGAGCCTCCGAGGTCGCCAATAGGCGGCCGTTGGTGCGGTGGAAGAGGGCGAGGCCGGTACTGTGCTCCAGTTCCTGAATGGCCTTGCTAACGACGGGCTGCGAAATCCTGAGGACCTCAGCAGCGCGAGAGGCCGTACCGTTGGTCATCACCGCATGGAAGATTTCGATCTGCCGCAGATTCATGAGGACGTCCTCCAGTGAGAATAGACAAGCGCCTGTGGTGACGCCGAAGATCAAGACGGATGATTTAACGGCACGGATCGACGCCCTCGCGGCTCCGTTGAGCTGCACTGGCCTGGCCACTACCGCACAGCAGTACAAATGCTGTGTATGGCTCCAGTGTCCTGGCTCCGCTCAAGGCCATGTCTGATGCCACTAAGCCCTCCTAATGATATCATTATGCCGAGGCGGAAATCACACCAATTTTGCCCGAAAGGCAAGAGGGAATTATTTTTCGGACGTAAAATTGACTAAAAATGCTCATATTTTGGGCGGAAACTAGGGATGGCGAGTTTTTATGCGCCAAATAGAGATGTCATTTCAAATCGAAATAGATATCGATATGTAGCGGGGTGCGCCCTCACTTAAGTGTGTCAGTGATCGCGGTAGTTGGCGCAATCGACAGGAAACATCGAGCGCTCCGACTCTATTCTCCATTCATACCGCCGTGTCTTGACGGTGATCCGACGTGGCATCTCACATCCGAGCAACGTCGATCACGGCCTGGGCGAACGCCTGCGCCGTAGCCGCGAAGATAGGGCACGATGCCACGATAGCCCGCTTCGGCAAGAACCGGATCCACATCGACATAGCTGTAGATGTCATAGGGCCAGCCGTGCAGCAGAAGCGCGACGGCCCCGTCGGCCGGGCCGCGCCCACTTCATGGGCAACTCAAGGGCTCGATTTGCCGCAGAGGCGTCGAGCGTCAGGCCCTGAGGCGCATTCTCGGTTCTTGGCTCGAACTTCCGAGCGCCGGAAGGAAATCGAGCTTCCGCTCATACGCAAACGGATCGTTCACGCTCAGCGACCCGGCGCCCCTCGGCCTCAGATTTTTTGCGGTGCATATCCCTTCACCTGACAAACCGGGCTTGACTAAACGTTATTTGTCGTTTGTTATAACACTATACGAATTGCTCTACAGGAAGCCATACCATGACCGTGCACAGGACTTTGCGCCATCCCCTTTTCAGTCGTCTGGCGGACCCCTCGCTCGTGAGGAATCAAGCCTATGTCGGCGGAGAATGGATGAGTGCCGACAATGGCAGCACGATCACGGTAAATGACCCCGCTACGGCCCTTGAGATAGGCACTGTGCCGAACATGGGCTCTGATGAGACCCGCCGCGCCATCGAGATGGCAGAGGAGGCCCGGCAGGACTGGGCGGCTCTTGCAGCCAAGGACCGCGCCGCAGTGCTGCGCCGCTGGTTCGACCTCATGATCGCCAACCTTCCCGATCTCGCGGCCATCATGACGGCAGAGCAAGGCAAGCCGCTCGCCGAAAGCGAGGCCGAAATCCGCTATGCCGCCTCCTTTGTCGAGTGGTTCTCTGAGGAGGCCAAGCGCGCCTACGGCGACCTCATCCCCGCGCCGCGCGCCCGTTCGCGCATCATGGTGCTCAAGCAGCCGATCGGGGTCGTTGCCGCTATTACGCCCTGGAACTTCCCTTCCGCCATGATCACCCGCAAATGTGCCCCGGCCTTCGCCGCTGGCTGCTCGGTCGTGGTGAAGCCGTCCGAATTCACGCCCTATTCGGCTCTGGCGCTGGCCGAGCTTGCCGAACGCGCCGGCCTTCCGAAGGGCATCTTCAATATTGTCACGGGCGACGCCACCGCTATCGGCGGTGAGATGACCTCCAATCCGATCGTGCGCAAGATCAGCTTCACGGGCTCGACCCGCGTCGGCAAGCTGCTTCTGGAACAGTCGGCCAATACGGTGAAGAAGGTGGCGATGGAGCTCGGTGGCAACGCCCCACTCATCGTCTTCGACGACGCCGACCTCGACGTCGCCGTGCAAGGCGTCATCAACGCGAAATTCCGCAACACCGGACAGACCTGCATCTGCCCGAACCGCATCTATGTGCATGAAAATGTCCACGACGACTTCGTAGCGCGCCTCTCGGCGGCTGTCGGCGCACTCAAGGTGGGCGACGGCTTCGTTGATGGCGTGCAGCAGGGTCCGCTGATCAACGAAGCGGCCGTCACGAAGGTGGAGCGCCATGTGGCGGATGCTCTGGGCAAGGGTGCCAAGGTCGTCGTCGGCGGCAAGCGCCACGACCTCGGCCAGACCTTCTACGAGCCGACCGTGCTGACGAATGTCGACGCCACCATGCTCTTCGAGAGCGAGGAGACCTTCGGCCCCGTCGCCCCGGTTCAGCGCTTCTCGGACGAGAAGAGCGTCATCAAGGCCGCAAACGCCACCTCTTCCGGCCTTGCCGCCTATATCTTCACCCGCGACCTCGACCGCATGTGGCGGGTCGCCGAGCAGATCGAATCCGGCATTGTCGGCGTCAACGAGGGCCTGGTTTCGAACGAGGTTGCGCCCTTCGGCGGCGTGAAGGAATCCGGCATCGGCCGCGAAGGCTCGAAATACGGGATCGAGGAATTCCTCGAGCTGAAATACGTCTGCATCACCCAATCGGCAGCCTGACGGCCGGCCGGAAAACGCAGCTCGCAGGCAATGGTGCTTGCGGGCCACATCTGAACGCGCATGAAAAAGGGGAAATACGTGAAACTTGCGAATTCATTGAAACTGGGAGTTCTGGCCTGCGCTACCGCGCTTATGGGTGCGATGTCCTTCGCCGGCTCCGCACAGGCTGGCGCGGCGCTCGACGCCATCAAGGCCCGCGGCAATCTCGTCTGCGGCGTCGGCCAGGCCGTTCCGGGCTTCTCCGCACCGGCTGCCAATGGCGAACTCGCCGGCATCGACATCGACTACTGCAAGTCGATGGCCGCCGCCATTCTCGGCGACGCTTCCAAGGTAACCTATCGCCAGGCGTCCTACTCGGAACGTTTCGTGCTGCTGTCTTCCGGCGAAATCGACGTTCTGGCCCACGACACGACGACCACGCTCAACCGTGAAGGCGCCCAGAGCGCACGCTTCGCTTCGCCGAACTATTTCGACGGCTACACCTTCATGGTCTCGAAGTCCCTCGGCGTCGACAGCCCAGACCAGCTCGCTGACGCCACCGTCTGCATCCTGCAGGGTTCGACCTTCGAAGTGAACACCGAGAACTTCTTCAAGTCGCGCGGCCTGAACTATACGCCGCTCGTCCTCAGTGCCTGGGAACAGCTCGACGCTGCCTTCTTCGGCGGCCGCTGTGACGCATTCGGCGGCAACTACGGCAACCTCGCCGGCTCCCGCGCCGGTAACGGCAATGTTGACGACTACATCATTTTCCCGAACTTTATTACGCTGGAGCCCTATGCGCCGGCCGTAAAGAGCGGCGACGAAGAGCTCTTCCTCATCGCCCGCTGGGTCATGTTCGCTCTCGTCGAAACCGAGCGTCTCGGCATCGCGCAGGCCAATGTCGCCGACCTCGCCAAGAACTCGCCCGATCCGGAAGTCAAGCAGCTCCTCGGCACGACCCCGGGCAACGGCAAGGACCTCGGCCTGTCTGAAGACTGGGTCGTCAAGATCGTCTCGTCCGTCGGCAATTACGGCGAGAGCTTCGAACGCAACCTTGGCAAGGCCTCGCCTCTCAAGCTCGACCGCGGTCTCAATGACCTGTGGACGAAGGGCGGCCTCATGTATGCAGCACCGTTGCGTTAATGCGTAGCGAGCGCCTTCAAAACGCGCTGTTTGTCGCGGCAGCTATCGCAGTTTTTGCGTGGCTGTCGCACAATCTTGCGTCCAACCTCGCCGCCCGCGGCGTCAGCATCGACTACGGTTTCCTCTGGAATGCCACGTCGTTCCCGATCGGCGAGTCGCTGATTTCCTTCGGTTCGGGCGACAGCTATTTCCGGGCCCTGCTCGTCGGTCTGCTCAACACCGTCAAGCTGGCCTTTGCAGCGATCGTGCTGTCCACCGTGCTCGGTCTTCTGATCGGCCTTGCGGGACGCACAGCCCATCCGCAGCTCCGCGCCCTCGCGAAAGCCTATATCGAGGTGACGCGCAACACGCCGCTGCTGCTCATTCTCGTCGTCTGCGCCACCGCCGTCCGCGTACTGCCGTCGCCGCGCCAGGCCTGGACCTTCGGGGAATCGATCTTCATTTCGAGCCGCGGCCTCTACATTCCGACGGTGCTGGTCGGTGATGCCGGACCAATTCTGGCCGCCATCACTGTGCTCGCCCTTGTCTGCGGCTTCCTCTTCTGGCGCATCATGGTGCGCCGCCGTAACGAGATGGGCCATTTCCCGCGGCCGGCGACCAGCGGCTTGTTCCTCTCGATCGCCGCATTTGTCGGCGTCATCGTCTATGCGCTTGGCTGGGGCGAAATCCAGAAACCGACGCTCATGGGCTTCAATTTCCGCGGCGGCATGGGCATGACGCCGGAATATCTGGCAATGCTCGGGGGGCTTTCGTTCTATACGTCCGGCTTCATCGCCGAGATCGTCCGCGGCAGTCTCGCGGCGCTGCCGAAGGGCCAGTCGGAAGCGGCTCATTCACTGGGTCTCAGCCCCCTGTTGACGCTCTATCTGGTGCTGGCCCCGCAGGCGCTGCGGCTCATGCTGCCGCCACTCGCAAACCAGTATCTCAACGCCATCAAGAACACGACGCTGGCCGTTCTCATCGGCTATCCGGACCTGGTTTCCGTGGGCAACACCGCACTCAATCAGACCGGCCGGGCCATCGAGACCGTGTCCATCTATCTGCTGATCTACCTGTCGCTCAGCCTGATGACCTCCGCGGTCATCCGCTGGCTGGAAAAGCGCGCGCAATTGGTGAAGTCATGAGCGAAATTACCGCGGCACTCCCCCGCCCCTCCAATGGCGGCCTCACCGGCTGGCTGCGCCCCTATTTCCATCCGTGGCCGCACGCCCTGCTGACGGTGGCGATTACCGGCAGCCTCTTCTACCTGCTCGCGCGCTTCTACCAGTGGACCGTCACCGACGCGGTCTTCGGGCAGGCGTCGCCCGAAACCTGCCGTGCGGCGGCTGGCGCCTGCTGGGCCTTCCTGCACGAGCGCTACCACATCATCCTCTTCGGCAGCTATCCGGCCGACCAGTACTGGCGGCCGACGCTTGCCGTCGTGCTAGTGCTCGCCATCCTCATCCTCAGCGGCTTCCGCCGCTTCTGGAAACCGGCCCTCGCGCTCGCCTGGATTGCGGTTATGGTGATCAGCCTGATCCTGATGGGCGGCGGCATCTTCGGCCTGCCTTCGGTTTCCACCAGCCGCTGGGGCGGCCTGCCGCTCACCGTCGGCCTGTCGGCCTTCGGCATCGTGCTGGCTCTTCCACTGTCGGTCTTCATCGTGCTTGGCCGCCGGTCCAAGGCTGCCGTGATCCGTCGCTTTTGCTCGCTCTATGTGGAAATTGTACGCGGCCTGCCGCTGATCGCGGTGCTGTTCATCGCCTCGACAATGCTGCCCTTCCTTCTCCCGGGCGGCAACCTCATCGACAATATTCTGCGTGCGCAGGTGGCGCTGATCCTGTTCCAGGCGGCCTATCTCGCCGAGGCGATCCGCGGCGGTCTCGAAGCCGTGCCGCGCGGCCAGTCGGAGGCCGGTCACAGCCTCGGCCTTTCCAATGGCCTGATCTCCCGCCTGATCGTGCTGCCGCAGGCTTTCCGCATCGCCCTGCCCGCGATCATCAATACCTTCATCGAGTCCATCAAGGACACGACGCTGATCAGCATCATCGGTCTCATCGACGTGCTTGGCGGAGCACGCGGAGCGATCGCCGACGGTGCCTGGTTGGGCTTCTATCGCGAGGCCTATCTCGTCGTCGGCGGCGCCTTCTTCGTCTTCTGCTTCATCCTCTCCATCCATTCCCGCCGCCTTGAGCGGGAGTTCGCCAACGAGAAGCATTGAGGATGGACGGCAAGGAGATATCGCAGGCGGACGGGGGCTTCATGCAGACCTACAAGACGCTCGTCCAGGATACGCTCAACGAGCAGATCTACCAGCAGATCAAGGAAAAGCTGATCATCGGGGAATTCCGCCCCGGTGACCGGCTGGTCCTGAGAAACCTCGCTTCCGCCCTTGGTACCAGCGTGGTTCCCGTCCGCGATGCGCTCCAGAAGCTCGAAAGCCTTGGGGCATTGCGTCTTGAACGCACCTTCGTCGTCCCCCGGCTGACCATCGCGGAACTCACGGAAATCCGCGATATCCGCGTCGCCCTCGAAGGCCTATCAGCCGCCCGCGCGGCACGGGCAGCAACGCCCGAGACCCTCGCGGGCCTGCGCGTCCATTTCGACGCCATGACCGAGGCTGCGCACGCCAACGACACCAGCCGGTTCCTGCGCGCCAATGCCCGCTTCCACCTGCATATCGCTGACATGAGCAACTCGCCGATCCTGCGCGACATGATCGAACCGCTGTGGCTGCGCATGGGTCCCTCGGTGCGCCTCGCCAAGGCCGAGCCCGGCAAGCTGACCGACGCCATTCCCGACCACGAGACGGCATTTGCGGCAATAGCTGCAAACGACGCCACTGGTGCCCGCAAGGCCGTGGTGTCCGATGTCGTCAACTGTTTCGGTATCCTTGCGGATGCCTTCCAGGGAGCGGACGAATGACCGCGCGTTTCGACACCGCCGAAGCTGAGGCCGTCGTCCTCCGCCATTTCGGCGTCAGTGGTCGCGCGAGCGAACTTGGCGGCGAACGCACCCAGAATTTCCGCATCCGAACGCCAATGGGCACTACCTTCACGCTCAAGGTCTCGGACCCACAGGAGAGCGCGGACGGCACTCTACTTGAAAGTGCCGCACTTCAGCACATAGAGCACGCCGCCCCGAACATAGCCGCGCCGCGTGTCGTGCCCGCCCTCACCGGCGAAGGTTCCGTTTTCCTCGGGGCCGAGGACGGCCGCTACCTGCGACTGCTGACCTACGTCGAAGGCACGCCGTTTTCCTTCATCGACGCACCGACGCCGGCGCTGCGCCATGCCATCGGAGAGGCCGTCGCTCGCCTCGACGCGGCGCTCGCAAGCTTCGACCATCCCTTCTCGCGCCAGCGCGATCTCATCTGGGACGTCAAGAACATCGCGCGCCTGCGCCCCTCCCTCATACTGATCGACGAGAAGCGCCGGCCGCTTGCCGAGGCGATGCTCGACCGCTTCGAGACGGTCGCGAGACCGCATATCGCCGTGCTGCCCGCGCAGGCCGTGCATAGCGACATGAACGGCCAGAACATCCTCGTCGACAGCGATGCGAGGGATCGTCTTGCGGGCTTTCTCGATTTCGGCGACCTCGTCCACGCGCCCCGCCTCGTCGATCTCGCCGGCGCGGCGCTGCTGCAGGTTCGCGCTGACGAGGACGATCTGCAAAATGCCGCCGACGTCATCCGCGCCTACCACCAGGCCTCGCCACTGCAGGATGTTGAGATCGAGCTTCTGCCTGAATTCATGATCGCGCGCTGCGTCATCAACGTCGTGGTCACGGAATTTCTTGCGGACCGGGACCCGGCCAACCGACCCTATATCATGAAGAACAACCCCGCCTCCTGGATGCGGCTGGAGCGGCTGTCGTCGCTTTCGCGAAATCCATTCAGGAACACCCTCTAGAGAACGAAGGTGCATGCCATGAGCGTACCCGTGATGATCAATGCGTTCGACAGCAAGAACGCCGCCAACCTGGACGAGCGCACGCGCGACCTCGTGGAGCGCCGCCAGCGCGTTCTCGGCCAGCCCTATCGCATGTTCTACGAGGAGCCGGTCCACTTCGACTGGGCAAGCGGCGTGCGTCTCTACGATGCTGCGGGCAATGCCTATCTCGACGCCTATAACAACGTGCCCTGCGTCGGCCATTGCCACCCGCGCGTCGTTGCGGCCATCGCCGAGCAGGCCGCGCGGCTCAATGTGCACACGCGCTATCTCGACGAGAGCATCGTCGGCTATGCCGAGCGGTTGCTCGGCCATTTCCCTGCCGAGACCAACCGGCTGATGCTGACCTGCACCGGCAGCGAGGCCAACGACCTTGCTCTGCGCATCGCCCGCAACCACACCGGCGGCACCGGCTTCATCGTCACCGCCAATGCCTATCACGGCATCAGCCACGCGATTGCCGCCATGTCCCCCTCACTCGGCCTGAACGTGCCGCTGGCCGTGGACGTGCGCACCGTCGCAGCCCCCGATCCGCGCCTTGCCGGTTCACCGGAAGAGGTCGGCGCCTTCTTCGAGCGTGAGGTGCGGGCGGCCATTGCCGACATGCAGCGCCACGGCATTCGTCCCGCTGCGCTTCTGGTGGACACGATCTTCTCCAGCGACGGCGTCTTCGCCGAGCCGGCCGGCTTCCTTGCCGGCGCAGTCGACGCGATCCGCGAGGCGGGCGGCCTCTTCATCGCCGACGAGGTGCAGGCGGGCTTCGGCCGCATGGGTTCGCACATGTGGGGCTTTCAGCGTCACGGGATCGTGCCCGACCTCGTTACCATGGGCAAACCCATGGGTAACGGCTACCCGATCGCCGGCGTGGTGGCGCGCGAGGAGGTGCTGGAGCGTTTCGCCCGCGAAGCGCGTTACTTCAACACCTTCGGCGGCAATCCCGTCGCTTGCGCCGCCGCCACCGCCGTCCTCGATATCATCAGGGACGAGGACCTGCTGGCGAATGCGTCCAGCGTCGGTTCGTATATGAGGGCCGGCTTCGAGGCGCTGGCAAGTCGCCACGCCGCCATCGGCGAAATCCGCGGCCAAGGTCTGTTTCTCGGCGTCGATATTCTGAGCGCTGACGGTTCGCCCTCCCCCCGCATAGCAGGCGACCTCGTCAATGCCCTGCGTCGCCGCCGCGTGCTCATCAGCGCATCGGGACCGCTCGGCCATGTCCTGAAGATCAGGCCGCCGCTGCCCTTCTCCATCGCCGATGCGGACGAACTGGTGCAAGTCTGCGACGAGGTGCTTGCGACCCTTTGAGCCGCATAGCGTGGAATAAAGATCAACCGCGCCGCCGAGGAGGCAAGGCGCGCAATGCAGGAGGATGCTCGAATGGCGGGCGAAAATATCATACGTGCCGACGATCTTCACGTCGACACCACGAAAATGCAGGTCTCGGCGACCGATGTCGCCATCGCGATCGAAAAGATGCACAAGTGGTATGGCGAGTACCATGTTCTCAGGGATATCGACCTCAAGGTCATGAAGGGCGAGCGCATCGTCATTTGCGGCCCCTCGGGTTCCGGCAAGTCGACGATGATCCGCTGCATCAACCGCCTTGAAGAACACCAGAAGGGCCGGATCGCCGTCGACGGCATCGAACTCAACGATGACCTGAAGAAGATCGACGAAGTGCGCCGAGAGGTTGGCATGGTGTTCCAGCACTTCAACCTCTTCCCACACCTGACGATCCTCGAAAACTGCACGCTTGCCCCGATCTGGGTACGCAAGGTTCCGAAGAAGGAAGCCGAAGAGATCGCGATGCACTATCTGAAGCGCGTCAAGATTCCGGAACAGGCCCACAAGTATCCCGGCCAGCTTTCCGGCGGCCAGCAGCAGCGCGTGGCGATCGCCCGTTCGCTCTGCATGAAGCCGAAGATCATGCTCTTCGACGAGCCCACCTCGGCACTCGATCCGGAAATGGTGAAGGAAGTGCTCGACACCATGGTGTCGCTCGCCGAGGAAGGCATGACCATGCTGTGCGTGACGCACGAAATGGGCTTTGCCCGCCAGGTCGCCAACCGCGTCATCTTCATGGACCAGGGCCAGATCGTCGAAGAAAACACGCCCGCCGCCTTCTTCGACAATCCGCAGCACGAGCGGACGAAGCTCTTCCTCAGCCAGATCCTGCACTAGGATCGCACCATCACATCACAGACAGCCGCCAAGGGGAGCATTCATGCAACGATACCGTTATACGGACCTTATGGAATTCTCCACGCGGCTGCTCAACCGCGCTGGCCTTGCACACGAGCGGGCGGAAACCGTCGGCTCGCTGTTCCTCGAGGCCGATCTGCTCGGCTACTCGACCCACGGCATGCAGCGCTTGCCGACGAATGTCGAGTGGCTGCTCAGCGGAGAAACGCGCCGGGACGGTGTCCACGAGGTTCTGAGCGCTGCACGCAGCAGCGAGGTCTGGGATGCACAGTTCTTGCCCGGCCCGTGGATCACGGCCAAGGCGGTGGACCGCGCCTGCAACATCGCGGAGGCGGAAGGGACCGGAACCGTGGTCATCCGCCGGGCACAGCACATCGCCTGCCTGGCGAGCTACCTGGAACGCGCAACTCGACGCGGCATCATGGTGATGATCACGGCGAGCACGCCAACCGAGGCGGTCGTGGTGCCTCACGGCGGATTGAGCCGAGTCTTTTCCTGCAATCCGATTGCCGCAGGCATTCCGACAGACCGGGATCCCATTCTGATCGATACGACGGCCGCGATGTCCGCGCAGGGACCTTTGAACCGCAGCTACCGGCTCGGGAAGAAGCTGCCGCTGCCCATGATCGTCTCGCAAAGCGGAGAGATCACCGACGATCCTGCCGAATTCCTCGAGAGAGATGGCGGCATCCTGCCCATCGGAGGCGCCGGGCAAGGATACAAGGGCTTCAGCATCGCCCTTCTCACCGAAGCGCTTTCCGGGGCGCTCGGTGGTTTCGGCCGTGCTTCGCAGACGGGTGACAGCGAGGCAAATGGAGTCTTCGTACAGGCGATCGACCCCGCCCATTTCGCTGGCCGTACAGCATTCGAACACGAAATGGGGAAGCTTGCCGAGCAATGCAGAGCGAGTGCGGTGGCTCCCGGCCACGAGCCTGTGCGCATTCCCGGAGATCGATCGCTTGCCCTGAAGCGCGACCAGCTCGAAAACGGCGTTGGGCTCATCGATACGATCGTTGAGGACATCCGGCCGTGGGCAATAAAGCTCGATTGCCCCTTCCCCGGCGCCATCTGAAAGTTCGTGGCGCCTCCACCGTTTCAAGGACGAGGAAGTGCCACGGCTTCAATAGTCTCAGTCGAACGAAGCGAGGACGGCGGCTGCGATGGTATCCGTCTTGTCCTGGCCCGGCGCAACGCCGATTCCCCGCGCGGTCGTCCGCTCGATGGCGGCCATGACGCGGGCCGCGGCATCGCGCTCGCCCAGATGATCGAGCATCATGGCGCCGGACCAGATGGCGGCGATCGGGTTTGCAATACCGAGATGGGCAATGTCAGGCGCAGAGCCGTGCACCGGCTCGAACATCGAGGGCGCGCTTCGGTCGGGATTGATGTTGGCCGAAGCGGCAAAGCCGAGCCCGCCTTGGATCGCCGCGCCGAGATCGGTCAGGATGTCCCCGAAGAGGTTCGAGGCGACGACGACGTCAAGGCTTTCCGGCGCCATCACCATACGGGCCGCCATGGCATCGATATGATAGCTGGTGACTTCGACATCGGAATATTCGGCCGCGAGTTGCCGGGTGATCTCGTCCCAGAACACCATCGAATATTTTTGCGCGTTGGACTTGGTGACGGAAGCGAGCTTGCCGCGACGGGTACGGGCCTGCTCGAAGCCGAAACGCAAGATCCGCTCGACGCCCGTGCGCGTGAAGATGGAAGTCTCCACCGCCACCTCGTCCGCCGTGCCCTGATGGACGCGGCCCCCCGCGCCGGAATACTCACCTTCCGTGTTCTCGCGGATGCAGAGGATATCGAAGCCCTCGGCCCACAGCGGCCCCTTGACACCCGGCAGGAGGCGATGCGGCCGGATATTGGCATACTGTACGAAGGCCTTGCGGATCGGCAGCAGGAGACCGTGCAGCGAAACGGAATCGGGAACTTCGGCCGGCCAGCCGACAGCGCCGAGCAGGATGGCGTCGAAGGCACGCAGCGTCTCGATGCCGTCGGTCGGCATCATCGCGCCGGTTTCCCTGTAGAAGGCGCAGGACCACGGCAGCGTCGTGCCCGCCAGCCTGAAATCGCTGCCTGCAGCCTTTTCGAGAACAGCCCAGGCCGCTTCGGTCACGGCTGAGCCGATGCCGTCGCCAGGAATGAGCGCGATCGAATAGGTCTTCATGGGATTGGTTCTCCGGGTCAGGCAGGTAAAAGATGGAAGAACAGAGCGCCGCGATCGACGCGGCGCTCTTCAATGCGTCAGTTCAGGTCTTCGGCGGCGCACCACTGCGCGGTGTCGTCGAGCGCCTTGCGCAGACGGTTCACGGTCTCGTTCACCTGCTCCTCGTTGATGACGAGCGGCGGGCAGAGCGCGACGACGTCGCCGATGGCGCGGACGATCAGGCCGTGCTCATGGCCGGCCGCAAACGCGCGAGCGCCTGCCTTGCCGGCTGTGGCGAACGGACGGCGCGTCTCCTTGTCTGCAACCATTTCGATGCCGGCGATTAGGCCCGCACCGCGCACTTCGCCCACCAGCGGATGGTCTGCCAGTTCCGCCAGGCGTGCCTGAAAGATGCAGCCCATGCGGGCGGCGTTGCCGATAAGGTCACGCTCTTCGATGATCTTGAGGTTCTCAAGACCGACGGCAGTCGCGACTGGGTGACCCGACGCGGTAAAGCCGTGTCCGAAGGTGCCGATCTTGGCCGTGTTGTCGGCGATCGCATTGTAGACCGCTTCGGTGAAGACGACAGCGGCGAGCGGCATGTAGGACGAGGTCAGTTGCTTGGACATGACCATGATATCAGGCGTAAAGCCATAATGTTCGCAGCCGAAGGTCGTGCCGAGACGGCCGAAGCCACAGATCACCTCGTCGGCGATGAGCAGGATGTCGTACTTGCGGCAGAGCGCCTCGATACCCTTCCAGTAGCCGGCCGGCGGAGGCATGACGCCCCCTGCAGCCATCAGCGGCTCACCGATAAAGCCGGCAATGGTTTCCGGGCCCTCCTCGAGGATCACCGCTTCGGCTTCGGCAATCAGGCGCTCGGTGAACTGCGCCTCGGTCTCGCCCGGCAGGCCGTAGCGATAATAGTGCGGGCAGGTCAGATGGCGGACCGGGATGGCCGGAAGGTCGAAGTCGCGGTGGTTGTTCGGCAGACCCGTCAGGCTGCCTGAAGCGATGGTAATGCCGTGGTAGCCGCGCGTGCGGGCGAGGAACTTCTTCTTCTGCGGCCGGCCGAGCGCATTGTTCATGTACCACACCATCTTGATCATGGTGTCGTTGGCTTCGGAACCGGAACTGGTGAAGAAGACGCGGGTCAGCGGCTCGGGCGTCATCTCGACGATCTTCTCGGAGAGACGGATGGAGGGCTCATGCGACTTGTGGCTGAACGTATGGTAATAGGGCAGCTTGGCCATTTGTTCGGCCGCAACCTTGACTAGACGCGGCTCGTCAAAGCCGATGGCAACCGACCAGAGACCCGCGAGGCCTTCGATATACTCCTTGCCCGCGTCGTCATAGATGTAGATTCCCTTGCCGTGGTCGACGATTAGCGGACCCTGGCGCTCATGCGCACGGGCATCCGTGTAGGGATGCAGGGTTGTCGTGATGTCCGCGTGGGCCAAAGAATTGGAGAGCTTGCCGCTCATGGTCTGTTCCTCCTTGGGGCGTTTCCGCGAGTGCGCGGAACCCCGGCGGCGGAAGCAAGGCCTCCGCCGCTCGCATGTTTGTCTTGACATCCTCGCGGATGACCGTTCGGGAACTGAAGGCGGCCTGACAGGCGCCCGCCTTCAGCGGTGGCAGTGGCACGCCGCACGCTCGCCCGTCATCGCCCCGGAAATCCGGCGCGATAGCGTCGTCGAAACGGCTCGATGACGATTTGCGACAGATGAAGCCTGAACGCGACTGCAATCTCGGCAACGCGCGCCTAGATTGTGGTGGCGTCCTATCCTAGAATGGACCGCTTCCGGCTAAAGAAGGCACTGTCCTTTCTTCTGTCTAGTGTTATAACACAACGAACATGCCTTCCCATGTTTTTGGTGTCAAGCCACATGTTGGGTGTTATGACGAGTTGCGCACAAAGGGAGAGCCTAATTGACGAGCCGTGAAATCCCGTATGATGGGGCCAACGCGCCGGAACTGTCTCCGGTTTCCCGGGACATGTTGCACGAGCAGATCTACGAGATGCTGAAGCGCAACCTGATGATGGGGCGCTTCATGCCCGGGCAGAAGCTTCCCCTGCGAGGGCTGGCAAAAAGCCTCGGCACCAGCCTGATGCCAGTCCGTGACGCGCTCCAGAGATTGGAAAGTGTCGGCAGCGTTGTATCAACGCCCAACAGAACGATGATGGTGCCGATCTTCACCAGCAAGCAATTGCAGGATATCCGCATCTTGCGCTCGATCCTTGAAAGCGCCGCACTTGAGCGTGCCGTAGAAAACCATACGGACGAAGAACTCGGAAGGTTGAAAGTCCACGTCATCGATATTTGCCGCTCGGCGGAAATTGACGATCTCGACCTCTTCCTCGAAGCCAACTACCACTTCCACATGCTGATCGCCGAAATGAGCCGCCTGTCCTTCATCGGCCAGCTTCTGGAACCGCTGTGGATGCATATCGGGCCGTCCGTACGTCACTCGGTACCCAACAAAACGCTCTTCCATAGTTCAGCTCAGAACCACAAGGACGTCTACGACGCGATCGTCGCAGGAGATGCAAAGGCCGCGAACGAAGCGCTCCAGCGAGACATTTCTGAAGGCTACAATTTTTGAAGCACCTCTCACCACCTTGGCGATGTATCCGTATGCATCAGAGACTAACACCAGCTCCCACCCGTCGATGAGAGGCTGGAATCGCCGGAGCGAGTTCTCGTCAAACTAGCCATCGGGCTGGACGCAGAGGCGATAGTCTTGAGAGGATTCGGACCGCAGACCACCCGCGGCGAATAGCTATGTCCCTACAATTCTTGTCTTCGTTGCTCGCCGGCACGGGGGCGCATAGCCGCTCGATCGAGTTATTGGAGCCGGAACATTTTCCACAACTCGCTCAAATATCAGCATGCGCCGCTATTTTCAGCATGGCATGTTCCGTATTGGGCGGCTCGAGCAATTCATCTGTTGCTCAATCGCCTTCACTTCCACTCGTAGGATCGCTCCATGCAATGCGGCCGTTCCGCGACAAGGGCAGATGAATTTATTGTCGCTGCCGCAAACTGCAGCGCATCTGCTTCGTCATTGAA
Organism: Mycoplana sp. 10N416; assembly: GCF_056394765.1. Lineage (NCBI taxonomy): Bacteria > Pseudomonadati > Pseudomonadota > Alphaproteobacteria > Hyphomicrobiales > Rhizobiaceae > Mycoplana > Mycoplana sp. 10N416. Next base: position 406,229 of record NZ_JBFTIM010000003.1, on the reverse strand, counting down.
CCCAATGAAAACCATCAGCATCGATCGGGCCAATGGCTGCCCTTTTTTTCGATACGAGAAATTCACTGCGCAGTGTGGGTACCGTGCATCAATTACACTCGACCCTTTAGGTCCGTTTGTCTCGACCGTCAGGGCAAGGAACTGACCGAGGGCAAAAAACCGATCAATCGCCGAGAAGGCCGATGCCTGTGAAATCTGCTGATTCGCCCCTGCAGCGGAGCGCCCATAGTACAGGCTGTCTGTCTGACCTTTGCGCCTTGTCGTCTCGTAGACGATGAGGCCACCGGCTGCGGCCAACTCCAGCCGAACATTGAAGGTTTGAAAGTCTTCAGGACGGCGATCCAGCTCGGAAAACAACGCCCTCAAATTCGCGATATAGTCAGCGTATAGCGCTATCATAGAGCCTCATCTGGTTCCAAGGTCGGTGCCGAACATATCGCGTCGTCGGGTCACTATCTCGATCTCGGTCAGAAGGCAACGCTGTTGCCCTGACGACTTGGACCTCGTTCCGTCGCTGTCACGTGCCTCCTTTCCAATTGCAACCGCCAAGTTTAAGACGGTGGGCAGCACAAACAAATACAAGGTCTGTGAATGTCAATCTCGCTCAGTCTACTCACCGGTTCTGACGCTGTTGCGCCGGCTTCCCCCGTAATCGTAGCGCTACGCCTTGACGGCGGCTTCGGCAGGCGTGCAGCGGCCTTGGACGAACAGACCGGCGGCATGCTCAGCCGCGCATGCGCCAGCCCACGTTGCAAAGGCGAGTCAGGCGAGATCATCGATCTGCTGGCGCCGGTCGGCGTATCTGCGCGCCGCATCATCGTTCTGGATCTGGGGTCAAAGTCGAAGATCACTGCGCTTTCTGCAATGAAGGCCGGCGCTGAACTGGCCAGGAGACTGGAGACGGAAGCCGAGTCAGCTGCGACATTGCTGGCGGATCAGGTGACGGATGCTGCGTTCCCGGCAGGCGAAATCATGGCGCGCCTGCTGTTGGGCATGCGGCTAAGAAACTATCGCTTCGCGCTCATGTCGAAGCAGGAAACCGCGCATGATATCGCGCTGACCCTTGTATCCGACGAGGTTGACCAGGCAGCCATCGACAGGCTGTCTGCGGTTGCCGATGGCGTGAGTTTGGCGCGCACGCTTGTGAACTATCCCGCCAGCCATCTGCACCCCGACAATTTCGGCGACCACCTCTCGCCCCTTCGCGAAGCCGGAATCAAGGTCGAGGAATTGTCGCTCGCCGAACTCGAACGTCTGGGGATGGGGGCGATCCTCGCTGTCGGCAACGGCTCCGACCGCAAGCCGCGCCTGTTCGCGCTCACCTATCGGGGCGAAGGTGCAACCGGCAAGCCGTTGGCCCTGGTCGGCAAGGGCATGTGCTTCGATGCAGGTGGATTGTGCATAAAGACCGGCCCGCAGATGTTCACCATGAAAGCGGATATGGGCGGCGCGGCCGCGGTGGTCGGCACCATGCTGGCTCTGGCGCGTCAGAAGACATCCGTCCATGTGGTCGGCGTGTTGGCCGTTGCAGAAAACATGCTTTCCGGCAACTCCTACAAACCGGGTGATATCGTTACGACCATGTCGGGCCGGACGGTTGAGGTATACGACACCGACTGCGAAGGCAGAATGGTGCTGTCGGATGCGCTGCATTACACGGCGACGCGTTTCGACCCTTGTGCGATCGTCGATCTGGCCACGCTGACCTATTCGGTGATGCGCGGGCTCGGTCATGCCTTCGCCGGCCTCTTCGCCACCCATGACGAACTGGCCCAGGGCCTTCTGGCGGCCGGCGAGAAGACGGGCGAACGATTCTGGCGCCTGCCGCTCGACGCGGCCTATGACGAGGGCCTCCGTTCCGATGTGGCCGATCTGCGCCAGCATTCGCGCGATCTTGAAGATGGCGATGCGCTCTTTGCGGCAGCTTTTCTGAAGAATTTCGCTGAAGGCCGTCCGTGGGTGCATCTCGATATCGCCGGCAAGGAACTGATCGGCGAGGATCGGCTCCTGGCGCGGGCGGGCGGCGCGGGCTTCGGCGTACAGCTTCTGGAAGAATGGATCACCAGCAATAGCGCAGGCTTGCGAAAGCTGGGCTGATCAGAAAACAGAAAGGGCGGCTAGAGCCGCCCTTTTCGTATCAACATCGATCAGCCGTCGACCCGTATCAGATGTCCGGGCGATATTTCCCTGTAGCGCCGCTCGGGGGATACGAAGTCAAGCGGACGCAGGGGCGTGCGCAGTTCGTTGATCGGCTGGTTTCGCCGCAGGTGCCTGCGGGAAGGATCCGGCACGGTCACCGCCCCGATCAGCCTTTGTGTGTAGGGATGCTGCGGCCGCTCAAGTATCTCGGCCCGCGGCCCGATTTCGACGATCTCGCCAAGATACATCACGGCGATGCGGTGGCTGATACGCTCGACCACGGCAATATCGTGCGAGATGAACAGAAACGCGATGCCCATTCTGTCCTGGATATCGAGGAGCAGGTTCACCACCTGCGCCTTGACCGAAACATCCAGCGCCGAGACGGACTCGTCCGCTATGATCACCTTCGGGTCCAGCATCAGCGCCCGGGCTATGCAGACGCGCTGGCGCTGCCCGCCGGAGAATTCGTGCGGATAGCGTTCAAGCATCGACGGTGAGAGATCGACCTGCTCCATCAGTCTGACGGCTTTGGCCCTTGCCTCTTCCGCGCTGCCCAGCCCGTGCTCGCGAAACGGCTCCACCAGAGCGTCACCGACCGTCATGCGCGGATTCATGCTCGCAAGCGGATCCTGCGGGATCATCTGGATTTCGCAGCGCTTGCGGCGCATCGCTGCCGCTGGGAGCTTGAACAGTTCGTCATCGTCAAGACGGACGCTGCCGGTCGAGTGATTGTTGAGCCGAATGATCGATCTGCCGGTCGTCGACTTGCCACAGCCGGATTCACCGACCAGAGACAGTGTTTCACCCGCAAAGATCGAGAACGAAACATTCTCCACCGCATGCACACGCGCAATACGTCGGTTGAGCATACCGCCGCGGACATCGAAACGTGTCACGAGGTTTCGCACGTCCAGAAGCGGCCGGCTCATATCCGGTTGCCGCTCCAGGGGTGCAGGCGCACTTATCTCGCCGGTTCCCATGTCGACTTCCGGAAAGCGCAGCGGGGCCGGCTCTCCCTTCATACTGCCAAGCGTCGATACGCTTGCCAGCAATGCCCTTGTATAGATTTCGCGCGGATTGGCGAATATCTCCGCGGTCGGCCCCTGCTCCACCGGGTTGCCGCGATACATCACCACGGTACGATCGGCCATTTCCGCCACCACACCCATGTCATGAGTGATGAAAAGCATGGCCATGCCGTACTCGGCCTGAAGGTCCTTCAGCAGATCCAGGATTTCTCCCTGCACCGTCACGTCAAGCGCAGTCGTCGGCTCGTCGGCGATCAGCAGTTTCGGGCGCGAAGCGAGAGCCATGGCAATCATGACCCGTTGTCGCATCCCCCCCGAAAAGGCATGCGGATAGTCATCCATCCGTTGCGCGGCATTGGGGATGCGAACCCGCTCCAGCAGCGCGATCGCTTCCTTGCGTGCCTCAGACTTTGGCAATCTGCGGTGGGAGGTCAGCGCCTCGATGATCTGTTCGCCCACCCGATAGATGGGGTGCAGGCTGGTCATCGGCTCCTGGAAGATCATCGCGGCGGTCTGGCCGCGAATGTCCCGGATCATCCCCGCCTCGTCGAGCTTGAGGATATCCTTGCCATCCAGGACGATCTCGCCTTCCAGCCGGCTGGTCGCCGGATCGAGCAGCCGCATGATCGACAGCGACGTCACGCTCTTGCCCGACCCGGATTCCCCGACCAGCGCCACGGTCTCACCGGCGGCGATCTCAAAGGACAGGTCCTTGACCACGCGGTTCCATTTGCCCCGCGCCCCCAGAAAGGAAACGTTGAGGTTGCGGATCGACAGCATTGCGCCCTTCTGTGCCGGCAAGGCGGCATCTTCCTTCAAGGCCATCTTCATGCCCGCCTCATTCTCGGATCAATCAGGATACAGACGAAGTCGACCAACGCATTGGCGATCACCACGAAGAACGAGGCATAGAGCACCGTCGTCATGATCATCGGCAGGTCGAGGACCTTGAGCGCCTGATAGGTCAGGCGGCCGACGCCGTTGATGCCGAATACCACCTCCGTCAGCACCGCAGCACCTCCGACGAGCACACCGAAATCCATTCCGAACATGATGACGATGGGGATGATGGCGCTGCGGGTCGCATGCTTCAAAAGTACCGTGCGCCCGGTCAGGCCCTTCGCGCGAGCCGTGCGGATGAAATCCTCCTGATAGGTTTCGATGATGCCGGTCCTCAACATCCGTCCGTAGAGGCCGATATAGAGGAAGGCCAGCGTCAGGCAGGGGAAGATCATCGACTTGAACCATAGACCTGGATTTTCCGACAGCGGCGTATAGCCGAGCGCCGGCACCCAGGAAAAGGCCCATGTGTCATGGAAGCGGCTCTGGGTGACAAGGTTCACCATTTCGCCGACCCAGAAGACGGGCATCGCGACGGCCATCATCGAAATTCCCATCAGGATCTTGTCCGGCCAACGGTCCTTGAAGGCTGCCGCGAGGACGCCCGTCAGAGTGCCGCCGAGCATCCAGAGGATGGCCGCGCCCGTGACCAGCGAGAGCGTCGCGGGTGCTGCCGCCATGACCGCGGGAATGATTTGCTGGCCGCGGTTCGCAAAGGAGGTGAGATCCTGTGTCACGAACAGCCGTTTCATCATCAGCCCGTATTGGACATAGATCGGCCGATCGAAGCCGAAGTCCTTGCGGACCGCCTCCACAGTCTCCTGCGCGGCGTTGCGCCCGGCAATGCGCGCAGCCGGATCGGAACCCGGCGTCGCGAAGAAGATCAGGAAGGTGATGACGGAAAGCCCGAACATCACCGCCATCATGCGCAAGAAGCGCGAGAGAATTGCTGCAAGCATGGCTCAGCGTCCCCGAGCGGATTTGGGATCGAGAACGTCGCGCAGCACGTCACCCAGCAGGTTGAGCAGCAAGACCGTCACCATGATGGCAATGCCTGGCGCCATGGAAACCACCGGACGCGAGTAAAGCAGGGATTGTCCATCCTGCAGGATCGTGCCCCAGCTGGCGTTCGGCGGCTGCACGCCCACCGACAGGAAGGACAGGGAGCTTTCCGTGACGATGTTCAGCGCCATCAGCATCGGGGCGAAGACGATCAGCGTCGTGGATACATTCGGCAGGATATGCCGCCACAGGATACGTGCAGGCCTGATGCCCAGCGCACGCGCGGCCAGGACGAATTCGCTCTGGTTCAGGGCGAGAACCCGTCCCCGGATCGGGCGGGCGACATAAGGCACATAAACAAGGCCAATGATGAGGATCGGCACGATCACGCTGCTCGACGATATTTCGAAGGGGCCTAAGTGAAAACTTCGGCCGATCATCACGATGGAGAGAGAGATGGCCAGAAGATAGACCGGAAAAGCCCAGATGATGTCGATGACATTGGAGAGCACGCCATCCACCACGCCGCCCAAATAGCCGGCAGCGATACCGACGATCGCGGCAATCAGCAGGCACAGCACCGTCGAGGCGCCCGCGATCAAGAGCGAGTTGCGTCCACCGTAAAGCAGGCGTGCCGCCACGTCGCGCCCTTGCGTGTCGGCGCCCAGGAAATACTGCCCGCTCCAGGTCGGACCGATCGGTGTGACGCCGAGGCCCAGCCCTTCGGTCGACGGCTGCATGACGGGAACGCGTTTGCCGTCCAGTTCGATTTTCGCCGACAGGCCGGATCGGAACGGATCCGCTTTGGACATGTATTCTGCGTAGACCGGCGCCATTAACGTGGCAATGACAATCAGCAGGAGAAGGCTTGCCGATATCACAGCAGTGGGGCTCGCGAGCAGCCCCTCGAGGACGCGCCTCCAGGGGCCTCGACGTGACCACCCTTCATCCCCGGCCGAAATGGCCGGGGACAGAGCGGTCTGCTCGTTCGATGGGATTGTCATTTCCTTCACTGAACCCAGGAATTCCCGACCAGCCAATGGAACTGGCTGGAGAACTGGTAGTTGCCCAGGCGCGTGGAGTTCAGATCGACATCCTTCGGCGTGAAGAGCGGGACGGCCGGAGCCAACGCCATCATGTCACGGTCGATCTTGCCCCATTCCTTGTTCGCCGCTTCCAGATCGGTTGCGGCCAGCGCCATTGCGGCCTTCATGCGATCGTCGAGCGGCTTGTCGCAGATGCCCGACATGTTGACCGAAGAATCCGAGCCCGGCGTGAAGCTGTCGCAGCCGAACAGCACATTGAGGAAGTTCGACGGCGCCGGATAGTCCTGATACCACTGCGTCACCGATATCTGCACCTTGTTATTGGTGTTCTGGATATAGGTGAACTGGATATCGCCCGAGATGGATTGAACGGTGGCATCGTAGCCGAGATCCGAAAGAACGGTCTGCAGATAGGTGCCGACGGCGCGCGATGTTGCAGTGTCGTCACTGACGACGGTCACCTTCTGGCCCTTGGTGCCGGATTCCTCGACCAGCGCACGCGCCTTGTCCATATCCGGAGCGCTCCACTCGGTGCCCGGGTTGGCGGTGTAGTCGCAGTGAGGATCAAAGCCGGGCATGTCCGGCGGCAGGATGGTGCAAACCGGTGACGCCAGAGCGGGGCCGCCGAACAGGGAAACGAGCGCATCGCGATCGACAGCATAGTTCAATGCCTGCCGCACCCGCACGTCGTTGAACGGCGCGAGATTGGTGTTCATGGGCGCATACCACCAGGCGTTCAGTGGCGAAACGCGTAGCTGGTCGGGGTTGCTCACACTCAGCTCGGCGAGGCGATCCGTCGGCACCGGCTCGTACATCCAGTCGGCCTGGCCGTTGAGGATGGCGTTGACGGCCGCTTCTTCCGTGCCGCCGAAGGTATATTCGATACGGTCCGGATAGCCCTTCGGCTGGGCGTCCTTGCTCCACTCGTTAAAGTGCGGATTGCGCACCATGATGAGCGAGGCGTTCGGATCATAGCTTTCGAACATGTAGGTGCCCGTGCCGGGGATCGGCGCATTGCCGGCATCCTTTGCCACCGTGTCGGCGGGCATGATCGACGCATGCGGCACCGCCAGTTTGTAGAGGAATTCCGCATCCGGAGCGACGAGATTGATCGTCACGGTGCTGTTGGCGGCATCGGCCACGACGCCACCTTCGAGCGTGCAGGTCTCGGCCTCGGCAAGGCATTTGTCGGCACCGACGATGCCGCTGTAGAAGCTGCCCGAAGTCGGGCTGCTAACCTTGAAGATGCGCTGCAAGGACGCCACGACGTCATCGACCGTCAGATCCTTGCCATTGGAGAACTTGATGCCCTTGCGCAGCTTGAATGTATAGCTCCGGCCGTCGTCGGAAAGCGTCGGCATTTCCTCGGCCAAATCCGGTACAACTTCTGCGCTTTCCGGACCGGCAACCTTCTTGAAGGCCATCAGGCCATCGTGCGTGTAGATGTAGAGAGGCCAGTAGCGCGCCGTGTAGTTGATGTGCGGATCGAGCGTTCCCTCGGAGGAGACGCCCAGCAGTTTCATCGTGCCGCCGTAGTGGGCAGCGTCGGCGTCCTGCGCCTGCGCCGGCTGGAAAGCTATGCACAGCGCAAGCGCTGTCGCACCGAGAAGCACCCGGCCGCGCGCAGCAAGACCGCTCAGCTTTTGGGTTTCGTCCATATTATTCTCCCTCTTGGATAAATACGTGTTTGTTCAATTGCCTATCCGACCAGCGGCCGGAAATTTACGCCCTAATCTCTTGTCGCACGCCGGCAAGCCGCCGAACAATTTCATGCAATCTTTGAATTCTTCGACGCGGGACTGCGACTGGAATCGAGGAGAGGTGATCGGAGAAAAGCTGGCCGCTGCCAGTGTGGCTTTGTCGCACGCATCGGAGATGAGCAGCGTGCGCACATCGATCAGATACAGCCGATCGATTTCGGCCCAGCCAAAACCCGGATGATTGCTGCCAACCTCGCTTGTAGTGACCTCCCCCACAACCTGGGATCATATTCTCGGTAACCCGAAGGATTGGCAAGCGACTAAGCCGTTGTAAACAGAAATTTTTCCGTCGCACCCAGCGTTAGGTGGGGTCGCCTTGGGTTAGGTTGGGTCGCCTTGGACCTGGACGATTTCATCGAGAACATAACCGCTCTGACAAAGGCGCGCATTCGGCCGAACGGTCTGAACGCAAGTCAAAAAAAATGGGCCAGCGAAAATCGCGGCCCATAAAGTGTGAAGGTAATTTGTACCTCCAGAGGGAACAGCTGGTGCGGCGGCACTGGGAGGAAAACCGCCATGTGCATCAGCTGTAGGCGTTATGCCGGAATTTTGACCAATTGGAAAACATTTATTGTGCAACGCAGCTATGCAAATGCTGCAACCGCTATTGTACAGACGCGCGACATCCGGCGAACCTGACAGAGATGGGCGCCAGGCGCCAGGCCCACTCCGACACGGCCGCAACGAGACATCGATCCTGCGCTCGGCAAGCAGATCCTTCGACATGCCGCCGCCTAAGTGGGAACCGATGACAGAGCCAAACAACGTGAGAAGCTGAGACGAGCGGTTCTGGCGTGCGAGCTTGCGCCGCTGTTCAGCAGCACGCAGATCGACGGAAGCTACAGCCCTGCCTGGCAAGCCGGAGTGCGTTCAGGCCGGACGACGATGCCGGCCTGCATCGGCCATTGCAGTTGGCAGGGCCCGCCATTGCCTATGGCATCTTCGTTCTGCCCGCTTGTGATCACCATGCGTTCGATCCCTTGAACGTCCCGGAAACGCAAATAGGTGACGACGCCCAGAAACTCCGTGCTGACGAGTCTTGCCGATATCGCATTGGTGCCTTGCTCGGCGCTTTGCCCTTCGGGTGCTATGCGAATGGCCTCCGGTCGCACACCAATCAGCACTCGATCGCCCTCCAGGATGCTGTCCGCAAGCGGTACCTTGACTGATAGGTCCTCCCCAATGGCAACATCCATGAAGCCATTCGCCCGCTTTCCCGCGATGCCATCGAAATAGTTCATGTAGCCGATGAAGTCGGCAACGAAGCGGCTGTTCGGCCTGTGGTAGAGTTCGGCGCCGGTGCCGATCTGGGCAATCCTGCCACGGTCCATGACAGCGATGCGGTCAGCGATGGCGAGCGCCTCTTCCTGGTCATGGGTGACGATGATCGCTGTGATGCCAACCTTCTTTAACAGGCTTCGCAGTTCGGCGCGCATGCCCTCGCGCAGTTTCTTGTCGAGTGCCGAGAGCGGCTCGTCGAGCAGGAGGACGGACGGTTCCGTCGCGACGGTGCGGGCGATGGCGACCCGCTGCTGCTGCCCGCCCGAGAGCCTGGCGGGATAGGCATCGCGCAGGTTGGTCAATTCCAGCATGGCGAGGCTTGCGTTGAGAAGCGCGTCCCGCCGCGCCGCCGGCATCTTCTTCATGCGTAGGCCGAACGTCACGTTGTCCGCGACGGTCATATGCGGAAAGAGCGCGTAGTTCTGGAAGACCATGCCGACGTTGCGCCGGTAGGGTGGCACCCCGGTCATCGTTTTTCCGCCGACGGAGATCTCCCCCTTGAGCATCGGCTGCAGTCCGGCTATGGCGCGCAGCATAGTGGTCTTGCCGCAGCCGCTGGGTCCAAGCAGCGCCACGATCTCGCCGGCCTCGATATCGAGGCTCACCTCGTCGAGGATACGCTTGCCCTGAAGATCGACGGTGAGCCCCGCCAGAACCACGCCGCGCTTTGCGAGATTGAGCGAATAGGTCATCTGACCAACCTTTCCAGACCGATCCACTTTTCCATGAGATAGACCGCGAGCACGCCACCCAGCATCATCAGCGTCGAGAGCGCAGCGACCGTGGGATCATTTTCCGTGCGAATGTATTGATAGGCGGCCACGGGCAAGGTCGGGCGATTGCCGACCAAGAACATCGTGGCGGTGAAATTATGAAATGACATGACGATCGCGAAGACCGCCGCGCCGAGCAGGCCCTTGCCCAAAAGCGGCAGGGTGACATGCAGGAAGGCCTGATGCGGCCGGGCACCCAACAGCATCGCCGCGCTTTCCAGGTTGGGGTCCATGCCCTGCAGATTGGCAACGACAAGCCGAACGACATATGGGAGCACGATCAGGGCGTGCAAGACGATCAGAACCGTCGTGTTGGAGATAAACAGGACCGTGTTCGCCCACAGAAGCATCGCGATACCCATGACGATCTCCGGGACGAACAGCGGGGCCATGACGAACACGCTGGCTGCCTGGCGCCCGAGGAAACGGAAGCGCACAATGGCAAGCGATGCGAGCACTCCGAGCACCATGCTGATGACGCAACTGGTGGCGGCAAGCAGCAGGCTCTGCCTGAGCCCTACCGCAAAGCTCGGCGTGCTGAAGACGTTGACATACCACTTCAGCGAGACGCCGCTCGGAGGAAAGGCAAGTGTCGCAGCGCTGTTGAAGGAGATCACCAGAATGAGCAGGTTGGGCAGCGCCATGAACAAGAGGACGCTGAAGGTCGCGATCTGGAGGGTCGAAGGTATGAAACTGCGCGTCATCGTTGGAAACGCCTATGGAAGCGATCGCCGGCTACTGTGAGGGCGAGGATGGCGATGGCGGAGATCAGGAACAATATACCCGCGGCAGCTGAACCGAGCGGCAGGTTACCGAGATTGATGGACTGATCGAAGATGAAAACCGCGATCATGTCGACCCGACCACCGCCCAGGAGCATCGGCGTAACGAAGGAGTTCAGCGACAGCAGAAAGCTAAGCATCGTCCCGGCCAGTATGCCCGGCACGCAGAGCGGCAGGGTGATCAGCATGAAGACCCGCCAGGGCGCCGCGCCAAGCAGCGCCGCCGCTTCCTGTAAGCGCTTGTCGAGCCGGGCGATAACGCCATTGAGCGACAGGATCATATAGGGCAGGATTCCGGAGATCAGACCGACCAGAACGCCGAATTCGTTGAACATCAGCCGGAGCGGTTCGTCGGTCACGCCGAGCCAGAGCAGCAGCTTGTTGACCAGCCCCGTGCGCCCGAGAATGAGCACCAGACCGAACATCTTGAGCACATAGTCGCTGAGGAACATCGCCAGCAGCGCCGCAAAGATCAGCTTGCGCTGGCGGGGCGAAGCCTTGGTTTCCATGTAATAGGCCGCGGGAAAGCCGAAAACCAGCGCTACCGCCGTCGCCACCCCTGCCAGCCACAGCGAGGAAGTAAAAAACTGGCGATAAGACGCATTGGTCGCCAGGCTCTCATACTGGGCGAGGCTGACGCCGTTGCCCGTTCCATCATCGAGGCTCCAGCCGAGCACGGACGACAGGCCCATCAACAGCGCCGCGATCAGGACGAGCGACGGGGCTACCAGCAGATAAGGCACGAGCCTTTGTCTCATGGATCTGGCACCGGCTCATGGGGCGCGATCTGGCAAGCGGCGCGATGCTTCGCCTGCCAAACCACGCCTTCGGACGAAAAGGGGGCTGACGGCATTGCCATGCCGGTCCCGCCTGCACGACGAAGATCGGTTCTCACTGGATCTCCTGCTGCCACCGGTCGTTCCACGCGGAAAGCTGGGTGGAGATCGCGGGCTCGTCCATGTAGCGGAATTGCGTATCGGCGGGGACCACCTCGCGCAGCTCGGGCGAAACCGCCGCCTGCGTGTTGATCGGCAGGCAGCCGAGCTCTTTTGCAATGCCTTCCTGCGCGTCCTTGCTGATGGCAAAATCGATGAAGCGGGTGGCCGCCTCGACATCCGCTCCCTTGAGCATGACGATATTGTTGATGCTGACCGGGATGAAGGGTTTTGGCGATACGAAGCGGAACTGCGGGCCGGCCTTGCGCAGGCTGAAATAGTTGGCGACCGGCGCAAAGGCGATGACGTCGATCTCGCCGGACGACAGAAGGCGAACCTGCTCGGCATCGGACGTGGTGAAGATCGAGAAGTTGGGCTTCATCGCCTTGGCCAGTTCGAAGCCGGGATCGACATTCTTCTCGTCGCCGCCGGCAAGCGCGGCCAGAAGCGCGATGAACAATCCGTTGTAGTTCGCGCCGTAAGGCGCACCGATCTTACCCTTCAGCCGCTCATCCTTGAGATCGGTCCATTCCTTGATCTCGAACGGCGTCGTTTCCGCATTGTAGATAATACCGTAGGGCAGATTCCAGACGCCGACGAAATTTTCGTTGGCCATGTTTGCCGGCAGTTGCGCGGCATTGGCGAGCTTGTCGACCGGGATCGTCTCAAGCAGGCCATCGCGCATGGCCAACGTTGCAGGCGAGATGGCGGAAAGCCAGAGGTCGTCATCCATACGCCCCTTGTTGGCGCGAAGCGCCGCCAACGTCTCCATGGACGAGGACTGGAGCTGGATCTCGGAGGCGATGCCGCTTTGCGAGGCGAACGGATCCATCCAGTTGGCACGCATCGCCTCGCCATAGGCCCCTCCCCAGGCGATGACCTTCAGGAGCTTTTCCTGTGCCATGAGGCTGGACGTGCCGGCAAGGCCAAGCGCGCTGCAGGCGGCCGCCAGCTTCATGAAGTCCCGGCGATTGAAAGTGCTCATGCTTCCCCTCCTCATTTGACGCGGCCCGCAGACCCGTCGACCATTCCATACCCGCATGCCCACCCTCCTCCAGGGCGATATCGGCATGTTTCCTATAATGAATAATAGTCCCTGAAGGAAATGCAAGCATATTTTTGGTGCATTCGTATCTTCTCCGTGCTACGGGGCAAAAAACAGGAAACCGCGCGGAGGCAGCGTCGTGAACGGCGATCTATTTCGCAGCAAGAATGAAGACCCGGCCGTCGCAGGGCCGGAAGAACCGGGGCACGGCTTCCACCCCGAACAGTCGGTCGGCGCGCGGTTGCGGGCCATCCGGCAGGCACGGCGCTGGACCCTGGAAGAGGCCAGCAAACGCAGTTCTGTCGGGCGTTCCACCCTGTCCAAGATCGAAAATGATCTGATGTCGCCAACCTTCGATCTCCTGAAGAAGATCACTCGTGGCATGCAGATCGATCTCGTGGAGCTTTTCGACGAGCGGCAACAGGAGCTAGAGCCGCGCGGGCGCAGGAGCATCACCCGCAGAGGCGAGGGAAAAGTCAATCTAACCCGGGCCTACAGCCACGAGTTGATCGCCACTGACATGAAATCGAAGCGCATGCTGCCGTTCCGCACAACCGTCAAGGCGCGCTCCCTCGACGATTTCAGTGGCTGGGAGCGCCACGACGGCGAGGAAGTGCTGATGGTCGCATCGGGCACGGTCGAGGTCCACACCGAGTATTATGCGCCGACGCGGCTCGAAGTCGGCGACTCGATCTATTTCGACAGTCGCATGGGCCATTGCGTGATCTCAGTGGGCGAGAGCGACGCAGAAGTCCTCTGGGTCAGCTCAGGCGCAATGTAGCACTCCGCGTACGCTTCGTCTGCTGCCGGCCCCAGAAAAATTACAAAAAAACAAAGAGATGGCGCGCTCTGGCGATACGCTCCTGCGCCAGAGCGGCAACGTTTAGCCTTACTCCTGCGACAGCAACTTGCCTGCGATGGCCCAGTCTTCGCGAGCTTTCTCGTCGAAGACAACAGTCACGTCTTCGGGCTTCGACCCGAAATGATCGACGAGCGCGGCCGTCAACGCCTCGGCCGCCTCGGCTTTTTGCTGCCGGCTGCGACCCTTCAGAAACGATACACGAATAACGGGCATGCCTTTTCCCTTCCTGGAGACCGGTCCATAATCCTCCTAAGCGCACAATCATCTCCTTGCAACAGCAAAAATTTCTGATAGGAAACATTTGCATTTAAAAATGGAGATTATTTCGATGACTCTTACCGTGCAGGTGCTGAACTTCGGCAACATTCGCGGCGACTGGACCGCGCAGCTCGCCGGCCGCAAGCAGGGCCGCCGCGTGCTCACGCCGACCAACGCGTTCCTGATCCAGGGCGGAAAATACCCGGTTCTGGTCGATGCCGGCACGCGCAGCGTCGAGGCCCTGACGCGCCTGCCGCTCGGGCTGGAAACGGAATTTGGGCAAGAGCACAGCCTGGAGGCGCAGCTTGCGAGCCATGGCGTTCGCCCCGAGGATATCGGGATGATCATCCTGACCCATCTTCATGTCGACCACGCTGGCTATCTCGACCGTTTCCCGATGGCCACCCCGGTCATGCTCTGCCGCAGGGAGCTCGAATTTGCATTCAGCGGCGCCAGCCCGATGGATTATGCGCCGGAAGATCTCCATCACATCGTCGAGCGGCTCTATACGCCAGGCGCGCTTGGCATGTTCGACCTGTCCTTTGGTGAGCGCGCGCCCGTCATGCCAGGCATCAGCGTCGTGTGCCTGGCCGGCCATACACCCGGCAGCATCGCCGTCGTCGTCGAGACGGAAGCCGGCGCGGTCTGCATCTGTGGCGACGTCGTCTACGACGTCCACGGCACGTTCGTCGAACGGACCGGCCAGACCCATGCCTTCGAACCGCAGACCTCCGGCAATTTCGCAACCAGTCGGGTCGAGGAAAAGCGCGCGATCAAGCTGGCCGCAAGTCTCGGCCGGTTCCTCTACCCCTCCCACGACCACCACGGCGCGGTCATGGAAGACGGCCAGATCGTCGGGCGCATCGGCCGCACCATTCCCGGTCCGCTGCTCCCCCTCGACCCGCGATACGCCACAGCGCCTTGATCGATCGCAGGGCTCGCGGCTGCCGTGGCAGAATCCCATGTTGCGGCAGCCGGACCGAGCCAGAACGGGAGCTGGCAGCCGCGACTCTCCCAGCGGTCATCTTGAGCACGAAGGAACACCGCAGGGAAATGATGACATCGAATCGGGGGCTGATTTCGCGTAGTGGGGGCATCGAACGCGATGCATCCTGGCTCGACATATTGAGCACAAGGGTGCGAACCCGTAACAAGCCCTTGCACAGGGCTCGTGAGAACGGCTCAATTGGCGCTTCTCGCCTTTCCGCCGCAACGGCTGAACGGGAGTCCTGATCGCTTCTAACTTTCTCAGCGGCCATCGGATGGCCGCTTTCCACGTTTCGGGCATACAGAGTATCGGATCGACTCCTGGAAGCCGACGGTCTGCCTGGGCAGTGACACACGATTTGTCTCAAGGGCACTGACGTAGCGACCTTTGGTCTGGACGAGGCGATCTCGGGCAGAGACTTTTAGACCGCAATGTCACGTAGTTTTCGCCACCCTCCCTAAAGCTCCCCAAAACGGCAATCTTTCTATTTCAAGCTGTTGACGACCTCAGCCAGCACTTCGGCGCCCAGCGCCAGGTCCGCCCTGTCGGTGTCTTCCGCAAAATTGTGGCTGATGCCGCCCTTGGAAGGCACGAACAGCATGGCCATGGGAAGAACGCTCGACACATTGGCCGCATCGTGAAGAGCACCAGAAGGCATCCGGCGCCAGCGTCCCGGGGCCAGATGCTCGGCGGCTCCGACCATGGCCTCCACCAATGTTGCGTTTGACTGTGTCGGCGCGATCAGATCGCAGCCGAAATGCTGCCATTCGAGGCCAAGACTGCCAGCTGTCTCACGTGCGGTGGCGTAGATGATCTCTCTCATCCGGTCGAGCCGTGCATCGTCAGCGTCACGCCACTGGATCGTGAAATCCGCGCGGCCCGGAACGATCGAATTGGCGTTCGGATGAAGATCGACATGTCCGACAGTCCATACGGTCGCTGGAGTAGCCACTTCCGCCAGCCGGTCGTTCACCACTGAAACGAAACGGTTCAAACCCTGGAAGGCGTCACGGCGCAAATGCATCGGCGTTGTGCCGGCGTGGTTCTGCTCGCCGAGAAAACGCATCTTTTCGGTTCGGATACCGACGATATTCTCCACAACACCAATGCTTTCGCCGGCAGTATCAAGCACCGGCCCCTGTTCGATATGGATCTCCAGGAATGCCGAGAAGCGATCTGTAGGGACCTCCCGTGCGTCAGGTAAACCGGTGCGCTCCAGCCGAGCCTCCCCGAGGCGAAGACCCGCGCCATCGCGGCATTCATCGGCTTCTTCCAACGACATCAAGCCCGTCCAGACGCGACTTCCCGGTAGCGTCGAAAAGCGTCCCTCCTCGTCCTGGAAGGATACGCAGGCGACCGGAGGACCGCCTTGCTCCAGGCTTGCCCGAGCGATCTCAAGCCCAACGATGACACCATAGGCGCCATCCAGCCAGCCACCCTCGGGCTGGGTATCGGAGTGCGAGCCGACCAGAATGCATTTTTCGTTTCCAGGCGGCAGGCCGAAGACGTTACCTATGGCGTCGACAGAAACCTCCAGCCCCGCCTCTTCCATCCGTTCGGCCAGCCATATCCGTGCTAATCGGTCGGCTTCGGAATAGGCCGGGCGGACCACGCCGGTTTTCATCGCACCGATACTGCGCAGCGTGTCCAGATCGGCGAGCATGCGCTGAGTATTTATCCTGAAACGGGCCATCGTCGATCTCATCCCTCTGAAGAGGCCGCAGCCCCTCTCCCGAAACGCCACAATCCTGCAGCTTTAAGCCTAGCCTGTCCGATATTGCGGAGAAAGGTTCAAGATGGTTAGTTCACTTGCCGATTTGCGCAAGTGTGAGTTCGAATGGCCCGCTTTCTGACTTCCAGTTACGACGTACGCCACCTGCGTACATTTCTCGCCGTCGTCGAGCATGGTGGCTTGTCTTCCGCCGCCTATCGACTTGGCGTGAGCCTTTCCAGCGTCAGTCGTGACCTAACTGCGTTTGAGACGCGGCTCGGCCTTGAATTGTGCCGGCGCGGCCGCTCCGGCTTTTCGCTCACGCCGCAGGGCGAGGACGTCTACCAGGCAGCGGTCGGCTTGCGTTCGGTTCTGCAATCGTTCGAGGAAACCGTAGAGAACACGCGCCAGTCCCTTGGCGGCACCCTGATGCTCGGCACCATAGACAGCGTAATCACCAATCCGAATGCGGGAATAGTGGCGGCGCTGGCGAGGATGCATCGCATGTTCCCGGAAATGCAGGTCAATGTCAGCATGCACACGGTCTCGATCATCGACATGTATGTGCGCGACAGTAAGCTGGATGTCGGGATTACCGGTCAACCCGAAGGGCTGGAGCAGTTGGTTTACGAGCCGGCCTTCGTGGAAAGCCATCAGCTCTACATAGCCCGCCATTCGCCCTATTTCGACCTCGCCCGCCAGATGGGCGACAAGCCGCAAGGCCATACGAGGCCGCGCGTGCCCTACATCGCGCGGGAGTACCGTACGGATATTTTCAAGCCGTTCGAACGCGAGTATCCGTTTCAGGTCGTGGCCCGCGGCAGCACACTCGAGGCCATTCTGGCCTCCGTTCTTGCCGGCGTCGGATGCGCGCTCCTGCCCTCGCATCTGGTGCAGAGCGCGGGCGATGCCCAGATTGTCGAAATCAAGACACGGCATACGCCCATCGATGTCCAGTTCCATTTTGCCTATCGGCGCGACGCAGCCAAGCGCCGCGCGATCCGAGCCATGCTCGACTGCTTCCGCAAACGGTAGCGGCCTACCGGTCTCCATACTCCGGCCTTCACTTGCAGTTTATGCAAGTTCGATTGCGTCCTTTGAGCTTTTGTCAACTTCGATTTCGGTGAACGTTCACGAACCTTGCAATGTATGGAGGAATGCATGGCTGCTTCGATGTCGGCGACTTCACCCCTGGACCAGATCCATGTCGAGTCCGAATGGGCTCCGCTCAGGGAATGCGTCTATGGATCGCCTGACACCTGGGTTCTGCCGGTCTTCCTCAGCGACGTGAAGCTGCGCGCCCAGGGCGAGTTCGGCGAGTTCTGGGCAAAGAACCAGGGTCGCGACGTCAAGGATGCCTCCCCCGAGCTGTTTGCCGAATTCAACAGCCAGATCAACGGCGCGATCGGCCTTCTGGAAAAGCATGGTGTGAAGGTTCATGTGGCCGGCGAAATCAGCGCCAGTAACCGCAAATATCCGCGCGGACAGGACCATGGCGTTTCAACGCCCTGGATGCGCGACCCCTTCGTGACCATCGGCAACAATGTCATCGAACTGGCGCCGCGCAGCTTCTTCCATCGACGCCAGCGCTTTGCCATCCGCGAAATCCTCGCTGGCACCATGGATCGCGGCGCGCGCTACTTCTCCCAGCCTGACGGAGGGGCTGACGACTATAATGAAGGCCCGGGATGGGGATATCTGGAAGGCGGCGACGTCTTCGTGCTTGGCAAGGATATTTTGGTCGGCAATTCGGGCGGCTGCAGCAATCCCGAGGGCGCGCGCTGGCTACAGCACATGCTGGGACCGGACTATCGCGTCCAGACGGTCACGATCGACCCGATGTTCCCGCATCTCGATTGCGTGCTGATGACGCCGCGCGAGGGCGTCGCCGTCGCCTGCATGGAGGCGCTGCCCGACGGGCTGCCAGCCTTCATGAAGGACTGGGACGTCTTTGCCGTTCCGAAGAGCCTCGCCAAGGGCCATATGGGCTGCAACAATCTCGTGCTCGACGACCAGACCGTCGTCGTCCCCTCGGAAGAGGCGCTGGACCCGGTGGCGGAGGCGCTTGCCGCCCGCAAATTCGAGGTCATTCGCATTCCCTATCGCGTGCCCTGCATGGCTGGCGGCTCCTTCCGCTGCGCTCATCAGCCGCTGATCCGCGTCTAGGGCATTTCCAGCCGAAACGGAATCGCTCCGGATCGGACAACGCGGAAAAACAAAGCACGAGAGTGCGCGCGGAAACAATCGCGCCGACATCGGGCGGCGCGGCTCACCCAACAATCGAAAAGGGATCGGGTTCATCCAGCCCGCAATCGGAGGAAAATTCATGTGGAAACTTGCGTCCATTCTGCCCGCCATCGCGGTGCTGTCGTGTGTAACATTTGCGTCGGCCAGCTTTGCCGCACCGAACGAGAAGCTCCCCGAAGCGATAAAGGCGTCGGGCGTGCTGGTGCTCGGCACGACATCCAGCATCGGCCTGCCGTGGACCGGCATCGAAGAAGGCACCAGCGACGTCTATGTCGGCGTTGAACCCGACCTCGCCGCCGAGATCGCCAAGCGTTTGGGCCTGAAACTCGAAGTAAACAACCTCGGCTTTGACTCGCTCATCCCCAGCCTCGAAGCCAATCGCATCAACATCATCATGTCCGACATGCTGGATACACCGGTTCGCCAGAAGAAGGTCGATTTCGTCGATCACATCATGGGCGGTTCCGCCATGATGCAGAAGACCGGTTCCGAGCAACAGATCGCGTCCCTTGACGACGTCTGCGGCCTCAAGGCTTCGGCGTTGCGCGGCTCCATGGAATCGCTGTCGATCTCCAAGCAGTCGGAAAAGTGCGTCGCCGAAGGCAAGCCCGCTATCGAAGTGCAGCTCTTCCCTGACACCGGCGCGCAGATAACGGCCCTCAACAGCAATCGCACCGATGTGGCGATGAGCGACCTCATCTATGTCGGCATGCTCGCCAACAAGCAGCCCGAACAGTTCACGATGGTCGGCGAGCCGTTCAACTTCGGCCCGTGCGGCATCGCTGTCCCGAAGGATTCGCCGCTCGGTCCGCTGATCGCTGAAACCCTCGATGCGATGATCGCCGACGGTACCTATGCCGAGATCATGGAGCGAAACGGCTTCGTCCCGCAGTCTTACGTCACCAAGGCTGTCATAAACGGCGGCGTGGACCGGTAATGGCCACGTCCGGCAAACTGGCAGGGCTGCCGTCCGTACTCACGGACGAGCAGCTTGCATCGGCGCGGCTTTTGCCGCGCAGGCAGCCATGGACCTGGGTTGCGGCCGTCGTCGTCATCCTGGTGCTTGCGAACGCGCTCTATTCGATCCTCACCAATCCGGGCTTCGGATGGCCGGTCGTCGGCGAG
The DNA here is from genome assembly GCF_056394765.1 of Mycoplana sp. 10N416. Taxonomy (NCBI): domain Bacteria; kingdom Pseudomonadati; phylum Pseudomonadota; class Alphaproteobacteria; order Hyphomicrobiales; family Rhizobiaceae; genus Mycoplana; species Mycoplana sp. 10N416. Next base: position 386,404 of record NZ_JBFTIM010000003.1, on the reverse strand, counting down.
TATTTCTTCGCACCGCAGGTCATGGCGGGTCTCTTCACCACCCTGATGCTGACAGCGATTTCGATGACACTGGCGCTGGTGCTCGGCATCGTCGTCGCAGTTTCGGCTGCCAGCAGCAACCCGGTGCTGTCATCGGTCGCCAAGGGTTACATCTGGATCTTCCGCGCCATTCCACTGCTGGTCCAGATCATCTTTTGGTACAATCTGGCGGCGCTCTATCCGAAACTGGGCTTGGGCCTCCCCTTCCTGCCCTCGTTCATCGAGTTCGACACCAACAGCGTGATAACCGCTGTCAGCGCGGCCATCATCGCAATGTCCATGAACGAAGGCGCCTACATGGCCGAAATTGTCCGCTCGGGTCTCAACTCGGTGGATTCGGGGCAACGCGAAGCCGCCCGCGCACTCGGCATGTCCTCCTGGGATTCCTTCCGGCGCATCGTGATGCCGCAGGCTATGCGCGTCATCATTCCGCCAACCGGCAACGAAACGCTGTCCATGTTGAAATATACCTCGCTGGTCAGCGTCATCGCCTTGCCGGACCTGCTCTATTCAACGCAGCTCATCTCCTCGCGCAACTTCGAAGTCATCCCAATGCTTCTCGTCGCCAGCCTCTGGTACCTGCTCGTCAGCACGATCCTGATGATCATACAGTCCGCCATCGAGCGGCACTTCGCAAAATCGGTGGTGCGCCCATGAGCGGCTTTGTGGTCAACCCTATCCGCGCGCGCGGCATCCGCAAATCGTTCGGCGCACTGGAAGTCCTGAAAGGCGTCGATCTCGATCTGGCCAAGGGCGAAGTACTGTGCATTCTTGGCCCCTCAGGCTCTGGCAAGAGCACCCTGCTGCGCTGCGTCAACCATCTGGAACGGCCGGATGGCGGCATGATCGAGCTGAACGGCGTGCCGATAGGCTACCGCCTGTCGGGTACGACTTTCCACGAACTGCCTGAGCGCGAAATACAGAAGCAGCGTGCCGCAATGGGCATGGTGTTCCAGCGCTTCAACCTGTTCCCGCACCTGACGGCGCGCCAGAACATCATGGAGGCGCCGCGCCGGGTTCTCGGCCTGTCTGTCGCCGAAGCATCACAGCGCGCCGAGCGCCTGATGAAGCAGGTCGGCCTTGCCGAAAAGATTGACACCTATCCGGGTGCGCTTTCCGGCGGTCAGCAGCAGCGCGTTGCGATTGCCAGGGCGCTCGCGATGGAGCCCGCGGTCATGCTCTTCGACGAGCCCACATCGGCGCTCGACCCCGAACTGGTGGGCGAGGTTCTCGACGTGATGCGTTCCCTCGCCGACTCGCACGCGATGTCGATGATCGTCGTGACCCACGAGATCGGTTTCGCCCGCAGCGTCGCCGACCGCGTCATGTTCATGGATGGCGGCGTCGTGGTGGAACAGGGCAAGCCGCAGGACGTGCTGGCAAACCCTGAGCACGAACGAACCCGCGCCTTCCTGCGCAGAATCCTCGAATAACTTTCCGGAGTACAAACTATGCTCGCCCCTTCATTTCCGACTTTCCTCGGTGCTGATAGCAGCACCGATCCCGCTGGCGTCAAAACGCCCTACGCCTTCCTCGGCATACCCTACGGTCCTGCATACGAGGCCTGGGAGTTGTCGGCAGCCGCCGACGCCGCCGACAAGGTCCGCGCCGCGGCAGTGGCACATGCCTATACCCGCTTCCTTACCCACTGGAATTTCGACATAGGCGAGCCGCAATTCGAGGACGGCAAGCCAAACCTGACCGACCTCGGTAACATTGCCGGCAACGTGCGGGAGCCAGAGCGCATGGTGGAGGACGCGGCAGTCGTGCTCGGCCCGCTTATCAGGGCCGGCGTGGTCCCTGTGGTGATCGGCGGCATGGATTCGGTGCCCCCCATGCTCGTCGCGCCCTTCGAAGGCCACGAGGACATCAATCTCCTCCAGATCGACGCACATATAGACTTTCGCGATGAGATAAACGGCCGGCGCGACGGCTTCTCCAGCCCGATGCGGCGCATCCGCGACTATTCCTGCGTCCACGATCTTGTTCAGGTCGGAGCACGCTCGATCGGCAGCGCACGACGGCAGGAAGTCGAGGCCGCGTTCAAGGCCGGCAACAGGATCGTGACTGCCTGGGATGTGCATGAGAATGGAGCGAAGTGGGTCGCGGAATCACTCGACCTTTCCCGGCGATGGGTCGTCGCGCTAGATTGCGACGGCATGGATCCGACGGTCGCGCCGGGTGTCGGCGCGATAGAGCCGGGCGGGCTGACCTTCATTCAGACGGCGATCCTGCTGAACCACCTGGCCCGAAACAATCGGTTGGCCGGCATCGTCTTTACGGAGTTCCAGCCGGCAAGGGACGTGGGTGACACGACCGCGCACACCATCACCCGCCTGATCCTGAATATTCTTGGGATGCAACGCCAACCGGAGCGCATCAGGCCAAAGTAGCAGTCAGAGGCGATGTCATGTTAACGGACGAGTCTTATGCAACGCTGACGGCGGCATGCGATTGAGCTCGTCGGCGGCAATGATCCGGCCCACAGAGCGGGTTGAGCTATAAAATTTCGACCACCAGTGAAATCCGGTGGTCGAGCCTAGAGCAGTCGATCGACGTCTGCTTTGCGTCCCCGTTTCGGTCATTCAGAGTATCGGATCGAGCTCCTGGAAGCCGACGATCTGCTTTCGCAAATAGGGAAATGCGGCTTGCGGCCGGTGCCCGAATGCCGGAAACAAAGGACAATCTCGAAACCGGCTCCTGCTGCTTCGGCGCCGGCTCGAAGAAAAGCAGGCGCCTATACGCATCGCCTGGTGGGCAGAGGCCGCGTTCGCCTGGAGGCGGAAGGGCGACTCGTCCTTGAAGCTCCCCGGAGAGTAGTGTGCTTCAGGTTTGGCGGCCGAAGATGCGGCCGGGCAAACCAGGCTTGATCCGGCGTTCAACCGGCTCTTTGCTCTGCGCCCTTAACTGCCAGATCAGCCAGAGCGAGGGCTGCCTCTCGTGTTCTGGCGGCTGCGATAAAACGGCCGTTGTGGCAGAAGCTGGCGCCTTCAACGCCAGTTGTCGCCTCGAGGTCGCTCCCGGTAAGTCCCGCCCAGGCCTCGGGTAGATCGGCACGCAATTCGAAGCCCTCCTCGGCGCGGCGAATTCCGGTCAGGCACCAGTCGGTCTCACGCGGATGGACGACGAACAGCAGATGATCCGCACCTGCCTTGACGATGGCCGGCCGAAACGGCATGCCCATCGGCAGCTCGAGAACGCGTCTCTCTCCAGCAGTCTCGATCGCCCGCAACACCAGCGCTTCGGCACGCATTTTGGCATGTATCCCTTTGATTTTCGCCTCGACGAAACTGCGGGCTATCGCCGCCGCAGCAAGGAATGCCCGATCGGTCGCCTCTGGATCCCGCTCGTCGAAGACAGGTTTCAACGTCTCCAGTAGAGACGGCAGGGTCAGGCTGGCCAGCAAGCCGGCGCTGTCCGGGCTGAGTGCACCATTGTCGACAAGGTCGACCGGCAGCACGAAGCTCGCATCGAAAGCGGCATGCACCGTCTCGATAAAGCCGTCCGGGACAGAGAGGGTGGCCAGATAATCGCGTCCGAAATGTTTCCAGATCAACCCGAACGAACTGTAGGGCCGACCGTCGTCGCGTTGCGGTGCTCCACGCTGGTGATGGTCGAAGATCCGGGCCACCGCATCGTAGGCGCCACCGACATCGTAGACGATACGATCAGCGCCGGCCGCGATCCATTCGTGCGCCCTGCTTCGAACCAGCCGCGCTTGCGGGAATAGCCGCGTGAGGACGACGGTGGACAAGACTTCGTCGGCATGAAAGCCGCCGGAATGCGTGACGAGGAAATCTGGAGTCATGCCAGGACCTTGTGTTTGAAAATTCTGCCGAGCGGCAAATAGCCAGTTTCCGGCATCATCTCAATCGACTTCCTGCAACCGCGAGAACCGTTGCCGCCGGCCTGACGCCGCCGCCCGCTCGCTGAAAGAAACTGGATCCTGAACCTTCCCCCCGGCGACCTGCCGCCTGGCACCGCAAACTCAACGATCGCGATGCCTTAGTTGTCGGTCCGTCGCTAAACCAGCCGTTCATGTCCGAGCGATTTGTGCCCACAGGTTCATCGCTGCGGCGCGCAGCTCGCGATAGTGGCTGTTCGCCGAACACTCCATGCCATGAAATATCCGGGCGACTTTTGCGTAGCCCGCAGGGCACGCCAACTGCCGTGAGCTATTTTTTCAACGGCGGCCTAAAACGCTTGACATACGGTATACCGTATTTACTAATTGGGGAGGAGATACACCGCAACGAGAGACACAACGGGGGAGCAGATGACCAATTTGACAGGCAACGTCACCGGTTTAGCGTCAATGAACCTCAGCCGGCGCAGACTTCTTCAAAGCGCAGCGGCTGCAGGTCTTGTCAGCGTCTTACCGCTTCGGGCGGCGGCCCAGGGGACCCCTGAAGGCACTCTGGTGTTCGGCAATGCGGAGCCGCCAACATCGAACTACTGGGATCCTGCCGCCGGCTTTGGTCTCGTGGACGAGCAGGTGGCATCGCTGGTGCATGATTCCCTGCTCTCCTTCGGCGAAAAGGGCGAGATCACCCCCGGCCTCGCGACGACCTGGGCCATCAAGGACGATCGCACCGTCGCCCTGACTCTGCGCGAGGGCGTCACCTTCCACGACGGCACGCCTTTGACGGCCGAGGACGTCAAGGCCACCATCGATCGTCTTGGAGAGGGCAGGCTTGCCCAGTCCATGGTCGCGGTGCCGGGGATCTCGGTCACTATCCTGTCCCCAAGCGAGATCGAAGTGGTATCACCGGAGCCGTTTGGCGTGGTGTTGAATGCCCTGGCCTTCATCAAGGTCCTGCCGAAGGCCAATATAGACAATCCCGACAGCTTCAAGACAGGCGCCATGGGGACCGGCCCCTATCGTTTCGTCTCCTACAGCGGCAACGACGTAAAGCTGGAGGCGAACGAAAACTGGTGGGGCGGCACCCCTAAGATCAAGTCTGTCGTCTTCCGTTACATCGAGGATGCCGAGGCCCGCATCAACGCCTTGCTGACCGGCCAGGTCGACATCCTCACCCGCGTGAACGCCGAGTTTCTATCGCGCGTCGAGGGCAATGCGGATTTCAACGTGAACAATCAATCGCCGCCCTCGCAGATCGTCGGTCTCATGCAGCACAACGGCCCGCTTGGGGACGTGAAGCTGCGCCAGGCGGTTGCCTATGCAGTCGACCGTGAGGCGATTGCCGCCTCGGTAATGCGTGGCCTTAATCCGGTCAACTATTCGGCTCTGCCAACCACGTCAGCCTTCTACGAACCTCTGGAGCCGAAGTTTGAACACAACCCCGAGAAGGCGCGCGAGTTGATCGCGCAGTCCTCCTATCCTGACGGCGTGACGCTGCGCATGGCCACGACCACGCTCGTGCCCAACCAGCTTGAAATTGATCAGATCATTGCCGCCTCGCTGCAGCAGGTGGGCATCACAGTGGAGCTGGAACGCTTGGAAGTAGGCGCCTACCGTTCGTCCTACAACACCTACGACATGACGCTCGACACGCTGGCGGTGTTCAATAACGACCCGGATTTCGTGTTGGGCACCTACATCGGCGCCGCCGGCGAGGCGGTGTTCCATCTCAAGGACGAGACTTACGAGAAGCTGCATGCGGCCCAGCGCGCGGCGCCGGCGGAAAGCCGGGCCGAGGCGGTGAAGGCGGCTGCGCAGTATCTTTGGGAGAACCAGATCACCTTCTTCCTGACCGACGAGATCTGGTACTCGATCGTCAACAAGCGGGTGACGGACTATGTCCGCGCGCCGCTGGTTGGCGAGAACCTTGTCCCGCGTGCAACACGCACCTGATCGTTTGCGCGGGGGGGCGTGTGACAGGCACGCCCTTCCGCCCACGAGGTTTCCATGAAGTTCTACATCCTGCAACGGATCATTCAGGCCCTGGTGGTCGTGTCGGCCATCACCGTCGCCGTGTTCGTGGTCCTGCGTCTTTCAGCTGGAGACCCGGCGCGCATCCGTGCGCCGGTGTTCGCGCGGCCCGACGTAATCGAGCAGTATCGACGTGATTTCGGCATCGACAGGCCTATCGTTGAACAACTAGGCTCCTTCATCTCAAGCGCGCTGCGCGGCGATCTTGGCATGTCGTTTCGCTTCCAGGCACCGGTGAGCGAGCTGATTGCTGTTGCCCTTCCGAAGACTCTGGCGCTTGCGGGCGTTTCCCTTGCGATATCGCTGGTTCTGGCTGTTTTCCTGGGCGCGATGGCCGCTACTCGTCCCCGATCGGTCTGGACAGTTTTGAGCACGGTTCTGGCCACGCTCGGCCAGTCGGCTCCGGTATTCTGGACCGGGGCGCTGATGGTGATGCTATTCGCTGTCAATTTCGGATGGCTGCCGGCCGGAGGCTACAATGGCCTTTCCAGCCTGATCCTCCCGGCGATCGCGGTGGCGCTTTCCATACTGCCCACGCAACTTCGCGTGCTGCGCAGCTCCATGCGCGGCGTGCTCGGCGAGGAATATATCCGCACCGCGCATGCCTTCGGCCTCTCGCCGCATCGCATAACCTTCGTCTACGCCCTGAAGAACGCCTGCCTGCCGTTGCTGACCGTGATCGGCGTCGACGTGGGTTATCTATTAGGCGGCGTCATTGTCGCGGAAGTGATCTTCGCCTTTCCAGGCATCGGTGAACTCGCTCTCGTGGCGATGAAGGCTCGCGACTACCCGCTGATCCAAGGCATCACCATCATCACGGCAAGTCTCTTCGTCATCGTCAATCTGCTGATCGACCTCGCCTATGCGGCCGTCGATCCCCGCATTCGCATGGAGAAGCTATGAACATCCTCGCCATCGGAGCCCATCCCGACGATATCGAATGCCTGTGCGCCGGCACCCTCGCGCTCTATGCCCAGGCGGGCCACAGGGTCGTCATGGCCGTGGCCACCAACGGCAATGTCGGTTCGCCCACCTTGTCACGTGAAGAGATCGCGGCGGTGCGGCGCAAGGAGCAGCAGGCTTCCTGTGACCTTATCGGCGCCGAACTGATCTGGATGAATTTCGACGACGAATGGCTGATGAACGAGCGCCCCACGCGCGAGCGTTTCATCGACGTCATTCGACAGGCCGATCCGGATGTCATGTTCATCCACTCGCTGAACGACTATCACCCCGACCACAGGATCGCGGGCCAGGTGGCCGAAGACGCACGCATCCCCGCCTCGGTGCGGTTGGTCGAAACCAGCCTGCCCGCCATCGGCAAGATCCCGCACATGTTCTACATGGACACCGTCGGCAGCGTCGATTTCCAGCCCGAGGCCTATGTAGACATTTCCCCGGTCTTCGAGCTGAAGAAGCGGATGCTCCTCTGCCACGAAAGCCAGGATAGCTGGATGCGTGCGGTCTATGGCGAGGACACCTCGATCACCGACATGATGATCGATCAGGCACGCTCGCGCGGCCATGCCGCCGGCGTCCGTTATGCCGAAGGTTTCCGCGAGGTGCGCACCTACCCTCGAACCGGTTCCTGGGCACTGCTGCCGGGGTTCGGAAAATGACCTCGACAAGCCTTTATGCCGGCCTTGATTCCGGGAGTCCGAAGGCGCGGCGCGGGGTTCTCGCCCGGCTCGAGCTGACCCCGGCGCTGGCTGCCGGGCTGTTGTTGCTTGCGGCAATCGGCGCAGCCGTGACGGCGGCTCCAATTCTGACAGCGGCCGACCCGAATGCAGTGAACTTGCTTGCCGTGCGCAAGCCGCCGTCTGCCGACCACATCTTCGGCACCGACCCCATCGGGCGTGATCTGCTGGCGCGCGTGCTGTTCGGCGGGCGTGTTTCGCTGATGGTCGCTGGCGCGGGCATGATTGGTTCGCTGTTCCTAGGCACGGTTCTGGGTATGATGCGCGCTTTCGGCCCCCAACTGTTGCGCGCAGCGGTCGATCGCATGATCGATATCCAGCTCGCCTTTCCCTACGTGCTTCTCGCCATCGCCATCACCAGCGCGGTCAAGCCCTCGGTACCGGTCCTGATCCTGCTCATGGTGCTCGCGGGCTGGGCGGGCGTGGCGCGGGTCGTGCGCGCGATCGCGCTTCAGGAGCGTTCCAAGGACTACGTCAAAGCGGCAGAGGTCATCGGCGCTTCGCGGCTTCGCATCGCGTGCTTCCACGTTTTTCCAAGCGTCCTGCCCAGCCTGATGGTCCTGGCTGCGATGCAGACTGCCGCGATGATCGTCTTCGAGGCAACGCTCTCCTTCCTCGGCATGGGCATCCAGCCGCCGACCGCGAGCTGGGGCGGCATCATGCTCGAAGGCAAGGATTACATCACCACCTCCTGGTGGCTGACCACGCTGCCCGGCCTTGCCATCATGCTGACATCGCTCAGCCTCGTGCTGATCGGCGACGGGCTTGAATCAAGGACCGAAAAACTGCGCGCAAAGGAGTCCGACGCATGACCGGCACCCCACTGCTCGAGGTCGAGAACCTGACCGTGACCTTTCCGGGCCGCAACGGGCCGTTCCGCGCCGTCGATGGCGTCAGCTTCCGGCTGGCGCCTGGCGAAAGCCTCGTCATCGCCGGAGAATCCGGATCCGGCAAGTCGATGCTGTGCCGAGCGTTGATGAACATCCAGCCGGATTCGGCAAAAGTCGGCGCCGATCGGCTGGAGTGGCAGGGCCGAAGCCTAAAGGGCCTCGACGAACGCGAATGGCGGCAGGTGCGCGGCGGCGAGATCGCCATGATCTTCCAGGACCCGACGGCGGCCCTCAACCCGCTGCTGAGCGTCGGGCGTCAGATCATCGACGCGGTCCTGGCGCATCGGCAGTGCAGCCGGGAGGAGGCACGGGCCCGCGCCATTGAGGTGATGGGGCTGGCCGGCCTGCCTGAGCCCGAGCACCGGCTGGCAAGCTATCCCTCCGAACTGTCCGGCGGCATGCGCCAGCGGGTCGCCATCGCGCTCGCGCTCTCGGCCGGACCGAAACTCATCATTGCCGACGAGGCGACGACCAACCTCGACGTTTCCATCCAGGCCCAGATCGTCACGCTTCTGAAGCGGCTGCGGAAAGAACTCGGCATGGGGCTGATCTTCGTGACCCATGATCTCGACCTTGCCGCCGAGGTCGGTGGCCGCCTGATGGTCATGTATGCGAGTCAGCCGGTTGAGACCGGGGCGGTCGTCGATGTGCTGCGAGACCCCTGTCATCCCTATACCCGCGGCCTCCTGCGTTCCGCGCCCACGCTGCATTCGAGCCGCGACAATCCGTTGCGCCCGATACCGGGACAGACGCCGAAGCCGGGCACGATCGGCACTGGAGCGCCCTTCCGCGATCGTTGCCCTGTGTCGGTTGCAGGGGTTTGCGAGATCAGGCGCGCGGAATGGACGGAAGCCGGGCCGGGACACCGCGTTGCCTGCAATCGCTTCGCACTGGAAGGAAGGGCTGGACTGCCATGACCGCTCCCGTTCTTGAAGCCTCCGCAATCGACAAGGTTTTTATCGGCCGCCGCGAAGGCAAGATCCACCATCACCATGCCCTGCGACAGGTCAGTGCCAGCCTGTCAGAGGGCGAGATCCTCGGCATCGTTGGCGAGAGCGGCAGCGGCAAGACCACGCTGTCGCGGATCATGATCGGCATCGAGTCCGCAAGTTCCGGCGAGATTGCCTTCCGTGGCACGCCGGTACGGAGGCAAGCTGACTGGCGCGCGCTACGCCGCCAGGTGCAATATGTGTTCCAGGACCCGTTCACGGCACTCTGCCCGACGATGCGGATCGGCAAGGCACTGGCCGAACCTCTGGCGATCCACGGGATCTGCCCGACATCCGAACGCCAGCAACGGGTCGCGCAGATGCTGGAGATGGTCGGTCTGCACCCTGACATTGCGGGCCGCCTGCCAGCCCAGCTTTCCGGCGGCCAGCGCCAGCGAGTCAATCTGGCGCGGGCGCTGATGCTGGAGCCGCAGGTGCTGATCTGCGACGAAATCGTCTCCGGGCTCGACGTGTCGGTCCAGGCCCAGGTGCTGGCACTGCTGGTCGAGTTGCAAAAGAAGCTCGGTCTGTCGCTGATCTTCATCTCCCACGATCTGCGGGTGATCCGATATCTCTGTGAACGTGTGCTCGTCATGCATCTGGGCGAGGTGGTCGAGCAAGGGACGACCGAACAGGTTTTTGATGCGCCGTCCCACAATTACACCCGAGCCCTTCTCGCCGCCATTCCCGACCGCAATCGGGTGACTGACACCCCCATTTGAACAATCGGAATGCAAAATGACCGAAGATCTTCGCCCACTCGCCAATCGGCGTGCCCTGGTTACCGGTGCAGCCCGCGGGATAGGAGCGGCCATCGCCGCTGAACTTGCACGGCGGGGTGCCGCAGTGCTGTTGGCCGACATCGACGGCGCGGAACTCGACGCCACGACCGACAGTCTGTCGAGGGGCGGAGCAAGGGTTCATGCTTTCCGCGGTGACGTCACCGCCGAGGCGGAACTTGCCGAAATGGCCCGCACTGCGCAGGCCCGTCTTGGCGGCCTCGACATCCTTGTCAACAATGCGGCAATCCTCGACGCCACGCCCCTCGATGCACTGACGCGCAACCGCTATGCGGAGGTGCAGGAAATCAATCAGAATGCGGCTCTCTGGGTAACAAAGGCCATGCTGCCGCTGTTGGCGGCCTCGCCGCATGCGCGGATCGTGAACATTGCCTCGATCCTCGGTATCCGCGGCACCACCGACAGCCTCGCCTACGCCATTGCCAAGGGCGGTGTGGTCAACATGACCCGCGCGCTCGCGGTCGACCTTGCGCCGAAGGGGGTACTGGTCAACTGCGTCTGCCCCGGCTTCGTAGACACTCGCATGGCAATCCTGCCTGACGGCAGCGGCCACGAGCACGAGGCCGACTGGTTCAGGGATGTCTACATCAAATATGGGCGCATACCCCTGCGCCGCCCCGCACCGCCGGAAGAGATCGCCCGCGCGGCCATGTTCTTCTGCGGCGACGATTGCAGCTATGTGACCGGGCAGATCCTGCTGGTCGATGGCGGTATTTCCGCAACTTTCTGACCTGCCGAGGTAAGCATGAAAATCACCAGAGTCGAGGCCCTTGGCCTCTTCGGAAAATCACCAAAGGGCGGATGGTCGAACGAGATCAAGCCCGAGGATTCCATCCATAGCCTGATCGTCGTCCAGACCGACAACGGTGTGACCGGGATCGGGTCCGTCTTCACCGACACGCGGCTGGTCAAGGCGGGGCTCGATGTCCTGCGCCCACTGCTCATGGGCGAAAACGCCAACGAACCGATGCGTGTGAGCGAAAAGCTACATCAGAACACCTTCTGGATGGGCAGAGGCGGAACATTGACCCACGTTGTCTCAGGCGTGGACATCGCGCTCTGGGATATATTCGGCAAAATCTGCGGCCAGCCAATCGCACGGCTGCTGGGCGGCAACTACCGCACCAAGGTGCGCGCCTACGCATCGATCCTAATGGAAGAACCCGATCTCATGCGCGAGCGCACGGCCTTCTTCCGTGCGCAGGGCTTCAAGGCCATCAAGATCGGCTGGGGCCCATTCGGACGGCGCGACAATGCCCGCCTGGACGAGGACATCGTGCGCGCGGCGCGCGAAGGCGCCGGCGCCGACTGCCGGCTGATGGTCGATGCCGGCGCCAGCGATGCCTATTGGCCGAACGGCCTGAAATGGGCGCTGAACACCGCCCGCATGCTCCATGACTACGACGTGGCCTGGTTCGAGGAGGCTCTGCATCCCGACGCGCTGGATGACTTCCGCCAGCTCAGGCTCCAAAGCCCCGTACCGATCGCGACCGGCGAATGCCTGACGCGGCGCCAGTCCTACCTGCCATGGTTCGAGGCGCGCGCGCTCGACATCGTCCAACCGGACGTGACCAAGGTTGGCGGCATCACCGAGCAGGTGCGCATCGCCCAGATGGCCAATGCCTTCGGCATCAAATACATCGGACATGGATGGAACACGGCCGTGGGCCTCGCCGCCGACCTGCAGCTTGCCGCGGCCTTCCCCGACACGGATCTGGTCGAGTTCATCGGCGGCTCGCCCTACATCGACGACATTGTCCAGACACCGTGGGCGCTTGATGCCGAGGGCATGCTCGACATTCCCCAGACGCCCGGCCTCGGGCTGAAGCTGAAGCTCGACAGCCTGGCAGACATCTCGGCCGACATGGAAACCGTCGCACTGCTGGCGGATACATGAAACGGCTCGACCTCACACACGGGGCGTTGACACTCCAGCTTGCACCGGAAAGTGGCGGTGCCGTCGCGGGACTTCAGTTCTCGTGCGGCAAGGAGCGCTTTTCGCTTCTGCGCCCCCTTCCCGAGGGTGCCACGGATGCGTTGCATGCCGCAATGTTCCCAATGCTGCCGTTCGCGAACTGCCTGCGCGACAACCGTTTTGATTTTCAAGGACGACAGTTCGAGGTCGCGCCGAACATCGTCGGCAGCCGGCTGAACTTTCACGGTTCCGGCTGGCGTCTTCCGTGGCGGGTCGAACGCAGTGACAGGAAATCCGCAACTCTGTCTCTGGAGACCGACGACGGTATTTGGCGCTATCGGGCGGAACAGCACTTCGAGCTTGGTGAGCAAGGTCTGCGTGTGTGCATCAACATCACCAATCGTGGTGAGCACGCCATGCCCTTCAGCCTCGGCCTGCATCCGTGGTTCCCCCGTCACGGTATCGCACGTGTCGGCTTCGAAGCCTCTGGCTTCTGGCGGCTGACCGCGGAAGGCGAAACCTTGGCACTCGATCCGCTGCCGGCCGAAGCCGACCATTCGACCACGCGTGCCTTCCCGCGCCGTGCGCTCAATGACTGTTATGAAGGCTGGTCCGGCATTGCACGCATCGACTGGCCCGCGATCGGTATCGGCGTCGTGATGCAGGCCGATCCGGTTTTCGGGCGACTGATGGTCTACAGCCCGGCGGAGGACCCGGAAACCTTTTGTCTGGAACCCCAGACCTGCCCTCCCTGCGGCTTTGACCGGCTCGGCGACGACCCGGCTCGCAGCGGCGCCCATGTACTTGCGCCCGGTGAAACCCTTTCAGGCGGTTTCACCCTGAGCGTCATCCACAATGCCTTGGAGACTTTCGGCGATGAAAATTGAATCCGTGGACTTCTTTTACCTTTCCATGCCGGAGGTGACGACCGCGGCCGATGGCAGCCAGGACGCCCTGGTGGTGCGTGTGACCGCCGGAGGGCTGATCGGCTGGGGTGAGTGCGAAGCCTCGCCGCTCGTCTCGATCGCCGCGTTTGTGACGCCCATGTCGCATGGCGCCTGCCGCCCGGTGTCAGCCTCCGTGCTGGGGCGCGGCCTGACCTCGCCCGACGATATCCGCGCCATGGCTGCCGATGTCGCCTACAACTCGATGGATCTCCTGCAGGCGGCCCACACTTGGTCGGGGATCGAGATGGCGCTATGGGACCTGCTGGGCAAGGCTCGGGGGGAACCGGCCTGGAAGCTTCTGGGCTACCAGAAGGCATGGCCCAAGCTGCCCTATGCCTCGGTGCTCTTCGGCGACACCCCCGAGGAAACCCTGAACCGCGCGCGCGCGATCCGTGCCCAAGGCTTCCGGGCAGCGAAATTCGGCTGGGCTCCCTTCGGAGCCTCGCTTGAAGGCGACATCGCTCAACTGGAGGCTGCCCGCGCCGGATTGGGCGCGGACGGAGTGTTGTTGGTCGACGCGGGCCAGGTGTTCGGCGAGGACGTCGCGGCCGCCGCCGCGCGGCTTAAGGCCATGGAGCGCTTCGAGGTCACATGGTTCGAGGAACCTTTCAGAGGGGATGCGCTCAACGCCTACAAGGCGCTATCGCAAAAAACGGACAAGGTGGGCATCGCCGGCGGCGAGGCCGCGCACACGAGCCAGATGGCAAAGCATCTCATAGACTTCGGTGGAGTGAGGTACATCCAGATCGACTGCGGCCGCATCGGTGGGCTCGGGCCAGCCAAGGCGGTGGCCGATCATGCGGCGGCAAGTGGCGTGACCTATGTCAACCACACCTTCACCTCCAACCTCGCGCTCTCTGCCTCGCTGCAACCCTATGCCGGGCTCAAGGAGCACAGGATCTGCGAATATCCAACAGAACTGCGTTCCCTTGCGCGTGAGCTTACGCTGAACCGCATCACGCCGGATGCCGAGGGCCTGATTCATGTGCCCGACGCCCCTGGCCTGGGAATCGAGATCAACCCGGATGCGCTCGAAAAATATCGCGTCGAGGTCGAGATCCGCGTGCAGGGCAGGACCCTGTTCGCTTCGCCCTGCCCCCAGCAAGAGGAAAAGAAATGAATCGTATCGATCTTGAAGGCCGCGTAGCGGTGGTGACCGGAGGCGGTCAGGGTATCGGACTGGCGGTCGCGCAAAGATGCGCGTCCTCCGGCGCGAAGGTGGCGATCTGGGACATGAACGCCGAGACCGCCGTCAGGGCAGCGAACACCATGGCAGAAGCGCAAGCCTTCACGGTGGACATCGCGGATGCCTCATTCGTCGCCGCCACGCTGGCAGACGTCGAAGTGGCCCTCGGTCCGGTCGACATCCTCGTCAACTCCGCCGGCATCGCCGGCCCCAACCATCGGCTTTCGGACTATCCAGACGTCGACTGGAAACGGGTAATCGACATTAACCTCAACGGCACCTTCAACGTAAACAAGGCCGTCACAAAGGGAATGGAGGCGCGCGGGTACGGCAGGATCGTCAACATTGCCTCCATTGCCGGTAAGGAGGGAAATCCCAACGCTGCCGCCTATTCTGCCGCGAAGGCCGGCGTCATCGCGCTGACCAAGTCGCTGGGAAAGGAACTTGCGGGACAGAACATCGCGGTGAACTGCATCACCCCTGCCGCGGCGCGCACGCCGATATTCGACCAGATGACGCAGACCCACATCGACTACATGCTCTCCAAAATCCCGCGCGGACGCTTCCTGGAGGTCGAGGAAGTGGCGTCCATGGTCGCCTGGCTGGTCTCGGAAGAGAACTCGTTCACGACCGGCGCCGTCTTCGACCTGTCCGGCGGGCGCGCAACGTACTGACTGTCAGGGATGCGCCGGCGAGCGATGCGTTGCGCCAAAGGCAGGCCAAGCCGCAGGTCGAGCTCATAAACAAAAGCCCTTGAAATCCAAAGAAAGGCGATCACATGAAACTACTTCGGCTCGAACTTGGCGGACGCATCGTTCCCTGCGTTCTGGATGATCGGGGACATGCGCGCGACGTCTCGTCACTGGTCAGCGATTTCGGCCCGGAAACGGCAATGTCGCTGGCGCCAACCCTCGCCGCAGCGAACCTGTCGGCGTTGCCGGAGGTCGATCGAACTGCGGCGAAAGTGTTGGCACCGCTTTCGGCGCCCCGCAACATCTGGTGCATCGGGCTGAACTACTCCGACCATGCAGCAGAATCAGGCATGCCGATCCCGGATGAACCGATTCTATTCAGCAAGGCATCTTCCACCTATTGCAGCCCTGACGATCCGATCCTGTGGTCGGACCGGATGACCAAGCTCGACTGGGAGGTCGAGCTTGGCGTGGTGATCGGCAAGGGCGGGCTGGACATTGCCAGAGAAGACGCGCTCGACCACGTCCTGGGCTATGTTCTGGTCAACGACGTTTCGGAACGTGCATGGCAAATCGAGCGCGGCGGCCAATGGGTGAAGGGAAAGAGCTTCCCGAATTTCTGCCCTACTGGTCCCATTCTCACCACGACTGACGAGCTCGGCCCGGCTGACAATCTTGCGATGTGGCTCGATGTGAACGGCGAGCGGATGCAAACCGGTTCGACTTCGAAAATGATCTTCAACGTACCGACGATCGTTTCCTACATGAGCGAATTCTGCGCGCTCCAGCCGGGCGATCTGATCTGCACCGGCACGCCGCCCGGGGTCGGTCTCGGCATGAAGCCGCCGCGTTACCTGTCGCCTGGCGATATCGTGACACTTGGCATCCAGGGACTGGGCGAGCAGCGTCAGATCGTGACGCCGCTCAACGCGAAGGGCTGAGCGGCAATGGCAAGCACACAACGTCTGGAAGGCAAGATCGCGGTGGTTACCGCAGCTGGCCAGGGCATAGGGCGCGCAGTGGCGGAGCGGTTAGCCGCAGAGGGCGCAGAGGTTCATGCAAGCGACCTCAACCCGTCGCTCCTTACGACACTAGCCTGTGCGCACATCGATACATTGGATGGGACCTGCGCCGAAGCCGTAGATGCCTATTTCGCGAAATTTTCCCGGATCGACATATTGATCCATGCCGTGGGCTACGTGCATCAGGGCACGATCGAGGAATGCGAGCCGGAAGACTGGCGCCGGTCCATGGAGATCACGCTCGACAGCGCATACCTCGTGCTGCGTGCCGCCGTCCCCAAGATGACGACCTTTGGCGGTTCGATCACCACCATCGGTTCTGTGGTGTCCTCGATCAAGGGCATGCCCCGCCGCGCCGCGTACGGCGCCGCCAAGGGTGGGGTCATCGCCCTGACCAAATCCGTTGCTGCGGACTATGTCACCAAACGGATTCGCGCCAACTGCGTCTGCCCCGGAACCGTGGCATCACCTTCGCTCGAAGTCAGAATCGACGAGCTTGCCCGGAGTACGGGCTCCCGTGAGGTCGCCTACAACTCGTTCGTCAGCCGCCAGCCGCTGGGCCGGCTCGGCACACCGCAGGAGATCGCCGGCCTTTGCGCCTTTCTGGCGTCAGAGGATGGATCCTTTATCACCGGCCAGGCGATCAATGTCGATGGGGGTATCACCATCTAATGATTGCCAAGTGCTTCTACAGACACTGAAGTATTTGACATACGGTATACCATATGCAAACTTTGTTCTGAACCGAAGATTGACATAACTCCAACAGAAAAGGTGCATTCATGAAATTGTCCTCTATGCTGGCCGCCTGCGCCCTCGTCGCGACGACATTTGCCTCCTCGCAGATCAGAGCAGAAGAAGCAGGTCGGGAATTTCGTTTCGAGTTCAAGCCGGATTTCGCGGCCTGCGAGGGCGATGGTTCGCTGAAAAAGGCCCTGTCCGATGGCGTCGTGCTGGGCATCAGCCCAAGCCCGCCCTACACCTCGATCGATCCGGCGAATGGAAAGGCTGGAGGGATCGACGTGGAGATCGTCGAGTCAGCATTGCAATGGCTGGGCGTCACCAAGATCAGCTATGAAGTTGCGCCATTTAGCTCATTGACGCCGGCGCTCCTGTCGAAGCGCATCGACATGATCGCGGCTAACATTCATGTCACGCCCGACCGGCTCGAGGTCATCAGCTTCACAGGTCCCGGTTGGTGGTACGGCCCCGCGATCACGGTTCTGGCAGGGAACCCCTCGAGCATCCAAAGCTTCGAAGATTTGAAGTCGCACAAGGTGGGCGCCATCGCCGGGTCGGCTGCAGATGAATACCTGCGCTCGATGGGCGTCGAGGTCGTGCCGTTCCAGACCGACGCCGACCAGTTCATGAGCCTCTCGCAGGGCCGCGTCGACGTCATCTTGGAAGATGATGTGAAAGTCGCCACTTTCATCAATGAGAACCAGGGAGCGGGTATCGAGATGGTAGCCGGAGTGGCAATCCCGGACGATTTGATCTTTACCTATGGCTATGGATACGCCCGCTACGGCATGCGCAAGGACGACTGCTCTCTGCGGACGGCCATATCTCATGCGTTGGCTGAGGTGCGCGGCAACGGCAAGGTTTCGGCCGTCCTGCGCCAGAACGGTCTGAGCGACCGCAACCTGTTCTATTTCCCGGTCTCAAACTGATCTTTTCACAAGGGATGGAGGTGTCGGGAAGACCCCGCGCCTCCATCTCCTTGTGCCAGAGGAGACCACCCCGATGGAACTACTGAACTTCTCGGTTGTTACCCAGTACTATGACGTGCTGCTGCGCGGCTTCGGGATAACAATCGCGATGACGCTGGCCGTCATCACGATGAGCCTGGTTCTTGCAGTGCCCGTCGCGCTGGCACGGATGTCCAACTCATTCCTGATCCGACTGGTGAGTGGCATCTATGTCGAGGTGCTGCGGGGAACGCCGCTCGTGCTGCAACTGGTTTACATCTACTTCGTCCTGCCGAGTGTGGGCATCCGGCTCAACGGTATGGTCGCGGCGATCCTGGCGCTGACGCTGCACTACACAGCCTACCTAAGCGAGGTCTATAGGGCCGGCATCCTGTCCGTGCCGAAAGGGCAATGGCAGGCCGCCTCAGCGCTCGGTATGTCGCGGAGCCGAGCCTTCATCCGCATCATCCTGCCGCAGGCAGTGCGGACCGTAACGCCGGCACTCGGCAACTACTTCATCTCCCTTTTCAAGGATACGGCGCTGGCTTCCGTCGTCACTGTCCAGGAACTGCTGTTTTCCGGGCAGATCATCGCGGCCCGCACCTACCAGTATTTCACCATCTATACCGTCTGCATGATCATGTACTTCAGCGTAGGCTATCCCGCCGCTATCTTTGTACGCTGGCTGGAAAAACGGACAAGCAGCGGCTATGCAAGAAAGCGCTGCTATACGAAAGGCAAGGCCGCATGATCGAGCTGATCGGCATAGAGAAATCCTACGGCGCGTTGAACGTTCTAAAGGGTGTTTCGCTCTCAGTGGCCCGGGGCGACGTTGTCTGCATCATCGGCCCTTCGGGGTCGGGAAAGTCCACGCTGCTGCGTTGTATCAACTATCTGGAAGAGCCTGAAGCCGGCACCATCATGCTCGCCGGCGTTCCCGCCTATCGCGACATTGTCAACGGCCGAATGTTCCCGCGCCCACGTGCCGAGATCGATGCCACACGCCGCGATTTGGGCATGGTATTCCAGGATTTCAACCTGTTCCCGCATCTCACCGTGATGCGCAACATCACGGAAGCCCCGATCACGGTCTGCCGCGTTCCCCGCGCGGAGGCGGAGAAGCGCGCCGTGTCTCTGCTCCAACGCGTCGGACTTGCGGACAAGGTCGATGCCTATCCTGAAGAGTTGTCGGGTGGCCAGAAGCAGCGTGTCGCAATAGCCCGGGCCTTGGCCATGGGGCCCAAAGCCATGCTATTCGATGAACCGACCAGTGCTCTTGATCCTGAGTTGGTCGGAGAAGTATTGGAAGTCATGCGTAGCCTTGCGGCGGACGGCATGACCATGATCGTTGTTACGCACGAAATGGGTTTCGCGCGACAGGTTGCGGACAGGGTCATCTTCATGGATCAGGGTCAGATCGTCGAGGATGCACCACCGGAGCAGTTCTTCACCGCACCAGCCATGGCGCGCACGCGGTCATTTCTCCGCTCCGTCAACCCGGCATCGGCAGGATAAATCGTCTATGAAAACAAGAAACACCGGAGAGAGCGATATGGGTCATTCGCAACTCACACCCGGCGACGGCCGCGTGTCAGCACTCTCAGCCATCCAACGGCCCAAAACCACCGCCGACGAGGTCGAGGAACGCATCGTCCTAGCAATTGCGATAGGTGAGAAGAGCCCCGGCGAGCGCATCACCGAGGCCGAGCTTGCCTCGACCCTCAACGTCAGCCGCGTGCCGGCACGCGAGGCGATCCAGAAGCTACATTTGCGCGGTGTGCTCGTCGAAGGCGGCCAGCGCGGCGTGCGGGTTTCCGACTACAATGACGAGCGTATCGCTGAGCTTTACGAACTGAGATACGCCGTCGAATGCATCATCTTTCGGCACATCATGAAGAACGATTTCGATCGCGCACCACTGATCCGCGAACTCGACCAGATCGTCGCCCGGATGGGCGAGCTTGCAGGATCCGGCGATCCGCTTGCTCTCAGCACGATTGACCTCGAATTCCACAGTGCCATCGTTCGACATTCGGGCAACCAGCTCGCCCGCGGCATCTGGGAGGGTCTATCCCAGCATACAATGATCGTCTTTCTACGCGACTGGGCCAATGTTGCCGACCGAGCCGGCGAGGTCGAGCTTCACAGGACATTGGTTGATTTTCTGCGCAATGGCTCTGCCGCGGATATCGAGCAGGTGTTGGAGAAACACTATACGCCGGCGGCGATCCGCCTGGCGCGCGATTGAGGTGGTTCCAACCGGACGCGGCGCCGATCGGCTCGATCTCCGAGCTTGGTACGAGCAAAATCGAAGGCAGCAAGGGCGACGCCGAATGCCGCGTCGGCATGGCTGTTTTGAAGCGTTCCGCGGCAAACCCGCAGTGAGCATGCGAAAATTCCACCAACCGAAGCATCGTCGGCCAATGACCGGTCGGCAAATTCCGATTGCGGTTTTGCCTTCGTGAATTGTGGCCGCCAGGCCTCGGCGAGCGGTCGGTGAACCGCATCGGGTTTGCTGCCATGCTCAATTTAGAGCCAGGCAACGGAACCGCGGTCTCGCGCGCCCAGGCAAACCCAGTGATGCAAGATGGAGCTCTTGCGGCGTAATTAGACGTCGGGGACATTCGCCAGGCTCACGCTGCCGACACGGCCTGTTTGCTTCCCCGCTGTCGTGAACGAAGCTGCGAGACACTCTTCGATAGCAAGGGCAAGCGCCTTGATTTCTGCCGGCTGGGTGTCGTGTGATGTCACCAGACGGGCGACCAGGTGCCCATCTGGTTGTTCCATGAAATAATGGAGAAAGCCCTTACCAGCCAGCATCTGGCTTTGTTCGGAGCTCATCTCGACGAAAACCATATTACCCTCGACCGGATAGTGTGGCTGAATACCGCTCGCCCGCAGCGCCTGGTCAAGCATTGCGGCCATGGTGTTGCTGTGACCTGCCGCGCGCAACCAATACTCACCGTCGAGCCAAGCTTGGATTTGCGCTGAAAGGAACCACATCCGGGCCCCGAGATGGCCGGCTCGTTTCATCATCCGTCGAAATTCTCGGGCATCGTCGGGGCAGAAGAAAATCACGGCCTCTGCCCCGATCGCTCCTCCTTTGGTCGCGCCAAGACACAGCACGTCGACCCCGGCTCGCCAAGTCAAATCTGCTGGAGACGCTCCGGTGAACGCCACTGCGTTTGCAAATCGAGTGCCATCCATATGCACACGCAATCCCGCCAGCTTGGCCTTTCCCGCAAGATAAGCGATTTCGTCAGGGCGATAGACCAACCCTGTCTCGGTGCATTGGCTCAGGGAAAGGATGGCTGGTTTGCCGCGATGCGGATCTCCGCTGTCCATCAACGGAGGCAGGCTCTCTGGCAGTATTTTGCCGTGGCGACCCTCAATTGGCCGAAGCCGCGCTTGAGAATGAAACTCGACCGCACCGCATTCATCGAGAAAGATATGCGAATTGCGGTGGCAGATCACCTCACCAAATCGGTCCGATAGCTGAGCAATGGCCAGGGCGTTGGCCGCCGTTCCCGTAAAAATCGGGAAGAAATCAACCTCGTGTTCAAAAATCTGGCTGAGACTGGCGCGGGTCGCTGAAGTGATTTCGTCCTCTGCGTAGGCCGAACCACCAGCAGCCAGGGCGTGCTGCAACCGGGCGAGAACGGCGGGAGCCGGCGGGCATGTGTTGTCCGAACGAAAATCACTCACGCCAGATTTTCCATCGCCGCTAGGATTTCTTCGCGTTCCGTCTCGCTCAGAAGCTGGAACAGACAATCGCCCTCCCGACTACGCCCCATTGTGCGAATGACAGAAACGATACCATCGGTCCTGAATCGCAATTCCAAAGGTGCTTCCCAAGGGCTTTCCGGCCGGTGCAAGTAGCCGGCCAGCTGACCTGCTTCAACCGTGTCGCCTAGCTTGACAAGGGACTCGAGCACTCCAGCCTGCGGCGCGTAAACGAAATGGTCCTGAATGTTGAATACGAAACGTGTCGGGGTTTCGACCCGCCATTTCTCCTCCATCGCTAGGATACCAAAATGGTCGAGCACACGGTAAATACAGCGCTCAGCCACTTCGAAGGCGTCATGGTTGAGCCGCCCGCCACCGCCGAACTCCCCGGAGAGGTGAATCGCACCCTTGCGGAGTGCCGCTCGACCAGCCACGGGTCCGCTCGGACAACCCGGCTGTGCCCAGGAAAACGGTGCGTTCATAGCCTCAAGGGCCGCAAATGTTCTTTGCGCCATCACCTTCTCAGCGCCGAGGTCTGCATAAGAGCACGACAGATGATCCAGGGAACTGCCCCCGGAGTGCAGGTCTAGAATCGCATCGCAGTGGCTGAACAACTCCTCAGCGATGAAGGCCGCGATACAGCCGGTTGGGGTATCGGTGTAACTGTCGCCAAAAGATCGATTTAGGTTTCCGTCATCCAGCGGCGAGGTGCGCTGCCCTGCTGCCACAGCGGGTCGATTGGCGGCCGGCAACACCAGGATCCGGCCGTGAATCCGACCCACATCGATTTCGCGAATAAGGCGGGTCAAGGCGAGTTGTCCCTCATACTCGTCACCGTGCGAACCCGCCATCAGGAGAAGAGTTGGCCCCTGACCGTTGGCAAAAACTGCGAATGGGATCGGAATTGTCCCATATGCTGAACGATGCACCGAGTGCTCGACCCGAATGAACCCGACCTGTCGACCTGGGGCCTCCAGATCGACGTCGGTCCACACTGCTGACAATGACATTTGAGATCTCCGCTAGCGCCGGTGGCTGGGAATGTAACCAGCCACTGTTGGCATCCGTCTTTATTCTTCGATCCAGACACGCTCGATGATCCGGTCGCCGGACAGATCCGACACTCCGCTTGGCTCAAAACCCTTGACCCGAGTGGACTTGGCATCGAGAAAATCTGCGAAGATCGGGATCACGCTGGGGCCTTCATCATGCAGGATTCTTTGCAGCTCACCGTAGATTTCTCTGCGCTTGTCGAAATCGAGGGTGGCCTTGCCCTCGGCCAGAAGCTTATCAAACCGATCGTTTGACCAGTAGCTTTCGTTCCACGCCGAACCAGTGCCGTAAATCAAGGAAAAGGTCTGATCGATGGGGCGATTAAGCCAGCTCGAAACTGCGAAGGGCTTCTTCATCCAGGTGTCGGACCAATAGCCATCCGCAGGACGCCGAATTACATTGAGATTAATGCCGGCGGCAACGGTCTTACTCTGATAGACTTCAGACAGGCTGACCGCTTCTGGCAAGGCTGCATCCGAAGTATAGAGGTCCAGAGAAAATTCCGCGAGCCCGGCCTCTTTGAGATGAAATTTGGCGCGATCGGGGTCGAAACCGCGCTGCTCCAGCGCGCCGTTGAAATATGGATTGTCTGGCGAGATAGGGTGATCATTTCCCAGCGCCCCGAGCCCTCCCATGACGACATCGAGCATTGCCTGCCGGTCGCAGCCGTATTTTAGCGCCTGCCGAACATGATTACTGCTCGTCGGCTCAGCGTTGAAAGCGCAGATAAAGGTCCAGTGCACCGCGCCCGGTGAGCGCACCAATTCCAGCGATGGGTTCCGACCAATGAATGCAGCAACTTTGCGGTCTACCTGATTTATTATATCTGCATGACCGCTTTGAAGTGCAGCAACGCGGGCGGTGGCGTCATTGACGACGGTCAGATCGACACGCTCGACATGCGCACGATCCGCCTTCCAATAGTTGGAATTGCGATTCAGGGTTGCTCGGATTCCCGGCTCAAAGCTCTCAAGAGTGTAGCCGCCAGTGCCGATTAGATTGGTCCAATCCTCGAACCCCTTCGGGACGATCATTGCGTGGTAATCAGCAAAGGTGCGCATAAACTCTGCATTTGCGCTGTCAAGCTTGAGGCTCACCTCATGGCGACCGTTGACAGCGATTTCGGCGATCACCCCGAAAAGGGATTTGGCGCCAGAGGTTGTGTTCTCGCCGCGATGAAGGTTAATCGAATAAACTACATCATCGGCATCCAACGTTTTCCCATTGTGGAATGAAACGTCTTGACGGATGTGGAGAGTCCAGTTGATCGCATCGTCGCTCTCCCAGCGCTCAGCTAGTTCAGGCACGAGCGTGCCGTCCGGGAGAATTTCGACAAGCTGGTTGCAAACTGCAACACCAACGACCCGCTGCATTTGCTGGGTAAAGGCCCGCGGGTCCAAAGAATTATCCGAACTACCGCCGGCCATCGCGAGGCGCAGTTCCCCGCCTTTTCGCGGACCGGCGGCCCAGGCTGCGCCAAAAGGTAGTAGTAGCCCAGCAGCAGCGCTTCCCGCCAAGAAACCGCGCCGTGTAAGCGATGATATGCAATTAGCCATGATTTGATCGCTCTCCGTTTGAATTGTCCGATGGATTGTTCTGCAGATCGTGCATATCGTCGTGCAGACTGCGTCGCGTATGAATGCGCACGGCAGTCGCTGCGGCTTCCTCGTCTCCTGCAAGGATCGCGTCGAAGATCGGCTTGTGCCACTCAAGAAGATTGATCCGTCGGGGCCAGTTCTTCTCTGACCACCTGTAAAGCCATTCGGTCTGCCCGGAGATCCCTTCATATTGGCGTATCAGTAGTTTATTGCCGCTGGCCCGAACGATACCCGCATGGAAACCCAGGTCTGCCTGAAGACGTTCTTCAGCGCCTCCATCCCGCTCAGCGACGACAAGTCGCTCATAGGAGGCAACCAGATCCGTCCGATTGTCAGCCTCCAGTGCCGTCGAAAGTAGGCGCACTGAAAGCTCCTCGAGTGCGCCGCGAACTTGATAGTTCTCGCGCAGAACCTCTTCATCAACCGTCTGCACTGCCCAGCCGGAATAAGGTCGCCGCACGACGAGACTTTCCGTCGCCATCGCAGACAGAGCCGCTCGGATTGTGCCTCGGGCAACCTGCATCTTGTCCGACAGATCCTGCTCGGTCAGCCTTGAACCAGGGGGCAGCGTAGCGCCGATGATCATCTCGCGCAGTTGCTGGGCCGCGCGATCTACGAGGCTGAGTTTCTCAAGTTCCATCACTTTTTCCTTCCATCAACTGCATCATTGTCGATTGTCAACAATTGTCAATCCGCCATGAGAGGATTTCTGCTCGACACGAGCCATTGGCTGTTCTGGCGGAGCGCCCCTAAAATTCGCCTAGATGAGCACTGGCAGCTTGATCACACGGTTGAGGCGGTGCCGGCGGTCTGTTTGCGGACAATCAATCTCTATTCCACCAGATACTCCGGTGTTTTCAGCACTGCGCCCATGCTAAGAGGCGCCTACAACACAACAGAACACAACGAGATACGCCGATGCTTCCCTGGATTCAGCTTGATCGCGCAACCATTCCTGGCGATGGAGGTGAGTTGCGCCTGAAGCAGCGTGGTAGCGAATTTTCCATCATGCTCGGCTCGACCGAGCTGATGAACAGCAGGCTGAGCGGTTCTGAAGAGGCACTGGCGACGCTGTGCTGTGAGCGGATTGCACGGCGGAAAAACGCCAGCATCCTAATCGGTGGCCTCGGCATGGGCTTTACATTGCGGGCCGCCCTCGGCGGATTGCCAGACGACGCCCGGGTCACGGTCGCGGAACTCGTTCCGGCCGTGGTCGATTGGGCGCGGGGGCCGATGTCAGATCTCCACGAGGGCACGCTCGACGACCCACGTGTCGATATCAATATAGGTGACGTCGGCGCGCTGATCCGGTCACAGAAAGCGGCTTACGATGCAATCCTGCTCGACGTCGACAATGGTCCGGATGGGCTGACGCGCGCCTCCAACGACAGCCTCTATGACCACAGCGGTCTTCGTGCCGCCAAAGTTGCCCTGCGCGCGAACGGCGTGCTTGCGGTTTGGTCATCCGCGCCGGATAGTGCTTTTACACGTCGATTGCGGGAGGTGGGCTTTGCCACCGACGAGGTGAATGTGCGCGCCAATGGAAAACGTGGTGGCGCCCGCCATGTGTTATGGATGGCAACCAAACGGTAGCGTTTCAGTTATGCGCGAACTGCCACCTGCGACGGAGCACAAAGAGCAAAATGTCGGTTCACACAGACAGGCTGAGCATTTTCTCCTGTTCGATATAGTTGCTGGCGGACGGAAACCATTCAATGCGCTTGTTGCCGGGATCGTACCAAGGGCCCATCGTCGGCCCGGGTACAAGCCGCTGCGTATCGAGCCCTCATCCATTGCGCCAGCGGTGAATGTCTTCGACGCTCGCCTTGCCGCCGCGCGGTCCGTGGATCGTCACGGAACGGGAGGCCGCGGCGACCGAGAACGCCAGCGCCTCGGCAAAGGGCTGGCCTTGCGCCAGGCACCAGGTCAGCGTGCCGCCGAAGGTATCGCCGGCGCCGGTGACGTCAACGACATCGACCGCAAATCCGGGCGTGCGCAGCAGCGTCTCACCGCTCTTTGCCTCAGCACCGTCTGCGGCCAACGTGCGGACTACCCAGCCAATCTCGTGATCGCCCATCCAGTCGCCGATGCGGGTGATGTCGTCATGGCCGAAGGCGGTGCGGAAGCCGACCTGGTTGAAGATGACGACGGCGGCGCCGGTGAGGTAGGGCATGTCCTCGGCGGTGCAGCCGCCGACGTCGAGATCGAAGATGGCGCGGCGGCCATGGCGGCGCAGGTCCGCCAACAGTTCGGCCTGCTTGATGACGCCGTCCTCCGCCTCGGCATGCAGCCGGCGGGCGCGGTAGAGCGTGGTGTAGAGAAAGCCCGGCTGGCGCAGGGCCGAAAGGCTGGCTGGCGTCAGCCACATCGGCTGCTCGCCCATCTCGACGGTGAGCACGACATGCTCGCCATCGACGAGGAAGATCAGGTTGCGCGATTCCGCAATGGCGGGATCGATCAGCATGTGATCGACGCCGACGCCGTTTTCCTTCAGATCGGCGATTAGGCGTTGCGACAGCGCGCTGTCATTGAGCAGGGAAATGAACTGGGTCTTGCCGCCGAGTGCCGCGTGCACGACGGCGGCATTGGCGATCGAGCCGCCGATCTCGGCCGGCAGTTCCGTCACCATGCCCTTGTCGGCGCGGCCGGGCCAGCGATCGGCGGTGTAATATTCGTCGATCGCCACGTCGCCGATGAAGAAGGCGGTCATGCGCCCGAACCTTGTTCCGCTTCGGCCCGGACCAGCCGCGGTCCGCCGGCGACCGGCACCCAGGGGCTTTCGCCCAGGCCGCAGATCGCCATCCAGTAATAGGGCGTCGGGCCGGCCACGCCGCGGCAGGCATCGTGCCAGACGTTGCGATGCATCACCACCGCCTGGCCCGGCGCAATCACGAAAGCCTCGATCTCGTCACGGTGCGGCGCATCGGCATCCGACGCCGGCGCGACGGCCAGGACGATCGGCTGCGCGGCGCAGAAAAGCGCCTCTTCGGTGTGCGGATGCCGCTCCATCGCCGTGCAGGGCCACGGCGCACCGCCGCCGCGGGTCATGCCGAGATGGCCGGATCCCTCGATCAGCGGCGTGCGGGTGAAGCCGTCGCGCCAGCCATCGCCGGCGGTCCAGATCACCTGCGGATCGGTATCGCCGGTCAGGTCGTAGACTTTTCCGTATCGCGAAAAGTTTTCGGCGGTCACCGGGCTGGCGACAATGGCATCCGAGGCGGTCATGCGGCACTCCTGATGGCCCGCACGACGCGCATCAGCCCGGCAACATGGCTGGCCTCGACGCGGCCGGTATCCTTGTGGTCGTGCTTGAACCAGCTGCCGACGACGGCGCCGTCGGCATGGGCCAGTTGCTCGGTGGCATTGGCTTCGGTGAGGCCGGCGCCGATCAAAAGCGGCACGGTCCCGCCGGTCGCGGCGCGGAAGCGGGCCACCTTGTCCATGTCGGTCGGCTGGCCGGTGGCATCGGAGGTCACCACCAGACTGTCGCAGCGGGCGGCGCCGATGCGCACGTCCTCGGCCTCCGGCCGGCCGGACAGGACCGGCTGGTACTTGAACCGCACACCGCCGAACAGCAGCGCGGAAACGCCCTCGCGGCGGGTGGCGAGATCGGCGGCGAACGGGGCATCGGCCTCCGGCGGCAGATGGCCGGCAACGGAATCGACCTGGATGAAGGCGACCGGATAGCGCTCGGCGAGCGCAAAGGCGCGCGCATCGTCGCGCAGCACATTGACGCCGATCTTGGTGCCGAGATCGAGCTGGCAAAGCCGGTCGAGCACGCGCTCGACATCATCGGCATCGGCGAAATAGTTTTCGACGACCAGCCCGTCGACGCCTTCGCCGGCCATGATGCGGGCTTCTTCCTCCGCCTGGGCGAGCTTGGCGGCAGGGCCGTCGCCGGCCAGGTGCAGCATGCCGAGGATCGGCTTCGGGGTGGTAAAGGTCTCACTGAGACGGCTCATGTCTTGTTCTCCTGCGTCACGCCGCTGTCAGGCTGGCGCGGTATCGCGCCCCCAGCGCGTTGCAAATTTCATTTGGACCGCCGGCGAGTAGACGATCGAGGTGCGCTCCACCAACCGGTCGTCGGCATCGAGCACGTCCCCGCTGGCGCAAAGGTAGCCCGGCACGTCCGCCGCCGGGGCAAAGACCTCCCGCAGGCGATCGGACGGCGGCACGACGGTCAGCAGCAGTTCCGAGCGGACCGGATGGCGGTTGTAGTCGCGGCGCAACACCTCATAGAGCGATTGCGCCGCGAAATCGTAGGCGTCGATGCCGGGATACAGGCCAAGGTCGAGCTGCGACGTGTCGACGTTCAGCCAGCTGATCGTCTCGCCGTTGGCAAGCCCGCGGGCGCGGACCAGCAGCAGCTCGCCGTTCTCCACCTTGTGCTCCAGCACCCGGGTCACCGGGCGCTGGCCCTGCCGACGCGCCAGTTCCGTAAAACTGCCGAAGTTCCAGATGCTGTGGCTGACCGGTCGATGCGACACGATCGTGCCACGGCCGCGAACCTGCTGGACCAATCCTTCCGACACCAGCAGCGCCATCGCGTTGCGCACCGTGGTCCGGGCAATGCCGAACTGGTCGCGCAACTGGTTCTCCGAGGGGATAGCCTCCCCCTCGGAGAAATCACCGCTGAGGATCGCGGCGCGGAGCGCCCGATACAGCTGCCGGTAGAGCTGCTCGCTCGAGTAGAGATCGAGGCGCAACCGGCACAGCCTGTCATCCGGGCGTTCGCCCGTCGCGGTGGAGGTGTCTGGTGTGGAAAGATGGGTCAAGGTCAGGCTCCGGCGCGGTTCCGTTACTTCTTGGCGCCGTTTACAGTGAATTCCTCAACGCCGGCTTGCTTCAGGCCATGGCGGTCGAGAATCTCTTCGTAGGTGCCATCGGCCTTGATCGCGTTGAGTGCGGCCAGCACGGCATCGCGCAATTCGCCGTTCGCCTTGGCAAAGGCGATGCCGTAGTGGTTGATTTCGGCCACTTCGCCGATCTGGTAGAACTTGCCCGGCTCCTGCTTCATCAGGTCGAGAAGCCCTTCGAGGCCGATCACCGAGGCCTGGGCGCGGCCCTGGCGGATCTGCATGATGTGCTCGGCCTGGGTCGGGATCTGGATGACGTTGATCAGCTTGTCCGCTGGGCAGGCGGACTTGCCGAGTTCTTCGGCCCAAGTGACCCAGCTCGTGCCGGTCGCCACGGCGACCGTCTTGCCGCAGAGGTCGGCCTCAACCTTGATCTCGTCCTGGTGGTCGGCGGTCGAGTAGAAGACGTTGCCGGTCTTGAAGTAGTCGATGAAGTCGAGCTGCGTCTGGCGTTCGACCTTGTCGGAGAAGGCGGTCATGATCAGGTCGGAGCGGCCGGTAACGACCTGCGGGATCAATTGCGGGAACTCGACGTTCTGGAAGTCCGCCGTCAGGCCGAGGCGCTCGGCGATGGCCTTGGCGAGATCGATGTCGAAGCCCTTCAGCTCCGTCGAACCGGCGTCGCTGTATTCCATCGGCGGATAGGCAAGGCTGATGGTGACGTTGAGCTTGCCTGTGTCGCGCACGGCATCCGGCACGGCAGCGGCCAGCTTCTCGTCGGCGGCAGCATGGGCCGCACCGCTCGCGGCGAGGCTGAGGAAGGTGGCGGAGGCGAGCCCCAGGACCATAGGCAGCAGTCGTTTCATTCTCTGTTCTCCCATTGTTGAGCTTTGAACTTCAGGCCAGCACGCGGCTGAGGAATGTGCGCACGCGCGGATCGCCGGGATTGCTGAGCACCTGCTCCGGCTTACCCGTTTCGCGAATTTCGCCATCGATCATCACAACGACGCGGTCGGCCACCTCGCGGGCGAAGCCGATTTCGTGGGTGACGACGATCATGGTGGTGCCGCCGCGCGCCAGGTTGCGCATGACTTCCAGCACCTCGCCCACCAGTTCCGGGTCGAGCGCGCTGGTCGGCTCGTCGAACAGCATCACGCGCGGCTCCATCGCCAGCGCCCGGGCGATTGCCACCCGCTGCTTCTGGCCGCCGGACAGCTGCGCGGGATAGCTCGACGCCTTGTTGGCCATGCCGACCTGCTCCAGCAGCTCCATGGCGCGGGCCTCGGCCTCGGCGCGACGCAGGCCGCGCACCACCATCGGGCCCTCGATGACATTGCCGAGCACCGTGCGGTGCGCGAACAGGTTGAAATGTTGGAACACCATGCCGAGTTGGCTCTGCTGGGCGCGCAGCCGCTTGACCGGCAGTTCCTGCAGGGCGCCGCGGTTGAACTCGTATCCCATGATGGCACCGTCGACCCAGACATAGCCGCGGTTCGGCGTCTCCAGGTGGTTGATGCAGCGCAGGAAGGTACTCTTGCCGCTGCCCGACGGGCCGAGGATGCACAGCACCTCGCCATAGGCGACTTCCAGGTCGAGGCCCTTCAGTACCTCGTGATCGCCAAAACTCTTGCGGATTCCGACCGCCTTGACTGCGAGACTCATGCTTCCCCCGAGGCGACAGAACGCCGCGCCCATCCCTTGAACCAGCTGGGCTTGCGGACGGTGGCTTCGGCATCGCGGCCGAAATGGCGTTCGAGATAATACTGCCCGATGGAAAGCACGGTGGTTCCGGCCAGATACCAGACGGCACAGACGAACAGCAGCTCGATGACGGCGCCGTTGATGAAATAGATGCGCTGGGCGGCGTTCAGCATCTCGCCCATGGCAATGGTGGCGGCGAGCGAGGAAAACTTCAGCATGCCGTTGGCGCTGTTGCCGAGCACCGGCAGGATCAGCCGCAGGGTCTGCGGCAGGATGATGCGCCGCATCGTCTGGCTGGGCGTCATGCCGAGCGTATGGGCCGCTTCCTTCTGGCCGCGATCGACGGAGGTAATGCCGCCGCGCACGACTTCCGTCAGATACGAGCCCTCGTTGACGCCGAGGCCGAGAACGGCGGCCACGAAGGGCGTCACCACGTCGACCATGCGCGCATCGACGAGGCCGGGTATGTAGAGCCGCGGGAAGACGAGCGCGATGTTGAACCAGATGAGCAGCTGCAGCAGCACCGGCGTGCCGCGGAACACCCAGACATAGAGCCAGGCGGCAAGGCGCAGGATCGGGTTTTCCGACAGGCGCATGATGCCGAAGGCAAAGCCGAGCGCGACGCCGAGCACCAGCGCGCAGCCCGAGATCAGCAGCGTCCAGCCGAAGCCGGTTAGGATGACGCCGGCCGTCAGGAACTCCCCGACCACGGTCCACTGGATCTGCCCGACCGCGAAGGCGCGGCCGATCACGGCGAGCAGCAGGATGACGAGGCCGCCGCTGATCCAGCGACCGGGATGACGCAAGCCGCGAATGGGGACGTCAGGCCCGGGCAGGTCCAGGAGGGACATCGAGGCGGATGATTTTGGATCTGGCTTTGGCATGGCATCCAAATTGTAGGGTTAGGCCTACAACTTACTAGAGGCGTTGGTTAGGCCAGTCAAGCCAGCCGGGATCTCTTTTCCATGCGACTGTTCTTTCCCGGACGCCACCCAATGCATTGGCGATGCCGCCCTCTGCTTCCAGCGCGGCCGCTGTGATGGCGCTGGGATTTAGCAAGGTTCACGTCGACTGGTGCTCGTGGGGATGTACAGAGTCTTCGACACAACACTATGCGCCGCAGATGAGTGTTACCTGATCGATCCGCAGCAATTCTTGACTGCTTGGGACAAGAGCCTGCCAGCCCGCGAGCGTGAGCGCGCTGACCCCGTGCCGGATCAGGCCGAGCTTACCGGCACGACGGGTGCCAGAGAGCTTTACAATGTGCTTCCGATCGCGGGCACGTGCTTTGAACAGTGTCACTGCCGACTCAAGCTTACGGTCTGGTCCGGTGCCGGCGCAGGGTATCAAAGTGGAAGTCCTCGGCGGCCGCGCGTAGCATCAGCAATTCCCCGATCGTCTCGAGGTTCATCAGGCCGACGAGACGCTTATCCCGATTGACGACCACAGCGGCGGATGAGTTTGCAGCCTGCATGATGCGGAGGCTCTCGTTGATCGCAGTGTCCCTGGCAATCATCGGGATGTCGGTACGCATCGCACTGCGTACGGATGCGTGCGCCCGCCCCTCCTTCATGGCGGCAATGATGCCGTCGCGGGTTAGCAATCCCTCGAACGTGCCGTCGGCGCCGACGATCGGAAACTCGTTCTGGCTCGTCGCGAGCAGAAGCTCGACGGCATCCTCCAAGCGCGCCGATGGCTCAAGCACGGCGAACTTGGTCACCATGACATCCCCGACTGCGACCTGGCCGGAGATCGCCTCCAGATCGCTGCCCTGCGCTTCCGCCTGTGCGGCGAGATAGACGAAGACCGCGATCAGTATGAGCAGCGGATTATAGAACAGTCCGACAATGCCCATCGCGAAGGCGACGCCCTGGCCGATTCTGGCAGCAACTCTTGTGGCGCGCCCCCAGGACCAGCGCATCGCCAGGACTGCCCGCAGCACGCGGCCGCCATCCATGGGAAAGGCCGGTATCATATTGAACAGAACGAGGAAAACGTTCACGCCGGCGAGCCGGACCAGGAAATTGACACTGGGATCTTCGGGCGCCGTCAACTCGTCCCAACCGACCGCACCGCCAATAACGGCCACGAGCAGGGCCGCGATCACCACGTTGGCGAGGGGACCTGCAATGGCGATCAGAAGCTCCTCGAACGGCTTGGTCGGCATGCGCTCCAGTCGCGCCACGCCGCCGATGGGCAGAAGGATTATGTCGGGCGTCCTTATCCCGAACCTGCGCGCGACGGCAATGTGCCCGAACTCATGCAGCACCACACATGCGAACACGCAGACGACGAAGACCGTGCCTTCCCAGGCGGCCGGTGCTCCGCCGATCCGGTAATGCATGAGCCAGATCCAGACGAGCAACAGCAGGAAAGTCATGTGCATGCGAATGGCGGTGCCGCGGACAGTTCCAAGCTTTACGGACCATTCCATGGTAGTCACCCGTTTTTGCAGCGGCACGCCGCCCTGTTCGCCCCAGCGATGTCGGCCGAAAAGAACGGCAGATATGCGAGGGCCAAGAGGTTGACGCCGAGCTGAAGGATCGCGGCGCAGAGCCGTTTCAAGTGTGGCGTCACCCGGGCTTGCCGTCAAATCGATCGCACGCCGCCGGTCGGCGCGGGTCGCAGCTATTGCTCGGCCTTTTCTGCAGCACCATTCTAACGCGGGCGGAGACCTCCCGCAGATATTCTCTATAAGTATCGTCGAGATTTGGAGGTGTCGCGGACACGGCTATTGGGCTGTCCAGCGCGAGGACAGCACCCGCGGGTGCTTGCGGTTCGGAGGGCCGTGCAGCCCTCCGAACCCTATCGAAATATCCCGGTCATCTTGGACGCAGGACATATCGAGAACCGGAGCAGTCTTGCGGCCAGCCCTCAGGCGACGCGTTTGCGCGCCGTAAATGGCCCGTGTGGAATTTCCGGCGGGGCGAACGTGTCCGCCGACGCCCGGTCCCAACGGCTGTGCCAGTCGGCGAGGCCTTCAATTTCCTCGTCAGCGAGCAGGAAGCCTTCGGGGAGATAGGGATAGGCTTCATTCCCATCCAGGAATTCATTGTCCTTCTGCCTGAACATGAAGTGGTAGGGCATGAAGTCGCTCGGATTGCCAAGCCCGGCCGCACCGGCGATCTCGCCCAGTGCTTTCATCGTGTTGCGATGGAAACGTGCCACCCGGTCACTCTTGTCGCCGACGTGGATTGCTTTTTGGCGGAGCTTGTCTTGGGTGGCGATGCCAACCGGGCAATGGTTGGTGTGGCAGGACTGGGCCTGGATGCAGCCCACTGCGAACATGAAGCCGCGGGCCGAATTGCACCAGTCCGCCCCCAGGGCGAGCGTGCGGGCGATGTCGAAGGCGGAAATGATCTTGCCGGCGGCGCCGATCTTGACCTCGTGCCGGATCCCCGCGCCACGCAAGGCATTGTGGACGAACGTGAGGCCTTCCAGCATCGGCATGCCGACACGATTGGCAAACTCCACGGGTGCCGCACCGGTCCCCCCCTCCTTGCCGTCGACAACGATGAAGTCAGGGATGATTCCGGTCTTGAGCATCGCTTTCACCATGCTCAGAAATTCCCGACGATGGCCGATGCAGAGCTTGATGCCGACCGGTTTACCCCCGGACAAGTCGCGCAGCTGCCCGACAAACTCCATCAGGCCGACCGGCGTCGAGAAGGTGCTGTGGGCTGCGGGGGAAATGCAGTCGACCCCCATCGGAATACCGCGGGCCTCGGCGATCTCCTTTGAGATTTTCGATGCCGGCAACATGCCGCCATGGCCGGGCTTGGCGCCCTGGCTGAGCTTTATCTCGATCATCTTGATCTGAGGATCGGCGGCCAGCTCGGCAAACCGTTCAGGTGAGAAGGTGCCGTCGTCGTTGCGGCAGCCAAAGTAGCCGGATGCCACCTGGTAGATCAGGTCGCCGCCGCCCTGGCGATGGTAGCGGCTGATGCTGCCCTCGCCCGTGTCATGTGCGAACCCGCCCTTCTTGGCGCCCGTGTTCAGCGCGAGGATCGCATTTGCCGACAGCGAACCGAAGCTCATCGCCGATATGTTGTAAAGGCTGGCATTGTAGGGCTGCTTGCAGGCAGACCCGCCGATCCTGACCCGGAAGTCGGTCGTCTTGATCTCCGTCGGCGCGGCAGAGTGGGTCAGCCATGCATAGCCGGAACCGTAGACGTTCTCGATCGTGCCGAAGGGCCGCTTGTCTTCGACGCCCTTGGCGCGCTGATAGACGAGACCACGATCCTGCCGGCTGAATGGCTCCTCGTCCCGGTCGCTTTCGATCAGATACTGGCGCAGCTCGGGACGAAAGCTCTCCAATATAAAGCGCATGTGTCCAATGATGGGATAGTTGCGCAGGATTGCATGTTTGTACTGCCGAATGTCGCGCAAGCCGACAAGCGTCAGCGCCACGAATATTGCGGCGAAGATCC
The DNA here is from genome assembly GCF_056394765.1 of Mycoplana sp. 10N416. Lineage (NCBI taxonomy): Bacteria > Pseudomonadati > Pseudomonadota > Alphaproteobacteria > Hyphomicrobiales > Rhizobiaceae > Mycoplana > Mycoplana sp. 10N416. The sequence goes on along the minus strand of NZ_JBFTIM010000003.1, from coordinate 351,342 downwards.
ACATCCATGGGCTGTAGAGGCTTGCCGCGATGATAGAGGCAAGCGCGAGGAGCGCCACAAACGCAAAGATGGCGTAGCGCTGGTAGGTGGGGAAAACTCTCACAGTGGAGACCTTTGGAAAATCAAACTCTCTATCGACATCAGTCGGGAACTGCCAAACTGGTGCCACCAGACCGGCATGCCGCTGCTGCTACAACGCAGCGGCACGCTCGTCAATTTGTCTTATCCAGCCTGCAGAAAGCCGACCTTGGCGGGGCTTTCGCTGGCGAAGTAAATATAGTGGAACGCATCGACCCGTCCGCTGATCAACGGCACCTCGTCGCGTCTCCAATACCAGGCGGTTTTGTTGAGTTCCTGCTCGAACCCAGGCGAGCTTGTGGCGGACCAGAAGCCGCCGATGCCACCAGGCTTCAGGGCCTGCTTTATCTGCCCGATGCCGGAGCTCTGATAGATTGCTTCGTTCGGCGCTCGCACGGTGAAGTCAGGTCCGTTGTCCGTGTCCATCAGGATCACGTCAAAGGGTTCGCGCTCTTCCCCCAGCACCTCCATCGCGTCACCAACCCGAATTTTGACACGGGGGTCTTGCAACGGATGGTCTGCGAGGTGCCCAAGATGGGTTCGGTTCCATTCAACGATTTCCGGAATCAGTTCGCACACGACGATCTCTGCATCCCGCTCCATGTGCTTGAGGGCCGTCCTCAGGGTGAAGCCCATGCCAAGGCCGCCGATGAAGATCCTGCGTGCCGGCGCACCATGCAGCCTCAGCGAGCGTTTCGCCAGGATGTCTTCGGATTGGTGGCTGAGGTTCGACATCAGTTCCAATCCATTGTAGCGGATCTCGAACAGTTCGTTTCGTGTACGCAGGATGATCTCGTCGCCAGCAGAGTTGCTGGCGCGTGCCAGTTCGGTCCAAAGGGTCACGGCTATTCCTAACGATTTTCTCAGGCTGCCTTGCAGCCTCATATTACGCTTAAGGGTGTCGAAAGTTCGGGTTGCCCGGCTCGACTAGAGCCGCGGCAACCCGAAGGCATCGCCGACGGTTGCGCCGTTTTGGAATGCAAAGATCGCGGACCTGGCCGACGCCATGTATCGCCGGTCGCCAACCGCCTTGCCCGTCATCTTGAAAATGGACAACGGATCCCTTGCCCCGCCGACAGCGTCGAGCCGTGCAGGGTGAAAGCGATGACAGAAGATGGAGGTCTGGAAGGCGGGAGATACACCCATTGACAGGCCCAATCAGTGCTGCGCTTGCGCGCTGCAGGAGAACGAACCGCAAATGATGAGGATCCCGGGGCGGAAAAGTGTGCGGCGTCTGGTTCAGAAAGGCCCGCACCGGGACAAGCCGGGTGCTTCCTTAGCGAGCCTCGATATCCTGACGAATGTTTCCAAGCACATGATGTCTATATGGTTCCCGAAAAGGGCCGTTCAATGGCAATAGGACCAGTAGCATTTTCGGCGTGGATTAGCGACGGGGCATCTTCGCGTCGAGGGACGCGCCCCCTTGCAATTTACGGTCGATTGCTCCTATCTTCGCGGCGTTCTCAGGGCGGGGTGCAATTCCCCACCGGCGGTATCGGGAGACATTCCGGAGCCCGCGAGCGCTTCCGGTCTCACCGGAAGGTCAGCAGATCCGGTGCGATGCCGGAGCCGACGGTATAGTCCGGATGAAAGAGAGCAAGGTCACTGCAGCACTCCTCGCGGAGGCGCGACGGTGTTTGTTCGCCCAAGGGAAGTTTTGCCGATGCGCGCAGGCGCGAAGGCGCAACAATGGCCGGGATCCGGCCCAACCCTTGAAAGACCGAAGTATGACTATCCATAAAATTGAAGATGCGATCGCCGCCATTGCCCGCGGGGAGATGGTTATTGTCGTGGACGACGAAGGTCGCGAAAACGAGGGCGACATCGTCTTTGCATCGCAGGATGCGACGGCTGACAAGATCGCGTTCATGATGAACAGGGCTCGCGGCCTGATCTGCGTGTCGATGGAAGGTGCCCGTCTTGATGCGCTGGACATTCAACTGATGGTTCCCAACAACACGGAATCGCTCAAGACCGCCTTCACCGTTTCGGTCGACTACCTGCCCGGAACGACGACGGGGATCTCGGCTGCAGATCGTGCCGCAACCATCAGGGCTCTGGTCGATCCGGTTTCGCGGCCGGAGGAGTTCGCCCGGCCGGGACATATTTTTCCGTTGCGGGCCAACCCGCAGGGCGTGCTCGGCCGCCCCGGCCACACGGAGGCTGCCGTCGACCTCTGCCGCCTTGCCGGTAAGACCCCCTCCGGCGTGATCTGCGAGATTGCCAACGACGACGGCACCATGGCCCGCTTGCCGGATCTCGAGATCTTTGCCGAAGAGCATGGCCTGTGCCTCGTGACGATCGAGGATCTCATCGCCTACTTGCACGACACGCAACCTTCCCGGTTGGCGGAAGCCGCCGCATAGGCGCGACGACCATCGATCCGGGGCGGGATCGGCCGCCCCGGAATGGTGCATGTCATGTCCCTCGTCTCCGTCCTCGACTTGGCCCGTAAGCCTCTCATCGATCACCCGGCCATCCCGTCGTCCACGGATCCGCACCGGATTGCCATCGGCTGTGGCGAGCGCAGCGAGCCGCCCTGCCCTCGTCGGATCTCCCCCGGACCCCCGTTGGAGCAGCGCACCCGCATACTTGCGTTTTCGCAAAGAAGGCGCCCGACGGAGGCCCTATTCATGGCTTTGATCATTTTAAAAGATTGCTGCATGAGCCGGAAACACACCTCACTGACCGCCTCGCTGCATCCCATCCGGCGCGCTCACGCCATCACCGAAGGAAACTGACCATGGCGAGTCAAGCCCCGACAAAACCGTCTTCCGCAGTTGCGGGCTTCTTCTCGGCGGGCTTCCGCCCCTTCTTCCTCTTCGGTGCCCTCCAGCCGGCGGTGATGATGGCGCTTTGGGTCCCGTGGTTTCTCGGCTTGACGCAGCTGCCGTCGGCAATGCCGCCGGTCGCCTGGCACCAACACGAACTGATGTTCGGATACGTGCCGGCGGTTATCGCCGGATTTCTGTTGACGGCGGTTCCGAACTGGACCGGTCGCAAGCCGCTGTCCGGTTGGCCGCTCTTTCTGCTTTTTGCGCTCTGGCTGGCCGGCCGCGTGGCGATCGCCTGCTCGGATTGGATCGGAGCCGATGCGGCCATGGTGGTGGCTGCAGGGTTCCTGCCGGTCCTTGCCATCTTCGTCCTGCGTGAACTGGTGGTTGCGGGCAACCGGCGCAATTACAAGGTCGTTGTTGCCCTCGGCGCGTTGTTCGCCGCGGAGCTTCTGTTCTTTTACGAAGTGAGCCGCTACGGTTTCGCCGAGATAGCCGATCGGCTGGCGATCGGCACGATCATCATGCTCGTCGCCATCATTGGCGGACGCATCATCCCGGCCTTTACCGGCAACTGGCTGCGCCAGAAAACTCCGGGCAGAATGCCATCGTCCTTCGACCGGTTCGACATGGCCGGCATGGCCCTCGCCTTCTTGGCTTTCGCCGCGTGGGCGATCGCCGCACGCCTCGAGGCCTTCGTTTGGCCGGCCGGCATCCTGATGCTGCTTGCTGCCGGTGCGCAGTTCGCGCGGCAACTGCGCTGGGCGCCGCTCCGCACCTTTTCCGAGCCGTTGGTGACGGTGCTGCATGTGGCGTTTTTCTTCGTTCCAGCCGGTTTCCTGCTGACGGGCGCAGCCCTGCTGTCGGGCGACATCGGCCTGCGCACCGCGGGCATCCATGCCTGGACGGTGGGCGCGATCGGCGGCATGACGCTCGCGGTGATGACACGAGCCACACGCGGGCACAGCGGCCAGATGCTGCGTGCACCCGCATCGACGGTCCTGGCCATCTATGTGCCGATTGTCCTTGCCGCGCTGGCACGGATCGTCGCAGCCCTTGCGCCTGAACTCACAATGGTGCTCCTGCCGCTTTCCGGGGCGTGTTGGATCGTCGCGTTCCTCGGTTTTGTCGTGCTCTACGGGCCGCTGCTCCTGCGTCACGGCGTCAGATAGGCGGCCGGACATGCCGGAGCGCGGCCGCGCGCAGCGCTTCGATTATCGCGGCACGTATCGCGATAATCGGCTCGTGCCTTTGCTCGCGGCATCCCAGCCCGGTCCTGGTCGCTGCAATTATAAGGGGTGTTGTTCACGGCCTTTTCCCAACGGCCAATCAGGATTTGCGTAACACTCTTTGCGCCACGGCAAAGAACGCACGGCTCGACTTTCCCACAGATGGTAGGAGATCGACACGAGGGGGCGAGACAGATGAAATCAGCAACCGGCACGGAATGCGACACCAATGGGCCGTCGGGCGGATCTGCCTTCGATTGGGACCCCCGCAGCGAAGCTGTTCTGAACGACCAGTTCCAGGCCTATGACCACATGCGCCAAACCTGTCCCGTTGCCCATAGCGATTATCTCGGCTGGTCGCTGTTTCGACATGAGGACGTTTTGACGGCACTCATGGACCATGGGACGTTCAGCAATGCCGCGTCGCGACATCCATCCGTGCCCAACGGCATGGACCCGCCGCAACACACCCCCTACCGACGGATGATCGAGACCTATTTCACGGCGGAACGGGTCGATGCCTTCGAGCCTGAATGTCGGGCCATCGCGCGCGAACTGGTCGCCGGCCTGCAAAAGGGCCACGCGACCGAAACCGTCAGCGAATTCGCTGATCCCTACGCCGTCCGGATCCAGTGCGCCTTTCTCGGGTGGCCAGCCTCGCTGCACGGTCCGCTGCGCCAGTGGGTCCGCAAGAACCAGGAGGCCACCCTGGCCCGCAATACGGAGGCCATGGCGGCCATCGCGCTGGAGTTCGACGGCTATATCCGGGGCCAGTTGAACGAACGGGAGCACGCCGGTTCGGCGGCACCGGACGACATCACCACCAGCCTCCTCCGACAGACCATCGACGGCAAACCACTCGACCATGACGCCATTGTCAGCATCTTGCGCAACTGGACCGTGGGCGAGCTTGGCACCATCGCGGCTTGCGTCGGCATCGTCGCGGATTTCCTGGCGGATCGCCCCGAACTCCAGGCGGAGCTCCGCCGGGACATTGGCCGTTTACTTCCGGCCATCGACGAGATCCTGCGGCTGCACGCACCGCTGATATCCAACCGGCGTGTGGCGACAAAGCCGGTTGAAATAGGCGGGCGCAGGATTGCCGCTGGAGAACGGATCACGCTCATCTGGGCCTCGGCCAACCGCGACGAGGACGCCTTCGATGACGCCAGAGAATTTCGCCTCGATCGCGACCCTTCGCAGAACCTGCTCTACGGCGCCGGGATCCATGTCTGCCCCGGTGCGGCTTTGGCTCGGATGGAACTGCGTGTGGTCATGGAAGAATTGCTCGCGGGCACAGATCACATCGCGCCGATACCCGGCGGCGGCGTACGCGCCATTTACCCGGCGAGCGGCTTCGCATCACTTCCGTTGCGGATCAGCTAGGCAATCTGCCTTGCCGCCATCGGAGCGCTGTGAAGGTCACCAACTGCTGCGGACCGGCGTCAGAAGCTCCGTCGTGCCGCAGACCTATCGAGGAAAATTATACTTTTCAGTAATGTCCCACAGCCTGTGATTGAGGTCGATCAGTGAGCGAATGCTTTCCTTGATCCGTGCCATCTCCAGGGTGTCGAGTGCTTCGACTTTGCCGTACTTAACGTCGTCCTTGCTGTCGAATATCCGCATGAGCTGCGTCAGTCCCTGGCCGCTGTCCGGATCAAACGAATAGATGCAGTGATTGTACTTGTTTCTCAGTTTCGACAGGTCGCTCAGCCGTCTCGTCGCATCCAGCACGTCGTTGCGGCATTCAGCCGATGTTTTTTGCATCTTCGCCAGGCGCTCGACCAGGTCGAGACGCGCGCGGGTCGTATTCAAGGTCAGAAAGATCACGATGGCCGTCTCCTTGTCGACCTGGGCAAGGCCGGCAATCATGTGGATCAGAAGGCTCTCCGTGTTTGTCCAAGTGTAGTTTAGCTGCCCAACCAACAGGAGTATTTCCTGAAACTTCGGCATTCCTTTCCCTCCAAATACATCCGCAAAGCATACCCGAGATACCACATCCGGATATTGCTATCAGTCTGATCGCATCAACCTCAATGATGTCTCGCGCACCAGAACAATCCAAAGGGTAACGTCCGTAACTGCAATACGGCAGCGGAGAAATTCGCAACAAGGCATAGCCGTTAGTAGTATTTCCTTAGGTCATAAGGAAGGTGCCGAGCAAAGGCATCCTTACCAGAATTCACGGTTCCGCGGAAATCTTTTAGCGAACCCCTTCTATCAACGGCAGTACTAGGGTCCATTCGAGTACCCCGTAGATGCAGCACGATCATACCCCCTAACTCCAATGGTCAGCTATAACGATCGCTCCTTCCCAACAGACTATTGCGCCGGGCTTGGGTCAAAACATGGAATGGAAGCGAGGCGGATATGCCCCGGTTACGACCAGATGGACCCCGTTTGAGCCCTATTCCATTTTGACCCAAATCCGGAGGGAGGAAAAAATCCTCCAGTTAGTGGTGCACGGCCGCGAGAACGCGCCCGGCGCAACCAAAAAGCACGACTCATGTTCAACCGCCGCGTGGTGATGACCCCAAGAAGATGAATGGCGGTCAAGCCAGCGGCTCAGCGACAGAGGATAGAGCTATGGCTGACAGAGGCCGGACCAACTGGGATCTTATCAACGACGATCCTTCCCAGGAACAGGAACAACAACAGCAAGAGCAGCAGCGCCAGCAGGAGCAGCAGCAGCAGGAACAGTCGTCCACCCAGGACCAGACATCCACTCAGGATCAGTCCCAGACAAGCGAATCCGAGAACTTGAATGGCAATGGCAATGGGAACCTGAACCTTAATGGGAACGGAAACCTCAACCTGAACGGCAACGGCAACTGGAATTCGAGCGAAAACTCCAACGCCAATACCAACTCGAACACCAATGCCACGACCGTCGGCGTCACCGTGGACGTCGGAGTGAACCTCGACGGATTCGAGCCGACCGACAACGACTTCGCCGACATCGATCAGACGGGTAACAACAACTCGATCGATGGGCTGTTCAACATCCAGTTCGACAACATCCTGAACAATGCCTTCAGCGGCGACGGCAACAACGTAGCGAACGTCTTCAGCCAGGTTGCCAACCTGCAGGACAACGACACGGTCGAGAACGCCAGCGTCTCCAATGACGGCACGGCCAACTTCAACCTCGGCGCGTCCGGCGGCACGGCCAACGCGGATGAGGGGATTTCGGCTGGCGGCAGGGGCGGTTCGGGCGGCGACGATGCCGACGCCGACGGCGGCGACGGCGGTGATGGTGGCTTTGCGCTCGGCGGCTTCGCCCTCGGCGGCGACGGCAGCGGTGGCACCGCTGGCAGTGGTGCAACTGGCGGCACCGCCAATGGTGGGGCGGCAACCGGCGGCGCAGGCTCGAGCGGCAACGCCAATAGTGGCGATGCCGCCGGCGGCGCAGGCGCAGGCGGTGCGGGCGGTGCGGGCGGTGCCGGTGTCGGTCTCGGCCTTGGCCTTGGTCTCGGACTTGGCGCCGGCCTGGCTTTGGCCGGTGAAGGCGGCGACGGCGGCGACAACGATGGCGGCGACGGCGACGAAGGCGGCGATGGCGGCAACGCCAACGGTGGCGAAGGCGGTGATGGCGGCGACGGCGGCGACGGCGCTGCCGGCGGCACGACCACGACCGGCGATGCCGGCGCGGCGGCCGGCAACCTCCTCGGCTTCCTCAGCCCGGCTCTCGCCGCGGCCGTATCGGGCGTCGATGACTCGAGCAACGGCGGCGATGGCGGTGCTGGCGGCGGCGGAGGTGCTGGCGGTGCCGGTGGCACCGGCGGTGCCGGTGGAGCTGGTGGTGCTGGCGGAAGTGCTACGGATGCCGGTGACGGCGGTGCCGGCGGCAGCGCGACCGGATCCGGAAGCGGAACCGGCACCGGTACAGGTAGCGGTTCTGGTGCCGGTGGTGCCGGTGGTGCCGGCGGTGCCGGGACCGGTGGCAGCGCGGTCAGCGGCTATGCGGACAGCGGCGACGGCATCGGCGGCGACGCCTCGGCCGACGGCGGCACGGGTGGCCTGGCCCTCAGTGGCGCCTGGGCCGACGGTATCGGCGGCGACGGCTATGGCGGCTGGGCCCTTGGTGGGGACGGCGGTGCAGGTGCGGCCGGTGGTACGGCGACGAATGGTGACGGCGGCGCCGGTGGCAACGGCGGCTCGTGGGGCTCGAACAATGGCGATGACGGCTACGTCACCGGCACGAGCCACGCTTCGGCCGACGCTGCGATACACCTCAGTGCCTTCAACCAGGAAATCGTGCTCGGCGCGAACCTGCAGCAGAACGCAGTCGACATGACGGTGGTCGGGGGAGACCTCGTCAACACCGTTGTTGGTGAAGACGACGACGCATGACGCGATGAAGTGGCTTCGCCCGGTCTGGGCGAAGCCACTTTCGTTTGATCTGACCGTGCAGTCCCTTCCAGGCTGCAGGGCTCGCCTAACGGCCAAACGTCGAAAGGGTCGCGTGTCATGACGGCAATGGACAAGATCACCGAGGAGATCGCCCATTTCATCGGCATGTTCCAGCTCAATGCTGAACGCGCAATGCATAGGGAGGCCTACGACGATTTCCGGGCCCACAAGTCCGTGGATGCGGATTTGCCCCCGCCCCTCCCCGATAAAAGTCCGTTTGCGGCGCCCTATGACTTTCTTGGCTATGACCCGGGCGTGAAGTATTTTTCCCCGGGGCCTGAGCTCATCTATGTGCCGCCGTGGAAACTGCCACTCCCGCAGTTACCGGCAACGCCGTTCAACCTGGAGTCCTTCCCCTTCCCCGAACCGCCTTGGCACACGCCGCACGGCTTCGCTGCGGGCATCGCCGCCAACACGGTCGTTATGCCGGAAATCGATCCCATCGGCTCGGTAGTCACCTACGTCAACCAGGTGATCCTGCTCTCCGATAACGACTATTTCAGCGTCGGCGGGCACGGCCTGGTTTTCTCGCCCAATCCGGTCGACAGCGCGGAAATGCTCGATGCGGCAGAGATGGCCTATTCGCTGTCGCCGATCGGCGACCTGCAACGGCCGGGATCGAGCGCGGAGATCATCGAGACGATCAAGCTGGCCGGGACGCGACTGGAACAGGTCGACGCCGATCACGACGGCCCCTTCAAGGTCTTCGTCACCCAGTCGACGTCCCTCCAGGGCATCTATGTCAACGGCGAACTCGTCGACGAAGCACCCGATCTGAAGGACTACTACGATTTCGACGACGAGGAAGAGGAGGCGCCGGACGGCGACACCTGGACCGGCAACGTGACGGTCGGCGAGGACGGATCCTATAAGGTCGAGGCTTCCGTCACCTTGACCGCAGGCGACAATACGCTGGTCAACGAAGCCATTCTGAAGAACCTCTGGACCGGGGCCAAGGTCACCGCTGTCGTCGGCAACTACTACGAAATCAACGCGATCGTCCAGGTCAACGTCCTGTGGGACGTCGACACGATCAGCGCCGGCATCAAGGACTGGTCGAGCAACGGTACGATCAACCAGCTGTTCAACATTGCCGAGTTCGAGCGCATCGACAAATCGACCGATGACGACACCGGTGCCGATCTAGGCGGCTTTCCCAAATACTGGTCGATCACCAAGATCGACGGCGACCTGCTGATGGTCAACTGGCTGGAACAATTCATCTTCAAGACCGACGACGATATCGGTGTTTTGTCTTCGTCCGGGGTCACCACGAGCGTCATCAGCGGCGGTAATCTGGGGGTCAACCAGACGTCCATTCTCGACCTTGGCTTCGCCTACGATCTGATCATCGTTGGTGGCTCCGTGTACGACGCCAACCTGATCCAACAGATCAACGTGTTGTTCGACAACGACGTCGTGGGCGCGCTTCCCGGATTCCATACGACGGGTACGGGCTCGGTATCCACCGGCGGGAACTTGCTGTGGAACGACGCCTATATCGCCAACATTGGCGGCGCCGACCGTTTTGAAGCCCTGTCGAGCAAGTATCTGACCCTCGCAAACGATCTCGCAGACGGCGGCAACAGCATTTCCAAAGGCGTGTTGACGGACGATGCCTTCACCGGCTTGGAAGGCTTGCGGGTTCTCTACATCAATGGTGACCTGCTCAATCTGCAATATATCAAGCAGACGAGCATCCTGGGCGACAGCGACCAGATCGCTCTGTCGATGGACCAGCTGAAACCGCATCTGGATGCGGACTGGGCCGTGTCGACCGGCGGAAATGCGCTCATCAATCACGCAGTCATCCTTGACCTGGACTCCTTGGGAAAGACCTATGTCGGAGGCGAAAAATACTCCCAGGAAACACTCGTCCAGGCGGAACTGATCTCGAACAAGCCCGACTTCGGCGGCCCCGGTGCCGACGCACTGGTCAGCGAGGCCGTACTGTTCCTCGACGATTCGATGCTCGAGCCCGCCCACGAAGCAGCACCGGGCGTCTACCTGCCTGCCGCCCACGAAGGGCAGACGGACGACGGGCTGCAACACCTACTCGGACATTGAGGGGAAAACGATGTCAGACCATCGGAGGAGGGCTGCCGACTCGACGGATGCCTATGCACTGTTCGAGCAGGCCGTACAGCAATGCCGGGACGCGGCGGCCATCGACCCGCATGCTGAACCCGCACAGCCAGCGCCAGAGGGGCCACCGGAACCGCCTTTGTTGTCGCTGATCCAGAAGGTCGATCCGCCTGCCGCCGACGAACGGCCCTCGCCGGCGAAAGATTCTCCGCCTGGCGAGACCTTTAATACAGACGACCGCGCGGTCGACATCCCCTTTTGGAGTAGCGCCCGCAGGAGCTTCCAGCCTGCGCCGGCCGATTCGGATCAAGTCCTGCCTGATTTCACCGCAGAGGCGCCGATCCAGCCTCTGGCTACCCGGCCCGAACCGGTCCCGCAGATCACCAAGCCTTCTTCATGCGCTGGCGGAAACGAATCGGGTCCGACCAAGTTCGTTGCGACCGTTACAGCGCTCGCGCCTGCCCTAAAAAATCCGCGGCAGGCGGAATCTCGCGCGGCCCCGCAGGCAAGCGCGCAGGTCGGCGATGCCGAGACGCATCGGTCGATCGGCCATGTTAAACCGGCACAGACCAAATCCGATAGCAGCTCAGTCAAGGCACCGGAACGCGTCACGGCAGTTGCAAATGGCGCTTCCGCCCCGAAGGCTGGCGAACTCCCCGAACGAAGCCCGGCCCTGGCTGCCCAAGGCGGGCCAGCCGTCGCCGCACCATTGCAGGCACCTGGGCACGATCCCGCCGCGCAACCGCCGCAGCGGTCGGAAAATACGGCATCGGCTGCGCAGGCGCGCACGTCTGGTTCAGATGCGGTGCAAGCCGATGAACGGGCGCTGCCGAGCGGAAAAGCTCGTCCTGCCCCGGTGAAGCGGGAGGAGACGGTGGCCAAGGGCCCGGAGGGCATCGTAACGATCGAGGGTGACACGGGGCCGATCAAGACCGACGAGCACCGTCCCAACAAGACCCTTAACGGCGGTGGCGGCAAGGGAACGGGTTCCGGCGGGGGCACATTTCACAAACGCCTCGGTCCCGTCGATTTCTCCGCCAGTCTCAAGGCAGGCGTCGATGCCGTTCGGCGCAACCTCGTCGTCGTCATGATCTTTACGCTCGCCAGCAACATTCTCGTGCTGGCGATTCCGATCTACCTGTTCCAGATATCGGATCGGGTTCTGACAAGCCGATCGATGGACACCCTGATCATGCTGACGCTGGTCATTGTCGGCGCCATCGTCCTGCAGTCGATATTTGACGCCATTCGCCGCTTCATTCTGATGCGCACGGCGGTCGAGGTCGCCGCGCAGCTGGGCGCTCCCATTCTCAGTGCCGCGGCGCGCGCGTCCCTGAACTCGAACGGCCGGGAATACCAGACGCTGGGCGATCTCCAGCAGGTCCGCTCGTTCCTGGTATCCAGAACGCTTCTGTCGTTTCTCGATGCCCCGCTTGCGCCCTTCTTCGTGGTGGCTGTCTTTCTGATCCACCCGCATCTCGGGGCCATCGTGATTGCGACCGCTCTCATGCTCCTGGTCTTTACGCTCATCAATCAGCGACTGACCGCAGCTTCGTTTGCGGAAGCGAACACCGCGCAGGTGAAGGCCAACCTCCACCTGGAGTCGATGTCCCGCAACTCACAGATCATCAATGCACTGGCGATGATACCGGAGGCGGTGCAGATCTGGGGACGGGATACGGCGGCCTCCCTCAAAGCGCAGGTTATCGCCCAGGACCGCAACATCGCCGTGGCGGCCGCTTCGAAGGGCGTCCGGCTGCTGGCACAGGTCGCCATGCTGGGATGGGGGGCGCATCTGGCCATTCAGGGCGAAATGACCGGCGGCATGGTGATCGCCTCGTCGATCATCGCAGGCCGCGGGCTGGCCCCCATCGAAGGCGCCATTGAAGGCTGGCACCAGTACAGCCAGTCCCGTGCCGCCTATGGGCGGATAACGGCCCTGCTCAAGGCCTCGCCGCTGAATTTCGAACGCCTGAACCTGCCGCGGCCGGAAGGCCGGCTCGACGTCGAGCGGTTGCTCTACGTGCCCGGTGGCACCAAGCGCGTTGTGCTGAACGGCATTTCCTTTGCGCTGCAACCGGGCGATTCCTTGGCGGTAATCGGCAATTCCGGTGCGGGAAAGACAACGCTGGGGAAGATGCTGGTCGGCTCGATCCTGCCCACGTCTGGCAACGTTCGCCTCGACCTGATGGATCTGAGGAACTGGGACCAGCGGCAGTTCGGCGAGAACATCGGCTACCTGCCGCAAGACGTGCAACTGTTTCCGGGTACGATCAAGGCGAACATCGCCCGCATGCGCGAGGATGCTACCGACGAACAGATCTACAGGGCAGCAATGTTGGCCGACGTCCACGAAATGATCGCCACGCTGCCGCATGGCTACGAGACGATCGTGGCGGCCGATGGAGCACCGCTTTCCGGCGGCCAGAAGCAGCGAATCGCACTGGCCCGCGCGTTCTTCGGTGACCCCCGCATGGTCGTGCTCGATGAGCCCAATTCGAATCTCGACAGTGCCGGCGACGCGGCGCTCACGCGCGCATTGCAGCATGCGAAGGACCACAAGATCACGGTGATAACGATCACCCAGCGTCCGTCCCTTCTCAACAGCGTCGACAAGGTCCTGCTGATGGTCAACGGCACGGTGGCGCTCTTCGGCATGCGCCAGGACGTGTTGAAGGCGCTGGAGGCGCGCGGAATCAACACCGAAACCGGCTCGTTCGGCCATCTGTTGCAGTAGGAGTTCTCCGAGCATGTCCGATATAGCCAAGGTCCATGACATCGAGTGGTACGCGGACGTTCCCCGATCGATCCGGAAGCAATTGGCGGTCGGAATGATCCTGTTGTGCGCGACATTCGGAGGTTTCGGCGTCTGGGCGTTCACTGCCCCGCTGGCCGCCGCGGTCATCGCCCAGGGCAGCTTTGTCGCAACCGGGCGCAACAAGGTCGTCCAGCACTATGAAGGCGGCATCATCAAGGAACTGCTGGTCAACGAGGGCGACGAGGTGGTGGAAGGCCAGCCGCTGATCAAGCTCGACGAGACGGCTGCCTTGGCCAAGGAACGGGAACTGTTCCTCCGTCGGATCCGGCTTGAGGCGACCGTCGCGCGCCTGACCTCGCAGTTTGAGGGCGACGAGCAGATGGAGGTTTCCGAACTGCTGGACAAGTATCGCGGCGACGCGGAAGTCTGGTCGATCATCGTCAACCAGCAGCTCAACTTCAAAGCCCAGCGGATGAAGCAATCCAACGAGCTGTCCCTGCTCAGCCAGAACATCAAGGCACTGGAATTCCGCAGCGTCGGCTATAACCGGCAACGGGACGCGGTCATCGAGCAATTGTCGCTGCTGAGGGAGGAGCACCAGAACAAGAAAAAGCTGGTGAGCATGGGGTTGCTGCGGCTGACCGAAATGAAGGCGCTCGAACGCGCGATGGCCGACGCCCAGGGGCAGATCGGCAGGCTGGAGGCCGAGGTTGCCGAGACGCAGGCGCAGATCGTCAAGGGCCAGCAGGAAGTCAGCCGCGCCGAGGTCTCCTACCGGGAAGACGCGCTGGACAAGCTGCAGGCCATCCAGGGCGATCTCGACACGGTGCGGGAGCAGGCGCGTCAGGCCGAGAACATCCTGAAGCGCGTCACGATCATCGCACCCGTCACCGGCACGGTGATCCGCACCTACTATCACACGCCAGGCGGCGTCATCGAAAGCGGCAAGGGAATCCTGGAAATACTGCCGAAGGGCGTGCCCTTGATCATCGAAGCCCAGATCCCGCGCAACAGCATCGACAGCGTCGCGGTCGGGCAGACGGCGACCGTTCGCCTGGTCGCCCTCAACCAAAGGACGACGCCGGTGCTGCATGGCGAGTTGTTCTACATTTCGGCCGATGCGCTCGAAGACAGCAAACCCGGCATGCCGGCCCATGATGTCTATCTGGCGCGTATAGACATTCCGGCGAACGAACTCGCCAAGGTCAAGGGATTCCACCCGACCCCGGGAATGCCGGCAGAGGTGATGATCCAGACGGCGCAGCGAACCTTCTTCAGCTACCTGGTCAAGCCGATCACCGACAGCATGTCCAGGGCGTTCACCGAGCGCTGATTCCTCCGAAAGGGAACGGGCAAAAGGCAACGAAAGCGGAACTCCGTCGTCCCGCTTTCCATGCCCCGCCCGAACTGAGCCGGGGGCGACTGGTCGCCCGTGGCTCGATCAGTCTGCGTCAGATGACGCCGAGGGCGTCCATCGCCTCCGCCACACGGACGAAGCCGGCGATGTTGGCCCCAAGCACGTAGTCGCCGGGCGCGCCATATTCCTCCGCCGTCTCGGCGCAGCGGTCGTGGATGTCGCGCATGATCGTCGCAAGGCGCGTCTCGGTCTGCTCGAACGTCCAGCTGTCACGCGAGGCGTTTTGCTGCATTTCCAGTGCCGAGGTTGCAACGCCGCCGGCGTTCGCGGCCTTGCCGGGGGCAAACAGCACGCCGGCGTCCTGGAAGATGCGCACGGCTTCCGGCGTGCACGGCATGTTGGCACCCTCGCCGACGGCAGTGACGCCGTTCTTGACGAGGAGGCGCGCATCCCGGCCGGTGAGTTCGTTTTGCGTAGCCGACGGCATGGCGACGTCGCAGGGCACATCCCAAACGGAGCCGCCCTCCACATAGTGCGATCCAGCGCCCTTCAAACGCGCATACTCAGCGATCCGGGCCCGACGTACTTCCTTGATTTCCTTGACCAAATTGAGATCGATACCCGCCTCGTCAACGATGTAACCGTTCGAGTCCGAGCAGGCGACGACCTTGCCGCCGAACTCGATCACCTTCTCCATGGTATAGACCGCGACATTGCCCGAGCCGGAGACCACCACCCGCTTTCCTGCAAAGTCCTGGCCCTTCGTGCCCAGCATCCGCTGGACGAAATAGGTCGCGCCGTAGCCGGTTGCTTCCTTGCGCGCACGCGAGCCGCCGTAGAACAACGCCTTGCCGGTGAGGACACCCGCCTCGTAGCGGTTCGTGAGCCGCTTGTACTGGCCGAACATGTAGCCGATTTCGCGTCCCCCCACGCCGATATCGCCGGCCGGGACGTCGGTGTATTCTCCCAGGTGCCGGTGCAGTTCGGTCATGAAGGACTGGCAGAACCGCATGATCTCGCGGTCCGAGCGGCCTCTCGGATTGAAATCCGATCCTCCCTTGCCGCCACCGATCGGCATGCCCGTCAGCGCGTTCTTGAATGTCTGCTCGAAGCCGAGGAACTTGATGATGCCGACGTTGACGGACGGGTGGAAGCGGATTCCACCCTTGTAGGGGCCTAGTGCCGAATTGAACTGGACGCGGAAACCGCGATTGATCTGGACCTGGCCGGCGTCGTCGATCCATGGCACGCGGAAAATGATCTGGCGTTCCGGTTCGCAAATGCGTTCGATGAGTGCGTTCTCGGCGTAACGCGGATGTTTGGCCACCACGCGCCCAAGGCTTTCAAGAACCTCCCGAACGGCTTGATGGAACTCAACTTCACCCACATTACGCCGTAAAACCTCGGTGAGGATCGGCTCCAACTTCTCATCTACATTGGTCATCGTGCTCTCCGTGCGCCGATAGTTAACAAGGCAATCGTTGGCGCGAAAACTGAACTATCGGAATATCGGGACGATTTGAACCGGAAATTGACAAAGTTCGGTGCGGTGCTCTCCGCGATCATCTGACGCGGCCTCCTTGACACCGGATCGTCGAGCGGCAATCATTATAAGATGACTACTAATTTGATCGCCCATCCGGGTAGCCGGTACCAAGACTGTCCGATCGCAGGACATTAGCCCGAATCCGGTCGCTGTCGCGCCCCGGGTGTCGGGGAGCATGGTAGTCATCTTCTGCAACGCGCGACACCAATCAACAAACACATCTACCCGCTGCGGCATCGTTCATCGTGCGCGCAGAAGCGACACATTGCAGATTGAACAGGAGTTACATCGTTATGAGCAAGCCGTTGATCTATGTCCGGGAGGCCGACTATGCCCGCCTCAACGATCTGGCCCAAGCCGCGCTCGACCGCAATTTCGAAGTTGCGGACGAACTGCTCGGAGAATTGGAGCGCGCGTCGGTTCTCCCGAGCGATCAGGTGGCCTCCGATACGGTCCAGATGGGCTCGACCGTGACCTACGAAACCGAGGCCGGCCAGGCCAGGACGGTGACGCTTGTTTATCCGGGCGACGCCGACATCGAACAGGCGAAAATCTCCGTGATGACCCCCATCGGCGTTGCCCTCCTTGGCCTTGCGCCGGGACAGGCCATCGACTGGAAGGCCCGCGACGGTCAGAACCACCGGCTGAAGGTCGTCGAGGTGAAGGATAATGCCCCCGCAGAGGGAGCCTGACGGGTCGCGCTCCCCCAGGCAGGCCGATGGGTCAGAACCCGCTACCGGGTCCCGCCCACGCCTTGACTTCCCGGGCTTCCGGACTTAGATGGCGCCATGCTGTCGTTCTTCTCTCACCGCGGGCAGAGGCTATTGCGATTTAAGGCGCGATCGTAGCCCGGCCGTTGCAACGGTTGTCCGCGGCCGGGACGAGGAATCGCGCAAGGTGCTCCCTTAGCTCTAGAGTTGACAATCCCGTCACCGCGCCGATGTGCAGGACGCCGGTGCTGCTTTCCGAATTGAGCACGACAGGCCGACTGAGCGATCCATCGCGCGGCGGGCTTGCATGCGGGAGAAGACCGCAACGCCTTCCACCTCACGAAAGACACGAAGATCCATGATCCAGACGCCCTACTATCTGATCGACAAGTCGAAGCTTCTCAAGAACATGGAGAAGATCGCCGAGGTGAGGGAGAAGTCCGGCGCCAAGGCCCTGTTGGCGCTGAAATGCTTCGCCACCTGGTCCGTCTTCGATCTGATGCGCGACTACATGGACGGCACGACGTCTTCCTCCCTCAACGAGGTACGTCTCGGTCACGAGCGCTTCGGCAAGGAAACCCACGCCTATTCGGTCGCCTATGCCGATTATGAGATCGATGAGGTCGTCAGCCATGCCGACAAGATCATCTTCAATTCGATCGGTCAGTTGGAGCGTTTTGCCGACAAGGCCTCGGGCATCGTCCGCGGCCTGCGGCTGAATCCGCAGGTGAGTTCCTCGAGCTTCGATCTCGCCGATCCTGCTCGCCCCTTCTCGCGTCTGGGCGAGTGGGACGTCGCACGCGTGGAAAAAGTGATGGACCGGGTTTCCGGCTTCATGATCCACAACAACTGCGAGAACGGCGATTTCGACCTGTTCGACCGCATGCTCGGGACGATCGAGGAACGCTTCGCACCGCTCCTGAAGAAGGCCGAGTGGGTCAGTCTCGGCGGCGGCATCCACTTCACCGGCGACGATTATCCGATCGAGCGCTTCGCCGAGCGGCTGAAGCGTTTTTCCGGCGAGTACGGCGTGCAGGTCTATCTCGAGCCCGGCGAGGCCTCGATCACCAAGTCGACGACGCTGGAAGTGACCGTGCTCGATACGCTTTTCAATGGCAAGAATCTCGCCATCGTCGACTCGTCGATCGAGGCCCACATGCTCGATCTGCTGATCTATCGCGAGAACGCGAAGGTCTCTCCAAATGAAGGGCCGCATAACTACATGGTCTGCGGCAAGTCCTGCCTGGCCGGCGATGTCTTCGGCGAGTTCCGATTTGCGAACGAGTTGAAGGTCGGCGACCGAATCTCGTTCCAGGACGCGGCCGGTTATACGATGGTCAAAAAGAACTGGTTCAATGGCGTGAAGATGCCGGCGATCGCCATCAAGGAACTGGATGGCAGCATCAGGACAGTCCGCGAGTTCACCTATGCGGATTTCGAACAGAGCCTTTCCTAAGGCTCCTCAGCACACGGGTATAAGGAGATATCCCCCGAAATGAAGAAGAACGTTCTCATCATCGGCGCCGGTGGCGTGGCACAGGTCGTGGCGCACAAATGTGCCCAGAACAACGATGTATTGGGAGACCTTCATATCGCCTCGCGAACGAAGGCGAAGTGCGACGCGATCATCGCATCCGTGCATGAGAAGAAGGCGATGAAGCAGCCGGGCGTTTTCGAGGCCCACGCGCTCGACGCCCTCGACATCGAGGCGACCAAGGCGCTGATCAAAAAGACCGGCGTACAGATCGTCCTCAACGTCGGCACCGCCTTCCTCAACATGTCGGTTCTGCGCGCCTGCATGGACACCGGCGTTGCCTATATCGACACGGCGATCCACGAGGAACCGGGCAAGATCTGCGAGACGCCGCCGTGGTACGGCAACTACGAGTGGAAACGTGCTGAGGAGTGCAAGGAGAAGGGCATCACCGCCATTCTCGGCGCCGGCTTCGACCCGGGCGTCGTCAATGCCTATGCGCGCCTTGCCAAGGACGAATATCTCGACAAGGTGACCGAGGTCGACATCGTCGATATCAATGCCGGCAGCCACGGCAAGTACTTCGCCACCAACTTCGACCCGGAGATCAACTTCCGCGAATTCACCGGCGTCGTCTATTCCTGGCAGAAGGGCGAGTGGCAGACCAACCAGATGTTCGAGATCGGCAAGGAATACGACCTGCCGGTGGTCGGCAAGCGCAAGGCCTATCTCTGCGGCCATGACGAGGTGCATTCGCTGGCGAAGAACATGGACGGCGCGGACGTCCGCTTCTGGATGGGCTTCGGCGATCACTACATCAACGTCTTCACCGTTCTGAAGAACATCGGCCTGCTCTCCGAGCAGCCGGTCAAGACGGCGGAAGGCCAGGAAGTGGTGCCGCTCAAGGTGGTCAAGGCCTGCCTGCCGGATCCGGCCTCGCTCGCACCGAACTATGAAGGCAAGACCTGCATCGGCGACTACGTCAAGGGCATCAAGGACGGCAAGGAACGGACGGTGTTCATCTACAACGTCGCCGACCACAAGGAAGCCTACAACGAAGTCGGCTCGCAGGGCATTTCCTACACCGCGGGCGTGCCGGCGGTCGCTGCTGCCATGCTGGTCGCTCGAGGTGAATGGGACGTCAAGCAGATGGCAAACGTCGAAGAACTGCCGCCGAAGCCGTTCCTCGAAGTCCTCGGCAAGATCGGACTTTCCACCTGGATCCAGGAAAACGGCGAGGAGCGTCCCCTGTTCACCTGAGCGGGTCGCTGATTGCTCCTAACAAGGGACTCGCGGTCATGCCGCGAGTCCAATTCCGGTTGCGTTGCCGTGCGTTGCAGCCGACAACAGCTGCGACGGCATCTGCGATTTAAAACGTTTTAAACTTGCTCATGCACCAATTCTAAGCAATAAAGTGCCTCCCATTTCGTTGACCTCGCCGAGATCAATTCGGCCGAGAGTCCCCCGGCATCGAACGGTTTACGGTTTCGTTCGACATGAATTAGCGAGGAGGATACACCATGGGCACGAACGGTCAGTTGGACCTTGCCTGGCGCAAGCGGACCTATCATCGCGAATGGCTCTGGACCCAGGCGAACGGCCTCTTCGACTTCTTCCAGACCAGCACGTTCAATCCGAATGGTGGCTTCTTTGAACTGGACGCCGATGGCCGGCCGCTGAATCCCGGCAACCCGACCCGCGGCATCCATTCGACCACGCGAATGGTGCATTGCTTCTCGATCGGCAGCCTGCTTGGCCGTCCGGGGTCCGACGACATAATCGACCATGGCATGCGGTTCCTCTGGGAGAAGCATCGCGACCATGCGCGGGGCGGGTACTACTGGTCGCTCGACAACTCCGGCCCATTGGATACCAGCAAGCAGGGGTATGGTCATGCGTTCGTGCTGCTGGCAGCGTCCAGCGCCAAGGTTGCCGGCCACCCGGACGCCGATCGCATGCTCACCGATGTCACCGACGTCCTGAACACCCGTTTTTGGGAGGACGAGCACGGCGCCATCGCGGAGGAATTTGCTGCTGACTGGTCACCGGTTCCGGGGTATCGCGGTCAGAACTCGAACATGCACCTGACCGAAGCGCTGATGGCGGCTTTCGAGGCGACCGGCGAGACGGATTATCTGCACAAGGCCGAACGGATCGCCGACCTGATCATCCGCCGCCGGGCCGGTGAGAACGGTTTTCGCGTGCCGGAGCACTTCGACGAGAACTGGGTGCTCGACAAGGATTACCAGGGCAACGAGATGTTTCGCCCTTCGGGCACCACCCCCGGCCATTGGCTCGAATGGGCGCGGCTGGTGCTGCAGCTCTGGTCGCTTGGCGGCCGCAGGCACGACTGGATGCCTGAGGCGGCCAAAGCGCTGTTCTTACAGTCCATCGAACTTGGTTGGGACGACGACAAGGGCGGCTTCTTCTACACGCTCGACTGGAACGACGAGCCGGCCAAGCGCAGCAAGCTCTGGTGGCCGATGGCCGAGGGCGTGGGGGCGGCGGCCTTCCTGTGCGAGCACCTGCCGAGCGCCTTTCACGAGACCTGGTACCGGAAGATCTGGGACGGCATTTCCCGTCACTTCATCGACCGCGCACGCGGCGGCTGGCATGAGGAACTGACCGAGGATCTTACTCCGAGCTACACGCTCTTTTCCGGCAAGGGCGATATCTATCACGCCCTTCAGGCCTGCCTGATCCCCCTCTATCCGGCAACAGGCAGCCTGACCAAGGGCATCGTCGAGGCGGGTTAGCTGCCCGTCACGATTTCAGCGTTCGGAAGCGCCGTTTGATCAAATGCGCCGCAGGCTGTTTCCTCCGGCTTATCAGCCGGGGCAGGCGCTTGAACCGCTCTCGCCTTGACCGAGCACAACCACTCACCGGTGCGAATACTGCCCCTGTTGCAAGCGGCAGCATTCTGCTAGCTGTGTCATCTCCTCCCCCCCCGCCTGATCTCAGCCATCGGGCCGCCGTTTGCACTTTCAAGCAGGAATCCATTGACCCAGACCCAGACTTTGCCAACATCGGCGTCGGCCAACCAGTTGGCGCTGCTCGCAATCGTCGCCGGCAGCATCGCCATCGGCGGCTCGCCGATTTTCGTGCGGCTTTCCGAAGTCGGCCCGCTGGCGACGGCGGTCTGGCGGGTTGTACTGGCGCTGATCCCGTTGACCATCTTTTCACTGCTCAACCGTGGCAAGCGCAGTGACGTGCCACCGCGGACACTTGGCGACTGCTTGCTTCTGGCACTGCCGGGTGTGTTTCTCGCAATTGACCTCGCCGCCTGGCACATCGCGGTCAACATCACCTCCGTCGCGAATGCCACGCTTCTTAGCAACGTCGCGCCGGTCTTCGTGACCATTTTCGGGTGGCTGCTGTTCGGCTTTGCGATCACGCGCACCTTCGTTGCCGGACTTGCCATGGCGGCGATCGGCATCGTGGTCCTCAAGGGCGGTCCGGCGGCGCTCGGGGGCGGCGACCTTCACGGCGACGCAATCGCTGTTCTGGCGGCAGTTTTCTATGCCGGATATATCCTCGCCATCAACAGATTGCGCACCCGCTACGACACGTTGCGCATCATGCAATGGGGATCGGCCTCGGCCGCCTGTTGCCTGCTGCCGGTCACGCTGTACTTCGAGCCGGCGCTATTGCCCTCCACCGTCCCTGGCTGGGCCACCGTCTTCGGCCTGGCCTTTGTGTGTCACGCGGGTGGACAGGCGCTGATCACCTATGCCCTCGCCTTCCTGCCGGCAGCATTCTCTTCGCTCACGCTGCTATTGCAGCCGGTTGTGGCAGCCGTGCTCGCCTGGGGCCTTCTCGGTGAATCGCTCGGCGTCATGCAGGCGATCGGCGGCTTGATCATCCTGGCAGGAATCCTGATCGCGCGCCGCGGATAGTCGCCGAGCGGGGCAACAGGAACTGTTTGCGATACGCGGAAGGATGGTGTCGGTGTCGCACTGTTTCCTTCCGCGTATCGACTCGTCCGACGGGGTATCCTAAGCTCCTTCTTTGCCAATTGTTTCTGCTCCTCACCGCATCCGTCGGGGTGTGTTGGATATTGCGATCACGAAGGTAGTGCCTTTGTCGACGTCCATTGCCAGTTCTCTCTTCACGTTCCGATCGATGCTCGTCGCCATCGCCACGGCTGGCTTGGCCGGCGGCACGATCACCTGGCTCTATGGCAGCGAAACATGGGCCGACCGGACTTGGTTCACGGCCACCGTCCCGGTCCTGATCGCGCTCGCCATCGAGATCGTCACGTCGTTGCGAAAGGGCGAAGTCGGCCTCGATCTCGTCGCCGCCCTCTCGATGACGGCGGCGCTGGCCTTCGGCGAACCGCTCGCCGCAAACGTGGTGGCGCTGATGTATTCCGGCGGCCAGCTTCTCGAAAGCTATGCGGAAGGACGGGCACGGCGCGAGATGACGGCGCTGCTGGGGCGGGTCGCCCACACGGCGATGCGCTACTCCGGGGAGGCGCTGGAGGAAGTCCCGCTCTCGGAGATCCGGGCCGGTGACCGAATTCTCGTTCGCCACGGCGAAGTCGTTCCGGTCGACGGCACGCTTGCATCGGAGGCGGCGGCCCTCGACCAATCGAGCCTCACCGGCGAGAGTGCCAAGGTCGACAAGGCGAGCGGGGACGAGATCCTGAGCGGTTCCACCAACCTCGGCAACGCCTTCGACATCATCGCCACCCGTCCGGCTGCCGAAAGCACCTACGCCAACATCGTGCGTCTGGTGCAGCAGGCGCAGGCGAGCAAGGCCCCGAGCGTGCGCATCGCCGACCGCTACGCGGTGTGGTTCCTCGTCCTGACGCTGCTGATCGCAGGCGTCGCCTGGTGGCTCTCCGGCGACCGCATCCGGGCGCTGGCGGTGCTCGTTGTCGCCACGCCGTGCCCGCTGATCCTGGCGCTGCCGGTGGCGATCATCTCCGGCATGTCCCGTTCGGCCAAGCTGGGGGTCCTGATCAAGAGCGGGGGCGCTCTCGAAGCACTTGCCAAAGTGCGGACGGCCGTCCTCGACAAGACCGGCACGCTCACCTACGGACAGGCCCGCGTCATCGAGATGAAGACGACAGAGGGCTGGGATGGACAGGAAATGCTCCGTCTGGCGGCATCGCTCGACCAGGCGTCAAGCCACGTCATCGCCGAGGCACTGGTCGGGGAAGCGCGCCGACGCGGCCTGCCGCTCTCCGCACCAACCGACATCAGCGAGGCGGCTGGCACCGGCGTCACCGGCGTGGTGGACGGACGCCGGGTAACGATCGGCGGCAGCCGCTACGTCCGCGACAGCAGCAAGGGGGACCCCTATGCCCTGCGTGATGGGGTCCCTGACGATGCCGCGGTGGTGGCCGTCGCGGTGGACGGAGAGCTTGCCGGCATCATCATGTTGGCCGATCGGATCCGGCCGGATGCGGCGGCGATGCTTGAGGCTTTGCATGGCGTCGGCGTCGGCCGCATCGTGCTCGCTTCGGGCGATCGGTCCGATGTCGTCGCGGCGGTCGCGGCCAAATTGGGAATCGACGAGGCACACGGCGAACTGACGCCCGCGCAGAAGGTTGAGATCGTCCGTCGGGAATCGTCCAAGGAGCCGACCATGATGGTCGGCGACGGCGTCAACGATGCGCCGGCATTGGCGACAGCGACCGTCGGCATCGCCATGGGTGCCCGCGGCGCAGCCGCGTCTTCGGAGAGCGCCGACGTGGTGCTTCTCGTAGACCGGCTCGACCACCTCATAAAGGCGATCCACACCGCGCACCGAACGAAGAGGATCGCGCTGCAGAGCGTTCTGATCGGCCTCGGGCTATCGGTCGTGGCAATGCTGGTCGCGGCGGCAGGCTATCTCCCGCCGGTCGCCGGTGCCTTCACGCAGGAACTGATCGATATTGCGGTGATCCTCAATGCCCTGCGCGCATTGCGCTAAAGCGCTTCGCGATCTTTCAGATTCGCTTGCCGCGCTTTGGGTCGTTGTTCTTTCGCATGTCTTGGCCCCACATGCTGACGCGATGCTTCGCATGGACTTCATGCAGCCATCAATATTGTTGACTGGATCGTCGCGAATGTGCGAGAGGCGACAGTGTCTCTTCGTGGCCGGTAGACGCCTTGCGTAGGCGCAGTGCCCAAGCGCATGAAAGCCACAAAATGACAGACGCGATCACTTCCTCCTCTCCCACATCCCATTCCAGCGGCACACGCGCCGGCATCCTGATCATGGTGTTCGGCATGGTGTTGTTTTCGTTGAACGACGCGCTCGGTAAATGGCTGGTCAGCAGCTATTCGGTTCCGCACTGATGCTGATCCGCAGCATCGCGGCAATCGCCGTGCTTCTGCCGTTCTTCTGGCGCACCGGCTGGCGGAGCCTGATCCGGGTCGAACGCCCTTGGCTGCAGGTGTTGCGTTCTTTCCTTTTCGCCTTTGACGCGGTGGCGTTCTACTTCGCGGTCGGTTACATGCCGCTCGCCGACACCATGACCTACTGGCTGGCAACTCCGATCTACGTTGCCGCACTCTCGCCGCTGATGCTGGGTGAAAAAATCGGCTGGCGACGCTGGACAGCAATTCTGGTCGGGTTCGCCGGTGTCGTCATCGCCCTCGAGCCGTCTTCCGAAAGCCTCACTCTGCCCGCCTTGATCGCATTCTGCGGCAGCATAGCCTTCGCCCTTGCCATGGTTCTCGGCCGCACTTTGCGCGGCACGCCGGATACCACGCTGGTCTTCTGGCAGGTGGCGGGCGCCGGCCTATTTTCGGTGGTGGGCCTTGCTTTGAATCCGGGCGGCTGGGCACCTGTGAGCCCGGTTGACTTCGGCCTGCTTGGTCTGCTTGGAATCGTCGCGATGGGGGCACACATACTGGTGAACCGCTCGCTGAAACTAGCGGATGCATCGACGGTCGTGCCGCTGCAGTACACCTCTCTGATCTGGGCGGTCTTGTTCGGCTGGATCTTTTTCGGCGACCTGCCGCGCACGGCAATGCTCGTTGGCGCCGGATTTATCGTGGCCTCCGGCCTCTTCATCTTTTTCCGAGAGCAGACGTTGAAGCGCAACGGACGGCGCTGAGCGATTTCGGCTCGGGATAACGGCGCCGTCCCCTGCCGCCTATTTGAATCGTCCCTGCCGCTGCAGCACCTCGATCTTGTAACCGTCCGGATCGGTGATGAAGAAGAAGCGGGCAATCATTGTACCATCGCGATTGAATTCAACGATCTTGTTGGGGTTGAGGCCCAACGCAGAGACGCGCGCGTGTTCCGCATCGAGGTCGGAGACCGAGACGGCGAGATGGCCGTAGCCGTCGCCGAGCGCATAGGGTTCGGTCCGGCCCTTGTTGACCGTCAGTTCGAGCTCGAATTCGCTTTCAGCATTGCTGAGATAGATGAGCGTGAAGGTTTCGAAATCGAGCCGGTCGGCCACGTCAAGGCCGAAGGCCCGGCGGTAGAATTCGACGGAACGGGCCTCGTCCAGGACGCGGATCATGGAGTGGATGGATTTTGCCAATTTGGGCCTCTTCTGCTTGCTGCGTTGGCGAAAACCATTCATCGAAAAATGGTCGCGATCAACGACAGCCCCGATACCACAATTGACAAAAATTGGGCGATAAATGCCGGGAAGGACCGGGCTTTTCCATCACGGCCCTTCGTGACAGATGAGATCACAGCCATCGCCTCGCTATGGCGAGATCGTCTAGCGACGACTCACGCACGCGCTGCCGATGCCGCAGCCGGCACCGACCGTCTCAAGGCGGAAGGCTGCTCTCAGGCGTTTGGCCGGTCGGCATCTTCCATTGCGTCCAGCGGTTCCATCGGCACCCCCGGCACGCCGGTCCAGATGCCGGATGGTTTGACAAAGCCGATGATCTCCGCCGCGAGCAGCGTGTCGACGAACTCAGTGAATTCGATCACGCGTCCGTCGCGAAAAGTCAGCTTGTCCATCATCTCGGTGTCGAAGAATTTGTCTTCCGGGATGAAACGAACCGGACCGGTCCGATGGACCACCGCCGTGTCGCCGTCCACGTGCATGCTTTCGATCTTCATGACGGACAGGTCCCAGTTCGCGATCAAATCGGCAAAACGGGCCCGGACCTCGGATGCACCCTCGACCATGTGCGTCAGCGGACCCAGCCGAAAGTTGCCCGCAATGCGGAAGCTGGCGTCCGGGTCGACAAGGCTAATCACCGCGTCAAGATCATGGTCGTTCCGGGCCCTGTAGAACGCCCGGACAGTTCTCTCGAGTTCGCTGCGATCCATCATGGATGCCTCCCTCCGTTTGAACGGAGGGAGTGTGCGCCCGATAGCCATCGCAGGCAATTCCGGGCGCCGCATCATTTTGGATTAACTTTTGCAGATTTGACGCGAGAGTTGAGCGGGCGGCGCAGCCCCCCGCCGCCGATCACTCCTGGTGCAGGTTTCGCCGCGACAGGTTGCGCACGTCGCGTTCACCGCAGAGCGCCATGGTGGTGTCGAGTTCCTTGCGGATGATCTCTAGCGCCTTGGTGACACCCGCCTTGCCGCCGGCGCCGAGGCCATAGAGGAAGGGACGGCCGATATGGGTGCCCTTGGCGCCGTAGCAGAGCGCCTTCAGGACGTCCTGGCCGGAGCGGATGCCGCCGTCGAGATGCACCTCCATGTGCCCGCCGACGGCATCGACGATGCGCGGCAGCATGCTGATCGTCGACGGCGCGCCGTCGAGCTGACGGCCGCCGTGGTTCGAGACGATGATCGCGTCGGCGCCGGTGGACACGGCCATGCGCGCGTCCTCTTCGTCAAGGATGCCCTTGAGGATCAGCTTGCCGCCCCAGCGCTCCTTGATCCAGGCGACGTCCTTCCAGGAGAGCTGCGGGTCGAACTGCTCGCTCGTCCAGACCGAGAGCGAGGTGAGATCGGTGACGCTTTTGGCGTGGCCGACGATATTTCCGAAGGTGCGGCGCTTCGTGCCCAGCATCTGGGCGCACCAGAGCGGCCGCGTCGCCATCTGCCAGATGTGCTTCGGGGTGAACCTGGGCGGTGCGGACAGACCATTGCGGATGTCCTTGTGGCGCTGGCCGAGAAGCTGCAGGTCGAGCGTCAGCACCAGTGCCGAGCACTTGGCGGCCTTGGCGCGATCGATCAGGTTCTCCACGAATTCGCGGTCCTGCATGACGTAGAGCTGGAACCAGAACGGCTTCGTCGTGACGGAGGCAATGTCCTCGATCGAGCAGATGCTCATGGTCGAAAGCGTGAAGGGAATGCCGAACTCCTCGGCGGCCTGCGCCGCCAGCATCTCGCCATCGGCGTGCTGCATTCCGGTCATTCCGGTCGGGGCGAGCGCGACGGGCATCGACACCTTCTCGCCGATCATCTCGCTCGCGAGCGACCGGTTGGTCATGTCGACCAGCACACGCTGGCGCAGCTTCACCTTATGGAAATCCTCCTCATTCGCCCGGTAGGTGCCTTCGGTATAGGCGCCGGAATCGGCATAGTCGAAGAACATCTTCGGCACGCGGCGCTTCGCGCGCGCCTTCAGGTCGGCGATCGTCAGGATATCTTCCACGCTAGTCTCCCCCCAGTCAGGACGGACGGCATGCCGGACGGCGCCGCCAGAAATCAACGTCCGCCTTTTAGGGCCGGAAGGTGTATTCGGCAATCGATTCCGGTTTCATCTCGATCGAAAATCCCGGTTTGGATGGCGGCATGTAAGCGGCGTCTCGAATGACGCAGGGATCAACGAAATGTTCGTGCAGATGGTCGACATATTCGATCACCCTGCCCTCTTTCGTGCCGGAGACGGCGACGTAATCGATCATCGACAGGTGCTGGACATATTCGCAAAGCCCGACGCCGCCTGCGTGCGGCCACACGGGCAGCCCATATTTCGCCGCGACCAGCAGTACCGCCAGCACCTCGTTCAGCCCGCCCATGCGGCAGGAGTCGATCTGGACGATGTCGATCGCCCCCTCCGCGATGAATTGCTTGAACATGATGCGGTTCTGGCACATCTCGCCGGTCGCGACCTTCACGGGGTTTACGCCCGCGCGGATCTTGCGATGGCCGGCAATGTCGTCCGGGTTGGTCGGCTCCTCGATGAAGTAGGGCTTTGCAAAGGCAAGCTTCTTCACCCAGTCGATTGCCTGGTCCACTTCCCAGACCTGGTTGGCGTCGATCATCAGGAAACGGTCCGGGCCGATCACCTCGCGGGCAATCGTGAGCCTGCGGATATCGTCGCCGAGGTCGCGGCCGACCTTCATCTTCACGTGGTTGAAGCCGGCATCCACCGCCTCTTGGCAAAGGCGCCGCAGCTTTTCCTCCGGGTAGCCGAGCCAGCCCGCCGAGGTGGTGTAGCAGGCATAGCCCTCACGCTTCAGCGTCTCGATTCGCTCGGCCTTTCCAGCCTCGGCCTTTTTCAGGATCGCAACTGCCTCGTCGCGGGTCAGGACGTCGGTGAGGTAGCGGAAGTCGACAATATCGGCGATCTCCTCCGGCGAGAGCTCGCAGACGAGTTGCCAGACGGGCTTGCCGGACTGCTTGGCCAGCAAGTCCCACACCGCATTGACGACCGCGCCGGTGGCAAGGTGCATCGCCCCCTTGTCGGGTCCGATCCAGCGCAATTGGCTGTCGCCCGTCAGGTGTCGCCAATATTTTCCGGGCGCTTTGCGCACCGCGTCCAGCTCCGTGCCGACGACCAGATGCTCCATGGCCCTGATCGCCATGCAGCAGATGTCGTTGCCGCGGCCGATGGTGAAGGTCAGTCCGTGACCTGCAAGTCCAGGTTGGTCGGTATCGAGGATGACATAGGCGGCCGAATAATCCGGATCGGGGTTCATCGCGTCGGAGCCGTCCAGGTTCTGCGATGTCGGGAAGCGCAGGTCGAACACGCGCATGCCTGTGATACGAGCCATTTTGTCCTCCCAGGGCGCAGCGAGCGGCGACGCACCAAGCCTTGCGCCGCCGGTGATGCTTGCCAAGTCACAATTGTACTTTATACATAAGAGACAAAAATTATCGCTGTCAACGGCAGCACAAACAGCGGCTTGAACGTTTACGCGCGCTCTGCGCAACATAGGTCCGAACGCGGCAACCCGGGGGAATGCGCCATGTTCATCGACACGCACCTGCACCTGATCGACCAGTCGAGGCTTGCTTACCCCTGGCTTTCCGGCGCCGGCGACCTGAACCGTGATTTCACCTATGCGGAATACGCGCGCGAAGCGAAGCGGCTCGGCATCGAGACGGCGCTGCATATGGAGGTCGACGTCGCGACCTCGGATATCGAGGTCGAGACCGAGGTGGTACG
Source organism: Mycoplana sp. 10N416 (assembly GCF_056394765.1). Lineage (NCBI taxonomy): Bacteria > Pseudomonadati > Pseudomonadota > Alphaproteobacteria > Hyphomicrobiales > Rhizobiaceae > Mycoplana > Mycoplana sp. 10N416. Next base: position 321,661 of record NZ_JBFTIM010000003.1, on the reverse strand, counting down.
AGCCCTCGCCGACTCCACCGGCGACATGATCCGGGGCGTGATCGCCGCCTGCCGGCCGGAAGAGATCGGCTTTCCCGCCTATCTGGAAAAGTGCACGGCCGATCCGTTCGTGAAGGGGCTTCGTCGCGTGCTGCACGTCGTTCCCGACGATATCTCCGAGCAGGCGCTCTTTCGCGACAATCTCAAGCGGTTGGCAGGCAGTCGGCTGACCTTCGACATCTGCATGCTGGCGCGCCAGCAGCCGCTCGCGCTCACGTTGATCGATAGCGTGCCGGCCGTTCACTTCGTGCTTGATCATTGCGGCGTCCCGGACATCGTCTCCGGTGCCTTCGACAACTGGAAGCGCGGGATCAGCGAGATTGCACAGCGGCCGAACGTGACGGCCAAGGTCTCCGGCATCGTCGCCTATGCGGATCCGCAGACCTGGACCGTCGACACCATCCGGCCCTATGCCGAGCACATCGTCTCCGCCTTCGGCTGGGATCGGGTCGTCTGGGGCAGCGACTGGCCGGTCTGCACGCGCGGCGGCGGCCTTTCCGTCTGGGTCGGCGCGACGCAGGCGATTTTCGGCGCTTGCACGCCCGAGGAGCGGGAAAAACTTTACCGAGGAAATGCCAAACGTATCTGGAACCTATGAGGCGTCATCTGTGTGGTCGGCTGTGCGCACCACAAGACAATCCCATCCGCCACGCTCGGGCGGAACGGTTATCCCCCGATCAGGCCGAAGACCAAGGCCACGACGAAGAGGAAGGCCGCAGCGGCGACCACGTTGCAGACGATCCCGTCCAGAGCCCAGCGCTGGGTGCGTTTCGAACGTTCGGACTGCGCTTCGCGCTTGTGACCAAAGCCCGCCTTGCCGACAGCATTCGCGTTGCCCATCGTCGTCTTCCTTTCGTTCGGACGCCCCGTTGGACAAGCGCCATCCGTCGGACCTGTCATGCCCGCGACTGCAAATTATAGAGAATGTCTATAAGAATGATAGGGTTCATTTTCTCTTTTTGGCCACAATCGTAAACAGCCGTACCCGGCGGAACGGCAATGACTTTCTGTCTGTCCGTCGCGCCGGATCGGATCGGATCCAATCCCGCTCCGCGCGTGGAAGCGTAGAGGCCACGAAACAGGTTAGCAGTCCGCCTTAGGGAGTGCTAATATTTGCCGCCGCATCGCTGAGAACGAAACTCAAAGGGCACTTTGCGACCGAAGGAGGAGAAGTAAAATGGCTGCGAAGGAAGTGAAGTTTCATACCGAAGCCCGCGAAAAGATGCTGCGTGGCGTCGACATCCTTGCCAATGCAGTCAAAGTGACGCTCGGCCCGAAGGGGCGCAACGTGGTGCTCGACAGGTCGTTCGGCGCTCCCCGCATCACCAAGGACGGGGTCACGGTGGCAAAGGAGGTCGAACTTGAGGACAAGTTCGAGAACATGGGCGCCCAGATGGTGCGCGAAGTGGCCTCGAAGACGAGCGACATCGCCGGCGACGGCACCACTACCGCAACCGTTTTGGCCCAGGCGATCGTCCTGGAAGGCGCAAAGGCCGTCGCCGCCGGCATGAACCCGATGGACCTTAAGCGCGGCATCGACAAGGCGGTCGAGGCTATCGTCGAGGAACTCAGGAAGAATGCCCGCAAGATCACCCGGAACGACGAGATCGCCCAGGTCGGCACCATCTCAGCCAATGGCGACACCGAAATCGGCCGCTTCCTGGCCGAGGCGATGGAGAAGGTCGGAAACGAAGGCGTCATTACCGTGGAGGAGGCCAAGACCGCCGAAACCGAGTTGGAGGTGGTGGAGGGCATGCAGTTCGACCGGGGCTATCTCTCCCCCTATTTCATCACCGACCAGGAAAGGATGCGCGTCGAACTGGAGGAGCCGTATCTCCTCATCCACGAAAAGAAGCTCTCCAACCTGCAGGCGATGCTTCCCGTCCTCGAGGCGGTGGTCCAGACGGGCAAGCCGCTGTTGATCATTGCCGAAGACGTGGAGGGTGAGGCCCTCGCCACGCTGGTCGTCAACAAGCTTCGCGGCGGCCTGAAAGTCGCGGCGGTCAAGGCACCGGGTTTCGGCGACCGTCGCAAGGCGATGCTGGAGGACATCGCCATCCTGACCAACGGCACGACGATCTCCGAAGACCTGGGCATCAAGCTCGAGCACGTCACGCTGGAGATGCTGGGCCGGGCCAAGAAGGTTATGGTCGAAAAAGAGCACACCACGATCGTGGATGGTGCCGGCGCCAAGCAGGAAATCCAGGGACGCATAACCCAGATCAGGGCGCAGATCGAGGACACGACGTCGGAATACGATCGGGAAAAGCTCCAGGAGCGGTTGGCCAAGCTTGCCGGTGGCGTTGCTGTCATCCGGGTCGGGGGCTCGACCGAAGTCGAGGTCCGGGAACGCAAGGACCGGGTCGACGATGCAATGCATGCGACCAGGGCTGCGGTTGAGGAAGGCATCCTGCCTGGCGGCGGCATTGCCCTGCTCAGAGCAGTGGCGGCGCTTGGCGGCGTGCAGACCGACAACCCCGACCAGAAGCACGGTGTCGAGATCGTCCGCCGCGCCATCGAGGCTCCCGTGCGCCAGATCGCGGAAAACGCCGGCGCCGAAGGCTCGATCATCGTGGGCCGGCTGCGCGAGGTGGCCGATTTCAGCTATGGTTGGAACGCACAGACAAACGCATTCGGCGACATGTTCGCGCAAGGCGTCATCGACCCGGTGAAGGTCGTTCGCACCGCGCTACAGGATGCGGCGTCGGTAGCGGGCTTGCTGGTCACCACGGAAGCCATGATAGCCGAAAAGCCGAAAAAGGAAGGCCCAATGCCGCAGATGCCGCCAGGCGGCATGGACTTCTGATGACGGCACCGTACCCGCACCAAGGAGCGGGTGCGGTGTCACATCTCAAGCCGTTCGGCGAAGAACTCCCTGCAGTTCATCCCCCATCGCGCCCATGCGGAGATCGGCGGCGGACTTGATCTGTCTTCAAGTTGCGTGCAAGCAAGACAGCCAAAGGCTGCTCGCAAAGAGACAAAAAGCCGAAAAAGGGGAACAAAGGCATGGAAGTCAACAGAACCCGCGGGTCGGGACCGCAAACAATCTACGGCAAGATTCGCCAGGAAATCCTGACGATGACGATGAAGCCCGGCAGCCCTCTGGACGAGGCGAGCCTTTCCGAGCGTTTCGGGATGTCGCGCACGCCCGTGCGCGAGGCACTGCTGAGATTGGCGGCTGACGGGCTGGTGACCACGTTACCGAACCGCAACACCGTGGTCGCGGCCATCGACTTCGCAGCACTTCCGGCCTATTTCGACGCCTTGACGCTGATGTACCGGGCCACGACGCGCGCCGCTGCGATGCGCAAGGATCGCGAGGCCATCGCCAAGATCCGCAATCACCATGACGACTTCACCAAAGCCGTGGACGAGCAGGATGCGTTCGCGATGATCGAGGCCAATCGCGAGTTCCACGTCGCAATCGCCGAACTCGGCGGCAACCCCTACTACACGGCCTTCTTTGCACGGCTGCTGGACGAGGGCAGGCGCATCCTGCGCCTGTACTACTCGTCTTTCAACGATAGGCTGCCGCGTGAATTTGTCGATGAACACGAGGAAATCATCGCCGCGATCGAGGCCGGCGACATCGACCGGTGCGACCGGCTGGCGACGAAACACGCGTCCCAGATCGTTCGCCAGATCCAAGATTATGTCGCGCGTGACCTGCAACGCCCGATCGACTTCGCGGCGGCGTAGTCACTCCGGTGGCGATCGCAGGTAGCACCTGCAATCGCCGCAAGCATCGACGTCAGGCGAGCGGGCCGCCGCGCTCCTTCACCATCGTCATAAGGCGGGTCAGCACGGCGCCGGACTGGCGCACGCCGTCGTGCTCGTATTCATTCGTGACCCAGGCCTCGAGGTTGCCGACCCGGCGGGCGGTATCGAGCGACAGTCCGGCGTCGACATACATGTCGTCGAAATAGACGGCGGCGGCGACGGGTACTTCATTTGTCGCCAGCCGTTCCGGATCGTAGAGCCTGCCGTGGCTCTTGCGGGCGGCGAGCGCCTCCGCGCCGGCGCGGAACGGACGCAGCGAACGGATCTCCTCGAACATCCACGGATACATCATTTCGCCGGTGAGTTGCAGCGGCCGGTGATCCTCGGCAAAGTCGGGATGTTCGGCACGGATACGCTCTGCCGCCCAGTCGGTGGCGCCGTCCCCCTGGCCGTAGATGCTCTCATGGAGAACGGCAAAAAGCGGATTGGCGTCATAGGAGGTGAGCGCCATGACGGAGGCAAGAAAGTGATCCGACAGGCGATCCTCGCCCAGGCCCGAAAACGCCTCGTCCATCAGCCAGTGGATGTTCTCGAGGCCCGGCGCCATGCCCAGATCGATGCCAAGCGTTTGCAGCCGGCGCACGGTCAGCGGGTCGCCGTCCGGCAGGCGGATGTCGTTCTCGGCGATAAAGTCGGCGATGCGGCCGATCCGCTCGCGATCGTGCGGGTACCGGCGGTAGTAGCGTGCGTTTTTCTCTGCCACGCGCGGATAGGTCCGGCGATAGACGTCCGCCGCCGTCGCCTCCAGTCCCGCCAGCCCGCCGGTCACATAGCAGGCCGAAAGCCCTTCCGGTGCCTTCGACAGATAGGTCAGCGTCAGAAACCCGCCGTAGCTCTGGCCGAGCGTCGACCACTTCGCACCGCCGAACACCGCTTTTCGCAGGTGTTCACAATCCGCAACGATACTGTCGGCGCGAAAATGGGAGAGGTAGTCAGCGGCCGCCTCGCCGTTCGTGAAACCGGCCATGGTCCCGCTTTCGATGCGCGTGCTTCGGCCGGTGCCGCGTTGATCGACGAGGATGACGCGATGGGTCTTCAGCGCCTCGGCGAGCCAGGACGGCCCACCACTAGCCGGGCGCGGCGACTTGCCCCCGGGGCCGCCCTGCAGGAAAACAAGCATCGGCAGGTCTTCTCGTTTCCGCGCCGGATCGCAGACTTCCCGGGCGAACACGTCGATGGTCGCGCCATCCGGCCGCGACCAATCCAGCGGAACCGGCACGACATGGTCGCGAAAAAACATTCCCGGAATGGTATACTCTCGGACGGTCACTGGCTGATCCTCGTCATTGGATTGAATTGCTGGCTGGGGCGAGTGAGATGGAACCATAGCAGCTGCCGCGCTTGTCGACAAATTGCCTACAAAGGAAAATATGCTTACCTGATGGTATCTGGCCCGGCATTATCGCGCCGCCCGTCCCCGCCAATTCGAAACTGGAGCCTCGCATGTCTTTCTCAACTCCTCCCGCCCCCATCACCGACGCAGAGCGACAGCTGCGGCTCGACCGCCTGCGCGCAGACATGCAGGCGGGTGGCTTCGCAGGCGTTCTGCTTGGCTCTACGGAAAGCCTGCGCTATTTCACCGGCCTTGAATGGCACCAAAGCGAGCGCCTGCTCGGCGCGCTCGTCACTCCTTCCAGCCTCACCTATGTCGTTCCGGCGTTCGAGCGCAGCCGCGTGGAAACGCTGCCGCACCTTCCGGGCGAGATCGCCACATGGGAGGAGGAGGAAAGCCCTGCGGCGCTCGTTGCCGTGCTGCTCGGGCCGAAGGGGCGGTTGGCACTGGACGACGCCCTTCCGCTCTTCAGCTTCCACGCGCTCGCTGCATGTGTTGGCATGGATCGGCTCGCCGACGGCAGCCGTCTAGTTCGCGGCCTGCGACTGTGCAAGTCGCCGGCCGAGATTGCGATCATCCAGTATGCGATGGAACTGACGCTGGAGGTCCAGAAACGCGCCCACGCCATGATGAAGCCGGGCATCCGTGCTTCCGACGTCGTTCGCTATATCGATGAACAACACCGGGCGCTGGGCGCGGCCGTCGGGTCGACCTTCTGCATCGTCTCGTTCGGCACGGCGACCGCGCTGCCGCATGGCGCCGATGGCGACCAGACTCTGGCCGCGGGCGACGTCATACTCGTCGACACCGGAACGAGAATCGACGGCTATCACTCCGACCTGACCAGGACCTACGTGCTGGACGAGCCGAATGCCGAGTTTGCCCGCGCCTGGGCGATCGAGCGCGAGGCGCAACAGGCGGTCTTCGACGCGGCGAAGATCGGCGCGCCCTGCCACAGTCTCGACGACGCTGCGCGCGCTGTGCTGACGCGCCACGGCCTGGGACCGGACTACCAATTGCCGGGTCTGCCGCATCGGGCCGGCCACGGGTTGGGGCTCGAAATCCACGAGGAGCCCTATCTCGTTCGCGGCAACACGGTGCCACTCGCCGAAGGCATGTGCTTCTCCAACGAACCGATGCTTGTCTTCCCCGACCGTTTCGGCATCCGGCTCGAGGATCATATCCATATGACGGCGAACGGACCGGCATGGTTCACGCAGCCGGCGAAAGGTCCTGCCGAGCCATTCGCCTGAGCAGCCGATCCATTGGCGGCACCCGATGCAGGTGCCGCCGTCCTGGTCGCAACGATCCGTACGCTACGGTATCAGGACGGCCGCACCGCTGAGCCGTCCGGCCCGCAGATCGGCAAGCGCATCGTTGGCGCGCGCCAGTGGATAGGTGATGGTATGCGTCCGGACCGCCGCCGCGCGCGCGATCTCGATGAACTCCCGCCCGTCCTGGCGCGTCAGGTTGGCAACCGAAGAGACGCTCCGCTCGCCCCAGAGAATGGAATAGGGCATGGATGGAAGATCGCTCATGTGGATGCCGGCGCAGATGACGCGCCCGCCCTTGCGGACCGCGCGGAGGGCGGCAGGGACGAGTTCGCCGACGGGGGCGAAGATGATGGCGGCGTCCAGCTCGACGGGCGCCGGCAAATGTGAGCTCCCCGCCCAGACTGCGCCAAGGCTGACGGCAAATGCCTGCGCATCGCTGTCGCCCTCGCGCGTGAACGCATAGACCTCGCGCCCCTGCCAGCGGCAGACTTGGGTGATGATATGGGCGGCAGCACCGAAGCCGTAGATGCCGATGCGTTCGCCATCGCCTGCCTTTTTCAGCGCGCGCCAGCCGATCAACCCCGCGCAGAGGAGGGGCGCCAGCGAAACCGCATCCTGATCGCGTTCCAGCTCGAACGCGAAGTCGGCGTCGGCAAGCGTATGCGTCGCAAAGCCGCCATCACAGGTGTAGCCGGTGAACAGTGGGTGATCGCAGAGATTCTCCTCGTCCCTGCGGCAATAGGGACATTGGCCGCAGGTGTGGCCGAGCCACGGAACGCCGACGCGGCGCCCGAGCATCTCGCTGGAGATGCCGCTTCCGACCGCTTCGACGACGCCGACGATCTCATGGCCGGGCACGAGTGGCAGTTTCGGCTCGGGCAGGTCGCCGTCGATGACGTGCAAGTCGGTGCGGCAGACGGCGCAGGCCTCCAGCCGGATCAATAGCTGGCCGGCAAGCGGCAGGGGATCGGGCCGCTCGACCAGACGAAGCGGGTCGCCGATCCTCTCCAGGATCATCGCCTTCATCGCGCTTCCTTCCGCGCATGAGCGGATATCAGTCTACCGCGTTCGGGCGATTGGAAAAGACGCAGCGAGCCTAGCTGGCTCACCTTTGTTGAAATGCACGTTCAACAGCGGCGAGCCAACAGGCCGCGATGCCATCAGGCCGCCTTGGCGTTGTCCGTGTCCGGCGCCGAGGTGCGCATCAGGTGGTCGAAGGCGGCAAGCGAGGCCTTGGCGCCCTCGCCGACAGCGATCACGATCTGCTTGTAGGGCACCGTCGTGCAGTCGCCGGCGGCAAAGACACCGGGAACCGAGGTCTGGCCGTGGTTGTCGACGACGATCTCGCCGCGCGAGGACAGCTCGACCGTGCCCTTCAGCCATTCCGTGTTCGGCAGCAAGCCGATCTGCACGAAGATGCCCTCCAGCGAAAGCGTGTGGCGCTGGCCGGCAATCCGGTTCTCGTAAACGAGGCCGGTGACCTTCTGGCCGTCACCGACCACCTCCGTCGTCCTGGCATTGAGCAGGATGTCGACGTTCGGCAGGCTACGAAGCTTGCGCTGCAGCACATCGTCGGCGCGCAGCTTGCCGTCGAACTCGATCAGCGTCACGTGGCTGACGATGTTGGCGAGGTCGATCGCCGCTTCGACGCCGGAATTGCCGCCGCCGATGACCGCCACGCGCTTGCCCTTGAACAGCGGCCCGTCGCAATGCGGGCAGTAGGCCACGCCCTTGTTGCGGTACTTGTCCTCGCCCGGAACCTCCATCTGCCGCCAGCGTGCGCCGGTGGAGAGGATCACCGTCTTCGAGCGCAGCGTTGCGCCGTTAGCCAGTTCGACGGCGATCAGGTCCTTCCCCGGCACCAGCTTCTTGGCGCGCTGCAGGTTCATGATGTCGACCTCATAGTCCTTCACATGCGCCTCCAGCGAAGCGGCAAGCTCCGGCCCTTCGGTATGGCGAACGGAGATGAAGTTCTCGATCGACATCGTGTCGAGCACCTGCCCGCCGAAGCGCTCGGCGGCAATGCCGGTGCGGATGCCCTTACGTGCCGCATAGATCGCAGCCGCCGCTCCTGCCGGACCGCCGCCGATGACGAGCACTTCATAGGGCTCTTGTGCGTTGAGCTTCGCCGCGGCGCGGGCGGCGGAATTGGTATCGAGCTTGGCGACGATCTCCTCGATCTCCATGCGGCCCTGGGCGAAGACCTCGCCGTTGAGGTAGACGGTCGGGACCGACATCACCTGGCGGCTTTCGACCTCCGCCGGGAACACGCCGCCGTCGATGGCGACGTGCTTGATGCGCGGATTGAGCACGGCCATCAGGTTCAGCGCCTGCACCACGTCCGGGCAATTCTGGCAGGACAGCGAGAAATAGGTCTCGAAGGTCAGGTCGGTGTCGAGTTCGCGGACCTGGTCGATGATCGCCTGCTCAACCCGCGGCGGATGGCCGCCGACCTGCAGGAGCGCCAGCACGAGCGAGGTGAATTCGTGGCCAAGCGGAATGCCGGCAAACCGCAGATGAATGTCGTGGCCGGGGCTGCTCAGCGCGAACGACGGGGCGCGCTCGCCATCGTCGCTGTGCTCGGTCAGGGAAATCTTGTCGTTCAGCGCCACCAGTTCGTTCAGCAGCGCCATCATCTCCTGCGACTTCGCGCTGTCATCGGTCGAGGCCGTGATCTCGACGGGGCGAACGAGCTTTTCGAGATAGGCATTGAGCTGGGATTTCAGATTGTCGTCGAGCATCGGGCACTCCGTATAAGAGCAATTCCAGCAAGAGCGGGTAGGGTCTCGCGTTCGGAATTGCGTACAAACAAGCAGTTACACATCGCGGCCGCGGTCTTGGGAGGAAAACGCGGCAGGGGCGCCGCCCCGCATCGAGCGGGGCGGCGCATCGTCAAAGTTCAGATCTTGCCGACGAGCTGCAGCGAAGGGGCGAGCGTCTTTGCGCCCTCTTCCCACTTGGCCGGGCAGACTTCACCGGGATGGGCGCGGACGTACTGGGCGGCCTTGACCTTGCGCAGCAGGTCGGCGGCGTTGCGGCCGATGCCTTCTGCCGTGATTTCCATCGCCTGGATGATACCGTCCGGATCGACGATGAAGGTGCCGCGGTCGGCGAGGCCCTCGCCTTCGCGCATGACTTCGAAGTTGCGGGTAATCGTGCCGGTTGGGTCGCCGATCATGGCGTACTCGATCTTGCCGATCGTCTCCGACGCGTCATGCCAGCCCTTGTGGCTGAAGTGCGTGTCGGTCGAGACCGAGAAGACCTCGACGCCGAGGCGCTGCAGTTCGGCATAGTGATCCGCCAGGTCGCCGAGTTCGGTCGGGCAGACGAAGGTGAAGTCGGCCGGATAGAAGAAGAAGATCGCCCACTTGCCCTGGATGTCGGCTTCGCTCACTTCGATGAACTTGCCTTGCTTGAAGGCCTGCGCCTTGAACGGCTTGATGGGGGTATTGAGGACGGACATGGGTACTCCTGTAGAAATTTGCTGCAAAGCGAAGGTCGCTTCGCGGCGCAACATAGACAGGAGCTAGTGATAAGTAAAATGGATAAAGAATGAAAGTTCGATAGGTGCGAACTATCGCCGCGGCTGTGGCCAAGGGGCGTCGCGGTACGCACGATTCTCAATAATTGGCCTCTCGCGCCAATCATTCGCTGCAAGCATCAACCGGCATGCGCGTGGCCAGGTTCGCCAATTGAACGGAAAAAATTTTGCCGGATGTAATGGTCGGCGTACAGAGGCTCGCCTTCATACAATTGGCAATGTGCGAAGTGCCATGCCGGCACCGCTACCGCCTTGTTGCGAACGCGCGTGCGGCGGCGTCGAGAAACTGCGTCCGGCCAAGATGGCCGATTCCGTCCTGGATATCCGCGGTTATTGCTGCTTTCAGCGCTTCTGCGTTCTTGTCACGAATCGCAACCATCGCCTCGGCGTGGCGGTCGACCTTATAGCTTTGCCAATGGTTTTCGGCGGCGTGGCGCATGAAGGGGCCCAGACGCAGCCAGAGCGATTCGATCATCGGCAGAAGCACGCCGTTGGAGTGGACTTCATATATGCAGCGGTGAAAATCGAAGTTGGCCACCATGCCGCGTTCGATATCCCCGGCGTCGTAGGCATCGTCCACAAGGGAATCGAGATGCTGTAGCCGGGCGATGCGGATGAAGTCCATCTCCGGCAGGGCCCGTTCGGCCGCAACCGTCTCCAGTGCGATCCGGGCGGCAAGGATCTCGTCGAATTTTTCCGGCACCATTTCCGGCACGCGGACACGGCGGTTGTCCAGAAGCTCCAGCGCGCCGTCTGCCACCAGATATTGCAACGCCTCGCGCACTGGCATGGCGCTCACGTCCAGCATCTCGGCGAGGCCGTTGATGGTCACCGGTTCGCCCGGCTGGAAACGTCCCGTCATCAGGGCGTGGCGTAACGTGCGATGGACCCAGTGCTTGATCGATTCGTACGGTTGCCTCTCCTCCGATGCCAGCATGCCTGTCCCCTCCGTGGGTCGAGCCCGATGCCCCTTTGTGGGTGCGTCGTGCATTGAACTAACCCTTTGAAACCGCGTTTTTTCTCAATTCCGCAGGCGGATCGCTCCGGAAAGGCTCGCGTTCAGTTCCCCGGCATATTTCGACGTAGGGTTGATATTGTCCCGTCCGCAAAATTGCCTCTTTACAGTTTTGATCAAATTATGGTTTGTTGTGATCATAAGCAAGCGACGACTATCACATAGAAGCTGCGGCAAGCAGCCATTGTGCAGACCGCCGGGGCGAAGGGGGAGCCTTTCAGAACCCGGGTGAAATGGGGAACAAATGGACCAGACCCAGGTGAAGTCCGCCAATGGCGGCGCTATCGGCATGCGCGCCATCCAGAAATGGTTCGGGACTTTTCAAGCCGTCAACGACGTGACCTTGGATATCCGGTCGAACGAGTTCTTCACACTCCTTGGACCTTCCGGTTGCGGCAAGACCACGCTCCTTCGAATGATCGCCGGCTTCGAGCTGCCGACCGAAGGTCAGGTCCTGCTCGACGGCAAGGACATCTCCAGCCTTCGTCCCAACCAGCGACCGGTCAATACAGTCTTCCAGAACTACGCCCTTTTCCCGCATCTGACCGTCGCGGAGAACATCGGCTTCGGACTGAAGATGCTGGGCACGCCGAAATCCAAGATCGACGGCGTCGTGAAGGAGATGCTGAAGCTCGTGCACCTTGAAGGTCGCGGCGACAACGCGGTGACGCAGCTGTCCGGCGGCCAGCAGCAGCGCGTGGCCCTGGCGCGCGCCTTGGCGCCGCAGCCGAAGGTGTTGCTGCTCGACGAGCCGCTTTCGGCGCTGGACCTGAAATTGCGCAAGTCGATGCAGATGGAACTGAAGCGCCTGCAGCTCGAAACCGGCATCACCTTCGTTTTCGTCACGCACGACCAGGAAGAAGCGCTGACGATGTCGGATCGCATCGCCGTCATGTCGACCGGCACGGTTCGCCAGGTCGGGACGCCCTGGGACATCTACGACCGCCCGGCCGAGCGCTTCGTCGCCGACTTCATCGGTGAGACGAATTTCCTCGAGGCCGACGTTGTTTCCGTTTCGGGCAACAAAGCCCGTGTGCGCCTTTCCTCGGGCGCTGAGTTTCCAGCGACCTTCCCCACCGACCTGACGCCGAGCGGCAAGGTCACGATCGTTGTTCGTCCGGAGCACGCCCAGGTCAGCGCGCCTTCGCCTGCCTCGCTCTTGCAGGGGGTGATCCACGAGGTCGTCTATCTCGGCACCGATACGCATCTCCACATCCGCCTCGACGACGACAAGACCTTCATGGTTCGCCAGCAGAATGCCCGTAGCGGCCACAGCGGCTTCTCCAAGGACGACACGGTCGGCATCGGCTTCAGCGACGGCGTCGCCCAGATCCTGAGGGATTGACGATGAATGGCGCCCAGCAGGCCGCCCTCGCGGCCAGGAAAAAAGATATCCGCTCCCGCTGGCTGCTCAGTACGCCGGCCCTGTTCATCATTTTCTTTGCGGCGGTCGGGCCTCTCCTCGTCATGCTGCTCTACTCCTTTATGGCGAAGGGCGACTATGGCGACGTAAGGTTCGGGGAGTTCTCGCTTGAGGGCTGGACCTCTGTCCTCTTCCAGCGTGACATATTCGATGACACGCTGGGACTCGCGGACGCGCACCTGTCCATCATCTGGCGCTCGATCCAGCTGTCGTTCTTCACGACGATCCTCACCCTGATCCTCGGTTTTCCGACAGCCTATTTCATCGCGACGCGCCCGCCGCACACCCGCGAGATCTGGGTGTTCCTGGTGACGATCCCGTTCTGGACCAACCTGCTGATCCGCACCTTCGCGATGCAGCAGGTCATCCGCAACGAGGGCATGCTGAACAATGCCCTGATCTGGCTCGGCATCATCAAGCAGCCCTTGCAGATCATGTACACGGACACCGCCAACCTGCTTGGCATGACCTATGTGTATCTGCCGCTCATGGTGTTGCCGCTCTACGCTTCGATTGAAAAGCTCGACTTCCGGCTGGTTGAGGCGGGGTACGACCTTTATGCGACGCGCTTTCAAGTGTTGCGGCGGGTTGTGATTCCGCTGGTCAAGCCCGGCCTTATCGCCGGCTCGATCCTCGTGTTCATCCCTTCGCTCGGGGCTTACGTCATCCCGCGCGTTCTGGGCGGCGGCAAGAACATGATGCTCGGCAACCTGATCGAGATGCAGTTCGGCTCGGGCCGCAACTGGCCCCTGGGGGCGGCGATGTCGATCACCCTGATGGCCTTGGTGATGGTCGCGCTGATCTTCTATGTGCGCAATGCCTCACGCGGAGGAACGGGCCATGCTTAAGTCGCGCTTCGACGTCCGCGCCCAACCCGGTTTCGGGCTCATCACCCTGTTCACATTCTTCGCGCTTTATCTGCCGATTGGCGCGCTGGTCGTCTACTCCTTCAACGGCGCGGAGTCCCTCTCCCGGTGGGATGGGTTCTCGACGCGCTGGTTTGTGGTGGCATGGCAGAACGCTGCCGTTCAGGACGCAGCCATGCGTTCGCTTGTCATCGCTTCATGGGCGGCGTTTCTGGCATCGGTCGCGGCCACGATGGCCGCGCTTGCGACGACGCGGACGGCGCCCTATCGCGGCCTGACCTTCAAATACGCGCTGATCAACCAGCCGCTCATGGTGCCGGAAATCGTGACCGCGGTGGCGCTGCTGATCGTCTTCTCGCGGATCAAGGTCTGGACCGGCTACTCGGGCCTGGGCTACCTGATTGTCGCCCATACCGCCTTCTGCATTCCCTTCGCCTACCTGCCCATCCGCGCCCGTCTCGAAAGCATGGACCTGACGCTGGAACGGGCGGCAGCCGACCTCTACGCGACGCCCTGGAAGACGTTCTGGCATGTGACCTTGCCGCTGCTGCGTCCGGCGATCATCGCCGGCTTCATGCTGGCTTTCGTCATTTCGCTGGATGACGTCGTCATCACGGAATTCGTGAAGTCCGGCGGGCAGGACACGTTGCCGACCTACATGCTCGGACAGCTCCGGCGCGAGACCTCCCCGGAGATCAATGCGATCGCCACCGTATTCCTCGCGCTTTCCACCGCGCTGGTGGTGGTCTTCTTCCTCATCAATCGGCGAAAGCAGTAGTCATCTCGGAAACAAATCACAGAGAGGAACAGAGAATGAAAATGAAATGGATGGCAACGACAGCAATGGCGGCGGTTGGAGTGCTGGCGCTGGCAAACTCCGCCTCGGCGGCGGGCGAGCTCAACATCTACAACTGGGGTGACTACACCAATCCGGAGCTCATCAAGAAGTTCGAAGCGCAGTACGACGTCAAGGTCACGATCACCGATTACGACTCCAACGACACCGCGCTCGCCAAGGTCCGGGCCGGTGGTCACGGCTTCGACATCGTCGTGCCCTCGGCGAACTATGTTCAGGTCTGGGTGAAGGAAGGCCTTCTGCAGGAAGCCCGTCCCGACCAGATGGAGAACTTCAAGAACGTCGACGAGCGCTGGGTCGACGTGCCGTGGGATCCGGGTCGCCACTATACCGTTCCGTGGCTGTGGGGCCTGACGGGCATCGGCGTCAACAGCTCGGTCTACAAGGGCGATATCAACACCTCCGCCATCTTCCTGGACCCGCCGGAAGAGCTGGTCGGCAAGATCAACGTGGCGCCGGAAATGAACGACGTCCTCTTCGCCACCATCAAGTATTTTGGCGGCGAGTGGTGCACGATGGACAAGGAGATCCTTCGCAAGGTCCGCGACAAGCTTGTCGAGGCAAAGGCGAAGTGGCTTGCCATGGACTACAGCGTGACGGAAAAGCTGCCGGCCGGTGATTACGCGGCCGTGTACTACTGGAACGGCGCCGTCATGCGCTCGCGGGCGAAGAACGCGGACATCAAGTTCGGCTATCCGAAGGAGGGCTTCCCCTACTTCATGGACAGCGTCGCGCTCCTGAAGGATGCGAAGAACACGGAAAATGCCAAGCTGTTCATGAACTTCATCATGGAACCGGAAAATGCGGCATTGCTTTCCGCCTTTGCCAAGTATGCCAACGGCATCAAGGGCTCGGAGGCCTTCATGCCGGCCGAAATGCAGGCGGCGCCGGAGCTGTTCATCCCGGCTGAATTCCAGGCGGCAGGCGAGTTCCTCGCAAGCTGCGAGCCGGAAACGCTGCAGCTCTACACCAAGATCTGGACCGAGTTGCATAAGTAACTCCGAAAGACGCAAGAACTGCGCCGCGCGACATCGCGCGGCGCAGTGACATGATGAATTTTCGCGCCCGCGCCCGGTTGCGCGATCAGGAGGAGACCGCCGCGGCGAAAGCCTGACTTTCCGCCAGCCGGTCAGGTGATGCGATGACTTCCACCTTCAAGGACCAGCACGGCTTTGCCCGTTCCGACGTAACGCTTGCGAACTGGCGCACCGCACCTTTTAGCCGCTGGGGCTTTCAGAATGCCCGCGACCTCGTGCCGACCGCGGAGATCCGTGCGTCCCGTCCGGATCCGGAAACAGCGATCGCTTCCGAAGCGTTCCTGTCTACGAGGGTAAAGACGGACGTCGAAGGCGCCGCAACGGTCAAAGATTTTCTCGAATACGCGCATACGGACGGCTTCGTCGTCCTGCGCGACGGTCGCATTGTCGCCGACTACTACGCGGCCCATGCTGACGTGAACGCGAGGCATCTGATCTTCTCCATCTCCAAGTCGATGACGGCGATCATCTCGGGGATCCTCGAAGCCCAGGGGGTGATTGATCCCGACCGCCTGATCACCCACTACCTGCCGGAGGCCGGCGGCAGTGCGTATGGCACTTGCAGTTATCGCGACGTGCTGGACATGCGGGTCAGCCTCGATTTTGAGGAGGCCTATCTCGATCCGCTCGGCGCCTTTGCGCGCTATCGCCGCTCTACGCTGTGGAATCCGCCCGAGCCGGGTGCCCCGACCGAGACACTGGCATCGTTCCTGATGACGTTGCCGAAGGCAGCCCACGCCCATGGCGGCCCGTTCTTCTACGCCTCGCCGAACTCCGATCTGCTCGGCGTCGTTATCGAGCGCGTCACCGGGCGGCGCTTCTCCAATCTGATGTCGGAATTGCTGTGGCAGCCGATGGGGGCGAAGAACGACGCCTATGTGACCGTCGACGCCATCGGTACGCCGCGCTGCGCCGGCGGCATCTGCATGACCGCACGTGACCTCGCCCGGGTGGGCGAGCTCTTGCGCACGGGCGGGGCGGCGAATGGCCGCCAGATCGTACCGGAGGCCTGGATCGCCGACATGACGACCAAGGGCGACCACGACGCATGGGTCGCCGGTCTCAACACGATGCTGCCGAACGGCCGTTATCGCAGCCAGTGGTATCAGTCAGGCGAGGCAGATGGCGCCTTTTGCGCGATCGGCATCCACGGCCAGTGGCTCTACGTCGACCCGAGCACGAAGACCGTCATCGTCAAGCAGTCCTCGCAACCGAACCCTTTGGATGACGAGCTGAAGCAGGACATTTTCGCCTTCTTCCGCACAATCAGCGCCATGGCGTTCTGAGTTCTGCGCGAGCGCCAGTGGCGCCGCGCCACCAAATAAAGCCGGCAGTCTGTCTCAACGACGTGGATCGGCCGGCATCAGATCGAGGGAGCACCATGCAAACAGAGGCAAGCTACATCATCCGCAATGCGCGGATTCTCACCATGGACGAGGCCAATCCGACGGCCGAGGCGATCGCGATCTCGGGCAATCGGGTCCTTGCTGTCGGCTCCGAAGCGCAGATCGACGTGTATTCCGGGCCGGATACCCATGTCATCGATGCCAAGGGCGGCACGGTGCTGCCCGGCTTCAACGAAGCGCACATGCATATCTTCGGCGGTTCGGTCGGTCTCACCCAGCTCTCCCTCTTCGGCGTCAAAGGCTTCGAGACCTTGCAGGCGAAGGTGCGTGCCTATGCGGCGGCAAATCCCGACCTGCCGCTGCTCGAGGCGCAGTATGCCGATTACACGATCCTGTCGGAGACCGAGCGCGTCACCCGCCACCATCTCGACCGGATCATCTCCGACCGGCCCTTCATGATGGTGGCGCCGGACCGCCATACCGCCTGGGCGAACACGATCGCACTGGAGAAGGCGGGCATCCTGAAGGGCGGCGAGGTCGGCGTCGGCAACGAGATCGTCATGGGCGACGACGGACTTGCCAGCGGCGAACTGCGCGAATCCGACGCGATGCGCCCGGTCGCGGCACTGAGCGAGACCGGTGGGCGCGAGATGCTCGGCGTCGGCACTGGGGGCGACCCGGAGCACGTCACGCCTGAGGAGCGCGCCAAGGATATTGCCGTCATCAAGCGCGGGCTTGCCTATTGCGCCTCGCTCGGCATCACCTCGCTGCAGAATATGGACGGCAGCCTCTACCAGCTGGAGATGCTGGACGAGATCGAGAAGACCGACGGGCTCGCAGTGCGCGTGCGCATGCCCTTCCACCTGAAGAACTTCATGCCGCTCAGCGATCTCGAGGACAAGGCGGCCGCCTGGCGCGCGCGCTTCGAAACCGACAAGCTGCGCTGCGACTTCGTCAAGATGTTCATGGACGGCGTCACCGAGTCCGGTACCGCCGTGTTCATCGACGACTACAAGCACCAGCCGGGTTGGAAGGGCGAGCCGCTGTTCACCCAGGATCAGTTCGACAGCATTGCGACCATGGCCGACAAGCTTGGCCTGCAGATCGCCGTGCACGCGATTGGCGACGGCGCGGTGCGCATGGTGCTGAACGGCTACGAGGCGGCAATCACGGCCAATGGCAAGCGCGACAGCCGCAACCGCATCGAGCACATCGAGGTTGTCCACCCCGACGACATCGAGCGCTTCGCCGAAACCGGCACTGTCGCCTCGATGCAGCCGACCCATCCGCCGGGCAATGCCGGCCTGCCGCTGGAGCCGTACCTCTCCTATATCGGCGAGGAGCGCTGGCCCTATGCCTTCGCCTGGCGAACGCTCGTCGATGCCGGCGCGAAGATCGTCTTCGCCACCGACTGGCCGGTCTCGCCGCTCGATCCGATGAGCTGCATCCATGACGCGATGACGCGCAAGACCTGGAAGGCAGACATAGCCGACCAGCGGCTGACGTTGCAGGAGACGCTCGCGGCTTACACGAAGACCAGCGCCTGGGTCGAGTTCATGGAGGATCGCAAGGGCGTGCTCAAGAAGGGCTACCTCGCCGACGTCGTCGTCCTGTCCGGCGATGTCTCGCGCACGGCTTTCGAAGACCTCGCCTCGGTGCGGCCGGTCACGACAATGTGCGACGGTCGGATCACCTATCAGGCGTGAAACAAGAACGGTGACGCTTTAGCCCCTCGCCCAAACCTCTCCCCGCAGACGGGGAGAAGGTGCCGGCAGGCGGATGAGGGGCCGGTCGAACAGAAGGACTTGCGTCGCAAGCGAACAAGGGAGCATCACCATGCGGCAAGTGACGCTGGCAGCCACGCAGATGGCCTGCAGCTGGGATACCGACCAGAACATTGCCACCGCCGACCGGCTGGTGCGCGAGGCGGCGGGACGCGGGGCGAACATCATCCTGATCCAGGAACTGTTCGAGACCCCGTATTTCTGCCAGGACCAGTTCTCCGGCTTCAATGTGCTCGCACGGCCGCTGGAGGGCAATCCGCTGGTGGCGCATTTCGCAAGGCTTGCCGAGGAACTCGGCGTCGTGCTGCCCGTCAGCTACTTCGAGAAGGCCGGCCCGGCGCATTTCAATTCGGTGGCGATCATCGACGCGGACGGTAGCGTTCTCGGCAACTACCGCAAGAGCCATATCCCGGACGGCCCCGGATACACGGAAAAGTTCTATTTCTCGCCTGGCGACACCGGCCTCAAGGTCTGGAAGACCCGCTTCGGCACGATCGGCTGCGGCATCTGCTGGGACCAGTGGTTCCCGGAAGCGGCGCGCAGCATGGCGCTGATGGGCGCCGAAATCCTGCTCTATCCGACCGCGATCGGCACTGAGCCGCAGGACCCGACGCTCGACAGCGCCGCGCACTGGCAGCGCGTGATGCAGGGCCATGCCGGCGCCAACATGGTGCCCGTCGTCGCCTCGAACCGGATCGGCACCGAGGAAGGGCGCAACAACACCTCGATGACCTTCTACGGCTCGTCGTTCATCGCCGACCAGACCGGCGCGAAGATCGCCGAGGCCGACCGGCAGAGCGAGACTGTGCTGACCGCCACCTTCGATCTTGACGCCATCGAGCGCCAGCGCTGGGGCTGGGGCCTGTTCCGCGACCGCCGGCCGGAACTCTATCGGGCGGTTGGCACCCTGGACGGACAACTTTAGCAAGCGGAGCGGAGTGACCGGTGGTGTCGAGGCCCTGGCGGGACTCGCTCACTCGCTCCTGGGCGAGGTTGTCTCTAGCGCGCGCGTTCAGTAATCTGTCAGCTCGGCAAGCGACAGTGCGGTCCTTTCCCGGGCCGTCCGGCCGGCGGAGATTGCGGGAGGTGGAGTTTGGCGCGCAGATACCTTGCCTGGGCGGGAACACTGACGGCACTCATTGCTTTTGTGGTCAGTGCCTTTCTGATTGGCCTGCAGCTCGCCGGCAATTTCCACGAAGTCATTCCGGGTGAACTCTATCGCGCCGCCCAGCCTTCGGCCGCGCAGATCGAGCGCTATGTGAAGCAGTACGGAATCCGAACGATCGTGAACCTTCGCGGCCCGAGTAGTAGGCCGTGGTACGAAAGCGAGGTGGCAACCGCCGAGCGGCTCGGCGTCAGGCATTTCGATTTCGGGATGTCCTCGTCTAGATTGCTCACGCTGGCGAAGACGAAGGAACTCGTGGCGCTTCTGCGTGACGCGCCGAAGCCCATCCTCATCCATTGTCGTTCCGGAGCCGATCGGACCGGCTTGGTCTCACTTCTATATCTTCACCAGATTGCCGGCGTTGACGAGGAAATCGCCGAAAGGCAGTTGTCGATCCGCTTTGGTCACGTCGGCATCCCCTTCCTGTCGCCGGCCTTCGCCATGGACGAGTCCTGGGAGGCTTTGGAGCAAGCGTTAGGGCTTCCGAGCTGATTGTTGCGGAGACGTCTGCCGTTGCCGCGCTGCGCTTTTCTACAACGCGGAGAGCTGTGAACGAATTGTTGACACGAGTTTTAGTGATTGTCGCATCGTTTGGCTCTGTGCCATAGGCGGAGCAGCAGTCCACAGACGATCCCCATGTACATATCCGAACTCCTCGCCATTTCCTCCGCCGCCTGCGTTGCCTTGAGCGCCATTCTGATTGGTGAATTGAA
Organism: Mycoplana sp. 10N416; assembly: GCF_056394765.1. Taxonomy (NCBI): domain Bacteria; kingdom Pseudomonadati; phylum Pseudomonadota; class Alphaproteobacteria; order Hyphomicrobiales; family Rhizobiaceae; genus Mycoplana; species Mycoplana sp. 10N416. The sequence continues at coordinate 301,489 of NZ_JBFTIM010000003.1, read as the reverse complement.
GGGCCGCGTGCCGCTGATCGTGCTTACCCGTTGGCAGATGTTCGCCGGCTTTGCCATAACGGGTGCCGCATCGCTTGTTACTGGCGGCTGGCGTGCAATCGAACCGTGGCAGGCAGGTACACTCGCACTTTCCGGCCTGTTCGGCATCATCATCGCCAGTAGTGCCTATTTCGCGGCAATCTACATTGCTGGCGCGCGGATGACTTCGCTGCTCTATTCGTTGACCGCACCCTTCGCCGTGCTGTTCGGCTATCTGGGGCTCGGCGAAACGATAACTGGCCAGCAGGGCATCGGCATCGGGCTTGTGGTCGCAGGCGTAGCCTTGGCGATCTGCGGACCAAAGGAGGGCAATAGCCCGGCAACCCCTTCCAAGATCGGGCGCTTCGCCGGGCTGGGCATTGCGCTCGGCCTGATCACGGCAATTGGCCAAGCGATCGGCACGTTGGCGGCGCGGCCGGCGATGGCTTCGGGCGTGGAGCCCTTTACAGCCATGGCGATCCGCTCGGGCGTAGCTGCCCTGTTCTATCTTGTTCTGTCCTCGCTGCCCATTGCCGCGGTGAAGAGCACCGGTCACTTCACGACGCGAACCCGCCTGATAGCCTTCGCGGCGGCCTTCTTCGGCACCGGAGTCGGAATGTCGCTGCTGATGGCGGCACTCGCCCGCGGCAATGTGGGTATCGTCGCGACGCTATCATCGCTGACGCCGCTGCTGATCCTGCCCATGGTTTGGGTGCGGACGGGGAACGCGCCCACCGCTTCTGCCTGGTCCGGAGCCGCCCTGGCAGTCGCCGGCATCGCGCTGATCAGCCTCTGATACGCTAGTTCGCTTAAAAAACTGGGGAAGGACCGCATTGCGAACGCCAACCGGCGCGGCATTTCCGGTCCTTGCGTCTTTCCACGCCGGTTTCTCTGTTCTATGTGCTGTCGCAATTCTGTCATATATGGAAAAACGATCGTGCTGAGTTGGTTTCGTGCCCTGATGCCCCGGGAAGACCGGTTCTTCGACCTGTTCGACGCGCATGCGCTCACCGTCGTCGGCGGGGCGGAAGCGCTGGAGAAGGTGCTGGCCGGTGGGCCGGACATCGAGCAGTATTGCAACCGCATCGTCGAACTGGAAGACAAGGCGGACCACATCACCGCCGAGGTGCTCCATGCGGTCCGCAAGAGCTTCATCACCCCGTTCGACCGCGGTGACATCAAGGACCTGATCCAGTCGCTCGACGACGCGATCGACATGATGCACAAGACGGTCAAGACGATCCGCTTGTTCGAGCAGTCGAGCTTCGACCCAGGCATGCAGGAAATGGGGACGATCATCGTTCGGGCCGCCCGCCTCGTCGCCGAGGCCGTCCCGCTGCTGAACAAGATCGGGGCCAACATCACCCGCCTCAATGCGATCGCCGAGGAGGTGATGCGCATCGAGGGGCGGGCGGACGAATTGCATGAGGCGGGGCTGAAGGACCTGTTCCGTCGCCACGGCGCCTCCAACCCGATGGCCTACATGATCGGCAGCGAGCTTTACGGTCAGCTCGAGAAGGTCGTCGACCGCTTCGAGGACGTGGCGAACGAGATCAGCGGCATCGTGATCGAGAACGTCTGATGGAGGCCACCCTCGCCCTTCCACTGCTGGTGGCGCTCATCGGCATCGCCCTGCTGTTCGATTTCCTGAACGGGCTGCACGATGCGGCCAACTCGATCGCCACCATCGTTTCGACGCGGGTGCTCAGGCCGCAATATGCGGTGATGTGGGCGGCCTTTTTCAACTTCATTGCCTTCCTTTTCTTCGGCTTGCATGTGGCCGAAACGATCGGCCGAGGCATCATCGATCCGGCCATCGTCACGCCCTTGGTGATCTTCTCCGCCCTGATGGGGGCGATCGTCTGGAACGTCGTCACCTGGCTGTTCGGCATTCCTTCCAGTTCTTCGCACGCGTTGATCGGCGGGCTGGTGGGCGCTGGCCTGGCGCGAAGCGGTGGTGATGCCATAGTGTTCTGGGGCGTGGCGAAGACGGTCGGCGCCATCTTCATGTCGCCGGCCATCGGCTTCTTCCTCGCGCTGATGCTGGTATTGCTCGTCTCCTGGATTTTCGTGAAGCAGACGCCGTTCGCCGTCGACAAGGCGTTTCGAGGGATGCAGTTCATCTCCGCATCTCTCTATTCACTGGGCCATGGGGGCAACGATGCCCAGAAGACGATGGGCATCATTGCCGTCCTGCTCTTCTCGCAGGGCCATCTCGGCTCCGAATTCTACGTCCCCTTCTGGGTGGTCATCACCTGTCAGGCCGCGATTGCTCTGGGCACGCTGTTCGGCGGTTGGCGCATCGTGCACACGATGGGGTCGAAGATCACCCGGCTGAATCCCATGCAGGGCTTCTGCGCGGAAACCGGCGGCGCGATCACGCTGTTCGGTGCGACCTGGCTCGGAATTCCGGTCTCCACCACCCATACGATCACCGGCGCCATCATCGGCGTCGGCGCGGCTCGCCGCGTCTCGGCGGTGCGGTGGGGACTCGCGACGAACATCGTGGTTGCCTGGTTCGTGACGCTGCCGGCCGCGGCCTTGGTCTCGGCTCTGACCTTCTGGGTTGTCGGGTTGCTCGGCGGTCAATGACCGCCGGGCTGTGCGCCTCGATTGCGCGGCCGCGTCCTGAAGGTGAAAAACACCGGTATTCCCGCCAAAATCGGCAGCCTCGTTGAGGTGTTGCACTGCGCAGTCGGGGGCAGCAGGTCTCCGCCGCCTGCCGTGCATACGGGCGTGGCTACATGTAGCTACGGCATGGCCACTACCTTTCCTCGTTGCTTTGGAACACAATCGTGCGTGGGTTTAACCATGCCGTGATGCCGGGGCGTCTTGCGTTCCCAGCAACGTGAGCGTGATGGCGAGCTTTGAAGCGCTGGCCAGGTTGAGCGTCCTCGAGACTGAAGCTGAATGACCGGTGTGTGCCGGATGGGAGGTTTCAAGGTCATGGATTTCGAAAGGTTTTCAAGCTGCCTGCGCTCGAGCGTCGCCATCAGCCTTCTGCTGGCGACAGCGAGCGTTTCCTGGTCGGAATCAGCTTTGGCTCAGCAGCAGCAACAGCAGGCTTCCGCCCCTGCCAGTTCCGGCGGAGCACAGGCTGAACAGCCCGACCTCTTGACCGAGGACGAACTGGAGGTGCTGGTGGCGCGCATCGCGCTCTATCCGGACGAGTTGGTCGCTCTGGTCTCCTCCGCTTCGCTGTTTCCGCTGCAGATCGTCGAGGCCGAGCGCTTCCTGGAGAAGAAGAAGTCGAACAAGGACCTGGAGCCGGACAAGGACTGGGACGACAGCGTGATCTCGCTGCTGAACTACCCCGAGATCGTCAAGATGATGAGCGACGATCTCGAGTGGACGCAGTCGCTCGGCAGCGCGCTCGCCTACCAGCAAAAGGACGTGCTGATGGCGATCCAGACCTTGCGCGACAAGGCCGTGGTCGAGGGCATGATCAAGTCGGATGACAAGATCAAGGTCGAGGCGCAGGGCGACAATGTGATAATCCAGGCCGCCAATCCGGAAGTGATCTACGTCCCGCAGTACGAGCCGCAAATGCTCTACGAGCCCGGCTACGCGGCGGCTCCGATCAGCTACTACAACGATCCCTACCCGAACTACTACTATCCCACGGCGCCCTATTTCGCAGCGGCGATCACTGGTGCCGCGATCTGGGCGGCGGCGGTTGACTGGGACGACTGGGGCGTCTGGGGCGGCAATTGGGGTGGCGACGTCGACATCGATTGCGACAAGTGCTTCAACGACATCAACATCGACCGCGACAAGTTCAAGATGAACGACGTCGACTGGGCGAACATCGACCGTTCGAAGATCAAGTTCGACAAGAATCAGTTCGCCAATTTCGACCGGACCGAGTTCAAGAACGAGTTCAAGGGAAACCGCGACAACAACATCGCCAACCGTGCCAAGGACGTACGGCGTAACGGCGGTGATACGCTCGCGAATCGGGCCGGCAAGGTATCGGTCGACGACGTCCGCAGAAGCAAGGTCGATGCGCAGCGCGCGCGCGAACGGGCCGGGAACGCCGCTGGTAACAGGGCCGGTCAGGCGGCCGGCGCGCGTCGGGAGGGCGGCGGTGCGGGCGTCAACCGCCAGGGCGGAGCCAGCGCCGGCAAGGCCGCAGGCGCCAGACCGGCGAATGCCAACCGCAAGGTCAACAAGCCGAAGCCAGGCGGCCAGGTGCAGAAGCGCTCTGGCAATCGCCCGTCAGCGATGGGCAATGTCAGCAGCAAGCGCAACACACAGGCTGCCTCCAACCGTGGCCGGCAATCGATGAGTGGTGGCGGCCGCAGCAGGCCGAGCGCGAGCGGCGGCGGGCGTCGCGGTGGCGGTGGCGGTCCACGGCCGCGCGGTGGCGGCGGCGGGCGCGGTGGCGGCCGTCGTTGAACAACAGGCGATCAGGAGAGAGCAATGTTGAGAATTGCGCGTAATAGGATCGCAGTTTCGCTTGCAGGCGCGATCGCTCTGGGTGCGCTCCAGCTTGCCGGAGTTCCGGCGGCGGCGCAGCAGACGCCCTCGCTGGATGACTATGTTGCAGCAGAGGCGCCGCCCGAATTCGACACGCCCGAGCAGGCGGTCGAGGCCTTCAAGACGGCGGTGAACAACAGCGACTTCGACGCGGTGGCGAGACTATTTGGACTTGACCCGGCCAAGGCCAAGGCCAGCCCCGGGGCGATGGACACGTTTGCCGACATCCAGGCCGGTGTGAAGGAGAAGGTGGATGTCGAGGACAAGGATGGCGACAAGGTGCTGGACATCGGCAAGATCCAATGGCCGCTGCCCTTCCCGCTCGCAAAGGACGACAAGGGCAAATGGGCCTTCGACACGCATGCCGGGCTCGAGGAGATCGCCGACCGGCACATCGGCGAGAACGAGCTATCGACGATCGACACGCTGAAAGCCTACGTCGATGCGCAGGAGGACTACGCTTCCCAGGATCGGGACGGCGACGGCGTGCTCGAATATGCGCAGAAGGTGGTCAGCAGCCCCGGCAAGCAGGACGGCCTCTACTGGCCGGCCGAAGAATTCGGCGGGCAGGAGAGTCCGGCCGGGCCGGCGCTCGCGGACGGCGACGCCCTTCAAAGGGCCAAGGCCGGACAGGGTTACCACGGCTACCGCTACCGCATCCTGACGGGCCAGGGCGACAACATCGCCGGCGGGAAGTACAGCTATATCATCAACGGCAACATGATCGCCGGCCATGCTGCCATCGCCTGGCCGGTCGTCTACGGCCTCACCGGCGTCAAGACCTTCCTCGTCAACAAGAACGGCATTATCTACGAGGCCGATCTCGGCGGAAACACGGCGGAGATCGCAGCGAAGATCCGGACGTTCAACCCGAGCGACGAATGGGACGTGGTGCAGGACTGATCGGGATCACGGGACCAGGATCGCGAGAAAAGACGTGTCTCTGCAATCTTCATGACCGGGCGCCGCCCGGTCATCCGGCGCGCGCAGATGATGCCGTGTCCTCGAATACGACACGATCCAACGCAGTCACCCGATCAAGGGCGCGAGCAGAATCGATCGCGGAGGCTCAGACTGGCCGCACCAGATCGGCGAGGTAGGAGTTTTCCGCGCGAGAGGTGGCATAGTCCGACGGGACGATCTCGGCGAAAAGCAGCGCCTCGCCTTCGGCCGGGGCTTCGGCAAGCAGGCTGCCATCGGGCGCTGCAATGCGCGAGAGCCCGGCATAGCTGAAGCGTCCCACGGTGCCGCAGTGATTGATATAGGCGACGAAGGTCTGGTTCTCGAAGGCGCGGACCTGGATCATCTTGTCGGCAATCAAGGCGCCGGAGGCCCCGTTCGGCAGCGCAGTCGGCACGACGACGAGGTCGACGCCGTCAAGCGCCAGCCGGCGGACATTTTCCGGAAACTCGACGTCGTAGCAGATCAGCATGCCGATGTTCAGGCCACCGTGGCTGACGATCGCTGACGATGGCGCCGCCGGGCGGAACCAACGCCGCTCGTAGTCGCCGTACAGATGGGACTTCCGATAAATGGCGTTGGTGCCGGCGCCGTCTGTGAAGAGTGCACTGTTGTAGGTGACGTCGCCGTCCTTCTCCGCGAATCCTGTGATGATGGCCAGACCATTCTCGCGGGCGATCGTGGCGAGCCTCTCGACGACAGCGCCTTCCGCCGCCGATGCGGTTTCCAGAAACGCCTCCCCTGCCCCATAGCCGTCGACGGCCAGTTCCGGCGCGATTAAAAGCCCAGCCCCGCCATCGGCCGCCTTGCGTGCGGCTGTCGCAATCCGGGCGATGTTGGTTTCGATGTCCCCGTCCACGGCCTGCATCTGCAGGGCTGCAATCTTCATGTCTTCTCCTCCAGACCATCAAGCGGGTAGATGGTCGCGTTACTTCTCGTTGCTGGCCATCGCACCCAACAGCTTCGGCAGGTCACCGAAGCGGGCGACGAGGCCGAAGATCAGGGCGGCAATCGTGACGAACAGGATCGTCACGGATGCCATGGTTGGCGTGTAACCGTAGCGCAGCGCGTTGAAGATCTTGATCGGCAGCGTCTCCATCGTAAAGCCGATCGTCATGTACGCGACGATGTACTCGTTCAGCGACAGCACGAAGGCGAAGGCATAGCCGGAGACGAGATAGGGCAGGATCAGCGGCAGCACGACGGTGCGGAAGACCGTCCGGTCGTCGGCGCCCATCGTTGCGGCCGCCTCCACGAGCGACCGGTCGATCGAGGAGAAGCCGAGCGACAGCGTCACCAGCGGCAGGGTGACGAAGAAGATCGCGTGGCTGATCGCTGCCGTCCATGGCTGTCCGTAGAAGCCGGTCGTTGCCCAGAAGGTCAGCATGCCGAGTGCCGTGATGACAGGCGGAAGGGTGAACGGGGCGATGCCGAGCAGCTGGAAGATGTTTGCCCAGGGTGCATGGCGGCGCCAGAGAAACCAGGCAAGCGGCAGTGCGATCAGAAGCGCCAGCGCTGCGGAAACGGCTGCCAGCGTGATCGAGGCCAACAGTGCGCTGCGCCATTCGGGGTTGAGAAAGATCTCGCCATACCAGGACAGCGAAAACCCCTGAGGCGGAAAGGCGAGCGTCTGCTTCTCGTTAACCGAAACGCCGGCGACAACGATCAGCGGCATCGACAGGAAGAGTGCGACAAGACTGAGATAGAAGCGCGTGAGGATCGACGTCATGCGGCTTCTCCCTTGCGGCCGGCGAAGAGTGTGAGGCCAACCAGCGCGAGCGTGACGAGCACCAGGAATACGGCCATGGCGGCGGCGAACGGCATGTTGGACTGGTAGATCGCCTGGTCGGTGATCAGCACCGACAGCGTCCAATGCTGTGGCCGGCCGAGAATCTGCGGCAGCAGATAGGAGCCGAGCGCGAAGATGAAGACCATGATCAGGGTGGCAACGACCGTATTGCGCAGGGCCGGCACGACGACGGTAAAGAAGGATTTCAACGGCGAGGCGCCAAGCGTGCGGGCCGCTTCGGTCAGTGTCGGATCGAGGCGGACCAGCGCGGGGTACAGCACGAGCACGGTATAGGGCAGCGCCTGGTAGACCATCGCCGTCAGCACCGCGCCGAAACTGGGGTTGAGTGCCACGGCTTCGCTCATCAGCCCGATCGCAACGAACAGATTGGTGATGCCGGCGGTGCGTGAGAACAGCGTCGACCAGGCAAAGCCGATGATGACCTCGGACAGCGACAGCACCGACAGCAGTGCCACCAGCCAGACGACTTGGGTGCGCCGGCGAGCGCGTGTCAGCAGATAGGTGAAGGGCACGGCGATCAGCACGCAGCAGATGGCGACGGCAATCGCAAGGAACAGCGAGAAGCCGAGCACCTTGCCGAAGAACGGGCTGAGGAAGCGGGCGTAGTTGTCAAAGACGAAGGCTGTCGAGTAGAAACCGGCCGGGTCGCGCTTGAAGAACGAGACAGCAATCATCGTCGCGAACGGCACGACGAAGAACACCGTCAGCATCGCGGCCGGGAAGAACAGCGGACCGTAGTCGGCGAGCCTTTGCGGCGCTTCCCGTCTCATGACTTGAGCACCACGCAGGCGTCGGGACTGAGCTTGACGCCAATCTCTTGGCCGACCGAGACGTCGGGGCGCGCATTCGGCATCGACACGGCGACGATCTGTTTGCCGCCGGCCTCCACGAAGGTCTCGATCGTGCCGCCGAGATCGCGCACGAAGATGACCTTGCCGGGGATCGCACCCGGTCCGGGGGCGGTCAGGCGCACGTCTTCCGGGCGAACCGAGAGGATGCCCTTCCCGAGCCCGGCGGGAACGGAGAGGTCCTCGATCGGAGTGCCGAGGACATTGGCGCGGGCGGCGCTGTCGACGGAGAAGTCGATCAGGTTCGTCATGCCGATGAAGTCGGCGACAAACGTATCGGCGGGGCGGCGATAGATTTCGATCGGCGCTGCCGCCTGGCGGATTTCGCCGCTGTTCATGACGACGACGGTGTCGGCCATGGTCATGGCCTCGCGCTGGTCATGGGTGACGACGATCGTGGTGATGCCGAGCCGCTGCTGCAACTGGCGCAACTCGACCTGCATCGCCTCGCGCAATTTGGCGTCGAGGGCCGAAAGCGGCTCGTCGAGCAGGAACAGTTTCGGCGAAATCGCCAGCGCTCGGGCAATCGCCACGCGTTGGCGCTGGCCGCCGGACAGCTTGGAAACCGGCCGGTCGGCATAGCCGGACAGATGGATCATCGCCAGCAGTTCGTCGACGCGTTTCTTCTGGTCCTCTTTGGGCAGGCCGCGGATGCGCAGCGAATAGGCGATGTTCTCGCCGACCGTCAGGTGCGGAAACAGAGCCAGCGACTGGAACACCATGCCGAGATCGCGCTTGTGGGTCGGCACGCGGGTGATGTCGGCTCCGTCGAGACTGATGGCGCCGCCGGTCGGAAGATCGAGGCCGGCGATCATGCGCATCAAGGTGGTCTTGCCGCAGCCGGACGGACCGAGCAGGCAGACGAAGGTTCCGTGCGGAACCGTCAAGTTGACGTTCTTCACCGCGGTGAAGCTGCCAAATTCCTTGGTGACGTTTTCTAGGGCCAGTCCGGACATTGGGTCTCCGCTCTGCAGGTTCGCGAGCATTCAGATTGTGAAATTGCCCCTCACCCTAGCCCTCTCCCCGCATGCGGGGGGAGGGAACGCGCGGAGGCTGCCGCTTGTGTCTTCTCCCCGTTCACGGGGAGAAGCTGGCCGGCAGGCCGGATAAGGGGCCGCTTGGATCAGCCGACGATCAGTTCCGTCCACTTCTGGTTCAGCCAGTCGGACTTGGTCTGATAGAGGTCGTAGCGCGGGATGATCGGCTCGATGTCTGACGAGACGGCGGCGAATTCCGCGTCGGTCAGGTCGAGCAGTTCGCGCTTGACGGTCGGTGCCGTGCCAACCTTGCGCGACAGCGTCGCCTGGATGGCCGGCTGGCACATGTAGTCGATGAAGACGTGGGCTTCTTCGACCTTCTTGGAGGCGCGCGACAGCGCCCAGCAACCGGAATCCTGGATGCCGCCTTCCTTCGGGAAGGTCGAGCGGACCGGATGGCCGTCGGCGGCAGCAAGGCCGGTGACGTCGTGATAGTACTGGCCCATCGGGATTTCGCCCGACTTCAGCGCCTGTTCGAACTGGGCCTCGTCGCGGTACCAGAGCGCCACGTTCGGCTTGACCTCGGCGAGCTTCTCGAACGCCTTGAGGATGCCTTCCTCGGTGTCGAGCGCGTTGGTGCCGCCCATGAAGGTCTTGGCCGTCACCTCGAGCAGGAAGGAGTTGGAGACCAGGGCCAGCAATCCGAGCTTGTCGGCGTTGGCCGGATCCCAGAACGCCTGCCAGGAGGTCGGCGCCTCCTTGTAGACATTGGTGTTGGTGACGAGCGTGATGTACCACGCCACCGCCCCGATGCCGGCGATGCGGCCGTCCGGATACTTGTTGACGAAGCGGTCGAGCAGGTTACCGGCATTCTTGATCTTGGCCGTGTCGAGCGGCGCCCAAAGTTCAGTCGCCTGGCCCTTCAGCATCGCCACCTGCGACATCATCGAAACGTCCGCCGGAGCCTGGCCGGCCTTCGCCGCCTGCTCGAGCTGAACGAGCCAGGCTTCGCCCGTCGGCTCGGCGATCGATTCGATCGCGATGCCGGTCGCCTTGGTGAATTCCGGAAAGATGTTCTTGTCGAACGAATCCTTGAAGTAGCCGCCATAGACGCCAACCTTCAGGGACTTTTCCTGCGCGCGGAGGATCGAGGGCATCGCCAGCAGCGATGCACCGGCCACGCCGGCGCCGAGCACGCCGCGGCGGCTCACATTTGCGTTGAGGATGTCACGCATCGTCTTTCTCCAGTTTCTGCGATCCGGATCGACTCCACGGATCGGCATGTTCCCATTTTCTATTATATCTCAAGCCTTTGCCATAACGGAAGGGCTGAATACCATCAGGCTGAGGATTTCGAACAGAACCTGCGCGCCGGCATGCGCCGTATTCGTCGTGGCATCGTATTGCGGAGCCACTTCAACGACGTCGCCGCCGACGAGGTTGATACCCTTCAATCCACGGATCAGTTCGAGCACCTCGCGGGTCGTGAGACCACCGACTTCCGGCGTGCCGGTGCCCGGTGCGAAGCTAGGGTCGAGGCTGTCGATGTCGAAGGAGAGATAGGTCGGACCGTCGCCGACGATTTTCTTCGCCTTCTCGATGATCGCCGGGATGCCCATGCCGGTGACTTCCTCGGCATGGATCACCGTCATGCCGGAGTCATAGGAGAACTCCCACAGATATTCCGATGAACCACGGATGCCGATCTGGATCGTGCGGGTCGGGTCGAGCACGCCGTCAAGCACGGCGTTGCGGAACGGTCCGCCGTGGTGGAACTTGGTGCCGTCGAAAGAGCCGCCGGTATCGCAATGGGCGTCGATGTGAATCATGCCGACCGGCTGCTTCTTGCCGACCGCCTTCATGATCGGGTGTGTGATCGAATGGTCGCCGCCGACGGCGAGCGGAATGACGCCGGCATCGACGATCTGGTTGAAGCGTTTCTCGATGTCCTCGTGACTCATCTCCAGCCGGAAACGGCTGCGAAACGGCACGTCGCCGATATCGGCAACCCGCAGATCGTATGCCGGAGCGCAGTCCAGCACGTGGTTGTAGGGGCCGATGCGCTCGATGGCGCGCAAGGCGCGCGGCCCGAAGCGCGAGCCGTTGCGGTTCGTCACAGCGAGATCCATCGGCACGCCGGTAATGGCGACCTGGAGATTGCCGAAGTCCGGGTTCTCCGCATCGACCGGCATGTGCGGAGCCGACAGCAAGGTGGGGACGCCAGCATACGGTGCGAGGCGGGTGCCGCTTTTGGAGAAGATCTTGTCTGCGACCTTGCGGAAGGCGGGATTGAAGATGTCGCCGCCGTGACCGTCGCCGAATTTTGCCCGAAGTGCCTGGAGCTTGCTGTCGTCAAATGCCATTTTCGCCTCGCTTGACCTGATCTGTCGGCACGGGGATACGTCGGCTTGATTTGTCAGCTGCGAATTTCGTTCCCCGGGCTTTGCCCTTGTTGCCATCATTACGTAACAAATCGGCTAGAAAAGCAATTGACATTGTTATAGCGTTTTATGTGAGAAAATTTCACATCGAAGTGCGCCTCCATCCATGTCCAGCCGTCTGCCGCCCCTGAACCCGTTGCGCGCCTTCGAGGCCGCGGCGCGTCGAGGTTCGGTTTCGGCAGCTGCGCGCGAACTGAGCGTTACCCACGGCGCCATCAGTCATCAGATCAAAGCGCTCGAAGAGGCGCTTGGCGCAGTGTTGTTCGAGCGCGGCGGCAAGCGGCTGAAGCTGACCTCGCAGGGCGCACTGCTGCTGCCAGCGGTCACGGAGGCGTTCGGCGGCATCGCAGCGGCGACGGCATTGATGAGAAGGCCGGCGACCACCGGTTCGTTGACGATCACCTGCGTGCCGGCACTGTTGTCGTTCTGGATCATCCCAAGGCTGAACCGCTTTACGGATCGATACCCAGGCATCAAGCTCACCCTCATTCCCGCGAATGATCCGTCTCAGGTGTTCTCGCGCGACGTGGACGTGTCCATTCTCTATGGCGACGGCAATTGGCCGGACTGCTGGACGCGGCTCTGGAGCCATCTGCGGCTCTTTCCGATTGCGAGTCCCACCCTTCTCAACAGCCGGCCCTTGCGTTCTGTGCGTGACCTTGTCGACCACACGCTGTTGCACGGCGACCGGGACGGGCGAGAGTGGACCACCTGGTTTGCCGCCGCCGACGCCGTTCATTTGCCGCGCGGGCCGCAGCATTTCCTGAGCGATGCTCGCCTTTCGACCGAGGCTGCCCTGCACGGCCAGGGAATTGCGCTGGGTGATACGATCACGGCGGCGAGCCTGATCGCCCGCGGCGAAATCGTTGTGCCGTTCGATCTGTCGGTTCCGGCCAATGATGCATTCTACGTTGCTTGCCGGCAGGATGTCCGCGCGGCGCCCATCGTCAAAGTATTCATTGACTGGCTGTTCACCTCTCTGGAAGAGGACAGCTTGCCGGAGCCGCAAATCTCGGCGCGCATGCTGCTGCGCGGTCGAGGCGGGCGGACGGCGGAGAACGTCAGCCCCCTCCCCGGCCTGCCAGACGGCGAAAAAAGACAAACATTGACCGACGAACCCGCGTGCGACGCGGATTTACCTTGAAAGAAGCGCCAATGCCCAAATTCAACCCTGCCGTTGAAACCCTCGCCGCACCGCCGATCCCCACGGTCTTTGCCTGGGGACGAAGCTACGATGGCCGCAGCGGTCCGATGATCGACCTGTCGCAGGCCGTGCCTGGATATCCTGCCCATCCGGAGATGCTGCGGCTGCTTGGCGACTATGCTGCCAACAGCGCCTATACCGGCTATGGTCCGATCGAAGGCGATACCCGCCTGCGGCAGGTGTACGGGGCGCACGTGGCTTCCTTCTACGGTGCCAGCCTTGACGCCGAAAATGTGCATATCACGTCCGGATGCAATCAGGCCTTCGTCTGCGCCGCGATTGCCCTCGCCGGTGCGGGTGACACCGTGCTGATGAGCAATCCGTACTACTTCAACCAGGAAACAACGCTTGGCATGCTTGGGATCAATGTGCGACTGGCAGCCTGCGATCCTGAGAACGGTTTTCTTCCCGATCTTGCGATGCTTGAGGAAGCGATCACGCCGGACGTGCGGGCATTGGCGCTCGTGTCTCCGAACAATCCGACCGGCGCAGTTTATTCGCCGGAGCTCCTCTCCGGCATTTTCGACCTTTGCCGTGCGCGCGGTATCTGGCTGATCCTGGACGAGACCTATCGCGACTTCCTGCCGGAAGCAGGCGTGCGCCCGCACCGGCTTTTTGAGAAGCCGGACTGGCAGCAGACGCTGATCAGCCTTTACAGCTTCTCGAAATCCTTCTGCATCCCCGGCCACCGTCTTGGCGCGATCACCGCTGGTCCTGCGGTCGTCGAGCAGGTCGCCAAGGTCATGGACAACGTGCAGATTTGCCCGCCCCGCTCTGCGCAGGCCGCCGTCGCCGACGCGCTACCCCTGCTGGCTGAATGGCGCGAACAGAACCGGCTGGAAATCGCCCGCCGAGCCTCAGCGCTTAAGGAAACGCTAGAGGGGTTGAACGGCTGGTCGATCGGTGCTGTCGGAGCGTATTTCGCTTTCGTCCGCCATCCATTCGCGGACAGAACGTCGAGCGACGTTGCCGAGGGGCTCGCCAAGGAAGCGGGCATACTCTGCCTGCCCGGGAGTTATTTCGGCCCGGGCCAGGAGCGCTACCTCCGCTTTGCCTTCGCCAACGCCAACAGCGAAACGATCCGGCTGTTGAGGGATCGGGTGCAGCGGTTCGGCGACGCTTCCTAATGGGACGCATCCGGTCGGGGCGTCGCACACTTCGCCGCCGCGCAAATGTGTGAGGCGCCTCAGCCGAACGACATATGTAAGTCATACTATTTATCCCCAGGTCGTGTCGGTCGCCCGGCATTTGCGTGTTGCCAATTGCCACATTTCAGAGGAGCCTCATTTCAGAGACGGCGATGTGGGACGCCATGACGAACACTGTTGAAAATGAGGAGCTTGGTGAGGCCGGCGCGCTCGATGTCTCGTCGATCGAACACAGCGTCATCTTCCAGATGAAGCGCACGCAGACGCTGCTGACGCGCCGCTTCCACTCACGGTTTGCCGGCTTCGATCTGCGCCCCGGCGAGTACGGGATCCTTCTCCTGATAGCCACGAATCCGGGCCGCAAACAGACCGAGATCGCCGACGCGCTCGGTGTTCAGCGTGCCAATTTCGTACCGCTCATCAATGCGCTGGAGCGCCGGCAGTTGACCGAACGTCGGCCGTCGCTGCAGGACCGCCGTTCCAATGCGCTCTACCTGACGCCGATTGGAGAGAGCTTTGTGCAGAAGATCTGCCAGGTCGAAGCAGCGTTCGAGGCCGAATGCACCGCCCGTCTTGGCGGCGTGAAGGCGCGGGAGGCTTTCCTCGCGCTGTTGTCGCGGGTCGTGGCAGGCACGGCAGCCACCAGCCCATAATCGTGCGGCTTCCCTGTAAGTGGTGGAAATGATTCTGTTTCCCCGCCCCCCTGTTTATAACTCGTTAACCAATTCCGCCTTGACGCGGAACGGGAATCGGCACACCGTCTCTAACGGAAATTGATGGCCGATCGGCATTTCGCCGTTACCGAGCGACTCTCCTGTTAGATCGGTCATCTGACGTAACCGCGCAGCAGCGCGATTTTGGTTGGGCAGTTGATGCCCCGAGGACGAGTATGATGGTAGCGCCCAACAGAACGGACGACGCGCAGCCCGCCGCCGACGAGGCGATTGCGGCGGATGCGCGCATCCTGTCGGCGCAGCTCAAGGCGATGCGCGAGCGGTTCTTTCCTCCCACCGCGAAGAAGGTGCTGCGCAGCTTCACCTCTGGCGAGGCGGCGCGTCTGATCGGTGTTTCGGACGGCTACCTCCGACAGCTCTCGCTTGCAGGCGAAGGGCCGCGGCCGGAAACCGGCCCGGGCGGACGGCGATTCTATTCACTGACCGATATAAACGCGCTGCGAGCCCATCTGGCCGACCAGGCGCTCGCCAAGGGCAACCTGGCCAAGGCACGCGGCTATCGCAAGTGGCGCGACCACGGCGGCGGCGAACACCTGCAGGTCATTGCCGTGACCAACTTCAAGGGCGGTTCGGGTAAGACCACCTCGGCCGCCCATCTGGCCCAGTATCTCGCGCTTGCCGGCTACCGGGTGCTGGCGGTCGATCTCGACCCGCAGGCCTCGCTCTCGGCCCTGTTCGGCTACCAGCCCGAGCTTGATCTCGATGGCAACGACACGCTCTACGGGACGATCCGCTATGACGACGAAGCGCGGCCGCTGAAGGACATCATCCGCAAGACCTATTTCGATGGACTCGATCTGGTGCCCGGTAACCTCGAACTGCAGGAGTTCGAGCACGCAACGCCGCGCGCATTGGCGATGCGACAGGCGGGCGCGTCCGGCCAGCCGCTGTTCTTCGCTCGCGTCCACGCGGCGCTACGCACCGTCGAGGACAAGTACGACGTCGTTGTGCTCGATTGCCCGCCGCAGCTCGGTTACCTGACCCTTTCAGCGCTTTGCGCCTCGACATCGGTGATCGTCACCGTTCATCCGCAGATGCTCGACGTCGCCTCGATGAACCAGTTCCTGTTCATGACCTCGGACCTGCTGGCGGTCGTGCGCGAGGCGGGCGGCCGGCTCAATTTCGATTTTCTACGCTATCTCGTCACGCGCTTCGAGCCGAACGACGCACCACAGGCGCAGATCGTCGGGCTGATGCGTTCGCTCTTCGGCGACCGGGTGCTGACGGCGCCCATGGTCAAGTCGACGGCGGTCTCGGATGCCGGCCTGACGAAGGAAACGCTCT
Source organism: Mycoplana sp. 10N416 (assembly GCF_056394765.1). Classification (NCBI taxonomy): domain Bacteria; kingdom Pseudomonadati; phylum Pseudomonadota; class Alphaproteobacteria; order Hyphomicrobiales; family Rhizobiaceae; genus Mycoplana; species Mycoplana sp. 10N416. Next base: position 285,586 of record NZ_JBFTIM010000003.1, on the reverse strand, counting down.
ACGAGGTTGGCCGGGAGAATTTCACCCGCACCACCTACGACCGGGCGATGGAAAGCATGAATGCCGTCAACGCCGAGATCGAGGGGCTGATGCTCTCCGCCTGGGGGCGTTTCGGCTAGCGCAAGGATTCCGGTCGGGCGAGCCGCCCTGCCGGGAATGATGGAAACGAAACGGGAAAGGATCGAAGCAAGAAAAAAGGCCTCCAAAACGTCGCCATTCCGGAAGCCCTCTTCAATGTAGCAGTTCAAGAGAATCACTTCCGACAGTCAAAGTCAAGAGTCCGCCATCGTTTTTGCCGGTTGCGGAACGGATATTTATTGTCTGTCGCCATCCGCGACGCAACAAAAAACGCTCTGATTTCAATGAATTAGAGCCTTCCCGCGCATTCGTCCGAATGCGTGACGGCTTTGCTATGACGTTCGGGCCCGGCCTCTTGCCTCCTTGAGAGGGACGACCATGACGGAGAGACTGGCGACGACGCCTTTCGGCGGCGGCAGGATGACTGCGCGCGTCTTTGCGATGCAGAAGCGGGTTTTCGAGACGCAGGCCAGGCTTGCGGCCGAGGCGGGCGGCAACGAGACGGGGACCGCCGAGAAATGGCAGCTCCTTCGTGCGTTGACGGAAGCGCGCGTGCACTACGGACTCTCGGACCGGACGATCGCCGTGCTTGAGGCGCTGCTGACGTTCCATCCGGAAAAAATCCTCGACGGTCGCGCACCGATCGTCGTGTTTCCGTCAAATGCGGAACTGTCGGTCCGCTCGCGCGGCATGGCGCCGGCAACGCTTCGGCGGCATTTGGCGCTGCTGATGGCGGCCGGCATGTTGCTGCGCCGCGACAGTCCGAACGGCAAGCGCTATTGCCGCCGCGACGAGCGCGGCGTGGTGGAGGAGGCCTTCGGGTTCGACCTGGCGCCGCTGGCCCTGATGGCGAGTGATATCCATCAACAGGCTGAGCGCGCGCGTGCAGAGGCCAAGCGCCGTCAGGCTCTCCGTGCCGAGGTGACCCTGCACCTGCGCGACGTGGCGAAGATCATCGAGGCGGCGCTCGCCGAGGGGCGTCTGGGCGCGTGGGTGGAGCACCAGATCGCCTTGGCCGCGGTGTCAGGGAGGCTCAGCCGCAAGGCCTCGTCCGAGGCGCTGGGCGAGCGCAAGGCGGCCCTGGTGACGTTGCGGCGACAGGTGGAAGAGGACTACCTGAACTCCCTCTCAAACGAAGAAATGAGCGCCAATGACCTTCAAGATGAGCGGCATATTCAGAATTCAAATGCAGACCCCGCTTTTGAAATAAACGGCAAAGAGTCAATGCGGGCGGAGCCGGCGGCGCAGGAAAGCAGCCCGACGCGCAAGGGGGTGGCGGTTAGCCTGAAGCGAGTCCTGGCGGCATGCCCGGAAATCGGATCCTATGCGAAAGACGGGTTGGCGACCTGGGCCGATCTCATCAAGGCGGCCGCGTTGGTCCGCTCGATGCTCGGCATTTCGCCTGACGCCTACGCAAAAGCCAGGGCGGCGATGGGGGACGGGGCCGCTGCGGTGGTGGTCGCCGCCATCCTGGAGCGTTCCGACCAGATCCGCTCGCCCGGTGGCTACCTGCGCGAACTGACGCGCAAGGCCGAGGCGGGAAAATTCTCGGTACTGCCGATGATCAAGGCGCTGGAATGACCGCGATTCCAAAGTTCGACGCGTTGGGTGAAGGAGTAGCCGGAACCGGCGGCGCCGTGCCGGCGATAACCCAAAGTGATCGGCGCGGCACCGAAAGAAAGGAGAAAGCGTACGACGACGGGGAATAATTCCTTAAGCTGCAGCTGATTTGGTGAGAGAATAACGTGGTGATTCACGCAGGAAGCACGGGCATGACGGCGAAAGCCGGGGATCTGGAACAGCGCCTCAGGCGCAGACCGAAACAGGAACGCAGCCGCGGGCGCGTCGAGGAAATATTGCGGGTCGCAAAAGAGCTGATCGGTGAGAAGGGTATCGACGGCATGACGATGCGGGAGGTCGCGTTGCTCACCGGCGGCCCGATTGCCTCCGTCTACCAGTATTTTCCAAACAAGTCGGCAATCATCGCCATGCTCTACGAGCAGCACAGTGCCGAAACGCGCGCAGGCATCGAGGTCAGCCTTTCCGGAGTTCAGGACATGGCTGGCATCCGCGATGCAGCCGACGCAATCCTGAATGGGTACTATCTGCAAGTTGCCGGCGATCCGGCGATCCAGGACCTGCTGAACGCCATTCAGGCCGACAAGGAACTCCAGAACATGGACATCGTGGAGACGCGGCGGCAGGCCGAACTTTTCTGCGCGATGTCGTCTCACCTGCTCGAGACAACCGACCGTGAGCGCTTCGGCCGGCTCGTATTTCTGCTCTTTCAGCTGGCGGGCGGCGTCGTCAGGCTGGCGATCACGCTTCCCGCGGATGAAGCGGAGATGATGCTGGTCGATTTCAAGCAGATTATCCACGGCCAACTGGCAGGCTTCCGTGCGGCCGACGCACCGGAGCTCAAAGCCCAAGAAAGCGCTTGACCTTGCCACGGGGGAAAGGTTCAGGATCCGCTCGTTCAACAGGAAAATTGCGAAATGACGAACGAGACCACCCTTGCATTCTCCGTCGAAGATATGACCTGCGGCCATTGCGTGCGGACCATCACGGCAGCCGTTGAGGCGGCCTTCCCTGGCGCGAAAGTTACCGCCGACGCAGCGACCCATCGAGTAACCGTCGCGGGCGTTCAGGATGCAGGTGCCATCGCTGGCGTCATTGCAGCTGAAGGTTATACGCCGGTCACATTGGCCTGAGCCCTGGCGGGGGAGACGGGTGCTCGTCGCTTCAGCGCTAGCCGCCTCATGGCCAAATGCGGACAACAGCCTCATGGCATAGATTTGTCATCGGAGCCGTCGGCGCTGGCCGAAAGCAGCGCCCGATGGGCGATCCGGTCATTTTCGCGCACCTGTCATTGAACGGCCTTGATTGCCCCCTATATATCTTAACATGTGCATGGAAACCTTTATCAGGACATCAAGGCTGGCCGGGACCTCTCGTGGGTTTTCCCGGAGCGGTCTTCTTGAACCCTGAATACCGCACGCCTCGTCCGCTCCGGGACATTCTCAACGCCAACTTGCGGTTCACTCCCTTGTCGCACCCTCCAGGTGCCGCACCGATTGGACCTATCAATGAGAATTTCGTCCTCCAGCCGAACCTGTAGTTCATGCCACCGCTACCTTCCACGCGCGGCTTCACGCTGCCCCTGGTGTGCGTCGCCGGCCGTATCTCCGTCTTATCGTCCCGCCCGTTCAATGGGTCGCTCGTCTGCCGATTCCAGCAACGGCCGCGGCGAACAAAAGGATGCGACGACCGACCGCTCTTCGCTTCGCGCTTCGGCCCGTGAGGCCGAAGCACCGGCTCGCCTGCTTCAATATGGGGCGCTGCCGTGGCGTGTCGGGCGTTGTGGAAACGTAAGAACCCTTCTGATTACCTCGCGGGGACGGGGGCGTTGGATCGTGCCAAAAGGCTGGCTCGTGCGCGGGGCCTCGCCGACCCAGTCCGCCGCTCGGGAAGCCTACGAAGAGGCAGGGGTGATCGGCAAGATCCACGGAACGCCGTTGGGACAGTACAGCTACATGAAAGAACACGATGACGGGTCGAGCGATCTGTGCGACGTGTCGCTGTTCGGTCTGCGCGTCCGCGGTACGTTGATCAACTGGCCGGAGAAGGGGCAACGGCAGCGCCGCTGGTGCACATTGGCCGAGGCGAGCGAACTGGTCGACGAACCGCAACTGAAGCAGCTTCTGAAAACCGTAGAGAAAGACGCGACAGCCTTAATGTGATGGCTGCGGGCCGTGCCCAGCAGCAACGTCCTTGCCGGGTACGGCGTCGGCCAAAGCGGTTCAAACTAAATGATGACGTTTTTTGCTCAAAGGTTGGGCGTGTCACCCCTTTCATTGCCCGGCGGCGCCCTGCACCATGTGGTTAAACCACCGGGTGGGATTGCTTTTCATGGGGACATTGCCGGCGCTAAGTGTTGTCATACCGCACCTCAACGAACCTAGCGACAATCTCCGTCAATGCCTGCTGGCGCTTCAGGCGCAGCGCTCCGACGGAATTTCGTTTGAGGTCATCGTCGTTGACAACGGTTCGGTCGACTTGCCAGCTGCTGTCTGCGCGAGCTTTCCGGATGTACGCCTGGTCAGCCAACCGACGCCCGGCCCAGGTCCTGCGCGCAATCTTGGCGCGGCCGAAAGCTCGGGCGAACTGTTGGCCTTCATCGATGCCGATTGCGTGGCCCAGCCCGGCTGGATCAAGAGCCTGGTCGGTTTTCTGAACGGTCGGCCCGAGGTGGATCTTGTCGGTGGCGACATCGGAATTCGCATGACCGATCCAGAAAAGCCCACCAGTATCGAAGCCTATGAGAGCATCTACAGTTACCGCGCGCGCAGCTATGTCGAGCGATACGGTTTCGCGGCGACCGGAAACATGGCAGTCCGGCGCACGGTTTTTGAAGCCGTCGGGCCTTTCGGCGGCATCTCGACGATGGAAGATACCGAGTGGGGTCAGAAAGCAACTTCCATGGGGTACCGCATTGCCTTTGTCCCAGAAGCCAAGGTCTTGACGCCCTCCTGCAAATCGTTTGCGGAGTTGTCGCGGCGGTGGGATCGGCATGTCGCCCACGAGTTTCGCCACATTGAAGGGCGCCGGCTTGGAACCCTCCGCTGGCTGCTGTCATGCGCTGTTGTCGCTGCCTCACCGATCGGCGAGTTGGCGAAAGTCCTCGCGTCCGATCGCATTTCCGGCGTCGGCAGTCGTGTCGGGGCGATGGCCTGCCTCACCCGTATTCGGCTGTATCGGGCGTGGTTGATGGTTCGCCTACTGCAAACACGCCGCCAGGCTGCATTGGTCGACAATTGGAATCGCGGCGATTAGGGCAGCGCTTTCACCGCGCCAAAACGCCTCGTCGCGGCGTACATGTCGGCAAAATAGTAAGCCAATTTCATGATAGTGAAGGTAGGATTGGCGCTGCCCGCCGTCGGGAAAACCGATGCGCTGACGACGGATACATTCGAAATGGCGTGGCAGCGCAGGCTTGGCGACACGACCGAGGTGTGGGGATCCATACCCATTCGCGTCGTCCCTGAAGGATGGGCGCATGGCTCTGCGCTCTCACCCAAACTGGCACTTTCATTCAGTACCTCGGCGGTCCAATGCAGCGGGCAAAGATGCGCGAGCCCCACAGATCTCCAGTACTCCGAGAGGTGCGATATCGTGGCACGGAGGGTTCGCTCTTCGCTGGGCATAGCCTGCCATCGCAACAAGGCCTTCGGGACACCGAGGCGGTCCCGCTCGCAGGACAACGAAATACGGTTGTTCCAATTCGGCAACTGTTCAGCACAGAGCATGATCTTGAAATCGACGCCGCTTGGAACGAATAGCTGCTTATGGGACAGTCGCCAGTAAGCGCCCTTGGCGAGCAAACCGATATTGCGCGACAGTCTCAGCAGTTCTTCGAAGTCAACCTTTCCAAGCTGCACGCCTTCCATGACCTTCTTCAGACCGGCGAGCTGGCTGTTGCCGAATTCCATCGCCAGGTATGCGAAGGAACTGCCGACGCCGGCCGTCACCTGTGCCTGGTGTCCGAGTTCCAGATGCAAGTCCCGTCGGGTCGAATTGATGTATCGGTATCCAAACAACTGATTGGTCGAAGCTACGTCGCTACGGTCAACAGTTGCGATTTCAAGCTTCAGATGATCCTGGAAGTAATGTCCCAACCCGCTGGATGGATGAAATATCCGGTCATCGGAAGCCCGATTGATCAATAGCAATAGCCTTGTTGTCTCGATCGTTCCGGCTGCGATTACGAAGTGATCCGCCCGTATGACGATAGATTTGCCACTGAAATTGCGTGCGACTATCCCGCGCAACAGGCCAACTTCCCGGTTCAGCTCGAATTCGCAGGCAGTGGCGCCGAGCCAGATTTCAATATTCGGATTGCTCTCCAATTGGCGTCGCAACAAGGTTGCAATATTGCATTTTCTGAAACTAGGGCATTTGGCCCACCGCATCCGAAATCGGCTCTGAGGCTCATACGGCTTCCATACCGGTATGCCGGAGACGCCATCGTATGCGCCCCTCGCCACTCCAAGGGCTTGTTCAATTTCGTCCCCGTACCGATCTAGCCGAGAAATATCGATCGGCCAGGCTGGCAGTTCGACATGCTCGCGGCTGCCGGTGTCGCAGTCGCTCAGGGGGATTATCCGTCCGCCCCACCGCGACGACGTGCCGCCCAAACCGCGGTAGCGCCCAGATAATGCCCTTGAATAGTTTCCGGAGGAAAAGTCCATCCCGTTGAGCTGGTGTATCTCTTCGTCAAAATACTCATTGCCGCTTTCAAGGACGACAACTTTTCTTCCATTTTTCGCGAGGCGCGTGGCCAATAGCAGACCTGCGACACCGGCCCCAACAACGCAAAGTTCAGCCGACAAGGATGACTTTGCGATGTCGATCTGGTTGAGGTTAAGTATCGCCATCAACAAAACGTGATTACTTTTTTACTGGATGTAAACACGACCAAATTGCTTATGGCGTAATGTACCTGGGCATAGGGTGTACGGCCGACACCAACACCTTCGCATATTACGCCGCTATGTCCGCCAAGAAGGCAGCGTTACTATCTGCCACGTTATACGTACAAATGATTGAGAAGTGCCGCGATCTGAACAGAAAGAGCCGTTTCGATCAGGGCAACCCCTATGCTTGCGGATATTGGCGACCCGTTCATCGTCATCTCGCCCCGGTGGTTCGCGGAGCGATGCGCGCCTGCCTCGCTGAAAAGCCTCAAGGCAGAAGGGTGACTTGCGCAAAGATTTCACCCCTCGGCGGCTCTTGAAGGAACCGCCCGGAGATCAGATATTTTCTGCTGTTGGGAAGTAGCGGCCAGAAAGGGGCCGCGCCAGAGTGGGGAGGACATAACCGTGATCCAACGTCACCTGTTGCACAACCACATCATCGGGCCTGATGAAATTTCCAAGCTCCAGTCGGTATTTGACGAGATTTGCCAGCGTCGGAAGATCGATCCTGGCGGAGAGGAAGCGGCCGGATTGGCCCGACGTATTTTTGCACTGTTCCAAACAGGCATTCACGACCCTGACAAACTGCGAGCAATGCTCGACGTGACTTAGGCCTTGCGCCTGATCTCCAATGCAGCCGGAACTAGTCCGCGACGTGCGCGTTATTGGCTGTTCTGGATGGAGGTTGCCACGATGTATGACGGATTTGTCGAGCTTTCAGTCTTGGCGATCGCCCTGCTGTTCGTGCTCTTGTTGACGATCGTGCTGTAGCAATCCGCAACGGCTCGACGGCGATCAAATGAGCGCGCCCGCTTCGATCAGCGGACCAGCCTCGACGCAACTGTAGATGACAGGGCTGTATGGTGCGTCCAAGGGTTACTTTCGTTCGGTGAGGTTCGAGGGCACAATATAGTCACCGTCGCAAATGATGAGTTGAGCCCCGACGGCATTCTCTTTTCCACCGGTTCGGATGGGGAAAGCGATGAGTTCCAAGTCTGGACGGAAGACGATAGTTCCAAAGCACGACAAGTATAACGCCATCGAACGGATCGTCGCTGCGGTTGCCACCGAACCGTGGTTTGAAGACAGACCGCCGCAGCGGGAGGGATTACGGTTCGCACTGTCCGACCTTTATGATCGCGGCCTGGTCTTGCGGGACGAGCTTGCTCTGTTTGCGCTCGCCCTCGCCAGGAGGCGCTATTGCAGGCCGGAATTGAGCGCCGGGCAATACTTGGCCAAAGAGGGCGTTTTCGCGCCGGAAGACCTCACCCTCCTTCGGGCAATTTTCGATTTTGCCAGCAAAGTTGTTCCGGCGGGTAGTGCCGAGGCGAGCGCCCTCGGGCGTCGGGTGGTGCGCTTGTACAGAGCCGGATACCGCGATCCGTCGGCAATGCTAAACCTCCTCGACACGCTGAAGCGAACATAACTTGTGACGCCCGGTGCCCCTTTCCTGGTGGCGCTACAATTACCTATGGTCGCTCGAAAGAAAGCAGCGGCTGCCTCAGCAGGCAGCGATGTAGCGACGACCATATGCGTCCCGATAATAGCAGCGCCCGGACTGGCCAGCGACGCTGCCGATTGCAGCTCCGGACACCCCCCCTATCGCAGCCCCGACCGCCGCACCGCGCACGTCATTGGTGACCGCGCCGCCGATTACGGCTCCGCTGGCTGCGCCAATGCCGGCACCTTGCTCTGTTGCCGTGCACCCAGCTCCGGCGAGCCCCAAGAGTGCAATCGTCACAAGCAACTTAGTCATATGTCCATTCTCCTTGTCGCCACGCTACTGTGGGTAACAAACAGCGGTAGAAGATGTTCCATGGGGTATCGATTCAGTGGAACTTTCCGCCGTGCGCTCGGTTTTCTTGAGGGACAACAGAGCGCACCGCGATGGCGAGCATGTTTTCAATTCTCTTGGGTGCTGCACTGGTACTAGGCGGCGTTCTCTTCTTTTTTGGGAGGCGATCACGCGACGCCCCCTCAGCGAACCTCACGGATCCATCCAAGCCGAGACCAACGGGGACGCTTGAGCCGCGCGGAGAGAAGCTCAGATTTCTCGGCTTGACGAGGAACTGGGTCGGCCTGTGCATGGCCGCCGTCGGGGCGATATTGTTGTTGTCTACAGCCGTCTAAAGCGCGTTGTGATCTTTCCTGGACAGCGTGGATTGCATCCGCACCGACCATGGCCAGACATACCAGAGACCCATCAGAAGCACCGCTGTCCCTGCCGCGGTCACTGCCGCAAAGCGATAATCCCCTAACAGTTTGACCGTAACAACATGGATATCGGCAGCCAGGCCCAGGGCGAGGAATATCGTTGCGGCCAGCAGAAAGCGGCTGGCGATCACGTGAAAACGTGGAACGGCCGCTCCATCGTATACGATCCGATGGTAGGCGGCCGGCGCCATCAACAGCATGGTCGCGAGCGCGACCGATGCGAGTGCTGCCCCATGCACAGCCTGCTCCGGATAGGGCAGGTCGCCAAAAGCCGACGTCAGGACGATAGCGAACTGGAACCCCAGCAATGCTTGGGCACCGGGCAGGACGACCCGGGCTTCGGTCAGCACAAAGTCGATCTTGGCATTGACGGACGTTTTCTCCAACGGGGCCATGCGGTCCTCCTGCGCTTTCCGCCTCAACGCCAGCGGTCCGTACCATAGCAGCACCGCGATCAGGCCGCCGAAGAGACCAACGCTAATGCCGACATGCGTTCCAAGGCTGCGTTGAGCCGCGATTGTCAGATCGATCGTAAGAGCAATTGCGAATGGAGCGAGAATCACATCGGCCACTGCGGTGACGAACCGGTTCACGCCGACTGTCGCTTCCCCCTTGTCGACGATCCTGTGGCGGGCGGCCGGTGCGATCAGAAGCCCAATGACAATCACCATCAAGTAGAGCGCAATCGCCATGTTTATGCGCTGCATGCGGGTCAGACGCGAGAATGCATCTTGAAATGGCGCGTGGAGCTGGAACCCAAGCAAAATTTGCGCCCCAAGCATCAGCATGCGCACTTCATCAAAGGCGATCTTGGTTCTCTCGATCAGCGACATGTCCTCTTTCCCGTCGGACAGTCGACGGAAGAAACAGCGCGAATTTTATGGTCGCGCCGCGAGCGACGGATGTCCGCTGTCCGATCCGGCCTGGTGCAGAAGCGTCATGAGCTCAGGCTCATCCACCAGCAAGGCGGCATCATTTGGCTGGAGCCACTTCCTCAGCCGTTGATGCCGTTCTTTCCAACGCGAACGGGTCCGTTTCGCCTGCAACGGGTAGACGGTTACCCGAACCGGGATGAAGCAGCGGTCGATCCTTTTCCAGTAGAAATAGCTGCCAATAGATTTGCGCGCGATCTTGCCCTCGACACCTGCCTCTTCCATCGCCTCGATGCGTGCCGCCTTGTGGTCGCTCTTTCCTTTCATTCGCCATCCCTTGGGTAGTGTAAACCGCTTGGTCTCACGCGACGTAATCAGCATGACCTCGAGGCTGCCGTCTTTGTTGGTTCGGTACGGGAGCGCGCCTACCTGCTGCAAGATGGCACCGCTTTGAGCGGCACGCTCCCTTCTTCTGTTTTTGTCGTCGCTCATCTTCTGTCCTCCGGACCCTCGGCTGCGGGGATTAACTGGGGCTCAAAGGAATAGTTCCGTTGCCGGGACCCGCCCTTGCAAACGGCTGGAACAATTTCCGAAATTGTTCCAGCGCCGTTTCAGCACCCAGTTGGAGACTGTCTCTACGGACCAGTTTCTGGCGCACGGGTCGGCGGGGCACCTCTGACCCGGGAATCTTTCAGAACGGTTCGCGCTCCCAGGAACCTTGCTCCTGCGAGCACGTTAGCAGCCAGCGTTGAGTTTGCACTGCGATCCTCAACAACGAAAGAGGAGAAGGAAAAATGGCTATGCGGTCAAAAGACCTCCATGACCTGTTCCACGACACGCTCAAGGACATTTTCTACGCTGAGAAGCAGATTCTGAAGGCCTTGCCGAAGATGGCTCGCGCCGCCCAGTCCAACGAGCTAACGGCGGCATTTGAAAAGCATCTGGACGAGACCGAAATGCAGGTCGAGCGGCTACAGAAGGTGTTCGAGCTGCTGGACAAGCCCGCCCGCGGCAAGACCTGTGAAGCGATCATCGGCATCGTCGACGAAGGCAAGGAGATCATTGACAACTTCAAAGGATCGCCCGCGCTCGATGCCGGACTCGTTGCCAGCGCGCAGGCGGTCGAGCACTATGAAATCAGCCGGTACGGAACGTTGATCACCTGGGCAAAAACATTGGGTCAGAAGGAGATCGCGGATCTTCTGTCCGAGACGCTCGCCGAGGAAGAAGCCACCGACAAAAATCTCACGAAACTTGCGGAGGCCTCGGTCAATGCGAAGGCGGCGGCCTGACCGCGGTTTCTCCAGACGGTCGTCGAACGGCGACCGTCTGAGCGGGTGATAGACAATGACCAACATACGCACGCATGGTTTTGACAGTCCTGCTCAACTCCGCGAGCATTGGGCCGAGTTGGAGGACGAGGCATTCGATGCGATGAAGGCCGGCGAGGTTGAACGGCAGCTTTCCAAACTCCGCTGGGAAGTTGCCCAACTGCGCATCAGGCTTGCCGAACGGAGAAGCGCCGTCGCGTCGGCTGACCCAGGCGTTCCTTGGCTTTGGGTAACGGGCACGATCACCGCCGTCGTCGTTCTGAGCGCGCTGTTCAAGCGCCGCTAGGCCAACTTTTGCATCCCCGCTGCGTGGGGAAATAAGATCTTGTTCGGCCCATGGTTGCTATCTTTCGTTGGCGATCACGCCCATACTCCGCCATCGTTGGCAAATGGCTAGGGCGCCGACGGCAGGGAGTTGGCTTCTTCCGCCCCCGTATGGGAGGGAGTCATGGGCTCTAAAGTCCTGCAGAAGGCATTCATCCAAAACGACCAGAAACTCGAAGAGATCGAACGCATCGTCGCCGCGATCAGCCGGTACGGCTGGTTCGAAGACGAGGATCGCCACCGCACCTGGCTGCGCACTTATCTCCTAGGCCTTTATGGTCGGGGACTGGTGCTTCGAGACGAGCTGGCGCTCTGTGGACTGGCAGCCGCCAAACATCGGTTCCGTTACGACGACACCGGGCGGGAAAGAACGGCGGCGGGTGCTTATGGACCCGAGGATATCAAGCTGATGGGGGCGATCTTTGGTCTCGCCAACCGAAATCCAACAGTGCCGAAAGACAGCATTGAGGCGAGGACCTTGGCGCGCCGCGTCATGCGGCTGTACAAGGCCGGCTACCATGATCCCGAGAGCGTCCTCGAGTTGCTGAAGAGCCTCTAGGGAGCGGTTTTCAGACCCAGGCAGACGCCGGGTGGCCGCCCTGCGCTATACCCGCCTATTTCTGGATGTGCGCCACGGTCACCGACGCTGGGTCTCTCGGCATTGGTGCAGAACCGTGCGCGAGGCAGATCAGGAACAAGTTGGCGTACGACCCTCGGCCCCGGCCGCTTCTGACTTCTCAACGACGAGCGATGAACGCACCAGCACCGCCGGACTGGTCGGGCTTTGACTGACGTGTCTCCGCACGTTTGAGCGACGTTGCGGTGAATTCCGGCCCGTCGACTGGGAACAAAGCATTCACCGCCACAGTTATTGCGGTTCATCTTGGGCTCAAGACGACCAGAGAGTTCTGGCAGGAGGTATGAAATGGGCCGAGGTATCTTGCTGTGGCTGCTCGGTATTCCACTGCCGATCGTCATCCTGCTTCTTTTGTTCATGCGATAGGGGGAAGCAAATGGCGACCTTTGCGGCGAAAGACGATGTGACGCCTGTCGAATCGTCCAGTTCGGCGGTGAGCTGGGCAGCGGTATTTGGCGGAGCGGTTACGGCCGCTGCCGTGACCCTTATTTTGCTCCTGGTTGGTTCGGGCCTGGGCTTGACGATGGTTTCTCCCTGGAAGGCGGAGAGCGCATCGGCTGAAACGATCTCTACGACCGGAGCCATCTGGCTGGTCGTCGTGCAGTGGCTGTCCGCGGCCCTTGGAGGGTACCTGGCGGGACGCTTGCGGACAAAGTGGGTCGGGGTTCATACGGATGAGATCTATTTTCGCGACACAGCCCATGGTCTGCTGGCGTGGGCGGTGGCAACGCTTCTGGTTGCAGCGCTCCTCAGCTCTGCAGCTACATCCGTCGCACGCGGCGTGACCGGCGCGGCGGGCGCAGTTGCCGGGGCGGCGGGTGCCGCTGCGGTTGCAACGGGGGAAAATACAAACAACATCACTCAGTATTTCTCGGATGCGCTGCTGCGGCCCGCAAACCCGGCAAATCCGCCCCAGGGCCAGGTTCCATCTGGCGCTTTGGGAGAAGTCGCCCGGATTCTTTCAAATGCCGCCGTTGCCGGCGCCCTGCCGGCCGACGACAGAACCTACTTGGAGAGGCTGATTGCGGCGCGCACCGGCTCGAGCGAGGCAGAAGCAAAGGCGCGCATCGATGCGGTGCTGAAGCAGGCCGACGATGCAAAAGCCAAAGCGCAGAAAGTGGCGGATGACGCCCGCAAGGCAGCTGCCACAGTCGCGCTCCTCGGTGCGCTTTCGCTCATGGTCGGCGCCTTCATCGCCGCCGTCAGCGGAGCCCTCGGCGGTCGTCAACGAGACGACGATCCGGATGTCATGAAGAAATATTAAGCCGAGCGGCTTTTGGAATTGGCGGCGCCACGAACAGGGATGCCATGAAATTTTTGACCGTTCGCAATGGCAGGCAGGCGATCGTGGCGATCTTGATTGTCTCGGCCATGATCGTGGCAGCAGTGTACCTCGCCAGCCTCCCGGTCACCGGACCGGGCGGCTCGGTTGACCCAAAGGAGACGCTGGTCGGCCCTGACTAGTCCGCCTAGCGTGACCGATCCGGCTCAGTCTCGTCAAAATTTATGTCCCAGTCCCGTTCGGGCTCTTCCTCACCGGGGGGGTGTGCGATGTCCGGTCACGTCTTCCGATCCGGTAATCACGGTCGGCCTTGCGCTGGCGGCGCCGGTCCTTTCGCGGTCGGCCTGGGTTGATGGGCACCGCAAAAGTTCCTCGGCTGAGTGGAGCAGCGGGGTCCGGCCACGCTTGCAGACATGCGCAACCACCTGCCCGGCAGGATCGGCTGTAGGGCACTTTTTCGCTGTTGAAATGCATCATTTGCGAGCCTCGGACGTTTAGGGCCAACGACGGCAATCGGAGGAACCGATGTCTCAGCACCGAAACGGCGCGCGAAAGGCTCTGGTATTTAACGGCGCACGAAAAGCTCTGGTATTTGCGGCGTTGGCACTTGCGGCCGGCGCGCTGTTGCCGACAAAAAGCGGCAAGGGCGAGCGCCGCGCCTACCGTTCCGCCACGGGATCCACCCAGGGCGAAACACAGGGCGACGGCCACGGACGGCGCGCTCGGGCACCGAAGGAAATTCCACCGCCGGGTCTGCGCGATGTTTTTTGGCGGCTCGTCGGCGAAGTCGCTGATGATCGCGTTACGCTGATTGCCGCGGGCGTCACCTTCTATCTGCTGCTCGCCCTGTTTCCCGCTCTTGCAGCCCTCGTGTCTCTATATGGCCTGCTTGCCGACCCTGTCGCCATCCAGGATCATCTCCGGGAGATGGCGAGCGTTCTGCCGCAGGGAGCTTTCGAGATCGTCTCGAACCAACTTCAGTCCCTTGTGGAACGACGGGACACCACGCTCGGCATCGCGTTCTTCGTCGGATTAGGTGTGGCGCTCTGGAGTGCGCACAACGGCACTCTCGCAGTCTTCGACGCAATGAACGTGGCCTACGACGAGGACGAAAAACGTGGGCTGCTCCGGCTTAACCTCATCGCGCTCGTTTTCACGATCGGTGCCATGCTGGCTGCGGTCATAGTGATCGGCGCTATCGCTTTGATGCCGGCGATCGTGTCCCGCTTGTCCAGCTCCTTGCAGGAAACCCTGGCACTCGTTGTTCGCTGGCCATTGCTTCTGGCGATGATGTTCGCGGCGTCGACGGCGGTCTACCGTTTCGGGCCGAGCCGACAGCCAGCCAGATTCCGATGGATCACCTGGGGTGCGGCACTGTCGACCGTGGCCTGGTTCCTGATGACCTTGGCCTTCTCGTGGTATGTCAGCAACTTCGCCAACTACAATGCGACCTACGGCACTCTTGGTGGGCTTGTCGGATTTCTGGTCTGGACATGGCTCTCGGTAGCGATCCTGATCGTCGGGGCCGAATTAAACGCCGAACTCGAGCACCAGACCGCTCGCGACTCGACGACGGGTGCGCCATTGCCGATGGGCGCGCGGGGCGCGTCCATGGCCGACCACCTGGGAAAGACGGTGGACTAAGAATCTGGGATGGGCGGCGCTGGAATTGCGGCATCCGGCATCTTGCCGGCTTGGCCAAGGCTTGAGGCCGGAGCGCGAGCAAGGAGCGCCGTTGTCAATTCTGCTACCAGGCGCTTGGTGTCAAAGGGCTTGGAGACGAGCGGAAAATCTCGAAACCTCGCAGGCAAGCCCTCGCGCCCGTAACCGCTGACGAAAACAAACGGTATCCGCTTGGCCGCGAGCAGCTCCGCCACCTCATCCACCCGCGCACCGCCCAGATTGGCATCCAGCAGGACCGCATCAAATTCTTCCCCGGCAACCA
Organism: Mycoplana sp. 10N416; assembly: GCF_056394765.1. NCBI lineage: Bacteria > Pseudomonadati > Pseudomonadota > Alphaproteobacteria > Hyphomicrobiales > Rhizobiaceae > Mycoplana > Mycoplana sp. 10N416. Next base: position 270,430 of record NZ_JBFTIM010000003.1, on the reverse strand, counting down.
GCTGAAGCGCGCGCTTCAAGTGGAAAGCCGTCGCGGCCACTTGAAAATTGTTGGTCCGCAATACCTCTTCCATCTCCATTGCAATCAATGGTTCATCCTCGACGATAAGAACCCGCGGCTGGCGATGGAAGGCAAGGTCGGTGGGCGTCAACTGATCTTGCGCGGGTGCATGTGCCGCGTCGGAAGCTGAAGACCGTTCCTCCGGTAACGGGAACTCGATTTCGCAGGAAAGGCCCTCGCCGGCATAGGATAGTTGTGCGCTGCCGCCATAGGGCAGAAGGCTTCGTTCGATGATGGTCGTGCCAAAGCCTGAGGTTTTCGGTGCTGCCACCTGAGATGCGCCGGATTCACACCATCGGAGCCGCAATACACGGGCGGCCATGTCCGAGACCGTCCAGCTGATGTCCAAGTGGCCGGTGCCCGTCGAAAGCGCCCCATACTTGCGAGCGTTCGTTGCAAGTTCGTGCAGGACCAATCCAAGCTGCACCGCAATGCGCGCTTCCAGTCTTACGTCCGGTCCTCGGTATGCAATCTGCGTTTCCCTTTCGCCAAGGGCGACCTGGTTTTTGACGAGTTCCTCAACGGTCGTGCCGGACATCTTCCGGTCGACAAGCAGATTGTGGGCTCGCCCAAGGGCGTCAATCCGCCCGACAAAACTTTCGACGAAGCGATCCGGACTGGGGGACTTCCGCAGCGACTGCCTTGCCAGAGACTGGATGATGGCCAGTGTGTTCTTTACGCGATGGTTCAACTCGTCGAAGAGCAGGCGCTGCAATCGTTCGTGTTGCTTCCGTTCGCCGATATCCCTCGCGATCTTTGACGCTCCTACGACCCGGCCCTTGCAATCATGGATCGGGGAAATCGTCAGCGACACATCGATCCGGGTGCCGTCCTTGGTGATGCGAACCGTGTCATAGTGGTCAATCCGCTCGCCGCGGCGCAGCTTCGCCAGGATATTGCCTTCCTCGTCCCGTAGCTCCGGCGGGATCAACCTCGTTATGGAGGTTCCAATCATTTCCTCAGGACGGTAGCCGAACATCCGCGTCGCACTGGCATTCCAGGACGTCACGATGCTGTCCAAGCCCTTGCTGATGATCGCATCATCCGACGTTTCCACGATCGCGGCGAGACGCGCGGAGGTCAGCGCGGCCCGATTTCGCTCGGTAATGTCGCGAGCCACTTTCGAGGCACCAACCAATCGTCCACGCTTGTCCCGCGTCGGCGAAACCGTGATCGACAATTCTACCAACCGACCGTCCTTTGCAATGCGGACTGTCTCGAAATGTCGAATGTGTTCTCCTCGTTTCAGGCGGAACAGGATCTCGTCTTCTTCGCTCTGAAGGTCGGCCGGTATGATTTTGCGGATCGACTGGCCGATCATTTCCTCGGCGTCGTAGCCCAGAATTCTGGTCGCGGCAGTGTTCCAGGAGGTGATGACGCCCTCCAAGGTCTTGCCAATGATCGCATCGTCTGAAGAAGAGACGATCGCAGCCAGCCTTGCGTCGGCGGCTTCGGCGCCGTTGGAGTCCGCCAGTTCAAGAAGGAGATTTACCGCACCAATGACTTTGCCGGTGTCATTCTTGACGATATTGGGGTGGGATTCGAACGCAACTTTGCTGCCATCAGGGCGTTGTGCGATCATTTCCTCATCCGCAACGACCTCTCCTTTGACAACCCTGGCCATTGGACAATCGTCGCGCTGCATCGGGCGACCGTCGCCATGAAAAAGCTTCCAGGAGCCGCACCATCGCTCGGTTCCCACGACAGGACGTCTGCCCCATAGAGCGGCGGCAGCTTCATTGAAAAAAGTGATCCGTCCCTCGGTGTCGGTACCGTACACCGGAACCGGGATGGCCATGAGGTGATTCAGCATTCCCCAACCTCGTTTCGTTGGTCAGCAATGCGGGATCCATCGAAAAGTTCCCGACGATGAAGCGGAAACCTCGCTTCGTTGCAGCAATAGCGGCCGCGCAATCGGTATGGGCCGGGGTCACGGAACACTGAGAAACCCTTCCGCGTTGCTGCCGCAAATGACAAACACGTCTGCCTCGCGGGTCGCAGCGCCGACCGCTCCAATCAAGTGGAAATGCGGCCTGGAAAACAAGCCGTGGGAAGCACTGGGCTTCTACGGCGTGATCTGCGCCGCGGTCCTCCTTGGCCTGGCAATCGAGTTTACGAACATCGACCCGATTTCGGCGCTTTTCTGGAGCGCGGTCATCAACGGGTGCGTCGCGGTTCCGATTATGGTGGCGATGATGTCCGTCGTTGGCAAACGGTCGGTAATGAAAGAATTCACAGCACCTCCGATGCTGAGAATCGGAGGGTGGATGGCGACGGTTGCGATGGCTGCCGCGGTCGCTGGCATGGCCCTGTTCTGACGGCAGACGCTGGCGCGATGGAAGCGAATGTCCTCGAAAACCAGCCCAAATCTCCCTATGCAGCAGTAAAACGCCGCCGCGGGCCTCACTCGCCCCTTAGCCGGCATGAGCAAAGGGTCTTGTGAGATTGGCGTCGAGGATGAGTGGGGCGGCAGCACGAATGCGGGCCGCTACATAATCGTCCAGTTCAGCGCCCTGCAGCGGCTTTCCAAACAGGTAGCCTTGGCCATAGTCGCACCCATGGGCGCGCAGATAGGCGCGCTGGCGCTCGTTCTCCACGCCTTCTCCTACGACCCGCAAGCCGAGACTATGGGCGAGGCCAATGATCGCCCTCGAGATCGCGGCGCTGTCCGGGCTCGTTTCGATGTCGCCGACGAAAGACCGGTCAATTTTAAGCCGATGCACCGGAAACCGTTTCAGGTGGATGAGCGAGGCATAGCCGGTGCCGAAATCGTCGAGCGCGATCCTGACGCCGAGCCGGACGAGGTGGTCGAGAGCCGGGGCGATCGTGTCGACGGAGCGATCGAGCAGGACATTTTCTGTGATCTCCAGTTCGAGGCTGGAAGGTGCGATCTGGAAACGCTCCAGCATCGCGGCAACCTGCCCGACGAAACCGTCGAGCTTTAGTTGTGCGGCTGCCACGTTGATCCCGATCGTGCCGTAGGCGAAACCCGCTTTCTCCATGGCTCTCACCGAGGCGAGCGCCGTTTCCAGCACGAAGGTGCCGAGCGGGACGATCGCGCCGGTCTCCTCCGCCACGGGGATGAATTCTTCCGGAGAAACCGGTCGGCCGTTGAGCGTCCACCGTGCCAACGCCTCGAAGCCGACATGCCGTCCATCGGTGAGCGAGACCTGCGGCTGCAACGCGATGGCCAGACGCCTGGTCGAAAGATCGCCCTGCAGCGCTGCGGCGAGCCGTTCGCGCCGCTCCAGTGCCGAGCGCATGGCCGTGTCGAAGATGCGCCAACCGCCGCGATTGTTGCCCTTCGCTTCGTAGAGCGCGATATCGGCGTTCTTCATCAGGTCGTTGGGCGTGATGGCCTGATCGGGAAACAGGCTGACTCCGAGGCTGCAATTGGGCACGACCCGATGCGAGCCGATGGCGAAGGGCTGCGCGACCTCCTTGCGCACCCGGCCCAATAGCCGCTCGAGCGACGCGCGGCCGGCGATCTTCGGCAGGATGATGGCGAATTCGTCGCCGCCGAGGCGCACGACGATGTCGTTGGTGCGCAGCGCCGCAATGAAGCGGTCGGCCAGTTCCCGGAGAAGGGCATCGCCGGCATCATGACCGAGCGTGTCGTTGATCGACTTGAAATTGTCCAGATCGGCGACGACCAGCGCGCCCATGTAGCCGCCGCGCAGGGCGCGGGCGCAGGCCCGCTGCAGGCCACCCGTGAGCACGGAGCGGTTGTAGAGCCCGGTGAGCGGATCGCGCTCGGCCTGCTGCTTGATGGTGAGTTCCGCCCGCTTGAGATCGGTGATGTCGGTGCGCACCCCTACCGTGTTGCCCGAGTTCGAACGCCGCTCGCGCACCTGCAGCCAGCGATCGTCGCGCAGGTGCTGGACGATTGGGCCGGTTGGCTTGCGGAATGCGGCGAGGCGGTCGGCAAGCCAACCGGCAGCACCCTCCTCGGAGTCGTCCGGAAGCGCGAACTGCCCGCGCTCAAGGGCGAGCTTCATCAGGTCCTCGAACCGCGCGCCCGTGTCGATATCCTGCGCGATGGTGTCATGCAGTTCTCGGTAGGCCCTATTCCAGAGGATCAGACGCTCCTTGCTGTCAAAGGCGGCGACGCCGTCGGGAATGGTTTCGATGATGTCGCGGAGCAGGGTCTCGACGCGTTCGCGGCGTTTGTTCTCGGCGCTCAGGCGCACTTCGGCCCGCTTGCGTTCGGTGATGTCGTAGCGGATGGAGACATAGCCGCCGGTGTGGCCGGCGTCGTCGAGATAGGGGACGATGGTGGTATCGACCCAGTAGAGCGTGCCATCCTTTGCGCAGTTTTGGATCTCGCCGCGCCAGCTCCTGCCACCAGCGATATCACGCCACATGGCGGTAAAGAATTCCTTCGGGTGATGGCCGGAATTGACGATGTTGTGGCGGCTGCCAATCAGTTCGTCGCGCCCATAGCGGCTGATGCGGCAGAAGGGTTCGTTGACATGGGTGATCCTGCCCTGGCGGTCGGTGATCGCCACGATCGCATGCTGGTCGAGCGCTGTCTTGTAGGCTTCGAGCACACCGGTCAGCGCCTGGATCGGCCGCGTGACCCGGGTGACAACGATGAAGAAGGCGAAGGCTCCAAGCGCGACGGTGATCGCCAGCGCGGTGGAGCTTACGACGAAACTATTGAGGCCGCTGGCCTCCACTTCCCTGGCATAGTTGCCGGTCGTCTCGCCAATGACGTGCGACAGAGCGAGCAGGCTGTCGATGGCACGGGTCGCCGCCGTCACCCATTCATCGCCCCGGAGCGCATAGGGGCGGCCCGCGGCGCTCGCTTTGTAAACGCTCTGGCGCAGTGCGCCGAAGGCGCCGAAGAACTCTGCCTTGGCGGTTTCGATAGCCGTAACCACTGCCGGATCGGCGAAGGAACGGCCCGCATAGGCCTCGATCGTAGCCCAGGACTGTTCGAGCCGGCCGCGATATTCGGCGAGCGTGGCGAGGTTTTGGTCGTTGAGCCGCTCCTGGCGGGCGATCATGGCGCCGATCATCGCCCGCTCACGGCCGGCATATTCGCTGACCACCCACATCGCCTGCCGGAGATCGAGCATGACCTGGGTGCGGGCGAGCCCAGTGGCCGGCACTTCCTGCGCGGCGATGCGCAGGTCCTGTGATGACATGATGAGTGCGGTGACCGCCGGCACCCAACGGCCAACCAGAACGCTATCGCGGGCCGACGCGGGAAGCGGCAGCTGCCGATCGATGGCGCGCCGAAGCGCGACCAGCGCGTCCCGGTTCTGGAGTACAGTGGCAAGCAACTCGTCTTTCCTGGCAAAATCGGGGCCGTCGCGCAGGCGTGCGAGTGCCGAGGCGAGCGCCACGTCGCCGCGCCGACGTACGGTGGTGATCCGCATAAGCGTGCCCGCGTCGGCAGGAGATGCGCCGGCCAGCGCGGTATTGGTCACGCCGCGTTCCGTCGCGAGCGACCCGGCGCTGGTCAGGAAGAGAGCACCAATCTCGGCATTGTGCTGCATGGCGCGCGCGCTGCGCATCGTATCCCACGCCGAAAGCAAGTTGGCCGAAGTGGCAAACAGCAGACCGACCACAAAGACCGCCATGATCGACAGAAGCAAGGTGCGGATCGCCAGCGAGGTTCTGCGGTCCTGCGCCGGCTCGGCGTCGTCTGCCTTGTAGATCGTGGATACACCGAGGGTATTCATTCGACTTCCTTCAGTGAGCGGGATCGTGGTGTGCGGTTCGGCGGGAGTATGTCAGTCAGGCTCCTCTGGGGGGCACTCTCCCGCGGAACCGAAAGGGCAAAACAACGGCGGACTTCATTCTCGCTCGTTGTTCGCGCAAGCTACAGGACCGTCGCAGCAGCGGTTCGTGGACGGGTCCTCATATATCGGCTCCCGACCCCTTCCTCGAACCCACGCCGGACCGTCCGGGTCTAATCGTGATCTTCTATGTACGGAACCGTATATATGCACCGTTAATCGGCAATTAACGCGAACAACCTCAAAGGAAAATGTGTAGCTTCGGTATTTTGGGGAGTATTGGTGTCTTGGAAATCTAATTTAGAACGGAGCTGGGCCGGTCAATGCCCCGATGCATCAGGCTGCGCGGAATGCCACGAGCGGATGAAAAAATGCAGTAATATCATCCACCTGCGAGTCGCCATGCGAACATGCGGATGCTGGAGACAGTGGCCCATGACACAACCGATGGGAACAACCCGCTTCTACGATGCTGACCTGAAGGGCTTGCCCTACACTGCTCGTCCGAGGTTCGTTGAGACGAGGAAGCTTGCAACTGGCAGTCGGGCGAGACATTTGATCGATGATCAGCCAACAACGGCAATTCCGGTACATCGCCCGCACTGGACATGATAGGCGCTGAATAGACTATTCTATGGCTTGGAGCGCCTGACCGGTCCTCACCGCAGTGAAGCGATCTCGTCGAGTGCCTGATCCTCGACTGCGAACCAATTTAACTGTGCTTTGCTACGATTTCATGATGTCCGTCGACATCGTCCAACCCGAACGACTTCAATCATCCGCCGTTGCGATCGAGAACCTCCGGCAGCGCCAACAAAACGTCGCCTGCCCGGGGGCCTCATGACCTGGGATCAGTCCTTGCTCTCTGCCTGGCGATAGGCAATGCGGGCCGTTATGGCCGTCACTGTGATCAGGGTCAGGATGACCGAGATCGCCGCAATCGCCGGGTCGATGTTGTCGCGCAGTCCCATCCACATCAGGCGCGGCAGCGTGATGGCATTGACGCTGGTGATGAACAGCGTGACGCCGATCTCCTCCCAAGAAAGCACGAAGGACAGGAGCCATGCCGTCGCTATCCCGAACTTGATGTTGGGGATGATGATCTTTGTCGCCCGCTCCCATGTGGACGCGCCGAGACCGCGCGCGGCGAGGTCGATGCGCCGGTCGACCTGGCTCAGCGACACGAGGATTAGCACCACGGCGAAGGGCACGGTTACGACGACGTGCGCAAGCACGACGCCCAGCCAACTGTCATAGCCGATGGCGCTGCCGATGCCCGACATCGACGTGAGCAGGAAATAGAGTGTGATCGCCGAAACAACCGGCGGCACGATCATCGGCAGGAGCACGAAACCGACCAGCAGCGCGGCGAAGCGCGGCCGGAACATCCAGATGCCGAGGCTGAAGGTCAGCGCGAACAGCGTCGCCAGCGTGCTGGAGACGATGCCGACGCGCAGGCTGAGCAGGATGCTGTCCAACCAGCGCGGGTCTTCGATCAGCGCACGGTAATGCCGGAGCGACAGCGCGCCCGTCGGCATGGACAGCATGCGCGACGGCGTCAGCGACACCGGCACCACCGCCAACAGCGGCATCAGCAGGAAGATCGCCACCAGAAGGGCAATGAACAACGTAACGGGACCCGGACGATAACCGCTCATGTCAGCCTGCCATCTGTGAGGGCCGCAGGTAGCGGAACAACGCCGCCGTCAGCAGGCCGACGATCACGACCAGGGTGATGCTGATGGCAGCACCGAGACCCCAGTCCGGACTTTGGAAAATGCGCAGGTAGACGAGTTCCGCCACCATGACGCTGCGGCCGCCGCCGAGGATGGCCGGCGTGACAAAGAAACCGAGGGCGAAGACGAAGACGATCAGCGCCGAACCGATGATGCCGGACATGGTCATGGGGACGAACACCGACCAGAAGATGCGCGTGCGGCTGGCACCCATGCCACGCGCGGCCAGCAGCACCCGCTCGTCCAGAGCGCGCATGGCCGATGCGATGGGGAATACCGCAAACGGAATCAGGAAATGCATCATGCCGACGACGACGCCGAATTCGTTGCGCACCAGCGCGAGCGGTTCGCTGAGAAAACCGATGGAGCGGAGCCACGTATTGATCAGCCCCTGGTTGGAGAGGAGCGCCACCCAGCCGAACGCGCGCGTCAGCACCGAAATCCAGAAGGGCACCAGGATACAATACTCGGCCACCAGCCGCTGGCCTGGCGTGCCGCGTACCCAGATGTAGGCGATGGCATAGGCGGCGGCCACCGCTGCGATCGTCACAAACGCGCAAATGCGAAAGGTGCGCACGAACACCGATTGCACCAGAGGATCGGTGAGCAGCGCCCGATACTGCCCGAGCCCCGGCTCGGGCAGGGTGAAGCTCCATTTCAGGACGCCGACAAACGGGATGCCGTAGGCGAGCCCGAGGAGAAGAAGCAGCGGCGCCAGAAAGAGCGCCGCGCCGATCGGGTTGGAGCGACCAAGCATCTGCCGGCTCAGGCGGAGATGATCTTGGTGAACTCATCGAGCGCCGGTCCGTAGTGCTCGGCGTACCATTCCATGTTGAGCGCGATCTGCTTGCTCATATTGGCGGGATCGACCGGGTTGAAACGCTTCTTGTCTTCGGGGACCAGAGCGTCGGTCGCCGGGTTGGCGGGGCCTTGGCCGAGGATATCGAACATGACGAGCTGCTTCTGCGGATCCTGCGCGCTGGCGATGAACTTCATCGCCGCGTCGCGGCCGCCGGGGTTGCCCTTGATGACGGCCATCGCGCCGGGCGACAGCAGGCCCTGGTCCCAGATGAACTTGATGCGGCCGCCCGAGTCCTGCTCGATCAGTGAGGCGCGGGTCGACCAGACGAGCGCCATCGAGGCTTCGCCATCCAGCAGCAGCGATTGGCTTTCCGAGCCGCCACCCCAATAAGCGACGACGTTCTCCTTGAAAGCCGCGATCTTGTCATGCGCGCGCTTGAGATCGAGCGGATAGAGCTCTTCCGGCGCCACGCCGTCGCCGAGAAGGGCGGCTTCCCACATGCCGCTGCCCCATTTGTAGAGCGAGCGCTTGCCGGGGAACGTTTTCACGTCGAAGAAGTCGGCCATGCTCTTCGGCGCCTGGTCACCATACTTCTCCGAATCGTAGGCGATGACGTAGGAGAAGAAGTAGCTCGACGCGGCGTAGTCCCAGCCGAAGCCCTGGCGCATCTTGTTCTTGTCGACGACCGCGTAGTCGATCTCTTCCACCATGCCCTGCTTGCCGAGCGTGAGCGCCGAGAACGGATCGGCATCGACGATATCCCAGCTCGGCGCACCGCTCTTGAACTGGGCGGTGATGGCGCCTTCCGTCGGACCGGAACCGTCCTGCTTCACCACGATGCCGGTTTCCTGCTGGAACGGCTGGCCATAGGCCTTGTCATAGGCGGTCACGGCATCGCCGCCCCAGTTCACGAACACGAGCTGCTTGGCGTCCGCTGAGGCGCCCGTGGCCCTGAACGCCATCGGCGCGCCGGCGATAAGCATTGCGGCGAGCTGGGCAAAGCGCCTGCGGGTGATCTGGCCGCGTTTCACCTTCTCTGCGAGGATTTCGAGGCAGTCTTTCTGAAAAGCTTCATTCATGGTCATTCCCCCCTTTGTTGTCTTCGATAATCTGCTGGGACGCGACTTGCAGCTTTATGCCTGTTCGCCCCTTCAACTCGTCGCCGGCAGCAGGAAGCCCGCATTGGCAGGCCATGTCAGCCAGACGCTCTTGCCTGCCTGCAGCGCGCGCTGCGCGGTTTCCGTCGGCACGCAAACACTCAGCTTGCAGCCACTGCGGGTCGCCAATTCCAGGCGCGTCGCCGCGCCGAGATAGGTGGAGGACGTCACGGCGACGGCGACCCCGTTTTCCTGCGGGGCCGGCTCGTGTGCGATCGACATGTGTTCGGGACGTACGGCCAGGATGGCATTGCCATCAACCGCGCTTTGGGCAAACCGCAATGCGATCTCACGGTCCTCGTGCAGCCCTCTGGCGCCCTCCCCGTCAGCGCGGATTTCGCGTAGCGGCAGCATGTTGATCTCGCCGAGAAACTCGGCAACGAAGCGGTTGCCCGGGCGCTCGTAGACATCCTGCGGCGTTCCCACTTGAAGGAGTTCGCCATGGTTGAAGATGGCCACGCGCGACGACAGGGCCAGCGCTTCGCTCTGATCGTGGGTGACGAAGACGAATGTCGTGCCGGTTTCCTCGTGCAGGCGCTTCATCTCGGTCTGCATCTGGCCGCGCAGGCTCTTGTCGAGTGCGGAAAAGGGCTCATCGAGCAACAGCACGCCCGGCTCGAAAGCGAGCGCGCGGGCCAGCGCGACGCGCTGCTGCTGGCCACCGGACAGTTTGGAGGGCAGCTTGTGCTCGTGGCCTTGCAGGCCCACGCGCTCGACCATTTCGGCGACGCGGCGCTTGATCTCCTGCTCGGACTTGCGCCGCACCCGCAGCGGAAAGGCGATATTGGCGGCCACGCTCATATGCGGGAACAGCGCATAGCCCTGAAAGACCATGCCCGATGAGCGTCGTTCAGCCGGCTGGTCGGTGATGTCGACGCCGTCGTTGAACAGCCGTCCCCGGCTGGCACGTTCGAACCCGGCCAGGATCATCAGGAATGTCGTCTTGCCGGAGCCGGAAGGACCGAGCAGGGTCAGGAACTCGCCCCGGCCGATATCCAGCGAAATGTCCTTCAGCGCGTGGAAAGCACCGAAGCTTTTTCCAATACCGACAGCCTTGAGTTCTGCTGCCTGTCCGGCTTGCTGCATAGGCTTCCCCTCACCTTTTTCAGAAGCCTAAGCCACGCAATCAGCTCACGGCAACCGAATTATTTTCGCCTTATTGGGAAATTCTATTCACCTATATAGCTCCCCGAGCGGCCTTGGGCATCAGCCGCCTCATCCGCGAGGCTGGTCCGTAGCCAGTCACGGAAGGCCGGGAGGACTGGATGATCCGACTTGGCCAGGTCAACGACCAGGTAATAGGATCGTGATGCACGGATCGCCATATCGAAGGGGCGCACCAGCCGACCCTCGCTCAACGCCTTCTGCCCGGTGAGCTCGTCGCCCATCGCGATTCCCTGTCCCGCGATGGCCGCCGAAAAAACCAGGTTCATGTCGGAAAAGATTATGCCGCTCGCCGGATCCGCGTTTTCCACCTTGGTGAGCGACAGCCAGCGCGCCCAATCCTCGAAGTCGTTGAGGTGAAGCAGATTTGTGCGCAACACATCGGCCGGCTTGGACATGCCGCCGATCCTGTTGAGCAGGCTCGGACTGCAGAGCGGCGTGAAGCGCACATCGCAAAGAAGTTCGACGCTTCGGTTTGGCCAGTTGCCGTCGCCAAAGGCGATAAACGCATCCACGTCGGGGATGCTCACGTCGTCCAGACGGCGCGGCGTCAGGATGGACAGTGAAACGTCGGGGTACATTTCCTGGAATGCAGCGATATGGGTGCAGAGCCAGAGCGAAGCGAACCCCGGTGTACAGCAGATCCGGAAGGATCCCCCGATGCCGCCGTCCCGGTATTGCGCGCCGGCATCGCCCAGCATCGTCAGCGCCTTGTGCACGTCATGGGCATAGCGCCGGCCGCGCGCGGTGAGCGCCACGCCCTTGCCGACGCGCTCCAGCAGATCAAAGCCGAGGTCGCGCTCCAGGAGCCTCAACTGGTGGCTGACGGCACTGCGCGTCAGATGCAACTCGTCCGCCGCCCGCCATACGCTGCCGTGCCGGGCAAAACTTTCGAGCGCGCGCAGCGCCTGTGTCGATGGTATCCGCAAGGACTCCCCCCGTCTGGTGAACCAAATTTGCGCGAAACGATAAAACATATCACTTTTTGCGCAAGCAATTCACTGCTTTGCTCTGCATCCAGGCACAACATCAAATTTGGCAGGGACATGAGCAAGAGCTTCGCAGAGGACACCGCCACACGCTGGGTCGATGAGAACACGGCCGAGCTATCCAAGTGGACCAGCGAGATCTGGCACAAGGCCGAGACCGCCTGGCGCGAATACGAATCGGCTGCCTGGTACGTGGAACGCCTGCGCGCCGAGGGCTTCGAGGTCGAGGAAGGCTCGGGCGGCATGCCGACAGCCTTCGCCGCCTGCTGGACGAATGGCGAAGGTGGTCCGGTCATTGCTTCCTATGCCGAGTACGACGCCGTGCCCGGCAACTGCCAGGCGGCCAGCACTGTCAAGGCACCGCGCGAGGGCTTGAACGAGCACGCCGGCGGCCACACCGATCCGCATTCCGCGCTCGGCATGAGCGCCTTCGGCGGCCTGCTCGCCACCAAGGCGGCCATGCAGGCCCACGGCATTCCGGGTACGCTGAAGTTCTTCGGCGAACCGGCTGAGAAGGTGCGCGGTTCCAAGCCGATCCATGCCGCCAAGGGCTATTACGACGGCCTCGACGCGATGATCAGCTTCCACCCCTGCTACATGCTGCCGCTGTGCAACACGGTCAACTGGGACACCCACTGCGGCGCAGCCTACGCGATGGTCTACCGCTTCGTTTGCGACGAACCGGAAACATGGCTGAAGCGTGCCGACGGCCTGCCGATCCCGCAGGCACACAGCGCCGTGCGGGCGCCGGGCGCCAATGACGCGCTGTTCTACATGTACAACGCCTCCAAGGCGTTGCGCGATTCCATGCTGCCGCACATGGGCGGCTGGTCGATCAGCGAGGCGATCCTGACGGCGGGGCAGGCAACGGCAGACAACCTGCCGGCGCGGCTCTCCGAAATCCAGTACATCATCCGCGTGGCGACGGTGGAGATGGCCGAGCAGGCGACGCTGATCCTCGACCGCAACGCCGAGGCCGCCGCCAAGCTTGCGCACTGCCGCGTCGAAAAGATCTGGGTGTCGAAGTCGCGCCCCGGCCTTGCCAACCACGTCATGGCCGATCTGGTTTATGGCAAGCTTGCCGCCGTCGGCGCGCCGACATGGGGCGAGAGCGCCAAGGAGATCGCCCGCGAGATCCAGTCCAATCTTGGGCTGGAGCCGATGGCGGAGCCCTTCCTGCCCGATTGCGAGAAGCTGGTGAGCCCGCAGGAGGCCGAGCGCATCCTGCGCCAGGACCTGCCGCCCTCGCAGATCAACTACACCTCGGACGACTACACCGACATGTGCTGGCACGCGCCCACCGCGCGCCTTTACATCGCCCGCCCGATGCTCACCGGTCCCGCCGGCTTTGCCTATCCGGATTGGGTGATGAACGCACTGGGCGGCATCCCCGAAACCATCGACCCGATGGTGGTCTGCGCGTCGAAGACCATCGCCCACTCGATGCTCGAGCTGATGCAGAACGCCGAGCTGCGTACCGCGGCCCGCAAGGAGTTCGAGGAGCGCACCGGCGGCGGCGTCGGCGGCACCAAGTGGATCCCGCCGCTTGCCGACTACGAGGCGCCGATCGGCTTGCGCTGGCCCGAATACGTCACCACCGTGCGCGGCCGCGAATGGTGGATCCCGAGCGCCGGCTATTGAGGCCGGCACTCACGCTCTTCTTCTGACAGGTAGCCGATCATGCGCGTTCTCTACGACCACCGCCCGAGCCACTCGGCCCGCAGCGCTTATGCGGACCTCGTGCTCGTCAACGGCCGCGTCTACACCGGTGATCCAGGCCTGCCCTGGTGCCAGGCGCTGGCGGTGGCGCGCGGGCACATCGTCGCCCGCGGCGAGCGGGCGGATGTCGAGCATCTGATCGGCGCGCAGACCAAAGTGGTGGATCTCGGCGGGCGCTTCGCCATGCCGGGCCTCTACGACATGCACACCCATCCCGACCTCGCGCTGGCGCCGCGCTATGCCGAGGATCTCGACATTGGCATCGTCGACCCGACGCCAGATCAGGTGCGCGATGCCATCCTGGCCTATGCGGCCAGGCACCCGGATCGCGACTGGATCTACGGCCAGTACTTCGTCCGCTACACGTTCCGGCAGGCCGGGCTCGTTCCCGGCAAGGACTGGCTGGACACGGTGATGCCCGATCGCCCGGTGGCGCTGCTCGACCGCATGTGGGGCACCATGATGGTCAATTCCGAAGCGCTGCGCCGTGCCGGCATCGCTGCCGACACGCCCGATCCGGCCAATGGCTATCTCGAGCGCGATCCGGTCAGCGGCGAGCCGACGGGCCTTCTGATCGACGGCGCCTACGCACTGATCCATGCGGCCATGCCGCCGACGCCGGTGCCGGTGCTGCGCGCTGCCTATCGCGACGGGGTGCGCTATCAATCCGCGCGCGGCGTGGTGTCGACGAAATATGTTCACGTCTGCGAAAACCGGCTGAATGCCCTGCAGTCGCTCGACCAGGCCGGCGAGCTCACCCTGCGTGTCGAGGCCGCCATCAGTTGGCAGGACGACATCTTTCCGGTGCGTCGGCGCTGGGAGTTGCTCGCCGGCGAGCGCCACTACTACCGCTCGGCCCGACTCAACGCCAATGCGGTAAAGTTCCACTTCGACGGCACGGTCGAGCCGCGCTCGTCCTATCTCATCACACCGTGGGACGGTGGCAATGCCGGCTGGAGCGGCAAGCTCAACCTGACTCCGGAGCATCTTGCCGACATGATCTGGGACATGGACCGGCAAGGCATCCGTGTCATCGCCCACTGTACCGGGGACGCTGCCTCCGACACCTTCCTCGACGCGGTGGAAGAAGTGCGCCGGCGGCCCGGCGGGCTCAATGTGCGCCATCAGTGCGCACACTCGACCATCCTGCACGGCGGCAACCTCAAGCGCTTCCGCGATCTCAACGTCACGGCCGAATTCTCGCCGGTGTCGTGGTATCCCTCGAAGTTCGTCTCCGGGGCCCGCTCCGGCTACGGTCCGGAGCGCCTGTCGCGCGCCTACAACATCAAGGGCGTGCTGGAAGCCGGCGGCGTCGCCGTCATTGGTACCGACTGGCCGGTCAGCCCGCTCGATCCGTGGATCGCGCTCGAAACCATGGTCACCCGCGCCAATCCGTGGGGCGAAGGGGAAGGCCGCTTCGGCGAGCCGATCTCGCTCAAGCAAGCGATCGACGTGATGACCAAGAACGGCGCCTGGTCGATGGGCATCGAGCACGAAGCGGGTTCGCTCGAAGTCGGCAAGTCGGCCGACATCATCGTGCTCGACCGCAACCTGTTCGAGGTCGAGCCGCAGGGCAACATCCACTCCACCAAGGTGGATCTCACCTTCCTGCAAGGCCAGTTGGTGCACGACCGGCTGGACGATAACTCCGACGCCGTCTGGCACGGCGAGGCGCCGCAGCTATGGTAGTGAAGGGCGCGCCCATACCGGTCACCGTCATCGGCGGCTTCCTGGGCGCGGGCAAGACGACACTCGTCAACCACATCCTCAGCGGCGACCATGGGCTGAAGGTCGCGGTGCTGGTCAACGATTTCGGCGCGATCAACATCGACGCCGCACTGATCACCTCGACCGAGGGCGGCCTTTACAGCCTGTCCAATGGCTGCGTCTGCTGTGGCCTGAACCAGGGCTTTGTCGAGCAGCTCGAGGAGCTTCTGGCTAACCGCA
Organism: Mycoplana sp. 10N416; assembly: GCF_056394765.1. Classification (NCBI taxonomy): domain Bacteria; kingdom Pseudomonadati; phylum Pseudomonadota; class Alphaproteobacteria; order Hyphomicrobiales; family Rhizobiaceae; genus Mycoplana; species Mycoplana sp. 10N416. Next base: position 255,109 of record NZ_JBFTIM010000003.1, on the reverse strand, counting down.
CCGACATCGACCACATCGTGATCGAGGCGAGTGGCGTCGCCGATCCCGCCCGCATCATGGACACGGTGCGCTATGCGCGCTTTGCCGCGCGCCTTCGCGCGGACGCCATCGTGGTGGTGGTGGACGCTGCCGGCTTCGACGATGCGATTGCCGCTGCGCCCGGCCTCGCCGAAGCGCAGATCGGTTCGGCCGACCTTCTGGTTCTCAACAAGACCGATCTGGTCGACCGCGAAAAACTCGACGTCTGGCACGCACGCTGGACCTTTCCGGACACCCGAATCGTCGAAACCACCAGTTCGCGCGTGCCCTTCGACATCCTCTTTGCCGGCCAGGTTTTGCCGTCCGGCATCGCCTCGACATTCAGCGCTGAACCCGTTCATGAACCGGCGGTCAGTGCGATCTGGCGACGTGAGGGCGCAGTTGATCTGAGGTGCCTGCAGAAGGCTCTGACCGGCCTGCCGACAGCGATCTACCGCGCCAAGGGTTTCCTGCGCGCGAACGATGGCCGGCGTTTCGCCGTGCATCTGGTCGGCACACGCCTTTCCTTCGAACCGGTGGCAAATGCGCCGGAAGGCCTCGACGTGGACAATATCCTCGTGCTCATCGGCTTCGGTGAGCGTTCCGCGTTTGAGACCATTATGGCGCATCTCGATGGCTGTGCCGAACCGACCGCGACGGGCGCTGGCTGAGAGGGAGAGGGTCGGAACTATCTGCTCGAATTGGCCGCCTAAGCGCCAGCGCTGTTTGGCGTTCCCGCGTCAGTCCGGCCTGCCTTTGGGGTCAATGGAACAACATTGATGCTGCACTAGCTGGCGTGCACTCTGAAGGAAGGCGCGGCGCACTGGCGCCGCGCCACGTCGTCACTTAGCCGCCGTAGCCGACGACGCTCTTGATCTCGAGGAAATCGTGGATGCCGAAATCGGCGTATTCGCGGCCGTTGCCCGACTGCTTGTAGCCGCCGAAGGACGCCATCGTGTCCCATGCCGGATAGTTCAGGTAGACGGAGCCGGCCCGCATCCGCGCCGCAACCCGGCGGGCCCGGTCGATGTCCTGCGACTGGACATAGGCGGCCAGCCCGTAGACGGTGTCGTTGGCGATCCGGATCGCATCTTCCTCATCCTCATAGGAAATGATGGAAAGAACGGGGCCGAAGATTTCCTCCCGCGCGATCGTCATGTCGGGGGTTACGTTCCCGAACACGGTCGGCCGGATGTAATAACCGCGGTTGAGACCCTCGGGCCGCCCGGGACCACCCGTTACGAGCGTCGCGCCCTCGCTGATGCCCGCTTCGATCAGCCGCTGGATCTTGTCGAACTGGAGCTCGCTGACGACGGGGCCGAGGTCCGTCTCCTCGGCGTTCGGATCGCCCGTGCGAAACGCCTCGGCGGCAGCCTTGGCGATGGCAAGCGCCTCGTCGTGACGCTCCTTCGGGACCAGCATGCGCGTGGGCGCGTCACAGGACTGCCCGGTGTTGCTGAAGCAGCCACGAACGCCCTTCGTTACTGCGGTCTCGAAATCGGCGTCGGGGAGGATGATGTTCGCCGACTTGCCGCCGAGCTCCTGCGCCACCCGCTTGACGGTGTCGGCCGCCGCCTTGGCAACGATGACCCCGGCTCTCGTCGATCCGGTGAAGGAGACCATGTCGACATCGGGATGGGAGGCCATGACCTGTCCGACGTCCGGGCCGGTGCCGTTGACGAGATTGAACACGCCCTTCGGCACGCCTGCGGCATGCATCACCTCGGCAAAGACGATGCCCGAGATCGGCGCGATTTCCGATGGCTTGAGCACGACAGTGCACCCGGCCGCAATCGCCGGCGCGACCTTGCAGACGATCTGGTTCAGCGGCCAGTTCCACGGCGTGATCAGGGCGCAGACGCCGATCGGTTCCTTGACGACCATCGTCGTGCCGCGCTTTTCGCTGAATGAATAGGTCTCGAACGCCTTGATCGTCGATTCGAGATGGCCCCGTCCTGCCCATGCCTGTGCATCGCGAGCGAAGGAAAGCGGAGCGCCCATCTCCGCGGAGACGGCCTGTGCGATGTCCTCGAAGCGGTCGAGATAGACCTCGTGGACGCGCTTGAGCAGGGCGAGCCGTTCGGCGGGGCTCGTGCGCGAGAACGTCTCGAACGCGGCCTTTGCCGCAGCGACTGCCTTGTCCACGTCGGCCGCCGAACCGACGGAGATCCGCGTGAACGCCTCTTCTGTGGCCGGATTGATGACGTCGAGGGTCTGCGGCTTGACCGGGGAAACCCACTCACCATTGATGTAGAAATTCTCGTGATTGCTCATCAGAGCTGTCCTTTCTCTGTCTATGTGAAGATTGCGACCGGTAGCCGGACGTCACGCGAGCACGATGCCACCCTCGACGATCGGCCCGGTCTTCTCGAAGCGGTCGAGTGCGAACGGCTTCATCCGGTGGTCGATGCGGCCCTTTGCGATCGCTTCCGCCAAAAGCTTTCCGGCAGCCGGAGCGCCCGCGAATCCGTAGGACCATCCGGCCGAGAACCAGAAGTCCTTCAAGTCCGGATGTTCGCCCAGCAGCGGGGCATAGTCGGATGACGCATGAAGCTGACCCGCCCAGTGGCGCAGGATACGGACCTCGCCGAGCTGCGGGAACATTTCGAGATAGACCTTCGCCATGTTCGCCATCACCGGAACATCGACCTTCAACGACATCCGCGGTCTCTCGGGCACCTCGGTCCCGCCGACCACTTCTCCGCGCGAGGTCTGGTGGAAATAGGCGAGGCTGTCGATCAGGGCGATGGCCGGCTTGATGAGCGGCCGGGTGGGTTCGAGCGCCATGGCCTCGATGCGCATGCCGAAGCCGTTCAGCGGCACACCGGCCATGGCGGCGATATCCGGGTTGTTCGGTCCGGCGCAGGAGACGACGCAATCCGCCTCGATGCGGTGGTCTCCGACCAGCACGGCGCTAACCCGCGAGGCCGTCCGCTCCAGCCCGGTGATCGCGGTCCGATAACGAACATCGACACCGTTGCGCTGGCAGAACGCCAGAAGCCCCTTCATCACCGCGTGATGCGGGGCAACGCCGCCGTCCGGCTGGTGTTGCACGGCCCTGACGCGCGACTTGTTGATCGCCGGCAGGAGTTCGTCGATCTCCCGACGCGACAACATCCAGCTGTTGACGCCGAGGCTCTTCTGGACCTTCAGGCCCTCGAGAAGCATGGCCTCGCTCTTTTCCGCCTCGGACACCACGGAGTATCCGCGCCGCGTGAACATGACGTTCTCGCCGAGACGCTTCGACCAGGTCTGCCATTCGTTGACGGTCAGGACGAAGAGTTCCGTCCAGGCCACGGATGCGAAGCCGGGCCGGATCAGCGTGCCGTTGCGGCCGGACGCCCCGCCCTGCCAGTAGCCGGCGTCGAGAACGAGGATGTCACGCTGGCCCTGCTCCACCAGATTGAACGCGACGGAGAGGCCCTGCACGCCGCCGCCGATGATGACGACGGAGGCCCGTTTGGGAAGAGGTTTGCTCATCGGTCAGGCTCCACGAGTCCGGCAAGTCCGGCCGCCTGCGCGACCGTTATCGAACGTCGCGGTGGCCGATGGGTGGGACGGGCGAACGCTTCCGGCTCGACGCCTATGCGCGCCGCCAGCATCGCCAGCATATGCTCCCAGCACGGAAAACCCTGGCAGGTTCCCATGCCGCAGGACGTCAGTCGCTTGAGGACTTCCGGATCCGTCTCGCCATCATCGATGTGGCAGTAGAGTTCACCCGCCGTCACGTCCATGCAGGGGCAGATCAGCGTGTCGGGGTGAAGATGTCTCCGGGCGGAAATGCGCTCGTCGCCCAACGCCGCGCCTCCGACGACGGACATCGTTTCCGGCAAGGGATGCGCCTGCACCTGGAACATCCCCTCGCCCGAGGCCTGGAAGCCAAGGCTCGGGTCGATCCGCCACGGCCCGGCATGAACCACGGCATCGCATCGAATTTCGGTGGCGGCGCGGATCGCCGCGACACGGGCCCGGCCCGTTATTTCGATGAGTTCCTCAACTGGCCCGCGGTGAACCACTTCCACGCCGAGAGAGCCGAGCCTTTCCGCGATGGCGTCTTCGGCTCCCGTCCCCACCACCGCGACGCGGCGTCCCGGCAGGACGCGGTGAACGGCCGCAAGCTGAAGTGCGGAATGAGCATCCAATACGCCCGGCAGCTGATTGCCCTTGACCAGCGGCGGTATGGACCGACGTCCGGTGGCCAGCACGACGGCACGGGGATCAAACGCGACAGCGCCGCGCGTGTTGTCATGCGGCGCGCCGACCAGGAGCGTGCCCTCGCGGTAGACCCCGAAAAGCTCCATGCCGGTGAACAGCCGGACCTGCGGGCTGAGCGGATCGACCACGGCTCCCAGGGAATCTGCGAAACGGGCGACACGATCACCTCTCGTGACAAGCGCGACCGTCTCGCCCAACTGGACCCGCCGGTTGGCTTCGGCGATTCCGGCGGGACCGCCTCCCACGACGAGGCAATCCACTGAAACGCGCTCGCCGGGGATTGCCAGAAGCTGAGCGGCGATGTCGGCCGGACGGGCCACGCCCGCGAGATTCGCCATTGCGCGTTCGGCCAGGCGATAGCCGAGCCCCGCCTTCGGCATCCAGTCGCCATGTTCGAAGCCACCGTAGACGGCCTTCGACGGCAAGAGTTGGGCAAACCTGAGCAGATCGAAACGCGGCGATGGCCAGGTATTCTGCATCTCGACGGCAAGGCCCTCTTGCACGTGGACCTGATCGAGGCGGACGTTCGGGCGGCCGTTCACGCGGGCGAGCACGCCGGTCGGATACGATCCGCTGTAACCGAGCGGACGGTGCAGCTTGCGCGAGCGGGCAAGCGTGGTGACGCCGGCGCGCCACAGGGCGGCGGCGACGCTATCGCCCTGCCGCGCCTTGATCCTGGAGCCGTTCCAGAGGAACGACACCTCCGCCTGTTGGTTGTCTTGGCTCATACTCGGTGTCCCTTCCCGCCTGCTTACCCGCCGATGACCACGAGGTCGTCCGCGCTCCAGGCCAGGCCGATCCTGTCGCCGGCGTGCATCGACGCGATGGAAGCCACATCCCGGCTGCGAAGATTGATCTTGCTGCCGTCACCCATCCGGACGACGAGCCTGTACTCGACGCCAAGGTAGATCTTGTCCTCGATCACCCCCTCGCCGGCGTTTTCCGTCGCAGAACCCGCCGCGACGGCATGGATGCGCTCGGGGCGCAGCACCACGCAGGCCTTCTGGCCGGATTTCAGAGCCTCGGACCGGGGATCGCCCTTGGGAAGGCTGGCCTTCCAGCCCTCGCCTTCCACGACAACCCCGTCCGCTGTCGATCGGACGTTGCCACGCATCAGGTTAGCCTCGCCGATGAAGTCGGCGACGAATTCGGACCGGGGCTGCAGATAAAGCTCGTGCGGCGTGCCGATCTGCTCAAGCCGACCGTCCTTGAAGATGGCGATGCGGTCGCTCATGACCAGCGCCTCCTCCTGGTCGTGCGTGACCGAAACCACGGTCGCGCCGACCTGCCGGGTGATATGCATGATCTCGATCTGCATCTGGCCGCGCAGCTTCTTGTCGAGGGCGGCCATCGGCTCGTCCAGAAGGACGATATCCGGCTTGAAGACGAGGGCGCGGGCCAGTGCGACTCGTTGCTGCTGGCCGCCGGACATCTCCTTCGGATAGCGCTTCGCGCAATGCGCCAGACCGACGATCTCAAGCATCTCCATGCTGCGCTTTTCGCGCTCGGCCCGTTTGATGCCACGCGTCTCCAGCGGATACCCGATGTTCTCCAGGACGGTCATGTGCGGGAAGAGAGCGTAGTCCTGGAACATCATGCCGATGTTGCGCTTTTGCGGCGGCACCGCGGTCATGTCCCGGCCGTCGATGGAAAGTCTTCCGGACGTCGGCTGAATGAAGCCGGCAATCGCCCGCAGCGAAGTCGTCTTGCCGGACCCGGAGGGGCCGAGCATGGTCAAAAACTCCCCTTTCCGAAGTTCGAACGACACGTTGTCGAGCGCACGGACGGCCCCGTAATGCTTCGAAACCCCCTCGAGCTTCATTGCCGTTCCCGCGGTGTTCTGATGAGCGGCATTCATCATCTGGATTCCCTGAATTTGTACGAGAGGAGGACGCCAAGCGCCGACAACACGATGAGGATCGCTGCGACGGCGGCCGTGGCCGGGTCGAGATTGGTCCGCACCTGGTTCCAGATCATGATCGGAACCGTGCGGGTCTGGGCATCGGCGAGAAACAGCGCGATCACCACCTCATCCCAGGACGTGATGAAGGCGAACACCGCGCCCGACAGCACGCCGGGCATGATCAGCGGCAACGTGACTCGCCGGAAGGTGAACCAGTGCCCCGCCCCAAGGCCGAGGCTGGCAGGCGCCAGCGAGGGGTTCACCATTCGCGAACTTGCTAGCACCGAGACGACGACGAAGGGTATCGCAAGCACCGTGTGGGCGAGGACAAGCCCGAGCCGGGTCGCGACCAGCCCCCATCCGGAGAAGACCATGTACATTCCCACCGCGAGCACGATCACGGGCGTGACCATCGGGCTGAGAAGCAGCCCCATGACGATTGTCTTTCCGGGGAAGCGATGGGTGTGCAATGCGAGCGCGGCCGCGGTACCGATGACGGTGGCGAGAACCGATGCGGCGAAGGCAATGACCAGACTGTTTAGGAGTGCTCCCTGCCAGTCCGAAGCGCCGATGACCTTTCCGTACCACTCGAAGGTGAAACCGACCGGAGGAAACTCGAGCGTGGTCGTCGTCGTGAACGACATCGGAACGATGATCAGCGTCGGCAACAGCAGGAACAGCGCCGTAAGGGTGACAACGAGCCAGAAGAGGATGCGTCTCAGCTTGTCCATGTCAGGCTTCCTCCTTCCGGCGGCCACGCATCTGCAGCGCGGCCCGCACGGCCCCGAACAGCCCGAAGGCAACGGCGGTCAGCACCATGAGGACGACGGCGAGCGCGGCTCCGAGACCGAAGTTCAGTTGCTCGTTGAACTGACCAGCGATCATCTGGGCGATCATCATGTCCCGCGGGCTGCCAAGCAGAGCCGGGGTTATGTAGAAGCCGAGCGCCAGGGTGAAGGCGAGGATGGCGGAGGCCATGACACCCGGCAGAGACAGCGGGAAATAGATGCGCGCAAACCCTCTGAGCCAGCTTGCACCGCAGATGGACGAGGCCTCCATGAGACGGAGATCGATCTTCTTCATGACCGTGTACAGCGGGAGCACCGCATAGGGCAAAAGGATATGGACCATGCCGATGATCACCCCCATCGGGGTCCGGATGAGGCGAAGCGGTCTGTCGATCAATCCGGTAGCGATCAGGAAGTCGTTGACCAAACCGCTGTTCTGGAGCAGCACGATCCACGAGAAACTCCGCAAGAGAAGGCTCACCCAGAATGGAATGAGCAAGGCGATCGTGAGGACGAGCAGCATCGCCCGACCCCCATGCGCCATGGCGTAGGCGTAAGGATAGGCGACTGCGACCGTGACGACGGTTACGATGAGCGACACCCTGAACGTCTCGCCGATGACCCGCAGGAAGACCGGAGTCGTGAAGATCTGTTGGTAGTACTCCACGCTGCCATCGGGCAGCGAGATCGCCACCAGCTTCAGCAGCGGAAACACGAAGAAAAGGGCGAGGAACAGGACAGACGGGACGATCAGCCAGAACGCCGGCGGTAACCGGAAGCCCCGCGATGATCCCGCCTTCACGGGCACGCTGCGATCGTTTGTTGTTGCGGTCATCGTAATTCCGAAGGAAAAGTTGGGATGGAGCCCGCCTGGCGATGCAGGCGGGGCTCTTCTCGTAATGGCTTACTGGAGAAGCCACTCCTGGAAGCGGAGATCAACCTTCGCACCGTTTGCCGCCCACCACTCAGCGTCCATGAGCACGCGCGTGTCGAGGTGGTCGGTCGGCAGGTTGCCCTTGAACTTGCCGTCGACCGAATCGAGGGCATTCTTGTTCGACGGACCGTAGGGCATGTACTTCGTGAATTCGATCTGCTGGGTGGGCTCGGTGAAGAAGTTGATCGCCTGCATCGCGGCTTCCTTGTTCTTCGTCCCCTTCGGGACGACCCAGTACCCGGTCTGCGACGTCCAGTTCGTCCAGTCGATCTTTACGCCTTTTTCGCCGACGCTGAGCGCGCGTGAGACCCAGACGAGCGCCATGTTCGCCTCGCCGCTCGCCAGCAACTGCTCGGACTGCGAGCCGCTTTCCCACCACACGAGATCATCCTTGATCGTGTCGAGCTTCTTGAGCGCCCGCTCCACGTCGATCGGGTAGAGGTCTTCCGGCTTCACGCCGTCGGCGATAAGGGCGGCCTCGAAAATGCCCGAGGCCGAGTACTTCCAGACGGCGCGCAGTCCCGGAAACTTTTCGGTGTCGAAGAAGTCGGCAAACCCGTTCGGCGCCGCTCCGCCAAACTCCTGGGCGTTGTAGGCCAGAACCGTAGCCTCGATGTCCGAAGCGACGCGATATGTGCCAGCTGCCCCTTCGATAAACTTCGACTTATCGATGATCGAGTAGTCGATTGGTTCGAGCCACTGCGCATCGGCGTCGAGGCCGAAGCTGTCGTCGGTCAGCATCAGGTCGAGCGTGACGTTGCCCGTTTCGACCATGGCCTTGAGCTTGGCGTTGCTCGACGCGCTGTCCTCGACGATCTTGATGCCCGGATTCTGCGCCATGAAAGGCTGGAAGTACGACTTCGACTGTGCCTCCTGGTAGCCGCCGCCGTAGCTGGAGATCGTCAGGGTCGTGTCAGCGGCACTGGCCGCCGTGCCAGCAACAAGCGCTGCCAGGGCCGTGATTGCAAAGGTCTTACGCATTTTGGTTCCCACCCTTGTACTTTCGAGTTGATTGGTTTGGTGTTGGTTTCAGGATTCGACTGCAGCTTGCAGCGCGATTTCGACGAGGATGTTCTCGGCGGCGAGATTGGCTTCTACCGTCGCCCTCGCAGGCAGCGCGTCCTCGGGGATCCAGTCTTCCCAGACCTGGTTCATGGCCGCGAAATCCGCGACGGCATGCTTCAGCCAGACCTGCGCGAAAAGGATCTTCGACTTGTCCGTGCCGGCCTTGGCGAGAAGTTCGTCGATCCGCGCCAGAACCTGGGCCGTCTGGCCGGCGACGTCCTGGCTGCGGTCCGCCGGCACCTGGCCGGTGACATAGGCGATCCCATTATGGACGAGCACGTGGCTGAGACGTTTTCCATTGGGTTCGAAACGTTGGATCGGCATGTTTCCTCCTGAGAATTGGCTATTGCTGTGGTTTGTTCTTCACCGCGCCTGGGGTTTCAGTCCCTTTGCCGCGCTCGATACCGCTCGGGCCGCATTGACGACCTGTGGAGCAAGCTCCGAAATCACGTCCTCTCGTCGCCAGCGGCTGGAGGGCACGGAAATGTTGATCGACGCCAGGGGCTGCCCTTCGGCATTGACGACACATGCGCCGACGGCGATGTCTCCGACGTAGATTTCCTCGGTGATCAGAGAAAATCCGTCGGTACGCGCGCGCCGCAGCAGTCCCAGCAGCTCTTCGGGAGCCGTTACCGTATGCGCCGTGTACGCAACCCGATTAGACCGCTCGATATAAGATGTCGCGGCTTCGGTCGGCAGGGCGGAAAGGTAGGCGCGCCCGGCCGCAGTGCAGTACATCGGCAGGCGCTGCCCGATCGGGACATGGATCGGCATTTCCTTGTGGCTCGTGAAGCGAGCCACGTAGACCATGTCCGTGCCCCAGGGCTCGAGCAGGTTGCAGCTCTCGCCGGTCTGGCGGTTCAGTTGCTGGACGAAGGGATTGGCCCTCTCGATCAACTCGGCCGTCTGAAGGTATCCGGTGCCGATTTCCAGCGACTTGACCGTCAGCCGGTATCGTTTGGAGCCGCCCTCACGCGCCAGATAGCCCATCGCCTCGAGCGTGAACACCGAGCGCTGGATTGTGCTCTTGTTCAGGCCGGTGGCTTCAGCCAGTTCAAGCAGGTTCATGGCGGGTCGCGAAGGGCCGAATGCCGTCAATACGGACAGACCCTTGGCAAGCGCGGTAACGTAGAGAGGCGACTCTTCGGCATCTGCCATCGCAGTTGACCCCATGAGTTTGGACGGAGTTGCGGTCATCGCATTTCCTCTTCTGCGAATACGCCGGGAGGACCGCCCGCCGGCACTTTCGGCCAACCGCCAATGGCTGATCGGGTGTCCTTCGATAGCACTTGCGAAAGCTTCCGCATGGACGTCATCCTGCCCTGCGCGCTTCGCGGGCGTCCTTGGCGTGCAGCCAGCGATACGCCATCCACTGGCCCAGCCTTATGAAGGAGGCGAACGGGTAGCGTTCGGGCTCACGGGTGAGAAATGTCGCGGACGTCTCGAACGGGCGGCCTGCGGCCAGCATCGCCAGTTTCGTGCCCAGGTGAATCGAGAACGAAACGCCGCTGCCCGCGTATCCACCCGCCGTGAACACGTCATTCGCTCCCGGCACCCTGTAGCAGTACGGCAGGGAATTCCGGGAGACGGCGACCCAACCGCCCCACCAATGCTCGAGATCGATTCCGGCAAGGGCAGGAAACTTCCGCACCATCGCGTCGTAGAGGTACTGACGGTGACGCGGGGCGGCGGCATCGTCGCCGGAGATGGCGCTGCGTCCGCCGAACAGCATCCGGTTGTCCGGCAGCCGGCGATAGTAGAAGAGCAGTTCGCGGGTATCGAACATGCAGTTTCCGGACGGAAGGCTCGCCTCCACCTGTGCGGCGGTCATCGGCGCCGTCACGATGATCTGCGAATGAACGGGCAGAACCCGCGCGGCAAGCGAAGGGTGCAATCGCGACGACGTGTAGCCGTTCGTCGCCACGATGACGCGCCTGGCGCGGATCGTGCCCGTGGGCGTCACGAGCCGATGTGCCCCACCTTCACTGATCCAGCGGGTCACGGGCGAATTCGTATGGATCCGGGCGCCATGGTCGCGAGCCATGCGGTGCAGACCGCGCGCCAGTTCCAATGGGTTCAGCGAGAACCCATCCGGCAGGTACAATGCCCCGTGGCTTTCGGAGCCTTCGTGGATGCCGCGCAGCCCGCTCGCGTCGATGTAACGGGCCGGATAGCCGAGAACCTCGTTATACAGCGCCTCCTCTCGGCGAAGCGCGTCGGCATGGGTGCCGAAGGTGGCCACCTTGTAGACCCCGTCGGGCTGCTTGTCGCAGGCAATGCCTCCGTCCGCGATCAGGGCGCGCACGGTATCCAGACCCTGCCTGAGCTCCTGAAAATACGCGCGGGCGACATCCGGCCCATAGGTCTTGACGAGCCGCGACCACGGAACGCGGCCGCCGGAGATCCGGGCAAAGCTCCCGTTCCGCCCGCTGCAACCCCAGGCGGACGATCGCGCCTCCAAGACAGTTGCCTTGATGCCGTGGTCACGGGCGAGTGCGAGCGCCGCCGATAGACCTGTATAACCGCCGCCGATGATCGCGACATCGACGTCAGCATCTCCGGCCACCGGCCCGTCGTCGTCAGGCGCCGCCGCCCCACTCACCTTCAACCAATAGGAATCCGGGTCCGGCTGGCTTTTGTCGGGAAAGGGGTGAACAAGAGGATCATACATCCGTGCCGCCTGTTATCGCTCTGCGATATCTAGTAATCGATGTACGTATCAAATAGGCCTAAATCCGATTTGTCAATATCGACACCTGTGCACATCCCTGGGAACTTGTGACCGGAGGGACATAAAACCCACCGGCGTTCTCGCGATCCGCAGGTGGTCTGTGCTTGGAGGTTGCTATTGGCAAATCGCGGAAGCCAAGAGCACTGAGGAATCTCTGCAGCAACGTCACAGGGGAGCAACTCGCACGCACGCAGTCAGCCTCTACCATCGGCAAGCGCCTCGAGCCGCCACGCCGACGGTCCAACGTTGACGCGCAGCCGGACCGGAGCGACTTAAAACCGCCTTTACGACATCCCCCACAGTCGCACGATGATCCGCCTTGAATCGCCGCGGGGCGACTGGTGCACCCGTCAGCAGCGTCTTGTCCTGCAGGTGAAGTCATGCGGGGAAGATGCACCGTGCGTGCAGTTTATGTCAAAACGGTAGACAAAACCGCACGGCCTGCCGCAACGACAGAACGAGTGATAATCTTGCATTATCGTTCGTTCTGGTCACTATAAAGAAATGTCCCGACTCAGCGATCAAAACCCCGAAATTCACGCTCGGCAGCGCGCCGCGCCGCCGCATGGTCCGTCGGCGGCCGAGGCGCTGGCCGCTGCCGACATCGCCCCCTCCCCTCCCCCGTCGGCGCAATTGCAAGAGCTCGCCGACCGCGCCCGCGGCTACGTCGAGGCCGCGAATTCTGCCAACACGCGCCGCGCCTACGCGTCCGACTGGAAGCATTTTGCCGCCTGGTGCCGCCGATCCGGGCTCTCCCCCCTCCCCCCGGATCCGCAGGTCGTCGGCCTCTACATCACTGCCTGCGCCGCTGGCGGCGGCGGTGGCACGACTTCCGGCCCGGCCGGGCGTGGCGGAAGGCCGACCAGCGTTGCGACGATCGAGCGGCGCCTTGCCGCCATCGGCTGGAACTGCACGCAACGCGGTCACAATCTCGATCGCCAGGATCGCGCCATCGCCACCGTGCTCGCCGGCATCCGCAACCGCCATGGCGCTCCGCCGCGCCAGAAGGAGGCGATCCTGCCGGACGAGCTGATCGCCATGCTAGAGACGCTCGACCGCGGCACGCTTCGGGGTTTGCGCGACCGCGCCATGCTGCTGGTCGGTTTTGCCGGCGGCCTGCGCCGCTCGGAAATCGTCGGCCTCGACCTTGGCCGCGACCAGAGCGACGATGGCCGCGGCTGGATCGAGCTGTTCGACAAGGGCCTGCTCGTGACGCTGCGCGGCAAGACCGGCTGGCGCGAGGTCGAGATCGGCCGCGGCTCGTCGGAGGCCACCTGCCCGGTCGTCGCTGTCGAAACCTGGATCACGTTTGCGAAACTCGCCAAAGGCCCCCTCTTCCGTCGTGTCACCGGTCGGGGCAAGAATGTCGGCGCCGAACGGCTGCACGACCAGGAGGTGGCGCGCCTCGTCAAGAAGACGGCGCTGGCCGCCGGCGTGCGCGGCGACCTTTCCGAGTCTGAACGGGCGCTAAAATTTGCCGGGCATTCGCTGCGCGCCGGCCTCGCCTCCGCCGCCGAGGTCGACGAGCGGCACGTGCAGAAGCAGCTTGGCCATGCGTCGGCCGAGATGACGCGGCGCTACCAGCGCCGCCGCGATCGCTTTCGTGTCAATCTGACGAAGGCAGCCGGTCTTTGAGGCGGGGCGCGGAATTCTGATCGCCTCGCGGCAGCTCTCTGCTCTGCGCATGCCCTTTCGCGGAAATCGGCTCCGACTGTTTGGCAAGCCGCTTTCGGCCGCACCATCATTGCTCGCGAAGCAATTACGTTAGCGATGTCGAGGTAAGTGTCCACCCAATGGCCAGGGCGATGGGCTGTGACCATCGCCGGCAACCGATCGACCCCCGCACCGGCATGTCGGACGCTTGTCGACCAGAAGGTCTAAGCGCTCGGGGCAGGAAGTCGCCTTCCCGCCCCGATCTGATGCTACTTGGCGGAAGCGTAGAACTTCGCCATCTCCGACAGGCGCTTCGCCCGGATCTTTGAGGCTTTGCCGGCGGTGCGGAACGCCTCGAAACGCTCCTTGCAGACCTCAGTCATCAGCGCCGTGGCCGGCTTGAGGTAGTTGCGCGGGTCGAAGTTTTCCTGATTTTCGGTGAAGTTCTTGCGGATCGTGCCGGTCATCGCCAGACGCAGGTCGGTGTCGATGTTGACCTTGCGCACGCCGAGCGGGATCGCCTTCTGGATCTCCGAGACCGGCACGCCCCAGGTTGGCTTCATCTTGCCGCCATAGGCGTTGAACAGGTCCTGCAGGTCCTTCGGGACCGAGGAGGAGCCGTGCATGACGAGGTGCGTGTTCGGCAGCTTCTTGTTGATCTTGGCGATCGTCTCGATCGACAGGATCTCGCCGTCGGGCTCGCGGGTGAACTTGTAGGCGCCGTGGCTGGTGCCGATGGCGACGGCCAACGCGTCGACGCCGGTCTTGGAGACGAAGTCGAGCGCCTGGTCCGGATCGGTCAAAAGTTCCTCGCGCGACAGCTTGCCTTCAAAGCCGTGGCCGTCTTCCTTGTCGCCCGCGCCGGTCTCGAGATTGCCGAGACAGCCGAGCTCGCCCTCGACCGATACGCCGGCTGCGTGCGCGATCTTCACGACTTCTGCCGTGACGTCGACGTTGTACTCGTAGCTTGCCACTGTCTTGCCGTCCGCCATCAGCGAACCGTCCATCATCACCGAGGTGAAGCCGTTGGTGATGGCCGAGATGCAGGTTGAGGGTTGGTCGCCATGGTCGAGATGAAGGCAGATCGGGATATGCGGATACTCTTCCGCCGCGCCCAGGATCAGGTGCCGCAGAAAGGCATCCCCCGCATAGGCGCGCGCGCCGCGGCTCGCCTGCAGGATCACCGGCGAATCCGTGGCGTCAGCGGCGCGCATGACGGCCTGAATGTATTCCAGATTGTTCACGTTGAACGCGGGCAGCGCGTAGTCGTTCTCAGCAGCATGATCGAGCAACTGCCGCATGGTAATCAACGCCATTCCGTTTCTCCCTTTTCGAGTAGCCTTCGTCGACGGCACTAATCACAGATGCGCCGAGCCTGGCAACAGCCCGCGGCGCATGAAAATATCACCAAATCGATTGAAACAGATTCAAATCGATTAGCAATAAATTTCAACATGTTGGTATCCACATAGCGGGTCATGATGCCGCTTGCAACATCGTGGCTAGGTCCGTGTGCGGTCAAAATCCACTGCCTTGGGATAGGAGAGAGTTACAGCTGGAACGCTCGGGGAATTTATGCTGCATTTTCAGTGTGCTAGGCTGGGTTTGACCGTTCAGCCCTCGGTGTTACGGCTTAATTGCGTCTGCCGCGACCGGCGCAGCGTTTCCCGGGACCTTGAAGTCGGAATGGCCGCATTGGGTCTAGTTCGGCCGCCGGCCGAAAAGCGCAAGGGCGGCTGGATGCGCCGCCCTCGCCCGCTCTTGTTGGTTACGTCCGATCCCGCTCGAAGCGAGCCATCAGCGCCGGCAACTCCGCCGCCAGCCACTCGGCAAGCCCCGGCGACCGTCGATCGTCGATCGCAAACCGCGTCATGGTTCCGGCCCGTTCGATTACGACGGCGTCCTGCCCTGCCTCGTCCTTGATCGCGCTTTTGGTCGACGCGGGCTTCTCCTTTGCTTCCAACAGTGAAAGCAGCATGGCAAAGCGCGCGTCGCTGTCGGCGCTCAGCCACTTGTCGGAGGACATCAGGCCGTTTGCCGCCGACGAGCGCCCGGCCGGCAATTTGCGCTCGGAGAAATGTGCGGCAAGCTTTTCCCACTTCGGCCGCCCGGTCTTCGGCGCCGGCCCGATCTTGCGCACGATCTCGGGCGCCAGCGTGGCGGCCAGCGACGTGAGGATCGAGATGTAGGCGAGCCCCTTGTCCTCGCTGCGGCCGAGGGCGGCGGCAATCGTCTGCCGGTCGAAGCTGCGTTCTTTCAATTCCTGGGCGAACAACGCCTGCTCGATGAAGGAGAGATCCTTGCGCTCGCTGTTCTCCTTGCCCTGGGCGATGACAAGCGCGTCATCGGAGAGGTCGCGCACGATCGCCTTGATCGGCCGGTTCAGCGTGCTCGCTGCGCGCCAGCGGCGATGACCATAGGCGATCTGGTAGTGGCCGGTCCGGTCCGGGTGCGGACGAACGAGGATCGGCACCTGCTGCCCGTGCTCGCGCAGGCTGCGGACCAGTTCATCGAGGCTGGGATCGGCCTGCTCGTCCATCCGGTCGCGCACGAAGGAGGGTGAGAGCTGTTCTGGCGCAATCTCGATCACCGCCTCGGAACCTGCGATCTGCTCGCGCAACCGTACATTCTCGTCCTCGATCGCCGAGAAGGAATCCTGCATCGAACGCACCGCGCCGGAGGAGACGCGGCGGCCCGATTGCGAAAGCGGCGAGGGGGCGACGGCGGCAGCAAGCTCTTCCGGATTGATGCCGCCAAACATGGCCTTCATTCTCTTGGAGCGGTCACTGGCGTTGTTCATTTGCGTCCCCAGACGGTCTTGATGTGGCGGAAAATCTCAGCGTTGACCGCATCGACGGATTCAAGGGCCCTGTTGAGCGTGTCGCGGCCGACACTGCCCCGGGTCATCTCGTAGAGGCTTTTCTTCTCCAGCCCCGCGCTGGCAATGGCCGTGGTATCGACCACGGATGCGGCCAGCACGTCCTCGCCGAACAAGGATCGCAGCAGCGCGACGACGTTCACCTGCGGCACGTCGTGCGGATTGTGGCGCGTCAGCACGTAGCGAATGAAGTCATGCTCCAACACGCCGCCGGCATCCTCGATGACGCCGAGCAGGTCGCTCGTCATGGCGAGGAACTGGTTCATCGAGGCCACGTCAAGCATGGCCGGATGGACCGTGATCAGTAGACCGGTCGCCGCATAGAGCGCGCCGAGCGTCAGGTATCCGAGCTGGGGCGGGGCATCGATCAGCACGACATCGTAATCGTCCTCGACCTCGCCAAGCACCGTTTTCAGGCGGCGGAAGAACATGCCATCGCCGCGCGACAGTCCCTTGGCGATCGCCTGTGGCGTCTCGTGTTCGTATTCCATCAACTCGAGATTGCCAGGCACGATGTCGACGCCGTCGAAATAGGTCTTGCGGATGACCGCGGACAGGGGAAGGCGCTCGTTGTCGTCGTAGCGGATCGCCGCATAGAGCGTCTGGTTTGCGTCGACGTCGAATTCGGGCTGATAGCCGAACATGGTGGACAGCGAGGCCTGCGGATCGAGGTCGATCGCCAGCACGCGCAGGCCCTGGAGCGCGAGATAATGCGCCAGGTGCACCGTCGTCGTCGTCTTGGCGGAGCCGCCCTTGAAGTTGGCGATCGCCAGCACCTGCAGCTTGTCGCCCGGGCGGCGGCGCGGCAGGAAATCGAGCGCGTCTGCCGGGCGGCGATTGGCCAGATAGGTGCGGATCTCGTTGATTTGCGCCAGCGTGTAGACGCGCCGGCCATTGTCCTGGCGATCGGGGACCACGGCCGCACCATCGAGCGACATCTGCCGCAGCGTCGACTCGGCGACGCCGAGAAGTGCCGCCGCATCCTTCGAGGAGAAGGTCTTCAGCGACTTCATCGCTTCCGGCGGGTACATCTGCTGGCGAAGGTTCTGCAACTGGGCCGACAGCAGCTGCGAATGGCGCATGATCCGGTCGGCAGAGGAGGGAAGGTCCTGGAGGCGTCTGAGTGTATTGTCCATGATGTCCGACGGTTAGTGGAGAAAAAGCGGAAAAAATCCGTCGCGACTGTTTTTCAACTGATTTGCGCGCTTGGTCAAACCCTTTATCATTAACAAGAGCTTAACGCCCACAGCCACGTATATCTCCGCCGCTGCGAAGCCTGACACTTTTTTCGCGCTTTGGCAGGCGAGGGGAGGGGAAACGGCCGGCTCGCAGCAACATTCGTTGGTCGAAGTTTACCGTTTGTGAATGGATACGGAGGAAGACCCCCCGCTCCAGCCTCAACGGACCGTCAGCGGGGAAATCCAATCGTGGTGGCGGATGAGGCTGCGACCTCACAATTGAATGCAATAACAAAAGAAACGAAATACCGTGCGCCAATCTGCACCACCTTTCCAGTCCGTAGATGGACCCCGTCATTCGCAGCCTCAGGCCGAACACAGCCTGGCCCATTCCTTGAACCGGCATCGCGGGCCGGCCGGGCATGACGATGATTTTTGGATCGATGCGGTCGATGCTGTGCTTATCGTCGCCGTCACCGACCCCCATGGCACGATCCTCTTTGCCAATCATAAGTTCTGCGACATCAGCGGATACACCCAGCAGGAACTGATCGGGGCCAACCATCGCCTGCTCAACTCCGGAACCCATGACAGGAAGTTTTTTGGAGAGATGTTCCGCACCATCCGGAGCGGGAAGACTTGGCGAGGGGAGATCTGCAACAAGGCGAAAAACGGCTCGCTCTATTGGGTCGCCACCACAATTATTCCCAGGCTCGATGGCGATGGCAAAGTGACCCACTATGTCGCCTGCCGCTTCGATATCACCGCGCAGAAGCAGGCCCAACATCGTCTGGCGCAAGCCGCAAGCGTTGACCCCCTGACCGGCCTTCTGAACCGCTTCGCACTTCAAAAGGCGCTTGCACATGAGATCAAGCAGGCTTCCAGCACATCCGGCCAAGCTGCCGTTGCGATGTTAGACCTGGATAACTTCAAGGATATCAATGATATATACGGCCATCAGACGGGTGACGCGCTCCTGAAAATCATCGCACACCGCATAAGGCAGGCGGTAAGGCCGACCGATATCGTTGCTCGATTCGGTGGCGACGAAATTGTGATCGTTCTCACGTCGATTTCCAGTGACGGTGAACTGCGGGAGCTGCTGGACAATATCCAGAAAACGATACAGCTCCCGCTCGATCTCGACATCGCCAAGACGATCGTTTGCGCAAGCATCGGGATTGCGCGCTTCCCGTGCGATGGCAGCAATTCGACCGACCTGATCAAGAATGCCGACATCGCCCTTTACAGTGCAAAAAGGCTTGGCCGCAATCGCTATGAGTTCTTCCAGGAAGGGCTCGAAATCGCCACGACCCGGCGGCTGACACTCCAGGAACAGGCGCGCAACGGTCTGGCGAACGGCGAGTTCCTGCTCCACTATCAACCGATCGTTTCCCTATCGACCGGGGCCCCGGAAAGCATGGAAGCGCTGTTGCGGTGGCAGCACCCCGAGCACGGCCTTGTTGCGCCTGGCCGGTTTATGGAAGTCTTTGACGATCATCGCATCACCGCTTCGATCGGCAGCTTCGTTCGCCAGGCGGTTGTCGCGCAAGCGGCCGAATGGCAGAGACGCGGAATTCCGTTCGGCAAGATCGCCATCAACACGACGGCCGCAGATTTCGCGAGACCCGGATACACGGAACGCCTGTTGGAAGATTTGCGCGTCCGCGGGCTTGGCGCGGACACGATTGCGATCGAGGTGACCGAGGGCATGTTTCTCGGCAAGCAGGCCGTTCGGGTGCGGGAAGAAATAGACCGGCTTCATCACGCCGGTTTTGAGATCGCCTTTGATGATTTTGGTACAGGCTATGCCTCGCTCACACATTTGAAGGAATTGCCGCTCGACGCATCAAGATCGATCGCAGCTTCATAACGGGCCTCGCGGTGGACGAAAGCGATCGAAAAATCGTGCGGGGCATCATCGATCTCGCCCACAGTCTCGGCCTTATCGTCACCGCGGAAGGTATCGAGAGCGAAGAGCAGATGGCACTGCTCAAAGAGATGGGCTGCGATCGGATTCAGGGCTACCTGATCTCAAGGCCGCTGGCAGTCGCAGCCGTTCCGGCCGCGTACCAGTCAACAATGTTGCGAAGAATGCTTCAGCAGGATCGTCCGCTTAAGACAACGGAGGCGAATGTATTTGCTGCGTCATTTAACGCCTGAAATAAAAGGCATCGTGAAAACGGAATCGGCGCTTCCTTGAAGGTATCCAACGTTGGTTTTCCGCCCTGCGAGCTGTCGGTTGAAAGCGCTCGATCGTCCCGTTAACCTGACGGCGCAAGGCTCTCCTTGCCAGGTACCGCCCATACCAAGATTGACCAGGGTATGGGCGATGTCCGGCCGCAAGCGGAGAGTCGGTTAGCCCCGATGCCGTCGCCCGCCGATGGTCCCTGACGCTACTTCGAGCTGGCTCGTTCTCGTTCAGGCCTTGGCGACATCGCGCTCTCCACTGCGCCAAGGCCTGCCTCCAGCTGTTTCAATCCGCCCGCACCGAGCACGGCGACAAGTTCGCGCTCATAGGCGTGCGCCAAAACCACCATCTCCCGATAGATCCGAGTTCCAAGGGCGGTCAGCTCCAGATGCTCGACGCGCCGGTCGTTCTCATCGAGGCTTCGCTTCAGCCAGCGGCGGTCCTCCAGTGCCTTCACCGCGCGGGAAACCTTCGTCTTGTGCATCGTCGAGTTCGCGCCGATCGCGGTCGCCGTCATCCGCCCGTAGGAGCCGAGAGCGGCGAGCGCCCGCCATTCCGGGCGGGTCATGTCGTAGCGCGCCTTGTATTGCGCGGCAAAGCGCAGGCTGACCATCTCTGCCGCCCGGTTCAGCCGATAGGGCAGGAACGCGTCGAGGTCGAAATCCTCGTCGCCTGCGCCATATTTCGACATATCGCCATTGGAACTCCGGTTCATAGGTCCGCCTTGATAGTTACAAAATAGACAGTTACGACTGTAACTAATTCCTGCGATATGGCAGTTTTGCAGAGGAGGTGCAAGCATGCTGGAGAAGACCGACAAGACGGTCGCTGGAGGCACGACCACGTCCAACAGCGTCAACTACATGCCGGGCTTCGGCAATGACTTCGAAACTGAAGCGCTCCCGGGTGCCTTGCCGCAGGGCCAGAACAGCCCGCAGAAGTGCAACTACGGTCTTTATGCCGAGCAGCTTTCGGGCTCACCGTTTACCGCGCCACGCGGTACCAACGAGCGCTCCTGGCTCTACCGCATCCGTCCGAGCGTCCGCCACACCAAGCGTTTTGCCCATGCGAGCTATCCCTATTGGAAGTCGGCTCCCTGCCTGGACGACCATTCGCTGCCGCTCGGGCAGTTACGCTGGAACCCGCTTCCAGCGCCGGTGGAAACGCTGAACTTCCTTGAAGGCATCCGCACCATGACGGCCGCCGGTGACGTCATGACACAGGTCGGCATGGCCGCCCATGCCTACACCTTCAACGCCGACATGGTGGACGACTACTTCTTCAACGCCGACGGCGAGTTGCTGGTCGTTCCGCAAATCGGGGCGCTGCGGGTCTTCACCGAAATGGGCATCATGGATGTCGAGCCGCTGGAGATCTGCCTGATTCCGCGCGGCATGATGTTCAAGGTCTCGCGACTGGGAGAAGGGGAGGCGTGGCGCGGTTATATCTGCGAGAACTACGGCGCCAAGTTCACCATGCCCGACCGCGGTCCGATCGGCGCCAACTGCCTGGCCAACCCGCGAGACTTCAAGACGCCGGTCGCCGCCTTCGAGGACAAGGAGACGCCCTGCCGGGTGCATGTGAAGTGGTGCGGCAAGTTCTACGTCACCGAGATCGGCCATTCGCCGCTCGACGTCGTCGCCTGGCACGGCAACTACGCGCCGTTCAAATACGACCTCAGAACCTTCTCGCCGGTCGGCGCCATCCTGTTCGATCACCCCGACCCGTCGATCTTCACGGTGCTGACGGCGCCGTCAGGCGAGGAGGGGACGGCGAACGTCGACTTCGTCATCTTCCCGCCGCGCTGGCTGGTCGCCGAGCACACCTTCCGTCCGCCCTGGTACCACCGCAACATCATGAGCGAGTTCATGGGGCTGATCCACGGCCAGTACGACGCCAAGGAGGAGGGGTTCGTACCCGGCGGCATGAGCCTGCACAACATGATGCTGCCGCACGGTCCGGACGCCATGGGTTTCGAGAAGGCCTCGAACACGGAACTGAGGCCCGTCAAGCTCGACAACACCATGGCCTTCATGTTTGAGACCCGCTTTCCCCAGCAACTGACGAAGTTCGCCGCCGAACTGGAGACACTGCAGGACAACTACATCGACTGCTGGGACGGGCTTGAGCGCAGGTTCGACGGCACGCCGGGCCTCAGGTGATGGAAAGCGCTGCGGCAAAGCCTAACCGGGCTGTTTACCTGCAGGCACTCTTTTGCTCCGTCACCCCGGACTTGATCCGGGGTCCGACAGCGCCGCGTCGGCGGCGCGAAAGACTCTATAGCGCTCAAGTCCTTGAGCGCGGTGGATGCCGGATCAAGTCCGGCATGACGGGGGAGGGGAAGCGGCGCTTCCAAGCAACTGGCGTTGCGGAAGTGTCACCAGCGTCTCCAGCCTCAGCCGCCCGCCTGCCAGGTCTTCACCACCTCCAGCGGCGAGACGAGCATGAGGATATTCAGCGCCAGGCCATCGCGGATCAGGTAGATCGTCAGCGCCTCGAAGAAGATGATGATTGCCACACTCACCCAGACCGGCAGGCGTGCGGCGAGGAAGAAGCCGAGCACCATGGCCGCGATATCGGCCACCGAATTGATGATGCTGTCGCCATAATAATCGAGCGAGATCGTCGCCTCACGGTAACGGTTGATGATGAGATCGGTGTTTTCAAGGATCTCCCAACCGCATTCGACGACAAGCGCCAGCGCCAGGCGGGTGACGATGCTCGCCTTCGGAAACAGCCAGGTGAACAGCGCGTAGAACAGGATGCCATGGATGATATGGCTCGGCGTGTACCAGTCGGACAGGTGCTGCGAGTTCTCCGAGGAGACGACGACGCCGTGCCACAGCTTCACGTAGCCGCACTTGCAGATCCAGATGCGCCCCATCAGGTGCAGGATTACAGCTGTAACGGCGATGGCGGCTGCGGCAACGCCAAGCGATTTCGGCAGGGTGCGGTTCACGCGGATGATTTCCTTGGCAGGGTGCGGGCGCACCGAAGGGGAGGGACGGGTCGCGACGAAGATGCCATACTGGCGCGGGAAAACACAAGATCGGGGAGAGAGCATGAAACTCGCCACACTCAAGGATAGCACCCGCGACGGCAAGCTGGTGGTCGTTTCGAGGGATCTGACGCGCTGCTCGGAGGTCGGCCATATCGCCCGCACGCTGCAGGCGGCCCTCGACGACTGGGCCCATGCCGGACCGCGGCTTGCCCGCGTCGCCGAAGGTATCGAGACCGGCTCACAGCCGGCCATGCGCTTCCACGAGCACGAGGCGGCCTCGCCGCTGCCGCGCGCCTACCAGTGGGCCGACGGCTCTGCCTACGTCAACCACGTCGAACTGGTGCGCAAGGCCCGCAACGCCGAGATGCCGGCGAGCTTCTGGACCGATCCGCTGATGTATCAGGGTGGCTCCGACAGCTTCCTCGGGCCGCGCGATCCGATCGTCATGGCCGATGAGGCCTACGGTATCGACATGGAGGGCGAGATCGCCGTCGTCGTCGACGACGTTCGGATGGGCGCCAGCGGCGAAGAGGCAAGGCGCGCGATCAAGCTCGTCATGCTCGTCAACGACGTGTCGCTGCGCGGGCTGATCCCGGCCGAACTCGCCAAGGGTTTTGGCTTCTTCCAGTCGAAGCCGTCGTCGGCCTTCTCGCCAGTGGCCGTGACCCCGGACGAACTGGGTGACGCCTGGGACGGCGGCAAGCTGCATCTGCCGCTGCTGGTGTCGCTGAACGGCAAGCCCTTCGGCCGCGCCAATGCTGGGGTCGACATGACCTTCGACTTCGGCCAGCTGGTTGCGCATGCGGCCAAGACCCGCCCGCTCGTCGCCGGCTCGATCATCGGCTCCGGCACGGTCTCCAACAAGCTCGACGGTGGTCCCGGCAAGCCAATCGCGGAAGGTGGCGCCGGTTATTCCTGCATTGCCGAGATCCGCACCATTGAGACGCTCGAGACAGGCACGCCGAGAACGCCGTTTATGAAGTTCGGCGACACGGTGCGCATCGAGATGAAGGACGAGGCCGGGCACTCGATCTTCGGCGCGATCGAGCAGACGGTGAAGCACTCCGAAAGGACGTGAGGTCCGCTCCTGTGCCGGACGACACGGGCGTGAGGGTGTGGAACCTGGGACCCATGCCGCACGGCGGGCGGCCCGGGAAGCAAGCGCTCCGCGCTGGCTCACAAAGGAAGGGCGCCGATGAGTGAAACCATCCTCTATGACTACTGGCGCTCCTCGGCCAGCTATCGCGTGCGCATTGCACTGAACATGCTCGGCCTCGACTATCGCACCGTGCCGGTCAACCTGCTGGAAGGTGCGCACAAGCTGCCGGAACACCAGGTCCGCAATCCGCAGGGCCTGGTGCCGGTACTCGAAATCGACGGGCTGATGATGACGCAATCACTGTCCATCATCGAGTATCTTGCCGAAACGCGCCGAGCTGCCGGACTTCTTCCTGCCGACCCGCCCGGTCGCCAGCGCGTCCGTGCGTTGTCCTATGCCGTTGCCATGGACATCCACCCGATCTGCAACCTCGGAGTCGTCGGCCATGTGATGGAACTCACCGGCGGCGGTAACGCGGTGCGCTCGGCCTGGATGAAGAAGTTCATCGGCGAAGGGCTTGCAGCGGTAGAGAAGATGCTGGACGACCCGCAGACTGGTCACTACTGCCACGGCGATGCGCCGACGATGGCCGACCTCTGTCTTGTGCCGCAGCTATACAATGCCGGGCGCTGGGGCGTCGACGTCACCGGCCTCGCCCGCATCCGCCGCATCGCTGACGCCTGTTCGCGCCTTCCGGCGTTCATGGCGGCGCATCCGGACACGGTGAAGCCTACGTAGTAGCGGAATGTGTGCGTATGGTAATCCTCGGGCCGCCGAATAGACGGCTGTCCCCGACCGTCATCAACAGAGTGGGGCAGAGTGAGCCAAAATTTTTCCTGGTGTCATCGCCAGGGTGTGGCAGACCCTTTCCTTACTCGTGTATTTCGCAAGTTAGCTATCGCTGCGCAGCGATCTGCCCCTCAGCGGGGGCGTGACAGATTGTCCTTGGCACAAAATACCGGATACACGACCAATGAGCGAACCGAACCATCTGCCAATCCCGACTGTGGCCGACGACCGTCTGCTGCCGCGCAACACCCGGCGGTCCCTGCCGATCGCGTTGCTGCGTGCACGTGAGGCGGTGATGAGCCATTTCCGGCCGATGCTGGCCAAGCTTGACGTGACGGAGCAGCAATGGCGCGTGATCCGCGTTCTGGCCGAAGCCGGCACACTCGACGCGTCGGACGTGGCAGAAAAAGCGTTCATCCTGGCGCCAAGCCTTACCCGCATGATCAAGTCGCTCGAGGAGCGAGGCTACATCACGAAGCACAAGGACAAGGGGGACGGGCGCCGCGTCCTTCTGCAGATCGAACCGGCCGGGCTGGAGCTAATTAACACCGTCGCGCCGGACAGCCGAGCGATCTATGACAACATCGAAGCCCGCTATGGCCGCGAACGGGTCGAGCATCTGATCGATCTGCTCAACGAACTGGCGACGGTAAACGACGACGACAACCGATAGGCACGAGCAAAGCCACTGGCGTTGGCTTTGCCGACGGTCGGCAATCCTCACTGCCGACCGTTTTGCCTCCCCCGGGAGGCTCCGTTTTTATGCCATCAGGCCAGGTTGCCCATGCAGAGATACTTCATCTCCAGATAGTCGTCGACGCCGTGCGTGGAGCCTTCGCGGCCGAGGCCGGACTGCTTGATGCCGCCGAAGGGAGCGGCTTCCGACGAGATCAGGCCGGTGTTGATACCGACCATGCCGTATTCCAGCGCTTCGGCTACCTTCCATACCTTCTTCAGATCGCTGGCGAAGAAGTAGGCTGCCAAGCCGAACTCGGTGTCGTTGGCCTGGGCGATCACGTCGTCGACGGTGTCGAAGCGGAAGAGCGGCGCGACGGGACCGAACGTTTCCTCGCGCGCTACCTTCATCGTGCGATCGACGCCGGTCAGGATCGTCGGCTGGAAGAAGGTGCCTTCGTCGGCAAAGCGCTTGCCGCCGGCAGCAACCTTCGCGCCCTTGGCGACGGCGTCGGCAATGTGCGTCTCGACTTTCGTGATCGCCGCTTCCTCGATCAACGGACCGATCGTGACGCCCTTGTCAAAGCCGTTGCCGACTGAAAGTTCTCTCACCTTGACGGCCAGCTTCTCGGCGAAGGCGTCATAGACGTTCGACTGCACGTAGATGCGGTTGGCGCACACGCAGGTCTGGCCGGCGTTGCGGTACTTCGAAACGAGCGCACCCTCGACGGCGGCATCGATATCGGCGTCGTCGAAGACGATGAACGGCGCGTTGCCGCCGAGTTCGAGGCTGACCTTCTTGATCTGGTCGGCGCACTGGCGCATCAGGATGCGGCCGACCTCGGTGGAGCCGGTAAAGGAGATCTTGCGCACCTTGGGGTTGAAGCAGAGCTCCTTGCCGATCGCCGGACCGTCGGTGCCGACGACGACGTTGAAGACGCCGGCGGGAATGCCAGCCTTGTCGGCAAGCACGGCCAGCGCAATCGCCGACAGCGGCGTCTGCTCGGCCGGTTTGGAGACGACGGTGCAGCCGACGGCGAGCGCCGGCGCCACCTTGCGGGCGATCATCGCGGCGGGGAAGTTCCACGGCGTGATCGTGCCGACGACGCCGACCGGCTGCTTGATGACGAGCATCCGCTTGTCGGCCGACGGGGCAGGGATCGTCTCGCCGTTGATACGCTTGGCCTCTTCCGCATACCATTCGACATAGGAGGCGGCGTAAAGGATCTCGCCCCTGGCGTCGGCCAGCGGCTTGCCCATCTCGGCGGTCAGGATTGCAGCGAGTTCGTCGGCATTGGCGATCATCAGGTCATGCCACTTGCGCAACAGCGCGCTGCGCTCCTTGGCCGGACGCGCTGCCCAGGCGCCTTGCGCCTTGTAGGCGGCGTCGATGGCGGCGGATGTTTCGGCCGCCCCCATTTCCGGCAGCGTGGCCAGCTTTTCGCCGGTCGCCGGGTTCAGCACGTCGAAGCTCGCAGCGGCCTTTCCGCCGGTCCAGTTGCCGTCGACATAGCCAAGATCGCGCAGCAAGTCGGCGGACTTCAGGTGTTTGGTCAGTGCGTCGTAGAAGGCCATTTCACTTACCTCTAGGGCCCGTTGTTGGGCATGAAACGGGGGTCGCCCGGACAGATTGTCCGGGCGTTGCCGCCACCTTGAAGATTGGGTCGGGTTGCGCTTCGCCTTTTCAGGCGGAGCGTGCTTCCAGGATCGAAGCCTCGAGGATGTCGAGCGCCTCGGCGAAGATGTTGTCCTGAACCGTCAGCGGTGCGAGGAAACGGATGACGTTGCCGTGCACGCCGCAGGTGAGGAGGATCAGGCCCTTCTCCAGCGCCTTCAGCCGCACCTTATTGGCAAAGTCGGCGCTCGGCAGCTTCGTCGTCGCGTCGTTGAACTCGATCGCGTTCATGAAGCCGGGGCCGCGGACGTCGACAATTTCCGGGGCCTTCTCGCGCAGCGATTCCAGGCGCTGCTTGAGGCGGTTGCCGAGGCTGGTGGCGCGGTTGCAGAGATCCTCGTCCTTGATGACGTCGAGGACAGCATGGGCGGCCGCGACGCCGAGCGGGTTGCCGGCATAGGTGCCGCCGAGGCCGCCGGGGCCGGGGGCGTCCATGATTTCGGCGCGGCCGGTCACGGCTGCGATCGGGAAGCCGCCGCCAAGGCCCTTGGCCATCGTCGTCAGGTCGGCGACAACGCCGTGATGCTCCATGGCAAACAGCTTGCCGGTGCGGGCAAAGCCGGTCTGGACCTCATCGGCGATGAGCAGGATGCCGTGCTGGTCGCAGATCTCGCGCAGCTGCTTCAGGAAGGCGGTCGTAACCGGATAGAAGCCGCCTTCACCCTGCACCGGCTCGATGATGATTGCAGCAACGCGGTTCGGGTCGACGTCAGCGGCAAACAGCTTCTTCAGCGCGCCGATCGACTGTTCGGCCGTCTGGCCGTGCAGCTCGACCGGGAAGGGGACGTGGAACACGTCGCCCGGCATCGCACCGAAGCCGACCTTGTAGGGAACGACCTTGCCGGTCAGCGCCATGCCCATGAAAGTGCGGCCATGGAAGCCGCCGCCGAAGGCGACGACTGCCTGGCGGCCGGTCGCGGCGCGGGCGATCTTGACCGCGTTCTCGACGGCCTCGGCGCCGGTGGTGACGAAGATCGTCTTCTTGGCGAAGTTGCCGGGAACGACCTCGTTCAGTCGCTCGGCGAGCTCGACGTAGTTCTCGTAGGGAACGACCTGGTGGCAGGTGTGGGTGAAGCGGTCGAGCTGCTTCTTCACCGCCTCGATGACGCGGGGATGGCGATGACCCGTATTGACGACGGCGATGCCGGCGGCAAAGTCGATGTAGCGCTTGCCTTCCTTGTCCCAGATTTCCGAATTCTCAGCGCGATCTGCGTAGATCTGCGTGGTTACGCCAACCCCACGGGAGATGGCGGCGTTTCTACGGTCGGCAAGGGATGTGGCGGTCATGATACGGCGTCCTAACTCTGGAAGAATTGTCATATCTTGCATTTTTTCTGCAAGATGCGGATGGAATAGCTACATTTTTTCTGTAAGATTGCAACGGGTATTTTTGCGGCCGTCGATGCAATTTTCCACTGTCCCGGAAGGCTTGCCGTCGCTGCAACCCGCAAGCTGCTATAAAGGCAGGATAACACAAGAATCAGGGTTCATTGGCATGAACGGGCCGGAAACGGTGTATTACAAGGTGGCCGAGGCTGCGCGCCTCGCCGGCGTCTCCGCGTCCACGCTACGCCTGTGGGAAAGCCAGGGTCTCGTTGTTCCCGAACGCTCGGACACCGGGCACCGGCAGTACAGCGGCGTTGACGTCGCCCGGCTGAAGCGGATCGCCTGGTTTCGCGCCGAGCGGGGGTTGAATCCGGCCGCGATCCGCGAAGCGCTGGAGGCAGAGGACGGCCAGTCCGAAGCGCACCACGGGACGGCGGCGAGCGAGGGCGACGCACCGCCGGGCGTCGGCCGCAAGTTCCGGGCGCTGCGGCACGCCGCCGGCAAGACGCTGGAGCAGGTGGCGGGCGACATCGGCATCGCCACCTCCGTGTTGTCCACCTTCGAGCGCACCTCGCAAGGCGTGACCTTCCGCGTCATGCACGATCTTGCCGCATACTACGGCACCACCGTCTCGAAGCTCTCCGGCGAGGATGAGGCGGAGCGGCGGAGCGTCGTGCGGGCAGGGGAGTGGAAATTCTGGCCGGAGACCTCGCCCGGTGTCACCGTGCAGGTGCTCGCCGACGGCCGCAACATGATGGACTGCCATCGCTTCGTGCTCTCGCCCGGCGCCTGCAGCGACGGCGCCTACCGGCACGAGGGCGAGGAGTTCATTCACGTGCTGTCCGGCCACGTCGAGATCGTGCTCGACGGCGACGAGTTCCATGATCTCGGCCCCGGCGATTCCCTCTATTTCGACAGCCGCCGCCACCATTCCTGGCGCAACCGCCACGACGGCGAGACCGTGCTCATCTGGATCAACACCCCGCCGACATTTTGAGCCGCGCGGGCATTGCCGCAGCCTGCCGACTATTTCGGCTATTGAACGGCGGCACAGACGAGCGTCGACGGCTCGTTGAGCGACATCGGCACCGGCTCGGCCTCTTCGGGCGGGGTGCACTCGATGGTGACGCCGACAATGCCGTCCCAGCCATTGAGGATGGTCTCTCTTGCCCGATCCTGCTGCTTCGCCGTCGGGAAGACCGGTTGGACGCGACCCTTCTCGTCCCCTGGATTGGGCAGCCGCTCCTGCAGGCTCGCGGGGATCTTCCCGTCGCGAACAAGGCTGTCGAACCGGATCGGATTGCAATGACCGCCCAGCAAAGTGAGCTGTCCTTCGTCCGAATAGAGATATTCCATCCAGAGCCGGGCGGCGCTCGGATGGCGGGCATGCGCGCTGATGGCCTGCACATAGATGCCGGCGACGAGGCCCGTCCGCGGCCAGACGACCTCGATCCGTGCCTTGTCCCCGTGCGCTTCGCGATCGGCAAGTGCGAGATAGTCCCAGCGGATGAGGATCGGCGTGCGACCGTCGAGAACGCTTTTGGTGTTGCCGACGATCGGCACGAAATTGCCGCGCCTGTTCAGTTCGGCAAAGAACTCCAGGCCTCGGTCGGCGGCCCCATCGATCCTTCCGCTTGTGGCCGACAGGCCGGCGCCGATCACGCTTTGAACGGCATGGTTCGATCCCAGCGAGCCGGCAAGGCCGACCGATTCCTTGTATTCTGGCGAAGCCAGGTCGGCCCAGTCGGTCGGCAGCCTGGAAACGCGGTCGAGATTGACCTCAAAGGCGAGCAACCCGTAATAGTTGCCGTACCAGTACCCCTCCGCATCCTTGGCCGCGTCCGGGATCGTTTCCCATGTCGAGACTTTGTAGGGCTGGAGCAGGCCCTCGCTCCTTGCTGATGTCGCGAAGGACAGACCGATGTCGACCACATCGGGCGCTTGCGGATCGCCGCTGTCACGGGCGGCCCGGATTGCGTCGAGTTCCTCTTCCGAAGTGGCCTCGGGGCTCAGTTCCTCAACCGTCAACCCGTATTTTGCCTTGAAGCCGTCGATGACGCGCCCGTACTGGCACCAATCGCGGGGAAGGGCCATTACGGTAAGCTGGCCCTCTTCTCTGGCCGCGGTCAGAAGCTCGGCCGTCGATGCGGCGCAAGCCAACGAGTTTGATGTCAGCAGGATAAGCGCCGATGCCGGCGCGGCGAGAAAGGTCGCTTTCCACCTTCGTGCCATTGTCGTCCCCTCCGTCCCGGCTGGACAACTGAAATTTCAGTTTAGCACCGTCCAAAGAGCGACAACACCGATAGTTGGCGGCACCCCTACCGTTTCGAGCCGATCCACGTGGGCAGCGGCAATTTAGGTGGTATTTAAAATAATTTGATATGCAAATGATTTTAATGTACAAACTTACATGAACAGGAAACCACAACTGCCCCGCTTTCGTTTCGGCCTGCAATTTTCTCTTCTCGCCCGCCAATGGCGGGGTGCGATCGAAAAGCGGCTCGAGGAAGCCGGACTGACGGACGCCACCTGGAAACCGTTGGTCCACCTGGCCGCCGCCGGCGACGGCATTACCCAGAAGGATCTGGCATCGCTTGTCGGCGTCGACGGTTCGACGCTGGTACGCCTGCTCGACATCCTCTCCGACAAGGGGATGATCGAGAGGCGGACCGACAAGACTGACCGCCGCGCCAAACAACTCTTCCTCACCAGCGCGGGTCGCGCCGCAGTAGCGGACATCCGCTCGCAACTGGAGGGTGCCGAGGCCGAACTCTTGAACGAGATCGGCGATGAGGAAATCGCTACCGTTCTGGATGTGCTGACGCGGATTGCTGCCCGCCTGGAACAGCTTCAGGAAGAACCGGAGCGCAAGGAATGAGCGCGCTCGCCGCAAAATGGGGTTTCATCCCGTCGCGCTTTCCCTTTGTCCTCAGGACGGCGATCGGCGCCTGCCTGGCGCTGCTGATCGCCTGGATGATCGGCCTGGAGCATCCGCAATGGTCTGCCATGACCGTGTTCGCAGCCGCCCAGCCCGTTCGCAACATGCTGGTGGAAAAGAGCCTGTTCCGCGCGGTCGGCACGATTGCCGGCACGCTCGTCGGCATGTTGCTGGTCCTTACCGCCGAGGGGCACCCGGTATTTCTGGTCGTCGGGCTGGCAGCGTGGATCAGCCTCTGCGCCGGCTTCGGCAATGTGCTTCGCGGTTTCGTCGCCTATGGCACAATCCTCGCCGGTTACTCCGCGGCCATGGTCGCGCTTCTGGAAACGGCCCATCCCGGCCATCTCCTGTCGCTCGGCGCCGACCGCGCGCTGACGGTCCTGACGGGCGTCGCTGTCGGCCTCGTCGTCGGACTGATTTTCACTCCTGCGGCGTCCGAAGCCGAAATTGCCGGTCGCACCCGGCGGCTGGCCGCGCGCATGCTCGCCGAAATGGCTACTTTCGCCCGTGGCGGCCCATCCATCTCCGAACGAGACCAGCAGCAGCTGCTTGCCGAAATGGCGGCGATCGATGACGGACTCGATCCGCACGGCGCCGGCTCCCTTGCTTCCCGCCGCTCGGCACGGAAGCTTCGCGCAGTGGTCGCAGCCCAGGTATCCTCGCTCTTGTGGCTGAAGACCGAGCGCTCACTGCCTCTTGCTCCCGGTGTGGCGGACGCGCTCACCCGTTCGGCGCGGACGCTGGAGGATCCGGATACCGCCGGGCAGACGATCGACTCACTGCACGAAGCCATTCGCCTCGCGCAGCAAAATACGCCGCTCCGCGATATTCTGCAGCGGCAGGCTGCGGCCTTGCGCGACTGGATCGGACCGGAACATCCGTCCGCAGATATCAGGGCAGTCGCCGAAGATCGTGGTCAGCTGCTTCACCCGGTCGTGCTCCATCGCGACTGGATCGGCGCGCGGCACGCAGCGCTCCGCGCCGGGTTCGTCATGCTGCTGGTTGGCCTCCTCTGGGTCGTGACAGGCTGGCACGCCGGCCCCTATGTGCTGCTCGGCACCTCGGTGATGATCTCGCTGTTCTCCACGTTCGAGAACCCGGCTTTCATGATGCGCAACGTGCTGGCCGGGCAGTTCTTCGGCGCGATCGCAGCCCTTGTCTGCCGCTGGGTGGTCTGGCCGCTCGGGACGTCCGCGCTCGATCTTATCTTCCTGCTCATGCTGTTCATCCTGAGCGGCGTTCTGCCGCTGTCGCACCGCCGTACCACGCTCGGCGGAACGGATTATGTGCTGATCCTGCTCTTGCTGTCGCAACCCGCCTATCCATTGTCGGGCAGTTTCGACGCCTCGCTTTCGACCGCGGCTGCCGTCGTCGCAGCGCCCGCGATCGCACTCCTCGCCTATGGACTGATCTTTCCGACCGATGCGCGGCGCCGCCTCGACACGCTGATCACGATGATGGTCCGGGAACTCCAGCGGATCGCAGCAGCGCCGGATGCCGCAGCACACGGCCTGGTCTGGCGCGCCCGTCTCTATCATCGCCTGTTGCGGTTCGTGCGGCTTGCCCAGGCATCCGGCGAAAGCCGGATTTCGCCTGCCGACGGAGGGCTGGCGGTCTACGCACTGGGCGCGGCAGCCCTTTCCATGCACGAGCGGATACAGGATCCCGCCCTGCCGCCGGGCTTACGGCGCGCGCTGCGCCTTGCCCTCGGCCGGATGGCGCATATCGCCGACCGGCCCCGTACCGTACCGGCCGCCCTGTTGCGTGCTGCCGACCGGATCGATGCCGAGGGGTGCGGGGAGGGGGAGCTGTTGCGCTCCGCCGGCCGCGCCATGACGCAGAACCTCGCCTTCTTCGAGCGGGCCGGCAAAAACGGACAAGCCTGACGCTCCTGCCGATTGGGGGGCGTCGGCTACCCGCGCGTTGAGACGGCGCCCACCGACGGCAACAGGAGCCGCATTGCGTTGAGGGTCACGAGCACGGTGGCGCCGGTATCGGCGAAGACGGCGATCCACAGGCCGGTCACGCCGAAAATGGTGGTGACGAGGAAAACGGCCTTCAGGCCGATCGCGATCGTGACGTTCTGGCGAATGTTCGCCATGGTCGCCCGGCCAAGCGCGATGGCCCGCGCGACATCCAGCACGCGGTTGCCCATCAGCGCGACGCCCGCGGTCTCGCGCGCCAGGCCGGTGCCCGATCCCATCGCCATGCCGACGCTGGCCGCGGCAAGCGCGGCCGCATCGTTGATGCCGTCGCCGACCATCACCGTGCCGCGCTGTTGCGAAATCGCCCGCAGCGCCTCGACCTTCTCGGCTGGCAGCAGGCCGCCGCGCGCGTCATCGATCGATATCGAACGACCGATCGCCGAAGCAGTGACCGGGTTGTCACCGGAGAGCATCATCGTCTCCACGCCAAGCGCCTTCAGCGCGGCGATGCCCTCCAACGCGTCGTCGCGCGGCTCGTCGCGCAAAGCGATAGCCCCCACGCCGATCCCGTCGGCGACGACGACCGCGATCGTGTTGCCCGCCTGCTCGAAGGCTTCGATTTTCGCGGCCAGCGCGGGTCCGATCGTACCCTCTTCCGCCGCAAATCGTGGAGCGCCGATGAAGACGATCCGCCCCTGCGCCGATCCGGTCACGCCACGGCCGGCAAGCGCCTTCACGCCGGATGCGGAGGTCGGCGCAAGATCGCGTTGCTTTGCCTCGGCGATGATTGCTTCGGCGAGGGGATGGCTCGAGCTCGCCTCGATCGCCGCGGCCAGCGCCAGCAGTCCGTCCTCCGTGCCCTCGGTTGCATGCACGCCGGTCACCGCGGGCCGACCCTTGGTCAGCGTTCCGGTCTTGTCGAAGGCAACGACGTCGGTCTTTGCCAGCGTCTCCAGGATTACGCCTCCCTTGACGAGAATGCCGGCGCGCGCCGAGGACGACAGCGCGGATGCGATTGCCGCCGGCACGGAAATGACCAGTGCGCAGGGGCAGCCGATCAGAAGCAGCGCCAGGCCGCGGTAGATCCAGGTCTCCCAGTCCCCATCGAAGAAGAGAGGCGGGGTAATCGCAACAAGCAGGCCCAGCGCCGCGACCAGTGGCGTATAGACCCGCGAAAAGCTGTCGATGAACCGCTCGGCCGGCGCCTTGGCGTCCTGCGCCTCCTCGACCAATGCAACAATCCGGGCGATCGTGTTGTCCGCCGCGGTCTTCTCGGCGCGGATTTTCAGCGCTGCATCGATCGCGACGGAACCGGCGAAAACCTTCTCGCCCGGTCCGCGCGAAACCGGAACGCTTTCGCCGGTGATCGCCGCCTCGTCGAGATGGGCGCGCCCCTCGATCACCGTGCCATCGGCAGCGACGTGGTCTCCCGGACGTGCCAGCACGATGTGTCCCGGCCGGATCTCACCGGCGGGAATCTCACGCACGACCCCATTTTCCTCGATGAAGGCGCGGTCGGGCACCAGAGAGGCGAGTGCTTCGATGCCGGCGCGGGCGCGGCCGGCCGCGTACCCCTCCAGCACCTCGCCGGTCGCAAACAGGAAGACGACCACCGTCGCCTCTGCCGGCTCACCGATGATGACGGCGCCGATCACCGCAACCGTCATCAGCATTTCGATGGTGAAGGGGGCACCGGCGATTGCGGCAGCCACGGCCCGGCGTGCAATCGGCAACGCCAGCAGGATCGCCGCCGCGACGAACATGACGTGTCCGGTTTCCGGCGCCAACTGGCTGACCGCAAAAGCAATGGCGGTGACGGCACCACCGACGATCGCATGCAGCCCCTTGGCCGTCCGCCACCAGGCGATGCGGGCCGGCCGCGCAGACGGAGCGTCATCTTCAATGATATCCGCACCATAGCCGAGGCTCTGCACCCGCTCGCGCACGGCGGAGAGCGGCGTCCTGCCTTCGTCGACGTCAACGAACATCATTTCACGTGGGATCGAGACGCGCACGTCGGCGACACCCGGCATGCCGCCAATGGCGGTGCGGATCGTGTTGGCGCAACTGGCGCAGTCCATGCCGGAAACGCGGAAGCGGCGATAGCCGTCACCGGGGGCAATCGGGTCTTCCCCCTTGCTGTGACCGACCTCGCAGACAGCGCCCTCCGCATGCGCGTGATCGTGGCTGGCAGCACCCGCTGCCGGGTGGCTTTCAAGGTGGTCTTGGTCGGCTTCATGCGCCGCGGCGGGGGCATGTTCGTGGCGGTCGTGGCAGCATCCACATCCGTCATCATGGCCGGCGCCTCCTGCAGGCCCGTGCTCGGCCAGTGCGGGCTTGGTGCCTTTCGTGCCGGCTGGCTTGTCGCCGCGGAATTGCTCGTCCATTGCAAATCTCCTTGATCTGCACCACCTATAAAACCTGTAGTCACTACAGCTTCAAGCGGGAAAATCGCGATGGAACGCACTTTTTCGATCGGCAGGCTCGCCGAGGCCAGCGGCTCCAAGGTCGAGACGATCCGCTACTACGAATCGATCGGCCTCCTGCCGGAACCGGAGCGAAACGCCGGCAACCAGCGCCGCTACACCGCGCGTCATTACGACAGACTGGTTTTCATCCTGCACGCCCGCGATCTCGGCCTTTCGATCGACGCAATCCGGCAACTCATTGACCTGTCTAAGCATCCCGACCTGCCCTGTGCCGAAGCCGACGAGATCGCCCGGCGCCAGTTGGAGGACGTGCGCCAGAGGATCGCGCGGTTGAAGCTTCTGGAAGCCGAACTGGAGCGCACGCTTTCGAGTTGCACCCACGGCACGATCGCCGAGTGCAAGGTGATCGAGGCACTGGCTCAATGCGGCGCCTGCGAGCGACATCAACGCCCCGCTCGCTAATTTTCGGTGCCTAGACCTACAGGTTGCGATATAGTCACCTCTCCAACCCCGACTCAGTGCGTTCAGGTGGCTGTCAGTATCCGATGGTTGATCTGCAGCCGAGTTGAACTGGGGGCGGTCTCGATGCCTCTCGCCTTGCCTATCAGTCTGGGAGAAATGCAGATGGCCGAAACAGCAACTTCCATGTCAATGCCCCTGCCGCTGCGCATCGAGCGCAAGGACCAGGTCTTCGCCCGCGAAGACTTGCCGGTGGGCGACTTCGCCTTCAACGCCACCGTCGCCAACGTCTTCGACGACATGGTCAGCCGCTCCGTTCCATACTATGAAGAGATGCAGCGGATGGTCTGCGAGCTGGCGGCCGACTTTGCCCAGCCCCAAACCAATCTCGTTGATATCGGCTGTTCGACCGCGACGACGCTTTTGGCACTCGACGGAGCTATCCACCCGGACGTCCATTTCATCGGCATCGACAACGCGCCGGACATGCTCGAAAAGGCCGCGCAGAAGATCCGGGCCGCCAACACGAACCGGCCGATCGAACTCAAGGTGGCCGACCTGAACCATGGCTTCCAGATGGAGAACTCCAGCGTCGCGACCATGCTGCTGACGCTGCAGTTCGTCCGGCCGCTCTATCGCGAGCGCGTGATGAAGGCGATCTATGCCGGCCTCAACGACCAAGGCTGCCTCCTGCTCATCGAGAAGCTGACGAGCGAGGACACCACGTTCAACCGCCTGTTCATCGAGCACTACTACGACTTCAAGCGCCGCAACGGCTATTCCGACATCGAGATCTCGAAGAAGCGCGAGGCGCTGGAAAACGTGCTGATCCCCTACCGGCTGGACGAGAATGTCCAGCTTCTGAAGGAAGCCGGCTTCCGCACTGTCGAGGTCTTCTTCCGTTGGTATAACTTCTGCGGCATCGTCGCGGTGAAGTAGGAAGGACACCCATGACCGCAGCCATGACCGTTATCGGCAACTTCTTTTTCAAGTATCGCAACCAGCTCTTCCCTGCGATCATCGTCGCGCTATTCCTGCTGGCGCCGCCCGTGGCGCATGGGAGTACGGCGGTCGAGCAGGTCAGCGCTATCGTCGCGATCCTGCTGGTTCTCGCCGGACTAGGCTTGCGGGCGACCGTGATCGGCTACGCCTACATCCAGCGTGGCGGGTTGAACAAACGGGTCTATGCCAAGGATCTCGTCACCGAGGGCATGTTCGGCGTCTGCCGCAATCCGCTCTACGTCGGCAACATGCTGATCTATTCCGGCGTGTTCCTGTTCAGTGGCAATCCGCTGGCGGTCGTGCTCGGGATCGGTCTCTTCGCCTTCCTCTATCAGTGTATCGTACTGGCCGAGGAGGAGTTCCTTGAGAAGAAATTCGGAGATGCCTACCGGGCATACTGCCGCGACGTGCCGCGCTGGGCGCTGCGGCTGGGCCGTTTTCGCAGCGCCACTGAGGGCATGTCCTTCAATGTCCGGCGCGTGATCGCCAAGGATTATTCGACGATGTCGGCAACCCTGATCACACTGCTTGTCATCGAGTTCTACCGCGCCGCCCTCAATGAAGGCCTGACGCAGAGCCTGCCTTATCTCGCCGTGCTCGCCGGACTGCTGGCCCTGATCGGACTTGCCACCGGTGCGATCAGCCGTCTGAAGAAGCGCGGTGTCTTCAGCGAGCCGAAACCAATTCACTGACGCGCGACGCATACCAGGATGGCGGTAGCAACCGGCACCTGGCCGCTTGCGCAGCCAGGTGGTCAAATCGCATCCGTCAGCTCGCAAACCGACCGGCATCGGCGCCGTAGTAGTTGATGTAACGGCCTGAAATGCTGCCGATCGGCAGCACGATCAGCACGTCCGTCGTGCGGAAGGCGTGGTCGACGACGGCGCCATTGCCGATCATCGCGCCGAGCCGCAAATAACCCTTGATCAGCGGCGGCATGGCGGCAAGCGCCCGGCGCGCATTTACCGCCTCGCTCGGCATCAGATCCATCGTCCGATACTGGTCGGCATGGGCGTGAACGCTCCACTCATCGCGTGCCAGCAGGTTCTGGTGCAGGTAGGAAAGCGCCAGCGCATGCTCCTCCGGCACGACGCCGCCGAAGGAACCGCATCCAAACAGGACGTCGACACGGTGTTTCAGCGCATAGGCCCAGGCCCCCTGCCAAAGCAGTTCCACGGTCCGCTTCGTCCGGTATTCCGGCAGCACGCAGGAGCGGCCGAGTTCCATGAAGCGCTTTTCCGGATGGCGGGCCAAGAGCGGCTCGATGTCGAATTCGGACTGCGAATAGAAGCCCCCCGAATTCCTGGCGACATCCTGCCGCAAGAGCCGGTATGTCCCGACGATCTGCTCCTCAGCGTCGCCCTCGATCGAGGTGTCGAGCACGAGCAAGTGATCGCAGACCATGTCCCAGGCGTCGATGTCGCGCGCGCGGCGCATCGCGTCGGGGGCCACCTGCGCATTCATTTCCTCGACAAAGACGCGGTAGCGCACTGCCTGCGCCGCATCGATCTCGGCATTCGTCCGTGCAAGCCTGGTTTCCAGATTGCCGATGCGGCCGAACACGTCGGTCGTCTTGTGGACCGGAACCTGGCATGTCGACGGGACGGTCTCGGCCATCACCTGTGGATCTGCAAATTCGACACTCATCGGCGACTTCCTGCTCAAGATTTCCTGTCTCTCTTTAAGCACGAATCTGCAACAGGACCGTGACATCGGACTGCCTGTAGATAGCCCTCCGGTGTTCAGCAGACAAGAAGACTGTGGCGGCGCGGATAAGACGGTCAGCGTCCTTTTGCCGTCACTGCGATCAGGCGGGCGACCTCGGCGAGCAAAGCCTTTGGTTCGCCCGGCTTGACCAGGACCGCGGCCGCGCCGCAGGCGATCAAATCGTCGTAGAGGCCTCGGCGCCCCTCGGCCGTCAGGACGACGACCGGCACGGCGGCCGCTTCGCCGGTCAGGCGACGCACCACCTCGGGCCCGTCGCCGCCCGGCATGTTCAGGTCCGTTATGACAAGATCCGGCCCGCCCGCCGGGTCGCCGACAGCGGAAACCAGCGAAGGAAAGGTGTCGACGACGCTCACCTCGAAACCCGCCTTCGTCAGCATCGAACGCACGAGCATGGCATTGACGGGGTCGTCTTCGGCCAGAAGGATTCGCGCCGCCTTGCCTGGCCATTCCGCCACGGGCGCGCACAGCGTCGGCCGGTTGTCGTTGATTGCGTCGCGAACCTCGATGCCCTTCATCCGGCCGCACAGCACTTCGACCAGTGATCGCTCGCGCAAGGGACGGATCAGCCAGGCATCGTAACCCTCGCCGTTGCTGATCGCCCGGCCGGTTCGTTCCTCGGGGTTGACGAGATAGGTGCGGCGGATGTGCCGGGCGTTGAAGGTGGCCAGGCCGGAGAGTTCGCGCCGGTATTCTCCGGAAAGCCGGTTGTCGACGATGATGTCCGTTAACGCGGCGGTCGTTCCCTGCGCGAATTGCAGCGCGTCGGTGGCGGTGGCCGTGTGCGCGCAGGTGCCACCGAGGGTCTCGATCGTGCGTTGCAGCGCGCGCGCCACCGGGCCATCGGGTGCGTAGAGAAAGACCGACGACCCCCGCAGCGGGCCCGCCCTTCCGCAGACGGCCGCGAGCGTCAGCGCGGCGGGCATTCGAATCGTGAACGTGGAGCCGTGTCCAGGACGGCTTTCCAGCGTCAGCGCGCCGCCAGCTTCGCTTAGGATGCGGGCGGAGATGGCAAGGCCGAGACCGGTGCCGCCACGGCGCTGGGATGCGCCTCCGGCCTGCTCGAACGCCTCGAAGACCCGCCTCTGCTCGTCCGCCGTCATGCCCAGGCCGGTATCGGTAACTTTCACAACGATGTGGTCGGGCTCGACTGTCGTCTCGAGATAGACCCCGCCGCTCACCGTGAATTTCACCGCATTGCCGATCACGTTGTAGAGCACCTGCCGCAGCCGCGATCCGTCAAACGACATCACGGCCGGCACCTCGGCCGAGACGAAGGAGCCGATCTCGATCCCTTTCTCATGCGCCCGCGGCGACATCATCTCGACGACGCCCTCGATCAATGGGCGGACAGGCTCCTCGCTCGGGCGCAACTGAAACCGGCCTGCCTCGATCGTGGAAAAGTCGAGCAGGTCGTCGACGAGTTGGACAAGCGCGTGCCCGGACTGGCGGATTCCTGCCAGATAGTTCTTCTGCTCCGCGGTCAGCCGCGTCTGTCCGATCAGGTGCGACATGCCAAGGATGCCCGACAGCGGCGTGCGGATCTCGTGGCTGACCGTCGCCAGCAGCCGCGACTTCGCCTCGCTTTCATCCTCGGCCTTGCTGAGGGCGAGTTCCCGCAGGTGCTCGGCCCTGCGTTCCTCGGTGACGTCGCGGGCGATGGTGTGGATCACCAGTTCACCCGTCGCCGGTTCCCGGATGGTTACATCATGCCACGCATAGACGCGCGTACCGCCCGGTGCCGCAATCTTTACGTCATAGTGATGCGGCAGGGGCTGCGTGTGGATGTCGAGACCGATCTGGGTGCAGGTCAGGCCAGTCAGCTCGGCGATACCGACAAGATCGCTGAGGACCGCGTTGGCGCGGATGATCCGTCCGTCAAGCGAGCGCACGAGCACAATGTCGCGCAAAATGTCGTGGATGGCGGCAGACGCCGCCGACGTCTCGCTGTGCTCCCAGGTGCGGTCGTGGTGATGCTCGACATGCCGGTTCAACCGCCGGTCGGCAATGACACCGCTGCGAAAGAGCAGTAGCGCGCCCGCTAGGCCGGCCACGCCAAGACTGAGCGCCGCGACGTGAAACCCCTGCAGGAATCCGGTCACCAGGACGAGGCCGGCTGACAGAACGACGAGGCAGCCGACGATGCCGCTGAGCATCGCATGGTCTGAGGGAGATGCCTGGCCCGCTGCACGCGAGGACATGATCGACGACCAACGCGCGGCGGTCTCCACCCCGCCATCGCGTGGTGGCTGCCTTGCGTCACTCGGCTCGTCCGCGAATTCCGCCTTGAGCCGGTCTTGAAGCTTCGCCGGTTCGCTCATGCGTGCCCGGATAGCACGACAGGCGTTCAAATCCGCTTCAGCAAACCGATCGGATTTTAACGATCAGGCCTTGTGCCGGCGCCCGCGCGACTGCAGCACCTCGTCGAGCAGGATGATACCCGCGCCGATGGTGATGAAGCTGTCGGCAAGGTTGAACACGGCAAATGACCAGGTGGCGGTGTAGAACAGCACGTAGTCGATCACGTAACCAAACAGGAGGCGATCGACGAGGTTACCGATCGCGCCGGCGATGATCAGCGCATAGCCCGCATGGGCCAGCCCCCGCTCCTTGGGCGTCTGCCGCCACAGCCAGGTGACGAAGGCGACGACGACGAGCCTCAAGGCCACGATGAACCAGCCCTCCATGCCCGACAGCATCGAAAAGGCGACGCCGAAATTGTAGGTGCGGTACAGGGCCAGCATCGGCAGGACATGCACCGGCTGCTCAAGCGGCAACCACGTCTCCACGGCCAGCTTGATGAGCTGGTCGACGAGGACGGCAATGACGATGAACGAGACGACCGGGACGGGTCGGGAGAAGAACGGCGCGCGCTCGGTCATTTCTGTTCGTCCAGCGACAGGATGTGGCGACGCGCCTCGAACAGCATGATGCCGGTGGCGATCGCGAGGTTGAGGGAATCGGCGCGGCCTGCCTGGGGAATGCGCGCCAGCGCATCGGCCTCGCGGGCCAGTTCCTCCGGAATCCCGGCCTGTTCGTTGCCCATCAGGAGCACGATCGGCTGTTTCCTGTAGTCGATCGTGCGGTAGTCGACCGCACCGGCAAGATGCGTTGCGACCACCTTGACGTGCGTCTCCTTCTTCCAGCGCAGAAACTCGGCGACCGAGGTTTTGGCGACGGGCATGGCAAACACCGACCCCATGGTCGCGCGAACCGTCTCCAGCGAGAACGGATCGGTCGTCTCGCCGACAAGGATCAAGCCGGAGGCGCCTGCCGCGTCGGCCGTGCGGATGATCGTGCCCAGATTGCCCGGATCGCGCACCCGGTCGAGCGCCACATAGGTCTCGCCCGCCTTCGGGCGAAAGTCCTTCAAGGGGGTATAGCGCTGCTCGAACACGCCGATCACCATCTGCGGATTGTCACGCCGGGTTATCGCCGACATCACCTTCTCGCTGACTTCCAGCACGAGCCCGCCTTTGGCAAAGGTCTTTGCCGCGACCTGCTCGACCTGCGGCTTGCCCTTGGCCGCCTTCGCATAGACCAGCGTGCGGATCGTCCAGCCGAGCTCGAGCGCGTCGATCACGAGCTTCAGTCCCTCGGCGATGAAGGATTTCGTTTCGTCGCGCGCCTTCTTCTGCGCCAGCGCCTTGATGTCCTTGACGATCGGGTTGGCGAGGCTCGTGACCTCCTTCACCTGCCCCACGCGGTGGGGACCCTGATCGCGGTGGTGATGTTCGCTCATGCGGAAGTCCAACGGCTGAAGAGGGAAGTGGAAAGGGCGCGGCCGGTCGTCCTGCCGTCGGTTCCGCCCTCCCGGATGACAAGTTCGCCGGACTCGACCAGCCCACCGCGGCCGCGCATCGTTTCACGCATCAGTTCGTGGATCGAGTAGAAGCTGGCTCGGATCGAATAGGCGGTCAGCACGAAGGCTGCATCGCGTGGCGAGAGGATCTCGCGGCAGACGTCGAGCATCAACGGCAGGCTGTCGAACAGCTGCCAAACCTCGCCGTTCGGACCGCGGCCGAATTTTGGCGGATCGGCGAGAATGATGTCGTAGCGGCTGCCGCGACGCTCCTCGCGCAGGATGAACTTCATCGCATCCTCGCAGATCCAGCGGATCGGCAGGGCTTCACCGCGCCCGAGCGCCTGGTTTTCCCGCGCCCAGCCGATCGCTTTCTTCGAGGCGTCGACGTGGGTCACTTCTGCGCCGGCGCGGGCGGCGACGAGCGAGGCGACACCGGTATAGCCGAACAGGTTCAGGACCTTCAGCGGCCGGCCTGCGGCCTCGATCCGCGCCTTCATCCAGCTCCAGTGCGCCAGTTGCTCTGGAAAGACCCCGACGTGGCGGAAGGCGGTGAAGCGGCCATGGAAATCGGTATCGAGCAGACGCATCGGCCAGGTCTCGCTAAGTGCGGCCTTCGGAAAGCGCCAACGGCCCATGCCGTCTTCGTCGGTATCGCCGGTGAACAAGGCGTCCGCTTTCTCCCACACGTGCGCCGGCAGGCTACGCGGCCAGAGCGCCTGTGCTTCCGGGCGCACGATCCGATAGGGACCGTATTGCTCCAGCTTCTCGCCGGCGCCGCTGTCAATGAGGCGGTAGTCGTCGGTGCCGGCCGTCTCGAGGATCACCGGCACCCGCTCGGAAGGTTTGTCGCCGGTGCGGGCGATCAGCTTGCGCTGAGGTTCGGCGGTCTGGGACGCCGTGCGGGCGGTCCTTTCAGGTGCCGTCTTGGTCGCGCCTGCGCCAAAATCCTTCCGCATGACCGCCGGTTCGATGCGTGGGGCGCCTGCGTGCTTGGCAGCCACCCCGGCCTGCGGCTTGGAGCCAGTGTTGCGCATCGGCGATGGCTGGCGAACGCGTTCGCCAGATCGCGCGGCACCCGTCATGGCGGGGCCCTTCTTCTGCCGGCGGTTCTTGTCCTTCACGTCGCGGTCCGTTTTCGATTGATCAGATGACGGACGCTGGTCCGCGGGAAAGCCAGACCAAATAGCACCGCTGCTCCGGTTGGCAAAGTCCCACTTGGCAAAGCGCTTTCCCATCTGCGATAAATCGGCAAGCACCCGGGCCAAGAGGAGGAACGCCATGGACATGTCAGGT
Organism: Mycoplana sp. 10N416; assembly: GCF_056394765.1. Lineage (NCBI taxonomy): Bacteria > Pseudomonadati > Pseudomonadota > Alphaproteobacteria > Hyphomicrobiales > Rhizobiaceae > Mycoplana > Mycoplana sp. 10N416. The sequence continues at coordinate 211,414 of NZ_JBFTIM010000003.1, read as the reverse complement.
GAAGAGCGCATCGCCGCCCCTCGTGAGGCCGTCTGGGCGGCACTCAACGATCCCGAGACCTTGAAAGCCTGCATCCCGGGCTGCCAGTCGCTGACGATGAAGTCGCCGACCGAGCTCGAAGCCACCGTCAAGATCAAGATCGGCCCGGTCTCCGCCACGTTCAACGGCGAGGTCACGCTGTCCGACCTCAACCCGCCGGAAAGCTACACGATCTCCGGCGAAGGAAAAGGCGGGATTGCCGGCTTCGCCAAGGGCGGCGCCGACGTAAAGCTCGCCGAGGACGGCAACGAGACGGTCCTGACCTATACGGTCAATGCGCAGATCGGCGGCAAGCTCGCGCAACTCGGTTCGCGCCTGATCGATTCGACCTCGAAGAAGCTCGCAGCCCAGTTCTTCGCCGGCCTCGGCCAGCGGCTCAACGGTGGGCCGAATGCCTGAGTTTTGCGATTGAATAGCCGCTCCCGGGACGGAAGCGGGCGCGGTGCGGCCGCTTCCCCGCTTCTAAGCGTGGGTAGGCGGATGAGGGGCAAGGATAGCGAGTTCCCCTGAGCAGCGAACCCTATTTCGGCGCGGACAGAAGCGACTGGGCATGCAGCGTCTCGGCGCGGGCCTTGTGCTTGTCGGCCTCAGTGTGCCACTTCACCGCCTCGCTCGCCTCGATCCGAGCACGCTTGCGGTATTTGTGCTGGCCGATCCAGGTCGCGGCCGCTCCGAGGATCGCGCCGAGGATCAGCGCCAGGAACAGATAGACGAAAAACGGAGCCGTCATCGACAGCACCGAGTCTTCCGGCCGGAACGGATTGAGCGCCAGGCGCACGGGCTGGCGATTGGCGACCGACAGCACGATCAGCACGATGGCAACCGGCGCCAGGATGACGATATTGATGATCTTCTTGAACATGAAACCACCTCCAGCAATCGGGCTGGTTGAGGGTTGCGGTACCGCAGACGTCAATCGGCGTCGTCGTCCGCGTGATTGGGGTTCAGCCGCTCGCGCAGCTCCTTGCCGGTCTTGAAGAAGGGGACCCACTTCTCTTCGACGAACACCGCATCACCGGTACGCGGGTTGCGCCCGGAGCGCGAAGGACGGTTCTTCACCGAGAAAGCACCGAAGCCGCGAAGCTCCACCCGGTTGCCGGCGGCAAGTGCATCGGTGATCTCGTCCAGGACCGCGTTGACGATGTTTTCGACGTCACGATGATAAAGATGTGGATTGCGTGCGGCGACGATCTGTACCAATTCTGACTTGATCACGGTTGTCCCCTCAAAACGCTTGTCTTTTCAATCACGTCCAACCTGCCAAACGGAGACAAGACCGTCAAGGAACAACTTCTCGCCGCCAAGCTTTTCGAGAGCCTCCGACGGACCGAAACCAAGGCCGACGAGTCCCTTCAGCCAGTCAGCGGAGTCCAGACCAAAACCGAACAGGCCGGAACGACGTGGCGGCTCGTAGTCGACCATCGGCAGGCTGCGGCCGACCTTGCGCGTCTCGAGGTAGTCGCGGATCTCGTCCGTCCCGCCAAGTCTGTCGACGAGTTTCGCCTGCAAGGCCTGCCGGCCCGTGTAGATGCTGCCGTCGGCCAGTCGCAGTGCCTCCTCGCGCGGTAGCTTGCGACGCTCTGCGACAAGATCGACGAACCAGGCAAAGCTGTCATCGACCATGCGGCGTATCATCGCCTTGGCGTCCTCGCTTGCGGGATGGAACGGTGAAGGCTCTGCCTTCAACGGGGCAGACTTGATCTCTTCGAGAGAAACGCCGAGCTTGTCCATCAACTCGCTCAACTGCGGATACTGGAAAATGACGCCGATCGAGCCGGTGATCGAACTATCCCCGGCGATGATCGTGTCGCCAGCCGTGGCAATCATATAGCCCGCTGAGGCGGCGAGCGTGCGCACGTCGGAGACGACCGGCTTCTTCTCGGCCACCTTGCGCAGTGCCTTGTAGATCACCTCTCCGCCATAGGTCGTGCCGCCCGGCGAGGTGATGGACACGACCAGCGCCTTCGCCCGATCGTTCTTGGCGATGCGGTCCAACCGTTGCAGAAGTTCCTCATCGTCCTTAATGATACCGGTGATCGAAACGTGTGCGACATGGTCCTCGATGGAGGCCGCCTGCCAGTTCCACGTTATGGCTGCGAAAACGGCAATGGCGGCGACGAGGATGGCCGCAACCCGCCAGAACGTGAGCTTGCGGCGCAACTGCCGACGGTCGGCTATAGCAGACTGGTCCATCTCGAAAGGTTCCCGTTCGATGGTTTCTTGCGACAAACGACGGTTGCGCCATTTGCCAAATGCCTCATCGATATGGCATTAGCCGGGCAAATAGCAAATCATCTGAGCCGCTTTTTCGGGCATCCATTGTTTGTTCAGGAATAAACTCCATATGGGGGCCGTTATCCTGATTCAGGACGGAGGCGGTTCAACCGGCACTGTCGGCCCTAGACAACAGACCAGAAAACAACGAACAAGGCACATGCTGACCACTGCCGCTGACATTCAATCCGTCGACTACCGGACGGTCTCGCCGATGGAAGCCTACCGTCGCGCGGCCCGGCACTCCGCGCGCGTGCGATTTCTGAAGATCGCCTTGCCGGCGATTGGGCTTGTTATTGCCGCCATCTTCGCCGTGGTCTCCATCGTCAGCACCTACCTGCCCGAAGAGCTGGCGGTCGAGAGCGCCACGATCGAAGACGGCAAGGTGGTGATGAAAAACCCGGCGATCTCCGGTCGCAACCGCGACGGCATCAGCTATTCGATGAAGGCGGACCGGGCGCTGCAGGACATGAAGAACCCGGACATCATCCAGCTTGAGAACATCCGAGCGAAAATGCCGGTCAACGAGAAGCTGATCGCGCAGGTCGACGCCGTTACCGGCATCTACGACCGCGGCCGCAACATTCTCGACATGACCGCGCCGTTCACCATCCGTCTGAACACCGGCCTCGAAGCCGCCTTCCGCGACGCACACCTCGACATCAACGGCGGCCGCATGTCGACGCAGCAAGCCGTCTCCATCCAGGCCAAGGAAGCTTCGATTGTTGCGCAGTCGCTGCGAATGACGGATAAAGGGCGAACCGTCGTCTTCGAGGGGGACGTCGTTGTCAATGTAGATCCCGCCGCCATCCGCAACAGAGAGAAGTAGGGCCACGATGTCCGCATTTTCTGAACCCGCGCAAAGACATGCCATTCTCCCGCTGCTTGCCGCCGGCTTCGTGCTGGTCGCAACGACCGCCGGAGCGCAGGAAACGAAGAGTCAGCTGAAGGGGCTTCAGCTGTCCAACGACAAGCCGATCCAGATCCAGAGCGACAAGCTGGAAATCCAGCAGCAGGCCAACACCGCCCAATTCACCGGCAACGTCAAGGTCGTCCAGGGCACGACGACGCTGCAGGCCGGCAGCATGGTCGTCCATTACAAGGCCGATGGCGGCGGATCGATTTCGAGCGGCGATGCCGATATCGAGAAAATCGACGTTGCCGACAAGGTCTTCCTGCAGTCCGGAGTGCAGCAGGCGACCGCCGATACCGGAACTTTCAACCTCATCGACGAGGTCTTCGTGCTGAAGGGTGACAAGGTCGTGCTGTCGGAGGGCAAGAACGTCTTTGTCGGCTGCCAGCTGACGGTGCTGATGCGGACCGGCGAGGCCAAGCTCGACGCCTGCGGCGGCCGGGTCATGATCCAGCTCGATCCGAAGTCCCGTAAAACCACGAACTGACGTACGCCCGTGTCACTTCTATCCCTTTCCCGCATGACGCGTCATGCCAAGAAGCCTGCGCCGGCGGTCCAGCGCAGCCTCGACGCATCGCGCTACGAAGGCACGTTGATCGCCCGCAACCTGACCAAGACCTATGGGGGCAGGCGGGTGGTCAACGGCGTCTCACTCGTCGTGCGGCGGGGCGAAGCCGTCGGGCTGCTCGGCCCGAACGGCGCCGGCAAGACGACTTGCTTCTACATGATCACCGGCCTGGTTCCGGTCGATGAAGGGGCGATCGAACTGAACGGCAACGACGTCACGACGATGCCGATGTATCGGCGGGCGCGGCTGGGCGTCGGCTACCTGCCGCAGGAGGCCTCGATCTTCCGCGGCCTGACGGTTGAGCAGAACATCCGCGCCGTGCTCGAGGTGCACGACAAGAACAAGGCGCGTCGCGAGCACAAGCTCGACAGCCTGCTGGCCGAATTCTCGATCTCGCACTTGCGCAAGGCTGCGGCCATCGCGCTATCCGGCGGTGAGCGCCGGCGACTGGAAATCGCCCGCGCGCTTGCGACGGATCCGACCTTCATGCTTCTCGACGAACCCTTCGCGGGCGTCGATCCGATTTCGGTGGCCGACATCCAGGCACTCGTTCGCCATTTGACGTCGCGTGGTATCGGCGTGTTGATTACCGATCACAACGTCCGCGAGACGCTCGGCCTGATCGACCGCGCCTACATCATCCACGCCGGCGAGGTCCTGACCCACGGTCGCGCCAACGACATCGTTGCCAATCCCGACGTGCGGCGTCTTTATCTCGGCGACAATTTCAGCCTCTGAGCGTCCGACGTCCATGACGCCGGACTATTCTTCGCCTCGATCGGAGGAATTCGTCGGCATCTCCTCCCGGCCGCTTGACCAGTTCCGCCAAAAAAGCAATTTTTGGGCCAGTCCGAATTCCGGATCGGCAGTTGCCACCCGGTGTTCCGGCGTCGGCACTGCTCCACGATCCGATCGGTGAGGACATTGCCAGGCAATTCATCGGGTACGGCGTCCATGACGCGTCGTTAAAGACGTGTGGCGGCGTAAGGAGTTCAAGCGTCCGCATGGCACTCGCAGCCAGCCTTTTTCTGCGCCAGAGCCAGTCACTGGTCATGACGCCGCAACTGATGCAGTCGATCCAGCTGCTGCAGATGACGCATCTCGAACTGGTTCGGTTCATCGAGACCGAGGTGGAGAAGAACCCGCTGCTTGAGCTCGTCTCGGGTGACGAGAGCTCGCGCGGCACGGACGAAGTTTACCCCGCGGATGGCGCCTATTATTCCGTCAACGAAGAACTGCCGGCTCGGGATATCGCAGACACGGAGGCCGGACCTTCCGGGGACCTTTATGAGACCGCCACAGGCGGCAACACCGGCGCGATCGCCGAGTCCTTCGATTCCAATCTCGAAAACGTCTTTCCCGATGATGCCGGCCCGCGCACGGCGGATGCGCCTGAACTCCTGGGCCAGTGGAAATCGATGCCGGGCGCGAGCTACGGCGAAGGCTATGAACTCGATGAGTTCGTCGCGGCCCAGACGACGCTGCGCGACCATCTTGTCGCCCAGGTTCCGTTTCTGCTTGTCTCGCCGGTCGATCGGATCATCGCTGGATACCTGATCGACCAGCTCGACGAGTCCGGCTATCTTCTGGCGGACCTGTCAGAGGCGGCACTCAAACTCGGCAAGCCGATCACCGATGTCGCGCGTGTACTCGACGCTCTGCAGCAACTCGACCCGCCCGGTGTCTTCGCTCGCACCCTGTCCGAGTGCCTGGCGATCCAGCTTCGCGCCCATGACCGCTTCGATCCTGCGATGGCTGAGCTGGTCGGCAATCTTGAGCTGTTGGCGCGCCGTGATTTCGCCACGCTGAAAAAGCTTTGCGGCGTCGACGAGGAAGACCTGGTCGACATGCTGGCGGAAATTCGCAAGCTCGACCCCAAGCCGGGCGCGCGTTTCCAGCCTGGGGTCTCCGATTCCGTCGTCCCCGACATCATCGTTCGTGCGGCCCCGGACGGGACCTGGTTGGTCGAATTGAATGCCGAGACGCTGCCGCGCGTGCTGGTCAACAACGACTACTATGCCTCCGTCTCCCGCCGCACCGAGCGGGCGAGCGAAGATCAGTCCTTCCTGAGCGAATGTCTGCAGAACGCCAATTGGCTGACCCGCAGCCTGGATCAGCGGGCAAAGACGATCATGAAGGTGGCGACCGAGATCGTGCGGCAGCAGGACGCCTTCCTTCTCAACGGCGTCGACCATCTGCGGCCGCTTAATCTGAAAGCGGTTGCCGACGCCATCAAGATGCATGAATCGACCGTCAGCCGCGTCACCTCGAACAAGTACATGCTGACGCCGCGCGGGCTGTTCGAGCTGAAATACTTCTTCACCGTGTCGATCGGCTCCACCGACGGCGGCGACAGCCACTCGGCCGAATCCGTGCGTCAACGCATCCGCACCTTGATCGCCGGGGAGACGCCGGAGGCCGTGCTTTCCGACGACGATATCGTCGACGTCCTCAAGAAGGGCGGCATCGACATTGCGCGGCGAACCGTGGCGAAATATCGCGAGGCGATGAACATTCCCTCCTCGGTGCAGCGCCGCCGGGAGAAGCGTGCGCTTGCCAAAGCCTCCGGTTTTTGACCGTCTGCCAAAGGCGTAGAGCGGTGTCCCGGGAGGGTTGCCACCGTGGGAGCAGTTGACACTTTCATCAGGAACAGATAGATGCCCGCCGCAATTCCGAAGGGAAGACAAACCGGCTCGCCATATCCCCATTTTCCCCCGGTACCGCTGGCGAAAGGGGCGTTGTGAGCGCGAAGTGCTTGGATGACGGGTCCGGTTGGAATAGACTGTTACGCGCAAATCACAATGAGAGAGGAAGCTCCATGAGTGTGCGTGTATCCGGCAAACATATGGACATCGGCGACGCGTTCCGCTTGCGCATTGAAGAACAGATCGGAGCGGCCGTAACAAAATATTTCGATGGAGGCTATTCGAGCCACGTCATAGTGGCAAAGTCCGGTCCGCGATTCAGTGCCGACTGCAAGGTTCACCTCGACACCGGTGCCGCCCTGCAGGCCAATGGCGAAGCGAACGATCCGGTTCTCGCTTTCGACGCCGCGTCGGGTCGGATTGAGAAGCGCCTTCGCCGCTACAAGCGCAAGCTCAAGGATCACCATAACGGAAATGGCCAGGCCTATGCGGAAGTCGCATACACGGTCATGGATTCGATTCCGGAGGATGCGGACGAACTGCCGGCGGACTACGCCCCGACCATCGTCGCGGAAAGCACCAAGACGCTCAAGACCATGTCCGTTGCCAGCGCCGTGATGGCGCTCGACATGACGGACGAGCCGGTGCTTCTGTTCCGCAGCGTTGGCCAGGAGGATCTCAATATCGTCTATAGACGTAACGATGGAAATATTGGCTGGATAGATGCAGCCAATATCAAAGGCTAAAGTGGCAGGGGGGTGCGCCCTGGGGCTGGGCGCATCCCGCCTTACTCCCTTCACTGCGGCTCACGAGGACAAAGGCATGGCATTGGCAGGTTTGCTGCAGCAGAGTGCGATTATTCCGGCGCTGAAGGCCAGTTCGAAAAAGCAATTGCTTCAGGAACTGGCGATAAAGGCGGCAAAGGTCACCGGGCTTCAGGAACGCGAAATCTTCGATGTGATCCTGCAGCGCGAGCGTCTCGGGTCGACGGGAGTCGGCAACGGAATCGCCATCCCGCACGGGAAGCTGAAGGATCTCACCCAGATCACGGGCCTTTTCGCTCGCTTGGAGACGGCGGTGGACTTTGAGGCGCTCGACGACCAGCCGGTCGACCTCGTCTTCCTCCTGCTGGCGCCGGAGGGCGCGGGCGCCGATCATCTGAAGGCCCTTTCACGCATCGCCCGCGTGCTGCGCGATCCGGCCATGGTGGCCAAGCTGCGCGCCTCGGATTCGGCGACGGCGATCTTTGCCTGCCTGAGCGAGGAGCAAGCCAACGCCGCCTGAGCCGGCCGGGCCCGCAAGCGCCAGGGGAACGCGTGTCGCATCCTTCGCCGATCGTTGCGCGATCGATCGCGCGCCGATGATTGTGTACGTCGGCTCTCCGCGGAGCCCCTTTTCCGCCTTCGTTACTCTCAGCCGGTGATCGCCAGGTAGTGGCGGTAGCGGCCGTAGTGGTTGACGACATCGGCGATCACTTGGTCGAGATCATAGCCGTAGATGTCATAGCCGCGGCTGCCTTGGGCGAGGATGACCTCGGCGCGATAGTAGCGGTTGCGCCCGCCTTCATTGCGCGCGGCGTCAATGACGACAAAGGCCGGGATCGGCTTGCTGACGGGACGGACCTCATAGACGAAGGGCGGCACCGTCTCGCCATGGCTGATCACAAAGCGCAGGCCGTCCTCGGTCTTTTCAACGTCGGCTTCGATGTCCTCGGGTTTTTCCAGTTCGCGCGCCACCGTCTCGAATGCCTTCGCTACGGTCGAGGCGATGAACCGCTCCACCTGCGGGCGGCCGGGGTGGTCGATGATGGCGCTGATGCGCCGGCGCCAGAACTTGGCTGCCTCGTGCGGCACCATCGGCGCGGCGGGCAGGCTGGCGCTGGTCGTCAACGCCACCTCGTCGCTCAGCGCCTTCCAGATTCCGTAGCACATCAGGACCATGAGGACCGACAGAGGCAGCGCTGCGATCACCGCCGCCATCTGCACCGCATCCAATCCGCCGGCCAGGAGCAGGCAGGCGGCGACGCCGCCGCAAACGAGCGACCAGAACACCCGCAGCCACAGCACCGGCTCTTCGTCACCCTGCGAAGTGATCATGGCGATCACCAGAGCACCGGCGTCCGAGGCGGTGACGAAGTAGACCGCCACCAGCAGGCCCGTCAGCCAGGCGAGGAAGGTGGACCAGGGCAGGTACTCGAAGACGGTGAACAGCGCGATCGGCATGTTCTCCGTGACGGTCCTGGTGATCTGCCCATCCGCCACATTCCTGTCGAGCCAGATGGCGACGTCGCCGAAGACGGTGAACCAGATGAAGCTGAAGCCCGCCGGCGCGAAGAGCACGCCGAGAAGGAACTGGCGGATGGTGCGACCGCGTGAGATGCGGGCGATGAACAGCCCGACGAACGGCGACCAGGACATCCACCAGCCCCAGTAGAACAGCGTCCAGTTGCCCAGCCATTCGGTCGGCTCGTAGGCATAGATGTGGAAGGTGCGCGCGACGAAGCCGTTCAGGTAGAGACCGATATTCTCGACGAAGGCCTGTAGCAGGAAGCGCGTCGGCCCCAGCGCCAGGACCAGGAACATCAGGATGAACGAGACGATGATGATCATCTCGCTGAGGCGGCGAATGCCGTTGTCGAGGCCGGTCGCGACCGTGACGGTGGCGAGCCCGGTAACGATTCCGATCAGCACGAGCTGCGTCTGCAGGTTCTGCGCCAGACCGAAGAGGTAGGTGCCCGTGGCGTTGAGCTGGGCGACGCCGAGGCCGAGTGACGTGGCAAGGCCCGCCAGTGTGCCGACCACGGCAAAAATATCGATGACGTCGCCGAGCGGGCCGTTGATCCGGTCGCCCAGCAACGGACGGAAGGCCGAGCGAATGACCAGCGGCTCATCCTTGCGGTAGCCGAAATAGGCAAGCGCCAGCCCCATGACGGCGTAGATCGCCCAGGCGTGTACGCCCCAGTGGAAGAAGGTCACTTCCATCGCGTCCCGCGCCGCCTGCGCCGTGCGGGGCTCTGCATCCGGAGGGGCGCTGAAATGCATGATCGGCTCGGCAACGCCGTAAAAGACGATGCCGATGCCCATGCCCGCGCTGAACAGCATCGCCACCCAGGTGCTGTAGCTGTAGTCGGGCTCGGCTTCGTCAGGGCCGAGCTTGACCCGGCCGAGCGGGCTGATGGCAAGGAACAGCAGGAAGATCACGAAGCCGCCGACGGCCAGCATGTAGAACCAGCCGAGCTCGGCGATGATCCAGTCATTGGCGCGCTTGAAGAGGGCTGCGGCCACCTTGGGGAAAATGGAGGCGAAGAGGATGAGCCCGAGCGAGATGATGGCCGAGCCGTAGAAGGAGATGGGCGAAATCCCGGTGAGCGGCTGTTTCATTCCAAGCCTCCCTTTTCCGCGGCCATTCGACGGCACGGGGGTGCACCAGATCTGAGAGTAACGCTCCACGCTCGGTCGGAACAGGCCTTTCATCCTGCCTGTGGGATCGATGAAAGGAGACCTCGCGGAGCCTCGCGAGACGCATCCTTTCGGAACTCATTGCGACACGGCTAACAAAAAAAGCCCGGCGCCGAAGCGCCGGGCTTTCATCCTGTTCATGCCGGAGGCTTGATCGTTCAGCCTTGCTCGGGGCTGTCGCCACCGTTTGCCGGCGCCTTCGGGCCACCCTTGGAGACGCCGACCATGGCCGGGCGAAGCACGCGCTCACCGATGGTGTAGCCGTCCTGAATGACTTGGACGACGGTGCCGTTCGGCACCTCGGTGTTGGGCACCTCGAACATCGCCTGGTGGAAATGCGGGTCAAACTTCTCGCCGATCGGCTCCAGCTTGCGCACGCCGTGGCGCTCGAGCGCCGCCAGCATCGACCGCTCGGTCATTTCCACCCCTTCGATCAGCGCCTTCAGTCCGGTCTCATCGGCTTCCAGCGCCTCGGCGGGAACTGCCTCCAGACCGCGGCGCAGATTGTCGGAAACGCCCAGCATATCGCGGGCAAAGCCTGCGATGGCGTAGGACTTAGCGTCCTTGACGTCGCGCTCGGTGCGACGGCGAAGATTGTCCATCTCGGCGGCAAGGCGCAGATACTTGTCGCGAAGGTCGGTGTTTTCCGCCCGTAGCAACGCGATCGGATCGGCCTCTGCCGCCTGCGCGCCGGCTTCGTTGTTCTCGGGCGACACAGCGGCGGTCTCGGCCTCGTCATTTGCGGCTTCGGGGCCGTGTTTGCTGGTATCGTCGGTCATTGGTTTCTCCGGATTGAGAAATCGCGTGCATCGCGCGGGATTGCAATACCCCAGGCCATGCACAGGTTGATCGGCCAAAGCGACCCTGCCCATCCGGCGGATGCGCGGCGCTCATGTTCCCTCCCAGCCGTCCGCGCGCCTTTCAAGTTGCGCGGACAATGAGAGGGAGTTGAGGCGGATATCGAGCTTCGGATCGAAAAAATCAAGGCTTGTTCGACAAACTTGCAGAACCGGCCTTTGTGTCAACGCGACAACCGCGACATCAGTTGTGCCGTGTAGTCGACCATCGGCACGATCCGGGAATAGTTCAGTCGCGTTGGCCCGATCACCCCGACCGCGCCGATGATGCGCTCGTCGCTGTCGCGGTATGGCGCCACAATCAATGAAGAGCCGGACAGCGAGAACAGCTTGTTCTCGGAGCCGATGAAGATGCGCACACCCGACCCGGCCTCGGCGAGGTTCAGGAGCTCTATCAGACTGTCCTTCTTCTCCAGGTCATCGAACAGCATCCTCAACCGATCGACATCTTCGATGCCGGCCAGCCCTTCGAGCAGGTTGGCGCGGCCGCGCACGATCAACCGCGTCGGCTTGCTCTCGTCGATCCCACCCGACCAGACTGCAAGCCCGCGTTCGACCAGGTCCTGTGACAGAAGGTCCAATTCCTGGCGCACCTCGCGGCGCAACCGTTCGAGCTGGGTGCGAGCCTCGTGGATCGTACTGCCGGCGAGGTGCGCATTGAGAAAGTTCGCCGCTTCGTTCAGCTGTGAATTGGTCGTGCCGGCCGGCAGCTCGATGATGCGGTTTTCGACCTGGTCATGCTCGCCGACCAGCACGACCAGCGCCTTGGTCGGCTCCAGCCGGATGAACTCGACGTGCTTGAGCACCGAATCGTTCTTCGCGGTGATCACGATCCCGGCGCCGCGCGACATGCCGGAAAGCACCTGGCTTGCCTCACCCATCATCGTCTCGATGCTCTGTCCGTGCACCGGTCGATGAACGTGCCGGGCGATCGAGGCGCGATCCTCGTCTGAGATGTTGCCCACCTGCATGAAGGCGTCGACGAAAAATCGAAGGCCCAGCTGGGTGGGAAGCCGCCCGGCACTGACGTGGGGCGAATAGATCAGCCCGAGCGTCTCCAGGTCGCTCATGACGTTGCGCACGGAAGCCGGCGACAGTGACATCGGCAGGATGCGGGAAAGATTCCGAGACCCGAGCGGCTCGCCATGCTCCAGATAGCTCTCGACGATCCGGCGGAAAATCTCGCCGGAACGCTCGTCCAGCTTTTTGTGAATGTCAGTCTCCGCAGAGTGTCTCAATACCATGCCGGTCAACGTTTCCCTTTGCCCATTGAACTATAATGACCCGGTCCACTTGCAGACAAGGGCAAATGCGACCGCCCGGGGACGCGCCGCGTGAACGAAATTCCCGGAAATCGGCCAACTCGACGATTTCCTCTCCCGGCGAAGTCGTTTAGAAGCATCGCCAGACAAGGACACGACACGGAGTTCGCGATGCGGCCGTCAGGCAGAAAAACCGACCAGATGCGCAAGGTTTCCTTCGAGCGCAATTATTCCAAGCACGCGGAGGGCTCCTGTCTGGTGAAGTTCGGCGATACGCATGTGCTGTGCACGGCGAGCCTTGAAGAAAAGACGCCGCCGTGGCTGCGCAACAGCGGCAAGGGCTGGGTCACGGCCGAATACGGCATGCTGCCGCGCGCCACTGGCGAGCGCATGCGGCGGGAGGCGGCGGCCGGCAAGCAGGGCGGCCGCACCCAGGAAATCCAGCGCCTGATCGGCCGGTCGCTGCGCGCCGTGGTCGACCTGACCGCGCTCGGCGAAAAACAGATCACCATCGACTGTGACGTCATCCAGGCCGATGGCGGCACGCGCACCGCCTCCATCACCGGCGCCTGGATCGCGTTGTACGACTGCCTGAAATGGATGGAAACGCGCGGGATGATCAAGGTCGACAAGGTTCTGAAGGACCACGTCGCCGCGATCTCCTGCGGCATTTTCGCCAGCCAGTCGGTGATCGACCTCGACTATCTCGAAGACTCTGCGGCCGAGACGGACGCCAATTTCGTCATCACCGGCACAGGCGGCATCGTCGAGATCCAGGGCACGGCTGAGGGCAAACCGTTCACCGAGGAGGAATTCGCAAGCCTTATGGCGCTGGCCAAGAGCGGCATCGCCGAACTGGTCGAGCTGCAAAAACAGGCGATCGCCTGACGGCTTCGCGCGCCGGCGTGAGAGACGTTGCATTTCGCCCTTGCCCCTCATCCGCCCTTCGGGCACCTTCTCCCCGCGAGCGGGAGAAGGGCCTGCGTTTGCAGGGACGGGGAGAGTGAGAGGCGAACGCAATGCCTGACACGAAACCAGCCCTTCAGGGCATCCTCGAAACGGCCCTCTACGCCGAAAACCTCGATGCGGCGGAGGCTTTCTACGGGGGCCTGCTCGGACTGGAGAAGATCAGCCGGCATGCGAACCGCCACGTCTTCTTCCGCTGCGGCCCCGGCGTGCTTTTGATCTTCAACCCGAGGGAAACGGTCGTCCCACCGCCGCCGCAATCCTTGCCGGTACCCGTCCACGGCACGACCGGGCAGGGGCATGTCTGCTTTCGCGCTCCCGCCAGCGATCTTGATTTCTGGGCGGAAAAGCTCAAAGAAGCAGGAATCGCCATCGAGGCCGATTTCCGCTGGCCGACCGGCGCCCGCTCCATCTATTTCCGCGATCCCGCCGGAAACAGCCTCGAATGCGCCGAACCCGGCCTCTGGGGCCTGACCTGACAGGAAACGATATGCGCAAGCTCGACACCCGGACGATCATCGTCGCCAGCCACAATGCCGGCAAGATCCGGGAGATCCGCGACCTGATCGGCCCGCTCGGGTTCGAAGCCAAGTCGGCCGCCGATCTGAACTTCATCGAGCCGGACGAGACCGGCACCACCTTCGAGGAAAATGCCGCGATCAAGGCGCTCGCCTCGGCGAAGGCCGCCGGCCTGCCGGCACTTTCCGACGATTCCGGGCTGGTGATCGACGCGCTCGGTGGCGCCCCCGGCGTCTACACCGCCAACTGGGCGGAGAAGGAAGATGGCAGCCGCGATTTTTCCATGGCCATGGAGAAGGTGGAAACAGCGCTCGTGGAGAAGGGTGCGGACACACCCGCTGACCGAACCGCCCGCTTCGTCTCCGTCCTCTGCCTCGCCTGGCCGGATGGGCACACCGAGTTGTTCCGCGGCGAGATCGAGGGCACCGTCATCTGGCCACCGCGCGGCACGCAGGGCTTCGGCTATGATCCGGTCTTCCAGCCGGAAGGCTTCGAGACCACCTTCGGCGAGATGAGCGCGGAAGAAAAGCACGGCTGGAAACCCGGCGACACGCAGGCGCTTTCCCATCGCGCCCGCGCGTTCAAGCGCTTCGTCGAAACCTGCCTGGAGGCTTGAGCCATCCATGACGGCGGTCACCCCGTTCGCACCGAAGCAGCCGATCACCGCGGATCCCCTGGATCCGGGTTTCGGCATCTATGTGCACTGGCCCTTCTGTGCCGCCAAATGCCCGTACTGCGACTTCAACAGCCATGTGCGCCATCAGCCGGTCGACCAGGAGCGCTTCGTTGCCGCCTTCCTGAAGGAGATGGAGACGATGCGGCGGCTTTCCGGCCCGCGCACGGTCACCAGCATCTTCATGGGCGGGGGCACGCCGTCCTTGATGGCGCCGTCGACCGTCGACGCAATCCTGTCCGGCATCGCCCGCCACTGGCACACTCCTGACGGCATCGAGATCACCATGGAGGCGAACCCCTCCAGCGTCGAGGCGGAGCGCTTCCGCGGCTATCGCGCAGCCGGCGTCAATCGCGTCTCGCTCGGCGTCCAGGCGCTGAACGACCGGGACCTGAAGTTCCTCGGTCGCCTGCACGACGTCGACGATGCGCTCAAGGCGATCCGGCTTGCCCGCGAGATCTTCCCGCGCATGTCGTTCGACCTGATCTATGCCAGACCAAACCAGACAGTCGCCGACTGGGATGCGGAGCTGAAGCAGGCTGTCTCCTATGCGGTCGACCACCTGTCGCTGTACCAGCTGACGCTCGAGGAAGGCACGCCCTTCTTCGGTCTGCACAAGGCCGGCAAGCTTGTTCTTCCCGATGGCGAGCAGTCGGCGATCCTCTACGAGGCAACGCAGGAGATTACAGCGCGCGAGGGCCTGCCGGCCTACGAGGTCTCCAACCATGCGCGCCCCGGCGCCGAAAGCCGGCACAATCTCACCTACTGGCGCTATGGTGACTATGTCGGCATCGGTCCCGGCGCCCATGGTCGCGTGTCCACGGGCGGCGCAAAAATCGCCACCGCGACCGAGCGCCACCCCGAGACCTGGCTCTCGCGGGTTGAGGAAAACGGCCACGGCATGGTCGACCAGGAGGTGCTTGAGCTGTCGGAACAGGCCGACGAACTGCTGCTGATGGGGCTGCGGCTCACCGAGGGCGTCGATCTCGCCCGCTGGCAGATGCTGTCGGGCCAAGGCCCGGACCCCGACCGCGAACAGTTCCTGATCGACCACGGCTTCATCGAGCGCCTGGGCAATTCCCGCCTGCGCTGCACGCCCGCCGGCATGCTGATCCTCGACGCGGTGGTGGCGGACCTGGCCTGCTGAAGCACCAACCCGCCGTCGCGCATCCGCCCAGCCTGCGGCACAGCACCATGGTCACATCAGGTGGCTATCTTGCGAACCGCGCCAACATCAAGTCGGACACGTTTGCAAGATAGTCCCCGCCGCGTCGTTCAGAGCAAATGCGCCTCGATTCGCTGCTCTTCGGGTTTGGCGTGCAAGGACGGATTTCGCCGCCCAGGGTAAACATAGACCGGTCTGCCGATTCCGCAGATGAAGATCGGCGAACTGTCGATCTCGGCGCCGGTCTCCTCCTGTTCGTCGGCCTTCCGATGGAAAAACAACCCAAGCCACTCGAATGACGTCCGCCGGGCCGCGCCGAACGACAACCGGCTGCCAAAGTGGAGCGCCATTTTGCCGAGCACATCGCCAGTCATTTCCGCTCTCCCGAGCTGTTTTCCGCTGCCACGGTACAGGCCGTTGAGGGCCAAACCTAATTTGTTTCTTAAATGGTGGTATTTCGCAGCCTTTTACGTTGGCGCCTTCCAGCCTCTCGCGCGCGAAGGGCAGACTGACGCTTGAATATAAACTTTCCAAATGACGTCATGATATGAATAAATTTTGCTGATGTAGCCTTCCTCTGTAACGTTGACATCATTCGGTCCTGAGCGATGGAGGAATGCAATGATGGACGACATGCTGCACGTGATGAAATGGCACAACGGCGAAAAGGAGTATTCGCCGTTCTCTGATGGTGAAATGAAACGCCGACAGGACGACGTGCGTCGCTGGATGGCCGAAAACAATGTCGATGCGGCACTGTTCACCTCCTATCACTGCATCAACTACTATTCCGGTTGGCTCTATTGCTATTTCGGCCGCAAATACGGGATGGTCATCGACCACAACAACGCCACTACGATCTCGGCAGGCATTGACGGCGGCCAGCCCTGGCGCCGCAGCTTCGGCGACAACATCACCTACTCGGACTGGCGCCGGGACAATTTCTATCAGGCCGTGCGGCAGCTTACTCCGGGTGCCAAGCGCATCGGCATCGAGTTCGACCACGTCACGCTCGATTTCCGCCGCACGCTCGAAGCGGCGCTGCCGGGCGTCGAGTTTGTTGACGTCAGTCAGCCGTCGATGTGGATGCGGACGATCAAGTCAGCTGAAGAGCAGAAGCTGATCCGCGAGGGCACCCGCGTCTGCGACATCGGCGGTGCGGCCTGCGTGGCCGCCGTCAAGGCCGGCGTGCCGGAGCACGAGGTCGCGATCGCCACGACCAACGCGATGATCCGCGAGATCGCCAAGTCGTTCCCCTTCGTCGAGCTGATGGACACCTGGACCTGGTTCCAGTCCGGCATGAACACCGACGGCGCCCACAACCCGGTGACCAACCGCATCGTGCAGTCGGGCGATATCCTGTCGCTCAACACCTTCCCGATGATCTTCGGCTACTACACGGCGCTGGAGCGGACGCTGTTCTGCGACCACGTCGACGACGCCAGTCTCGACATCTGGGAGAAGAACGTCGCCGTCCATCGCCGCGGCCTCGAGCTGATCAAGCCGGGTGCGCGCTGCAAGGACATCGCCATCGAGCTCAACGAGATGTACCGCGAGTGGGACCTCTTGAAGTACCGCTCGTTCGGCTATGGCCACTCCTTCGGCGTGCTCTCTCATTACTATGGTCGCGAGGCGGGCGTGGAACTGCGCGAGGACATCGACACGGTTCTGGAACCCGGCATGGTGGTCTCGATGGAGCCGATGGTGATGCTGCCGGAAGGCATGCCCGGTGCTGGCGGTTATCGCGAGCACGACATCCTGATCGTCCAGGAGGACGGCGCCGAGAACATCACCGGCTTCCCGTTCGGCCCGGAGCACAACATCATCCGCAACTAAGCGCCTCGAAACAGAGCGGGCCAGCAGAGACAACTGCTGGCCCGCTCTGTGGCATTCAGACGGAACCCGTCAGCCCTGGAACTCAGTCCGCAGCGCCTTGACGATACCGT
Organism: Mycoplana sp. 10N416; assembly: GCF_056394765.1. Taxonomy (NCBI): domain Bacteria; kingdom Pseudomonadati; phylum Pseudomonadota; class Alphaproteobacteria; order Hyphomicrobiales; family Rhizobiaceae; genus Mycoplana; species Mycoplana sp. 10N416. The sequence goes on along the minus strand of NZ_JBFTIM010000003.1, from coordinate 194,129 downwards.
CTACGCAGACGTCGAGAAGGATCCGGCCCTTTTCCTCGGAGGCCTGCTTGGGCGAGGAGAGCGTGCCGCACTTTGGCGTCCATTCGGGCTTCGGCGGATAGACGTCGTAGGGGGGGAAACTGGCGGGCGGATGGTCGATGGCGCGCTCGAGATGCACCATGTGCGGATGCAGCGCCAGCATCAGCGACGTCTCCAGCACGCCGCCGTGTTCAATGTCCCAGCCGGGAAAGCCGTCCGGATAGAGCTTTGCAATCGTCGCCTTGTCGACGAAGTCCCAATAGGAAAGCACCACGATCTTCATGTCGTCGATGCCACTCCAGCGCAGTTCACGCAGTGCCAGATCGATTCCCTCGATGATGAACCAGGAGTTCTCGAAGTGGCCGTTGACCAGGCATATTTTCCGGACGCCGTGGCGTGCGAATTCCTTGATGACGTCGCGCAGCGCAGCAACCAGCGTGGCGCCATCGAGGCTCGTCGTTCCCGGCAGGTGATTGCCACCGCCGGACTTCTGATGAGACTTGTAGCCATAGGTGAACGGCGGGGCCACCAGCGCGCCAACCTGGCCTGCGACACGCCGGGCGAACTCGACCGGCAGCAGCACGTCGACATGCATCGGCATGTGATGGCCGTGCTGTTCCATCGAACCGATCGGGATCAGGATCGGAACGGAGCCGTCCCGCACCTTGGCGTCGTAATCCGGCCAGGGCAGTTCGGCGGCGAAAACGGAATCGGCTGGCATTAATATCTCCTCATCTAAGTTGGAGAGGAATAATTGCTGCTTGCCGGAGAATATGGGAAATTTATAATCGTCATCGTTACATGAGAAATTCAAATCCGTGCGCAACATCGTCAACTTCCAGACAGACCTTCTGCGAACCTTCGTCTCGGTCATCGACCTCGGCGCCTTCACCAAGGCGGGCGAAGCGCTTGGGCGAACGCAACCGGCCATCTCGCTGCAGATCAGGCGGCTTGAGGAGCTTGTGGGTTCCCCGATCATCAAGCAGGTCGGCCGCACGCTGCTCCTGACCAGCGAGGGGGAGATGCTCTTGAGCTATGCGCGCGAGATCTTGCGGCTGAACGACGAGGTCGCCTCCTATTTCGACCGGTCAAAAATCGCCGGGGTCATCCGCGTCGGCCTTCCCAACGACTATGCGGTGGCCTTCCTGCAGGGCGTGATCACGGAGTACACCCGCCAGCATACGGACATATCGCTCGAACTGCATTGCGGGTGGAGCGCCGAGATCCTCGACCGGCTGCACGCCGATGAACTCGACATAGCGGTGGCCATGGTCAACGGAGAGCGCGCGCAATATCTGTCGCGGTCGTGGATCGAGCGACCGATCTGGGCGGCGGCGGCAGATGTCAGTTTCGATCCGGCCATCGGCATTTGCCTTGCAGCACATCCCGAAGGCTGCGCCTATCGTGCAAGGATGATCCAGGCGCTGGACGACGCGCAGATCCGCTGGCGCGTCGCCTATACCGGCTCTGGCATCGCCGGCCTTCAGAATGCCGTGGTGAACGGCCTGGGTGTCAGCGCGCTGACGCAGTATACGATGCTTCCGGGCATGCGCGCCCTCGATGAGCGCGACGGCCTCCCGCCGCTCGCCGAGATTCGTGTTGGTCTTTTCTACAAACACCCGCGTCTGTCCGACGCCGGTATCGGGCTGGTCAACCACATCATCTCGCGGCTTGACGAAGCAGGCGTTTCCTCGTCCCCGCGGAGCCGTCATTCGGAGCTCGATCGTCGATAAGAAAAGCAAATGCAAAAATTATGAGAATTAATTTTTCAAATGCATGGACGCTGATACGCTTCTCTCCATAACAAACGGGAGGGGAATGGAATGAGCGTCAAGGTTATACCGTCGGAGCGCCGTACCCGGCGTGAATTTCTGAAGACTACCGCCGTCGTGGGCGGCGGGATTTTGGCTACACCCTACCTGAGCCGCCTTGCTTTCGCGGCGCCGACCGAACTGACGATGCTGGCCTGGTACGGCCATGCCGAACCCGACGTCGTCGCGGAATTCGAGGCGGAGAACAACGTCAAGTTCAAGCCCAAATACTATACCGGCGGCGACAACATGCTGGGCCTGATCGCCCAGTCGCCTCCCGGCACCTTCGACATCATCCTCTCCGATGCCGAGTACGTCCAGCAGCTCAACGCTGCCGGCTACATCGAGGAACTCGACCCGAAGGACTACGCCTTCGACGAATTCTTTCCGGAGTTCCAGCAATTCCCCGGCCACTGGCAGGATGGCAAGCTCTATTCGGTGATCACCCGCTTCGGCTTCCTCGGGGTTGCCTACAACACCGAGGCGATCACCGAGAAGGAGGCCTCGACCTACAAGGTCTACTGGGACGAGAAGCTGAAGGGCAAGGTCGGCCATTTCGACTGGCACCTGCCCAACCTCGGCCAGATCAGCCTGCTCAACGGCAACGCCTCTCCCTATGACATCGACGAAGCCGCCTGGGAAAAGGTGCAGGAAGTAACCAAGACGCTGCGCCCGCAGATCGGCGGTTTCTTCGACTACGGCGGCACCTTCTCGTCGCTGCAGAACGGACAGATGCTGGTCATGGCCGGCATCGGCGACTGGATCACCGGTGCCCTTGAAAAGGGCGGCGCCAAGGTACGCAGCGTCATCCCGGAGGAAGGCGGTCTCCAGTTCACCGAATCCTTCTCCATCGGCAAGGGCTCGCAGAAGGCCGATCTTGCCAAGAAGTGGATCCAGTACATCACCTCGGCCAAGGGCCAGGTGAAGTCGGCCAACATGGCCGCCTATCCTTGCCTGATCCCGAACAAGAAGGGCTGGGAACTGCTGGCCGTGGAAACGCCGGAAGAGGCCAAGCGCCAGGGAATGCTGCTCAATGAGAGCAACGCGATGGACCTGATCCGCAACGGCCGCATCAAGTACCGGCAGTTGCCCGTGCAGCAGAGCCTCGAGACCTGGAACGACTTCTGGTCCGAGTACAAGAGCGCGTAGCGCCACCAGACCTGCATAACTGCCGACACTCGTCAGGGCGGGCCTCGGGGCCCGCCCGTTCTTTCCGGCAATCCTGCGCGGTGCTGGCCGTGCAGTCGCATGGACGTGGGACTACACGATGCGGAAATCAATAACTCTCTATGGTCTGACCTTCTCACTGCCGATGCTCGTCTGGCAGGTCATGTTCTTTCTCGCGCCATTGTTGTTCCTGATCGCTCTCAGTTTCTGGACGGTCCGGAACTTCCGCATGGAGCCGAACTTCGACACCGTCAACTGGGTCTGGATGCTCTCGCGCGGCGTCTTCTGGGATGCCTATCTGCGGACCTTCGCGCTCGCTACGGCGGCTGCCATCATCACCAGCGCGGTTGCCTTTCCCTGCGCCTATGCGATCGCCTACAAACTTTCGGACACCGCACGGCGCTGGGCCGTGTTTCTGATGGTGATACCCTTCTTCACCAGCTACCTGGTGCGTATCTACTCCTGGCAGATCTTCCTGTCCGACAACGGCATCTTCAACGCGCTGTTTGCCAAGGTCGGGCTCGGGCCGTTCGGGATGCTCAACTCCACCTTCGGAGTCATGGTCGGCTACCTGACGCTGAGCCTGCCGCTGGTTGTGCTGCTGCAGCTTTTCAGCCTGATCTTCGTCGACAGAACCTTGATCGAGGCGGCGCACAACTTGCGCTGCGGCCGGCTGCGCACCGTTTTCGAGGTCATCGTCCCCGCGGCACGGGTCGGTCTCGTGATCGCTGCGCTGTTCTGCTTCATCCTGACCTTCGGCGATTTCGTCAGCCCGCTCTATTTGGGCGGCGGCGACCCGCCGACCCTTTCCATCCTGATCACGGACACGACCAAGTCGGGCCAGCAGTGGCCGCGGGCGGCGGTGATTGCCCTGATCATGATCGCAACGCTGCTGGCCGTCGCCTTCGCATTGGTCAACTACGCCTACAAGGAGCGCGGACGATGACCTTCAACCGCAACCGCCTGATCGACTGGGCATTGAAGCTTTACCTGTTGCTGGCCTTCGCTTTCGTCTTTGCACCGATCGGCGCAAGTTTCGTCTTCTCGTTCAATGTCGACCGGTTCCCCTCGCTTCCGCTCGGTGGCTTCTCGACCATCTGGTACGAAGCGGTGGCCAACGATCCGTTGGTCTGGGAAGGACTGCGTAACACGCTGATAGCAGGCGCGGTGGTGTCGGTCCTGGCCACGGCGATCGGCTTCGGCGCCGCCTATACCGACTTCCGCTACAGGTTCTTCGGTAAGTCGCTCTATGTCGCGCTGGCGCTCCTGCCGCCCACCATTCCGGTGGTTATCCTCGGCCTTGCCATGCTGGCCTTCCTGTCGAACGTCAGCCTCTCCGGCGCCATCCATTCGGTCATCATCGCCCATGTGGTGATGTGTGCGCCCTTCGCCATGGCAATCGTGCGGTTGCGCCTGTCGCAGATGGATCCGTCGCTGGAGTCTGCGGCATGGAACCTCGGTGCGTCGGAATGGATGGCGATGCGGCATGTCATCATCCCGTTCTGCAAGCCGGCGATCTTCGCGGCACTGTTCATCACGATGGCGGTGTCCTTCGACGAGTTCGCCGTTGCCTGGTTCGTCTCGGGCCTCAACGAGACGTTGCCGGTCAAGGTGCTCGGCTTCCTGCAGGGCCAGGTCAGTCCCCGCATCAACGTCATCGGCACCTTCGTCTTCATCGTCTCGATGACGCTGGTGATCCTTGCCCAGGTTCTTCTCATGAAACGCAGCGGTGCGCCTAAAGTGACCGCCGAAACTGCCGGAGTACAGATATCATGAACGACAAGGCTCTCGTTGTCTTCGACGGCGTCGTCAAGCGGTTCGGCGCATTCCTCGCGGTCGAACGGACGGACTTCGAAATCCACAAGGGTGAGTTCCTTGCCATCATGGGCTCCAGCGGTTGCGGCAAGACCACGACGCTGCGCATGCTGGCGGGGCTGGAGGCCCCGAGCGAAGGCGAGATCCGCCTTGCCGGCAAGCGCATCAACGACCTGCCGACCTGGCGGCGCGATACGCCGATGGTGTGGCAAAGCCTCGCGCTCTTCCCCTTCCTGACGGTACGGGAGAATGTGGAGTTTGCTCTGCGCATGCGCGGGCTGGAGAAATCCAAGCGCCGCAAGCGGGTCGACACCTGGCTGGAGCGAATGCAGATCACCGAGTTCGCCGACCGCAACGTCGCGCATCTTTCCGGTGGTCAGCGCCAGCGCGTCGCGCTCGCCCGTTCGCTGGTGACGGAACCGGAGATCCTGCTGCTGGACGAGCCGTTGTCGGCGCTCGACGCCCATCTGAAGGTGCGCATGCAGACGGTGCTGTCCAATCTGCAGCGCGAACTTGGCATCACCTTCGTCTACGTCACGCACAGCCAATCCGAGGCATTCTCGATGGCCGATCGCGTCGTGATCATGAGCCGCGGGCGGATCGAGCAGATCGGCAACCCGCAGGAAATCTACCGCGCGCCGCGCACGCGGTTCGTTGCGGAATTCCTGGGGTCGAACAATATCTTCAGCGGCACCGTCTCGGGCGTCGATGGCGCGTCCGTGAAGATCGCTACACCCGCCGGTGACTTCGTCGTCTCGTCCAATGCCACGACGCCGCTCAGCAAGGGGGACCGGGCGACCTTTGTGGTGTCGGACGATCGGGTCCACCTCAGCAGCGAAAAGCCGACGAATGACTACAATTCGGTGCGGGCATCAGTGGTGGGCGAGGAGTTCGTCGGCGCGACCGCGATCATTCACTTGGAGAATGCCGCAGGCGCTCTGGAACTGAAGGCGCAGAAAAGCCATGATGAACTGGAGAAGATTGACCATTCTCCGGGAGCACAGGTGTGGGTCTCCTGGCGCCCCGAGGCCGCCCATATCCTGCCGGGACAGGATTGAGCCGGAATTGGCGTTGGCGGCAGGCCTTGGTGACCTGTTTTCCGGGAAAGCGGAGGTCGGGCCATATCGTGCGATCCTGCCGGGCGGGTTGGGAAAGGGAGCTGAGATGTTTGAACGCGGCATCGGACAGGTCGTGGCTAACCAGCGGGCGTCCGACAGGGACGAACAGAAGTCCAGGGGGGCAACGCTCAGGGTCGGGTTCGTCCTTGCTCGGCATTTTACATTGAGCGCCTTCTCCCTGTTCATCGACACCCTCAGGCTTGCCAGCGACGTTGACGATCGCTCCGGCCGCGTGCTGTGCGATTGGGAGGTTATCAGCGCCACGCCGCACATGATCAAGTCGAGTAGCGGGGTTCAGGTGTCGCCGACCACCAGGCTCGGAAATCCGGAACGCTTCGACTACATCGCCGTCATCGGCGGCCTGCTTGATGTCGAGGAGCCGCTCGATCGCGAAACGGTCGCCTTTCTGCATCAAGCGTCCCGGAAGAAGGTCAGGATCGTCGGGGTCTGCACCGGCAGCTTCATTCTTGCCGGCGCGGGGCTGCTGAAGGACCGTCTCGCTTGCGTGAGCTGGCTCCACCACGCCGAGTTCAAGGCACGCCATCCGGCAATCCGATTGACCTCTCAACGGTTGTTTGTCGAGGATAGGGGCACCATCACCTGTGCAGGCGGCAGTGCGGTCGCCGACCTGGCCGCGCTGCTGGTTCGCCGCCACGTCGGAGAAGGTCCGGAGCGAAACGCTCTCGAAATCCTTCAGGTCGAGCGCCGGCGCGAGGGCAGCGAATTGCAGAGCCGGATGCCGATCTTGCTGCCGACGCATGACGATGCTCGGATCAAGGCCGCCTTGTTGTGCATGGAACAACACATCGAAGAGAAGGTCGGCATCGAAACGATTGCGGAGAAAGTCGGACTTTCACGGCGCCAGCTGGAACGGGTCTTCCACAACAAGACCGGGATCTCTCCTGCGACTGCCTATGAGAAGATCCGCATGAAGAAGGCGTTGCTGCTGGTCGAGCGCACGTCCAAATCCCTGATCGAGATCGCGCTCGAGGTCGGTTTCGAGAGCAGTTCGCACTTCTGCAGAAAGTTCCGTGCGAACTTCGGCTCGACGCCGACCGCCCTGCGCATCAAGGCACGAAGGTCCAGCTGCAGCCGCGCCGGGCGATAGATGATTTAAGCGGGTCACGTCAGACGATGGCGGAGGCAACGGCCGGTGCGATCCGCACTGACTTGTCGATGCTCCGCAATGCCGAAAGCGGGCGGCGCGCCGGATCGTTGCGCGGCGGCCGCCACGGCGCCGAGCTCAAGGTATTCAATTTTGCGCGTGGAAGGGATTCCGATTCAGGTCTGGAGGTCTGGCGGAAGAGAATGGGAGTCGAACCCACCAAAGACCGTCTAACAGCCCCTCCCGGATTTGAAGTCCGGACGCCCCACCGGGAACGAGTCTCTTCCAATCCCGCCAACCTGCGTCAGATCGCCGAACAAGTCCAGTTTCTGGCGATTGAGCCTTCGCCGGTCGCCGCGCCGTACCGTTACGCCGCTGCGGTCGAAAAACTCGAGGATCTGGATCGCCACCTTTCGCCCGCTGTCGACATGATCGCGAAAGCCGGCGGCCGTGAACCAGCCGCTGTCGATGCTCGCGTCCATTTCCGCGACGATGCCGATCATTTCCGCGATCGTGTCCCGCAGGAAGAAGCGATCCTGCGCCACCTCGTGCACCCGGCCCATGCGGCTTGCCAGTTTCAGCAGGCGGCGGATGTCGGCTTCGCGTTCACCCAGCAGCCCGGCGATATCACGCACGCGCTGTGGCCGGAAACGCGTCTCTTCACCGATGAGCGGCAGCAATCGGTGCCAGAGCAACTCATCGGCAGCGCTCATCGTCGCCTCATGACTGCTGAGCCGCAGCCAGACGCCGTCGAGCGCGACCGGCCCTTCGGCGAGCAGCACGGAAACCGCGGCGCGGAAGGCAGGGGCGGGCAAGCGCGGCTGCAGCACCAGCCGCAAGCGCTCCAGCCCCATGCCGGCAAGGTCGGGATTGGCGGCGTGGAACAAGGCAAGCCGCTCCAGGAGCGCTGCACGGAATTCTCGCCACGGCTCCGGCAGCATCAGGAGCGCCGATGAGCCGCACGGTAGCACGACGGTACCGAGCGTCTGCGCAAAGGCCGCGGTATCCTCGGGCAGGGCACGGTCCCGCAGGAAAGTCGAAGCATCCAGGTGGTATGGTTCGATTGAAAGCAGCGCCCGTGCCGCTGCAACCGGGTCGTCGATCGCATGGGCTGAAAGCTGCGCCACACGCTCCGGGCGTCGCCGTTTGCGCTGCGGAGCGCGCAGGTCGAGGAAGCGCCCGCCGCCGATGGTGCGCCGGGCCGAGACGTCGCGGATGACGTAGCGGTCGCCGGCGGCCGCGGCGATGAGGCGATCCAGAACCAGTTGAACGCGGCTCTCGGTCCCGGGCCGCAGATCCTTGTCTCCCAGAAGCACAATGCGCGCGCCGACCTCCGTCGAGGCATGGTGCAGGCGCGCTGGAAACCACTGGCCAAGCGACTTTCGTTCCGACGGCAGGAGCCGCAATGTCGCGTCGATGCGGCCGGTAGGAGCATGGAGGGTGGGGGAGACCACCATATCGCCACGACCGATCTCCGCCTTCGAGATGCCGTCGCCTGCGAGATTGAGCGCGCAGCGGTCACCGGCCTGGCCCGTTTCGGTTTGGCGGTTCTGCGCGTGCAACGAGCGGACCCGCACCGCTTTTCCTGAAGGACTGACGATCATATGGTCGCCTACCCTGACCCTGCCGGAAAGCACCGAGCCGGTGACCACCGTGCCGACACCCTGGATGGTGAAGGAGCGGTCGACGGCGAGGCGGAAGCGTCCGGCGGCGCGGCGATGCTCGAAGCCGCGCGCGGCCTGCGCCAGCGCCACCTGCAATTGCGGCACGCCTTCGCCCGTGCGGGTCGACACCGCCATGATCGGAATGGCGTCCAATCCCGTTGCGCTCAGTTCGTTGCGGATCGCCACCTCAACCTCGGCGATGCGCTCGGGCGCCACGAGATCGCTCTTGGTGATCACCGCCACGCCCTGGCGAATGCCGAGCAGATCGACGATCGCCAGATGTTCGCGCGTCTGCGGCATCACGCCGTCGTCGGCGGCGACCACCAGCATGACGAAATCGATGCTGGCCGCACCCGCCAGCATCGTGTGGATGAATTTCTCATGCCCCGGAACATCGACGAACCCGAGGATCGCCTCTGGGTTTTCAGGCAGCGGCAGGTAGGCGAAGCCGAGGTCGATCGAGATGCCGCGGGCTTTCTCCTCCTTGAGGCGATCGGTGTCGACCTGCGTCAGCGCCTTCACCAGCGATGTCTTGCCGTGGTCGATATGACCTGCCGTTCCGATAATCATGGCGGGTCAGGCCTTCCGGCGTCCGCTTCGACGATCAGCCGCTCGTCATCGGTCAGCGCGTCGCGCGCCGCCTTCATGAACGGCGCGGCAAGCTTGCTGCCGCCTCTTTCAGCGCGTAGCAGCCAGAGGTAGGCCGAAACCGGATCGCGTTCGATGCCGGTGCCGAGGTGCAGGGCCGCGCCCAGCATGGCCTGACCGTCGGCGTCTCCCGCCTCTGCGCCCTTTCTCCACCAGGAGGCGGCCGCCTCCGCGTCGCGCGAAATGCCGAGCGCATTGTGAAAAATCATGCCGAGCCGCGTCATTGCGGCCGGGACGCCGCCTTCCGCTGCCTTCAAAGCCCAAAGCCGTGCCTCGACCGGATCGGCGGCGACGACTTCACCTTCGAGCAGCATCCAGCTCAGCATGTCCTGTGCCTGCGCATCGCCCTGCTCGGCGGCAAGGCGGTAGAGCCGTGCGGCTTCCGCATAGTCCGGTTCGGCGCCCTGGCCATTGAAGAGCAGCGATGCCAGGTTGCGCTGGCCGGACGGATCGCCAGCCTCTGCCGACAGCGTCAACCAGCGCAGTGCAAGGCCGGCGTCACGCTCGACGCCGAGCCCGCCGGCAAAGCAGGCGCCGATATTGTTCTGCGCGCGGGCGTAGCCGTCCCGCGCAAGCGGCTCCCAGATGGAGAGCGCTGTCGCGTAGTCTCCGGCCTTTGCGGCATCGAGAGCGCTCTGCATCGCGTCTGCGACCTTGTCCGTCTTCGGCTTGCGGGTGAAGAGATCAGCGATCCGCATCTTCGGTGGACCTGCCCATTTCCGCGGGGAGGCCGGAGAGATTGGTGAGGAAGCGCTCCTCGTCCTCCAGACAGCGCAGATCGAGGATGAGCGCGCCGCGCTCGACCCGGCCGATCACCGGCATTGGCAGCCGTCGCAGCGCGGCCGAGAGGCCGGTAAGCCTCATGCCGCTTCCGTCCGTCGGCGTGACCGCAAGCCCGGCGCTGGCGATGGTCGACAGCGGCAGGGCGCCGGAGCCGATTTGGCTTTGGCAGTCGATAACGCTCACATCGAAAGCCGCCCCCAGCGCCGGTTGCAGGGCAGGGGCCAGGCGCGTCGCGAGCGCCCTGATTTCGTCGGCCGGTCGTGACAGAAAGCGCATCGTCGGCAGGCGCTCGGCAAGCCGGCCTGGATCACGATAGAGCTTCAGCGTCGCTTCGAGGGCGGCGAGCCTGATCTTGTCGACCCGCAAAGCCCGCTTCATCGGGTTGTTGTTGATCCGCGCAATCAGGTCGCGGCGCCCGACGATAAAACCCGCCTGCGGTCCGCCCAGAAGCTTGTCGCCGGAAAAGGTGACGATATCGGCGCCCTCGGCCACCGCCTCGCGTACCGTCGGCTCGTGCGCCAGGCCAAAGGCCTCGAGATCGGCGAGCGTGCCGGACCCCAGATCATTGACGAGCGGGACGCCTTTTTCCTTCGCAATCGCCGCAAGTTCCGCGGCCGCGACCTCGCGGGTAAAGCCCTCGATCCGGTAGTTGGAGGTGTGGACCTTCAACACCAGCCCGGTTTCATCGTTGATGGCGTCGGCATAGTCGCGCGGATGGGTGCGGTTGGTGGTTCCGACCTCGACCAGCCGCGCACCGGCGCGGGTCATGATGTCGGGCATGCGAAACGCGCCACCAATTTCGATGAGTTCGCCGCGCGAGACGATCGCGTCCCTGCCGGCGGCGAGGCTGTTCAGCATCAGAAGGACGGCGGCGGCGTTGTTGTTGACGATGGTGGCGTCTTCGGCGCCTGTCAGTTCGCAGACGAGCGCGCGCAGGTGATCATCACGTTCCCCGCGCTTGCCCGTGCCGAGGTCGAATTCCAGCGCCACAGCCTCGCGCATCGCCATGGCCGCGGCCTCGATCGCCGCGTCTGCCAGCACCGCGCGGCCGAGATTGGTGTGGAGCACCGTGCCGGTCAGATTGAACAGCGGCCTGAGGCTGGAGCGCGCGGCGGTTTCGAGCAGAACCGCCGCCTGCTCGGCGATGACGGTCATCGACGGTGGCGACGTGCCAGCCTTCACCTCCTCGCGCACAGCCACAAGCGTACGCCGCACGGCATCGGCCATGGCCAGGCGACCGAACCGCTCGATCGATCCGCGGGCCTGTTCCGTCTGCAGCACCTGATCGACCGCCGGAAGCCGGCGCAGGCTTGCCTGCGTGCCGTCATCCAGGAACTCGTTATTTCTCTGCTCCATAGTACGCCTCACAGCCCGGCGAGCAGCGGCGAGAAGCCCCCACGCCGATAAGGTTCCGACCGCATCAACAGGTCGATGCCGAGGCTGCCGACGTCGTCTGCAATAGGCTCGGCACCGGAGGATTTCTGCTGGAAGATGATCTTCGTCCAGCTCTGGCATTCCTCGCAGGTCTCGGCCTTGACGACTCCGTCGCCGCCCTCGACCTCCTTGTAGCCGACGCCTTTGGTGGAGCCGCAGCAGGTGCATTTGATGCGCACGTAGTGCCACATCGCATTGCACAGCGAACAGGCGCAGAAGCGCGCGCCATGCGCACCGGTCCAGCCGACGACCATGGACGAGCAGGGGAGGCTTCCGCAGATCGGACAGAGACCATCGGCAACGGGCCTTGCGGCCCTGGGATCCAAAGCCGATGCCAGGGCCGAGAAATACACCTGAAGCCCGGACCACACATAGATGTGCTCGGCGATCGCGTCGTCCGGCAACCTGCCGGTGAAGACCCTATCGACCATTGCCCGCCGCTCCTGCCGGCTGGCGTTGGTGACTTTCGCGAGCGCCGCAGCCGCGTTCTCGGGCATTTCGACCCCGGCGGCCTCGGCAAAAAGCCGGTCGAAAACGAGGCCGAGGCTGTCGTCGGCCGCGGCCTTGTCGCGGTCGATCAGGGGCATGCCGAACTCCTGCGCACGGCCGATCGCCTCCGGATCCGGCGGCTGGGTCGGGACCGGATTCGCCAGGACGAGGGCTTGCGCCTCGGTGAGCGCCGCAACGAAAGTGAGATAGGGCTTGAGCGGACTGAGTTCCGCGAACTGGCGCAAGCGCGCTGCGCGATCGGCAAAAAGCGTGGAAGGTTCAGGCAATCGCACGAAGGGGGGCGAGGACACGTCACCGATTGCCGTTGGATCCGGTGCCAGATCTGGCTTGCCTGTCATATCGCTCCCTTACGGACCCGCCGGGCCACGTGGAATTCCATCGACATTGCCGCATCATGCCCGGAAACCGTTCATCCGGGAAGACCGGCAGTTTCTTTATTCATTCCGCCGGCGTCGTTCCCGAGGGCCCGTGCCTGTTCCGGGAAACCAGTTCGCGCAGCCATTTGCGGTGATGCCGCCACGCCCAGCCGCCGGTGACGGTGCCGCGCGTCATCGCGCTGATCGTGCCGCGAACCCAGATTGCCGCATAGACGTGCACGATCCAGACGCAGATCGCGACAATGGCTGCGATCGAATGGACCAGCAGCCCCCAACGCTGTTGCTCGATGGTGGTGTAGGCACCGAAATACTGCTGCCAGATGATCATTCCGGAGGCGATCAGCACGACGATCAGAATCGACATGGACCAGAAGACAACCTTCTGGCCGGCATTGTACTTGCCGACCTCCGGCAGCTTCTCTTCGTTTCCAGCCAACACGTCATTGGCCTGTGCCACCCACTGGGTGTCGACGCGCTGCCACAGGTTGGCGCTCCAGAATCGCAGGAACAATCCGAGGAAGCTGAAGAAAAGGACGACGCCGATCCATGGATGGATCGTGCGGGTCCACTGTCCGCCACCGAACAGGCCGGAGAGGAAAAACAGCGCCGGATGGAACATTGCCAGTCCGGAGAGTCCGAGCAGCACGAGGCTGATGGCGGTGATCCAGTGATTGACGCGCGCTCCGCCCGAATACCGGTGCACCCTCACCGGTCTGCCGGGTATGATGCTGTCGCCCCGCTCGACGTCGTAGTCCACCTTGCTCATGAGCGTTCATCTCCGGTGAGCCGTTCGGCCTGTTCCTCATCCTGCTCGGTTACGACGTTCGGACCACGGAACAGGTAGTGCAGCAGGCCGCCTGCGGCGGCGAGACCCATGACCGCCATGCCGGCGTATTTGGTGGCGCCCTTCCAGACCTCGACCACCCGGCTGATGTGCGGATCGTTCGGCAGGCCCGCATAGATTTCCGGCTTGTCGGCGTGGTGCAGCACATACATGACATGCGTGCCGCCGACGCCGGGCGGGTCATAGAGCCCGGCATTGGCAAAGCCGCGCGACTTCAGATCCTCGATGCGGCCGTTGGCCCACTCTTTCATCTCGTCCTTCGTGCCGTAGACAATGGCTTGCGTCGGGCAGGCCTTGGCGCAGGCCGGGCCCTGGCCGACGGCGATGCGGTCGGAACAGAGCGTGCACTTGTAGGCGGTGTGCGTGACTTCGGAGATGCGCGGGATGTTGAAGGGGCAGCCCTTGACGCAATAGCCACAGCCGATGCAGTTCTCGTGGACGAAGTCGACGATGCCGTTGGAATATTGCACGATCGCGCCGGGGGCGGGACAGGCTTTGAGGCAGCCCGGATCCTCGCAATGCATGCAGCCGTCCTTGCGGATCAGCCATTCGAGGTTGCCGGTATCCGGGTTGTCCCACTCCGTGAAGCGCATCAGCGTGAAGGTGTTGGGTGTCAGATCGTGCGGGTTGTCGTAGACACCGACGTTGATGCCGACCTCCTCATGAGTGTCGTTCCATTCGGCACAGGCCGCCTGGCACGCCTTGCAGCCAATGCACTTCGTGACGTCGATGAGCTTGGCGACCTGTGTCTGGCGTTCAGAGGGCGGCGTTACCGTCGATGCCGACCGCCTGATCAGATCCTTCTCGCCGAAGCGAGGTTCCTGCGGTGCGGTGTCGGGGTTGGGAACAGGTGCAAACATCTTCATCCCTCCCTACGCCACCGGCGCCGTGCTGCGCTCGATGTTGACGAGGAACGCCTTGAACTCCGGCGTCTCGATGTTGGCATCGCCAACGAAGGGGGTGAGCGAGTTCGGCCCGAAGCCCTTCCGGGCCGCACCGGTGAAGCCCCAATGCAGCGGGATGCCGACCACATGGATCGTCTTGCCGTCGCAGGTCAGCGGCTTGATGCGCTTGGTCACCACCGCCTTCGCCCTGACCTCGCCGCGCTTCGACCAGACCCGCACCCAGTCGCCCTTGGCAATGCCCTTCTCTCCCGCCAGCTCCTCCGAGATCTCCACGAAGAACTCCGGCTGCAACACCGCATTCACGGTGACGTGCTTGGTCCAGTAGTGGAAATGTTCGGTCAGGCGATACGACGTCGCTGCATAGGGGAACTCCTCCGACGCGGTCTCGGCGAACTGCTTGAAGTCGTCGTCGAAGACGCGCGCCACCGGATTGCCGCGAACGTTGGGCGCAATGACATTGGCCACCGGCGATTCGAACGGCTCGTAGTGCGCCGGGAACGGTCCGTCGCGCATCAGCCCCCGCGAGAAAAGGCGCGAGACCCCTTCCGCGTTCATGATGAACGGCCCGACCTCGTTCGGCTTGGCGGTCGGGGCGATGTCCGGAACGTCGTAGCCGCTCCATTTCTCGCCGCTCCACTCGATCAGCTTGCGGCTCGGATCCCAAGCCTTGCCGTTGAGATCGGCGGAGGCGCGATTATAGAGAATGCGCCGGTTGGCCGGCCACGACCAGGCCCAGCTGCCGAAGACCCCGGTCTCGTCGGGGTCGTGATTGTCGCGGCGGGCCATGTTGTTGCCGGCTTCCGTGAAGCAGCCGGCATAGATCCAGCAGCCGCTCGCCGTCGAGCCGTCGTCGCGCAGCACCGCAAAGCCCGGCACCTGCTTGCCGGCTTCCAAGACGACCTTCGTCGGGTCGGTCGGGTCCATCAGCGGCGCCAGCGCCCGGCCGTTCAGTTCCCGGGCCAGTTCGTCGGCCCGCGGCTCGCCCGGGTCCTCGTAAGGCCATTCGAGATTGAGGATCGCGTCGGGGAACGCGCCGCCCTCGTTGCGGTAGAGATCCCTTAGCCGCAGGTAGAGCTGCCCCATGATCCAGTTGTCGTTCTTCGCTTCACCTGGAGGCGTGGCCCCCGGCCAGTGCCATTGCAGCCAGCGGCCGGAATTGGTGAGTGCGCCTTCGTCCTCGGCAAAGCAGGTCGAGGGCAGCTGGAACACCTCGGTCTGGATCGAGGCCGTGTCGACGTTGTTGTAGTCGCCGTGGTTCTCCCAGAAGCGGGAGGTTTCCGTTTCCAGCGGATCGATCGTCACGAGGAACTTCAGCTTCGACAGCGCGTCCGTCATTTTCTTGCGGTTCGGCGACGCCAGCAGGGGATTGAAACCCTGGCAGACATAGCCGTTGACCTTGCCCGCATACATCATGTCGAAGATGCGCAGCATGTCGTAGCCCGACACGTCGAGCTTGGGCAGCCAGTCATAGGCGAAGTCGTTTTCCGGCGTCGCCGCCGGACCCCACATCGCCTTCTGGAAGCTGACGAAGAACTTCTTGTAGTTCTGCCAGTAGCTCGTCTGGTTCGGCCGCAGCGGCTTGTAGGCGCGCGTCGACATGTAGGTTTCCAGGTCGACTTCCTTCTCCAAGGGGATGTTCATGTAGCCGGGCAGGAGGTTCGACATCAGCCCGACATCGGTCAGTCCCTGGATGTTGGAGTGGCCGCGCAGGGCGTTCATGCCGCCGCCGCGCACGCCGATGTTGCCGAGGATCAGTTGCAGCATCGCCATGCAGCGGATGTTCTGCGAGCCCTTCGAATGCTGCGTCCAGCCCAGCGCGTACATCGACGTCATCGTCTTGGTCGGCGACGAGCATTCCGAGATCATCTCGGCCACCTTCAGGAATTTCTCCTTCGGCGTGCCGCAGATCCGCTCGACCATGTCCGGCGTAAAGACGGAGACGTGTTTCTTCAGCAGGTTCCAGACGCAACGCGGGTTCTGGAGCGTGTCGTCCACCATCGCAAAACCGTCGGGGCCGATCACATAGTCCCAACTCGAGCGGTCGTAGTCTCGCCGGGCTTCGTCATAGCCGGTGAACAGGCCGTCCTTGTAGTCGAACCCGTCCTTGACGATGTAGCTGGCATTGGTGAAGGGCTTGACGTAGTCCCACTGCACCTTGTTGTTCTCGATGCAGTAGTTGATGACGCCAAGCAGGAAGGCGATATCCGAACCCTGTCGGATCGGGGCGTAGAAATCGGCGACCGATGCGGTGCGCGTGAAGCGCGGATCGACGACGATCAGCCGCGCGCCGCGGTTGGCCTTGGCCTCCGTCACCCATTTGAACCCGCACGGGTGGGCTTCCGCCGCATTGCCGCCCATGACGACGACGAGATCGGTGTTCTTGATGTCGGTCCAGGAGTTGGTCATTGCTCCGCGGCCAAATGATGGGGCGAGACTCGCCACCGTCGGGCCGTGTCAGACGCGTGCCTGGTTATCGAATGCGACTATCCCTGTGCTGCGCACCACCTTGTAGGTGAGAAACGCCGTTTCGTTGGTGGTGGCGGAAGCGGCCAGGAAACCGGTCGACGTCCAGCGGTTCACCGTGACGCCGGCTTCGTTCTTCGCAATGAAGTTCGCGTCGCGATCGTCCTTCAGATGCCGGGCGATCCGGTTCAGCGCATCGTCCCAGGAAACCTGTTCGAACTTGTCGGAACCGGGCTTGCGCACCATCGGATATTGCAGCCGGGTCTTCGCCGTGACGAAGTCCTTCAGCGCCGCGCCCTTGGGACAGAGCGTGCCGCGGTTGGTCGGATGATCCGTGTCGCCTTCGACGTGGATGAGTTCGGCTTTCTCGCCCTTGCGCACGTCACCCCTGGAGTAGAGGATGATGCCGCAGGCGACCGAGCAATAGGGACAGGTGTTGCGGGTTTCGGCCGTGTTGGTCAGCTTGAAGGGACGGATCGCTGCAGCATAAGCGCTTTCCACTGCGCCGAAGCCGAATGAACCCATCGCCGTCGCGGCTGCCGTCGCCCCGACCCCGCCGAGAAACTGCCGGCGAGAGAGTTCCACGTTCATGGCATCACACCTCCGCTGTTGCTGTCCCGAACGGCATTTCGGCAAGTTCAGGCAATCAATTAACCCGGTGCATTAAGCAGTTCACCGCAATAAGACCGAACTGTCAACATTGCTCTTTCGCAATCTATGATGCGTGTCGATGCGACCTGATTCAGGAAGGGTTGTGTCGACGCGCATTGACGTGACGAGCCAAACAACTCAGATTGTAAAGGTGACTTCTCTGCCAGCTCCCGGGCTCCGCGGCGCCAAAAAGTCCGCGGCGCGCCGACCATGCGACTGACCCTTTGCCGGAGGCCACCATGGACATCAACGCGCCGATCCGTCTCAGCACGCTTGCCCACGGCGGTGGCTGCGGCTGCAAGCTCGCTCCTGCGGTCCTGCAGGAGCTTCTCGCCGACCAACCGGCAATGCAGCCCTTCAAGCAATTGCTCGTCGGTACCGAGACCGGCGACGATGCCGCCGTCTGGCAGCTCGACGACGAGAATTGCGTGATCGCCACGACCGACTTCTTCATGCCGATGGTCGACGATCCGTTCGATTTCGGGCGCATCGCCGCCACCAACGCCATTTCCGATGTCTATGCCATGGGCGGCACGCCGATCATGGCGCTGGCGATCCTCGGCATGCCGATCGACAAGCTTCCCGCTGAGATGATCTGCGCCATCCTCAAGGGCGGGGCGAGTATCTGCGCCGAAGCCGGTATTCCGGTGGCCGGTGGTCATTCCATCGACGCACCGGAACCGATCTACGGCCTGGCGGTGATCGGCATTTGCAAGCGTGCAAACTTGCGCAAGAACAGCGGTGCGGTGCCCGGCGACGCGCTCATCCTGACGAAACCGCTCGGCGTCGGCGTCTATTCAGCAGCCTTCAAGAAGGAGAAGCTCGGTTCCGACGCCTATGAAGAGTTGATCGCTTCGGTGACGCTGCTGAACAAGATCGGTGCGGAACTCGGCAGGGATTCGGCCGTCCATGCGATCACCGATGTGACCGGTTTCGGCATTCTTGGTCATGGATTGGAAATGGCGCGCGGTTCGGGTGTCGGCATGACGCTGCATTACAACGCTCTTCCTTTCCTTAAGGAGGCGGAAGCGCTCGCCGAACAGGGGTTCGTCACCGGCGCGTCGAACCGCAACTGGGCCAGTTATGGTGACGGCGTCCGCATGCCGGACGATCTGCCGTCGTGGAAGCGGCAGTTGCTGACCGATCCGCAGACATCGGGCGGATTGCTGGTTGCCTGTGACCATGGCCGAGCCGAAGAGTTGCTGCGAGACATACAGGCGGCGGGATATCCTGCCGCGGCGATTGTCGGAAAGGTCGAATCCGGCAGCGGACTGAGGGTTCTCCCCTAGTAAAGCGTTGGTTTCTGCGGAAGGTCGGGCCCTGCAGCAGCCAGCAGTTGGATCAGGACGTGTTGGCTGACCGGAAGCATCGCACACCGCTTGGCGTGGTGGATTGCGGGGAGTGGGCGGAGCGAGATGTTCGCCCACATGGACACTCACACGCCGAACACGATCGCGCCCGCCGTCAATCCCGCGCCTGCTGCCGTCAGCAGCAGTTTCTCTCCAGGCATCAGCGGCCGGTCTCGATGCGCCATCGACAGGGACAGCGCGATCGTCGCCGCCGAGGAGTTTCCATAATCCTCGATCGTGCGGACAGTCGTTTGCGGATCTACGCCAAGTCTTCCCGCGACGGCATCGAAGATCCGGGCATTTGCCTGGTGCGGCACGAAGCGGCCGATTCCTGCCGCGTCCAGGCCGGCATCGCTGAGCGCCCGGGCGCCACACCCCGCCATCATCTCCACGGCTCGGGCGAACACCTCGCGGCCATCCCGCATCGTCATCAGGAAATCCTCCGGCGCAAGACCGGCCGCGAAGGGTTTGTTGCTGCCGCCGGCCGCAATGGAGATCAGGTCGTAGCGGCTTCCGTCGGAGGCGAGATCCACGCCAAGGATGCCTTTTCCCGTCTCATTTGTCGGAGCAAGGACGATAGCACCGGCGGCATCGGCAAAGAGAACCGCACTTGCCCGCTCCGCCGGGTTGATCCGCCGGCTGAGGATATTGGCCGCCACGATCAGGACCGGCTTTGCCTGGGTGCGGACGAAGCCGTCGGCAAGCGTCAAGGCGTAGAGAAAGCCAGCGCAGGCTCCGGCAAGATCGATTGCTCCGCTGTTCGTCAGACGCAGCCGATGGGCGAGCAGCGGGGCCGAGGGCGGCAGCAGATGATCGGGGGTCGACGTGGCCAGCAGGGTCAGCGCGATGTCGTTTCTGGCAAGGCCGGCATCGTCGAGCGCCGCCTCCGCCGCCCGCGCGGCAAGCCCGCTCAGCGTGTCGGAGTCCTCGACCCAGTGCCGCGCCCGGATCCCTGTCCGCCGCTCGATCCAGCCCGGCTCCAGTCCGAGCCCCTGTTCGATCTCGGCATTCTCAACGCGGCGCGATGGGACGGCATGGCCCAGTCCCGCCAGATACGACGACCGGGCGCCGCTCATAGTTGTCCCTTCTCGAAGAGACACGCCGCCTCGTCGATCGCGTCATAGGCCCGGTCGAGATCGGCTGCGGTGACGCAGTAGGGGGGCATCAGGTAGATGACGTTGCCGAGCGGGCGGATCAACAGCTTTCGCGCCCGGAAATGGGCCCGCAGCCGCGGTCCGACCTCCGACAGGTAGCCGCCCCGTGGCACGACGAGGTCGAGCGCGGCGATGGTTCCGGCCTGGCGAACATTGGCGAAGCGCGGATCGGCCTCGAAGCGGGCAAGCCTCGTCCGCTGGAGGTCCGCAAGGGCCGCAACCCGGTCGCCGACCGGTTCGTTCCGCCAGACGTTCAGGTTGGCAACGGCGGCAGCGCAGGCGATCGGGTTGGCCGTATAGGAACTGGAATGGAAGAAGGTCTTGCTCCGGTCCGGCGAGCGATGCGCCTCGAAAATCTCAGCGGTGCAGAGCGTCGCCGCCAGCGGCAGCGCGCCCCCCGTCAGCCCCTTGGACGTGCAGAGGATATCGGGGGTGATCTGCGCCTGCGTACAGGCGAAGAGACTGCCGGTCCGGCCCCAACCCGTCATCACCTCGTCGGCAATCATCAGCGTACCGTGCCGTTCGGCGATGCGCTTCAGTTCCCGCAGCAGCGCCGCCCCGTACATCTTCATTCCGCCGGCACCGAGGACCAACGGCTCGATCAGCAGCGCGGCCACCTGTCCTGATCTGCAGACGGCCTCGAAGGCATCGAGCGTGGCCTGCTCCTGGCCGGCTTCGGGAAAGGGGAGCCTGTCGACCTCGAACAGCAGCGGCTCATAGGCCGCGTTGAATACGCCGCGTTCGCCGGTCGACATCGTGCCGATCGTATCGCCGTGGTAGCCGTGCTCCATCACCGCGATACGGTTGCGAGGCCCGCCACTATTGTGGAAGAAGCCGAGCGCCATCTTCAACGCGACTTCGACCGCGGTCGATCCGCTGTCGGAGTAGAAGACATGGCTTAGGCCGGCAGGAGCAAGCTCGATCAGGCCGCGGGCCAGTTCTTCCGCCGGTTCATGCGTGTATTCCGCAAAGATGATCTGGTCGTAGGTTTCACACGCTCTTTGGATTGCGTCCATGATGGCCGGATGGCGGTGTCCGTGGGTGATCACCCACCAGGAGGAAATTGCGTCGAGAATGGCGGCGCCATCCTCGTCGATGAGATAAGCACCCTCCGTCCTTGCGATCTGTTTCATCGGCGGTTCCAGCGCGTGCTGGGTGAAGGGGTGCCATACTGGCGAGCGCGTCATGTCGGCTCCGTTCGAAACAGGTCGATGTCGAAATTCTCCCGGAAGGCCTGCCGCAGGATCGGCGCGGTCACGGGGTCTAATAACGGCAGGCGGCCGAGCGATGGAACGCCTCCCAGTTCGGCAATGATGGCTTGCGTGTCCTCGTGCGGCGCGCCGATGAAGGCGATGCCGAAGACGGGGATGGAGCGTGCGCGCAGCGCCTCCAGCGACAGCAGTGTGTGGTTGATCGTTCCAAGGCCCGTGCGAGCGCAGAGGATCACGGGAATCTGCCAGCGGGCAAAAACGTCGGCAAAGACGACCCGCTCGGTGAGCGGCACGAGCAGCCCGCCGGCGCCCTCGATGACCAGCGGCGCGTCCACCGTCGGCGGCACGAGCGCCTCGACGTCGATCTGCACGCCGTCGAGCCGGGCAGCAAGATGCGGCGAGGCCGGCGTGCGCAGCCGATAGGCTTCGGGCAGGAGGCGCGCAGGCGGAATTCGGCCAAGCCGCCGGACGGTATCGCTGTCCGTCTCCTCTTCCAACCCGGACTGCACCGGCTTCCAATAGCAAGCGTCGAGCGCATCGGTCAGCGCGGCGGAAAAAACCGTCTTGCCGATTCCCGTATCGGTGCCGGTGATGACGAAGCGGGTGTTCATGGCTTCTCCTCATCCAGGATTGCCGCGAGCGCTTCGAACATGCGCGAGATCGTCGGCCTGTCGACATTGAGCGTGATGGCGATCCTCAGGCGCGCCGTTCCCTCTGGCACGGTTGGCGGCCGGACCGCGCGGATGTCGAAGCCCTTTTCGCGCATGTGCGCCGCGATCCGCACGGACAGCGCGTTGTCGCCGATCCGGACGGGCAGGATCTGCGATCCGCTGCCTTCCATATCCAGAACCCGGGCCATCTCGGCGTTGGCGAAGCGCTGCAGCGCTTTCAAGGTTTCCCGCCGCCCTGGCTCATCGGCGAGCACCCTCAAGGCTTCGCGCACGCCTGCCGCCATCAGCGGTGACGGCGCCGTCGAATAGATGAAGCCGCGCGCCCGATTGACCAGGTAGTCGCAGAGTGTCCCGCTCGCGCCGACGAGTGCGCCCGCAAGCCCGAGCGCCTTGCCGCAGGTGTGGACGACGATGATGTTTTCCCGCGGTTCCAGCCCGGCGGCGAAGCCGCGCCCGCCGGGTCCGAAAACACCGGTCGCATGCGCCTCGTCGATCACCAGGAAGCCGTCGTGTCGCGCGGCCAGCTCCGCAAGCTCGACCAGCGGGGCACGGTCTCCGTCCATCGAATAGAGGCTTTCGACGGCAATCCATGGATGGCCGGTGCCGCCGGCCTTTCGCCAATTGCGGATGGCATCGGCGAAGGCGTCGACATCGTTGTGCGGCACGCCCACCGCCGGCGCCTTGCACGCCGCAATGCCGTCATGCACGCTCGCATGCACGAGCGCATCGTAAACGATGAGATCGTCGCGTTGCGGCAGGGTGGAAAAGAGCGCGGTGTTGGCGGCATAGCCGCTGCCGAAATAGAGTGCGCGTTCCGAGCCGAAATAGGCGGCGGCCTCGGCCTCCAGGGCCTCATGTTCCGGATGATTGCCGCGCAACAGCCGCGAGCCACCGGCACCGGCCGGCACGCCGCGCTCGATGGCAGACGTGAACGCGGCCTTGAGGCGCGGCGCGTCGGCGAGAGCGAGATAATCGTTGGAGGTGAAGTCGATGTCGCCCGGCGGCAGCAGCGCCCGCCGCCGTCCTCTGCGCTCCAGCCCCGCCAGTGTCCGCTCGTAGCGGACGAGGCCATCGCCGATCATGCGCTCAGTTCCATCGGCTTCAAGCCGAGACGGCGGAAGAGGCCCGCATCATGGTCCTCTCCCGGGTTGTCAGCGGTCAGCAGCGTTTCACCGACGAAGATCGAATTGGCGCCGGCAAAGAAGCAGAGCGCCTGCATCTCGTCGCTCATCTCGGTCCGCCCGGCCGACAGGCGGACATGGGATTTCGGCATCAGGATGCGAGCAAGCGCAATCGTGCGAACAAAGTCGATCGGATCGACCGGTGCGGCGTCGGCCAGTTTCGACCCCGGGATCGGGATCAGCATGTTGATCGGCACGCTCTCGGGCGGGGAGGGCAGGTTCGCGAGGGTCACCAGCATCGAGATGCGGTCTTCCGCCGTTTCGCCCATGCCGAGAATACCGCCCGCGCAAACCTTGATTCCGGCGTCGCGCACATTCGACAGCGTCTCCAGCCGGTCGGCAAAGGTCCGGGTGGTGATGACCTCGCCGTAGAAGCGCTCCGAGGTGTCGATGTTGTGATTGTAGTAGTCGAGGCCGGCATCGGCGAGGGCGGCGCTCTGCGCCGGCGAAAGCATGCCGAGCGTCATGCACGTCTCCATGCCGAGCGCCCTGACGCCGCGAACCATCGCGACGACCGCCTCCATGTCGCGGTCTTTGGGACTGCGCCAGGCGGCGCCCATGCAGTAGCGTGTCGCGCCGCCCTCCTTGGCCTTTCGAGCCTCGGAGATCACCCTTTCGACCTCCATCAGCTTGGAAGCCTTGAGCCCGGTCGGGTAGTGCGCCGACTGGCTGCAATAGCCGCAGTCCTCGGCGCAGCCGCCGGTCTTGATCGAAAGCAGCCGGCTCATCTGCACGGCATTCGGATCGAAATTCGCCCGATGGACGCTGTGCGCACGGAAGAGAAGATCGTTGAATGGCAGATTATAGATTTTTTCAGCGGCCAGAAGTGTTCGAGGTTCCAGCGCATTGATTGATTCGTGATCGGTGTCGGCGCTTTCGCCCAGCAGTTCCGGCATTCTTGTTCCCTTCGCCTCGATTTCAAAATAGATAGAATTAGATTTTATCTATAATTTGCGACGGCATGAGGAAACACAAGCGCCCAGACGGCGAGGGGCGCCGATTCTTCAACCAATGGAAGTGTTTGCAGAGATGTGGGAGCGGTCAGCCAACGATGGCAAAGATATCGCGCGTGGCACCGGAGGCGCTCTTGACCGGCCGTTGGCCGATCCATTGGACGTGCCGTTCCAGGACCGCCGCGGCATTGTCGATCTTGCCCTGCCGCAGAAATGCGAGGATCGCCCGGTGGTCATGGTCGGTCCGCACCTCCCATTCGGAGCGCCAGGTCGCGAACAGGAAACGGGCGCTCGCCGCGTGCAGGTCGTCGATGGCGGCGAGCAGGCGCGGCATGCCGCAGGGCGTGAGGATCAGCCGGTGAAAGCGGCGGTTGGCGTCTTCCCAGGAGCGGACATCCCGCGAATTGTCGCCGGCGACGGTTGCCTGCTCGGCCTCGTCGAGAATGGCGGGCGTCAGGTGCGGCGCGGCGTGCCGCAGCGCCAGCACCTCAAGGGCCGCTCGCATCTGTGCCACCTCGCGGACCTCCTTGAGGTCGAACGAGGCGACGCGCACGCCGCGCCGCGGCTCGCTGACCACCAAACCCTGCGCCTCAAGGCGGCGAAACGCCTCGCGGACCGGCACGTGGCTCGCGCCGAATTCCTCGGCGAAATGGTCCTGCCTCAGCTTCGTTCCCGGGGCCAGTTCGCCGGTGACGATCCGGTCGGCGAGGCTGCGGCTGATGCGGCTGGCAATGGTGTCGTCGTTTGGTGCGGTCATGTGGTGCGGATCAGTGCTTTTGGATGAGTTGCACCCGCTCTTATGTCAGATCGCCGGCATGGTGGCGAGCCCTGCCGCACGGGGCTGGTCGGCTCGGAAGACGTCACCGACCGGGACCAGGGTCAGCTCTTCGCCGCGCCGTTGCACGAACAGCGCGTCAAGGCCCTGTCTCCGCGCCAGGGCTTGTCCTTCCGCGGGTCCCAGCACCATGAACGCCGTCGCCCAGGCGTCGGCGTCCATGCAGCTTCCGGTTACGACGGAGACGGATGCGGTTCCATTGTCGGCGGGTCCTCCGCGCGTCCGGTCCATGGTGTGAGACAGACGCCTTCCGCTGACGTCGACCCAATGGCGATAGTCGCCCGAGGTGGCGACGGCGGCGTCGCGCAATGCGATCAGGCCGAGCGGGATACGCGCCTCGAAGTCGGGCTTTTCCACCGCCACCAGCCATGGCGTGCCATCGGCCCGAGTGCCGCGCGCCTTCACTTCGCCGTCGAGGCTGACGAGCGCGCCGGGGATATCGAACGCCTCAACCGTCCGCATCATTTCGTCGACCGCGAAGCCTTTGGCGATCCCGGAGAGATCGAGCGCGACGGGTGCGTGCTTGCGCGCCCGGCCGGCCGACCGGTCCAGTTCCAGGACGTCATGGGTTGGCGGCAGCCGCACCCGAAGCGATTGCCGGATCAGTTCTGCATCGGGTCCGGAGCTGTTCGGCCCAAAGCCCCAGGCGTTGACCAGGGGGCCGACGCCGATGTCAAAGGCGCCGCTGGAGGCACGGCCGATCTCCAGCCCCCGCTCCAGCACCTGCATCAGTTCGGCGGGCAGGGCAACCCAGGTGCCGGGCGGAGCCGCATTGAAGCGCATCAGGTCGCTTTCCGGCTTCCATGTGGACATCTGCAGGTCGACGCGGTCGACGGAGCGGCTGAGTGCCATCTTCAGCGCGTCGATGTCGGTCGCGGGCGGCGTGTGGACCAGCGCCGACCACCGTGTTCCCATGGTGGCGCCGCTCAGGGCGTGGCGGCTCAAATCAGAAGACATCTTCGACATACCTCCCTTGCGCCTTCAGCACGATCGGGTCGAGGTTGGTTGGGGCCAGAATATCGGTGAGTGCGGCCATGACGCCCGCGGCCATGTCGCGTCCGCCGCACACCATGATCTGCGCGCCGCCGGCGATCAGCGCACGGAGGCGGCCGGCGTCCTCGCGGAGGCGGTCCTGCACGTAACCGCTGTCCGCCACGCGCGAGAAGGTCGTCCGCAGGCTCGTCAGCCGGTTTTCGCCAAGCCAGTGTTCGATCTCGCGCTGGTAGAGGAAATCCGACCCCGGATCGCGGGCGCCGAAATAAAGATGCATCGGCCTGGCATCGCTATTGGCACGGATCGTGCCGGCAAGTGGTCCGATCCCGGTGCCTGCACCGATGAGGATGACGGGCGCCTTGCCGCGCACAGCTCGGAAAGTTGGGTTTGGCTTGATGAAGCCCGCGACGGCGTCGCCCGGCCGCAGGGCGTGAAGGTAACCCGAGCATAATCCGCCGGGATGCTTGCGCACGCAGATCTCCAGGAAGCCGTCGCGCGACGACGAGGCGAGCGAATAGTAGCGCGGGGTCGTGCTGCCGGGCGGGACGATACCGATGAGATCGCCGGCCTCGAAGCTCGGCCATCCGCGTCCGGATAGGCGCTCCAGCAGGCTCCGTTTCCCGGGTGCAAAGCGCAGGACGGCGGTCGGCGCCTGCACCTCGGCCCCATAGTCGCGACGCGAAACCAGCGTCAGCCCATGGGTGCGCGGCATCGCCGGCCTGTGGTCGAGCACGAGGTTTTTGCCAAGGGCGGCCGACAGCGCTTGTCCCCAGCGGGCAAACTCCTGCGGGCACTGCCGGTTGATCGTCTCTGCCGGCATCAGAAAGCGCCAGCCGTTGCGGGCAAGTGCCGCCTCGACGTCGCGGGAGAACTGGCAGAATTTCGGGAACTGTCGATCACCGAAGCCGAGCACGGCCACCGAGGCCGGCGGGGTTTCCATTGTTTCGAGCCGATCGAGAAACGAGCGGGCGTTGGCGGGGGCTTCGCCGTTGCCGTATGTGGCCGCAAGGATGAACATTTGACGGCACGCAGGATACGACTGCGCCAGCTTGTCCATCGGGCCGGTATGCACCTTGTGCCCGGCGTCTGCCAACGCCTTGTGCAGCGTTGCGGCAAACCCCCAGGTGCTTCCGCCCTCGCTGCCGACCAGAATGATCGTATCGGCGGACGCAGCGGCGGCGTTTGCGGCGATCCGCGGACGTCCCTGTCGGCCGGACCACCAGACGATGGCGCCCGTCGCGCTGAAGAGCGGGACGCTGAGCGAGGTCATGCCGAGGATCAGGCCCAGCCACCACAGCCCTTGTCCGGTATGCAGCATCCGAATGAACCCGTAGATCTGCTGCGGCAACGGCCGATCCAGCCATGCCGCCATCTCGCCGGTCGCCGGATCGATCAAACCTGCGCCGCCGATTGTCTTGAGCTCGAGGATGCCGTTGGGATCGTTTACATCGGGAAAGGTCAGTTCGCGCAACTCGGACAGGTCGAAGCCCTGCAATGCCTGGTTCTGCTCAACCGGCAGGTGCGGCCCGCCGCTGACTTCGATGGGGGTGTCAAAGGCCTGCGCGCCCTTGCTGGGGACGAGCCCGAATGTCGCTGCTGACATATAGAGCGCGGTGAGCGCTGACAGCAGAAGACCGGCAGTCGCCAGCCGTCCCATCTCGACATGCAGGCGTTGGGAGCGGCTGCCCCGTGCGCGGCCGAAAAGATGGCGCCAGCCACCCATGCGCCGCGCCGTCATCTGCAGCCCGGTCAGGACCAGCACAAGCATGGCCGCGGCGCCCAATGCTGCAGCAATCCGGCCGCCATCGCCGAGAAAGAGCGAACGGTGCAGATTCTTCGTCCAGCGTACGAAGGATGATCGCTCATAGGCGCCAAGGGACTGCCCGGTGACGGGATCGACGACAATCGCCGTTGGACGGTCGTTTTCGAGATGATGGACGATGATCGTGCCTGAAGGGGTTCGCTCGATTTCTTCGACGCCCTGGTAGGTGGTCGCGATCCGTCCCGCCAGCGCCGCGATGGTGACTTGGCCTTCGGCAACGCTGATCGCCCCGGCCCTTTCCATGGCTGGGACCACCGACAACATCGCGCCGCTGACGGCGAGGACGCTGACCAGAAGAGCGGCGAGGAGGCCGGAAAACTTGTGCAGCTGACGCAGCATGGGATCAATCCTCGATGCGTGCGTTACATGCTGTAGGTGAAGGAACGGACATAACGGCGTCCCGATGTCGCCTGGCCGAAACCGCCGGCGGTCAGGGGCGCGACGACATCGGACGGGCTGTCGCGCATGTCTTCGACTGCCGCATCGATGTGCAGTTCATAGCCCGCGTCGAACAGGGCGTCGGCGAGGTCCAGGCTAATCTTCAGCGTTCGACCGGCCCCGACACTCGCGCCGGTGATGCCGCTGATCTCGGCGGTGTCTCCGCCTGAAAGGCGTGCCCAGTCGCTGAGGTGGCTGTAGTACTTGGATTTGCCTCCCGCCATCCAAAGGGTCCCTTTGTAGGCGCCGGCCGCGTCGGTGACGTAGAGCGTTAGGTAGGCTCCGTCACCGCTGTAGTTGTCGAGCGTCGTCGTCAAGGTGACGGGCCGGGCCAGGGCCAGCCCGGGCAGGGTCAGCGCGGTGGTGAGGACCAGACCGGCGATCAGCGACTTCAGCATGGGTATCTCCATAGGTTGTTATGGCCCGGAGATTGCGGCTGCCGACTGACCACCCCCTGAAGCTTCGCGCAATTCTGCTTCAGCTTGCCGTCAGCTTTCCGCCGCTCGAAAACAAAACGCCCCGACGGGGCGGGGCGCGCGTTGTTTCGGGCAGGCTGACGGGGCGTTACTGGACGTCGACCTTTGGCGGGGTGCCGCTGCCGAAAAGCCCGTTGTTGGGGGGCGTTGCCGCTCCCGAAGGGGTCGTCTTGTTGCCGTCGTTGCGGTCGCGGTGGCCTCCGTGTTCGTCCTCGTGTTCGCGACGCTGCTTTCGACCGCGGTCGCCCGCATACTTCATGCCCACGATCTCGAGCGTACCGGGATTGACCTTCGCCCGCAGGTTTCGGCCGTCCTTGTCCTGTGCCCGGATCTTGTAGCAACCGTCATCGGTCTTGATCCTTTGGATGGTCCAGCCCCGGGCTTGCGCCATTTTCTGCACCGCCTCGCGGGGCTGCCAGTTGGCCATCGGCACATTGCAGTCGTCGTCATCGTCATCATGCGCCATTACCGCGCCGACACCCAGTCCACAGAGGACAATGGCCGCAAACAGGATGGTCTTCTTCATGATCGTGCTCCGCATCAGGCTTGTCGTAGGCTTGTTTTGCGGCCACATCCTTACCGGCAGCTGAAGTTGACCGATTTTCAGCTTAAGCGAGCCGTCAGTTTCGCGCTGTAGGGAACATCGCAAAGTCGAAATGGAACTGTCCGATGCGGATCTTGCTGATCGAAGACGACACAATTCTGGGAGCTGCGGTGCGCGACCAGATCAACGCCGACGGCCATTGCGTTGACTGGGTCAAGCGGCTCGATATTGCCGCCGACTATGCCAGCAACGCCGCCTATGACCTCGTTCTGCTCGATCTGATGCTGCCGGACGGACGCGGTATCGGCTTCCTGCGAAACCTCCGCGCAAAGGGGGATGTCACGCCGGTGATCATCCTGAGCGCGCTCGATCAGGTCTCCGACCGCATCGAGGGACTGGATGCCGGCGCCGACGACTACATGATCAAGCCCTTTGACCTGTCGGAACTGTCCGCCCGCCTCAAGGCGGTTGCGCGGCGCTACGCCGGCAATCCCAACCCCCTGATTGAAGTCGGCGACCTGCAGATCGATCTGGCGTCCCGGTCGATCAGGCGTAACGGCAAGGACATCGGCCTGACGGCCCGAGAGTGGGTCCTCTACGAGGCTTTCCTGCAGCGACCAGGACAACTGATGTCCAAGGCGCAACTGGAGGAGCGCCTCTATTCCTTCAGCACCGACGTGGACAGCAACACCATCGAGGTGCATGTCAGCCGATTGCGCAAGAAGCTCGGCCACGGCGCCATCGATACGGTGCGCGGTGTGGGCTATCGCCTCGGGACCACCCCATGAGGGCACCTCGCAGCCTGCAATGGCGCCTTTCCCTCTGGCTGGGAATCGGCATGGCATTGCTGTGGCTGGCAACGGCGCTGGTCACGATCCGCAACCTGCGCCATGAGCTGGACATGGTCTTCGACAGTGCCCTGGAGGAGACGGCGCAGCGAATCCTGCCCCTTGCCGTCCTCGACGTCATCGGTCGTGAGGATGAGGGCGTCACCAGCCAGAAAATCGCCACCCTTCGCACACACGACGAATACTTCACCTATGTTGTTAGAGACGACAAGGGCAACGTTCTCCTGCGCTCACACGGCGCCGATGATGCGGTATTCCCGCCCTATAGCGGGATGGGATTTGTGAATTCGCCGACCCATCGCATCTATTTCGATGCCGCGTTGCAGGGGACGGTGACGATTGCGGTTGCCGAGCCGCGGGCGCACCGCCGCGCGGTGGGGAACCAGACGTTCTTCGGGCTTATGCTAGCCTTCGGTCCCCTCGTGGTGCTCAGCCTTGTCGGCGTCTGGCTCATCGTGCGGGTCTCGGTGGCGCCCATTCGAGCGTTCCGCACCGGCATCGAGCAGCGTGGCGGCGGCGACCTTACACCCCTTCCCGCCGTGGAATTGCCCTCGGAAATCGCGCCGGTTGCGGAAGCGCTGAACAACCTGCTGGATCGGCTGCGGCGCGTGCTCGAGGCCGAGCGCAGCTTCACCGCGAGCTCCGCCCACGAGTTGCGCACGCCTGTGGCAGCGGCGCTGGCGCAGACACAGCGGCTGATTTCCGAAGCGACGGATCCCTCGACCCTCGAGCGGGCAACACAGGTCGAGATGGCCTTGCGCAGACTTGCGCGGCTATCGGAGAAACTGATGCACTTGGCAAGGGCGGAGGGCGGGCGTCTTCAGGTGGAGCAGGCGGCCGACATTGCGCCGGTTCTCCGGATGGTCACGAAGGAGATGGCAAAGGACGGCGCCGACCGCATCGAACTGTGCCTCCCGCCTGGGCAGGTCCCGTCGAGGATCGATCCGGATGCCTTCGCCATCCTGTCGCGAAACCTGATCGAGAATGCCCTGAAACATGGGTCACATGACGATGCGATCCATGTCGACCTGTCGGAAGAGGGCGTCCTTGTCGTCACCAATGCCGGTTCTGTAGTCGCGCCGGAGACGCTCGCGCGCCTCACCCGCCCCTTCGAGCGCGGCGATACGCGCGCGAACGGTTCCGGGCTCGGGCTTGCGATCGCAAAAGCGATTGCCTCCGGTGTTGGCGGCGCACTGACACTCACCTCGCCGCTGCCGGGGCAGACGGGTGGATTCGAGGCGAAGTTCGACCCCAGCCCGGATGACTTTCGCAAGGGCGCCTTTCCGTGACGCTTATCCGATTTTTTCGACGACCGGCGGAATTTGCACCACTTTCAGGTCCGAGTTGCCGGAATCGATGATCTCGAAGACCGCGTCGAGCATCCCCGGGACATCCTGCCGAACCATTTCGATATGGTCGCCAAGCATGGCGACGAAGGGATCCCAGTCGAAGCAGCCGAGCATTGGCATGCCGTCGGTATACTCGCCCGAGCGGCGGATCCAGCGCATGACACCTTCAAGGGAAATCGTCGAGTTGACGAACATGCCTTTCGGTAGGGTCCCGGTCTTCTCCGCAAGCTGCCGCATGGCTATTTCGGCCTTTTCAGGGGCGTAGCCGCAGGTCAGGACGAGCGATTCATCGACGGCCACGCCCGCTTCGGCATGGGCGGCGCGAAACCCCCTGACGCGCTCTGATGTATTGTGGTCCGTTCCCCGCCCGCCGATGAACAGGAGCGGCGTCATTTCCCCATACTCCTTCTGGCAGTTTGCCAAGACGCGTCGCGTCAGTTCGAGGGCGCCGCCGAAGTTATCGGAAATCACGGAGGGGGCTTGTGACCCCGGCAGGTCGAGGTTCACGGTGCGAACGCCGGCCGCCGCACATAGCTCAACGATGCGATCCGGATCGGTCGCACCAGTCGCGATCAGACAATCGACCCGATAGGAAAGCATCGCGCGCGCCGCATCCAACTCCAGAGCCGGGTCGCGGCGCGTGCAGGTCACGATCGGGAACAATCCCCTCTCGCGGGCCATGGCTTCGAATTGCTCCACAATGGAGCCGAAGTAGCGGTTGTCGTATTTGGGGACGATCATGCCGATGATCTTCGATCGGTCGCTGCGCAGCACGCTCGCTTGCATGTTCAGCGCATAGCCCTGCTCCTCGGCGAGCCGGGTGATCCTTTCCGCAAGCTGGCTGCTGATGCGACGCTTCTTCCAGTTGCCGTTCAATACGGCACTCACCGCGCTTGCCGACGTCCCGGCCAGCTCCGCCAGATCGTAGATCGTCGTCCTTTTGGTCTGCATTCCACGCTTCACGAATATGGTCTCCCCTTTCGGTCACCTTGACATCAATGTCCATAGGTGGCAATTCTGCTTCATCGATTGAGCAAGCGTGCTCAATCGATGAAGTGCCTCAGCAAAGCGAAAGCTGACTCAGGGAGGAGTCGGATCCAGGAACCGATGTGATCGACGCGGCAGCGCGGCTGCAACGAACGATCACGCGCGACGCGAGAGCGCGTGGCGGGGCGAGATCCGAAGTCTGATTGCCTCCCCCGGAAGCTTCTGCTCGCCGGCCCAAATCATTTGTGGAGGAAACATATGAAGACGCTCACTTACTTGCTTGCCACGACCGGTCTGGCCGTGTCTCTCGGCAGCGCTGCGATGGCGCAGGAAGCAGCAACCGTTGCCTTTCTCATGCCAGACCAGGCTTCGACCCGCTACGAGCAGCACGACTATCCGGGCTTCAAGGCGGAGATGGAAAAGCTTTGCCCGAGCTGCACGGTCATCTATCAGAACGCGAATGCGGACGTGGCGCTCCAGCAGCAGCAGTTCAATTCCGTGATCGCCCAGGGCGCCAAGGTCATCGTCCTCGATCCGGTCGATTCGGCCGCTGCCGCAGCACTGGTCGAGATCGCCCAGTCCCAGGACGTCAAGGTCATCGCCTATGACCGCCCGATCCCGGACAAGCCGGCGGACTACTACGTTTCCTTCGACAATGAGGGCATCGGCCGCGCGATCGCCCAATCGCTCGTCGATCACCTGAAGGCTTCAGGCGTCGCCGACGGCGCGGGCGTGCTTCAGATCAACGGCTCGCCGACCGACGCCGCCGCCGGCCTGATCCGCGACGGTATCGATTCCGCGCTCGACGCATCCGTCTACAAGACGCTCGCCGAATTCGATACGCCGGACTGGGCGCCGCCGAAGGCACAGGAATGGGCTGCCGGCCAGATCACCCGCTTCGGGGACCAGATCAAGGGCATCGTCGCCGCCAATGACGGCACGGGCGGCGGCGCCATCGCGGCCCTGAAGGCCGCCGGCGTCAAGCCGGTTCCGCCGGTGACCGGCAACGACGCGACGATCGCAGCCCTTCAGCTGATCATTTCGGGCGACCAGTACAACACGATCTCGAAGCCTTCCGAAATCGTTGCGGCCGCAGCGGCAAACGTTGCCGTCAAGCTGCTGAAGGGCGAGACGCCGGAAGCCCCGAACTCGCTCTACAACACGCCCTCGCAGCTGTTCGTCCCGGCCGTCGTCACGGCGGAAAACATCAAGGCCGAGATCTTTGACAAGGGAATCAACAAGCCGGAAGAAATTTGCACCGGAGAGTATGTTGAAGGTTGCCGTAAACTTGGCATCATCAACTGACGCTGCCCACTAATGTGCCCGGCCGCAGACCCTGCGGCCGAGTGCCCCTTTCGGTCGAGAGGTCATAAGGCCATGACAGCTAATATCCAGAGCATTCCGGCGAAGGGCGAGCCCGTGCTGCGCCTTCGCGGCATCTCCAAGAATTTCGGTGCCGTCTCCGCACTCACCGACATCGAGCTCGACGTCAACGCCGGCGAGGTCGTGGCCCTTGTGGGCGACAACGGCGCCGGCAAGTCGACGCTCGTCAAGGTCCTCGCCGGTGTGCACCAGCCGTCCGAGGGGACCATCGAATTCTGCGGAAAGAGCGTGACCCTCGACAATCCGGCCACGGCGCTCGACCTGGGTATTGCGACCGTGTTCCAGGATCTCGCCCTGTGCGAAAACCTCGATGTCGTCGCCAATCTCTTCCTCGGCCACGAAATGTCGCCATGGCATCTGGACGAGGTTGCCATGGAAGTGCGGGCCTGGACGCTGTTGCGCGAGCTGGCCGCCCGGATCCCATCCGTCCGCGAACCCATTGCCTCCCTGTCGGGCGGTCAGCGCCAGACGGTCGCGATCGCCCGTTCGCTGCTGCTCGACCCCAAGGTCATCATGCTCGACGAGCCGACTGCGGCGCTTGGCGTGGCCCAGACCGCCGAAGTGCTGAACCTGATCGAACGCGTCCGTGACCGCGGGCTCGGCGTCATCATCATCAGCCACAACATGGAAGACGTGCGCGCGGTGGCGGACCGGATCGTCGTGCTGCGCCTCGGTCGGAACAACGGCGTCTTTGCGCCGG
Organism: Mycoplana sp. 10N416; assembly: GCF_056394765.1. NCBI lineage: Bacteria > Pseudomonadati > Pseudomonadota > Alphaproteobacteria > Hyphomicrobiales > Rhizobiaceae > Mycoplana > Mycoplana sp. 10N416. The sequence goes on along the minus strand of NZ_JBFTIM010000003.1, from coordinate 159,922 downwards.
ATTCGTCCAACCAGGAGCTCGTTTCCGCGATCACCGGTGCCACGGATAACTCCGTTTCTCGTCGCCTCGACCGCAAGGCCGGCCTCGTCAACGAAACAAGCGGGGGAGCCGCATGAGCCAGAACCTTTCGCCCAACCCCTCCCAAGGCCAGCAGAAGCTGGACCGCAGCGATGAACGCGTGCGCCATGACGAGGGCATCCTCGGCATGGCGCGCGGGTTCATCGATCGCGTTCGTTCCGGCGATCTCGGCATGCTCCCGGTCGCCGTCGGCCTCATCGTCATTTCGGTCGTCTTCTCGACCCTAAACCCGGTCTTCCTCGCGCCCAACAATCTGGTGAACCTGCTCTTCGACTGCGCCACCGTCGGGGTGATCTCGCTTGGGGTCATCTGCGTGCTGGTGCTCGGCGAAATCGACCTCTCGGTCGGTTCGATGAGTGGGCTTGCATCAGCTACCGTCGGTGTGCTGTGGGTCAATATGGGCTGGCCGGTCGCTGGAGCGATCATCGTCGCGCTTCTGGTCGGCGCCGCAGTCGGGCTGCTCTATGCAACCCTCTACAACCGTCTTGGCATGCCGAGCTTCATTGCGACGCTTGCCGGTCTTCTCGCACTCCTTGGCCTGCAGCTCTACATTCTCGGCGCGACCGGTTCGATCAATCTTCCCTATGCCTCCCCGCTCGTCCGGTTCGGCCAGGTCCTGATCATGCCGAACTGGCTGTCGCATGCACTGGCGCTGGCGCCGGGGCTCGTGATGATCGGCAAGGGCCTGCGGACCATGCGCCAGCGCCAGGCCGCAAACCTGTCCGCGCAGCCGCTTCGCGCGCTGGTCCTCAAGGCCGTGGTGCTGACCGTGGCGCTCGAGCTGGCCGTTTTCTATCTCAATCTCGGTCGTGGCGTGCCGTGGATGTTCGCCCTGTTCGTCGCGCTCGCGGTAATCCTGAACTATGCGCTGACGCGCACCAAGTGGGGCCGCTCCATGTTCGCCGTCGGCGGCAACAAGGAAGCGGCGCGCCGCTCGGGCATCAACGTGAAGCGGATCTACATGAGCGCCTTCGTGCTCTGCTCGACGCTCGCAGCCCTCGGCGGCATCCTCTCGGCCTCGCGCCTTGCCTCCTCGAGCCAGCAGGCCGGTACCGGCGACGTCAACCTGAATGCCATCGCGGCAGCCGTCATCGGCGGCACCAGCCTCTTCGGCGGACGCGGAAGCGCCTACTCGGCCCTGCTTGGCATCATCGTCATCCAGGCGATCTCGAACGGCCTGACGCTCCTGAACCTCAGCTCGTCGCTTCGCTACATGATCACCGGCGGCGTTCTCGCAATCGCGGTCATCGTCGACTCGCTGGCCCGACGCTCGCGCGTCAGCCACGGTCGCGCGTGATCCAACAGTTTGGAATGGAGTTTCAAGATGGCAGACCTGATGAAGGGTAAAGTTGCCGCCATAACCGGCGCCGCCTCCGGGATAGGGCTCGAATGCGCCCGCACGCTTCTGGCCGAAGGCGCCAGGGTCGTGCTCATCGACCGCGCCAAGGACAAGCTGGAGCAGCTTTGCAAGGAACTGGGACCGAACGCGCTGCCGCTCGTCGTCGACCTGCTGAACCCGGCCGAAGTCTCGGGCATGCTGCCGCGCATCATCGAGATCGCCGGTAAGCTCGACGTCTTCCACGCCAATGCCGGCGCCTATATCGGCGGCCCGGTTGCCGAGGGCGACCCCGATGCCTGGGACCGGATGCTCAATCTCAATATCAATGCCGCGTTCCGCTCGGTTCATGCGGTCCTGCCGCACATGATCGAGCAGAAGTCGGGCGACATCCTTTTCACGAGCTCGATCGCCGGTGTCGTCCCGGTCATCTGGGAGCCGATCTACACGGCCTCGAAATTCGCGGTGCAGGCCTTCGTGCACAGCACCCGCCGCCAGCTCGCCCCGCATGGCGTGCGCGTTGGTGCGGTCTTGCCCGGACCGGTCGTCACCGCACTGCTCGATGACTGGCCGAAGGAAAAGATGGACGAGGCGCTCGCCAATGGCAGCCTCATGCAGCCGAAGGAAGTGGCCGACGCGGTGCTCTTCATGCTGACGCGTCCCCGCAACGTTACGATCCGCGACCTGGTTATCCTCCCCAACAGCGTCGATCTGTGATGTGAACCGGCGCAAGGCTGCGGCCTTGCGCCTATCCAAGCTCCTGTTTGCAGGCGGTAAGACCATGACCAACACTTCCTCCGCACGCCCCAAGGGCGGCGAACGGTATCTCATCGGCGTCGATGTCGGCACCGGAAGCGCCAGAGCGGGTGTTTTCGATCTGAGCGGCCGGATGTTGGCGTCGGCCAAGCGTGATATCACGCTCTTTCGCGAAGCCGGATCCATTGTCGAACAGTCGAGCACGGAGATCTGGTCGGCCGTCTGCGCGGCCGTGCGCGAAGCGGTCGCAACAGCGGGCATCGATCCGCAGAATGTGGCAAGCCTCGGCTTCGACGCGACCTGCTCGCTCGTCGTCCTGGGCGAGAACGGCACGCCGTTGCCCGTTGGGCCGTCGGAAGACCCGCAGCGCGACATCATCGTCTGGATGGACCACCGTGCGGTCGAGCAGGCCGAGCGCATCAACGCCCGGGGGCACGAGGTGCTGCGCTATGTCGGCGGCCGCATCTCGCCCGAAATGGAAACGCCGAAGCTTCTCTGGCTGCGCGAGAATCGGCCACAGATCTTCGACGCCGCCTGGCAGTTCTTCGATCTTGCCGACTTCCTGACCTGGCGGTCGACGGGGGACCTTGCGCGCTCGACCTGCACGGTGACGTGCAAGTGGACCTACCTGGCACACGAAAAGCGCTGGGATCCGAGCTACTTCCACCAGATCGGCCTCGGGGTTCTCGCGGATGAAGGCTTTGCCCGCATCGGCCAGCACATCGTCGAGCCGGGGACCCCGGTCGGAAACGGCCTGACCGAGCGCGCCGCCGAGGAACTCGGCCTGCCGGCGGGCACTCCGGTCGGCGCGGGGATGATCGACGCCCATGCGGGCGGGATCGGCACCGTCGGTGTCGACGGCCCGCCCGAAAGCAATCTCGGTTACGTTTTTGGCACGTCTTCCTGCACGATGACGTCCACCAAGGAGCCCGTTTTCGTGCCGGGCGTGTGGGGACCGTACTATTCGGCGATGGTACCGGGGATGTGGCTCAACGAGGGCGGCCAGTCGGCTGCCGGTGCTGCGATCGAGCAGTTGCTGTCGTTCCACCCGGCAGCGGGCGAGGCAACGGAACTGGCGAGGAGCCAAGGTTCGTCGCTCCCCGTCCTGCTGACGGAACTGGCCGCGCAAAAGGCGGGGTCGCTCTCGGCCGCGGTCCGCCTGGCGGACGGACTGCACGTCGTTCCGGAGTTTCTTGGCAACCGCGCGCCCTTCGCCGATCCGAATGCCCGGGCCGTCGTCGTGGGGCTCGGCATGGAGCGCGACATCGACAATCTCGTCTCGCTCTATATCGCCGGCCTATGCGGCATCGGTTACGGACTGCGGCAGATCATCGACGTTCAGGCCTCGTCGGGTGCACCGATCGACACGGTCGTGATCAGCGGCGGCGCAGGCCAGTTCGATCTCGTTCGCCAGCTTCTTGCCGATGCGACGGGAAAGCCGGTGCTCGCCACGCAATCGGAAGAGCCGGTGCTGCTGGGCGCGGCCATCCTCGGAAGCGTCGCGTCGGGATCGTTCCCGGATGTCGGAACGGCGATGGCAAAACTGTCGCGGACGGATCGCACATACGCGCCCGCCGGTGCCGAGATCGCGGCGGCACATGCGCAGCGATACGAGGCTTTCAAGAAGCTTCAGGCGCTGGCACGGGAAATTCGGTAAGGCTTTGAATCGGCGGGTTGAAAAATGCTCAGGCGAAGCGATTTGCCTGAGCCGCCTCGCGATGTCGAATTTCGCCGTTGCGAACTCAATCGAACCGCACAATCGCGGCGAAAATAACCAATTATTAAGCCTGTTTTGATCTTCTGGGCGCTACGAGCCAATCGGCGCAACCCAGCAGGCCAATGTATACCGCCAGCAGTAACAACCGCGGTCCGAAGATCCGGATCCCCGCCCGTACCGCAGCGGTGACGGGCCCATCGCCACCGATCGTGCGGGTCAGCACGCGCGCGGGGGAATGGCGTGCGACACAGTCGGCGCAGGATGAACCCGTCCAGTCTGTCGGACAGGAGACGGCCGCCGCGGCGATTGTGGCGCCAAACGAGTTCGGAACGACCGTTGCAGCATGGCTTGACGTTGTGACGATCGGCAATGCCTTTCGCTGGCTGTTGTCCTACAAGCTCCTGATCATCGCCGCGGCCGCGGCGGGCATACTTGCGGGATTGGCATTCGTCGTGACCGTGCCGCCGCGCTACAGCTCCAGCGCGGAGCTGTTGGTGGAGCCCACCGATCTCAACCTGGTCGCCGACGACATTTTCGTTCAAAGCCTTCAGAGAGATTCACAGTTGCTTGCCGTCGAAAGCAAGTTGCGGCTGCTGACCTCGGGCAATGTCCTGGCGCGGGTGGTCAAGGATCTCGATCTCGTCAATGACCCGGAGTTTGCCGGGCAGGGAAGCAAGAACCCGACCCGGGATGCGCTGGGCGCGCTGGAGAAGCGGGTCGCCGCGAGCCGCGACACGCGCTCTTTCCTTGTGAGTCTCAGCGCATGGAGCCGCCAACCGGAAAAGTCCGTCGAGATTCTCGACAAGGTGATCGCATCCTTCCAGGACGAACTCGTCAGTGCGCAGGCGGAAGGTGCCGGGCGCGCCGCCGGTGCTTTGGCCTCGCGATTGGAGGCGCTCAAGCACGATGTGCGGCAGGCCGAGGAGAAGGTCGAGGAATTCAAGCGCAGCAACGGCTTGCGATCAAGCGCGGGCGAACTGGCGAGTTCGACCACGGCTAACCAGGTCAATGCACAGATGGTCGATGCCAGGGAGCGCCTCATCCGGGCGCAGTCCCGCTACAAGGAACTCACGTCCGATTCGGAGGAAAGCCGGCTGAATGCCGCGAGCCTGCAATCGGACACCATGACGGCGCTGCGCACGCAGTATTCGTTGATCCGCCAGCAGATCACCTCGCAGTCGGCCGTCCTTGGTCCACGCCATCCCGAGCTCATCGCCCTTCAACCGAAGGCCAAGGCGCTCGAGGCGCAGATTCAGTCCGAGACCGGACGCCTCGTCCAATTGGCCCGCGCCGAACTGGAACAGGCGCAGGGTGCGGTCAATCGGCTGGCCAAGGAAGCGGATGCCGCGAAGGGCTCCGTCTTTACCGATACCGCCGCGCAGGTCCAACTGCGTCAGCTCGAACGCGAAGCGCAGGCCAAGGCCTCGGTGTACGAGGCCTTCATGACGCGTGCGAGCGAGGCCGCCCAACGACAGCAGATCGATGCGACCAACGTGCGGGTGGTGAGCCAGCCGCTGCCGCCGGTCTCCCGCAGCTTTCCGCCGCGAAGCGCGATCGTCCTGGCTGCCGGCCTGGTTATGGGCGCCGTCGTGGGTGCGTTTCTCGCACTGCTGTTGGGTTTCCTGCGGGAAGTGTTCGGAGAACGGTGGTGGAAGAGACCGTTCCGAGCCAACGCGGCATGAGTGGCGTCAGCGCCGCGTCTGCAGCGGGGGGCAGGCGCCTCACCGTTCTTTTGCTGGCGGTCATGGGCTATTTCTGGGTCACGCTTTCGCCGCTGCCGGACATGTCCGGACTGACGTCGGATACGCCGTGGGGCGGGACGTCCAACGTCATCAACCAGATTGTCGTCCTTGCCATGTTCGGCGTCCTCCTTTCCTGCGTGGGGACGCGGGGCGCTTGGGGGCTGCTGTTCCAGCAGCGGCTGCTGCTTGCGGCCCTGTTGTTCTGGTTTCTCATTACCGCCATTCTCGGGGACGATCCGGGTTCGGCTCTGCGCCGCGTGATCTTCGGCGTCATCGTGATTTTCTGCGCCAACGCCTTCCTGCTGCTGCCGCGCAATCAGACCCAGTTCAACGCGGTGATCGCCGCTGTCCTCTGCGTCGTCGTACTGCTGTCCTATTTCGGTGTCGCGGCGATGCCGGGACGGGCGATCCATCAGGCGACTGACGGCCTCGAAAGCTCGCTTGCAGGCGACTGGCGCGGAATCTACAGCCACAAGAACATCACCGCCGCCGCCATGGCGATGTCGGTTTTCTTCGGTCTCTATCTCGCCGCGACCGGCTCCAGGAGGCTTGGGTGGTTCCTGGCAGCCGGCGCCTTGCTGTTCGTGCTCTTCTCCGGGGGAAAGACATCCACGATCATGGTGCCGTTCACGCTGCTGGTCGCCTGGCTCTTCGAGCGCTGCAGGAGCCTTCGCGCGCTGTTGGTGTGGGGGACGCTGATCGTTGCCAATACGATCATGATCGGCGCTGCCGTTTCCGACCAGATTGGCGGCGCGCTGTCGAGCCTTGGCATCGACGCCACCTTCACGGAACGCAGCTCGATCTGGCGGCTGGCGATGTCGGCAATCGCAGAGCGGCCGCTTCTCGGCCACGGCTTCCAGTCCTTCTGGCAAACCGACAAGTTGTTCACCGGCCAGGCGGCGACGGAAACCTGGGCCGTGACCGCGGCAAATGCGCATAACGGCTATATCGAGGCCGTGATCAATGCGGGGGTTCCCGGGCTAATCCTGACGCTGCTCTGGCTGGTGCGCTCGCCGATGCGCAGTGCTGCCGACGCCCTGGACGGCGGCAATAATATCCACCTGACCCGGCTGTTTCTGCGGATCTGGCTGTTCGGTATCTTTCTCGCCTGCCTGGAAAGCGCATTCTACGTCAACACCGGGCCGGTTTGGTTCGCGATCCTGATCGGCGTCCTCGGCCTCGGCTTGCAGGCACGCTCGACCCTTGCGCTGGACGGCGAAACCGCCGGCCACCCAGCGGCGCCGATGCGCCCCGTGACTCCCGGATCGGCCGCGCCACAGCCCGCCCATCCCGTTGTCCAGCCGGCCATACGGATCGGGTCGAAGATGACGGGATCGCCGGTTATCCGGATCAGCCGCGGCGCTGGTTAGCTCTTCGCCTCGTACGGCTTGGGCAGAAGCCCGAGCAGCGGCGCCATGCGTCCAACCGACATCAGCAGGGGATGCGTCGCCGGCACCAGTTGGCCCGTGCTCACCAAAATCAAGAGCGAGCGCACCATGCCGAGCCCGAGGCTGACGAGATTCTTGACGAATACCTTCGGTGTTGCAAACACGCCCATATGCAGGCGGTCGATGACGCAGTTGATGCTGCCGGTCCGGATGGAGCGCGTCATCAGCCATCTGGCATTGGCGCGGTTCGCCGGCACGGTCTCGTGGATCACGGCCTCGGCGCACCACCAGAAGCGATAGCCCGCGAGGCGGCAGCGGGTGAAGAACTCCATGTCGCCCCCGCCAAGGAAGTTGAAGCGAAGGTCGAAAAAGGGAAACGGCATCCGCTCGAAGACATGGCGACCGATCAGGCAGTTGCCCGAGCCGTGGATCATGGACACGGCGCGGCTTTCGCCATCTATGGAGCCGAACAGGCTGTGATTGCGAATGGCCGCAGGTGCTGCCGTTTCGAAGGTGCGGATGACCGGGCCGCCGACGATATCGGCTTTATTCGTGCGGGCGGCGTCCACCATGTTCTGCAGCCATGCGTCGCCGGCTGTCTCGTCGTCGTCGATCATCAGCAGGTAACGGGCGCTCGGATAGAGTTCGAGCGCAAGCCGGAACGCGGAATTGATGGCGTGGCAGTTCCCCTGTTGGTGCTCCACGTCGACCGCGTGGGCAATGCCATGCTCGCTCAACAGTTGACCTGCGAACGCCGCACCGGCGGGATTGGCGCCGTCGTTGTCGATCACCACGACGGCGAACGGGAAATCGGTCTTCTGCGCCAGCAGGGACAAAAGCGTCCCTCGTAGCCATTCCGGCCGGCGGAAGGTCGGTATGCAGACGACCGCTTCGATCGCTGCGCCAGAAGTGGGCTGGTTCATCGGATTCTACCGCAACTTTAGCGATCGCTTGCGCAATCGGGCAATTCCTCGGGTTGGGCCGGAGCCGGCCAGACAGAGCCCTGCGCACACTAGGGCTGCAACCTGAAAGACGGGTTAACGGTGGACTTTAACGCTCCGATCACATCTGCGCGCTATCCTGGATGCATATCAGACGTGCTGTCAGCGCTCCGGACTTGGCGACGCGAGACGCTGGCGCACGCCAACTGAGAGAATTGTTTCATGCGCAGAAGAGAATTCGTCGCGGCGACAGCGGCTGCCACCCTGGCGCTTTTGCATCGCGGTGCGACCGATGGCGCTGCCGCGGCTGGTCAAGCGAAAATACCCTTTGGTGCAGCGGTTCGCGACGGTCCCCTGCAGGAAGACGAGGCCTACCGGCAAGCGCTCGTGAAATACTGCCAGCTCGTCGTCGGGGAAGGCGGCCTGAAATGGGTCGATCTGCGTCCTGACCCGTCGACCTTCAATTTTCACCAACCCGACCGCCTGCTGGCCTTCGCTCGCCAGAACGGCATGAAAATGCGCGGTCACACGCTGGCCTGGTATGCCGCCATGCCGGATTGGGCGAACGCGATCACCGGTGCAGCCGAGGCGGAACGAGAACTGACAACGCACATCGAAACCGTCGTCGGTCGCTATCGCGGCGAGATTCCGAGCTGGGACGTCGTCAACGAGACGCTTTCGGATGATGCGAACGCAAGCGTTGGCCTCCGGGACTCGGTATGGGCCGCGGCTCTGGGCGAAAGGTATATCGACATCGCCCTTCGCACCGCACGCGCCGTCGATCCGCAGGTCCAGCTGGTCATCAACGACTACGGCCTTGAGGCTGCGACGGAGAAGGCGAGGGCGCGGCGCCGTGCGCTGCTCGACCTCGTTCGACGGCTGCGCGACCGCGGCGCACCGCTCGATGCCGTCGGCTTCCAGGCGCATCTGCCCGGAGATCTCGACATCGACACGGATGGCGTGTCGCAGTTCGTCGCCGACTTGAAATCCATGGATGTCGATGTCCTGGTTACCGAACTCGACGTCATCGACGACGCGCTTCCGGCCGAGACCGCAGAGCGCGACGCGATCGTTGCAAGGCGAGTTCGGGACCTGCTTGCGGCCATCTTGTCGGTCACGCAGCCGACGGCAATCCTGACCTGGGGATTGACCGACCGCTACACCTGGGTGCCGATCTGGTACAAGCGAAACGATGGCCATGCCAACCGACCGCTGCCGCTCACCGACACCTTCGAGCCCAAGCCGATGATGCAGGCCATCCAAGCCGTGGTGGGAGGCTAGGCCATGCTTCGCCAGGCATCGACCTATCTTGCCGCACACGCGGTCTCGGCCCTGTTCGGCTTTGCCTCGATCGCCGTTTTCACGCATCTCCTGAGCCCGGCAGAGTATGGTCTCTATGTGGTGACGATGAGCCTTGCGGGCGTCGTCTCCGCTGTGCTCTTTTCCTGGATCCGATTGTCCATCGTCCGCTTCAATCAGGGGACACGAGAAACCGACATGCGCGGCACCGCGCTGGTCTGCTATCTCGCGCTGATGCTCGTCAGTCCGGCGGTCGCCGCCATCGTCGCCTGGGTGTCGAATATCCCGCTCTGGCAGGGCGCGTTCGCGGTGCTGGTCGCCTTCAGCCTTGGATTTTTCGAGTTCGGACAGGATATCTTCCGGTCACGGCAGACGCCGGGAGCCTATGCCGGTGCCCTCATCGTGCGTGCGGCCACGTCGTTCGCCTTTTCGATGGCGCTCGTGCTGGCCGGTTACGAAGGCGAAGGCATGCTGATCGGCATTTGCCTTGGATATGGATTAGCCGCACTTCTCTTCGCCCCGAAGGTCTGGCGTATGCCTTTAAGGGGCTTTGATCGGGAAATTCTCCGCAAGCTCGCCGTTTTCGGGATACCGATGACGGTGTCTGGAAGCGTGTTCGCCCTGCACGCCCTGTTCGACCGGCTGATCATTCTCGCCTATATCGGCGAGGCGGGGGCGGGGGCTTACGGCGCGGCGGCAGACCTGGTGCGGCAGATCATCCTGTTTCCCGCGATTGCCATCGGATCTGCCATCATACCGGTCGCTGCACGCCTGCTTGCCGATTCGGGACCGGAAGCCACCCACCGCCATCTGGAACGAAGCGCCGAGCTTATCGTCGCGGTCCTGCTGCCCGCTGTCGTCGGCCTCGCGCTGGTCTCCGGTCCTCTTTCCGACCTCATGCTGGGGCCGGAATTCCGCGAGGCGGGGAAAGCACTGATCCCGATCCTCGCCTTTTCCTGGCTGTTCCAGGCGGTCACGCAGCAATACATCCATGCGAGTTTTCATCTTGGTCAAAAACCGGTCCTGCTGCTGGTCCAGGCATTGGCCATGCTTGCGGTGAACGCGGGCGCGATGTTTGCACTCGTTCCGCGCTATGGCCTCCAGGGGGCGGCCTGGGCTCTCGTCATTGCGGAGCTGTTCGGCATGGTGATCGGCTACGCCCTGTCCTTCCGTGCGCAGCGCCTCTTCTTCAAAGTGTCGGATTTCATGAAGAGCGGAGCGGCAACGGCCGTGATGGCCCTGTCCACCACGATCTGCCTGCATCTCGGCCCCGAAGGCTCGTTCCCGACCCTGATCGCCAGCATCCTCGTCGGTGTTGCGTCCTATGCCGCGGCCGCCGTGTTGTTGAATGTCCTTTCGCTGCGCGGGGAAGCGCTTGGTTTCCTCCAAAGGCTCAAGGAGCGGCTCGCCTGATGGACACCACGAACCTCCGCAGCGGGTCGGATGTCGCCGGCGCGTCGAAACCGGTGCCTATGGAACGCTATCTGGTCCTGACGTCCGAAGCCGCCAACCTGTGCGGGGTCGAGGCCTTCACCCGGCACATGGCAGCGCATCTGGGCAAACGGGCTGATACGCTCGCCATGACCGCGAATGTAGGACGTCTGAACAAGGCCCTTGAGAAATGCGACGGTGTCGTACTGAACTTTCCCATTGTCGCCTGGAAAAAGCGGCTTGTCGAACCCGTCATCGTGGCACTGCTCGCGAAGCTCAGGCGCAAGCGGCTGACCGTCGTTCTTCATGAGTGGGCTAGCCTCGACTGGAAGCGGCGGCTTGTGCTCCTTCCGGTCGTCAAGCTGGCCGATGCGATCCTGTTTTCGGCCCCTGAGATCCGCGACGAATGGTCTGGAAGCCACGCGGCAAGCCGCTCCAAGAAAGTCGCCCTGATCCCAATCCCCCCAAACCTCCTCCCATCGCCCATCGAGTCGGACGTCCCGGCCGCCACCGCAATCCGCGGGCTGCGGCAGGATGGGCGGAAGATCATCGGCCAGTTCGGCTCCATCTATCCGAAGAAGAACTGCGCCGAATTGCTGTCGATCGCGGCCGAGCTTCGCAAGGCGGGGCAGGACGTCGCCGTCGCGTTCATCGGATCGTTCATCAGGGCGACGGACAACGTCGAGGAGGAATTTCATGCGCAGGTGAGGGCACACGGCTTGGAAGACCGGGTGCTGGTCACTGGCTACATCGCCGAAGACAGCCACGTCTTCGCGGCACTGCGCGAACTCGATGTCGTCTGCTACAAATTCACCGAAGGGCTGACATCCCGGCGCGGCAGCGTGCTGGCCGCTGCCCTGTCCGGCCGGTGCGTGGTGACGAATGCCCCGCGCGACGCGTCCTCGCTCTCTCATCATGGCCTGTTCAATACCATGATCGCAAATGGCAACATCAGGCTGGCTGCAACCGACGCGGATTCGTCCGCCATGGCGGGCGAAGTCGGCCGGGCGTTTCAATGCCTCCCCGGAACACTCGATTTCGAGCGTGAGCTGGATATGCTCTGGAAAACGATCATCGATCGGCTCGATGCGGTTCATGCCGGTGAAGCTGCCCCGTCGCGCTACAAGCAATGATTGTTAAAAATTAGCTAAAACTTTCCATTGTTATTGAAATGGCTGCAGTTTTTTAACGACGACACCAATCCTAGTTTGACATAGTTCCCCTATAAAGTGCATAGCGCTCCTATGAGTATTGCGTGTCTTGAGCGTTCCGTCATGTCTGTGCAGATCGACGAGTCCTCTGAAGCGGAGGATGGTCCCGTTTGGGCGACCACAGTGCTTGGCGGGCTTCCGATAACGGTCATCGACATGCAGGAGTCGGCGGACGAGTTCGTTCGAATTGCCCTTGAGGCCAGAGGCCGCGACCAACTCCCCTATTATTCGACCTCGGCCAATGGTCAGGTCATCGCCATGGCGTCGCGCGATCCCGAGTTCAGGGACCTTTTGCTCACCGCCGACCAGATTCATGCGGACGGCATGCCGATGGTGCTGTTGTCACGGATGCTGACGCGCAACCCGCTGAGCGAGCGTATCGCCACGACCGATCTCGTGCACGCGGTGGCCGAGACCGCCGAAAAGCAAGGTCTCAGCTTCTATTTCCTTGGTGCAGACGCCGAGATCAACAAGCGCGCTGTGGCAAAAATGCGCGAAAAATACCCGAAACTGAAGTTTGCCGGCGCCTCCCATGGCTATCTGTCCGGCCAACAGGAAGTGGACGTCGTGGACGAGATCGCCCGCCTCAAGCCCGACATTCTCTGGATCGGCATGGGTGTTCCCTACGAACAGCAGTTTGTGGCGCGCAATCGCGAAAAGTTGCGCGGTGTCGGCGTAATCAAGACGGCCGGCGGGTTGTTCGATTTTCTTGCGGGCAAGAACAGTCGCGCGCCAAAATGGATGCAGAGGGTCGGTCTGGAATGGGCCTACCGGACCATTCTGGAACCGCGCAGGCTGGCGTTGCGATATCTGACGACCAATCCGGTAGCGCTGCGGCAGATCCTTTTGAACTCGAACTGACAATGCCGGTTCGGGCGCGCTTATCCGCAGCCCGGCTGGCAGGGAAACAAGGAAGACAGGATGTCTTGGTTGCCCGTCGCCGCCGCCGTTTACCTTGTCGGAGCGGTCTTCTTCTTTGCCTGCACCTATCTTGAAGGCATGAGGCGCGTCCCCGCATGGGACTTCCACCGTTTTATCGGGCTCGCGGCCTCCGCGGTCTGGCCCCTGGTGATTGCCTATGTCTGGCTGATCAGCACAGATCTCCGGAAAAATGCTGCAGCAATTGACCGATAGGCCGCCGGCGCTGCGCCTTCGCCGACAAGACTCAAGCCTTTCTTAAATGTCCGCTGCTATGACGCGCCGATGCGGATGCACGCGCGTCATCGTTGATCGGATGACGAAAATTCGACAGGTTGAAGCAATCATACCGGGAGCGAAGTGAGCAAAGAGGCGACACAGAGGACTGCGGACGCGGCCGGAAGCCCGATTGCCGAAGCCGTCGCGGCCCCGCGATCTGATGGGGAACATCACCCCGCCGTTGCGGTGCCGGTTACGCTGAGCGTCAGCCATGCCCTCTTCACGCCAGCAACCGCCCGCGATGCGCGCAACCTTTCAGTTCTGTTCATCAGTCCGTGGGGACTGGAAGAACTGTCGACCCGCCGCTTCTACCGGGTGCTGGCGGAAGCCTTCGCCGAGGCAGGCATTGCCAGCCTGCGCTTCGATTTGCCGGGCACGGCCAACGCACGCGATTTCCTTCCGGACCAGTCGGGTCTTGCGCCTTGGCAGGCAGCGGTCGCCGAAGCCGTCACGCGCCTGCAATCGTTGACGGGAAACAAGCCGGTCGTGCTGGTCGGACAAGGGATCGGCGCCACCCTCGCTCTTACGAGCCCATTCGACCGGCAGTGCGTCGCCGCCGTCGCCGCGCTGGCGCCAGTCGTAAACGGCCGCGGCTACCTGCGGGAACTGTCTGCCTGGAGCAAGATGGCCGATGCAGCCCTGTCGATCAGACGCGGCGATGATTTGCCACCGCCCGGCGCGATCGCCGGCTTGGAGCCGCCTCCGGGCATCGCCGAGGCATTGAAGACGCTCAAGCTGCCCCATGATGGGCTGCCCGAGATCGCCAATCTGCTGGTCGCCGCGCGGCTGGGGGATTCTACGCTGGCGCCGCTTGCCGACCATTTCGCGACAAAGGGCAGCAACGCGCAGGTGATCACCTTCGAAGGCTACCAGGATCTGCTGCAAAGCCCGATGTCGCAAACCATTCCCGAAGCCCTGGTCTACCAGTTGCGGGACTGGCTCGTCTCGCTCGATGAGCCCTTGCGGCCCGTCCGCCTCGCTGAAGCTGCAATTGCCCGGTGCGATCCCGGCGCGTTGGAAGACACTGAATTTTCCGAGCAGGCGACGCGTTTAGGCCCCGGCGGACGATTATACGGGATTGTTTGCGAACCACGCTCCGGCCCGGCAAAGGCGACCGTCATCATCCTGACGACAGCGCACGATCCTACTTCCGGCTGGGGGCGCTTTTCCACGGATCTCGCCCGGCGACTTGCGCGCCGCGGCATTGCCTCGTTTCGCTTCGACAGCGCCGGTGTCGGCGACAGCCTGCCCGTTCCCGGCCGGCAGCGCCAGATCCTCTACGATCACGCCCAGATCGAGGACATGTGCGCGGCAATCGACCTGCTTGAACAGCGCGGCCTTCACCGCAACCTGACGGTCTTCGGGCGCTGCAGCGGCGCCTACCTCGCCTATCACGGTCTGTTGGCCGACGAGCGGCTAGGAGGTTGTATCTCGGTCAATCTTCGACTTTTCCGTTGGCGTACCGAGCCGACCGACGAACAGATTTCGCAGGCTCCACGTTCTCTCGACACCTACGCCCGCAAGGCCGTTTCCATCGCCACTGCACGGCGATTGATCGCCGGTGAGATTGATGTGCGCAAGGCCGCGACGAACATTGCCCGGAAGATCCACGAGCGGCTCGAACTGAAGCTGATGCGGTTCACAGGCTCGCTTCTCGCCGTCGGCCGCTTCAACAGGCTCGTGCACGAGGATTTTCGCCGCATGTCCGCGAGTGGGAAAAGGATCGTCCTCGTCTATTCGGAGCACGACGAAGGCGAAGAGAGCTTCGCCTTCCATTTCGGCAAGGACGGTTCCGGCCTGCGCCGCTATCTTGGTGCGCAGCGCTACCGGATCGAAGCGACGGATCACAACGTGACTGACAAGGCCGCGCGGGCCGAACTCTTCCGCATTGTCGAAGAGGCGATCGACCTTGGCATCCCCTGACAGGATTTCCTTGCCGATCATCGCCCGGGTCCCGCGTGGCCAGGTAGTCAATCCAGTCCTGTGTAGCGCGAGCCAAAGGTTCAAGAGGATAGCATGACGGACACTTCTTCGAGCACGGCGTTGTCGCCCGTATTGCTTTCGGCGTTCACGAGCCTTCGTCGGGAACCCACAAGGCCGGTCGCCTTTCGAACGGACGGCTTTGACGAGAAGTTCGACGACGATGTCCTGTTCTATGACGTGTTCCGCCGTACCGATGGCCTGGTGACGCTGCTCGGGCCGCCGCTGTTCAACCTCGCGCAGTTAATCCGCCCCGACAGCATCCGCGCCATGCCTTCCCGGCAGCCGTGTCCGTTCCGCGTTCGCCATATGGACAGGCAAGTGCAGTTGATCGCCAACGTCCCGGACACGTGCAAAGCACTCGAGATCAGCCTCGACGGTGCGTCCATCGTGGTCGAAATCCGACCCAATATGGCCGCACTGTTTTCCGGGCGTCGTGTGCTGCTGACCGAGTCGAAGAACAATGAGCTGACCTGGATCCGGGACTGGGCTGCATTTGCCCAGCGTTTTCACGGCGCGGACGCGGTTCTGCTCTACGACAACGCATCCGATCGCTACAGTACGGAAGAGGTGGAAGACGAACTCCGCCGGGTCGACGGCATCAAGGCGATCCAGGTTTTGTCATGGCCCTTCAAGTTCGGGCCACAGGGTCTCGATGCGACCCGCTTCTGGGACTCCGATTTCTGCCAGATGGGAGCATGGGAACATGCCCGCTGGCGCTTTCTGGCCGACGCGCGCAGCGTACAAGCCGGCGATGTGGATGAACTCGTTCTGTCGCGGCGGGGCAGAAGCGTCTTTGCGGCGGCCGAGGACGACCGGTTTGGCGTCGTGCGCTACCGGGGACGCTGGGTTGTTGCGACGGACCGGACGCCTCCGCTCGAGACCGGCACGCTGATGCGTCACCGCGACTACGACACCGTGATGCGTGAGCGCCCCGCCCGGCGCTTTGGCATCTTCCCGTATGACACGATGGCGTCCGCACCGAAATGGACCGTCGTGCCGAAACGCTGCCCGCCTTCGGCGCAATGGGCGGTGCATCGCATCACCGGCTGGCTCGCCGCGCACCGCATCTCCAGGGAATTCTCGCACCGCCATTTTCGGGAGATCAGCAGCAACTGGAAATACGCGAGACTGACGCGCGACAGCTACGATCCGGAAATGCACGAGATCGATCCCGTGTTGGTCGCGCACCTGCGTAACGAGGCCGCCACTTGAGAAGACGCCAAGTGTAGAGAATGCGAAGGCGGATAGCCAACGCACCTTCCGGCACCGTGAATGTCAGACCGGCACGACGATCGGCGTGCCGTCGGGAAGCTGCATTCGCTCGATGTTGATATCGTAGGTGGAGCGCAGGCAATCCGGGGTGAAGACCTCCTGAGCACGCCCAAACGCAACCACTCTTGCCTTGCGCATCATCAGCACCGTGTCGGCGTTTCGCGCCGCCAGATTCAGGTCGTGCATCGCCGATATGACGAGCGCACCCGACCGGGCGACATATCGCTTCAGGAGGTCGAGCACCATCACCTGGTGGCGAAGGTCGAGAGCGGACGTCACTTCGTCGAGCAGGAGCAGCGTGGGTTGCCGCATCAGCCTTTGCCCAAGGAGCACGGCCTGCTGCTGCCCACCCGACAGGGTCGTCATGGCGCGATCCGCAAGCTGGGAGAGACCCAGGTCTGCGAGGATATCGGAAGCGGCGCCGATATCGACGTCCTTCACGCGCCAGCCGAGCAACTCGTGGCGGCCGAGGAGCAACGTCTCCAGCACCGTCAGATTGGCGCTCACCTGGCATTGCTGCGGCATGAAGCCGACCTGCCGGTGATCAACGGCCTTGCCGCACCAGAGGATGCGTCCGGAGTGTGTCGTCCATCCGGCAATTGCCTTGAGCAGCGTGGACTTCCCGGCCCCGTTCGGCCCGACAAGGGCAACGAGCTGCCCGGCGTGAAGCTGGATAGTAACGTCGTCCAGCAGAGTGGCATTTGCGCGGCGAACAGTCACCGTGCGCAGGACAAGTCGTTCGGTCATGACGGATATCTCCGAGCGGTTCCAATGATGATGAAGATGAGCAGCGGCACGCCGGCGATCGCCGTGACGATGCCGACCGGCAGCGCGCCGGCGGGCGAGATCAGCTTGCCGATGACGGAAGCCGATATCAGCAGCGCGGCACCCGTTACGCCCGCGAGCGGAAGCGACAGGCGGTGGTCGTCGCCAACCAGTGCGCGCGCGGCATGCGGAGCGATCAGCCCGATGAAGCCGATCGTGCCGACAAAGCTGACCGCGGCGGCGGTCAGGAGGGCAATGAGGACGAAGCTGCGGCGCCGCAAACGCTCGATGGCGATCCCGAGGCTCTCGGCATTCTCGTCACCCATTCTCAGCGCTGTGAGCTGCCAGCAGTCGCGCGCCAGCAACGGTAACGAAAGGGCGAGCACCGCGCCGACGACGGCCGCACTCGTCCAGCTCGCCTTCAGCAGGCTGCCGAACAGCCAGAAGACGATCTGCTGCAGCACCTCTGGAGTTGCAAGGAACTGCAAAAGCGCCTGCAGCGACTGGAAGAAGAACATCACGGCGATGCCGGCGAGCACCAGGATTTCGGCGCGCGCCCCTCGCGACATGGCGATCAGATAGACCAGTCCGCAGGCGAGCAGCGTCATTCCGAACGCCGCCAGCGGCGTCAACAGGTAGGATGCGATCGGCAGCAGGCCGCCGAAGGTTATGGCGAGCGCCGCGCCGAAACCGGCCGCGGCGGAAAAGCCCAGCGTAAAGGGGCTGGCGAGCGGATTGTTGAGGATCGTCTGCATGGTCAGCCCGGCGAGCCCGAGCGACGCACCGACCAGAATGCCCGTCAGCGTCTGCGGCAACCGAAGTTGCCACAGGATCGTCGCGTTCATCCGGTCCGCGCCGTTCGGACCGGCGAGGAGCGTCGCCCAGACATCGCCGACCGTCATGCCGGAGGGGCCGAGCACGAGGTCGGTCAGCGTCAGAACGAGCAGCAGGCCGACACTCGCCGCGAGGGCCGCCATCCGCAGGCGGCCGGCGCGGCGATAGCTTTCATGCAGGCTCAGGGCCGTGGCTGTCATTGGCCGGCCGCCTGGTAGGGCAGGACGAATACGCCTTCGGCTTCGATCGGCAGCCAGGTGTTGTAGTAGTCGCGGACGTTCTTGGCGGGGTGCACGTCCTTGAAGGCGTCCGGATAGAGCTGCTTGGCGATATACTGGGCGTAGACATAGTCGGACAGCGTGCGTGCCCCGCCATGATAGATGGCATGGACAGCGCCGTTCTTGACCGCCGGGAGATCGGCCCAGCCCGGCCGGCCGAGATAGGCGGCCATGCGATCGCGCGCTATCGCCGGGTCTGCTCCGAAGCCGACGGTCACGGCCTGCGGCTTGTCGACCCACTCCGAACCGGCGAGAAAGATCAGGTCGGGCTTTTGGGCGAGCACGTATTCCGGGCTGAGCGGACCCCAGTTACC
The DNA here is from genome assembly GCF_056394765.1 of Mycoplana sp. 10N416. Classification (NCBI taxonomy): domain Bacteria; kingdom Pseudomonadati; phylum Pseudomonadota; class Alphaproteobacteria; order Hyphomicrobiales; family Rhizobiaceae; genus Mycoplana; species Mycoplana sp. 10N416. The sequence goes on along the minus strand of NZ_JBFTIM010000003.1, from coordinate 141,380 downwards.
GACCTGGTCCTTGGCGATGTTGATGCCGCCGAGCCTGTGGATCAACGCGCCCCACATGCTGCCGCCGTAGGAGTTGCCCACTTCCGAAGGGCCCTTCTGGGCGAGTTCGACATAGACCTTCGTGTCCGTCTTCCCGGCCTTGGCGATGCGGGCCTCGATGTCGGCCATCGCGCTTTGGTAGTTTTCCGCCAGCTTCTCGGCGCGCTCTTCCGAGCCCATCACCTGGCCAAGGACCCGGGTGGACAGGACATGCTTCTCGACCGTCTGCGCATTGTAGTCGAGTGTGACGATCGGGATGCCGGCGCTTTCGATCTGCTTGATGCCCTCGCCAAGCGCGTCGTAGGCCCACGCGGCCAGGATCACCAGGTCTGGTTTTGCGGCGATAACTTTCTCGACCGAGAAGGTTCCGTCCTCGGTGTTGCCGATATCGGGAATTGAACGGAGCTGCGGGAGCGCCTTTTCGTAGGCGGCGAACTGGTTAGGCCGCCAATCCTTCCAGGTGGACAGCGACAGCGCCACCACCTTGTCGATGGCGTCGGGACCGGCAACGGCCAGGTAGTCCTCGTAGTAGAAGCCGAGCACGACACGTTCGGCAGGCTTGGGCAGCGTCACTTCGCGCCCCTTGACGTCGATGACTTTGATCTCTGCGGAAGCCGGCGCTGCAAAGGCGACGAAGGCGGCAATGAGTGGGATTGCGAACTTGATCATGGAATTCTCTCTTGCTTGACTGGTTTTGTTCCGAATGCGCAGCGATTTGCGGCAAGCGGGAAGCCTGCGGAGCTTGCGCGATCGTTGACGGTCGGCTGCCCTGGAGAGGTCGGGAATCGGCTGGCATGACGGCGGGCGCTGGCGTACGGTCAGGCCGAAGGCCCGGTCGCGCCATGGGGTCTGGGTGGAAGTCGTACCTTGATCAGACCCAGAACGTCATGCTGGTTGCCGATGGCCGACCCGCGCCCGCGGGCTTGCATCGGACGGTCGTTCGGGAAAATCGACGGACGACCGCCTAGATGAGGGCGGGAGCGGGAGGCGCTCGTGGCGCTGCATTCGGCGGGAAGACGTGGCGCGGACAGAATGGGGCGCGCGGAGGCGTCAGCGTGTCGAGCCGAACGAGGTTCGGGCTGCCGGCAGAATCGAGCGGAGGAGCAGGCAAGAGCACTGCCGACGAAATGAGGCAGGCCTCGCAGGCGTTCAGCAACTGGTCGCTGCCGCCGCCGTCCTCGTCGTGCCCTGACAGGCAGAGCACCGGAAACGAGCCATCGGGAAGAACGTAGTCAGCAAACTCTATCTGCGATGCCGCAGCGGCCGCGGCTGGTACCTTGTGGGCGAATCCCACGAGGATCAGCGCCAACGCGCAGACCAGCCGTATCACCGGCGACAAGGATGAGAGCCTGTGCTTCAAGGGTAGTATCCTTAGCTTGCGAGGACACTAGCATGGTCCGGTCCCATCAATTTGTGCAAAATCAAACACCGGCGCCCTCGCACGCGAGGTGTTCGGGCAGGTGGATTTCTCTGCCGTTGCAGACAGGCTCCATCCTCGGATGACTTGCTGGGTTGGGTGCCGGGCCACCAGGCAGGTGCGGTTTTATTCTTAGCAGTTGGTCGAAAGCGCTCGTCTGATCTATGCTCGACAGATGGATTCGCCCGCGTCCGTTCCGCTTCCAAACCCTGCGCCCCGCGTCGTGCCCGGCTGGGCGCTGTCGCGCGGCGCCGCGGCGAGCGAGGCGGACGCCGCCTTCGCCGCGGGCTCGGCGTTGAACACCCTCGACAATCTCATTCGGACGGAACCCGTCTGGGGCGGCTGCTGGCGTATGCGGCTGGCGCTCAAGTCCGCCTCTGCGGAGGTCCGGATGGCGGGTCGGACCGAGGACGAGGCGGGGCTCCGCGACGCCGTCCTGTTGGCGGTTGCTGGCGGCGATCCGGGTCCGGCGGGCCGGATATATCTCGCCCACAGAGCGCTCGCTGGACGCAGAAGGGCGATCGATACGGGCTTTTTGGCCGAGCTCGCCGACCTGCTGGCCTTGAAATGGGACGATCGGCTTGCGGAGGCCGCAGAACAGGTCGACGAAGCCCTGCAATCCGGCCGGGCCGTGCCGTTCGCAGCGGCAGGGCTCGTCTCGGCACTCTGCTCCGCGCGGCCGGATGCGGAGGCATTGGCCGGGTGGCTGGCCGACTGGGTGATCGCACACAGACTGAAATGGGAGCGGCCAGTGCCGTTGCTGGCGAGCGCGCGCCACGGGCCGGCTTTCCGCGTTTCGGGCGGCAGGGGACGCGTTCGTCCCGGTGACGACGGCTTCGCCCGAGCGGTCTGTCTGGCGCTCGTCGAAGGCGTAGGCGAAGCCTTGCGGAGTGCAAACGAGATCGGTCGCCGTGCTGACCGGCTGTTGGTCGTGGTGCCGAAGGTGCGGACCAAGGGAGCCGACCGGGTGATCCGGACGCTGCTCGACGACGATGCCATGTCCGCCTCGGCCCCCGGCGCCGGCCTCTCGCGCTGGGCGACCCGGCGGTTGTTCGAACGGTTGGAGGGTTTCGGTGCGGTGCGGGAGCTTTCCGGCCGGCCGACATTCCGGATCTATGGGTTGTGACGATGGCGGCGGGAGGCGAGGGCAGGGCCGCGCAATCGGGCAAGAGGGCGAGGCCGCTGGAGGAGACGGATCTTGACCGCGAACTCGAGCACCTGCCGGTCGGCCTGCGCTGGCGGGAATGGATGATGCGGGTGGAGGCCGTGATCTTTGCCTCCGTCGAGCCAGTGCGGCGCGAAACGCTCGCGCGCGTCGTGGGAGTGAACTGCAGCATCGACCTCATTATTGACGATCTGCGGGAAGAACTGGGCAATCGTCCCTATGACATCGTCTCCGTCTCCGGCGGTTGGCAGCACCGGACACGCTCCGCCTATGCCCCCAGCATCCTTGCCTCGGATGCGTCGACGCGTTCGGTGCCGGCGACGCTCGCCGAGCACGAGGCGGCAGTGCTGATGGCGGTGGCCTATTTTCAGCCCGTCACCCGCAGCGACCTGTCGAAGATCTTCGGCAAGGAAATATCGCGCGACACGATCGCCAGCCTGCGCGCCGACGGCTTCCTCGGGCCTGGGCCCCGGAGCCCGACGCCGGGCGCGCCCTACACCTATGTGACGACCAAGCTGTTTCTCTCCGCCTTCGGTTTTGAGACGCTGCGCGACCTGCCGGACATCGAGGCGCTCGAGGATGCGGGCTTGCTGAACCGGAACGCGCACATTGAAGTTGCCCTCGACCAGGCTGACGTAGGGGCGGAGGAGGACGAATGATCTGCTCCGCCGTCGGTCAGGCCTTCCTTGACTGTTCGGCCGAGAGCGCCCGCTCGCGGGTCCCGGAGACGATGATCTCCAACACTTCCTGCTCGTCGGAGTGCTGGATGTAGCGGTCGCCGACGTATTCGCCGCGCTTGAGCACCATGACGCGGTCCCCGACGGCAAAGATATCGACAAGCCGGTGCGATATGATGATCTGGGCGACGCCCTGCTTCTTCAACTCCAGCATGGTTTCCAGCAGACGCTGGGTCGCCATCACCGAAAGGTTGGCCGTCGGCTCATCAAGGATGACCACCCGTGGCTCGAACGAGATGGCGCGGGCGATCGCCACCGATTGCTGGCGGCCGCCCGACAGGCTTTCGACCTTCTGATAAACCGAGTTGACGTCGACCTTGAGCCGCTTGAGCACCTTGTCGGCCTCGGCATACATCTGCCGGCGATTGACGAACGGTCCGGTGACCGGCCAGCGACCCAGGAAGATGTTCTGGCCGACGTCCATGTTCCCGCACAGCGCAAAATCCTGGTAGATCATCTCGATGCCGGCATCGCGGCTCTCGTGCGGGCTCTTGAAGTGCACCGGCTGGCCGGCGACGAAGATCTCGCCGGCATCGCGCTGATAGGCGCCGGTGAGGATCTTCATCAGCGTCGACTTGCCGGCGGAATTGTCGCCGACGAGGCCGAGGATCTCGCCCGGATAGAGCACGAGATCGACCGACCGGAGCGCTTGCACCGCCCCGAAGGCCTTCTCGATGCCGCGCATCTCCACGATCGGCGTACTTTGGCTGTCACCCTGCATGAGTGCCCTCCGACGCCAGCCGGCGCTGTCCCCAGTAGGATCGCAAGCGCCCAAATATGTTGGCCTGCCGTACCCAGATGTCGACGAGAACGGCGACGATCAGGATGACGCCGATGAAGACGTTGATCCAGTGCTGCGGCATGGTGAACCCCTGGACGTTCAGTTGCAGCAGCGCCCGAACCAGGGTGATCGCGGCAGCCCCTGCGAGCGAACCGATGATCGTGCCATAGCCGCCGAAGATCGACCCGCCGCCGATGATCACCGCGGCGATGGCGTCGAGTTCGCGGAACTGCCCGGCAACCGGGTTGAAGCTGCGAAAATAGGCGATGTTGATGATGCCGGCCATCGATGCGCAGAGCGCCGACAGAAGAAGCGCGACAAAGCGCACACGGTTTGTGTTGATGCCGGCATAGGCTGCGGCCCGCAGATTGCCACCGGTCGACAGGACCTTCAGGCCGAAGGGCGTATAGGCGAGCACGAGACCGGCAAGCAGAGCGACGAGAAACATCCAGATCGTCTGCACGCTGACCACCTCGGCGACGGCGCGGATGAACCCTTGCGGCAGCGAAACGCCGAAATGCAGGAAGATGTCATTCGCCTTGCGGCCGAGCAGGTTGTAGCTCTCGGGCCAGCCGGTCAGTTGCTGGCCGGCGACGAACCAGGCAGCCAGGCCGCGGGCGATATAGAACATGCCGAGCGTGGCGATGAAGGCCGGCAGCTTGAAGCCGACCGTGATGGTGGCGTTGACAAGTCCGGCGGCCATTCCGGCGGTAAGGCCCATCGCCACGGCGGTCATCGGATCGGCGCCCAGGACCTTGAGGAAGTAAGCGGCGGTGCTGCCGGCAAGCGCGAGCACGGCGCCCACCGACAGATCGATATCGCCGGCCGCGATGACATAGGTCAGTCCCACCGCAATCAGCGCGAGTTCGGTATAGTTGAGCAGGATCGCGAACGTGTTGGACAGGTTCCACCAGTAGTCGGGCCGGAGGACCAACCCCGTCAGCCACAGCAGGACTGTCAGGATGATGGCGAGGGCATCGCGACGGGCGAGGAACCTGCCGAACCCGGCAGCGTCGAACGCCATGTCGCTAGCCACCGCTCCCTTGGTCTGGACGCCCTCGAGGGCGACGCCGCCCATTTCATAGGCGGGCGGCGGAGGACGCTTGCGCAACCGAGCCCAGATTCGTGCCGGAATCTGCCGGCGAATGAGGTAGGGCTCGATGAGCACGGCAGCGATAAGCAGGAGACCAAGGAACACCAAAACCGCCCCCGCCGGCAGAGTGAACCGGGCATTGACCGCAATGCTCTCGCCATCGATGACGACGGTACGGGTAATCGGCCAGCCTTCCCGCAACACCTTGTCGATCAGGACGACGACCGCGGCTCCGAGGCACGACCCGAGCACGCGACCACGGCCGCCGAGGATGGATGCACCGCCGATGACGACCGATGCGATCACGGTCAGTTCCCAGCTGACGCCATAGAGCGGCGTCACGCCCTTGTCCTGAGCCGCCGACAGAAGGGCTGCAAGGGTCGCGCAGAGCGCTGAGATCACGTAGGCGCGAATGCGCACCCAACGCGTGGGAATACCGGCATAGACCGCCGCCTGTTCGTTGCCTCCGGTGGCGAAGGTCTCGTAGCCCCAGCGTGTCTTGGCCAGCACGAGGGCTCCGACCGCGGCAACGACAGCGAAGATGAGGATCTGATTGTTGAAGCCGAGAACGTTCGTTTCGCCGAGGTGGAAGAGGAATGGATACTCCGCCGCCTTGTCGGAGTAGTAGATCGCCTGGCCATGGGTCAGCGCCAGCACGAAACCGCGGCCGATGAAGAGGATCGTCAGCGTCGCGATGAACGCCGGCACCCTCAGCACGGTCACGAGCACGCCGTTGACGAGTCCGATCGCGGTTCCCAGCAGCAGGCACAGAACCACCGAGGTGAAAATGCTAAGATCGAGGAAACTCGGTGCGAAGAGGCGGGCGAACATGACCGCCACGAGGCCATAGGTCGACCCGACCGACAGGTCGAGGTCCTTGTTGACGATGACGAAGGTCATCCCCACGGCGATGATGCCGACGCGGGACGTGTCGCGCAAAAGGGCGTGAAGTGCTTCGGTTGACGCGAAGAAGGCCGGATTGACGAGTGCGCCGACAATGTAAAGCAGGATCAGGAATAGAAGCAGCCCCACCTCCCAGCCGCCGGCGAGCTGTGGAGGCGCGCGGCCGAGCGATGTCGACGTTGCATGCGCCATGGATTTGTCCGGCCGATCTCCGCTTATACGGGCGAGGGGCGCCGAACGCCCCTCTTTCCGCATTTGGCGGCTTGCACGTTCAGTTCTCGAAGCGCTTGCCGACGTTGGCAACCGTCTCCTTCGTCACCAACTGAGCCCGCGTGTCGAGATTGGCAGCGGAAATGCCGCGGTCGATTTGCAGGTAAAGCTGCATGACCGGCCAGAAGCCCTGCAGGAACGGTTGTTGGCCCAGCGAGCCCGTCAGGTTGCCGGCCGCAATGCCCTCCTGTTGTGCCGGGCCCAGGTCGAAGCCAAAGGCGCAGATCTTGTTGGTTTTGCCGGTCTGGGCGACCGCCTTGACGAGCGGCGGGGTAAAGACGTTGTTGGCGGTGAAGACGCCGACAACATCCCCGCGCGACTCGAACAACGAGACGAGCGCGTTGACGGGGTCGTTCGGGTTCGTGTCGATACCGACATTCTCCGGACCGGCGTCGACCTTGAAGTTCTCAAGCTTGCCAGCGTCCTTCAGCGTCTTGACGATGGCGTTGAAGGCGGAGGTCACCCGATTGTTCACCTCGATGTTGCCCATCGCGGTGGAGGACGGCAGCACGATCGAACCTTTTTCTGCGCCGCTGTCGAGCACGCATTTGGCCAACGCCTCGCCGCCGATGGCGGCCGCGGACGCATCCTGCCCGGTGTGACTGATGCTGCTGCGGTTCAGCAGCGTGCCGTCAAAGGAGTTCGTCGTTGCGATCGGAATGCCCTTCGCTTCGGCGGCCTTGACGATGTCGTTGTAGGCGCCGACTTGTGGCGTCGTCATGATGATGCCGTCAACCGTCGGATCCTGAACGATCTGGTTGAGGATTTCGATCGCCCGGGCTGGGTCGTCCACCGGGGATTCGGAGCCAAGCAACAGGACCTTGGCGCCGATCAGATTGGCGGCAACCGTTGCACCGACATAGACCGGGTCGAAGAAGCCGTTGCCAGCTGTGTGCGTGACGATAGCAAAGGTCAGATGGCCATCGGCCGAATGGAAATCCTTCGTGCCGGGGGCTTCCTTTGCGGCCTCCTCGAAATTGTAGCCGCCGACCGCCTTTTCGACACTGCCGGATTGTGCGAATGCATACGAAACGCCAAGCGAGAGCGCCGCGACGGATGCTGCCGCGTGCAACATAGTACGCCTCATGACTGGTCCTCCCTTGAAAAGGGGCGAAAGCCGTTCGGGCGCTTGGATGAGAGGGCCGAATGCTTCCTCCCGCTCCGCTAATCTTCCGCGTATTTCTATCATAAGTAAATGGTCAACGGATCGTACCGCCGCCATTTGTTCGGTGGGGTTACACCGATGTACACCATATGGCTGTTCGCGAATCCTGCTGCGCCTCGCACACGTTCGCGACGAGGCGGTAAGGCGGCACCCGTGTGAGCACCGCCCCCTACAATATGAAATCGCCCTTGGTCAGGTTGATGATGCCTGCAAGTTCGATCTGGAAGTCGGCGCGACCGTCGCGGTTGAGGTCGCCGTAGACGATCGTCCGGTCGTTGGCCGTGCCCTTGACATCGAAGGTGCGGAAGATCAGGTCACCCGCCTTGCCAGAAAACTCGCCCTTGCCGCGCCAGGCAAATGCCTGGTCGCCGGCGATCTTGGTGTCCGCATCGATCTTCGAGACGTCGAGCCTGTCCTCGCCGCGGACGAAGTCGGTGACGATGTCGCGCTTGCCGCCACCGGACAGCGGGCTGAAGCCACCGTTGTTGACGAAGCCAGAATGGCCCGGCGCCGAATCCTTCACCGAGGCGAAGACGAAGACGTCGCGCCCGGCCCCACCGGTGAGAATGTCGACGCCGGTGCCGCCGATCAGCGTGTCATTGCCGGCGCCGCCCTTGAGGATGTCGTTGCCGCTCTTGCCGTCGAGCACGTCGTTGCCGCTCGTGCCGGTCAGCTTGTCGCTGTCGGACGTGCCGGAAACCGCCTCCTTCACATCCTTGACGATGATCTTGAACGCCTGCGACGCCTCATAGCTTTTACCGATCGACGGATCGTCGAGCCGCACCGTGACGTCGAGCGACGGGTTGGTCCCGAAATCGAGCTTCGCACCCTTCTTCAGCCACAGCGCGCCGTTCTTGATCTCGAACAGCTTGGCATCGGCGCCGGCAAGCGACAGCCGATTGTCGCCGCCGTCGGGATCGACGATCGAAAGGTCGGCGACCTTGCGCGCCGATGCCGTCGAGGCGTCCTCGGCAATCGAGGTCAGCACCTGCGTCGTCGACAGCGTCGGCGCGTCGTTGACCGGAGTGACGGTGAAGGTGAAGGTGGAGGCAACCGGTGTCGAGCCGTCCTCATTGCCGTCCTCGACAAAGACCTTGAACGAGGCCTTCGTCGTCTCTGAACCATCATGGACGAAGCTGACCTTGCCGGCGGCAAGCTCGGCGCCGGTGAAACTCGCCGCCGCCTTGCCACTTACAAGAATCTTGCCGGCCACCTGGCCGAATATGGAAAAGCGGACTCCGGAGGCGCTGTCGTCAGGATCCGTGAAGTTCAGGTCGGCGGTGGTCAGCTTGTACTGACCGCCTTCCTTCACGTCCGCCTTCAGGTCGCCTGTGAGGATGGGCGCCTGGTTGTCGTCATTTAGGATCGTGCCTGTTGCAGTGGCGGCAGCCGGGTTGATGGAGCCGTTTCCACTCACGCCTGTCAGCTTGACGATCACGCTCTCGTCGACCTCCCACTTGGAGTCAGGGGTGATCGGAATGCGGATCTCGGCAGTCTTCTGGCCGGCGGCGAAGCTGACAGTGCCGCTCGGAGCCACGTAGTCGATGCCGGATGTCGCCGTTCCGCCGAGCGTATAGGTAACGATTTCGGCTTCGGACGTTGCGGTGCGGGTGACGGTAAAGACGAGGTCACCGCCGGTGCCGGGCGCCGTACCTTCCAGCACGGGAACCGCGGAGGTCGTCACCGAATAGCGTGACATCGTGTTGATCAGAATGCTCGTGGTGTTCGAGCCGAAGTTCGTGCTGGCAATGTCGAGGTCGCCATCACAGTCGAAGTCGGCCAATGTGAGGCCGCCTGGGGAAACGCCGACCGCGATAGGCGAAATGGTCACGGGCGAGAAGACGCCCGAGCCGTTGTTTAGGAAAACGCTCAGCGAACCAGATCCGGAATTGCTGACCACCATGTCGAGGTCGCCATCCCCATCGAGATCACCCAGCTTCACGTCATAGGGGTTATTTCCTGTTGCCAGAGTGGACGAGGCAGCGAAACCACCTTTGCCGTCGTTGAGCAGGATCGAGACTGTGTTGCTGCTGAAGTCCGCAACCACGAGATCGGAGTAGCCGTCGCCGTCCACGTCACCGGCGGTCAGGCCGCGGGGACCGCGCCCGGTCGCCACAAGCGCCGGCGCCGCAAAGGTACCGTCGCCGTTGTTGAACAGGATCGCGACTTTGTTATCGTTGTTGTTGGTGACCGCGAGGTCAAGTTTGCCATCACCGTTCAAATCCGTCACAGCTAATTGGACCGGATGGGTTCCTCCGGTGCTTAGCGGCGAGCCCAGCAACGGCGCAAAGGTGCCGAAACCGTCATTGAGCATGACAGAGAGTGTGTTGGAGCGGTAGTTGACGGACACGAAGTCGAGATCACCGTCTCCGTCGAGGTCGCCCACACCGAGACCGCGAGGAATAGTTCCAACGGGAACTGACGCGCTCGTGAAAGTCCCATCGCCATTATTAAACGCTACTGTGACGTTGTTGCCGCTGTAATTGGTGGCAAGGAAGTCGATGTCGCCATCACCGTCGAGGTCGCCGACCATGATCTGACGCGGACCGTTGGTCACCGCTACAGCTGCACCCGACGTAAAATTACCTTGGCCGTCGCCAAACAGCACCGAGACGTTGTCGCTAGAGTAGTTGGTGAAGAGAAGGTCGAGGTAGCCGTCGCCGTTCAGATCGGCCGTGGCGTTGGACACGGGGTTTGCGCCAGTCGAAATCGGCGTATTGATGCGAAACAGCGACATGGTGGCTTCCTCCGTTCAAGGTCAGAGCACTCTCTCCATGTGAACGAAGTTTGCCCCCCACGTCGCTCGGATAACCACATCATGGTGTACACGCAACTCAAATCTAGGTTGAAGATTCAACCTCGTCCATTTTGCCCGAAGAGACCTAATTTTCTGCAAACACTTGGCGTCCGGCCAGTGGATCTCGTGCTAAAATTGTCACGATGAGTCATTTCGAGCGCCAGTGCGCCAAACGCTCTTCAACGCTGTTCGACCGTGATTTCCCGCTGGATATCGTCGGACTTGAATCCGATTGCTTCGGCAGACCGGACGCCCGGCAGGACGGCCACATCGTAGAGCTCGCCGATCGTGTGCTCGAACCGCAGCCATTCAAGTACGTTGCCGCTGTCGATGTCGACGATCACCAGCCCACAGCGAGCAACCGTGTCCTTTTCTGCGAGGCGCTCGTCAAGCGCAAGCCCCGAGAAGGTCCCTCCGTGACGGGGGCGCGAAAGGCCGATCACGGCATGCCGACCTATGAAGGCGAGCCCGCGGGCATAGCCGGGGCAGAAACACACCGGCGTGAACCTGCCGTCGGCCGTATCGAGAGTGCCGAACTCGCCGGTGCCGGAATTCAGCAGCCACAGCTTCCCGTCATAGAGTCGCGGCGAATGCGGCATAGAGAAGCCGCTCGCCACGATCTCGCTGCTGGCCACGTCGATCACGACGCCGCCGTCATGCCGCCGGTCGCGCCAGCCGTCGACAACGTCCGACCGGCTTACCGCGGTGACGTAGGCCGGTTGCGTGCCGTCCATCGCCAGTCCGTTGAGATGGCACCGGTCTTCCGCCGCGAGTGCGCTGATGAACTTCGGCCGCCACAATGGGCGAAAGCTCGCGGTATCGCTGACCGTTGCGAGGCAGTTGAACAACGTGTTGACGAAGATCGGCCGCCGCGCGCCGTCGATCTCGCCGAGGCCGATGTCGTGCACATCGGTCCGTCCGACGACGCGGCCTTCGACCGGTACAAACTTGCGGTTCGCGCCGGCCGATGTGGTCTCGCCCTTGCGCAACACGTTTTCGAAGCGCCACAGCATGTAGAGGCCGCTGGTCCAGAGCGACTGGCCGTCTGTCCAGAGGCCCTGGCACTGCTCGATCAGGCGCTCGTGCGCGCGTACCCCGCCGTCCGCCTTGCGGCCAATGAAGAACAGCCGACCAGCCTGGTAGGTCGTAAGTGAAATCGACGTATCAGCCGAGGCAAGCCAATCCGAGAAGCCCGAGGACAACAGCATCAAGGGCCCCTCGTCGCCGTTGGTGTTGGTTGGGATCTCGCTCACGTCTTAGCCTCAATTTCCAAACCGTGCAGCACTGCTCGCTACATCCGCCACTTCAGGCCGATTCGGACGGTGTCGAACGTCACGTCGTTCTCGAAGCGCGGGAATGCGTCGGGCGGGAAGGCCGCAGCGCCGGTGGCGGTGACGGTGCCGAAGTCGTAGTGCAGGTACTCGAGCCCGACCGACCAGTTCGGCTGGTAACGCCATTCGACGCCGCCGCCGGCCACCCAACCGCCCTCGGTGCCGCCACCGGAGACGTCCATCTCCACGTTGGCCGGCGGGGTTGGGGTGGAGAAGGCGCGCACGTCGACATTGGCGAGCGCATAGCCGCCGGTGACGTAGAAGAGTACGTCCGAGGCAGCGACGCCGGCACGCAGGCGCGCGCTTGCCGCCCAGTCCATGTCGAATGTCGCATGGGTGTTGCCGTTGATCGCCGAGGTGCCAGTGGCCCCGAGGTTCATCAGCGAGAAATCGATGGCGCCGCCGAGCACGAAGGTCGTGCCGCCGAAATCGACCTGCCGGTCGCAGCCCGCTTCGACGCCGCCGGCCAGCCCGCCATCATCGGTGGAGATCCGGTCGTAGAAGCCGTCGTTCCAAAACACGTCCATGCCGGCATAGGGGCCCTGGCGATAGGGCGTGTCGGTCGCGTCCGCATCAGCGCGCCCATAGCCGGCATTGGCACCCAGATAGCAACCGGACCACGACGCCGAGCCTGCCGTCGATTGATCGGCAGCGACTGCACCAATGGTCGTAGATAAAATCAACGAGGCAGCCGAAACGACCATCAGCGAGAAATGACCCGGCATTGGTTCCCCCGAAGAGAAAATTTATATAATAAACAACTAATGCGCTCAAGCAGAACCGCTGCGACCAGAACGCGATATATCGTGTCGGTGCGGCCTGTGAAAGATCAAAAATCCGTTAATCTGTTAAGTTGGGGATGCACCAGCCGACGAGACGCCCGCTTTGATGCGACCGCCTCAGATTTCGTAGTCGGCGGTCACATTCAGGGAAGCGATGAAGCGCCTGGTGCGCTCTCGTTCGGGCCGGGAAAAGATCTGCGCCGGAGACCCGCTCTCGACAATGACGCCGCCATCCAGAAACACGACCTTGTCGGCCACGCGCGAGGCGAGCCTCAGGTCGTGCGTCGCCATCATCATTGTCGTGCCCTCGCGCGCCAGCCGGCCAAGGACGTCGACGACCTCCTCGGCCAGTTCCGGATCGAGGGCGGACGTCGGCTCGTCGCAGAGAAGCACGCGCGGGGAGGGGGCGAGGGCCCGTGCGATTGCGACGCGCTGCTGCTGTCCGCCGGAAAGCGTCGCAGGCCACGCGTCTGTCTTGTGCGCCATGCCCACCTTCTCCAGCAGTTCCATCGCTCGTGTCCGCGCACGCTCAGCCGGCCATTTCAGCACCGTCACGAGGCCCTCCATGACGTTTTCGATCGCGGTGCGGTGCGGAAATAGCTGAAAATTCTGGAACACCATGCCGGTCTGGCGACGCAGGCGCTGAATGTCGGCCCAGCCGAACCGCGCCGCGTCCGAGAAGGAAAGCATCTCCTCTCCGATACGCACGGTTCCGCGTGTCGGGATCTCCAGGAGATTGACGCAGCGAAGCAGCGTGCTCTTGCCCCCGCCGGAGGGGCCGACCAGTGCGGTCACCGTGCCTTCCGGCATGTCGACACTGACGTCGTTGAGCACGACATTGTCGCCAAAGCGCTTCTCGATGTGTCCGAGTTCGATCATGCGCGTGCCTCCAGGAAGCCGCCGTAACGGGAGAAGCGCTTCTCCAGCCGCACCTGCAATGCGGACAGAACCGAGCTCATGGCGAGATAGATCAGGGCCGCCTCGATATAGAGGATCAGCGGTTCGTAACTGGTGGCAACGATGCGCTGCGCCGTCTGGAACAGTTCCGGAACGGTGATGGCGGCTGCGAGCGAGGTGTCCTTGACCAGCGAGATGAAGGTGTTCGACAGCGGCGGCACGGCGGTGCGGCCGGCCTGCGGCAGGATCGTGCGGCGCATCGCCTGGCCCCAGCTCATGCCGATCGAATAGGACGCCTCCCACTGGCCGCGCGGAACCGAGGCGATCACCGCGCGGATGATCTCGGAGGTGTAGGCGCCGACATTGAGGCTGAAGCCGATCAGCGCGGCAGGAAAGGCGTCGAGCAGAATGCCGAGGCTCGGCAGACCGTAAAAGATCACGAACAACTGCACCAGAAGCGGGGTGCCGCGAAAGATCCAGACGTAGAAGCGCGCGATCGCCACGAAGGGTTTCGGCGCAAACAACCGGACGATGGCGACGAGCAGGCCGAGCGACAGCCCGAAGGCGAAGGACAGAAGCGTCAGCGGAATGGTGAAGACGAGGCCGGCCCACAGAAGGGGCACAAGCGAATCGAGCATCAGTTGGAGCCAGTGCGGCAAGACAAACCTCGGAAGAAGCGTGCGGGCATCGGCCCCGACACGGATACTCGGAAATACGGTCAATCTACAGGAGAAGCAGCGAGGGCGTCACGTTCCTTTTGGGACGCCCTGCAGCAGAAAGAGTTGCGGCAGGGCCGGGCACCTTTGGATTCCCGGGACCCTGCCATCTCATGCCAGCGGTTACTTCGATACGTCCTGACCGAAGTACTTGTCGGCGATCTTCTGATAGGTTCCGTCAGCCTTGATCTCTGCGAGTGCCTTGTTGATGGCCTCGACGAGTTCCGGCTCGCCCTTGCGCACGATGATGCCGGAATAGTCGGCATCAGCCTGCTCGGCGGCGATCTTCACGTTGGCGTCCGGTTTGTGCTTCTTGAAATCGAGAAACGACAGGCTGTCGTTGATCGTCGCGTCGGCGCGGCCCGTCAAAACGAGCTGGATGGACTGGTCGAAGCCGTCGGTCCCGACGAGCTCTGCACCGTTTTCCTGGGCGAGCTTGCCGAAATTGCTGGTCAGCGACTGCGCCGACTTCTTACCCTTCAGGTCTGCGAAGTCCTTGATGCTGGCGTCGTCGCCGCGCACGACCAGCACCGCCTTGGAGGCGATGTAGGGCTCGGAGAAGTCATACTTCTGCTTGCGGGCATCGGTTATACCGACCTGGTTTATCACCGCGTCGTAGCGGTTGGCGTCGAGGCCGGCGATCAGACCGTCCCACTTGCCTTCCAGAAACTCCGCCTTCACGCCGAGCTTTGCGGCGACGGCCTCGCCGATCTCGACGTCGAAGCCGACCAGCTTGCCGGTTTCGTCATGATAGGTGAAGGGAGCATAGGTGCCCTCCGTACCGACCTTGAAAACACCGGCAGACTGGATCGCCGCCAGGTTCTCGCCGGCCAGGGCCGGAACCAGGAAGGCCGCCTGCAACAGGCTTGCGGCGGCGATGGACTTGAACCAGGACATGTCGTTCTCCGTTTCTGGTCATTGAACTTGTGTGCTCTAGATCGCAAATATTCGGCCCGTTTGGAGCAAACGAAACTGCTTTCAAAGCGCTGGAAGGCGAATATTTTTCCACTTTGCCGTGAATTGGCGCCATCGCCGCCGTCTGACGAAAATCGCTTGGCAAATCTGCGCGCGACGCGGCCTAACGTTGGTCGCCGAGCAGCGCCAGCGTGCGTGAGTCCGGCACACCATTATAGAAGCGCTGCAGCGCCGCCTCGAAGAGCGAGCGATCGGTTGCCGCAGCGGCAAACAACGTCAGAGACGATCGGAACTTCATGTCGTCGGGCGACCCGAAGATTTCGTGGGCGGATTTTTCCGGGACGGCCAGGACGGCCTCCACGCATTCCGAAAGACGTCGTCCGAGAACCGGGTCGGCCAGATAGGCCGAAGCCTCGCCAAGCGAGCCTATGGCATAGCGCTGCGTCATTGCCGACATTCCGAGCCCGTCGATCTGGGGAAACACGAACCACATCCAGTGACTCTGCTTTCGCCCGGCCCGCAGTTCTGCCAGCGCCCGCTGATAGATCGGCGCCTGAGCGTCGCGAAAACGGGACAGGTCGAAAGCGGGGGGCGGTTGCATCGTTTCATGCCGATGAATGGACGGAAGTGAATAATAGCACGAAATCCGCCGCGCAACGCCGCTAACACCAGTGTTCGATGGAACATCCGCCGACGCGCGAGCTATTGCATCGACAATCGGCGGAGTTCCGCGCGAGCCCTGTGCGCGAGGCGATGTTGCGGATGGCGGGCGATGAAGCGCGTCCAGGCCTCGGCCGTGCCGCTTGACCGGGCCATGGCGAATTCCTCCATGACCGCGATATCCGGATCTCGTACAGGAGCCGCGATCCCGGTAGCATCACCCGGACCTGCCCGCGCCTGCTCCAACGTTCCCTCGGCATGCAACGTCACAACAAGGGCTGCGATCGATAGGCGCCGGATTAACTGTTTTGCAAGTACGGGCATCGGTGGACCAGCCAAATTCGACGTCGCACTTGTGTCGATATACAACTCTCCATAAAGGTGTAACACACGTATTTATATTAGATAGGTTGCATGAACTCCCCTGGAGTTCACTGGGGGAAATTCATGCCAACAGTAGTAGAAGCGTGGCTGTCTGGCGACAGCTATCTCGACGGCTTGCTCTATGGCACTCAATGGCAGGTCGGTGCGACGATCACGTTTGGCTTTCCAACGGTCGCGGATTTCGTGGGCTACCCTCATTCATTTGGTGGGTTGGCGCAGGTCGGCATCGATCAGCAAAACGCAACCCAGTCCATTCTGCTGGGCAAGGTTGCGGGCGGCACGGCATTCTTCACCTACGGCTCGTTCTCGCAGGTCGCCAACTTGACCTTTTCCCTGGTGGCGCCCGGCTTGGGCGCGGCCGACATCATGATTTCCCAGGCCGTGACACTGGGTGGCAAGACTATCGGCACCGCCCAGGTCGTGGATTTTCCGCTTCTCGACCAAGGGCTTACAGGCGGAGATGTCGTCTTTGGCGCCAAGGAAGATTATCGCGCCCCGAAACTCGGCGATTACTCCTGGTTCACCCATATCCACGAGTTCGGCCACGCCATGGGCCTGAGCCACGGACACCTGGGCCACGCAAAGGATGATTTCAACTTTGCCATCCCGCATGATCGCGACGCGATAGAATTCTCCGTGATGACCTACCGGAGCTATATCGGCCATCAATATCCACCATATTACACCAACGAAGAGTACGGCTACGCCCAGACGCTGATGATGTACGACATCGCGGCACTCCAGCATCTCTATGGCGCAAATTTCGGAACGAACGCGGGCAACACCGTCTACAAGTGGTCGACGACGACCGGCGAAATGTCGGTGAACGGCGTTGGGCAGGGTCAGCCCGGTGCCAACCGGTTGTTCCTGACGATCTGGGACGGCGGCGGCACCGACACCTACGATTTTTCGAACTACACGGAAAATGCCCTGATCGACCTGGCGCCTGGTGCATGGTCCTTCGTGTCACAGGAGCAGCAGGCCAATCTCGGCGAGGGCGCCTACGCCAACGGCAATGTCTACAACGCCTTGCACTACAAGGGTGACTTGCGTTCGCTGATCGAGAACGCCAAGGGCGGCTCGAAAGACGACCACATCGGCGGCAACCAGGCAAAAAACACGCTCTGGGGCAACAACGGCAATGACGTGCTGGTCGGCCGTGGGGGCTCGGATACGCTCTACGGCGGAAATGGCAACGACACCCTCTACGGCGATTTCCGCACGCCTTCGGCAACCTACAAGGGCTCTGGCCTCTACAGGGAGCTCGTGCGCGACAACGACACCAGGACAACGGCCATCGATCTCGACGACCATATTGGGTTTCGAGCCGACGTCGCCCTGGACCGATCCGGCACGAACCCGAGCGTGAAGGTTCTGGGAACTGGCAATGCAGCCCTCGACTGGTTTTCCTTCGAGGTCAAGGCGCCTGGCCAGATCACCATCGACATCGATGGCGGCCTGGACAGCTTTATTGAACTCGTCGACGCGAACGGCAAAGTGCTGGCCTTCAATGACGACTCGGCACTACAGGTCGGCGACAATCCCGACACGAGTCACAGTCAACAAAGTTTTATCGCCTACACGGTGAAGACCGCCGGCCGCTACTACGTCAAGGTGGGAAAGTATCACGATGTCGGTAACGGCCCGACGGCCGGGCCAATTCCCGACAAGTTCCAGTATATCCTCAGTATCGTCCTGCCCAATCCGGTGGAAAAGAGCACCGGCGGCTCCGGAAACGATATCCTCGACGGCGGCGCCGGAAACGACATTCTGGATGGTGGTGCGGGCAATGACACGCTGATCGGCGGCGCGGGCAACGACACCTTCGTCCTGGGTTCCGGGTTCGACAAGGTCTCAGACAGCTCGGGGACGGACACGATCACAACGACCATCAGCCGCTCGCTCGCTTCCTACAAGACCATCGAAAATCTGACGCTCCTCGGCTCCGGCCACATTAGCGGTACCGGCAACGACCTTGCCAACCAGATCGTTGGCAATACTGGCAACAACGTGCTGAAAGGCGGTCTCGGTGCGGATACCATCGACGGCAGCGGCGGCAACGACAAGATCTATGGCGAGCTCGGCAATGATGTACTGACCGGCGGCAGCGGCAAGGATGCATTCGTCTTCAATACGAAGTTGAGTGCGACCTCGAACGTCGACAGGATCACGGATTTCTCGGTTGTCAGCGACGTGATCCATCTGGAAAACGCGATCTTCACCGCTCTGACGAAGCTTGGCACACTGGCAAGCAGCGCCTTCGCCAAGAACACCACAGGAAAGGCCACCGACAGCAGCGACCGGATCATCTACGAGACCGACACAGGCAAGCTCTTCTACGACAAAGACGGCTCAGGACGTGGCGGTTCAACGCTGTTTGCCACAGTCGACAAGAATCTAAAGCTGAGCCACGATGACTTCCTCGTCATCTGATGCAGCCCGCAGGAACCCCGCAGCGATCCGGGTCCGGGCGCCTCACAAAATAGGCGGAAGGGGGGCGGGCAACTTGCTCCCGCTCAACCCCGATCCTGAAGGTAGATCGGCGCATAGATCTCGATGATCTGCAGCGCGGCGTTGCTCACAGGCGTTGCGAACACCCGCTCCGGATCGCTTGCGCTCTTTGCCTCGTGAGGAAAGAACTGCTTCCAGGGATCGTCTCGCCAGTCCGAAATGTCCGCCTTCACCACCTGCGGCTTGCCCGTCCGAACCGTGAGAATCCGGCCGATCAGTGCGCCGGTCGACGGAAACGACGGCGCGGCGTTGGTCTCGAAGGGTTCGAGCGGGATCGCCTCCAAGGAATTGTCATAGCCATTCGGGGAATGGTACAGGCCGATAAAAATCTCATCGTCGTCACCGGAGACGCTGGCAATGCCCGCCGTGACGAGGAGGAGATTGAACAGGCCCTGGTTTTCCTTGCCAGGCCCCCTTTCGGCCTTAAGACCGTTGGTCGATAGCCAACCGCCCCCGGCGTTCAATAGAAGGTTGGTGGGTTTCTCCGGATCGATTCTCATCGACAGGCTGTCGAGCGGCGCCCTGCCCAGGCGCCCAAGCACGTCCATATTTGGAAGGAACTGTGTCCAGCGTCCCTCCGTCGGCTCGGACACCTGCAGCGCGCGGCTGACCTGCTTTGGCCCCACCGCAGAATCGGTCGGCGAGCTTTCGAGCGAAAGCGTCAGTTCCGCCTCGGACGTGTCCTCCATCGGATCTGCTGGTGCATCAAACCATCGGCTTTGCCAGGCGACGAACCAATGACCGTCGCGCTCGCGGACAAGCAGCAAGATATCGAACCAGGCAAACCGCAGGCTCCCGGCCGGATCGATGAGGGAGGTGTGACGTACCGCCAGTATGCGCAAGTCGAAAGCGGTGTTTTTCAGTGTAACCGCCTCGCTCGTTGCGCCGTCGATGACGAGCGTGCAGGTGTGACCATCCCACTGGACATCGACCTCCAGCGAACGATGCGCTGTTTCACCGGCGGTGGTTGCCAGTTGCGCCTCGATACTGATGCTCGCCGTTGACGCTTTCGGCGGAGCTGCAATTGCGTGCTGCGTGATGGACAGTTGACCAGATGTCGAGGAGGCGGGAGAGGCGGAACTGCCCGCCCAATACCCGGTGACTCCTTCTGCCAGCACGATGCGGCGGAAAGCCAGCTTGCCCATCCACCACGCATCCGGATCCTCCATCGCAAAGTCGGGCGGGCGCACGACAAAGGAGCTGTTGAGGAAGAGCCCAGTTGCCGTCCCGGTGTCGAAGCCATGCCCGAGCGGGCCGCTGATCTTGACCGGCGCGACTGTCCGCAGCTCGTCGACGGTTGTGGGTGAACGCTTCTCGAGTGGCGATTGATTAGACAACCCATAGGTCCTCACGAGCGGATCAGGACCGATCTCCACCGCCCGGGCCGCCCCCGGTGCACTCGTTGCCGGATTTAGCAACTTGGCGCGATGGGCAACCTCGACCCCCGCCAGCATCCAGTCGGCGAGCCCTGCGTGCTCGTACCAGGCGCCATCCATGACGGCGAGCACGCCGGAAACCGGCAAGGCTTCATCGCCCTCCTTCAATGCGCGCGTGAGCGGGAGGATTGCCTTGATGCTCGGCTTCGGGACGTCCGCGGGCGCAGCGGCGGGCCGCAGAATTCGGTACCAGGGGGTCGTCCAGAGCCCACTGGAACTCTCCCAGTTCGCCGAGCGTGGCGCCAGTTGCGTGCCGATTGCCGCATAGGCTGCTTCATAGCGCGACCTCACGCTTGCCCGGAACCGCAGATACCGCGCGACTTCCATCCGCTGCGGCGAATTACGGGCGATGCGCCGTGGCGCAGGCGATGCCTTGCCACTCGCGTCGACGCTCTCGGCGATCGGGACGGCGACCGTGGGATCGCCAAGCGTCTCGTCCAGGCGCTCTGCAAATCCGGCAATATCCCAAAGGAACGGATACTCTGAGGCCGATGGCGGCGGTGCGCGCTTGGTTGGATTGGCGTCGTACGGATCGGACGGATCGTCGTGCGGAAACGCGTTGAAGCAGCGGGGCGCCTTGAAGGGGAACGGCGGCAGGGGGCGGCCCGTCCAATGCCAGGCCTGCGTTCCCACGGTGACCGAGCCCACCGCATCCATTGCTACATTTGCGGTGCGCGTGAAGTCGAGCCGGACATCGCCGGCACGCTCGTCTGCGGCAGCAGGCATGTGACCGACGATCTGGCCGCTGATGGCAGCTGCGAGCTCTTGCGCCAGCGGCAATGCTTGCGATGCCGCTTCGATTGCAATCTCATGCAAGCTGAAAAGCCGGTAGGTATCAGTGCCGTCGCTCGGCAAGTCCTTGTCGTCGAGATTTCCGACCGAGGCTTCGCGTACGGAACGGTCGAAGCGACGTATGCCAAGGGGCGGCACGGCATCGCTAAACCGCTCCTTCCTGACCGCGGCGAACAGCTGGACCACCACCACGTCTCCCGCCGCGAGTGCGACGGTCCGGCGGCTCGGGTCGAAGGGCTCGTTTGCGGACGGATCGATTTTGCAAAATAGCTGGATCGGTCCGCGATCGGCGAAGGGGTCGTCGGGGTCGCGGCCGGGATTCCACTGCCATCCCCATGGGATGAAAGCCGGAGCGAACGGCTTCGCTGCGTCGTCTGGCAGCGCCCCGTTTCGCCGCACGCGCCTGACCGAGATGGCCAAGGCATCGACCGCCGGATCCTGGAGGAGGAGGGAGGTGTTTATTGCTTCGATCTGTCTCTGCAGTGTTTTCGCCGCCGCGCCTGACGCTCTTGAAAGCCGTGCTTCATGGTCGTTCAGTTCGAGCGTCTGGGCGTTGTACCGGTCACGTATCGCCTTGCGAAAGGTCCGCAGCTTCCCGCGATTCGGTTCGGACAGAAGCGGTTCCTCGAATGCGATCCACCGATCAAAGTCCTCCAGCGAAGTAACCGGAGGGGCGATGCTGAGCGTCAGACGGCTGCAGCGGTCATCGAGATGTCCGCTGTCCGGCGCCGTCAGCAGGAGCGCGGTTTTCATCTTCAGCGGCCGTCTTTTCTCTGAAGCCTGGATCGGCAGCCACGGCTCGACGGCCTGTGGCGGAACAAGGATCTCCTCCACTATCGGCCTGGTCTCCTTTCCCGGTACCATCGGATGATAGGCCGTCGCGTCGGGCAGGGGGTCGGCGGCGACATTCAAGGCGCCGATCCCGGTGCGCCTGAGATAGGTGAAGCGACGCAGGTACTCGCTGTCGGGCGGAAACAGGTCCGGCGCCAGTTTGTCCGGGTCAAGCAGGGCGGGATAGTCCGACCGGCGGATCTCCTCTGGCAACGCCCCGTGGTTCGTTGCCCCGAACGGCGCGATCTCGAAGGTCGCGCCATAGGCCAGAAATGGCAGAAGTGTCTCCTCGGGCGGATTGTGCTGTTGCACCGGCTGCAACAGCCGAAGAATCCGCGGGTCTGCCGGCGGCCCGTCTTGTGGATCGGTGCTGGCGTCCGCCTGTCCGTCGCCGACGATTGGTCGGTTGTCGTAGAAAAGGCTGGCCTGCGGTGCGAGCCCGACGTAGCCCACGGGCAAGGTTCCCACCATGGTGCGGGGCGCATCCACGAACTCGACGGGCGTTGTTTTCCCCGACAGTGTCGTTTCGGGATCGATTTCAGCGAACGAAGCCGTCAGGCAGCGCCAATTCTCCTGCGAATCGGTGCGTCGCATCAGAATTCCATAGCCCGCCAGGTCTTCGTTGAAGTCGGGCCCAGCTGCCTCGCTGAGAACCATTCGATCGACCTGAAGCGCCACAGGGTGCGCATCCGAGACGAGCGGGCCGGTGAGCAGCGTGTCGCCGTCGCCATCCTCCCGCGGTTCGTCAAACCAGCTCCGAACGCTGCCACCGATCACGCCATCGATTGCTTCGACGACGGTCGAGCGAGCGCTTGCCGGCAGTGCTCCCATCCTGCCGTGTCGCGACGCAAAGGCCTGCTCGAGGTCTGTGGCGGCGCCGATTGCCTCACAGGCCGTTCCAAGCACATAGGCGCTGATCGTTTCGCGGATGCTGCCTTTCTCTGTCTCAGTTCCGCGCAGGACGTCGATGTCGCGTGTCGGGCCAGGCTTCATCTTTCGCCAGATCCCGCCGTTTTCGATCCATGGCAGGTCGAGATTGGCTTTCCGCAGGGTCCCGACCAGATCGAAGCTTTCGGCGAAAAGGCGCTTAAAGGCATCAGTGGCAGCGAAAAACCAGGCGTCAAAGTGACGGTCGGCGCCGACCGCCCTGCGCCACAGTCCGATCTGGATTTCGGCCGCACTCATCGGCTCGACAGCAGCATCCAAGACGCGGCCGAGGCAGGTGGGATCGTAAGCACCGGCGGTAACATCTTCGCCGGCAATGGCATCGGCGATAGCCTCCGCGAAGGCGGCGCCGGTTCGCGCTAGGCCGACGCGCGGCCCAATGACGGCGGCAAGAATGTCGAACCACTCCAGGAGGCGCGCATCCGCGTTGGTTCCGCCCCGCCTAAAGGCGTCGCGAAACGCCTTGTCATCCGCTTCAATGGCGGTCAACAGGTCATTCGCCTTCGTCTCGTCCAGTGCCGTTCCCGCAGCGGCTTGCCTGACCAGTTCGACAATCGTGCGGTGCGCCGGCGAACCGTTCGGACCTTCGACGGGTTTTTTGTTGGGTTCCACGATGCAGCCCGGCCCGACGATATCGCGCAACGCCGCCAGGAGGGTATGGGTGAGGCAACGCGCACCCATCTTACGATCGCCTGCCGAGATTGCAGCGCTCAATGGCGCGCCGGGCTTCTTCACGTCGTCATAGAGCGCGTTCAGCAGAAGGCGCGGTAGGTCGAATCCTTCGCTTGCGCGCCCTGCCAACTGGGACAGCCAATCATCGAAACCGACGCCGGTGCGCGGATCATCGGCTTGCCTGGTGTGATTGCGCCGCACCCAGTACGTGTTGAGGTCGATGAAGCTGGAAGCACTGGTCGCGGGGGCCGTCAGATCGATCGCGCGACAGACGACCTCGATCGGATAGTTATGGAAATTCGCGTTATAGGGGATCGTTGCGACCACGTGTAAAGCCGTCTTCGTCCAAACGATCGGGGCAGATGCACTTAAATCCGGCTCCAGAATTATCGCTGAATTGCGCAGTTTCAGACTTGGTGCGGCGACCATCAGGGCGTGGTCGCCTGTCGGGGGCGGGTCAATTTTCGTCAATTCACCGAAACGAGCAAGATTGAGGCGCCCGTGCGGAACCGGTGCTGCTACCGACGCGAGACCGGCCATGAAGGCTTCGTAGCGGAACGACCGGTCCTTACCGGAGATTTCATCGATCCGTCGCGTTTCGTTGTTACCGTACAGCCCGGACAACACGAAGGGCTCAAGAAAAGCGAACTTGTTCGTTCGATCTGTTCCGATGAGATCCTGCAACGCCGCGTGTCTCAACGCGGCGAGTACGGTGTCCTTCATCTCGAAATTCGGCTGGCCGCCAACACCACCGTTGGGCAGGACAATGGCCTGCATCGCAATCCCGGCTGAGGAAATGGCGCTCGGAGTGACTGGCCCGGCTGGTGCGTTCGGATCAACCGAGGCCCAGAGCGGGACGAACTGAACGTTGCCGCCTATCCAGGGAAAGAGCGGACCTGCGCCACCATCGAGACTATTCAGATACTTGCTGAAGTCAGAATGATCCGGCGCAGGGAGATCTATATTCGCAACTCTGGCGAAAAGCGCTTTTGCCGACAAGAGGACATCCGCTTCCTTCTCGCCATCGCTCGGGCTCAACGCTGCGCCGGAAAGACGCATGCCAACAATCGGATTTCCAGAGCTGGGCGCCCGGACGATATCGCAAAGCAGCACGAATTTCATGGTTGTCCCCTCAGGCGAAACTGTCGAGATAGTGCGGCTTGCCGGCTGCTTTCGCCTTTCCGGATGTCTTGCTCAGGTGATAGGTGACGCCCTGGCGAACCTTGATCTCGCAACACCAGCAGATTCGAAAGCTGACCTCGATCGTACCGCGCCCGACCGCCGTTCCGTCGTCGCGGTAGACCAGTTCGAGAAGCAGCGAGAGGCCGATGTTGAACCGTCCGAGGACTACGATGCCGCCGCGCACGACAAAGATGACGGCGATGGAGAAATTCTTGCCACTGCCTCCGTCATTTTCGAACTCGGCATAGACGCCGAACATGGCATAGGCGAAGCCACGACAGGGACCAAAGGCGAAATCGAGTCCGAGGCCGGCCGTGAGTCCGATCGATACCGCGCTCGAGAGTTTGCCGGAGGTTGGGAAATACTTCGCCCGGGTTTCGAGCCAACCGGCACCGACGAGGATCCAGAAGCGCAGCACGAAGGGCTCGCTTTTGCGGCCAATCGCCAACGCCGTCGACAGCGCAAAGTCGCCACGCTTGGCGCCGCTGTCGCCGCTGGTCTGCAACGCGAACGTGCTGGAGAAGCGCAGGCCGGTGGCGGAGAAGGCGCCGAAGGACAGGGGCGGAAGCGGCAGGTCGACCCTTGCGGCGACGCCGGCGGGCATGCCCTGCTCTTCCAGCATCTCGAGAAAGAAGCCAGAATCCGGTGCGCCATACGACTTGATCAGGTCGGACAGGAACCTGATGGACCGGTCCAGGCGCACGCGGGCCGGATTGATGTCCACGTCCAGCCCCTTGCCGTCCTCGAAGAAGACCCGGGTCTGCTCCAGCGTCACGAGTGGCCGGCCGCTGAAGGCCAGTTCCCAGTCGCCGACGATGTCCCCCCTGGCCGCCCGCTTCGTCACGCCATCGGGGGTGGTCTCGAGATTGGCGGTCGCGTCAAAGCGACCACCGACCATCGACAGCTTCAGCGGGCCGAACTCGAATATCTCGGATCGATCCGGGAAAGCCGAACTTGCCTCTGCTCTCGCCCAGGCGGAGAGACTTGCCTTGTCGAAACCATCCGTGACCTTGACCCTGTCGTTCAGGGCGGCCGGCATGCGCAGGTTCTTGAAAAGGCCATCGAGCTTGAGGCCGCCGAGATCCGGAAACAGCTTGCCGAAATCGAAGTTCTCCATTCCCTTGGGGATCAGGCGCTCCAGAATCTCGTCGGTGGGAATGCGGATGCCGAGCGCCTTCAGGTCGTCGTCCAGCCTGTTCATCAGCGCCACTACCGGTGATGTCCGGATGGCGTCGCGCGCATCGTCAAAGAAATAGGCGATCCGCTCCCGGTTGAAGGTGAGATTCGGCAGGATCGGCGAGGCGCCCGCAGCGCGCACGAGCGCCAGCGTGTCGCTGGGGTTCTGGAACGTCGGGGCCTTCGACAGGCGCTTATAGCCCTCCTCCAGAACACGAATGTTATCGGCCACCGCGGGCGGAATTTGTTGCCGTAGGCCGTTGGCAATAGCATCGGCGCCGGTCTTCAGCTTCTCGGCGGCGTCCTGGATGGCGGCGGCGAGGTCGCCGCTGTAGCCCTTCAGCGTTGCAATGCCATCGTCAATCGCGACGACGAGATCGTTCTCAAGATCGGTGATCGTGGTGGTGGCCGCCACATTCGCCTTGTCGATCTGGTTGCTTAGCGCTTCCACGACATCGGCGACATTGTTGCCGACCTCGTCAAGAACGCCGCCGAGGATGGCTCTCAGGTCCCTGGCTGCGTCGTGCGCATTGCCCCTGAACCCGTCGGCGTTCTTTCGCAGGCAATTGAGCTGGCTCAGAACTGCGGCCTTCAGCGTTGCGATCGTGTGCCCTGTCTTCAGGCATTCTTCACGGATCAGGTCGATGCTGGTCGCGACAACGGCGTCGAGACCGTTCGTCAGTTGCCCGAGCGCCTTGTCCGCGTTTTCGCCGGTCTGATGACCCAGATCGACCAGATCTTGCAGATCGTTCGTGGCATCCTCGACCGCGGTAATCGTCGCGGCAATGGCGTTGCCGATCTCTTTCAGCGCATGCTGTGCATCCATCATCTCTGTCTGGATCGCGGCAACCACCCGGTCGTGCTCGGACGTGACCTTCCTATGCAAACCAGTCAGGTAGGTATCGAGGGTCCTTGTTTTACCGGAAAACAGTGGCGCTGACTTGATCGAGCGCGGCAGCCTGCGGCGCGCAGTCGTACCGGCCGCATCGATCGTGGCAAGCGCCGCCGCATGATACGTTTCATAGCCAACGATCAGCGACCGCACGTCGCCTCTGTCCGCGGCCTCTCTAAACTGCCTGCCCAGAGCTTTGGCCTTGTCAAAGAGCGATTGCCGCGCGGCCAGCATCTCCGCCTTGAACGAAGAGATCGCCCTTTCAAGATCTGCTAGCGGTCGGCCAAGTTGGTCGACACCGGCGACGATGACCTGACGGACAGATGCGAGCGCGTCTTCTATCCATCTTGCAACGACTTCGGCTTTCGCCGGATCGACCTGACCGAGATACCCGTCCAGGCCGGAAATGATCGTATCTGCCTGCCTGCAGACCGTGTCGACACGCGCGAGCAGCGCTGTTTCGACGCCGGCCCATAGACGCTCCTGGACCTCCTTCGGCGCGTCGGTCCAGCCTGATTCCGCATCCTGCAGCGCGTTTCGCGCCTCGGCGACGGCGGCCACGATCGCATTGCGAGCGGCGGCGGCCTCCCGCCTGACGACTGGCTTTAATCCGGCGAGGCGATCGATCTCGGCGACGAGCGCAGAGGCGATTCTCGCCTCGAGTTCGACATCGACCTTTGCTTTGCTCTTTGCCTCCGTCTGTGCGATCGCCAGTGGCGCGAGGTTCGCGAGTGCCGCACGGGCGGTCGTCAGCGCCTGGTCGAGCACCGCCTCAAGGCGGCGCGCGTCCACAAGGATGCGTTCCAGTTCCTGGCGTAGCGTGAGCGCACGCCCGGCTGCACCCCCCGCCTGGCGGGTTGCTGCGGAGCGCATCATGGTGACGTTTTCCAGCACTGCGCCAACCGGATCGGCAGGTGTACGGGCATTGACCAGATTGACCGCAGCGCCGGCACTGTCGAGATCGAAAGTGCAGGATGCGAGCAGCGGGTCGCGCATCAGGTCATCTGCACTCTTTCCGTCCGGGTCGGTCGCATCAATCACCGGCATGCCGACGGGCATGGGCGAAGGGGTATTGACGAAATCAATATTCTCACGCGCCGCCCAGAGATTGGGGTCGTCACCGTCTCCGCCGCGTGTCGAGGTGAAAAATACCAGCTGGCTGGGGTCCTTGAGGCGCGACAGTGTCGCTGCAGCGGCGTCTGCATGCGCGCTCGCAAGCTGAAGGCGAACGTCTGGTTTCGGATAGAGGTCGGTGTCGGCGTCCTGGCGCCACAGCGGCACGATCCAGCCGTCGTCGACGTCATGGCCCCATCGGCTGTCGACCGGAATGCGCCGGGTGCGAAACAGGCAGGCCTCCACGAAGCCGCGCGACCGCGGAGCGGCGCCCTTTTCAGGATAGGCCCGCTCCGGTTCGATGATGTCGACATATTCGCGCGCCTTACGAACGACGGGGCGTCCAAAATGCTGGCCGGCCTGCTGGTCATGGAACTGATCGTGCGGCAGCACAGTGCGTTCGTAGACGATCACGTGCTTGGCGATGTTCCAGAACACACCGATGCGCCCGATGCGCTCGATGGCGTAGGTATGGGTGCGGCCGATGCTCGTGTCGGAAACGATCCGTGTCTTGCCATTCGCGAAGAAGGCACGGACGAAACCCGAACCGCCAAGTGCGGAAAAACCCGGAGTGATGATCTGTCCGCGCGTGCTGGTTGGTTTGCTGACGACCTCCTCGTAGATCGCCTTGGATTCAAATCCTCGGGTTGCGCCACCCCCAAAGCCCACAGGGGAAGCGGTCGGCTTCCATGGCTCCATGTCCATGCCCGCTTCCGGCCCCAGACGCAGTTCGAATGCCACCTTCTCCTCGATCGACAGTGGATCGTCGCTACCTTCACGATAGGGCTCGAAGTGCGCAAGCCTTGTTCCATAAACCTTGGCAAACGAGGCGGAGACATCCCGGAACCGGTCGTAGAGTTCCGCCTCGACGAGCGGCTGGCGTGAGGTCTCATCCTCGGGAAGCGCACGTGTCAGCCCATAGGGGCGCGCCGGCAATGGATCGCGGATGCCACCGATCCGTGCTCCCTGTTCGGCGAGCCGTAATCCCGGCGCGCTCAGGCGTCCGCCGAGGCCATAGAGATACTCGAAGCGGGCAGTCTTCAGGGCGGCGCCCGGAGCCCGATCGCCGGCAAAGCCCAGCACGCGGCGAAGGTTCCAAGGCGCCTCCGCATAACGCTGCCGGTAGTAGGATGACTGCAGTTCCAGACGTGCCACGGTGCCGAGCCTGTAGTCGATCGTCGTTTCAGCCCCGGTTGCCGAAATCGGTGTCCAGGGGCTGCCCTTCTCGAGAGCCTCCCCAGTTGCCTGCGGCGGAAAATACAGATCGAATCCTTCTGTGATCCCCGCGATTTCCCATTTTGCCCCGCCCGCTTCCGATAACTCCCAGTTGGCGAACTCACCGTCGTTCGCCTGTGCCGCAGCACTGTCGGCGCCCAGCGGCGGCACATCGACCATGGCAACGGCGAACGGCTCGCAATCGACTACGATGGCCCTCTTGCGACGAGCGGTTTCCAAGGCCGGATCGGGCTGCTGGTCCTGGCCGGATTGCGGCTCCGGCACCCGGTGCAAGGTGAGGGTAAATTGTCGGTTCTTCTTCGAAGCCGTCATCTCCCTGCCGCGGAGAAAGAACGGCGTGGCCTGAGGTGTTTTCTTGCCGGCACCGTCGACGACCACCACCGACGCAGCGCGTGAAAGATTGCGTGCAATCCGCTTCTCCCGCACGACGCGGGAATGGTCAGGGTCGCTCCCCTCCACGTCCCGCGAGGCGAAGTCTTCGACGACCGCATCGAAGGCACGGCCGGAATCGGGAACGGGGTCCTGTGCTCCGGGGCGGACGTCGTGCAGATCGAAGCGCTCGATCTGGGTGCGAATCCGCGGCACCGCTTCGCCAGCGCGCGGCAGCCTGGCCCGGCCGTCTCGGCCCTTCACGTCGCCTGCGGCGGCATAGCGAGCCCGGCTTGGATCGAGCGGGTCGAAGGTGATTGCGTAGTGGAGGCGAAGCCCACCCGTCGTCGCGGTGGCGGCGCTCGGCACGTCAAGGTCGAAGGCGCCGATCCGCACAAGGCCGCCGACGCCCGCCGCGCCGTTCGCTCTCGCCTCGATCCTGACGTTGATCTCGGGCTTCGCCGATCCAATCGGCCACGCATCGAACCATTCATACGTGTCTTCGATGCTTTGCTTTTCGACGGTTACCTTGACGCGGCGGACGACCTTCTCGCCCTTGTGGGTGATCAGGCCGGGGAAGACTGCGTCGGCGAAAAAGGTGGCGCTCTGCCGCACCGGACGGATCGCGGCAATGGCTATCTCGGCAATCTGATCGTCTTTTCCGACATCCGGCTGCACGATGTCATAAAGCGCCTCGAAAGCTGCGCTTCCAGCCGAAACCGGAGTGATATTCTTGAGCACCGGCACGAAGGACAGGTCGGCTGCGTCGTCAATGGTCCGCAACGCGGCGAGATAGGGCGGGGCGATCGCCTCGTTCCACAGCTTCACGAACAGCTGTGGCGGCAACGGGCGGACGCGCAAGTAGGAAAAATACGCCGTGACCGCCGTCGTCTCGCCCTTCGTTATGTCCGGCTGCTGGAAGACGTCCGGGACGAGGTCCAGATAGATATCCTCGTCGACACGAATAGGAATATCGAGCCAGTCGTCGGCCTCATCGAGAACGAGCGTTGCCGTGCCCGGCACGTCGGCCTTTTCCCGCCCCACCCTGATACGGGCGCCGAACGCAAGAAAATCGCAGGCCTCCGTTTTCGGTTTCGCGCGCCGGATGCCGACCGGGCGAACCACTATCGAGCGAGGAAGGGGGAAGTTTGGGAAGTTCTTTGGGTCGGCCGGGATTGGGACTATGTCGCTGACGACGACACCCACCGGGCTCCGCAGCAGACGGGTCAACAGCGGAAAGTCCCGCTCCTTTATCGTGACCGGCGCACTCGTCGCGAAGAGGCGGCGCTCGAACTCGTGCGGATCGGACGGGTTCGAGAGTGCGTGGAGCGTTACCCCGGGTATCGATTTGCTGGGGCCGGGTGCGCCGTGAGCGTGCGCTGGTCCAGATTTCAGGTTAAGCTTCAGGGAACCATCCTTGGCGAACATCTTGGCGGCAAGCATGTTCATCTGGAAAGTTGCGAAGACCACTGAGGAAAGATCAAGACGATCAGCACCATCAGCGTAGTGCGCCAATGGAAATGGGAGGCCTATACGCAACTCTGGCGCACCTCCCTTCGGGTAGAAGAAACGGCCGGGTCGGGCCCGAAGGCTCAGCCGCAGCCTCTCTTCGCTGCCGTCATACAATTCGATATAGTTGAACGACAGTTTCGTGATTGTCTTCGACAGCACGATGTTGTTTTCGGCGTCCTGACCCACCTCGAGTGCAAGGGTCTTTTTGCCCTTGCTGATGGTGTAGAGTCGCATTGCGAGCTTGATCGCGTCTGCCATCGTGCCCCCCTACCTGGCCGTCAATGTCCGTCGCCGGGACGCGCTTGTCCGCGCCGTCGGCGCGATCACCCGACTGGCTCTTCCTTCAACTCAGATTGTCGCTTCTCCCTCGCGGCATAGAAGCAGGCGTTAGATGCGGCTCCACTGAAACGGCTCGTCGCCGAAAGCGCCGCCGAAGCCGCGCAGCAGAATTTCTCCATCACCGCTGGCAATCCCTGACAGGACATTTTTCAGCAGAACTGCCTTGTCGCTGCTGTCATACAGTCTGATGTTCGCGGATCCGCCCGGGGTGCCGAGAGTCCAGTTCTCCCATAGGCCCGCGTCCGCTCGAAGGGATACACCGTCGGTCTTCCTCCAGGTTCCCTTGGGTGTCCCTTCTGTCAGGGACAGATAAACGGTCATTCTGGAACGAACGAGTTTCATGGTGAATGTAGTCAAAGTTGCCTCCATGATTTCCAGGAAGGACTGACAACAGACCGGCTTTTCCGCCTGTGTTTCTTGCCGCATATGCGGCGTAGTTCAGACTACCATGAATTCTTTAGAATGCAATCAATGCGGATAAACACAACCAACTGCAATTGATAGTTGTAATACCCAAGACGGGGGACGCTGAACAGCCAGACGTTTGCCTGGACGACCAGGCAAACGCAAACGGCGAACGATGGCGGCCATCCAATGCATTTGTCATGTCAATTGCCTGCGAACCCGGCTCGACCTTAGGTTCGAGAATGGTATCATTGCCGGAAAGCAGGAACTTGCACGCGCGTCTGCGTGCCGATCACAGGGAAGGTGAGGCCTATGGCGGTAGAAAAGGTGGCTCTTGTAACGGCGGGCGGCAGTGGCATGGGTGCTGCGACCGCCCGGCGCCTTGCGGCCGACGGGTTCCGCGTTGCGATCCTATCCTCATCGGGCAAGGGCGAAGCGCTCGCAAAGGAACTGAACGGCGTGGGGGTTACAGGCTCCAACCAGTCGAACGACGATCTGAAGCGCCTGGTCGATCTGGCGATGCAGGCCTGGGGGCGGATAGACGTCCTGGTCAACAGCGCCGGTCACGGGCCGCGCGCGCCCATCATCGAGATCACCGATGAGGATTGGCACAAGGGGCTCGACGTCTATCTCATGAACGTCGTCCGGGCCACGCGCCTCGTGACGCCGATCATGCAGGCCCAGCAGGGTGGCGCGATCATCAACATTTCCACCGCCTGGGCGTTCGAGCCTGCGGCGATGTTTCCGACCTCGGCCGTCTTCCGGGCCGGGCTTGCCTCCTACAGCAAGATTTTCGCCGACACCTATGCTGCCGAAAACATTCGCATGAACAACGTGCTGCCGGGTTGGATCGACAGTCTGCCGGCAACCGAAGAGCGCCGCGCCGGCGTTCCCATGCAGCGCTATGGCCGCAGCGACGAGATCGCCGCCACCGTCGCATTCCTGGCCTCGGAAGGCGCCGGTTACATCACCGGACAGAACATTCGGGTCGACGGCGGGTTGACACGTTCGGTCTAAGGTCGGAGTCCCCGGTGGGACCTGCAACGCCTTCCTCGGGTTGGCCCCAGGAGGGCGTTGTCGATCAAGGTTCAGTCGGTTCGTGCCTTCCCTCTGTCGTGTGTCAGCAGGCAGACGGTGCCAGGCAGCTTCAGCGCCTCGGCAGCACGAAACCCAGTCGCAGGCAGTTCAGCGTTCATGATGATCCCTGTCGCAGTGCTTGAACGCGGCGCGGCTGGTGGGTAGTTTCCGCGCGAATGATTGTTTGTCCTTGGGGGTCCCCTTGAATTCTGCTGTTGTGCGCGTCCTGATTTCTCTTTTGCTTTCAATGCCTGCGGTTGCACGCGCGGAATGGCAGGCGGTCGAACAAGTCCGGACCTACGCGATCAACGGAACGACCGGCATGGAACTCTACCACTCGATCGGCGAGCGGGGGCCGGAGGTCAGAGGCAGTCGGGCCATCGCGTTCACCGATTTCAAGCTGACCTGGTCACGCAAGTATGAACCGAGGAACGGCGGCTGCGTGCTCGCCTCCGCGCGTCCCAACCTGGTCATCACCTACATGCTGCCGAAACCCGCCAAGAAACTGCCGACGCCGGTTCGGGCCAAATGGGAGACGTTCTTTGCAGGAGTTGAGGCCCATGAACGTGTGCACGGCGACTTCATCAAGGACATGGTGCGCCAGATCGAGGAAGTTTCTGTTGGCTTGACCGTGGCCGACGATCCCAATTGCAGAAAGATCAGGAAGGAACTCACGCGGCGACTCGGCCCAATCTCGAAAGCGAAAGGCAAGCGCGACAGCGACTTTGACCGTACCGAACTGAAGAGCGGAGGCAACGTCCGCCAGTTGGTCGTCGACCTTGTGAACGACGGGCTCGGACCTCTGTAACCACAAAGGGCGTGCGGGCGCGGTCCATTCGCTCTCTGGCGGTCAACCTGTGCCCGGTCTCCCGACTCGTCCTGAATACCGATTCCGATTTTTAAAGCAATGAGGTAGCATTGAGCCCGCCTCCTGCCGGAGGCCCCGCGGAATCCGCTGTCACGGGGAGGACATGATGGCCAAGCATGCTCCGCGCGAAAGCGTCCAGCTTGCCGACTATCCCGCCTATCAGGGAGGGCCGTTCTTCGAGCTGCAGGAACGGATGGGGCTTCTGAAAAAGGACGCCCTCAACGCACCCCGACGCGCGCTGATCTACATCGCCATAGCCTGGCTCGTCCCCTTGATCCTTGCCTTGCCCGACAGCCTGCGCCTTCAGCCTTTTGGCCAAACCTACCTCACCGATGTGAGCCCGTGGGGGCGGTTCGTGCTGGCAATCGGCGCACTTGTGCTTGCGGAGCAGCAGGTGGAGGACCGTCTGCGGGTGAAGCTGCGCCATTTCGCGGCTGCGCCGTTGATCGCGCCAGAAGCAATGCCGGCTGCGGCCACAGCCGTAAGCGATGCACTTCGGCTGCGCAGTTCGCGTCTTGCCGAAACCGTCTGCCTTGCGCTTGGATACCTCGCAGCGCTCTGGGCAGTCACGCATCATCTGGAGGGGGGCGGACTTCCATGGGCGGGGACTGCCGGCCACGTTACGCTCGCCGGCTGGTGGGCGCTGCTCGTAAGTCTCCCGCTCTTCTGGTTCCTATTGCTGCGCGGATTCTGGCGGCATTACGTCTGGTCGCGATTGTTGCGCGCAATCGCTTCGCTCGAACTGCGCCTGGTGGCAAACCATCCCGACGGCAAAGGTGGTCTTGCCTTTCTGGCAGACTATCCGAATGCCTATCGGACGTTCATGTTCGGTCTCAGTTGTGCCATAGCAGCCGCCTTCGCCAAGCACATCGCGGCAGAAGCACTTTCGATAAGGACGCTGACCACGATCATGGGGGGCTGGCTCGCGCTGGTGCTCGGTTTCTTTGCCTATCCGCTGTCGGCCTTCAGGGCGCCATTGCAGCGGCTGCGCGAGGCGACAATGCTGGTAGCGGCGACCCAGGCCACGCAACGTCTGCGCCAGGACGAGCGCAAGACGCTGTCGCGCAACATTGTCGCAGACGGCACGGAGGAACCTGCGGTCGACGCTGAGATACCCGATCCGGGCAAGCTCTATGAAAGCGCCCGGAAGCTTTCTCCGGGGCTCCTGTCCCGCGGCGCCGTCCTGCCGCTTTCGGCCATGGCGCTGTTGCCGTTTGCCATTGTCGGCATCACCCAGATCCCTTTCGACGACGTGCTTTCGCTCGTCAAGAAACTGCTACTTTTGTGAACCCGGCCGAACCGGCTGTGGTCCAGCCCGAAGCGCACGAAAATTTCACAAGCCTCCATGCGCCGTCGGCTCAAGTGCCTGATTTTGAAAATTTATTAACACGCGCCCGGCCGATTTGGCGCCTTGCCCGGCAGGCTTCAGGGGCCCGTTGGAAAGGGGCTGTTAACCTTTATTTTCTATTCCGGGGGAAGGGGTTTCATGCCTTCCGGTAGTTCCAGCGTTGCAGGTTTCCATGCGTCCTTCCCGTACAAGTTTGTCCACCGCTCAAGACGTCTCCGCGACCCGTAGTGTCAGCGCGGTCCAAGCCCTGCCAGAAGCCGAAGTGACGCTCCCCGGCATGACCGTCACCGGGGAAGTGAAGGCCGGCGCAGATTTGCCAGCCTGGCAGAGCGCGTTCATTCTCGGGCCGAACGTCCGCTTCACGCGAACGCCGGAAAGCGCATATGCGCGCAAGCCTGGCCCGGCGATCGAGCCGGCAAAGCCCGAAGAGGCTGTCGATGCCGCCGTCGACGAACTCGCGGTCGCGCAGGAAGTCACTCCTGCGCCGGTGCCGAATGCGGCTTCCGAAAATCTGGACAGCACGGTCATGCGCAATATCGAAAGCGGGCATGCGCGCGCGCCGTCGACCGAGCCGCGCAGTGCCCTGCCGGAGGCCACCGCTGCACAGAGCGTCGAAGGCGACAACGGCGCCTTGGCTCTCTACCTGCGCCTCAAGCGCGAGATGACGGAGGCCAGTCGCGAAGTGCGGCAGGCTGCTCCCCAGGGACCGCATCCGGCCGTTCGCGAAGCGGCGCCGAAAGACCCGCACGCGACGAAGTCCAGCGCAGCCGCCGCCGAGGTCCCGCCGGCTGGGGCATTCGGACTATGCATTTCAGACTACGCCCTCTGGGAAATCATGAACCCGGGTGTCGACCTCGCAAACCTCGCGCCGGCCGATCGCGTGACGCTGCCCCATTTCAGTGCAAGTCCTGAATCGCCCGCTTCGCTCTATCGCGAGGTGGTGCTCAGGAATTGCAAGACAGGTGCCGCTGCCCCGATCGATGCTGTACCAGCCACTCGGGCGACGCAGGCCGATGCGGTTCAGGCCAAACCTGCCAGCACTCGCGCGATGCCACGATCGATAGTTCCCGCTGCCGCGTCCGCAGCGCGTCCCTCCGCGAGTGTCGCAAGCCATGCCGTGCGGCCAAATCTCCTCGCAAGCTTGACGGCGGCGAAGGCGCCCGCCCCACAGACTTCGGCGTCAGCGGTCGCCTCGCGCGCCTCCGTCCAGCCGGGCTCCCGTCTGCACACGACCGAGACGGCGCCCGAGGCGGCTGCGGCAGTCACGCAGATCGAGGTTGCCGCAAGCTATGCGTCATACTCGGCGCTGCCGTCATTGGCGGCCTTCCAGGCTTCGACAATCAACGTGACGACCACGGCCGGTGTGTGGCAAATGCCCCCGTTGCTGTCCGCCTTCGCCGCTTTGCCGGACGAAGTCCCGGCGACCGTACCTGCTGTTGAAGAGGTCGAGCCGCCGGCGGCTGAACACGGCAGCGCGGTCACGCCGGCTGCTGCGGCTCCGGTTGCCAGACCGGCGCTCACGCCCTCCCGTTCGCTCGCCCGCTCCGGCCTGTTCTTTGCGGTCGACAGCAATCCCGACTACGAATTCCCGCCCGTCGACCTCTTGCAGCAGCCGGCAGGCGAGCAGGCGCACACCATGACGCAGGAAGCGCTGGAGCAGAGCGCCGGCCTGCTCGAAAGCATCCTCGAGGACTTCGGCGTCAAGGGCGAGATCATCGATGTGCGCCCAGGCCCGGTCGTCACCCTCTACGAATTCGAGCCGGCACCCGGCGTCAAATCCTCGCGCGTCATCGGACTGTCCGACGATATCGCCCGCTCGATGTCGGCACTCTCGGCGCGCGTCGCCGTCGTCCCCGGCCGCAACGTCATCGGCATCGAACTTCCGAACGCCGTGCGCGAAACCGTCTATTTCCGTGAACTGATCGAGTGCGAGAGCTACTGGGAAACGAAGTTCAAGCTGGCGGTGTGCCTGGGCAAGACGATCGGCGGCGAGCCGGTCATCGCCGAACTCGCCAAGATGCCGCATCTGCTCGTCGCCGGCACCACCGGTTCGGGCAAGTCGGTGGCGATCAACACGATGATCCTGTCCTTGCTCTACCGGCTGAGGCCGGAGGAATGCCGGCTCATCATGGTCGACCCGAAGATGCTCGAGCTTTCCGTCTATGACGGCATCCCGCACCTTCTGACCCCCGTCGTCACCGATCCGAAGAAGGCCGTGATGGCGCTGAAATGGGCCGTGCGCGAGATGGAGGACCGTTATCGCAAGATGTCGCGCCTCGGCGTGCGCAACATCGACGGCTTCAACGCCCGCGCCGCCACCGCCCGTGCCAATGGCGAAACGGTGATGTGCGACGTGCCGAAGGGCTTCGACCGCTCGACCGGCGAACCGACCTACGAGCAGGAGGAGATGGATCTAACGCCGATGCCCTACATCGTCGTCATCGTCGACGAGATGGCCGACCTGATGATGGTTGCCGGCAAGGAGATCGAGGGTGCGATCCAGCGGCTGGCGCAGATGGCACGCGCCGCCGGCATTCACCTGATCATGGCGACGCAGCGCCCCTCGGTCGACGTCATCACCGGCACGATCAAGGCCAACTTCCCGACCCGTATCTCCTTCCAGGTCACGTCGAAGATCGACAGCCGCACGATTCTTGGAGAGCAGGGCGCCGAGCATCTGCTGGGACAGGGCGACATGCTGCACATGATCGGCGGCGGGCGCATTGCCCGCGTGCACGGCCCTTTCGTCTCTGACGCCGAGGTCGAGGCCGTGGTCGCCCATCTGAAGACGCAGGGACGGCCGGAATATCTCGGCACCGTTACCGAGGACGCAGACGAGGACGAAGCAGCCGAGCCGGAAGAGACTGCGGTGTTCGACAAGTCGGCGATGGGCGAGGAGGACGGCAACGACCTCTACGACAAGGCCGTCAAGGTCGTGCTGCGCGACCGCAAGTGCTCGACCTCCTATATCCAGCGCCGCCTCTCGATCGGCTACAACCGCGCCGCTTCGCTGGTCGAACGGATGGAGCGTGATGGTCTGGTCGGCGCGGCGAACCACGTGGGCAAGCGCGAAATCCTGAACGGCAACCGCGACAGCGTGCCGTCCATGGAGATTGCAGATGACGAGGATTGAGGGGCTTGCCACGGCTTGATCCGTGGTAGTCCACCGCGCCGATCGCCATAGGGGCAGTCAAGGCGTGGAGTGAACTGAATGGTGTCCGCCGCCTCGGTGTCGAAGCGGCGGACGATGTCAATCATGCATCCGGGCGATGCACCGTCTTGACCTCAAGGAAGTCCTCGAGCCCGAACATGCCGCCTTCGCGGCCGTTGCCCGACTGCTTGAAGCCGCCGAAGGGGCTGCCGTAGCGGTGCGGCCCGCCATTGATGTGGACCATGCCGGCGCGAAGGCGCGCGGCGACACGCTCGGCGCGATCCGGATCGCCTGTCTGGACATAGGCGGCAAGGCCATAGTTCGTATCGTTGGCGATCGCGATCGCTTCCTCTTCGGTATCGAAGGGGATGATTGCCAGGACCGGACCGAACACCTCTTCACGCGCGATGCGCATGTTGTTGTTGACGTCGGCGAAGATCGTCGGCTTGACGAAGTAGCCGGTCTCGAAGCCTTGCGGCTTGCCCGGGCCGCCAACCAGCACGCGCGCGCCTTCGGCAACACCCGCCTCGATCAGCGCCTGAACGCGGCCGAACTGGATGTGCGAGACGAGCGGCCCGATGTGGCTGCCTTCGTTCTCAGGGTTGCCGACCGTGGCGGCCTTGCCTGCTTTCTCCGCGATCGCGACGGCCTTGTCGTACACCGAACGCTGCACCAGCATCCGGGTCGGCGCGTCGCAGGACTGGCCGGAGTTGTTGAAGCACTCGGCCACGCTGCCGGCGACGCGATCTTCCAGGTCGGCATCCTCGAACACCAGGTTCGGCGACTTGCCGCCGAGTTCGAGCGTCACGCGCTTGACGGTCTCGGCCGCATCCTTGCTCACGGCAATGCCGGCGCGGGTGGAGCCGGTGAACGACATCATGTCGATGTCCTTGTGCTTGGAAAGGGCCGCGCCGCATTCGATGCCGTCGCCGTTGACCAAGTTGAAGGTGCCGGCCGGGAATCCGGCTTCATGGACCATCTCGGCATAGAGCAGGGCATTCAGCGGCGTGAACTCGGAGGGCTTGAGCACGCAGGTGCAGCCGGTCGCTAGCGCCGGGACAACCTTCAGCGCGATCTGGTTGATCGGCCAGTTCCAGGGCGTGATCAGGCCGCAGACACCGATCGGCTCGCGCCGAACCACGTCGCCGTTCGGAAGCACGTCACGGCTCTTCAGTCCCTTCAGCGCATCGATGAAGCCCTGCAGGTGACCGACGCCGACGTCCGCCTGCTGCTCGGTGCTCATGGTGATCGGTGCGCCAAGCTCAAGCGTGATCGTGCGGGCCATCTCGTCGTAGCGGCGCTTGTAGATCGAAAGCAGCTTCTCCAGAAGCGCGATGCGATCGTCCACGCTCGTCTGGCTGTAGGTAGCGAAGGCCTTCTTGGCCGCAGCGACTGCGCGATCGATATCGGCTGCCGTGCCCATCGAAATCCAGGCGATCGGCTTCTCCGTCGCCGGATTGATGACCTCAAGATCGTTGGCCTTCAGCGGATCGACCCACTTGCCGTCGATGTAGAACTTGCGCTTGTCGAGCATGTTTTCCTCCCGTCGCATTTATTCCGAATTTCGCCCCACCGAGCCGGTTGGCGAGTCCGCGCGACTGTCGACTTCTCCGCGACAAAGAGCAATAGCTCGGCGGAAATTAATTTGATCACATTATTCAAAGTGTGATGGGTTTTCGATCAGTCCTTGCCAGACCCGGCGTAGAAGTTCCGCACATCGGCGGTGAATTTCTGCCGCTCGTCGGGCTCGGTGTAGAACATGTGGCCGCCGCGATAGACCTTGAGGTCCGCGCGTCCGGAGGAGAGCGAAGGCGGCAGGTGATCGATGACATAGCGGCTGGCGCCATAAGGGGTTAGCGTGTCACTGTAGCCGTGCGCCACGAGGAGCCGAAACGACGGAACCACCGACAACAGGTTGCGTAGATCCCGCACGGCGCTGACGTCTGAACGCGCGCCATCCCAGTCCCAGCGCCGGTTCACGTCCTTGTTGAGAAGGCGATAGGACAGCTCGGTCGAAAAGCGTAGTTCGTCATGGGCGTAACTCGCGAAGGCCGCGCCATACGCTCGCGTATAGCCATCCAGAATAGGATCCGCCCCGCGGTCGACCGGCGTTTCCGGATAGGGATCGGCAATGAAGAGGCCGGCATCATAGGGGCTCACGAACCTGCCCTCCGCTGCGGCGAGGTTCTTCGTGTAGATGTCGCCGACAAATCCCCTGGACCGGGCGACGGCCTCCTGTTTGATGCCGGTCAGTTGCGCGATGCGTGCGTAGAAGCGGTCGCCGGTCTCTCCCGTGGGGGCGGGACCGGCAAGCGACACGAGATAGTCGCCCATCGCGAACCTTTCCGCCTCGGCTATCGCCTGTTCACTGAACGCAGCCTTGCGTTCCAGCTCCGCCGCGACCAACGAGGGAAATTGCAGGGCCGCACCCAACGGATCGTCGGACGGACCCAGGACAAACCGGCCATCGATCAGCGGCGAGACCATGACGATCCCCGAGACGACGATCCCCTGTTCGTCCTTCAGCGCGGTTGCCACCTTGGCCGCGCGGAGGCCGCCATAGCTTTCGCCCAGGAGAAATTTCGGCGAAGCGATACGGCCGTTTTGCTGAATGTAGAGCGCTATGGCTTTTGCCAGGCTCTCGGCGTCCTGACGCAC
Organism: Mycoplana sp. 10N416; assembly: GCF_056394765.1. Taxonomy (NCBI): domain Bacteria; kingdom Pseudomonadati; phylum Pseudomonadota; class Alphaproteobacteria; order Hyphomicrobiales; family Rhizobiaceae; genus Mycoplana; species Mycoplana sp. 10N416. The sequence goes on along the minus strand of NZ_JBFTIM010000003.1, from coordinate 100,815 downwards.
GCCGTAATAGGCTGGTTCCGCGTCCTTTCCGGCTGCGCGGCTCCAGCCCGTACCCACCGGATCGATCAGCACGAGGTCTGTGAAAGCGAGCCAACTGTCCGGATTGTCGGTCAGCCGCGGCTGCGTGCCGTCGCGATTGTGTGCATCGAACTCGAGGAGCCGCGGACCGACCAGCCCGAGATGGAGGTAGGCGGACGCCGCACCGGGGCCGCCGTTGAAGCCAAAGGTGATCGGACGCTCTGCCGCTGCGGCCTCTGCCAGGTAGGCAGTATAGAAGATCTTGGCGGTTGTCTTGCCGTCCTGATTGCGCAGTTCGAGCGTCCCCGCGGTGGCCGTATAGGCAATTTCACCGCTCGAAAGCTTCAATACATGCCTAGTGACGGCGTCGGCGGGCAGCAGACTCATGAGTCCGCTGTCCTGCTCCTGGCTTTGGTCGTCGCCTCGATCCTTTGCCTGCAGGGGTGAGGGGACGGCAAGAAAAAGCAGGGCGATGACCGCCACGAGAGATTGAAAACGCAAAGCCGGGCTCCTTTCGCTCGTCTCCCAATGCCGCATCAGTCTAGGGACGGCGACGGCCTATCGGAACTCAATACAAATTGATTGCGGCGCGGACCTCCCATCCTGACCGGCGCGACGAAATCGGCGGAGACACTCGGAACTGCGCCGCTACTCCCCTTCCATTGCTCCCTGCACCCATTGCTGGAAGCGGTGGACCTCGAATTCCTGCGGCATCAGGGTGCCGCGCTTGAATTTCTCGCTCTTCAGTCCGCGCTGGTTCATTTCGCAGGCTTCTCCGTCCTGACGCATGACCAGGCTGGCAAAGTTCACGACGTTTTCCAGGTTGAACCCCGGTGCAGCAAGCGTGTCGGGCAGGAAGAGCCATTCAGCCTTCAGCTCCGTCCGTTCCGGTCCGAGCGGGCGCAGCGAGACGACCCGGACATAGTCGACGTGAGCCACGATGAACATCGTCGGCACCAGGGTGACGAACGTCTGCCCGGCGTCGCGCTCAGCGTCGGTGAGACCTGCAAATTCAGGACCGCAAGGCCGGCCGTCCGTCGTCCAGCTTTTCGCGCCCGCCTTCAGAACCGGATCGTGCCGATCGGTCTCGGGTCGCCAGTCCGGAGCCTCGTTCGGCGCCATGTAGCCCTTGGAGTAGATCGGCACCATCTCCGACAACTCCGGATGGATGCCCGGGCAGTGCAGGCACTCGTTGTAATTCTCCCAGAAAATCTTCCAGTTGCAGGCAAGTTCCTTGATCCAGGTGTGGCCGGTGACGAGGTTCCGCATCGGCCAGTTGTCGAGCGCGTCCGGGCCGAGATCGGGAGCCGCTGCGAAATCCGGCGGGTCGTCGGCCAGACAGAGGAAGAGGAAGCCGTTCCATTCGCGGACATGCACCCGGAAGAGGCCGTGATCCTCTTTTCTGAAGTCGGACGTGGCGGACACGAAGGGCGTGCGCACCAGGTCGCCCGACAAACTGTAGCTCCATTGATGATAGGGGCAGGCGATGAGCTTCGACTTCAGGCTCTTTTCGTCCGTCGAACAAAGCTCGGCGCCACGATGCCGGCAGGTGTTGTGGAAGGCGGTGAGGTTGCCGTCGCGGTCCTTGACGAGAATGAGGTTCTGCCCGCCGACGGCGAGCCGCCGCATCGTCATCGGCGGCAGGTCGTTGTCCCGCCCGACATAGATCCAGTGCCGGCGCCAGATCGCCTTCTCTTCGGCTGCGTACCAGCCCGGATCGAAATAGGCGCGCGCGGGAAGAGAGGGCGGGCAGCGATCAAGGAGAGGGGACTCGGGCAGTAGCCCACTGATTTCGTTCATTGTTTACCTCCCCAGCAGACATGTCATGGCGAACAAGCTGAAATCCAAAGATAAATCTCATCCGGATTGAATGAACTGTCAATCAATGTTGACGTCTAGTGGCAGGCCCTGCCGTCCTCACCCGTCGCCAATCGATCGAGGATGGGGCAGTCCGGCCGGTCATCCCCCTGGCAATGGGCTGAAAGATGCTGCAGCGTCATCACCATCTCCTGCAACTGGCGCATCTTCGCGGTCAACTCGTCGATATGCGTGGCGGCGATGCGCTTGACGTCCGCCGATGCGCGGCCGCGATCCTGCCAGAGCGCCAGCAGATCGCGGATCTGGGCAATGGAAAAGCCCAGGTCGCGGGCGCGGCGGATGAAGGTGAGGGTAGCGAGATCCTTTGGCCCGTAGGTGCGATAGCCCGAGCCGGTTCGACCGGCCTCGTTGATGAGGCCGATCGCTTCATAGTGGCGGATCATCTTTGCGGTCACGCCAGTGGCCGCAGCCGCTTCGCCGATGTTCATGCCAAACTCTCCTTGGTCTTGCCGGCGTTCCCGGCCGGACGGAACCGCTTCAACCGGAGTGCATTGCTGACGACGAAGACGCTGGACAGCGCCATCGCGCCTGCCGCGATCGCCGGCGACAACAGGATGCCGAAGGCTGGATAGAGCACACCGGCGGCGACCGGGATTAGCGCAACGTTGTAGCCGAAGGCCCAGAACAGGTTCTGGCGGATGTTGCGCATCGTCGCCCTGGACAGGGCAATGCCGGTGGCAACCCCGCGCATGTCGCCGGCCATCAGCACGATGTCGGCGCTTTCGATCGCGACGTCGGTGCCGGTGCCGATGGCAATGCCGGTGTCGGCTGCGGCAAGCGCCGGGGCGTCGTTGATGCCGTCGCCGACGAACGCGACCTTCTTCCTGCCGCCTTCAGAGAGAGACTTCACCGCGGCGACCTTTCCGTCCGGCAGAACCTCGGCCATCACCTTGTCGATGCCGAGCATGGCGGCGACGGCCTCGGCCGTGCGACGGTTGTCGCCGGTGATCATCGCCACCTCGACGTCCAGCGCCTTCAATTGTGCGATCGCCTCCTTCGTCGTCGGCTTGACCGGATCGGTGACGGCGAAGAGGGCGGCAAGGTTGCCGTCGATGGCCGCATAGAGCGGCGAGGCGCCCTGCGCGGCCAGCCGCTCCGCATCCCTTGCGAACGGCGTGACGTCCAGCCCGAGCATCGCCATGAACCCAACCGAGCCGGCGTCGACCTTGTGGCCGGCGACGATTGCCGAGATGCCTCGGCCGGAATTTGCCTCGAAGGCTTCCGCGGCCGGGATGTCCAGCCCTTCCGCCTTCGCCGCCTCATGGATCGCGAGCGCAATCGGATGCTCGGAACGGACCTCCGCGGCGGCGACCAGCGAAAGCACTTCGTTGCGATTGAAGCCGCCGTTGGGGATGATCTCCGTCAGTTCAGGCCGACCCAGTGTCAGCGTGCCAGTCTTGTCGACGGCGACGACATTGGTCGATTCCAGCGTCTGCAGCGCCGTGCCCTGGCGGAACAGCACGCCGAGCTCGGCCGCGCGGCCGGTGCCGGTGATGATCGAGGTCGGCGTCGCAAGCCCCATCGCGCAGGGGCAGGCGATGATCAGGACGGCGACGGCTGCGACCAACGCATGCGCCAGCGCCGGGCTCGGGCCCAACGCATACCAGAGACCGAAGGTGGCGACTGCGACCACGATGATCACCGGTACGAACCATCCGGTGACACGGTCAACCAGCGCCTGGATCGGCAATTTCGCCGCTTGCGCGTCCTCGACCATACGGATGATCTGCGACAGCACCGTATCGGCGCCGACGCGGGTGGCGCGGAAGGAAAACGATCCGGTCGTGTTCATCGTGCCGCCGGTGACGAGGTCGCCCGCCTTGCGCTCGACCGGCATCGGCTCGCCGGTGATCATTGATTCGTCGACGTAGGAACGGCCCTCCGTCACCTCGCCATCGACCGCGACCTTCTCGCCCGGACGCACCAGCACGATGTCGCCTGGAATGACGGCCTCGAGCGGAACGTCCACCGGCTGTCCGTCCTTCAGGATTCGGGCGGATGTGGCGCGAAGGCCGGCCAGGTGGCGGATCGCTTCGCCGGTGCGCCCCTTGGCGCGCGCTTCCAGGTAACGCCCCGCGAGGATCAGCGTGACGATGACGGCCGCCGCCTCGAAATAGACGTTGGCCGCGCCGCCCGGAAGCAGGCCGGGCGCGAAGGTCGCGACGGTGGAAAAGCTCCAGGCGGCTGCGGTGCCGATCACCACCAGCGCATTCATGTCCGGCGCGCCCCGCAGGAGGCTCGGAACCCCCTTCTTGAAGAAGCGCAAACCCGGTCCCGCCAGCACGAGCGTCGCCAGGACGAACTGGATCACGCGGCTCGTCTGCATGCCGAGTGTTTCATGGATGTAGTGCCCGAAGGCCGGCACCGCATGCGCACCCATCTCGATGACGAAGAGGGGGGTGGTCAGCACGGCAGCGACGATCAGCGCGCGGCGGAGTGCAGCGATCTCGCCGGCGCGGCGGTCCTCGTCGGAAGGTGTATCGGTCGTGGCGGCCTCGCGCACGGCCCGATAACCCGTCTTCTCGATTGCCAGCGCCAGATCGTCGAAGGTTACGGCACCGCGAAGGAAGCGAACCCGGGCGTGCTCGTTCGCAAGATTTGCGCTGGCGTCGATCACGCCGGGCACGGCTTTCAACGCCTTCTCGACCCGACCGATGCAGGACGCGCAGGTCATCCCCTCGACCGGAAACTCCAGCGTCTCCTCGGCAATGCCATAGCCCGCCGCACGGACCGCTTCGGCGACGGCCGACACATCCGGCCTGCCGGTGAACGTCACGTCGGCCTTCTCGTTCGCGAGATTGACCGCCGCCCCCGCAACGCCCGGCACGTTTTCGATTGCCTTCTCGACCCGGCGGACACACGAGGCACATGTCATGTCCTCGATGGAGAGCTTGATCGTCTGCCGGTCCTCCGGCTCGTTGACTGTGAGCATGATGCACGCTCCTTTCTTTGCCCAGATCGTGCACCTTCCCATGATGTCAAGGTCAAGAGATTCTTTTCCGAGTTCGCTTTCGGCTTTCCCGCTGCAATTCCCATGGCACATGTGTTCGCCGGCCCCATGCACGCACATTGACAGTGGCACGCAATGCGGGATTAATTTTAGCCGGGCGGATTACGGATGGGTGGATCAGCGTGACGTTCACGGACATCAAGACCCGGCTCTATCGCCGGATCAAGTACAACCTGCTTCGGCCGCGCCCGCCGCTGGCATCTGCGCCCTTCGATGGCCCAGTGGTCGTGGTCGGGTCCGCGCCCACTTCGAACAGACCGGCCGGTTTCGACGAGCGTTTTCGGGTGATCACCGTCAATGGATCCCAGATGGTGACGGCAAAGTGGGGGATGGAAAAGCCCGACATCACCTTCATGATGTTCAACCAGGTTCGCGGAGACAACACGAATGCGCTGGAGGTCAGGCGCGTTCTGAAGGGCCAGCGCACCGGCGCGCTCTATGTCCTGCTCTGGCGCGAGGGGCTGCCTTCCTTGCGGGAGGGACTGCAAGCCTTCGACTACCAGTATGACGACCTGCGCCTTATCGACCGCTATCAGCGCATGGCCCTTCTCGATCGCATGTGCGGTCTGACGAGCGGCGAACTGGATCGGGAAGACAAGTGCTCGAACGGCATCTATGCAGCCCTGTTCGCCCTCTATAACGGCGCGCGGGCGGTGATCCTGACCGGCATCAGCCCGCAAGCGAACGGCCATGTCTATAATCAGGAAAATTTGCCGCGCTTCCACAAGGATATGGATCAGAAGGCTCTCCAGGCCCTCCGTGACCGCCGCTACCCCATCTTTACCGCCGACCCGGATGTCGCCGAATTAAGCGGAATACCGCTTTGGAACGGAGAGGGCTGACAGTCGGCCACCGGATCGCTTGGCGTCCTCCTTATTGCTGCACCGCGCTTTCCCAACCGGCGAGCTCATCGTCGTGCAGTTTAATACCATGGGCGGCGATGAAATCGACCATGGCGCGATCCTCCACCTCGGACTGCTGGATGTTCTGCATCGTGACCCTGATCTTTTCCGCAAACCGTTCTGCGGAAACAACATAATTGGAGCCACGCGCCATCTTTGCGGCCAACTCCTCCTCGGACTTGCTGTAGTAGTGATTGAGCTGGAGGTAGGCGTTGGAATAAAACTGCCGTTCCTTGCGCCCGCGTCGGCTGGTCCGAAAGCCTGCATCGTTCATCGTCAGGTCGCCGAACTGGCGCGTCTTGAACTGATGGATCGTCACCTCCACGACCTCGCAGGGATCCACAATGCATTTGAAGTTGCTCGAGTGTTCCTGACGTGCGAGCGGATCGGCGCACCGTCTCGTGTAGTTTTTGACGACAGGTCCGGCGGGCCTGGTCTTGTGCCCGCTGGTTCCGAACATGTGCCAGGGGAGCGAGACGTTGGGGAAATCGCCGGTCGCGACGAGAGCGTCTTCGATCGTCGCCCCCTTTCGCGGCAACAGGAACTCGTCGGCGTCGATAAACGCCATCCGGCGAAAGCGGCAGCCGAAGTTGAGAATGGCATGGGCGAAGGCGTGCACCTGCCCATCGATGAGTTGGTCCGTCTTGCCCGACACGATCCGGCCGGCCCAGGGCACGATGGTCAACTCCTGAGGCTTCAGGATGCGGTGGAGAATGTCACAGGTCTCATCCGTTGATTCATTGTCATAGACAATGAAATGGCAAACACCGACGGCCCTGTGGAAGCGGACCCATTCTTCGATGTAGTGCCCCTCGTTCTTGATGCAGACGGCAATGGCAATTCCCCTTCGTCCGGGATCGGGCGCCGGCGGTGTAATGGAAAGTGCCTTGATGCCGCTTCTGTTTCTGCCAAACCAGCGCATTTTGCCTCCATAGGCCAGCGCGCACACGGGCGAGGTCGGTACTATACGGCCCGGCAGACCTCCGGGCCAGACCTAGTGCCGCCCGCGCCTTCATCCACGCGGCCGCTTCGCATTGACATCACTCCAGTCCTCATGCACACCTAAAAGCGGCTACAGTATCGGAATTCGAATTAAGGGCAGTAGATGAACTAAGTGAAGCGCCACAGGCGGAAGAAAGCGGAAGGTATCGGCATGAAAGACGACCTTATACGCATTTTTATCGGCTTCGATTCCAAAGAAATTGTCGCTTATCACGTCCTTTGTCAAAGCATAGTTGAACATTCCAGCGCCCCAGTGGCGTTTTTTCCGATCGTCCTCAACAATCTCGGCGGGATTTTCAACCGCGAACGCAATCCGTTGCAGTCGACGGAATTTTCCTTTTCCCGGTTTCTTGTGCCATACCTTAGCAACTACGAGGGCTGGAGCATCTTCATGGATTGCGACATGCTTGCCCGTGCGGATATCGCCAAGCTCTGGTCCCTTCGGGATGACAGATATGCTGCGATGTGCGTCAAGCATGACTACGTCCCGAAGGTCGAGACGAAGTTTCTCGGCCAGACGCAAACGAAATATGAAAAGAAGAACTGGTCGAGCATGATCCTGTTCAACAACGCCAGATGCGAGGCGTTGACCCGGGACTACGTCAACACCGCCACCGGGCTCCAGTTGCACCAGTTCAAGTGGCTCGCAAACGATGAGCAGATCGGCGCAATCCCGGTCGTTTGGAACTATCTGGTCAACGAGTACGAGTACCGCGAGGACGCCAACCTCGTCCATTTCACCGATGGCGGCCCCTATTTCGACGAGTACCGTAACGACGACTATGCGCCGGAATGGTTTGCGATGCGCGATCGCGTCGTTTCGGTGCAGCAGAAGTAGCCGGGATCGCCGTCGTGGAAACGCCGGGCCAGCCCGCGGACCAGGGCCTGCCTCCGCCGGGGGCGGCCGCGGGACGGACGCGGCCGGAAGAATGGAGCCAGCTCTTTTCCTCCTACACCCATATCGTCCTTGTCGCCAACAGCGCTGCTGTGGACGTCGCGGCACTGCGCACCCAGTATCCGCCCACGGCTCTGTTCGTGTTCTTCAACCGGGTGTTCAAGGTGTTGGATCAGCCTTTCCGCGGACACGCCCTGCTTGTTTCGCGAGGGCAACCGCGCGGGGCGAATATCGTCTACCGCGGTGAAGTGGAGGAGGTCCTGTCCTTCTTCGAAACGGCTGATTTTCTCGGCATCATGAACATCAGGCTCAATGCGGAGGAGAGGCTCAATACGGCGGCGGACTTCAAGAACGCCCCGACCGGCCATCTGGACCTGCTCGGGCACTTCGATGATTTTTATACCGCGGGCAAGACGCCGACGAGCGGCTTTGCTGTCACCGTGTGGTTGAGCGAACTGAGGCTGGCCTCCATCATCACACTGGCCGGCTTTTCGGCCAGACGGACCGAGCAGTGGCGGGTCGTGTCCGTCCACGACTGGACCTTCGAGCAGGTCTTTCTTCGCCTGATGGCGCGGCTTGACCGAATTGCCATCCATGGTGGTGTGGGCGTCAACGCCTATCGCTCGCTCGCCGAGCGATTTCCTGAGATCTCTCCGGCAGAAATTGCACTCACCGCGTCCGAAGTGCTGTCGGAACGGCTCTCCAACACCGACAGTGAAGTCGACAAGCTGATATCGCTGACAAGCTTCATCCGCGCGGCGGACAATCTGCTGCGAGGGCTCAAGCCAGGGTTTTTGAAACGACGGTCGAATCGCAGCTGACCGATTTCCCGCCAAGCGGCAATCACCGAGGACAGCCGCTTTCCGGTGCAACAAGGAACGGCAGGACTGGAGAACGGCACCACCGCCCCTGTGTCATAGTGCTCAAAAAGCCTGATGGAATAGCGCCGGGACTCGGATTTTCGTCCGCGCTCGTCTATTCTAATACAGGATGTGCGACGATGAACTTGACGGACAACACCATCCTGATCACCGGTGGCGCGAGCGGAATTGGTTTCGCTCTGGCCAAAAGGCTTTCACAGCGCGGCAACCGGGTCATTATTTGCGGGCGGCGCCAGGCGGCCCTTGCAAAGGCGCAGGCGGCCGTGCCTGCATTGGTGACGCAGGTCTGCGACGTCGCTGATTCTGGAAGCAGGCAGGCTATGGTGAAGTGGCTGAACAGCCATCAGCCCACCCTTAATGTGTTGATCAACAATGCCGGCGTTCAGCATCGCCGCTCGTTTTGGGAGAGCGGCGCATTCGCCAGTCTCGATCAAGAGGTTGCCATCAACTTCACGGCTCCGATCCACTTGATCAGCGAGCTTCTGCCGCTCTTACACCGACAGCGACACGCCGTAATCGCCAGCGTCAGCTCGGGGCTGGCATTCGTACCAATCGCTGAACTACCCGTTTACAGCGCCACCAAAGCCGCTCTTCACTCCTTGACGCTCTCCCTGCGTCATCAATTGAAGGAAAGCGGCATCAAGGTCGTAGAGATTGTCCCTCCCATTGTCGACACGGACCTCGGTGGCGGCAGGCGTAGCGCCCGAGCCGCACAGCAATATATGATGTCCGCTGATGATTTCGCCGCAGAAGTCCTCCGCCAACTGGAAGCAGACAAGGACGAAGTGCTGGTTGGCACGTCGGTCAATACCCGCAAGCAGGGCGAGGCGATGTTCGAGCGCATGAACAGCCATTGAGCGGCATGCATGCGTGGACACCGAAGCGAGAAGTCGCCGGAAAGCAAGTTGCCAGTCAAAGCATGGGTGGTGTGCAGGCGCAGGCGACGACCGCGACGGTGCGGCCGATATTGCGCAGGGTGTAGGGCTGGCGTCCGATCAGCTGATAGCCTCCCCCGCGCCGCAGCACGCGCGTCACGTCGCCAACCGTGACTTCGATCGTTCCGGTCAGCACGACCGCTGCCGTCTCGCCGTCATGGGCGATGGGCTCGTCACCGGTTCCCGCCCCCGGCTGGTAGCGCTCGATGAACATCTGAAGGTTCTTGTCGCGCCGCTCGGCGGCCAGCACCCGCAGGTCAGCCTCGCCGCGCGCAACCACCGCCAGATCGTCATGGTCGTAGAACAACACGTTCTGCTGTGACGAGGGCAGGGTAAAGAAATCGGCCATCGAGATCGGCACGGCCGAGAGAATCCGGTGCAGCGAAGCGAGCGAAGGGGAGTGTGCCTCCTGCTCGATCAGCGAGATCGTCGAGTTCGTGACGCCCGCCCGCTTTGCCAGTTCCCGCTGCGACAGACCCGCGCGCTTGCGCACCGCGCGCAACCTCGCGCCAATATCAAGATCGCTGGCATCAACAGCGTTGCCAGCGCTCGCCTCATCCTTTGCCAAAGCTGGTCTCCGCCCCATCCTGCCACTCTCCTGCATGCAACGCCCACCGCGGAATGGTGTTGAAGGCGATATGCGCAATGCAACCGGGCGCGTCAATGGCAACGGCACGCATGTCGGCGCTTGACTGTTCAAAATTTCGTGACATGTTTGTAAAAAAATCAAACACTATATCTGGGAGGGACCTTTGAGCGCCATTGAAACCTTAGGCAAGCTTTCAGGCAAGCTTTTCCTCGGCGGCCAGTTCGTGGCGAGCGCCGCCAGCGAGCGGCTCGACGTGATCGACCCGGCCACCGAAGACCGCATCGCCGAAATTGCGGATGCGACCGATGCCGAGGTGGATGCTGCGATGGAAGCGGCGTTGGTCGCCGGAAAAGACTGGAATGCGATCGACATGCGCAGCCGCGCCGTGGTCATGCACGAGATCGCTGCCGTGATGAGGCGCGACAAGGGGCTCTATGCGGAATACCTGACACGGGAAGAGGGGAAGCCCTACAAGGAAGCCCTAGACGAAGTGTCGTGGTGTGCGACCGCGATGGACTATTATGCCGAAGTCGCGCGTCATGAGGCCGGCCGCATCGCAGGCACGACGGTTCCCGGCCAGTTTCATTTTGCGGTGAAGGAACCGCTTGGCACCGTCGTCATCATCCTGCCGTTCAACTATCCTCTGGTGCTTCTTTGCTGGGAGGCGGCGGCCGCGCTGGCCGCGGGCAATGCGGTGATCGTGAAGCCGCATGAGCAAACCAGCATTACCACGCTGAAATTCATGGAGCTGTTCGGCCCGCTGCCGGCGGGGCTGATGCAATGCGTGACAGGCGGTCCGCGCGTGGCGCAGCGGCTGGTCGCCAGCCGGAAGACGCATGGCGTGGCCTATACCGGTTCCGTCTCTGTGGGGCAGGCCGTGGCACGGACCTGCGCGGAAACCTTCAAGCCCTGTCTGATCGAGGCCTCGGGCAACGACCCTTTCATCGTCATGCCCTCGGCGCCGCTGGAGATCGCGGCGCGGGGAGCGGCGTTCGCGGCCTATCTCAATTGTGGGCAGGTCTGCACTTCGGCCGAGCGGTTCTATGTGCATGAGGCGGTCCATGATCAGTTCGTCGAACTTCTGGTGCAGGAGGCGAGGAAACTGCGCATTGGCAATGGGCTGGAAGAGGTCGACATGGGGCCGATGGCCACCCGTCGCCAGCGGGAGCGTTTCGAGGCGCTGATGGCCAATGCCCGCAAACAGGGGGCGAAAATCGCGACGGGCGGCGGGCGTCCGGCCGGCCAGAACAAGGGCTGGTTCGTGGAACCGTCTGTGCTGACCGAGGTCACGCCCGATATGTCGATCCTGCAGGAGGAATCCTTCGGCCCGGTCGCGCCAATCTGCCGGGTGAAGAGCTTCGACGAGGCGATCGAACTGGCCAACCGCTCGGACTACGGCCTGGGCGCCAACCTCTACAGTTGCGATACCGACGAGACCTTCCGGGCGGTCCGGGAGATCCAGTCGGGCATCCTCTGGATCAATGCACCACTCCTCGACAATGACGCGCTACCCTTCGGAGGCCGGAAACTCTCTGGCAACGGCCGGCAGCTTGGCCCAGAAGGGCTGAGCCAGTTCCAGAACACCAAGTTCGTGATGATCGATCCGAGCGCAAGCAAACAGGACTTCTGGTGGTTTCCCTATGCCCGCGCGGAAAGCTATCCGGGCACACTGAGCTAAGGAGCGCGCGATGGCGGCGGAATTCCCGGATCGTACCGAGGTGGTGATCGTCGGCGGAGGGGTGGCCGGCTGTTCGGTCGCCTACCACCTGACAAAGCTCGGCATCACCGATGTGGTGCTTTGTGAGCGCAAGCAACTGACGAGCGGCACCACCTGGCACGCAGCGGGTCTTGTGACCCAACTGCGTGCCACGCGCCGCATGACGGAACTCGCCAAGTACACGGGCGAACTGTTCGGCGAGTTGGAAGCCGAAACGGGGCAGGCGACCGGGTTCAAGCGAAACGGCTCGCTCCGCGTCGCCAACACGCCCGCGCGCTACGAGGAATTGGCCCGCGGCGCATCGATGGGCCGGAATTTCGGCCTGCCGGTGGAGGCGGTGACGCCGGGAGACATCAAGGAACGTTGGGACCCCATCAGCACCGAGGGCATCGTCGGAGGCTTTTGGTTTCCTCATGACGGGCAAGTGAACCCCGCCGATGTCACCCAGGCCTATGCCCGCGGCGCGCGGATGCGCGGGGCACGGATCTTCGAAAACACCGGCGTTACGAAAATTCTGGTCGAGAACGGCAAGGCTGCGGGTGTGATGACCGCCAAGGGGCCGATCCGCGCAAACACTGTCGTCCTGTGCGGCGGGATGTGGTCGCGCGACCTGGCCGCCGAGGCGGGCGTCACCATTCCCCTGCATGCGGCTGAGCACTTCTACATCGTCACCGAGCCCGTCGCGGGGTTGCCGCGCAACCTGCCGGTGCTCTTCCTGGGCGACGAGTGGACCTACTACAAGGAGGATGCGGGCAAGCTGCTCGTCGGCTTCTTCGAGCCGAACGCCAAGCCGTGGGGCCAAAAGGGCATCCCTGAGGATTTCAGCTTCGGCACCGTGCCCGAAGATATCGAGCACATCGCCCCCTATCTCGAGACGGCGACGCGACGTGTGCCGGTGCTGGAACGCACTGGCATCCAGCTGTTTTTCAACGGCCCCGAGAGCTTCACTCCCGATGACCGCTACCTGCTGGGCGAGACACCGGAGGTGCCGGGCCTGTTCTGCGCGACGGGCTTCAACTCCATCGGCATCCTTTCCTCGGGCGGGGTCGGCAAGGCGCTGGCGGACTGGATCCGCGACCGTCGACCGCCGATGGAGCTGATGGATGTCGACGTGCGCCGGATGCAGGCCTTCCAGTCCAACCGGAAGTATCTGGAAGACCGGACGACCGAGACCCTCGGCCTGCTCTTCGACATGCATTGGCCGAACCGCCAGTTCGAGACGGCGCGGGGCGTGCGGCGCAGCCCGTTTCACGATCGGCTCGCCGCGATGGGCGCCTTCATGACCGAGGCGGCGGGCTGGGAGCGCCCCGGTTTCTTCGGCGCGCCGGGCACGGTGCCGAGCATCGGCTATTCCTATGGCCGGCAGAGCTGGTTCGACACCTGCGGCGAGGAATGCCGCAACACGGCAGAGAACGTGACGCTGTTCGATCACAGCTGCTTCATCAAGTATCTGATTGAAGGGCGCGATGCGCAGCGAGCCTTGAACCGCATCTGCGCCAATGACATCGACGTTCCGCCGGGCCGCGTCGTCTATACCCAGTGGCTAAACGAGGTCGGCGGGATCGAGGCCGACGTGACGGTCACTCGGCTGTCGGAAAGCGCGTTCCTGGTGGTCACCATCGCCGTGTCCCAGCGTCGCGACATGGCCTGGTTGAAGCGACAAATGCCCGCCGATGCCCAGGTTTTCGTGCAGGACGTGACCTCCGGCATGCCGATGCTGGCGCTGATGGGGCCAAAATCACGGGCACTGCTGGAGAAGCTGACGCCCGCCGACTTGTCGGACGCGGTCTTTCCCTTCGGAGCCAGCCGCGAGATCGACCTCGGTTATGCCCGCGTCCGGGCGAGCCGATTGACCTACGTCGGCGAACTCGGCTGGGAGCTTTACATGCCCGCCGAATTCGCCGGCCATGTCTTCGAGAAGCTGGTCGAGGCCGGCGATGGGCTGGGCCTGAAGATGGGCGGCTTCTTTGCCATCAACTCGCTGCGCATGGAAAAGGGCTATCGCCACTGGGGCCACGACATCGGCGAGGAGGATACGCCGTTGCAGGCCGGTCTCGGCTTTGCCGTGGCCTTCGACAAGCCGGGCGGTTTTATCGGGCGGGAGGCGCTGCTGCGCCAGCGTCAAAGGGGGCCGGTGGAGCGGCGACTGGTCCAACTCCGACTCGAGAGCGAGGGCATTCCCCCGCATCTCTACCACAATGAGCCGATCCTGCGGGATGGTGAGATCGTCGGCTCGGTAACGTCGGGCGCCTATGGTCACCGGATCGGGGCCTCGCTTGGGATGGGATATGTCACCCGAGCGGGCGGCATCGACGCCGAGTGGCTCGACACCGGTCATTGGCAGGTGGAGATCGCCTGGAAGCGCTACCCGGTCCGGCTGCAACTGCGCCCCTGGTACGACCCGAGCGGGGACAGGCTGCGCGGCTGACCAATTTTCGCCTATCTCCCGGCTTGCTGAATCGGGAGCAAACAAAACGAGGGACAAATGGGAGGGAAGGAAATGGCGCAGGAAAGACTCCACCCGGAGGTGGAAAGACGACTGGCCCTGCTGGAGAGCGAGCAGAACCAGGGGGACGACTATGATGGCTCGGCCTGGCTTGCCCTGATTGGGCTGGGGATCGTGCTGCCGATCATCGCGCTCTGGCTGGCGAGGTAAGGGCGATGAGCAACACGACCGAAGCCGTCCTGATCGAGGCGGACAAGAGCGCCTGGCCGTTGCTGCCGGGTGAACGCACCTGGAGCGCCTGGCAACTGGGCATCTCTCTGGCCACGGCCGCCGCCGCGACGTGGTGCTACATTATTGGCGAGTATGTCGGCTACTACCTGAAATTCCGCGAGGGCTTCTTCACCCTTTTCGCCGGCAGCATGATCGGCATGCTGATCGTGGCGCTGGCCGCCGTGCCGGTCAGCATCCGGTTCGGCGTGGACTCCATCGCCTCGTCGAAACCGCAGTTCGGTTCGCGCGGCTGGGTCATCCCCGCGGCCATGCAATTCGTCTCGATCGTCGGATGGAATTCACTCCTGCTGATCTTCTTCGCCAAATCGACCAAGCAGCTTCTGCTCGCGCTGGGATTGGCCAGCGATGGCTCCGGCAGCTTCCTCGTGTCGGCGACGGTGCTGCTGGCTTCGGCGCTGGTGTTCCTCTTCCTGCTCAAGGGTTCGTCTGGGGTCGAGAAAGTGGCCAAGATCCTCGTGGCGCATGTTTTTGTCGGGTTCTGGATGCTCTACATCCTGCTGACCCAACGCTGGGACGATCTTCAGGCGGCAACTCCGGCTTATGCCTCCGACCAGCCGCTGTGGAACTACACCACCGGGGTTGAGATCGGCATCGTTTCGCTGCTGTCGTGGTGGCCCTATATCGGTGCGATGGTACGAATGGTTCCGAATGGTCGCAAGGCGGCGCTGCCGATCATGGTCGGCATGGGTGCACCGGTTCCTCTCCTTTCTGCAATCGGCATTGCAGGGATCCTGGTTCTTCAGGTTTCGGATCCCGCCGAATGGATGCGGACGGTCGGAGGACCGGTCTACGGGGTGATCGCGCTGCTGTTCGTGGCTGCGGCCAATCTCGGAACTGCGGTGGCCGGCGTCTACTCGTCGTCGATCGGGCTTCGGCATTTTCCGGCGCTTCAGAACCTTCGCTGGCCGGCACTGCTGTTGATCTCGATCGCGCCGGTCGGAATCGTCGGACTGTTGATCCCGGACCTGTTCTTCGCCAATTTCGGCACGTTTCTGGCCTTTATCGGGCTCGGCTTTGCGCCCCTCTGTGGCATCCAGATCACCGACTACTACTTCCTGAGGAAGCGCAGTATCGACGTGCGGGGACTGATGGAAAGCGGACCACACAGTGTCTATCGCTTCTGGGGCGGGTTCAATCCAGCTTCGATCATCGCGATGGGTGCCGGGATCCTGACCTATCTCTACCTGCTCAACCCGATCACCTATGCCAGCCGTTGGCCGTATGAGTATGTGACCGCGTCGTTGCCAACCGCCATTGTTGCCGGAGGTGTCTACGCATTGGTCACCACTCTGGTGGTGCGCCGCTCAGGCAAGGGCGGCTACCGGTACAAGTCATGACCGGGAATTTGAACCGCTAGAAGAATGGCTTCTGCCAGTGCCTGTTCGGCTATTCGGAGCGGATTCGGTAAACTGTAATTCTACACACCTCAGTTTTCCGGAACCGCTCCGAATATGCCCGCCAAACACCGACGCGGAAGGCCCGGCTCACCGGGGTGAGGCGAGCCTACGACTGCTCGAAAAAGATACCCGACGGAGGCGGACCCCAGGGTGAAAAGCGACGCCCCCAGCCGTGGGACTCAGCCCATTCCTTCGGCCGGCTTGGCGGCGCCTCCTTCGCGCACCTTCCGCTCAATGCGGCCACCGTCTCCCTTTGAAGATGCACCTCGGCGGCGACCGAGGACACTCCATTCAGGCGGAGTGTGGCGACGCCGCGAGCCCGTGGAAGTACTGCTCCACCACCCGCATCGTCTTTCGGTAGTGAGCGTCGAGGAGGGATGTCGCCTCGGCTGCGTCACCCTCCATGGCGGCCTTGGCGATCGCCTCATGTTCGCGATTGTAGTCTGTGCGGGCGTTGCGTGACGTGGCCGCGACCGCCCGGTATCGATCCGACTGCTCGCGCAGATCGTCGCAGATCGCCAGGATCTTCGGCGAGCCGCAACGCGAGATCAGGGCACGGTGAAAGCGATGGTGGTAGACCTCCCATTCCGCGTTCCTGAGGGTGCGAGCCTCGTCGTGAAACCGGGGGATGCGAAGCAGCCTGTGCAGGCTAACGACGATCTCGTCGCGCCACTCCTCGGTGCCATTGGCGATCGAGCGCCGCAGCGCCTCGATTTCGATCATGCAGCGCGCTTCGAGAAGGTCGGTCCACACATCCAGAGAAATCTGCGAGACCGAAAACCCCCTGTGGTCCTCCAGGTGGACCAGCCCCTCGGCCACCAGGCGGTTCAGTGCCTCCCGGACGGGATTGATGGCGGTCGTGAACCGCTGCCGCAGTTGCTCGATGCGCAGCCTGCTTCCCGGGGGTAGCGAGCCTTGCAGGATGTCCTTGCGCAGTTCGAGCGCGATCTGGCTGGCCGCCGTCAGCTTGTGGAACTCGTCGTCCTTGGATTTCCGCATTCTCGTTTCCTAGCCCATGACACGCATAGCGCACGGTTGACATTCCGGGCAATATGGAATTTTACTCCGCTTCGAACAAAAAATCCATCATTTGGTGAGGAGGAAAAATCATGGATTGTTCTAAGCGTTGGGTGGCAGGAGCTTTGCTCAGCGTGATGGCGGGCCATGTGGCCTATGCTGGAGATATCGTCGTCGCGGTTCCGAATCCCTCCGCGATCCTGCTGCTGCCGATCGTGGCTGCCCAGGGTGAGGGATACTTTGCCGAGGAAGGCGTCAACGTCTCGATCGAAGCGCTGAACGGTTCGGGGGCGGTCATTCAGGCTCTCGCCTCGGGCCAGGCGCAAATCGGCAACCCCGGCGCCGGCCCGCTCCTGCTGGCGCGTGACCGCGGTGTCGAGATCACCAACATCTACCGGCTCAACCCGCTTAGCTCGTTCGCCATCGTGGTGCCGGAAGGCGCCGGGATCGCGTCGGCCGAAGGCTTGCGCGGCAAGACCATCGGGGTTGGTACCGCTGACGGCTCCGAGACGGCATTCGCCCGCTCGATCCTGAACGAGGCCGGCCTGCAGGAAGGCACCGACTATACCTTCCTCGTCGTTGGTGATGGCGGTCAGGCTGCCGCGGGCTTCCTGCGCGGCGACATCGATGCCTATGCGGCCGCGACCAACGACGCGGCGATCCTCAACGCTCGCGGCGTCAAGCTCGAAAATATCACGCCTGCAAAGTACAAGACCTTCTTCGGCAACGCGCTGGCTGCAATGAACAGCTACCTTGGGGAGAATCGCAAGGATGTCGAAGGCTTCGGGCGTGCGGTGGTGAAAGGCGCCAAGTGGGCGGCCGACCCTGCAAACCGCGATGCTCTCCTGGCGCATATCGGTGCCGAGAACCCGCAGGAGGTCGAAGACAAGGCGTTTGCCAATGCCCTGATCGACCAGATCATCATTCGTCAGACGCCGTTCGATCCGGCAAAGGGGCATGGCTACCAGGATCATGAAGCCTGGGTTGCGTGGCAGGACAGCCTCGTCGCCTCCGGCGAACTCGCAAAACCGCTTGATGACCTGTCGGCGGTCTACAC
The DNA here is from genome assembly GCF_056394765.1 of Mycoplana sp. 10N416. Classification (NCBI taxonomy): domain Bacteria; kingdom Pseudomonadati; phylum Pseudomonadota; class Alphaproteobacteria; order Hyphomicrobiales; family Rhizobiaceae; genus Mycoplana; species Mycoplana sp. 10N416. Next base: position 82,780 of record NZ_JBFTIM010000003.1, on the reverse strand, counting down.
CAACGACTTCATAAATTTCTGGAACGGCAAATGATCAATCCCCGTCCGGCGGAAAGTCTGGACAAAGGTGCGGGGGCTTCGGCCCCCGCAGTCTACAGAGTCCGCAATCTCCGCAAGACCTTCGCCCGCCACAGCGTCACTGCCCTCGAGAATACGAGCTTTGACCTGCCGCGCGGCAGCTTTACGGCTGTGATTGGCGCATCCGGATGCGGCAAGTCCACCCTTCTGAAGATCATGGCGGGTTTGGTGTCGCCATCCGAAGGCTCGGTCATGCTCGCGGGCAAACCGGTGCTCGGCACCCGGTCGGATATCGGCATGATGTTCCAGCACGCAGTGCTCCTGCCCTGGAAGACCACCATCGAAAACATCCTGATGCCGATCGAAATCCAGCAGGGCAAATCGGCGGCGAAGGCCAAGCGAGCCGATGCCGAAGCTCTCATGGACCTGGTCGGTCTCAAGGGGTTCGAGGGCGCCTATCCATCGGAACTTTCCGGCGGCATGCAGCAGCGCGCCTCCATTTGCCGCATGCTCATCACGGAGCCGGAAATCCTGCTCCTCGACGAGCCCTTCTCGGCGCTCGACGAGCTGGTGCGCGAGCACATGAACATGGAGCTGCAGCGCATCTGCCTGGCACGGCAAGCGACAGCGTTCCTAATCACCCACTCGATCGCCGAGGCGGTGCTGCTCTCCGATACCGTCTTTGTGATGGGCTCGCGGCCGGGCCGCATCCTCGAGGAGGTCAAGATCGACCTTCCGCGCCCGCGCACCCTCGACATGATGCTGGAACCGCGCTTCGCCGAGCTCGTTGCCTACATCCGCAACCGTCTTGACCTGGGGGTGAACCATGGCAATTGAGGTTACCCACGCGCCGGCATCGGTCACGCCGGCAGAAGAGTTCCCCTCGACCGTCTGGAGGGAGGAGGATTCTCTCATCGATCGCATCCCGCGGCCGGTCGCTATCGTCGGTCTCGGGCTGGCCATTGTCGCCATCTGGCACTTTGTGACCATGTCCGGCGTGATCAACGCCATCATTCTGCCGACGCCCGCGATGGTGTGGACACAGATTGCGACTGTCGGCCTCAACCTGGCGACGGGCGGCTACATGCTTGCTGCCCTGTGGATCACGGCGCAGGAAGTGCTGATCGGCTTCGTCATCGCCGCCGTTCTGGGCATCGCGCTCGGCACCCTGGTCGGTGAGACCAAATTCGGCGCCCGGGCCGTCATGCCGTACCTCGTTGCAATCGACACCATGCCCAAGATCGCCTTCGCGCCGCTGTTCGTCGCATGGCTGGGTTTCGGGCTGGAGAGCAAGATCGCTTTGGCGACCTTCGTGTCGGTGTTCCCGATCATCGTCGGCACCGCTTCCGGCCTGCAGGCCGCCGAAGAGAACGCCCATATGCTCTTCCGCACCATGGGAGCCTCACGCCTCCAGTCCTTGCTGAAGATGAAGTTCCCGTTCGGCCTGCCGCAGATCTTCACGGGCCTTAAGATCGCAGCGCTCAGCGTCATGGCCGGCGCGATCACCGCGGAGTTCCTAGGCGGCGGCAAGGGCTTTGGCGAGCTGATCCGCGTTGCGGCCTCCCAACTCGACACCGCCCGCGTCTTCGCGCTGATCATCTATCTCAGCTTCGTCGGCCTGACGATGTATGGCGCGGTGATGCTGGCGGAACGCAAAATCGTCTTCTGGCAACGTCGCCAGTCGAGTGAATAATACAGAATTGGATACCAACACTATGTCACAGCGTCTGTTTGCCGATCCCCAGTTTCCGGCCGTTCCGGTCGTGGGTGAAGATAATCTCTACCCGGTGCACCGCATCTTCTGCGTTGGCCGCAATTACGTCGAGCACGCCAAGGAAATGGGTGTCGAGGTGGACCGGGAGGCTCCGTTCTACTTCCTCAAGCATCCGCTTTCCCTGGTTCCGAACGGCGCGTCGATCCCCTATCCCCCCGGCACCGGGAACTACCATCACGAGATGGAATTCGTGGTCGCCATCGGCAAGCCGCTGTTCAAGGCCTCCAGGGAAGAGGCCTTGAACGCTATCTTCGGCTACGCAACCGGGCTCGACATGACCCGCCGCGATCTGCAGCTGAAGGCGCGCGAGAAGGGGCGCCCATGGGACTTCGGCAAGGACTTCGAAAACTCTGCCGTCCTCTCCGCGATCACCCGCGCGGACGCGTTCGGCGCGATCGGCGACCAGTCGATCTGGCTCGAGGTCGATGGCCAGGTGCGGCAGAAGGCATCGCTTGCCGATCTGGTGTGGAAGGTGCCTGAGCTTCTTGCCGACCTCTCCAACTACTATCATCTCCAGCCTGGCGATGTGATCTACACCGGTACGCCGGCCGGGGTGGGTGCCGTCGTTGCCGGCCAGACGCTGCGCGGCGGTGTCGACGGGCTTGACGAAGTCAGGCTCGCTATCGGTCCCGCTGAGTAGGGCCTACGAGGCCCGCGTTTCACATCATGTGGGAGCTGGCTCCGAGCCCGCTCCTGCAATACGAAAGCGCGAGGCGCGGCTTAGCTCCATCTGAGGGGCGCAAACGCGTGCAGCCCCTGCCTTGCTGCCGCTGTGCGCTAACGTTCGATTTGCTCCTTGCGCATGGCAACGAACGCCTCCAGCTCCTCGTCGATGGCCGGGTCGAGCGGCGGCTGCTCGTAGGTTCGCAGCAGTTCTTTCCAGACCGCGTTGGCGCGTTCGGTGCCGGTGCGCGCGCCGCTTTCGGACCAGTTCTCGAAATTGCGCCAATCCGAAAGCATCGGCTCGTAAAAGGCATTCTCGAACCGCGCCAGGGTGTGGCTGGTTCCAAAGAAGTGACCGCCGGGGCCGACCTCACTGATGGTGTCGATCGCGAGACTGCCCTCATCGACAGCAATGGGATCAAGAAAGCTGCGCATCATCTGCAACATCTCCGCATCGAGCACGAGCTTTTCGAAGGAAGCGGTCAATCCACCTTCAAGCCAGCCCGCCGCATGCTCGATCAGGTGAACGCCGCCCATGATGGTACTCCACAGAGACATGCCGCTTTCATAGGCCGCCTGAACGTCGACCGCATTCGATGCCGTCACGTTGGAAGAGCGGAACGGTACGCCGTAGCGGCGTGCCAGTTGACCCGAGGCGATCTGCGCCTTGGCATATTCGGGCGTTCCGAAAGCTGGTGAGCCAGTTCGCATGTCCACGTTTGAGGTGAAACCGCCATACAGCACCGGTGTGCCTGGATTGACGATCTGAGCAAGCGCGATCAGTGCAAGTGCCTCGGCGTTTTGCTGAGTGAGAGCGCCCGCTATCGTCACCGGGCTCATCGCACCGGAAAGCGTGAAAGGGGTCAGCGCGATCGGCTGGCCTGCGCGCGCCATGGCGACCAGACCTTCCCCCATCGGAATATCGAGCCTGAGTGGCGAGTTGGAGTTGATGATCGTCAGCGCCGCCGGGCTTTTCTTCAGCTCTTCGCGGGATTGCCGAAGCGTGATCGAGAGCATGTCGATCGCGTCCTCGACACGGTAGCCGCCAAGCGCCCAGCATTGCCAGTTCTTGTCGGTTAGCCGGATTGCGGCGAGATAGAAATCGAGGTGGCGGCTCTCCGGTGGCAGGTCGGTCGGCTCGCAGGGGCAGCCCCCCTCCTGGTGAATGACATTGAGGCTATGGACCAGCCGGATGTAGTCGCACATATCGGCGTAGTTGCCGGCGCGGCGGCCGCGATCGATGTCGCTGACAAAGGCGGGGCCACCGGTGGCCGCGAAGATCAGACTGCCATCTCCCACCCTCAGGTTTTTCGCGGGATTTCGCGCCTGCAAGGTGAACGTTGATGGTGCGGTTCGGATCGTCTCCTCGATCATGGCGGGATCGAAGCGGACACGGTGGGTCGCTTCATCCACAACCGCACCCGCGTCCTTCAGGAGCCGCCTGCTTTCGTCGTGCATGATCTCCATGCCCGTATCGCGCAACAGCGCGAGCGATGCGAGATGGATCGCCTCGACTTCATCGGCGCTCATCACCTGGATCGGCGGGTAACGGTTTGCCACGTTGGCGAAGGGCAACTGCCTGACGCTCGAACCTGCAGCCAGGCGCCGTTCGCGCCTGTTCACCGAACTGCGTGCCATGATCGTATTCCTTGTCATTCGTCACGTTGGATAGCCCTTCCCGCGTCCGAAGATACGCGCGACGCGGGAAGAGCGTCTGATCGTCAGGCTTTGGCGAACCGGGTCACGTCGAGATAGCCGTCAGCCAGGATGCAGGGCTTCAGCCCATCGCGGGCAACAGCCGCAAAGGTTTCGTGCGTGATGAAGACGAAACCGCCCGATTCCTCCATCAGGTCCTGCATCTTGCGATAGATGGCACCGCGTTTTTCCTGGTCGGTTTCGGCCATGCCTTCCTGATAGAGCGTCTCGAATTCCGGGCTATCGAACTGCGACCAGTTGTAGACCCCGATCTGCGACGGCCGGAACCAGGTCAGGTTTTCAGAGGGATCGACACCACCGGCGAAGTTCATCAAGACCAGTTCGAGGGTCTTCCAGGTGTCGCCCGAGCTCTTGTCCCCAAGCGTCCAGTACACGCCATCGTCGTAGGATTTGATTTCGACGGTAATGCCGACGGCGCCGAGCAACGCCTGGATGATCTGGCAGGTCAACTGGCTGGTTTTGTCGTTCTGGGCGGCCAGCTCGATGGTGAGGCCGGATACGCCCGCCTCATCGAGCAGGGCCTGCGCCTTGGCGGTATCGGCAGGGTAGAGGATCGCTTCTCGGTGGCCAGTCATCGCCGGCGGGACAACTCCGGTCGCAGGTGCGGCGAGCCCGGAATAGGAGCCCTCCATGATCTGGCTGACATCGATCGCATATTGGATCGCACGACGAACTTTCTCCTCGGCGAATTTCGGATTGTTGACATTGATCGCAAGCCAGGAAAGACGGTTGCCGTCCATCTGAATCAGTGACGTCTTTTCCGGCAGTTTGTCCTTGTAGGTCGCAAGCGTGTTGAGGCTGGTCTTCGAGTAGTCGATCGCTTTGGATTCATAGGCGAGTGCTGCGGCCTCGTCGTCGGTGATGATCTGGAACTGCACTTTCGGGAAGGCCGGGGGTGCGCCCTTCCAGGCCGGGTTGAGCTTCAGCGACAGGCTTTGCTTAGGCACCCACTTGTCGATCAGGTAAGGGCCTGCACTGGCAGGGACTTCGGTCGTGAACTTGCCGCCGGCGGCCTCGACGGCCTTCTTGCAGACAATGTGCCCCATGTAATAGGGCAGGGTGGTCACCCAGAAGGGAGCAGAGGGCGATTTGAGATGGATGACGCCCGACCTCTCGCCCGTCACCTCGACCTCCTTCAGTGCGTCGAACGCATAGGCCCACGCCGAGGCATTGTCCGGATTGGCGACCCGTTCGAATGAGTACTTCACGTCTTCGGCAGTGACCGGACCGTAATCGCCGGTCCACACGAGCCAGTCGTGCAGCTTGAATTCGATCTCAGTGGGAGATTTCTGCTTCAGCTCGCTCGCTGCATGGGGTTGCCACTTCACGCCCTCGCGGACGTCGTCCAGCCTGTTAAGCGAGACAAACAGGCAACGGCCGATTTCCTCCTCGAGAAGGCCATTCTGGAAGGCTGGGTCCAACACCTCGATGTCGGATGCACCGCGGATGACGAGCGTGTCGCCCTCGACCGCATAGGAAAGGCCCGGGCGCATGGCGATTGCCGCGGCGCCGGCAGCGGCGCCGGCCAGAAAATGCCGTCTGTTGATCGAAATCCCATTCATGATCGTCTTCCCTCTGGTTTGTTGTTTTACTCGTTCTTGGACCTGCTACCTGGATACGGCGTGAAGGCCGCGTGCTGCCGCTGCGGACGCCACTGGCAGCGGAAAATGGCAGGCGACCTGACGATGGCCTGGCTGATCGGCGAGTGTGGGTGCCTCCACGCGGCAACGCGCCTGGGCGAAGGGGCATCGCGTGTGGAACTCGCAGCCTTCCGGCCGTGCCGCGATACCGGGAACCTCGCCGAGCACAGGCGGCTCCGTCCGCCGCTTCGCCGGATCCGGCACCGGCTCGGAATCGAGGAGAGCCCTCGTGTAGGGATGCTTCGGCGCACGAAAGATTTCGGATGCCGGACCGCTTTCCACGACGCGGCCCAAATAGAGGATGACGATGCGATCGGCGATATGGCGAGCGACCGAAAGGTTGTGGGTGATAACCAGGAAAGCAGTGCGGTGCTGCTCGCGAAGTTCGAGGAAGAGATTGAGCACCCCGCCCTGGACCGAGACGTCGAGGCCGGCGGTCGGCTCGTCCGCGACGATCAGCTTGGGGATCACCGAGAGTGCGCGCGCCACCGCGGCACGGCGTGCCTGCCCGCCACTGAGCGCGTGGGGGAAGCGCGAAAGGAAGCGTTCGGACAGACCCACCTGCTGCGCAAGCGCGACAAGGTCCTCCATGCGGGTGGAGCCCGAGCGGGCGATGCGGCGTGGCTCGGCGATCATGGCGCCGATCCGTTGCCGCGGATTGAACGAACTCAGCGGGTCCTGGAAGAGCAGGGCCGCCTGGCGGCGCACCGCACGGAAGCTTTGCACGGAAAAATCCGCAAGCGCGGCGCCTTCGAGCGTGATTCTGCCGGACGAAGGCTTGACCAGACCGAGAAGCGCGCGGCCGAAAGTCGTCTTTCCCGAGCCACTCTCGCCGACCATGCAGACGATCTCGCCCGGCCGTATGGCAAGCGATACGTCGAGCAGAATTGACAGAGGCTTGACGCGTGCGAACGGCAGCCATTTCGCCGGCACGTCAACCGAGAGCTTGGTGGCTTCGATCAGGGCCGGCGTTGCACTCATGGCGTGCTCCTGTGGCAGCGGGCATGGTGCCGGGGATCAACTGACGCGCTGACCCATGGCGGTGAGAGCGTCAGGCATCGCTCTTCGGTGAAGCGGCAACGCCCGGCAAAATCGCAGCCTGTCCCGCCCGGGCGAGGCACCTCGCCGGCGATGACCGGCAGTCTGCCGACACCGGTTGGGATCAGGGCCGGCTCGCAGGCAAAGAGCGCCTGGGTGTAGGGATGGCGAGGGTCACTGAAGATCGTTTCTACCGCGCCTTCCTCGACGATCTGGCCCGCATACATCACCGCGACGCGATCGCAGATTTCCGCGATCACACCCAGATGATGCGAGATGATCAGTATCGAGACGCCAGCGGTCTTTCTGAGCGAGCTCATCAGATGGAGGATCTGGGCTTCCATCGTCACGTCGAGAGCGGTCGTAGGCTCGTCGGCAACCAGGAGCGCCGGCCTCATCAAAAGCGCAGCGGCAATCGCCACCCGCTGGAGCATGCCGCCGGAAAGCTGAAAGGGATAGGCGTCGAGCTTGCCCATCGGGTCGGGAATGCCGACCTGCTTCAAGGCCGCGATGATGCGTTCCCGCTTGGTGGCGACTGTCTGGTCACGGTCGCGCCATAGCAGGTCGACGAGTTGCTTTCCGAGCATGTGGATCGGGCTGAACGCTGCCATCGGGTTCTGGAAGATCATCGCCGCTGACGGGCCGCGAAGCGCGGAAAGCGTCGTGCGGTCGGCATCCAGAATGGTGTTGCCGGCAAGGACGAACCGGTCGCCGCGCACACGTGCGGCTTTCGGCAACAGACCGAGGATGGAATGCGCCAGCGTGGACTTGCCGGAGCCGCTTTCGCCAATGATACCGACGATCTCGCCCGGCCCGACTGTCAGGTCGACACCGACCACGGCCGGAATCATGTCCCCATAGCTCACCGAAACGTTGTGTATTTCGAGAACCGGAGCGCTCATGGCTTGCGCTCCGGATTGAGCTTCGGGTCGAGCGCGTCGCGCAGCGCCTCGCCAAAGAATGTGAAGCCGATCGTCGCCAGGATAAGCGGGACGCCGCCGGCAACTACCGGCACGGCGCTGTTGCGGATGACGGCGAAGCCGTCGCTCAGAATGTTGCCCCAGCTCGGGATCTGCGGCTTCACGCCAAGGCCGAGGAAGGAAAGTCCCGCTTCCAGCGTGATGACCGTCGAGATGTCGAGACAGGCAAGGATGAGCAACGGCCCGATGACGTTAGGCAGCAGGTGGCGGAACAGGATGCGCGGCGTCCCGGCGTTCATCGCCTGCTCGGCCTTGATGAAGTCGCGGGTTTTCAGGCTGAGCGTCTGCGCACGCACGAGCCGCGCATAGGAGGGGACCGAATAGAGCACGATGACGAGAATGACGGTGGAAACGCCGGGGCCGAGCAACACGACGATGGCGAGCCCCAACATGATCATTGGCAGTGAGCTGATGCTGTCGAAGACGAGGATCAGGAGACCGTCCAGCCAGCGCGGACCATAACCAGCGATCATGCCGAGCGGCAGGGCGAGCGCGATTGCCACCGAAAGCGATGTCAGCGCGACCGTCATCGCCGTGCGCGTGCCGACGATCACGCGCGAGAGGAGGTCGCGGCCGAGTTGGTCTGTGCCGAGGAGATGGGCCAGCGACGGGTCGGCCAGCCGCGCCTTCACATTGATCGCCGTGGGATTGTAGGGGACGACGTAGGGCGCAAGGATCGCCGTGCCCACGATCAGCACAACCAGGATCACGCCAATCGCGCCAAGCGGCGTCGACATGACATGCGCGATCGTGTGCCCGACGCTCCTCAGTGCGCCTGGTTCGGGCGAGACAGTCTCGTTCGGCGTTGCACTCGCGACGGTCGCCATGTCACAAACCGCTCCTGACACGGGGATCAAGCCATGCGGTGACGGCATCGGCGAGGATCATGCAGGTCACGTAGAGACCCGAAGTGAACAGCACGGTTCCCATCACAAGCGGAAAGTTGCGCGACATGACGGCATCGTAGGTCATCTTGCCGAGTCCGGGCCTGGTGAAGACAATCTCGGCGAAGACGGAGCCGGTCAAAAGACCGCCGAATCCGATGGCGATGACGGACAGAATGGCCAGCAGCGCCTGTTTCAGCGCATAAGCATAGATGATGCGGGTTTCCGGGACGCCGTAGGAGCGCAGTGTGCGCACGTAGTCCTCGCCCATCGCCTCGATCATTGCCGCCCGCACGAGCCGCGAGACGTAGCCGACCCATCCCAATCCGACCGCAAAGGAGGGCAGGATGAGGGAGCGCGCTTGAGCGCCAATGTCGCCCGGCTCGCCGGCTCCGATAGCGGGGAGCCAATTGAGCCAGACGGCAAAGACCAGAAGCGAATAAAGCGCGACGACGAAGGAAGGCACGGCGACGAAGGCAATCGAGACGAGGCCGATCAACCAGTCGCCCCATTTGCCGTGATGGACGACGGCAACACAGCCGAGAAGGATGCCGAATGCTACCGCCCAGATGAAACTCGCAAACGCCAGCATCACCGTATAGGGCAGCACTTCGAGGATCATGGTGAGAACGGGGCGGCGGCTCCAGACGTCCTGTCCAAGATCTCCATGCGCAAGACGCCCCAGGAACATGGCGAGCTGTTCCAGGACCGGTCGGTCGAGGCCCATCAGCTCCCGGAAAGCCTCCCGCATCTCGGGCGTCGAGCGCGGCCCCAGTGCCACCACCGTCGGGTCGCCCGGGATCATGTGCATCATCGAGAACAACAGGATCGCAACGATCAGCAGGATGACGAACGCAAGGCCTGTGCGGCGGAGCAGGAAGGTGATCATCGCGACCCGCCTCGGCAGTTGGCGACCGTCATCAACAGCCGATGGCGCCGGCCGGGCGGTCGGGTCTGGCCCGCGTCATGCGCACTTGCGCCGGCAGGCATTACAAATGGTCGCGATCGATCCATTCGTCTCCCTCCCGTTCGAAGATGAGTTGGCCCCGCTCATGCACCTCGAGCCGCCATTCCAGCCGGAATTGCGTGGCCGTCGATGTAACGACGACCCGCGACCTTGCTTCCGCGTCCGCATCTGCGCTGCGGTAGCCCAGCACCCAGCCGGTATCCAGGCGCGCGGAAAGGGGATCGTCCTCCGTGATCGACATTTCGTCGACGACCCTGGCCCAGGTTTCGTTGGCGCGGTCGGTCAGCAATTGCCGGCCGTGGTTGCTGGAGAGCGTCAGCGTTTCCCTGCGCTTGCCGGCATCAACCGCAAGCAGCCGCGCATGGGACTCGCCCTCCAAGACGTCCATCGGCACGGGCGGCGAGATCTCCGCCTCGTCAAAGATCTCGCCGCCGTCTCCCGGTTGTGGCGCACGCACCGGAAGGACGAGCCGACAGGCGCCGGGCTCGAACGAAAATGTCGGCAGGCCCGGCTGCGGCCAGAGTACCGGCCAATGTTGGTTCGACAAGGCAAGGCGCAGGCGGTTGCCTTTACCGAAGCGACGGCCGCAATGGTTAAGCTCGAGACGTGCCGTGACCGGGTGCGCCGCCCTGATCGGTAGCGGATGCTCGCGGTTGTCGCGCTGGGCCAGGTTGAGTGCCCCCCAGCTCACGAGGGTCGATGTCCCGTCCGGCAGCACCTCGCAAAGTCGGGCGGTGAGCGTGCCGAAGGGCAGGTCGGAGGCAAGCGTGAACTCCAGCACCGGCGCGCCGAGCAAGTCCAGGTCCTCGGCAAGTGCCGCGCTATCAAAGCACAGACCAAGTCCGTCCTCGCGACGCTGGTCGCCGGCCATATCCGGCACTTCCCCGCCATAGCCGCCATAGCGGCCGCAGTCACGCCCGGCCGTGACCGGCGAGCGCAGCCGCATCGTGTCGCCGACCGCGGGCGCAGCGTCGAGCCGGCCGCTGTTGAGGAAGAGAACCTGCGCTGTGACATTGGGCGAGGGCCAGGACGGATCGCGCACCCAGCGGCCCGGATGATCGGGATAGACATGTGCAGGCCGGTGCGGATCTTTCAGGTAGGTCGTGTAGGCGGGCTCGTCCATGATGCCGGTGTCGACGCCCTCGAGCCAATGCCGCCACCAGCGGATCGCTTCGCCAAGGTAGCCGATCGCCGGGCCGGGCTCCCCAAGGAAGGGATAGGCATGGGTCCAGGGCCCGATCAGCCCCTTGCGAGGGCCGGAAAGCCCCTCCATCAGCCGGGGCACGGCATTGAAATAGGTGTCGTCCCAGCCGCTGATGGCATAGACGGGGATGTCGATCTTGGAAAAGTCCTCGCAGACAGAACCGCGCTTCCAGTAGGCGTCGCGGCGCTGGTGACGCAGCCAGACGGAGGACCAGCAGCTTGTCGCCTCCAGCCGCTCCCGCCACATCGATCGCCAGCGTTCGCCGACGATTTGCGGGTCCGGCGGCAGGGCGCCGAGGCCGAGGATGAAGGACGACCACATGCCATCCTCGGTCAGAAGATTGCCGCCGAGGTAGTGCACGTCGTCGGCATAGCGATCGTCGGAGCAGCACAGTGCGATGATGGCCTTCAAGGCGGGCGGTCGGCGCGCGGCAACCTGCAATGCATTGAATCCGCCCCAGGATATGCCCGTCATGCCGACCGCGCCGGTGCACCAGGGCTGGCGCGCGAGCCAGGCGATGATCTCGCAGGCGTCGTCCTGCTCCTGTTCGGTGTATTCGTCGGTCAGCACCCCTTCCGAGTCTCCAGATCCGCGGATGTCAACGCGACAGCAGGCGAAGCCGTGGCCGGCAACATAGGGGTGCATCTTCATGTCGCGGAACACGGTCCCGTCGCGGCGGCGATAGGGGATGAGTTCCAGGATCGCCGGAACCGGTCGCTCCTCTGCGTCCCGCGGCAGCCAGATGGTGGCGGCAAGACGCGTCCCGTCCCTCATGGTGATGAAGACCGGATCGAGGGTGCGGACGCGGCGGGGGAACGTGTCGACGATCCTGGTCATGGGACACCCTTTCCGGTCTCACGCCCAGGCTCGTCGGCTTCCGCCTCGTCGTGCGGCGTCCATTCGTAGACCATCGAAGCGATGGAGAAGCTCGACATGCCGGCGGCGGCCACGGTCATGGATGCTCCTATTCGGCCGCCTCGGCCAGTTCGCAATCGGTGATCGGCGTATCGCGCAGATAGGGTCGGCGGCTGCCGTTCTGCCCCAGTTCGCGCGCGGCCTTGTGGCCGCTGTGCACCGCATGGGTGATCGCTCCGGGCGCGAGCGCATCGCCGATTATGGTGATGCTCCTGATGCCGGCGGCGTCCAGATCCGCGCGTCGGACCTCGATTGCTTCCTGCAGCTCGTTGCGCGGCGTGCGCAGTCCGACGATCAGGACGGAGCGACACTGCACCCTCGTCTCCTCGCCGGTGAAGAGGTGGACCAGCGTTGCGGTCTCGCCGTCGAAGTCCTTCAGCGTCTGTAGTGTCGTGACCGGGACGTTGCGGCGCGAGAGTGCCCGGTGCACCAGCGGCAGCTCGTTCGTCATGATCGTCCAGGCCGAGGCCTGGCCCGCCGGCGTAACGTAGGCGACGTCGATCCCCCTGGCGGCGAGGTGCTCGGTCAGGACACCGCCACAGTAGTAGTTGTCGAAGTCGAAGACGAGCGTCGGTCCCTGCGGCCGCCGGCCGGCCGCGATGTCGTCGGGCGTGTAGACCTCCGGGTGCTCCAATCGACCGACCGGGATCTCCATCGAGGAATAGAGCATCCGGGTCCAACGGGCGCCGGTCGCAAGCACAAGGTGATCGGGGGCGAGGTCGATGATCTCGTCCACGCCGAGCCGGCTTTCGAGGTACATCGAGACGTTCGGCATCTCGTTCAGCCGCCCGAGGCGATAGTCGACGACGCGGTTCCAGGCGGCAAGGCCGGGCAGGGTCTTCTCAAAGGTGAGCCTGCCGCCCCAGCTGGAGCCGGCATCGGCGAGCGTCACGTCGTGGCCCTGTCGGGCTGCGGTCAGGGCGCATTCGAGGCCGGCAGGACCGCCCCCGACGATCAGTACCTTCTCGTGCCGTTGAGCCGGCGCAACCCGTTCCGGATGCCAGCCGCGGCGCCATTCCTCGCCGGCGGTGGGGTTCTGCGTGCAGCGCACCGGAACGCCGTCGTGCCAGCTGGAGATGCAGATATTGCAGCCGATGCACTCGCGGATTTCCTCGATCCGGCCCTCGCGGATCTTGGCGGGCAGGAAGGGGTCGGCGATCGAGGGGCGTGCGCCACCGATGAAATCGAGCACGCCGCGGCGGACTTGCGACACCATGGTGTCGGGTGAGGTGAAGCGGCCGACGCCGACCACCGGCTTGTCGGTCATCGCCTTGACGAAGTCGATCACCGGCTCGTGGCTGCCCTCGCCGGTGAACCTGGAGGCGGAACAGTCCGTTGGGCTCGAATCCATCTTTACGTCGAAGAGATCGGTGTGGTCGGACAGCAGGCGGACGAGTTCGTGCGCCTCGGATTGTTCGTGGGTGCCCGGACGGCCGCGCAGTTCCTCGAGGCTGACGCGCAGGGCGACGCCGCAATCCCTGCCGACGGCATCGCGGGTAACCTCCAGCATTTCGCGGACGAAGCGGACGCGGTTCTCGATGCTGCCACCGTATTCGTCGGTGCGATGATTGTACTCCGGCAGCAGGAACTCGTAGCCGAGATAGCCCATGCCGGCGTAGACGTAGATGATGTCGAAGCCGGCGGTGCGCGCCTTTCGGGCGCCTTCTGCCTGCCAATCCAGCACGGCCCTGATGTCGGCCTTGTCCATGCTGCGCGGGCGAAGATTGCCCATGAAGCCGACATGGGTCGCCATCCAGGGGATGCCGGACGGCGACAATGGCGGCAGGCGGCTGGCCCGGTTCATCACCGATGCGCCGCCGTGCCACAGCTCGACCCCGGCGAGCGCACCGTGTCGATGCACGGCCTCGGTCATCAGCGCATGCGCGCGGATGTCGTTTCTGTCCCACATCGTCGCCATCGGCAGCGGCGCGTCGTCGGAGCTCGGATCGATGGAACAGGCGCCGGTGCAGACAACGCCCCAGCCGCCTTCGGCCTTGGTCTCACGGAAGGCTGCGCGCACCCTCGGCAGCGCATTGGTCATGCCGCTTGCGTGCGGCACTTGGTAGAAGCGGTTCGGCGCCGTTACCGGGCCGATCCGAACAGGTTCGAACAGCACATCGTAGCGAGAATCCCGCGCCATGTTTCAGTCCTCGTTCCCCGCCTGCCATTTTTCCAGCAGGTCATTGAAGGCAAGGATAGGCATGGAACATTGGATTTCGCAACCGAAATTATAAGATCGTATAACATCTCTTGAAAAGCGTTCATTTCCATGTATTTAATCTAACCGTCATGAGCGCCTGCCGCGAAACGAACGCGAAAAATTCGGCGGTGACGTCTTGGCAAAGGGCGGTCAGACCAAGCAAGAGCAGCAGGCACAGAGGTACACGCGATTGGCACGCCGCGAACAGACGAAGGGCAGGGCGCGTTATCGTCGGGAAACGCCCGAGGACCGCCGCCGGCAGCTCGGCGAGGCGGCCCTTCGCTGCATTGTCAAGCACGGCAATGCCGGCGTCTCGGTGCGCCAGATCGCCGCCGAGGCAGGCGTCACGCAAGGGCTGATCACCCACCATTTCGGCGAGATCAACGAATTGGTCGCTTATGCCTTCGACATCATGTCGGCCGGGCTTCTGCAGGCGCTCCTGTCGGCCGTCGACGAGGCGGAACCAACCCCGCAGAAGCGGCTGGACGCGTTTATCGAGGCGTCGTTCTCACCCATGCTGTTCGACCGCGACGTGCTCGGCGTTTGGGTGGTCTTCTGGGGACTGATCCTTCATTCGCCGCGGATGAGCGCCTCGCAGCAGGGCGAATACTCCGACTATGTTGCCGCCATCCAAAGGCTGCTCGGCGACCTGGCGGCATCCGAAGGTTTCGCGATCGGCGACATCCGGCTGACGGCCGTCGCTTTCACCGCGCTGCTCGATGGCCTCTGGCTCGCATGGTGCTTGAACCCCTCTTCCTTCAAACCCGAGGAGGGCGTCCAGATTTGCCGCAACTGGGTGGAAGGCTTGCGCCGTGGCGCCTATGCCTGAAGGATCGAGGCCGGCACCGACGAAGCGTCGTGTCGTTCGAGCGGGACCGGGTGGACTGGAGTGCCGCCTTAAAGCGGCTTCTTGATCCATTTGGACAAGACACCGACAATGCCTTCGCGGAATAGCAGCACGGCTATGACAAAGACGACACCTTGCACCACCGTGACCCAGGCACCGAGGCTGGCCAGATAGTTCTGCATCGTGATTATGATCGCGGCACCGACCATCGGCCCGAATATGGTGCCCATGCCACCGAGCAGCGTCATGAGCACGACCTCGCCCGACATCCCCCAGTAGACATCCGTAAGCGATGCCAACTGGACGACGATTGCCTTGGTAGCGCCCGCGAGGCCAGCCAAGGTTGCCGACAGCACGAAGACCGCCAGCTTGTAGTGATCGGCACGGTAACCGAGCGACACGGCCCTGGACTCGTTGTCGCGGATAGCCTTCAACACCTGCCCGAAGGGCGAGTGGACGATGCGATAGATCAGAAGCACGCCGAGCAGGAAAATTGCGGCCACGACATAATAGAGCGTCATCGTGTCGGATAGATCCAGGAAGCCGAACAGATATCCCTGCGGCACCGCCTGGATACCGTCTTCGCCGCCGGTGAAGGGAGCCTGCAGCGCGAAGAAATAGGTCATCTGGGCGAAGGCCAGCGTGACCATCGCAAAGTAGATGCCCTGGCGGCGGATGGCGAGAGCGCCAAAAACTAGACCGAGGCCGGCCGCGGTCGCCACTCCCGCCAGGATGGCGAGTTCCGGCGAAAGGCCCCAGACCTTGGCGGCGTGGGCCGAGACATAGCTGGCCATGCCGAAATAGGCGGCGTGGCCAAACGACAGGAGGCCACCATAGCCCAAAAGCAGGTTGAAGGCGGAAGCAAACAACGCAAAGCAGAGAAGCTTCATCAGGAAGAACGGATAAAGCAGGCTCGGCGCGACCAGAAGCAGGCCCGCGAGAGCGAGAAAGATCATCACGTGCAGGCGCTTGTCGCCGGTGGGTCGACCGACAAGGATGGCGTCGGCACGCACGGATTCTGCCTTGGCGTTCATGTCAGGCCTCCTTTCCGAACAACCCGGCCGGCTTCACGAGCAGCACGATAGCCATGATGACGAAGATGACCGTTGCGGCGGCCTCCGGATAGAAAACCTTGGTCAGGCCTTCGATGAGGCCGAGCGCAAAGCCGGTGACGATGGCGCCGAGGATGGAGCCCATGCCGCCAATGACGACGACCGCGAAGACGACGATGATGAGGTTCGAGCCCATCATCGGATTGACGGCGTAGATGGGTGCCGCCAGCACCCCGGCAAAGCCTGCGAGTGCGACGCCGAATCCGTAGGTGAGCGTGACGAGCAGCGGCACGTTGATGCCGAACGCCTGCACGAGTGTCGGATTTTCCGTAGCGGCGCGGAGATAGGCGCCGAGTCTGGTCTTTTCAATTATGAACCAGGTGGCGAGGCAGACGACGAGCGAGGCAACGACGACCCAGCCCCGGTAGAGCGGCAGGAACATGAAGCCGAGATTGACGCCGCCCGAAAGTTGCGGCGGGATGGCGTAAGCCAGACCCGACACTCCGTAGCCGTTGCGGAACAAGCCCTCGATTATGAGAGCGAGGCCGAAGGTCAAAAGCAGCCCATAAAGATGGTCGAGCTTGTAGAGCCGGGAAATCATTGTCCGTTCGATGACCATGCCGATGGCCCCGACGATCAGCGGCGCCAAGACCAGGGCCGGCCAGTAACCGATGCCGAGGTAGGTGAGCAGCATCCAGCCGACGAACGCGCCCATCATGTATTGGGCGCCGTGGGTGAAATTGATGATGTTGAGAAGTCCGAAGATGACGGCGAGGCCGAGGCTCAGGGTTGCGTAGAACGCACCATTGATGAAGCCGAGCAGCAACTGACCGTAGAGTGCAGCGGACGGAATACCGAAAATTTCAGCCATCGGATCGTGTTCCGGAAAGAGTAGGGCCCGGGAGCGGATGCCCCCGGGCAGGGGTTCTCGACGTTACTGGACGAGGCTGCAGCCGCCGTCGGCCAGCGGGCGGAAGGCTTCCGCCGCCGGGATGGTAGCGACCGTCTTGTAGAGGTCCCAGTCGGAAGTGGATTCTTCTGGCGTCTTGACCTCGAACAGATACATGTCGTGGACATGGCGGCCGTCGGCACGAACTTCACCCTTGCCGAACAGGGGATCCTCGGACGGGGTCTCCTTCATCTTGGCCATGACGGCAGCGGTATCCTTGCCCTTGGTTGCCTCGACCGCCTTCAGGTAGTGCAGGACCGAGGCGTAGACGCCGGCATGTACCATGGTCGGCATGGCGCCGCCGTGCCGCTCGGCGAAGCGCTTGGAAAACTCCCGCGTGCCGTCGTTCTGGTCCCAATAGAAGGCTTCTGTCAGAACCAGGCCCTGGGCCGTGCTCAGCCCGAGTGCCTTGACGTCGGTGACGAAGGTCAGCAGGCCAGCGAGCTTCTGACCGCCCTGGACGATGCCGAATTCGGCCGCCTGCTTGATGGCGTTGGTGGTGTCGGCTCCGGCATTTGCCAGGCCGATGACCTTGGCGCCCGAGCCTTGCGCCTGCAGCAGGAAGGACGAGAAGTCCTGCCCCGGGAATGGGTGGCGGACGTTGCCGAGCACCTTGCCGCCGGATTTCTCGACCACTGCGCCGGTGTCACGCTCGAGCGCATGACCGAAGGCATAGTCGGCGGTCAGGAAGAACCAGGAATCGCCGCCCGCCTTGACCATGGCGCTGCCGGTGCCGTTGGCCAGGGCCCAGGTGTCATAGGTCCAGTGGACGGTGTTGGGCGAACAGGCCTTGCCGGTGAGGTCGGACGATCCCGCGCCGGAGTTCATGAAGATCTTGTTCTTTTCCTTGGTGATCTCGGCGACCGCAAGCGCCACCGACGACGTCGGGACGTCGAGGATGACGTCGACGCCATCCTGGTCATACCACTGGCGGGCGATGCTCGAGCCGATGTCCGGCTTGTTCTGGTGATCGGCGGAGATCACCTCGACATTGATGCCCTTGTCCGCCGCCTTGAAATCCTCGACCGCCATCTTCGCGGCGACGACCGAGCCCTCGCCCGAAAGGTCGGCATAGGTGCCGGAGCGGTCGTTCAGCACGCCGAGCTTCACGTCGATCTTGTCCTGGGCGAGCGCGCTTCCAGACATCAAAGCCGCCGCGGCTGCGGCCAGGATTAGTTTTCCGATCTTCATTTTTCCTCACTCCCTGTGTTAAACGAAGATTTCAGACGCCAAGATAGCGATGAAGCTTGCCCATGTTGGCCTCCAACTGGGCATTGGCGATCTCGTCGACGACGCGTCCCTGCTCGACGATGTAATGGCGATCGGCAACGGTTGCGGCGGCATGGAAATTCTGCTCGACCAGGATGATGGTGAAGCCCATCGACTTCAGTTTCTGGATCATGCGGCCGATCTGCTGGACGATGACGGGCGCAAGGCCCTCTGTCGGCTCGTCCAGAAGCAGCAGGCGTGCGCCGGTGCGCAGGATGCGGCCAATCGCCAGCATCTGCTGTTCGCCGCCCGAAAGCTTTGTACCCTGGCTGTGCAGCCGTTCCTTCAGGTTCGGAAAGAGTTCGAAGATCTGATCGAGCGTGAAGCCGCCTGGCGCCACGACCGGCGGCAGCATCAGGTTCTCCTTGACATCGAGAGTGGAGAAAATGCCGCGTTCCTCCGGGCACCAGGCAATCCCCTTCTTGGCGATGTGGCGTGATGCGAGGCCGACGAGCTCGCTGTCCCTGAAGCGGATGGAGCCCCGGCGTTTCTCGATTACGCCCATGATCGCCTTGAGCGTGGTCGTCTTTCCCGCGCCGTTGCGGCCGAGCAAGGTGACCACCTCGCCGGCGCGTACGTCGAACGCCATGCCGTGGAGCACATGCGACTCGCTGTACCAGGCGTTGAGGTCGCGAACGGCGAGCAGTGTGTCCGTGGCTGCCGAGGCAGGTTGGGTTGCAGCAGCGCTATGCATGGCCGGCACCGATATAGGCTTCGAGAACGCGCGGATCCTTCGAAACGGTCGCGTAGGTACCCTCCGCGAGGACCTTGCCGCGGGCGAGCACCGTGATGAAATCGGACAGGGTCGAGACGACCGACAGGTTGTGCTCGACCATCAGCACGGTCCGGTCCTGCGAGACGCGACGGATCACCTGAGTGATCCGATCGACATCGTCTGCGGCCATGCCGGCCATCGGCTCGTCGAGCAGCATCATTTCCGGGTCGAGCGCCAATGTGGTGGCGATCTCCAGCGCGCGTTTGCGACCGTAGGACAGTTCGCCGGCCATCGTGCCTGTGAAATCGGCCAACCCCACGGTTTCGACCAACTCACTGGCGCGGTGGTTCAGGCTGTCCAGCACCCGTTCAGATCGCCAGAACGCGAAGGAATCCCGCCGTCCCCGCTGCAGGGCGATGCGGACGTTTTCAAGCACGCTCATGCGGGGGAAGACGGCCGAAATCTGAAACGAGCGTATCAGGCCGAGCCGGGCGATGTCGGCGGGCTTCCGACGGGTTATGTCCTGGCCGTTGTAGGTGATCGTTCCGCGGGTCGGGTTTAGAAACTTGGTCAGCAGGTTGAAGCAGGTGGTCTTGCCCGCGCCATTCGGCCCGATCAGGGCATGGATCGTGCCCCGCCGGACTTTTATGTCCACGCCGTCTACTGCGATGAAGCCTTTGAATTCCTTCGTCAGACCACTGGAAGACAGGATTATGTCTTCGGCCATGCATCCTCCCGATTTTCCCCTCCAGGGTCTTGCGCCCTTGTATGCCAACGCTATGGGGCGATGCTGCCGGTGTCAAACAAATTCAGTATCAGGTGCAATAGTTCACATGCTTGAACTATTGCACCGTCGAAACAAAAGTGTCATAGAGCGCCGTTCCCGCGGAGGTTCCATGCGCGTCAGACAGATCGACAATGTCCTCGACTTGTTCGAGATCTATGCACGGGAGCGGTCGCCGCTGACGCTCACGGCATTGTCCCAGGCGCTGGGCATACCAAAGTCCAGCACCTTCAATATCATCGAGACGCTGGTGAGCCGGGGCTTCCTCTACGAGACGAAACCGAGGGGCGGCTACTACCCAACGCAACGACTGCTCGCGCTAGCCCGCGCGACGATGGACGGAGATCCGCTGACGGCGCGCATCCACGGCCAGTTGCAGGCGCTCGCAGCGGCGACGGGCGAGACGACCGTGCTGTCGGCGCGCGAGCAGAATGACGTCGTCTACGTCGACGTAGTGGAGTCCACCGCCCCGATTCGCTATTTCGCCAAGGTCGGCGAGCGACGGCCGATCCACATGACCTCAAGCGGTAAGGCTATCCTCATCAGCTACGGACCGTCGGAACGGGCCGGGATCCTGCAAGGATTGCGCTATTTTCCCGATCAGCAGTTGACCAAGGACGAAGGCCAACTGGCCGCGGAACTTGATGCGTCGATCGTTCGCGGTTGGTGCGAGGATATTGCGGAATCTACGCCCGACGTGATGGGGCTTGGTGTCCCCGTTGAGACCGGGGGGCGCCGCTTCGGGCTTGCGGTTGCCGGCCCCGTTTACCGCATGCAGAACAATCGGGAAGCGCTGGTAGCGCATCTTCGCGCCGCCGCCAGCCTCATTGGCGGCATATGAAGAGCGTCGTTGCGTAGCCCCGTATCCAAACGGCGAACCGCTCGGCGAGGGGTGGCGCTGAATTGTATCTCACCTGTCGTTTCCGCATCGTGTGGATTGCCTCGATGACTGACTGATTGGTCGCAGCGGTCCGCGCTGCCAAAAGCCACTGGGTCGTTGAATTGCATTCAATTTCGACCCACATTCGGGCCTCCCGTCGAGGGACCGCATGGCGGCACGAAAGCCCGGCATGATGTTGCGGCATTAGGGGAACTGGTCATCAGCCCTCGTTTATCCGCGCATTCGCTTTTCCTGCATCTTCAGGCGGCGGCTCTGGCCTATCCTTAAGCGCTTCGGGGATGTCGATTGGTTCGACGTCCTCACCCGCTTCCATTCGCTCCGCGCGGTCGGCGAGCGCGCGGCTGAGATTGCGGAGCTCGTTTTCCTCCAGGCGCTCGACGCCGACGAAACGGTTCTCTGCGGCCTTGCTCGTGAGTATCAATTCGTCCAGTTTGGCCTGCATCGCCTTGCCATCTCGGTTCTGCGAGTTCTGCAAAATGAAGACCATCAGGAAAGTGATGATGGTGGTAGAGGTGTTTATCACGAGCTGCCAGGTGTCCGAGTAACCGAACAACGGTCCCGTGACCGCCCACACCACGACGCTCGTGAGCGCGAGCATGAAGGTGCCGGGTCTACCGCAGACCTCGGAGACGTGGTTTGCGAAGGTGGTGAATAGGTGGCGGAGGCCCTGCATCGTCATTCTCCATGGACAATGCCGGAAAAACTTCCGATCCGCGGAAAAGTTTCGACCTGCAGAGGGAACGTACCTGCAGACCTCCGCGCCTATCCGTATTCCAGGCAATCAGGTGGAACTAGAATGCTTGGTACGGATTGCGGCTCCACAATGGATGGAGGGCGCGATGCAGTGGCAATCCCTTTTGACGCAATTGGGCACTTGGACAACTCGTCCATCGGCTTTCGTGATCGTTACCATTTATACGTTCGGATGGCTGGTCTTCAGCCCTGAGACGCTGAGGTGGTATGGCGTTGCCACGCTCGCCACGTGGTCGATGACGCTGTTGATCCAGCGCGCTGAGCACCGAGACACACAGGCCATTCACGCAAAGCTTGATGAACTGCTGCTCGCGCAGGGCAAGGCGCGGGATGAAATCACGCACATGGACGAGAAGGAGCCAGAGGAGATCGAAAGCTTCCGTGACGTCCAAAAGGATTGACTGAATACGCGCCCGCGGCAGCACCGTATTGGCCGACCCTGGTGAGGTGCCGGTCGACGACAGGAGAACGATCCTACACCTTCCGGATGGAAAAAGCGCCGCAGCTTGCGGGGCGCCCGGTAGTTGATCGCTTGTAGTCCCGGAGAAACCGCCCTCCCCATAGATTTTACGGGTCGCCGCCAAAAATGTATAGACATATATGGGGAGCTCCTATAACCATTAAAAAAACGGGAACTCCTAAACAAGGCAAAAATGCCTGTTCAGCTTTTTAACTTGGGACAGCTTCGCATGCATCAAATGCCCCCCGTGACGACTTACTCGGTTGACTATACGACCCTGCGCGCGCGCTTCCTCGCCGCTGCACAGAAGGCCGGTGCTGAGCTTCACGAGTACTGCCATCCATTGAATGGCCCGGGTGGCGAGCATCTGGCCACCGACGTCGCTTTTCTCGGCCGCCGCGACGCGTCGAAACTGATGGTGCTCATTTCGGGTACTCATGGCGTGGAAGGCCAGTTCGGCTCGGCCTGCCAGTCGACCTGGCTTGCCGAAAACTGTCCGTGGCGTCTTCCCGACGACACGGCGGTCCTCGTCATCCACCTGATCAACCCCTGGGGTACGGCCTGGTCGCGCCGCGTCAACGAAGACAATGTCGACCTCAATCGCAATTTCATTGACTGGCAGGCTGGTCCTCCCAAGAACGCCCGCTATGTCGACCTCCACTCCGCGCTCGTCTGCCACGAGTGGGAAGGGCCGGATCGCAACAAGGCCGACGAGGCGCTCGCCGCGGCGATGAAGGCGAATGGCGGCTATGCCGGCCTCGCGCCGATCATCGAGGCCGGTCAGTACGAATTCCCTGACGGCCTGTTCTATGGTGGCAACGGCCCGGTCTGGTCGAACCGCACGCTGAACGACATTCTGGCGACCTTCGCCCAGCAGGCGTCGGACGTCGTGGTCTTCGACCTGCACACCGGCGCCGGCCCTTATGGCTATCCGGCGCTGCTGTCGGTGGCCGAGAACGATCATGCCGGCCTGGCATGGGGCAGTGGCATCTTTGGCCCGGCGCTGTCCGTCGTCGTCACCGGCGAAAACGCCACCACCGATACCGGCATTGCCGCGACGGCGACTGGATATGTCTCCGCAGCCGTCCGCAAGGCGATGCCGAAGGCCCGGGTTCTGCCGCTCGTCGTCGAATGCGGGACGCTGGAAGGCAAAGTGATGTCGGATGCGGTGCAGGCCGACAACTGGTTGCACCTGTTCGGCAAGGTCGACAGTCCGCTCGGCCAGAAGATCAAGGCGACGCTGCGATCGGGCTTCATCCCGGAAGACCCGGACTGGCAGCGCAACTGTCTGAGCGCAAGCCTTGGCTATTTCGATCGCGCCTTTGCCGACCTGAAGCGGGTCGGCGGCGCAGGCGAAGAGAAGCTGGTCGTCGCCGTTGCCGCTGTTGCCGCCACCGTCGCGCACCCGGCTCCTGCCGAGCCGAAGGCCGGCGAGAGGCCTGCGGTCGAGGTGCACGATATCCGCAAGCGCTTCGGCCCGCTTACAGTTCTGAACGGCGTTAGCGTCTCGGCGCAACCCGGTGAGGTCGTGTCGATGATCGGCTCGTCCGGCTCCGGCAAGAGCACCTTCCTGCGCTGCATCAACCTGCTCGAGCAGCCGAACGACGGCCGCATCATCATCGATGGCGAAGAAATCAAGATGAAGAAGACCGCCGACGGGGGCGCGGTGCCCACCGACATGCGGCAGGTCGAACGTATCCGCGCCCGCGTCGGCATGGTGTTCCAGAACTTCAATCTCTGGCCGCACATGACCGTGGTCGAAAATATTATCGAGGCGCCGCTGCATGTTCTGAAGGAAAGCCGAGCCGACGCGATCGAACATGCCCACGCGCTGCTGAAGAAGGTCGGTTTGTCCGACAAGCACGCCCAGTATCCCGGCCAATTGTCCGGCGGCCAGCAGCAGCGTGCGGCCATCGCCCGCACGCTCGCCATGCGTCCCAAGGTCATCCTGCTCGACGAGCCGACCTCGGCGCTGGACCCGGAACTGGTCGGCGAAGTGCTGCGCGTTATTCGCCAACTGGCGGAAGAGGGCAACACCATGATCCTCGTCACGCACGAGATGCAGTTTGCGCGTGAGGTGTCCCACAAGATTCTATTTCTCCACCAGGGAAAGGTGGAGGAAGAAGGTCCGCCGGCGGAATTGTTCGCCAATCCGCGGTCGGAGCGTCTGCGCCAGTTTCTGGCCCGTACGCTCTGAGGTCGGCGCGCTTTCAAGCATCCGGGTGAGGAGCCCGGTTAATGTGAAGGCATGAGTTTTCAAAAGGGGAGTGAGTACATGAAACTGAAAGTCTTGTCGCTGGTCGCGTTCCTTGCCGCAGGCATGGGCAGCGCGTACGCAGCCGAAGGGGAACTGTCGATCGGCACCGAAGGCGCCTATCCGCCGTGGAGCATGGCCGACGCAAACGGCAACGTCACTGGCTTCGACGCCGATGTCGGCAACCTGCTCTGCGCGAAGCTGGAGATGAAGTGCCACTTCGTCGTCCAGGCTTTCGACGGCCTCATCCCGGCGCTGAAGGCCAAGCGCTTCGACATCATCATCTCGGGCATGTCGATCACCGAGGACCGCAAGAAGGAGATCAGCTTCTCCAACGGTTACGCGGAACTGGCCAACGTGTTCGTCGCGCCGAAGAATTCCGACCTCGCCGGCATCCATGATTTCGACACGCTGATCAAGGCGCTCGACGGCAAGAAGGTCGGCGTCCAGGCCGGTACGACCCACGCCCACTACCTCGAGAAGAACGCCCCGACCGCCGATCTGAAGACCTACGAAACGCTCGACCAGATGCAGATCGACCTGGCCAGCGGCCGTATCGAAACCGCGTTCTCGGACGCTTCGGCGCTGGAAGATTTCCTCGCCAAGCCCGACGGCAAGGACTTCCAGCTGGTCGACGTCAAGATTGCCAGTTCCTCCGATGCGACGCTCGGCGAAGGTATCGGCGTCGGCATCGCCCAGGAAAACACCGAGCTGAAGGCGAAAATCGACCAGGCGCTGTGCGAACTGGTCAACGACGGCTCGATCGGCAAGGCCAGCGAGACCTGGTTCAAGACGGACATCTCCCGTCCCTGCAAGTAAGCGACTGCGACTGGTCCCGCGCGTTCAAGGCGCACGCCCAACCGGGTGTGCCGCCGGCGGGTCGCGCGGGGCCGTCACCTTGATTTTTCCGGGCATGAAGCAGGCGTAGGCGATCTGATGGAATTCGGTCTTTGGCAAGTTTGGGAAGGCGGCTGGGTCGGCGCCATCCTGCGAGGCGCGGCAATCACGATCGCCGTGGGCACGGCCGCCATGCTGGCCGGCCTGGTGGTCGGCATCGCCTGCGGCCTCATCAAATGGGGGCGGGTCTTCCCGCTCAACTTTATCGTCGACGCCTATACCTCGGTGGTGCGCGGCGTGCCGGAACTGCTGATCATCTATCTGCTGTTCTTCTCCTCGGTGGAGTTCGTCACCAGGGTCGCGACCGCTTTCGGCTACGCGGGGCTCGCCGACAGCGGCTATGCCTTCATCATCGCAGTGATCGCCATCGGCGCGATCTCAGGCGCCTATTCGACCGAAGTGGTTCGTGGCGCATTGGCGGCAATTCCCAATGGCCACATCGAGGCGGCCCGGGCGCTCGGGCTTTCCGGTTGGCGCATCTTCCGCCGGATCATCATGCCGCAGATGCTGCGGATCGCGGTTCCGGGCATGAACAACGTCTGGCAGGTCACCATCAAGGATACCGCGCTCGTCTCGGTCGTCGGGCTGCAGGAACTGATGCGCGCCGCCTTCATCGGAGCCGGATCCACACGGCACCCCTTCATCTTCTATCTCATCGCGGCAGTCGTTTATCTGATGATCACGCTCGTCAGCCAGGCGGGTTTCGATCGGGCCGAGCGCCTCCTCAAGGTCCGTTCAAGGAAGTAACCGATGGAACTCGAACTCATCCAACGCGCGGTTCCGGTCCTGCTTAAAGGGCTGTCGGTCACCGCCTTCCTGTCGGCTGTCTCCGTTCTCATCGGCTTCCACCTGGGGCTTGGGCTGGCGCTGATGCGGTTGTCGGAGAACCGCTTCCTGTCTGGCTTTGCGAAATATTACAGCATGGTGTTTCGCGGCACCCCGCTGCTCGTCCAGCTCTTCCTTTTCTATTACGGCCTTGGTCAACTGTCCTTCATCAAGAACAGCGAGATGTTCTGGTGGGTGATCAGCGACGGCACGCGCTGCGCGACCATGGCGCTGGCGCTGAACACCGCTGCCTACACGTCGGAAATCCTGCGGGGCGGGCTGATGTCGGTTCCGGCCGGGTTGGTCGAGGCGGCACAAGCCAGCGGCATGTCGCGGTTCCTGCGCTTCCGCCGCATCCAGTTTCCGCTGGCGATCCGCCAGGCCCTTCCGGCCTACGGCAACGAACTCGTGCTGACCGTCAAGGGCACCAGCCTTGCCTCGACGATCACCGTGCTGGAAATCACCGGCTACGCCAAACGGCTGATGAGCCAGACGTATGCGATCTTCGAGGTTTTCGCCATCGCAGGCGCGCTGTATCTTATCATCAACCTGGTGCTGATCAGCCTCGTCAGGATGCTGGAAGCCCGCCTGATGCGTTATCAGACACGATCGCGTTGAGTTTGCCGCGGCCTGGATCGCCGCGGCTCGGTTTCGGGGCGATGCTCGTCCCGCCATCTGATCCCTGTCCGTGCCAGCATTGACGCGGAGCAAACATCGATTTCACTCATCCGCCAGCCGGATGCTCTTTCGTGGGCCTGTTCGGCCGCACCCATTTTGACATGAAAGGACCAGAACCATGGACGTACGCGCCGCCGTCGCCGTTGCCGCGGGCAAGCCGCTGGAAGTGATGACCGTACAGCTCGAGGGCCCGCGCGCCGGCGAGGTGCTGATCGAGGTCAAGGCTACCGGCATCTGCCACACCGACGACTTCACGCTGTCGGGCGCCGATCCGGAAGGGCTGTTCCCGGCGATCCTCGGCCATGAGGGCGCCGGCATCGTCGTTGACGTCGGCCCCGGCGTCACCTCGGTGAAGAAGGGCGACCACGTCATCCCGCTCTACACGCCGGAATGCCGCGAGTGCTATTCCTGCCTCAGCCGCAAGACCAATCTCTGCACGGCGATCCGCTCGACGCAGGGCCAGGGCCTGATGCCGGACGGCACCAGCCGGTTTTCGATCGGCAAGGACAAGATCCACCACTACATGGGCTGCTCGACGTTTGCCAATTACACGGTGCTGCCGGAGATCGCCGTCGCCAAGGTCAACCCGGACGCGCCGTTCGACAAGATCTGCTACATCGGCTGCGGCGTCACCACCGGCATTGGCGCGGTGATCAACACAGCCCAAGTCGAGATCGGCTCGACGGCGATCGTCTTCGGCCTTGGCGGCATCGGCCTCAACGTGCTGCAGGGCCTGCGGCTTGCCGGCGCCGACATGATCATCGGCGTCGACATCAATCCCGATCGCAAGGCCTGGGGCGAGAAATTCGGCATGACCCACTTCGTCAATGCCAAGGAGGTCGGCGACGACATCGTCCCCCACCTCGTCAACCTGACGAAGCGCAACGGCGACCTGATCGGCGGCGCCGACTACACCTTCGACTGCACCGGCAACACCAAGGTGATGCGCCAGGCGCTCGAATCGGCGCATCGCGGCTGGGGCAAGTCGGTGATCATCGGCGTCGCCGGCGCCGGCCAGGAGATCTCGACGCGGCCGTTCCAGCTCGTCACCGGCCGGCAGTGGATGGGCACCGCCTTCGGCGGCGCGCGCGGCCGCACCGACGTGCCGAAGATCGTCGACTGGTACATGGAAGGCAAGATCCAGATCGACCCGATGATCACCCACACCATGCCGCTCGAAGACATCAACAAGGGTTTCGAGCTGATGCATTCGGGCGAGAGCATTCGTGGCGTGGTCGTCTACTGACAGGCGCGCCTCGCTGTTCGTAATTGTTGCAAGGAGGAGGAAGAGCAATGGCAAGTCAGGTATCGATACACCCCGCCGTCGATGGCGGGGTGAAGAAGGGACGGGCGGATTTCGGCGGCGGGACGCTCGTTTGCGCCTGCGCCGACCGGCCGGTGAAGGTCGCGGTCACGGGCGCTGTCGCCCACAACCACGCCTGCGGCTGCACCAAGTGCTGGAAGCCGGAAGGCGCCGCCTTCTCGGTGGTCGCCGTGACGGCACATGACAACATCACCGTGCTGGAGAACGGCGACAAGCTCGAGATCGTCGATCCCAACGCGCTGATCCGCCGCCATGCCTGCAAGGAGTGCGGCGTGCACATGTACGGCCCGGTCGAGCGCGAGCATGCCTTCCAGGGCCTCGACTTCATCCACCCGGAACGCTTCGAGGAGAGCGGCTGGCCGGAGCCGACCTTTGCCGCCTTCGTGTCCTCGATCATCGAGTCCGGCACCAAGCCGTCCGACATGGATGCCATTCGCGCCCGGCTCAGGGAACTTGGGCTCGAGCCCTATGACTGCCTGTCGCCGGCGCTGATGGACTATGTGGCGAGTTGGGTTGCCAGGAAGTCGGGCGTCCTCAAGGACTGAAGCACTCCGGCGCCGGGTTGCCGGCGCCGCCTGCCCACATGCAAACGCCGCGCTTCCTGTGAGGGGAGCGCGGCGTTTGCCTTTTGGGAGAACTGCTTGTTCTTGGAGCGAGGCTCCATGTTCAGTCACCCCGGACTTGATCCGGGGTCCAGCAGCGCCGCGTCCGTGGCGCTTGAGATTCTTTGCGCTCAAGGGCTTGAGTGGGCTGGGTGGGTCAAGCCCGGCATGACGGAGAAGAGAAAAGGCGCACTTCCGACAGCGAAACGTCAGTGTTCCAACAGTGCTGCCGCGCTCCCTTTCGGCGGCGCGGCGCATTGCGTTTCATGCACGGTTGTTCAGTCGATGACCTTGCCGGGGTTGAGGATGGCCGCGGTGTCGAGGTCGGCCTTGATCTGCCGCATCAGCGCCAGCTTCACCGGATCGGCGGTGTCGCGCAGGGAATGCACCCGCTTGGCGCCGATGCCGTGCTCGGCGGAGAAGGAGCCGCCGATGGCGACGATGTCGCGGTAGAGCACCGCTTCGACCGCGGCCAGCTTTTCCGGTGTCATGTCTGCACCCGCGGCATTCAGGACGAGATGCAGGTTGCCGTCGGCAAGATGGCCGAACAGATAGGGATCAAGCGCAGGATCGATTGCTTTCAGTTCGGCGACGCAGCGGGTCGCATAGGCGCCGATTTCCGAAAGCGGCACGGACACGTCATAGGAGGGGGCGGCCGGATGCTTGCGATAGATGAGGTCGGTGTCCTCGCGCAGCCGCCACAGGTCGGCCTCCTGCGCACCGGACGTGGCGACAACCGCCGAGGTCTCCGGATACTTCTCCACGACCTGCTCGTAGAGCCGCTCCAGTTCCACTTGCAACTGCTCCTCGTCGGCGCCGCCGAGCGAAATCAGCAGGTTGATCGGATGGTCCGGTGCATAGTCCGTGGCCGACCATTGATGGTGGCCGGCGGTCAGGCGGAAATAGGAGTTCCAGATCGCCTCGGCCGCGCGCAGGTGACCGGAGCGGACGTCGAAGGCGAAGCGGGCGGTGTCGAGCGCCGCTTCGACCGAGGGCAGGCCGAACAGCACTGTCGCGGTCGCCGCCGGCAGCGGCTCCAGCTTGACGGCGATGCGGGTGACGATGCCGAGCGTGCCCTCGGCGCCGATGAACAGATGCTTGAGATCGTAGCCGGCGGAGTTCTTCACCACCCGGGTCAGATCGGAATAGATCGAGCCGTCCGGGAGCACCGCTTCCATGCCGAGCACGCGATGGCGCATGACGCCGTAGCGGAAGGCGGTGATGCCGCCGGCATTGGTGGACACCATGCCGCCGATCGTCGCCGAGCCGCGTGACGGCAAGTCGATGCCGGGCTCGAGGCGGTGTTCGGCGGCGGCCGTCTGCAGCGCCTGCAGCGTCACGCCGGCTTCGACGACGGCGACGCGCTCGACCGGCGACAGCCGCTCGATGCGGTTCAGGCGCGCCGTCGACAGGACCAGTTCGCCGGGCGTGGAGAGCCCGCCGCCGACGAGGCCCGTTCGCCCGCCATGGGTGACGATGGCCACGCCATGCGCCGCGCAGGCCTTGACGATGGCCGCGACCTCCTGCGTCGAGGCGGGCAGGGCAACGGCGGTGGTGCCGAGATTGCCGGCGGTGACGCCGTAGTCGATGTTGGCGATCGCGTCCCCGGTCTTCAGGTTCGCCTCGCCGACAATGGCGCGGATTTGTTCGAGAAAGGCGGCTGAGAGTTCGGTTGCGCCACCGTGTTTGGCCTCGCAGGCGCGGATTTCGACGACGAAGAGTTCGGCGGGGGCCGCGCTAGAAAGGTGGATGTCGCCGGGCGTCGCGGCGATCGCGCTATCGAGCGCAGAGAGCCGGACTTCGCGATCGCCGACCGTCAGAGTGACGTCGCCCTGGTGGCAGAGGATGAGGGTGACCGTGGCATCGCTCCTGAGGCGTGCAGAGCCGGAGAGCTGCAGCCTGGCGACCGTGTGGGAAAAGGTGCCGCGCCGCGTCATCACGTTGAGGTCGGTGATCGTGCCGCCGAGCAGGGTTGCCGACGTCGGCGCATCGGCCGGGAAGGGTAGCGGCGCGTCGGCGCCGGTCAGGCGCACTGGCGAACGGCCCTCGATATCAAGCGCCATGCCGTCGCCGCTGAGGATCGAAAGGGTGCGGTCGATGCCGGGGAAGGAGGAAAACGGGCCATCGCTGGCGACGGTGGCCATGCTGACCCGCCAGTCGAAGTCGGCGACGGTGGCACCAGATGGAAAGACGGCGATCTCGACGGTCTCGCCGCCGCCATTCTTCCACGGCATGCGCTTGTAGTCGGTCGCGCTTCTCAGGATGGTCCAGTTCGGATCACTCATGATCTTCTCACCGTAGATGCCACATTTCGCAGACACAGAAGGTCGATGCCGCGCAACCTTTCGGAATGCGCGGCATCGAGGTCGATTAGTTGCCGAGGATACCCGGCAGGCGCAGGCCCTTTTCGCGGGCGCAGTCGAGCGCGATGTCATAGCCGGCATCGGCATGGCGCATGACGCCGGTGGCCGGGTCGTTCCACAGCACCCGCTCGATGCGGCGGGCCGCATCGTCGGAGCCGTCGCAGCAGATGACGACGCCCGAATGCTGCGAGAAGCCCATGCCGACGCC
Organism: Mycoplana sp. 10N416; assembly: GCF_056394765.1. NCBI lineage: Bacteria > Pseudomonadati > Pseudomonadota > Alphaproteobacteria > Hyphomicrobiales > Rhizobiaceae > Mycoplana > Mycoplana sp. 10N416. Next base: position 51,900 of record NZ_JBFTIM010000003.1, on the reverse strand, counting down.
GCCGCCGTGGTGCAGCGACACCCAGGTCGCACCCGACGCGGTGTTGAGCAGCGCGTTCAACAGCGGCCAGTCGGAAACGGCGTCCGAGCCGTCCTTCATCGCTTCCGTCTCACGGTTCGGCGAGGCGACCGAACCGGAGTCGAGGTGGTCGCGGCCGATGACGACCGGCGCCTTCAGTTCGCCGTTCTTGACCATCTCGTTGAAGGCGAGGCCGAGGCGGTGACGGTCGCCGAGGCCGACCCAGCAGATGCGCGCCGGCAGGCCCTGGAAGGAGATGCGCTCGCGCGCCATGTCCAGCCAGTTGTGCAGGTGCTTGTTGTCGGGCAGCAGTTCCTTCACCTTGGCGTCGGTCTTGTAGATGTCTTCCGGGTCGCCGGACAGCGCCGCCCAGCGGAACGGACCGATGCCCTGGCAGAACAGCGGGCGGATATAGGCCGGCACGAAGCCGGGGAAGGCGAAGGCGTTTTCGAGGCCCTCGTCCTTGGCGACCTGGCGGATGTTGTTGCCGTAGTCGAAGGTCGGGATGCCCATGTCCTGGAAGGCGATCATCGCTTCGACATGCTCGCGCATCGAGGCGCGCGCCGCCTTTTCGACCGCCTTCGGGTCGCTGACGCGCTTTTCCTTCCACTGCGCCATCGTCCAGCCCTTCGGCAGGTAGCCGTTGACCGGGTCGTGCGCCGAGGTCTGGTCGGTGACCATGTCGGGGCGGATGCCGCGGCGGACCATTTCCGGCAGGATCTCGGCGGTGTTGCCGAGCAGGCCGACCGACTTCGCCTCGCCGTTCTTCGTCCAGCGGGCGATCATTTCCATCGCCTCGTCGAGCGTCTCGGCCTTCTCGTCGACATAACGGGTGCGCAGGCGGAAGTCGATCGAATCCGGATTGCATTCGACGGCAAGGCAGGAGGCGCCGGCCATGACGGCGGCGAGCGGCTGGGCGCCGCCCATGCCGCCGAGGCCACCGGTCAGCACCCACTTGCCCTTGAGGCTGCCGCCGTAGTGCTGACGGCCGGCCTCGACAAACGTCTCGTAGGTGCCCTGAACGATGCCCTGGGTGCCGATGTAGATCCACGAACCGGCGGTCATCTGGCCGTACATGGCCAGGCCCTTCTTATCCAGTTCGTTGAAGTGGTCCCAGTTGGCCCAGTGCGGCACCAGGTTGGAGTTGGCGATCAGCACGCGCGGCGCATCCTTGTGGGTGCGGAACACGCCGACCGGCTTGCCGGACTGGACGAGCAGCGTCTCGTCCTCGTTGAGGTCCTTCAGCGTCGCGACGATGCTGTCGAAATCCGCCCAGGTGCGGGCGGCGCGGCCGATGCCGCCATAGACGACCAGTTCGTGCGGGTTTTCGGCGACGTTCGGATCGAGGTTGTTCATCAGCATGCGCAGCGGCGCTTCGGTCATCCAGCTCTTGGCGTTGAGCTCGGTGCCCTGGGGCGCCCGGACATCGCGGATGTTGTGGCGGGGGTTGGTCATTGCGGTTCCCTTCGGGTCAGCGTTTCAGGCCAAGCGCGATCTGTTCGATCCGCTCGAGAATGGTCTTGAGATGAGTGCGCAGCCGGTCTGCCTTGGCGGCGTCATAGGCAAAGGGCGGGACTTCGGTGGCAAGATGACTGGACTGCGCCAGTTCCATCTGGATGGCATGCACGCCGGTTTCCGGCTTTCCATAGTGGCGGGTGGTCCAGCCGCCCTTGAAGCGGCCGTTGAGGATGCTGGTGTAGCCTTCGGCCTTCGCGCAGACCTCAAACGTTGCCGTCTCGATGGCCTTGTCGCAGGTCTTGCCCATGTCCGTGCCGACGTTGAAGTCCGGCAGCTTGCCTTCGAAGAGGAAGGGGATGTGCGAGCGGATCGAATGGCAGTCGTAGAGCACGGCGACGCCATGGATCGCCTTCACCCGCTCGATCTCGGCAGCAAGCGCCGCATGATAGGGGGCGTGAAAATCCCGGAGCCGCGCGGCGATGTCGTCGGCATCAGGGGCTTCACCGTCCTTCCAGATCGGCGTCCCGTCGAAATCGGTCTCGGGCACGAGACCGGTGGTGTTCTGGCCGGGATAGAGGCTCCCACCTTCCGGGTCGCGATTGGCGTCGATGACGTAGCGGTGGAAGGTCGCCCGCACCGTCGTCACGTTGTCGAGCAGCCCGTCATAGAGTTCGAAGATGTGCCAGTCGGTATCGGCGAGGATGCGGCCGTTGTCGTTCAGCCGCGCCCGGATCGCATCGGGGACGATCGTCCCCGTATGCGGAAAGCCGAGGATGACCGGCGAGGTGCCCTGCCGGACTTCGAAGACGGCCATCGTCAGCCCTCCAGTGCCGGAAGGATGCCGGCGGAAACGGCGGCGTTCAGCGTGCCGGAGGCGACGAGATCGCTGGCGATCTTCAGGTCGTCGGCCATGTAGCGATCTTCCTCGATCGACGGCGAGACGGCGCGGAGCGTCGCAATGGCCTTCTGCAGTTCGGGGCTGGTCGCCAGCGGCGCGCGGCACTCGACGCCCTGCACGGCGGTCAGCGCCTCGATGCCGATGATCGCAAACAGGTTGTCGGTCATCTGCAGCAGGCGGCGGGCGCCGTGGCAGGCCATTGAGACGTGGTCTTCCTGGTTGGCCGAGGTCGGCGTTGAGTCGACCGATGCCGGATGAGACATCTGCTTGTTCTCGCTCATCAGCGCGGCGGACGTGACTTCCGCGATCATCAGGCCGGAGTTGAGGCCCGGCTTCTTGGCGAGAAAGGCAGGCAGGCCGTAGGAAAGGGCCGGGTCGACGAGCAGCGCGATGCGGCGCTGGGCGATGGCGCCGATCTCGCAGATCGCCAGCGCGATCTGGTCGGCGGCGAAAGCCACCGGCTCGGCATGGAAGTTGCCACCGGAAACGACCGAATTGTCGGACAGCACCAGCGGGTTGTCGGTGACCGCGTTGGCTTCGATCTCGAGCGTGCGGGCAACCGAGCGCAGGAGATCCAGGCAGGCGCCGTCGACCTGCGGCTGGCAGCGGATGCAATAGGGATCTTGCACGCGCTCGTCGCCCTCGATGTGGCTCTGGCGAATGGCCGAGCCTTCGAGCAGGGTGCGGAGTGCTGCGGCAGTGTCGATCTGGCCCTGATGGCCGCGCAGTGTATGGATGTCCGGATGGAACGGCGCCGAGGAGCCCATCGCTGCGTCCGTCGAAAGGGCGCCGGTGATCAGCGCAGCCTGCGCGGCGCGGTGGGCGCGGAATAGCCCGGCCAGTGCCAGCGCAGTCGAGGTCTGGGTGCCGTTGATCAGCGCCAGGCCTTCCTTGGCGGCGAGCGTCACCGGGGAAAGGCCGGCCTTGTCGAGAGCACGGGCGCCGCTCATGCGCTCACCGGCGAAGAAGGCCTCGCCATGGCCCATCATTACCGCCGACATGTGGGCGAGCGGTGCCAGGTCGCCGGAGGCGCCGACCGAACCCTTTTCCGGGATGACCGGGATGACGCCCTTTTCGAGCATCGCCTCGATCAGGCGGACGACTTCGATGCGGACGCCCGAGGCGCCGCGGCCGAGCGAGACGAGCTTCAGCGCCATGATCAGGCGCACGACATTTTCGGCCAGAGGCGCGCCGACGCCGCAGCAATGCGACAGGATCAGGTTGCGCTGCAGGGTGGCGACGTCGGCGGCGTCGATCTTGATCGAGGCCAGTTTGCCGAAGCCGGTGTTGATGCCGTAGACCGGGGCATTGCCGGCAGCGATCTCGGCGATGCGGGCGGCGGCCTTCTTGATGCCGGTGTCGAACGACGGATCGAGGCGGGCCGGCTCGCCGGTCCAGTAGATGGTCTCAAGGTCCTTGAGGGGCACGGAGCCCGGATGAAGAATGATGGTCATGAGTTTGCCCTCTCTCCCTTGAAGACGCGATGGTGCAGTGGGTTGAAGCCGATGCGGTAGACGAGCTCCGCAGGCTGATCTATGTTCCAGATGGCAAGGTCCGCAGACTTGCCGACTTCGAGCGTGCCGGTCTCGCCGATGAGGCCGAGGGCCCGGGCCGCTTCGCGGGTGGCGCCCGCCAGGCACTCTTCGACCGTGAGCCCGAACAGCGTCGCCGACATGTTCATGGTCAGCAGCAGCGAGGTGAGCGGCGAGGTGCCGGGGTTGCTGTCGGTGGAAATCGCGATCCGCGTGCCTGCCTCGCGCAGCGCCTTGACCGGCGGCAGCTGCTTTTCGCGCAGCGTGTAGAAAGCTCCCGGCAGCAGCACGGCGACCGTGCCCGCTTCCGCCATGGCCTTTGCGCCCTCGGCATCGAGGTATTCGAGGTGATCGGCGGAGATCGCGCCATAGGAGGCTGCCAGCTTGGCGCCACCAAGATCGGAAAGCTGCTCGGCATGCAGCTTCACCGGCAATCCGAGCGCCTTGGCGCGCTCGAAGACGCGGGTGATTTCCGCGCTGGAAAACGCGATGCCCTCGCAGAAGCCGTCGACCGCGTCAACAAGGCCCTTGGCGTGAGCGGCGTCGAGGCCCGGCAGGACGACTTCGGTGATGTAGTCGTCGTTGCGACCCTTGTATTCAAGCGGGGTGGCATGGGCGGCAAGATAGCTGGTGAGGATGCGCACCGGGCGCAGCGTTTCAAGCCGGCGGGCGGCCTCCAGCATCTTGATTTCGGCCTCGATGTTCAGACCGTAGCCGGACTTGATCTCGATGGTGGAGACACCTTCCGCCAGCAGCGTGTCGAGACGGGGCAGGGCGGTTGCGACCAGTTCGTCTACCGTGCAGGCGTTCGTCGCCTTCACCGAGGAAACGATGCCGCCGCCGGCGCGGGCGATCTCTTCATAGCTCGCGCCGTCGAGGCGCATCTCGAACTCGCGGGCGCGGTTGCCGCCATAGACGAGATGGGTGTGGCAGTCGACGAGCGCCGGGGTGATCCAGCGACCTTCGCAATCGATGACCTCCGCGCCGGCGAGGTCCGCCGGCAGGCCGCCTTCCGGCCCGACATAGACGATGCGCCCGTCGCGGGCGGCGATCGCGCCATCTTCGACGATCCCGAGACCGCCGAGCGCCTCGTTGAGCGTTGCCAGCCTTGCGTTGCGCCAGAGCGTGATCTGCCCGGCCTTCGCAGCGGTGCCTTCAGAAAAATTGTTCCCGACCATCAGCCTTGCGCCTTTCTTTCGTTGTGATAATGTATATACATATTAATCCGAGTGACAAGTGGAAAAATTTGCAATCCACTGGCGGACCCGAGAGGAGACCTTATGACAGTTATTCACGCAGGCGCGGCGTTGACGCCGGACGGTTGGCAGCGCGACGTGCGGCTGACCCTTTCGGGCGGGCGGGTCGAAAGGATCGAGGCAGGCAGCGCGCCGCAGGCCGGCGACGAGCGTCATCGGGTGGTCGTTGCGGCAATGCCGAATCTGCACAGTCACGCCTTCCAGCGTGCTATGGCGGGTCTGGCGGAAGTGCGCGGTCCGGCCTCCGACAGCTTCTGGAGCTGGCGGACGGTGATGTACAAGTTCGCGCTGTCGATGACGCCCGAGCATGTCGAGGCGGTCGCGGCGCAGCTCTATATGGAAATGCTGGAAGCCGGTTTCTGCCGGGTCGGCGAATTCCACTATCTCCACCATGACAAGGACGGCAGCCCCTACGCTAACATCGCCGAAATGGTCGAGCGCATCGGTGCGGCGAGCTCCGAGACCGGCATCGGCCTGACGCTGCTTCCCGTCCTCTACGCCCATTCCGGATTCGGCGGCACTGCGCCGATCGAGGGCCAGCGGCGCTTCATCAACACGGCCGATCGCTTCGAGGCGCTGATGGCCGGTTGCCGGACCGTGACCGATCGCCTTGACGGCGCAGTCCTTGGGGTCGCGCCGCACAGCCTGCGGGCCGTCACCCCGGAAGAGCTGAAGATCGCCGTTCGGCTGGCCGGCGAGGGACCGATCCACATCCACGTCGCCGAGCAGACCAAGGAAGTCGAGGATTGCATCGCCTGGTCAGGCGCGCGTCCGGTGCAATGGCTGCTGGACAATGCCGGGATCGACGGCCAATGGTGCCTGATCCATGCCACCCACATGACCGACGACGAGACCCGGCGCATGGCGAAGAGCGGCGCGATCGCCGGCCTCTGCCCGGTGACCGAAGGCAATCTCGGCGACGGCATCTTCCCCGCGCCGGCCTTCCTCGAGGAGGGCGGACGCTTCGGTGTCGGTTCGGATTCGAATATCCTGATTTCGATTCCCGAGGAACTGCGGTTGCTGGAATACTCGCAGCGACTCGGGCTTCGTGCCCGCAACGTGATCGCCGAGACCGGCGGCTCGACCGGACGGTCGCTGTTCGACCGGGCGCTGGCCGGCGGCGGCGCGGCCCTGCAATGCCGCCCGGAACTGGTCGCCGGTGCTGCCGCGGATCTGGTATCGCTCGATGCGGCGGCCGTGCCCTATCTGGATGGCGACCATTTGCTCGACAGCTGGATCTTCGCCTCCGGCGTCAGCGTCGACTGCGTCTGGGCGCGCGGCAAGAAGGTCGTCGCTGGTGGCCGGCACACGAAGCGCGAGGCGATCGCCACGCGATTCCGGGCCACCATGCAGGCCCTGCTGGCGAACTGACCCTCGTCAAGTAGCACGCAGGCCGGATGACCTTCGGCCTGCGACCCGCACATCAGTTCGTCGCGTCCTCACGAACTCGGCAGGCCCGAAGCAGATCGCGTGAAAAGGGATTCACGCGATCTTTTTTGTTCGGATGCCTGCCTTCCGTAGATCAGGCTGCCTCCGGCCGCGGGGCGGAAAGAAGCGCCTGCTTCTTCGATATCTGCACCAGCCATTTGTGGAATGCGGATCCGAACGGCTTTTCGAGCGCGGACCGGTCCCAGGCGAGAAAGTAGCTTTCCGGCAGCTTCATGCGGATATCGTAAGGGATGAGCAGGTTGCCCGAGGCGAGTTCGTCAGCGATCATCGACACCTGCGCCAGCACGAAGCCGCGACCGTTTACGGCGGCGTCGATCGCGGTGCTCGACAGCGTGAAGGACAGGCTGGAAAGCCTTTGCCCGCCGCTGGCGTTCACCATTCTTGCCCAGTCGCTCCATTGCGGCGGCGGTAGGTAGCCCGTTTCCCATTCGACATTGAGCAGCGGGAATTTGAGGATATCGGCCGGACTTTCGAGTGGATGCTGCCACAGGAGACCAGGCGCGCAGACCGGCACCACCCAGTCGGTGAAGAGCTCGGTATAGTGCTCGTGAACTGCCGCCCGGCGACCGTAGGTGATGCGAAAGTCGACCTGGTCGAAGCCGATGCGGGGCTCGTCGTCCTTGCCGATGACGCGGATGGCGGCGTCCGGGTGCAGCGCCTGCCAGTCGAAGATCTTGCGGCTGATCCATTTGTTGATCACCGAGGTCAGGCCGCTGAGCACGATGCCGCTCTGGTTGCGGGCCCGCTCCAGTACCTCGGCGGCGTGGGCAAATTGTCGGAAGCCCTTGGCGATCTCCTCATAGTAGAGCCGGCCCCACGAGGTCAGCTCCACACGGCGGCCCTTGCGCTCGAGCAGGGTCAGGCCAAGGCTTTGCTCGACATTGCGCACCTGCTGGCTGATCGCGCCCGGCGACACGCCGAGGTCGCGGGCGGCAGCGCTGACCGTGCCGCAGCGGCCGATGGCTTCGAAAGCCTGCAGGCCACGCAAGGTTGGCATCGACATCGGGAAAACTTTCAATCGTCAAGTTGCCCGCTTTTTAGATTATCTAAACAAAAACGCAATACCGGACAGCTTGTCGCAGGGGTTGGCCCGGCCGATACTGCCCCTAACTGCAATGATAATGAGGGTGAAATGTTTCTCAAGAACGCTTGGTATGTCGCCGCCTGGGATCACGAGGTCAGCCGCGAGCTGAAGCCCGTCACCATTCTCGGCGAGAACGTGGTTCTCTACCGCAAGCAGGACGGCACGCCGGCCGCGCTCGAAGATGCCTGTCCGCATCGCAAGTTGCCGCTGTCCATGGGGCGCATCAAGGGCGACGACGTCGAATGCGGTTACCATGGGCTCACCTTCGACTGTTCCGGCACCTGCACCCGGGTTCCCGGTGCAGAGCGCATCCCGCATGTCGCCAGGGTCCGTTCCTACCCGGTGCACGAGCGCTACGGCCTGTTGTGGATCTGGATGGGCGATGCCGCCAAGGCCGACCCCAAGGACATCTTCGAGGTCGAGCACTTCGACAACCCCGCCTGGGGCGTCAACCGTGGCGAATCGATGATGCTGAAGTGCAACTATCAGTACATGACCGACAACCTGCTCGACCCGTCGCACGTCGCCTGGGTGCACCAGTCGTCCTTCGCAAGCTCGGCTTGCGAGGAAACGCCGCTGGAAACGACCGTCAAGGATGATGGCGTCACCGTCTGGCGCTGGATGATCGACTCCGAACCGGCTCCGTTCTATGCGCCGTTCCTGCAGTTCGAAGGCAATACCGACCGCAAGCAGCACTATGAAGTGCGCTATCCGAGCAACGCCATCATCAAGGCGATCTTCGCACCGGCCCATACCGGCGGCGAAGGCAAGGAGCTGCCGGCCAATACCTTCCTCATGGACAGCTACAACTTCATGACGCCGGTCGATGAGAACCACACCAAGTACTACTGGTTCCAGATGCGCAATTTCGCGCCTGACGATGCCGAGGTTTCGGCAAGCTTCGCGAAATCCGTGCGCGGTGCCTTCGAGGAGGACCGCGTGGTTCTCGAAGCGGTTCACCAGGGCATGGCCAACAAGCAGACTCCGAACCTCGACCTGAAGATCGACGTCGGTCCGATGCGCTTCCGCCGCAGGCTGGCGCAGATGATCGCCGCCGAGGCCGAGGCCGCCGCGGCATCGACGCCGGCTGCTGCCGAATAAAGGTTGAGGACAGATGTCGGACGCCCAGGCTTCGCGGTTCCGCCCCTTCGAGGTGGTGGCGAAAGTGCGCGAAAGCGCCACTATCACCTCGTTCCATCTGGCACCGCTCGAACGGCAGCACTGGCGGCCGTTCGAGGCCGGGCAATTTCTGACAATTCGAGTCCCCGACCGGGGCACCGGCGGCCACGTGCTGCGCAACTACACGGTCTCCTCCTCGCCGCGCGAGGAGGGGGTCTACCGGATCACCGTGAAGCGGGAGGCATCGCCCGCATCCGGAACTCCGGACGGGGTCAGCTCCTGCTGGCTGCATGACGAGATCGAGACCGGCGCGGTCGTCGAGATCGACGGCCCGCGCGGCGCCTTCAAGCTCGACAGTGAAAGCAAGCGCCCGGTGGTGCTGCTGTCCGGCGGCGTCGGACTGACGCCGACCGTCTCGATGCTGAAGGTGCTGGCGACCGAGAGCGACCGGCCGGTGTGGTTCATCCACGCCTGCGACAGCGGCGCGGTGCATGCGCTCGAAAAGGAGGTGCGGGCACTGGCTGCCCACAGGTCCGGCATCAAGGTGCATTACTGCTACCGGTTCCCGAGCGACGACGACGTGCAGCAGGCGCGATGCCATTCGACCGGGTTCATCTCGCGGGAGACCATCCAGAGCCTGCTGCCGCTCGACGATTATGACGTCTACATGTGCGGCCCGCCGCCGTTCATGCAGGCGATGTACAAGCTGCTGCTCGGCCTCGGGGTGAAGAAGGAAAACATCGCCTACGAATTCTTCGGGCCGGCAAGCCTGTTGTCTGACTCCGAACAGCAGGCGGCGAAGGCCGCGGTTGTCGCGGAGGCACCGCCGGTCGCCAACGACGACGGCGACGGCATCCGCATCGTTCTTGAGAAGTCTGGTCGCAGCTTTGCCTGGAACGAGGCCAGCGAATCGATCCTGGCGTTTCTCGAGACGCAGGGCGTCGAAGCGGAGTTCTCCTGCCGGGCGGGGGTCTGCGGCAGCTGCGTGCAGGGCCTGGTGTCGGGCGAGGTCGACTATACCGAGGAGCCGCTCGACGAGGTGCCGGCAAATCGCGTGCTGCTCTGCTGCTCGAAGCCGAAATCGTCCGTCGTGCTCGACCTCTGACCGCCGAGTTCTTGAATTCTGATTGCCCGAGGAGGGGCCTGTGAACGAAATGACCAATGCCGGTATCCGGCTCAATCCGCATGTCGCCGCCCTTCCGCCCTACAATGCCGGAATGAACATCGCAGTTGCCCGCAAGCTGAGCGGCCGCGACGAGATCGCGGCCCTTGCCAGCAACGAGAATCCGCATGGCTGTTCGCCGATGGTGACGGCGGCGCTCGCCGGGCTCGATCCGTCGCGCTACGCCGACCCCGCTTGCGTTGCGCTGCGCGCAGCACTTGGCGCCAAGCTCGACGTTGCGCCCGAGCGCATCGTCGTCGGCAATGGCTCGGAGGAGATGATCGCCGCGATCTGCCGCGCCGTGCTACAGCCGGGGGCGACGGTCGTCACCGTCTCGCCTGGCTTCGGACTGCACGAGATCGAGGCGCTCGCCAATGGCGCAAGCGTCGTCAAGGTCCCGATGGCCGAGGATCTCGGCTTCGATATCGATGCGATCGTCGCGGCAATGGCCGAGAAGCCGGCAATCGTCTTCCTGTCGTCGCCGTCCAATCCGGTCGGTCCGGCGCTCGATCACGCTAGCCTGTCGCGCATCCTGGCGGCGGTGCCGCAGGAAACGCTGTTCGTCCTCGACGAAGCCTATTTCGAGTTCACCGACGGCGACACCCCGGACGGCCTCAAGGTTTTGCGCGACACGGCGCTCTCGCATGTGGTGCTGCGCACGTTCTCGAAGGCCTATGGCCTTGCCGGGCTCCGTGTCGGCTACGCCGTCACGTCCGATGAGCGCCTGGCCCGGACGATGACCTCGGCAAAAACGCCGTTCAACGTCAATGCGGCGGCCCAGATAGCTGCGGTCGCGGCATTGGAGGACGAGGATTGGATGCACCGCTCAGTGGCCGCAGTGAAGGCGGAGCGCGAGCGGATGGCGGCGGCGGTCGCGGCCATGGGCCTGTTCGCGCCGAAATCGCAGACGAACTTCCTCTTTCTTGACGTCCGCCGCGACAGCCAGGCGGCGATGGACCACTTCCTGTCGGAAGGGATCATCGTCAAGCCGTGGAAGGAGAAGGGTTTTGAGACCTTCGTCCGGGTCACGGTCGGCAGCCCCGCCGAAAATGACCGGTTCCTGGCCGCGCTCGGACGCTGGCTTACGGCATGAGGCGGATCGTCAAACCCTCGCCTGTGGCGAGAACTGCGCGACCAGCGCATGCCGGTCACCGGGATAGGTCAGCCGCACATGGGTGATCAGCCCGCTGTCGTTCCAGGTGCGCCGCTCGACGACCAGGCAGGCGGTGCCGGAGGCGATATCCAGCGCTTTGGCCTGCTCTTCGTCCGCAGCCACCGCCTTGATCAGGTGTTCGGCCGTGCTCCAGGGAACCTGGTTGATCAGCCAGGGACCCGGCGCGATGCCGGTGAAATCAACGTCGGCGGCCTCCGGTACGGCATCGAGGTTGAGAATGCGGTCCTCCTGGCAGAAGGGCTTGCGGCCGGCGAGGTGGATGCAGTGCAGCTCGAGGATCGAGGCGGACGGCGGCAGCGCCAGCCGCCCGGCGTCGGCGGCTCGGAACTTTCTCTGGACGCGGCGCACGAGCCGGTAGTCGTAGGAGAGATTCAGGCTCCTGACCTCCGACTCGATGTCGTGGATCTCGAGCACCGCCGATTGCGCAACCGGACGCGTGACCACCGTGCCCGATCGCCGGCGCCGCTCGAGCAGGCCCGCCGAGGCCAGCCGGGTCAGCACCTTGTTGACGGTCATGCGCGAGCAGCCGTACTGCGCGGCCAGGTCGACCTCGAAGGGAATGCGATACCCCGGCGGCCAATCGCCGGAAACGATGCGACCTTCGATCTCCTCCTGGATGCGACGGTCGAGCGTTTCGTCTTTCGTCACGTTTTCCCCCCAATGAATAGCCGATGTGAATGTTGCCGCGACGGCAATCGGTCTTTGCTCCATATATGAAATAGATTCTTTTACGACTGCTACCCTAGGTGAAACTCGACTAAATGAAACCTCAATGAGCCTTGAATGGCTGCGCGGTCTGGTTCGCGCATCCCGATCGACTTTCGCCGCCAGCTCGGCGGCGCCAACGGTGATGCAGGTTAAATCCTTGAACCGCGCTTTTGAAATCCGGAGCGATTGTTCAGCCACTTGTGTGATCGATGCTCGACGATGGGCATGATCTGAGGCCGCGCCGCAGGACCGAAGCTCCGCGTCGCAGTGGGGCTCGCCTGGACGATCATTCCTCAAACGATCCCACCACCACCGCTGGCAATGGCCGGGCGTTCCGCGGCGACCGTCACGCGGTATCCCGCCGCGCGATAACAGCTGACCGGGTCGATTGCCCCGCCGTTTTCATAGCGTGCCATGGCGAGCATCGGCTCGACATCGGTGCGGAAGGCAGCCTTCAGCGTTTCCGACGCCATCAATGCATCGTTGCCTTCCTGATAGCCGGTGAGCGCCGCCCGGTCGACGATCAGGGCCTGCGCATAGGCACGGCAGACTTCGGTGGCACTGCGCATCAGGCTTTCGATCGGGTCGGTGACGTTATGGCTCTGGTCCAGCATATGCGCGGGGGCAAAGCCTTCGGCCTTGCGCTCTTCGGCGTTCACCAACTCGTTGAAGACGAGGAACAGGCGGTAGGGATCGATCGAACCCGTATCCAGATCGTCGTCGCCATATTTGGAATCGTTGAAATGGAAGCCCCCAAGCTTGCCGAACTGGATCAGCCGGGCGACGATCATCTCGATATTGACGTTCGGTGCATGGTGGCCGAGGTCGACGAGGCAATAGGCCTTCTCGCCCAATTCCTTGGCGATCAGGTAGTTGGTACCCCAGTCCTGCACGACCGTCGAGTAGAAGGCCGGCTCGTACATCTTGTGCTCGGTGAAGATGCGCCAGTCGTTGGGCAGGTGTCTGTAGATCGCCTTCATCGCCTCGAGATAGCGCTCGAAGCTTCTGGTGAAATCGGCCTGTCCCGGAAAGTTCGTGCCGTCGCCGATCCACACCGTCAGCGCCTTCGAGCCGAGTTTTCGGCCGATCTCGATGCATTCGATATTGTGCTCGACCGCCTGCTGGCGCGTCGCGGCATTGGCATGCGAAAGCGAGCCGAACTTGTAGGAATGCTCCTGGCCCGGTGTGTCGGAGAAGGTATTGGAGTTCATGGCGTCGAAGCCAAGGCCCAGCGCTTCGCCCTTTTCTTTCAGCGCTCCGAGGTCGGCAACCTTGTCCCAAGGGATATGCAGCGAGACGGTCGGAGTCGCCCGCGTCAGCTCGTGGATGACGGCGCAGTCCTCCAGCTTGTCGAAGATGTCGCGCGGCTCGCCTTCTCCCGGGAAGCGGGCAAAGCGCGTGCCGCCGGTGCCGACCCCCCAGGAGGGAACGGCGACGGCGTAAGCCGCGACCTTCTTCTTTACTTCATCGATATCGACGCCGCGGCGGGCAAGCTGTTCTCCGAGATGGGCATAGTCGCTCTTCAGATCGGTTGCGCGCTTCGCGTTCTCGGCGGCGATCACGTCCTTCGAGATCATGTTCATGTTGGCTCCTCCCAAACCCCGGCTTGACCTTATCTCGTGAACGACTGGGCGTTGCCAGCGTCGACGTTGATGATGTTGCCGGTCGATTTCGCCGACATGTCTGAGGCGAGGAAGTAGATCGCTTCGGCAATGTCCTCGGGGAAGACCGAGAGCTTCAGCATGGAACGCTCGCGGTAGTGCGCCTCCAGATCGTCGGTCTTGTAGGTGGCGGCGCGCTGTTCCTTCCACTCGCCCGTCCAGATCTTCGAGCCGCGCAGAACGGCATCCGGGTTCACCACGTTGACGCGGATCTGCTCGGATGCGCCTTCAAGGGCCAGGCAGCGGGCGAGGTGGATCTCGGCGGCCTTCGCCGTGCAATAGGCGGACGCGCCGGGAGAGGCGGCAAGACCGTTCTTTGACGCGACGAAGACGACGTTGCCGCCGCACCTCTGCTTGCGGAAGATCTTGAAGGCTTCGCGCGAGACGAGGAAATAGCCGGTCGCGAGAATGTCGATGTTCTTGTTCCACAGCGAGAGCGTCGTCTCCTCGATCGGTGCCGACGAGGCGAGGCCGGCATTCGAAACGAGGATGTCGAGGCCGCCGAATTCGGAGAGCGTGTCGGCGAAACTCTTTTCGACCAGCGTCTCATCAATGACGTTCATCGCGACGGAGCGGACGAAATCCTTGCCGTAGCGGCCGGCAAGTTCGGCCTGTGCCGCGGCCAGCGCTTCCACGTCGATGTCTGCAAGAACGACGCAGGCGCCCTCCGCCATCAGTCGGTTGGCGGTCGCCTTGCCGATGCCGCCGGCGCCGCCGGTGACGAGCGCGATGCGGCCGGCAAGGCTCTTCGGCTTCGGCATGCGCTGCAGCTTCGCTTCCTCCAGCAGCCAGTATTCGATGTCGAAGGCTTCCTGTTCCGGCAGGCCGACATAGGTCGAGACGCCGGACGCGCCGCGCATCACGTTGATGGCGTTGACGTAGAACTCCGCCGAAATGCGTGCCGTCGCCTTGTCCTTGGCAAACGTGATCATGCCGACGCCGGGAACGAGATAGACGACCGCGTTGGGATCGCGCATCGCCGGGCTGTCGGCGCGCTTGCAGCGCTCATAGTAGCCGGCGTAGTCGGTGCGATAGGCGGCGACCGCATCGCCAAGGCCGGCAAGCGTTGCATCCACGTCGGGCTTGGCCGGATCGAAGGAAACGACCAGCGGCCGGATCTTGGTACGCAGGAAATGGTCCGGGCAGCTCGTGCCAAGGGTTGCGAGCGCTGCCAGGTTCTTCGAGGTGACGAAATCGAGAACCGCCTGGCTGTCGTCGAAATGGCCGACCTTCTTCTCGTCGGCGCTGATCATGCCGCGGATCACCGGCATCAGCTTCCGGGCAACCGCGCGCCGCTCGGCAGCGGCAAGCACCGGCTTCACCGCGCCACCGAAAGCTGGTGCGGTGTTGTTCGCCTCGAACCAGGCGATCGCCTTGTTGATGATTTCGACGGTCGTCTCGTAGCATTCCCTGGCCGTGTCGGCCCAGGTGAAGAGACCGTGGCTTTCGAGCACGACGCCGCGCGCCGTCGGGTTTTCCTTGCAGAACCTTTCCAGCCACAGGCCCAGTTCGTAGCCTGGCCGCTTCCACGGCAGCCAGCCGATGTCGTCGCCGAAGATCTTCTGCGTCAGCTCGCGGCTGTTCTTCGCAGCGGCGATCGCGATGATCGCGTCCGGGTGCATGTGGTCGACATGCTTCCTCGGCACATAAGCGTGCAGCGGCGTGTCGATCGAGGCAGCGCGCGGGTTGAGGTTGAAGGTGCAGTGGGGGAGGTAGCCCACCATCTCGTCCTCGTGCTCGACCCCGCGGTAGAGGCCCTTCAGGGCTTCGAGCTTGTCCATATAAAGCGTGGCGAAGCCGTCCATCTTGATCGTGCCGACGTCGCCGCCCGAGCCCTTGACCCACAGGACCTCGACCATCCCGCCGCCGAGCGGATCCTTCTCCATGACCTTCGCCGAGGTGTTGCCGCCGCCGTAGTTGGTGATGCGCTTGTCGGAGCCGAGCAGGTTGGAGCGATAGAGAAGACGCTCGGATTCGCTCATCGAAGCGGCCTTCGCCTCGTCCCAGAGATTGGCAAGGCGCGACCCTTGTTGCTTGTCCAACATCGGCAATTCCTCCCGGTCGTTTGTCGTGCGACCCTGGCGGTCGCCTGTCGAATTTGATGGAGTAAAATTTCACGGATATCGCGACAATGTCAATCACAAACGATCAAATTCAGTCATACTGCGCTGCACAATGAAAAAATATGATTGCTCATGATTGACATTGCGCGGTCGTGATGGAAGCATGAGGCAATCAGGAGGAGCCATGCACGAGAAGGAACGACATCGGGTCATTCTGTCGGCCGTCCAGGACAAGCCCGTTGTCACGGTGCAGGACCTGGTGGAGATGACGGACAGTTCCGAGGCAACGATCCGGCGCGATATTGCGGCCCTACACCTGCAGAAGCGCCTCCGACGCGTGCGTGGCGGTGCGGAGGCGATCAATCCACCGCAGTTTCCCGGGCTCGCCGGTCGCCCCTTCCACGTCAACGAGGTGCTGCATGCCAAGCAGAAGCAGGCGATCGCCAAGGAAGCGGTCGCGCTCTGCGAGGATGGCGAGCCGATCATCATCAATGGCGGCACGACGACGTTCCAAATGGTGCATTTCCTGGCGAACCGCCGCATGCAGGTGTTCACCAACTCGTTTCCGATCGCCGAACACCTTTTGAAGCATTCCAAGAACACGGTGATGCTGTCGGGTGGCACGATCTACCGCGAGCAGAACATCATCCTCAGCCCCTTCGACAACGACGTGACGCGCAACTTCTATGCGCGGCGCATGTTCATGGGGGCGCAGGGCCTTGGGCCACTCGGGCTGATGGAGGCCGATCCGCTGCTCATTCAGGCCGAGCAGAAGCTGATCGACCAGGCGGACGATCTCGTCGTGCTGGTCGACTCCTCGAAATTCCGGAAGCGCTCCAGCCTGATCCTGTGCGGGCTGAAGCGCATTGCCACGGTGATCACGGATTCGGGCATCGAGGACCGGGAAGCCTCGATGCTGGAAAATGCCGGCGTCAACCTGATCGTCGCTGACGTTCGGGCGGCGGTGCAGGTGGAGAATGCTCCCTCGCAGGCATAGGGCCGGCAGGGGAGGGGAACGAACCAGTCAGGGAGGACTTGGACATGAAGATCTGGAAAGCATTGCTGATGGCAGCAGCCGTTTCGACGGCGCTTGCCGGAACCGCCAACGCAGCCGACAAGAAGATCGCCCTCGTCGTCAAGGCACTCGGCATCGGCTTCTTCGAAGCCGCCAACAAGGGCGCGCAGGAAGCCGCCAAGGAACTCGGCGACGTCGAAGTGATCTACACCGGCCCGACGACGACCACCGCCGAGGCGCAGATCGAGGTAATCAACTCGCTGATCGCCCAGAAGGTCGACGCGATCGCTGTTTCCGCCAACGACACCGACGCGCTCGTTCCGGCGCTGAAGAAGGCGATGGATCGCGGCATCAAGGTCATCTCCTGGGATTCCGGCGTGGCCCCCGAAGGCCGCCTGATGCACCTGAACCCGTCGTCCAACGCCTTGATCGGCAACATGTGCGTCAAGATGGCCGCCGACAACCTGCCGGAGGGCAAGGGTGACGTGGCGATCCTGTCGGCTTCCGCCACCGCGACCAACCAGAACACCTGGATCGAGGAGATGAAGAAGGTCCTGCCGAACTATGCGGGCGTGAACATCGTGACGACCGTCTATGGCGATGACCTGGCCGACAAGTCCTATCGCGAGACGCAAGGCCTCATCCAGTCCTACCCGGACCTGAAGGCGATCATCGCGCCGACCTCCGTCGGTATCGTGGCCGCAGCCCAGGCCGTCGAGGACGCGGGCAAGACCGGCCAGATCAACGTCACCGGCCTCGGCCTTCCCTCCGAAATGGCAGGTCACGTGAAGGCCGGTTCGTCCAAGTCGTTCGCGATCTGGAACCCGATCGACCTTGGCTACTCGGCAACCATGATCGCCAACGACCTGATCGGTGGCGCAGAAGCCAAGCCCGGCGCAGAACTGAACATGGGCCGCATGGGCAAGGTCAAGCTCGACGACAAGAACGAAGGCGCAATGGCCGACCCGTTTGTCTACGACGCCTCGAACGTCGAGGAATTCGCCAAGATCTTCTGATCTGGCGGATGGTGGCCGGGAGTGTGTGCGGGCCAACGGCTTGCAATGCCCCTCATCCGGCCTGCCGGCCACCTTCTCCCCGTGGCGGTGCTTCGGCCGCCAGCTGTGCGGCATATGCGGCAGTATCCCCTCTCCCCGCTCGCGGGGAGAGGGCTAGGGTGAGGGGCAGAATCTAAGCAGCGCGGCGCGATTTGCGGCTCCGCTTTCGACAAACCAACCCGGCGGATGAACGTTTGTTGCAGGACACGACCACATCGCGGACGAAGCCGGCGATCGCGCTGGAGGGGATCTCGAAGACCTTCCCCGGCGTGCGCGCGCTCTCCGAGGTCTCACTGTCGCTCTATCCCGGTTCCGTGACGGCCCTGGTCGGCGAGAATGGTGCAGGAAAATCGACGCTGGTGAAAATCCTCACCGGCATCTATCAGCCGGACGCCGGTACGATCCGCGTCGACGGCACGGAGACCCATTTCCCGACCGCAAGCGCCGCCGCGAGGGCCGGCGTCACCGCGATCCATCAGGAAACGGTCCTGTTCGACGAACTCTCCGTCGCCGAAAACATCTTCCTCGGTCATGCGCCGCGCACGCGGCTTGGCCTCATCGACTGGGCGAAGCTGAACGCCGATGCCCGCAAGCTGCTTCAGCGCGTCGGTGCCGATCTCGATCCGACGATCCGCCTGCGCGACCTCGGCATCGCCAGCAAGCATCTGGTGGCGATCGCCCGCGCGCTGTCGATCGATGCACGCGTCGTTATCATGGATGAGCCGACCGCTGCTCTTTCCTACAAGGAGATCCATGAGCTTTACGAACTGATCGACCGCCTGAAGGCAGACGGCAAGGCGATCCTCTTCATCAGCCACAAGTTCGACGAGATCTTTCGCATTGCCGACCGCTACACCGTCTTCCGCGATGGCCGCATGGTCGGCGAGGGGCTGATCGCCGGCACACGCCAGGACGACCTCGTGCGCATGATGGTCGGCCGCGACGTCGGCCAGGTCTTCCCCAAGCAGGAGGCTCAGATCGGCGAGCCGGTGCTGACCGTCTCCGGCTACCGCCATCCGACCGAATTTGAGGACATCAGTTTCGAACTGCGTCGCGGCGAGATCCTCGGCTTCTACGGCCTCGTCGGTGCCGGGCGCTCCGAGTTCATGCAGTCGCTGATCGGCATCACCCGGCCGTCCGCGGGCGCGGTGCGTCTGGACGGGCAGGTGCTGGTCATCCGCTCGCCGGCCGAAGCGATCGAGGCCGGCATCGTCTATGTGCCGGAGGAGCGCGGCCGGCAGGGCGCGATCATCGGAATGCCGATCTTCCAGAACGTCACCCTGCCGTCGCTCACCCGCACGTCGCGTTCGGGATTTTTGCGGATGGCCGAGGAATTCAGGCTGGCGCGCGAATACACCGCCCGGCTCGATCTGCGCGCCGCCGCGCTCGACCAGGATGTCGGCACGCTTTCCGGCGGCAACCAGCAGAAGGTGGTGATCGCCAAGTGGCTGGCGACGAAGCCGAAGGTCATCATTCTCGACGAGCCGACCAAGGGTATCGACATCGGCTCCAAGGCCGCCGTGCACGCCTTCATGAGCGAGCTTGCGGCCCAGGGGCTCAGCGTCATCATGGTGTCATCGGAAATCCCCGAGATCATGGGCATGTCCGACCGCGTCATCGTCATGCGCGAGGGGCGGATGGCAGGTGAGTTCAACCGTGCCGAACTCACCGCGGAAAAACTGGTGCGCGCCGCCGCAGGCATTTCGGAGACCGCGCAATGAACATGCTTCTCAAGAACCGCGAAGCCCTGCTGGTCGTGGCGATCCTGGCGCTGGTCGCGCTGATCGCACTGCGCTTCCCGGGCTTCGTCCAGCCGGCCAATCTCGGCCGCGTCTATAATGACACCTCGATCCTGATCATCCTCGCGCTTGGTCAGATGGCGGTGATCCTCACGCGCTGCATCGACCTGTCGATGGCGGCGAATCTCGCGCTGTGCGGCATGGTCGCCGGCCTGATCAACCTGGCGCATCCCGGCCTGCCGATCCCGCTGATCATTCTTGCGGCCATGGCGCTCGGCGCGCTCCTCGGCTCGATCAACGGCCTCCTGGTCTGGAAGCTCGACATTCCGCCGATCGTCGTGACGCTCGGCACGCTGACGATCTATCGCGGCACCATCTTCCTTCTGACCAGCGGCCAGTGGATCAACGCCCACCAGATGAGTGCGGCCTTCAAGGGGCTGCCGCGGGCAGATCTCTTCGGCATTCCGACGCTCTCCTGGTTCTCCATCGTCATCATCGCCATCATGCTCGTCGTCATGACCCGGACCGCGCTCGGCCGCGCCTTCTATGCGGTTGGCGGCAATCCGCATGCGGCGATCTATACCGGCATCGATGTCGGCCGCACCCGCTTCCTTGCCTATTGCCTGTCCGGTACGCTGGCGGGACTTGCCGGCTATCTCTGGGTGTCGCGCTATGCGGTCGCCTATGTGGACATCGCACTCGGCTTCGAACTCGACATCATCGCCGCCTGCGTGATTGGCGGCATTTCGATCGCCGGCGGCATCGGTTCGGTACCCGGCGCCGTCCTCGGGGCCCTATTTCTCGGCGTCATCAAGAACGCGCTTCCGGTCATCAACATCTCGCCCTTCGCCCAAATGGCGATTTCCGGCACGGTCATCATCATCGCCGTTGCCGTCAACGCCCGCGCCGAGCGCCGCAAGGGCAGGGTCATTCTGAAGAAGGCGGAGGCGCACTGATGTCCGAGGCGAACATCCAGACGCGCCACATTCCCGACCGGCTGCAGAGTCGCGGCGCCCGCTTCCTGAAGAGCTGGGAAAGCCTACTCGTGGTCGTGGCGATCCTGATCTTCATCGCCAATTCGCTGGCGTCCCCCTACTTCCTCGATCCGTGGAACCTGTCCGACGCGACATTCAACTTCACCGAAAAGGCGATGATCGCCTTTGCCATGGCGCTGGTCATCATTGCCGGCGAGATCGACCTGTCGGTCGCGGCGATCGTCGCACTGACCTCAACGGCCATGGGCTACGCGGCGACACAGGGCTTCGATACGCCGGCGCTTGTGGTGGTCGGACTTGCGGTCGGGCTTGCCTGCGGCGCGATCAATGGTCTTCTCGTCACCCGCCTCGGCCTGCCCTCGATCGTCGTCACGATCGGCACGATGAGCCTGTTCCGCGGCACCGCCTTCATCATTCTCGGCGACCAGGCGTTTACCGAATATCCGGCAAGCTTCTCCTTCTTCGGGCAGGGCTATGTCTGGTGGGTGTTCTCCTTCGAGTTCTGCCTGTTCCTGGGCTTCGCGATCTTCTATGCGGTATTGCTGCACAAGACGAATTTCGGTCGTGCGGTCTACGCGATCGGCAATAACCAGACGGCGGCGCTCTTCTCCGGTGTCCGGGTGGCGCGGGTCAAGTTCATACTCTTCCTGCTGACCGGTCTGATGTCGGCCATCGCCTCGATCTGCCTGACCTCGCGCCTGGGTTCGACTCGCCCGTCGATCGCGCTCGGCTGGGAGCTCGAGATCGTGACGATGGTGGTTCTCGGTGGCGTCAGCATTCTCGGCGGATCGGGCACGATCGGCGGCGTGGTGCTGGCGGCGCTGATCATGGGCATGGTCACCTTCGGCTTCGGCCTGCTGAACGTGCCGGGCATCGTCATGTCGATCTTCATCGGCCTGCTTCTGATCTCTGTCATCGCGTTGCCCATCCTGTACGGCCGCTTCAAGCGTCGCTTCAGCCACTGAGGACCGGTATGGAAAAATATGCCTTCCGCATGCGCCTCAACCCCGGCATGGCCCAGGAATACAAGGCGCGCCACGACGCAATCTGGCCGGAGCTTTCGGCATTGCTGAAAGAAGCGGGCGTCTCGGACTACTCGATCCACCTCGACGAGGAGACGAACCTTCTGTTCGGCGTCCTGTGGCGGCGCGACGACCATGCCATGGACCGGCTGCCGCAACATCCGGTGATGAAGCGCTGGTGGGCTCACATGGCCGACGTCATGGAAACGAAACCGGACAACGAACCGGTCGCCGTTCCGCTCCGCACCGTCTTCCAGATGGAGTGAGCCGGAGAATGGCAAGGACGATCGCCGTCATCGATATCGGCAAGACGAATGCCAAGGTGGTGCTCGTCGACGGGGACACTCTTGGCGAGGTCGCCGTGCGCACGACGCCTAACGGCGTCGTCGATGCGCCGCCCTATCCGCATTTCGACACGGAACGGCTCTGGACCTTCACTCTGGAGAGCCTGAAGGAACTCAATGCCGAGCGGCGGATCGACCGCATCTCGGTCACGACACACGGGGCGACCGCCGTGCTGGTCGATGCGAACGGCGATCTGGCCCTGCCGGTGCTCGATTATGAACATGTCGGGCCACAGGATCTGCGTGATGAATATGAGGCGCTTCGGCCTGCCTTTTCCGAAACCGGCACGCCAAGGCTTCCGGTCGGGCTCAATGCCGGGATGCAGCTCTACTGGCAGCAGCGCCGCTTTCCTAAAGGCTTCGCAAACGCTGCTGCCATTCTCATGTATGCCCAGTATTGGTCCCTGCGGCTGACGGGCGTTGCAAGCAGCGAGGTGACGTCGCTTGGTTGCCATGCCGATCTGTGGGAACCGGAGAACCGCTGCTTTTCGACGCTGGTCGAAAGGCAAGGTTGGGCCCGCCTCATGCCTCCGCTGCACAAGGCGTCCGACATACTCGGCAAGATCAAGCAGGAGGTCGCGGCGGCGACCGGCCTTGCCGCCGACACGCCCGTCTATTGCGGTATTCACGATTCCAATGCCTCGCTGCTTCCCTATGTCCTGACGATGCCCTCGCCCTATGCCGTCGTGTCGACCGGTACCTGGGTCGTGTCGATGGCGATGGGAGCAAAGCCGACGGCGCTCGATGAGCAGCGCGACACGTTGGTCAACGTCAATGCACTCGGCGATCCGGTGCCCTCGGCCCGCTTCATGGGCGGCCGGGCGTTCTCACTGCTTGGCGGCACGAACGCTCCGATCGGCGTGGCGGCGATTACATCGGTTCTCGCGCGCCGGGCAATGCTGCTCCCATCCATCCCCGGCGATTCCGGGCCCTATCCCGGGCGCGAGGCAAGATGGACCGTCGATCGCGACGCATTGAGCGACGACGAGGTCCAGGTCGTGATCGCCTTCCACCTGGCCCTGATGACTGCCACGTGCCTGTCGCTGATTGGCGCGGACGGACCCGTCATCGTCGAAGGGCCCTTTGCGGCGAATGGTCCTTACCTTGTGATGCTGAAGACGGCCACCAGCCGCGATGTGCTGGTCGGCGAAAGCGCGACCGGCACCAGCGTCGGTGCGGCGTGCCTCGCAGTTGAAAGTGTCATGAAGCCGCGGTTGCGACCGGTCGAGGCGTCGCTCCCGAAGGCGGCGGCAGTCTATGTCGAAGAATGGCGGAGCCTCGCAGGCGATTGAAGCCGGCAACGAAGGACTTCAATCGTTGGCTGACGAATGCTCGATCAAAAAACGGCAAGAGCCTGTCACAAGCTTTTCAGGGCGCGCGATAACCCTATAAAGACGGCTGCATGTTCTCGGAATGTGGGGCACTCTCCGCGCCGTAAGCCGCGAAAATCGTGGTCGTGAGATAGCTTTTTCTCACCGCCGGCCTGCAGTTCGATTCCGTTCAAGGCGAGCGGATCGACGAACCCTTGCCCATTTCAAAAAGTTCGCTATAAACGAATAAAGTTCATTTATAGGCGAGGGCGACCTTTTGCAAACTGCACGGTTCCAAGACATAGCAAGCGATCCGTATTGGTGGCAGGTCCGCGAGTCCAGCCCTCCAACCGATATGGAACCCGTCCCAGGCGCCTGTGACGTTGCCATCATAGGATCCGGCTACACAGGGCTGTCTGCTGCCCACCGGCTGGCGTCGGGTGGCCTCTCCGTTGTTGTCATCGACGCGGACGACCTCGGCTTCGGCGCCAGCACCCGCAACGGCGGCATGGTGTCCGGGACGCTGAAGTTGTCGCACAAGGAGCTTTGTGCCGCTTATGACCGCGACACGGCCAACGCGCTGTTTCAGGAGGCGCAGGATTCCGTCCTGTTCCTCGAGCAGTCGATCGCAGAAAAGGGCATCGCCTGTGACTACGAGCGCATGGGGATGTATTTTGCCGCCTATGCGCCCAAGCACTACGACGGGTTGGCGCGCGAGGCCGAGGAATTGGCGGCCCTGGGTGTAGAGACGCAGATGGTGCCGGCGGCCGAGCAACAGAGAGAACTTGCCTCCGGCATCTACTATGGCGGACGCACGACGACGATGGCGGGCGGGCTGCATCCCGCCAAGTATCACGCAGGGCTCGTGGCTGCGTGCCGCGCTGCGGGCGTTTCTTTCCGCAGCCGCTGCCGTGTGCGGCGGACATATCGGCAAGGTGCCGGCTACACGGTCGATACCGATCGCGGCAGTGTGCAGGCCGGGCAGGTGGTGGTAGCGACGAACGCTTATACCGATCCGGGCATGCCTTGGTTCCGGCGCCGGGTGATCCCGATCGGCAGCTACATCATCGCCACGGAACAGATGGATCCGGCCGAACTGCGCGCCCTGATCCCGGCCGCACGGATGATCCAGGATACCAAGCGCAACCTGTTCTATTACCGCCTGTCGCCGGACGGTACGCGCATGATCTTCGGCGGACGCACCAGCTTCCGTCCGATCAGCACGAACGAAAGCGCGGCACGTCTGCATGCGGCGATGTCCACGGTGTTCCCCTCGCTCGCCAAGGCGCGGGTGGCGCACAGCTGGACCGGAAGCGTGGCCTTCACCTTCCAGAAGGTGCCGCATGTCGGCCAGCATGAAGGCATTCATTTCGCGCTCGGTTGCTGCGGCCAGGGCGTCGCCCTGATGAGCTATTTCGGCGACCGTATCGGCCGGCGCATCCTCGGGCGGGGCGGCGATACCGCCTTTGCCCGCACCCGCTTCACCACCATGCCCGGATACCAGGGCCATCCCTGGTTCCTGCCGGTCGTCGGCGAGTTCTATCGCCTGCTGGACTGGCTGGAGCGACCCACATCCTGAACCGCACGAAAGGAAAATGAACCTATGGCAGATTTTCGCAATCCCGCTGGCGTGCCCGTGCCGCCGAGCCGCTATTCGCAGTCGGTGCGCGTCGAGCGCAATGCCGAGTACCTCTTCCTGTCCGGTCAGGTGGGCCTCGAGGCCGACGGCAGTATTCCCGCCGATTTTGACCGCCAGGCCGAACTGACCTGGGACTACATCGAGCGGCTGCTCGCCGACCACGGCATGACGATGGCCAATCTTGTTAAGGTGCAAGGCTTCCTCACGAGTGCCGAACATGTCGGCGGCTACAAGAAATGGCGTGATCTGCGCATGCCGGAACCGCCGCCTGCCTCGACCGTCGTCATTGTCTCGGGGTTTGTCGCTCCCGGCCTGCTGATCGAGATCGATGCGGTCGCCGCCCGCGAACCCTGATGCCGTCGGCTTGGGGGCGCCAGAGGCGGCCCCAAGCCCCAGTGCCTTCACCGGGGTCTTGGCGTCATGACAAAGATCGCGGCGGTCGGCTCGGTCTCGGAAGGGTTGTAGAAGGTATGCGGGCGTCGGGGGTCGAATGTCATGGCGTCGCCTTCGCGCAGGATGAACGTCTCGTCCTCCAGCTTCAGGGCCAGCTCTCCTGACAGGACGATGATGAACTCCTCTTCCGCCCGCAGCGCATAGAGCTGCTCGCCGCCGGTGCCTTTCGGTTCAATCTCACTCCAGATCGCCTGCAGCCGCATGCTCCCGCTGGGGGTCAGCAGATGGTCGGAGACGCCAGTCCCGCCAAACTTGATGGGGGTTCGTTCTTCGGCCTTCACGACAGCCGACTCGGGGGAATTGAACAGATCGCCGACCGGCAGGCCCAGCACTTCGCAAAGCTTCACCAGTGATGCGACCGACGGCGATGTCTTGTCGCGCTCGATGTCGCTCAGAAAGCCCTTTGTCAGGGATGTGGCTTCGGCCACGGCCTCGAGCGTCATGTCCAACTGGCGCCGTCTTTCGCGCAAGACATGACCGATGCGCGGCGGCGGCTTTGCGCCGGCTTTGGAGGTTGGGGTGTCTGCCATGGAACTACCTTAAATGAGTCTCTTCCGACTGCGAAGATACCAGCGAACCCCAAGCCAGTGCAATAGAAGTTCGCCAATAAAGAACTTAGTTGACACATAGCGTACTTTATGAGAGCCCTATATCCAACCCGAACAGGTCGGGCTTTACGACTTTGCCAAAGGGGAGGAAACCAGTGGCTCACGCAACCAAAATTTCGTGCATCGCGCTTGCGGCATTGGCCGCGTCGACGGCCGTATCGTTGGCAGCCGAAGAAATCCGTCCGAGCTTCATCGACAAGGGTGAATTTGTCGTCTGCACGGACGCGACTTTCCCGCCGATGGAATTCTTCGAGGCGGCCGGCGATCAGAAGCCGGTCGGTTACGACATTGACGTGGCTGAGGCGCTGGCTGCACACTGGGGCGTCGAGCCGCGGATCGTCGTGTCGGAGTTCACCGGCCTTCTTCCAGGCCTCGAGGCGCAGCGCTGCAACGCCGTCATCAGCGGCATCCTCGTCACCGAGGAGCGCACCAAGACCTACGACGCTGCGTCCTACCTCGGAACCGCCCTCGTCGCCTTCACGTCTGCCAAGAGCGATCTGGCCATCGCCGATCCGGCTGACCTTGCCGGCAAGGTCGTCGCCGTGCAGTCGGGAACGCACTATGTCGAGGAGCTTGAGAAGGTCAGCGCCAAGCTGAAGGCCGACGGCAAGGCGGAAATCAGCATCCAGACCTATCCGAAGCAGACGGACGTCATCCAGCAGGTTCTGGTGGGCCGCGCCGCCGCCGCCGTTTCGCAGGACACCGAGCTTGCCTATCGCGAGCTCCAGCAGCCCGGGCAGCTGAAGATTGTCTATACCTTCCCGGGTCAGGACCGGTTCGGCGTCTACCTGCGTCGCAACGGCGACGACAAGCAGGCCGTCGAGGCAGCGCTCGCCGCTCTTGCGGAGAAGGGGACGCTGAAGACGATCACCGAAAAATGGCAGCTGTCGCCGGAGGCGATCGCCGTCGCCAAGTAATTTGGCGCAAGCGCGCGCAGGATGGCTCCAGCCGTCTTCGCGCCTTTCATGGCCGGTCCGCGCAGTACGCGGGCCGTGTCCTGGTTTCGCATCGGTCCCGAGAAAACCAAGGCCAGTTCACATGACTTTCGATTTTTCAGCCTTCTGGGGTGCGCTCACGTCGGAGGCGTTCTTCCGCGGCGCTTGCATCACCGTCATCCTGTCGGTCCTGTCGCATGGCGTCGGCATCCTGATCTCGATCCCTGTGGCGGTGACCATTAACCGCGGGGGCGGCCTTTTGCCGAAAACGTTGAAGGGACTTGTGGGCGTTCTGCGCGGTGCGCCGACGCTGCTGCAACTGCTGTTCGTCTGGAACGCGCTGCCGCAGTTCTTCCCCATTTTCCGCGAGCCGTGGTTCACGCCGTTCCTCGCGGCCTGGATCGCACTGAGCCTGAACGAGGCAGCTTATCAGGTCGAGATCAACCGGGCGGCGCTGAAGGCGGTCGATCCGGGTCAGGAAGATGCCGGCAAGGCGCTGGGCCTCAGCCGCTTCCAGATATTCCGTTATGTGACGCTGCCGCAGGCCATGCGGGTGGCGATCCCGCCGACCGCCAACGAGTTCATCACATTGCTGAAGATCACATCGCTCGCCTCGGTGATCTCGCTGCAGGAACTGATGAGCGCCGCCTCACGCGCGGTTTCCACCACGTTCCAGTTCTCTGAGTATTACGCTGCAGCGCTCGTCTACTACCTGATCATGGTCTACACGCTGGTCTTCCTGCAGGGCAAGCTCGAGCGCAAGTACAGCTGGGATCGCTCCCGAGTCGAGGCCGCCGGCGACGCCGGCGCCGTTCAGAAGGCCATGGCGCTGATGCGCCGCGCCTGAGGCCATAGGAACAAGGAGACATTCATGAGCGAGATCATTCGGCTGACCAATGTCGGCAAGAACTACGGTGCCTTCCAGGTTCTCCAGGGGATTAACCTGTCGGTGAGCAAGGGCGAGAAAATTGTCATATGCGGACCGTCCGGCTCCGGCAAATCCACCCTGATCCGGTGCATCAACCATCTGTCGCCGCATGATGTCGGCACGATCCATGTCAACAATGTCGAACTGGACGGCAACACCAAGAATGTTGGAACGATCCGTTGCGAAGTCGGCATGGTGTTTCAGGGCTTCAATCTTTTCCCGCATCTATCGGTGCTGGAGAATTGCGTTCTCGCGCCAATGAAAGTGCGCGGCAAGTCGCGCGCCGAAGCCGAGGAGACCGCGATCCGGCTGCTGGGGCGGGTCCATATCGCCAACCAGGCCCACAAGATGCCGAGCCAGCTTTCCGGCGGCCAACAGCAGCGCGTGGCGATTGCCCGCGCTCTCTGCATGGAGCCGGAAGTCATGCTGTTCGACGAGCCGACCTCGGCGCTCGATCCGGAGATGGTGGGGGAAGTGCTGGACGTGATGGTCGAGCTGGCGGGCGGCGGAATGACGATGCTGTGCGTCACCCACGAGATGGGTTTTGCCCGCAAGGTCGCAGACCGCATCATCTTCATGGACGCCGGGCAGGTGGTCGAGGTGGCGCCGCCTGATGAGTTCTTCGACGCCCCGAAGTCGGATCGGGCACGCAATTTCCTCTCGCAGCTGCTGCACTGACAGCAATCACTGCATCCCCGAAAAATTGAAGGACGAGGCCATGCCGACTTGTGCAGGGATGACCATCCGTTTGCTGGAAGCCTATGGGATCGAGGTGATCTTCGGCATTCCCGGGGTCCACAATGTGGAGCTCTATCGCGGCCTGGCGGGCTCGACGATCCGTCATATCACGCCCCGCCATGAACAAGGGGCAGGCTTCATGGCGGACGGTTATGCACGCGCCACCGGCAAGGTCGCCGCCTGCTTCACCGTAAGCGGGCCGGGCCTGACCAACATCCTCACGGCCATGGGGCAGGCCTACGCGGATTCGGTGCCGATGCTGGTCATCTCGACCGTCTGTCCGCGTGACCAGCTTGGATCGCCGGTCGGCGCGTTGCACGAACTGCGGGCGCAACGCAACCTGGCGGCCGAAGTATCCGCGTTCAGCCAGACCATTCTGAGCCCGGCACAGCTTCCCGAAGCGATGGCGCGAGCCATGGCAGTGTTTTCCGGCAGTCGTCCCCGGCCGGTCTACCTGGAAATTCCGGTCGACGTGCTTGCGGCCGTGGTCGATGACGGTCCTCTCGCCGTCTCGCCGTTGCCGGCCCGACCAGCGCCGGCGGCGGCTGCACTCGATGCGGCGGCCGAGATGTTGCGGCGGGCACGTACGCCGCTGGTCGTGCTCGGGGGGGGTGCAGTCTCGGCAGCGGCCGAGGCGCGCCGGCTGGTCGAGATTCTCGACGCGCCGACAATCCTGACGGTCAACGGTCGCGGCATCCTGCCGCCGGGCCATCCGCTGCTGGCAGGGGAAAATCTGGGGGCATCGCCGATGCTCGAGGCCCTGCGCTGCGCGGACGTCGTACTTGCCGTCGGCACGGAACTCGGCGAGACCGAGATGTATCCGCTTCCGGTCGAGCCGGTTGTTTCCGGCCAGCTGATCCGGATCGACATCGATTCCGAGCAATTGACGCGGCGCCCCTTCGCCGATCTGCCTCTCTTCGGCGATGCGGCGGCCGCACTCCAGGGCCTGACCGATCGTGTAACGCCACGTGAACAGGGTGAGGGTGTGCGACGCGCCTCCGCGCTCCGTGCCGCGGGCGCTGAAGCACTGCCTCCGGGCATCGAGCCCTATCGCCGCCTGATGGAGGCCGTCGACGCGGCGTTGCCCGATGCAGTCTTCGTCGGGGATTCGACCCAGACGGTCTATGCGGCGAACCAGTTCTTCCGCGCGCGCCAGCCCAGGTCCTTCTTCAATGCGAGCACCGGATACGGCACGCTCGGCTATGGTCTTCCGGCTGCGATCGGCGCTGCAATCGGCGTCGGTGAGCGCCCCGTCATTGCCCTGGTGGGCGACGGCGGCGTGCTCTTTTCGATCGGTGAACTCGCGGCCGCAGTCGAGGCGCAGCAGCCCGTCATCGTGCTGCTGTGGAACAACGACGGCTACGGCGAAATTCGCAACTGCATGGCCGCCGACGGGATAGCGCCACTTGGGGTCGACCTTGTCGTTCCCGACTTTGTGACGATCGCGCGCGGTTTCGGATGCCACGGTGCGCACATCGAGAGTTTCGATCAATTGCGGGCAGAGCTGGCCGCGGCCGCAACCCGCACCGTGCCGAGCGTGCTGGAGATCCGGGAAGGCGCCGCCTTCCTGACCGGAAAGCCCTAGTCAAACGCGAAGCGCAATCAATTTCACACCGGCGGAACCGGCGGGAAAAACAGGAGAAGGAGTAAACGATGTCCGAGTACGATGTTGAAACGGCGAAGAAGGAGATGGAGCGCTGGTATTGGTGGGGCATCCCGACCTTCTACCGCTGCCCATGGCAGGAAGATCCGGCAGAGAGCGATATCGCGCTGATCGGTGTGCCGCACAGTTCCGGCAACGGCTCGACCGAGCGCGACCAGCACCTCGGACCCCGCGCGGTCCGGAACGTGTCGGCGTTGTATCGTCGCGGCCATGGCCGCTTCAACTTCATTCCGTGGGATGTCTGCCGCATCAACGATGCCGGCGACGTGCCGTTGCCGGAGGCGATGGTCAACGACATCTGCGTCGAACACATCGAGGCCTTCGCCAAGCGCTTCGACAAGGTTGGCACCCGTCTGGTGTCGATGGGCGGTGACCATGCGATCACCGGGCCGCTGGTCAAGGCGGTCGCGGGCAAGCATTCCCGGCTGACCAAGGGCGAAAAGGTGGCGCTCGTCCACTTCGATTCGCACACCGACAGCTACAACCACCTGCCGCACTGGCTTGGCAACCGTCGCTCCGCCGCACACTGGGCGAGCTATCTCGTCGAAGAGGGCCACGTCGACGCCCATCGTTCGACCCAGGTCGGCATCCGCCCCAATGTCGGCACGCCCGGCTCGCGCAACACTAGCGAGGAACTCGGCTACCGGATCGTCGGCATGGACGAATTCGAGGAGATCGGCCCCCGCGGCGTGATCGACATCCTGCGCGAGCGCATCGGCGACGCGCCGGTCTACGTCACGTTCGATCTCGATTCCCTTGACCCGGCGGACGCTCCCGGCGTGTCGAACATCGAGCCGGGCTATCCGGGCATCCGCATCGGCGAGGCCGTGCGCATGCTGCAGGGCTTGCGCGGTCTCAACATCGTGGGCGCCGACGTCGTCTGCCTGATGCCGACCAAGGACAGCCCGAACCAGATCACGGCCATGAATGCGATGGTGGTGATGTTCGAACTGATGTCGCTGATGGCGGACTATATCGCCACCAATGGCAAATAGGCATCGCACCGTAGTGGAAGCGCGGTCGCAACTGCGCTTCCAGTCCCGCGGAAGCGGGCGCCAAGCGGCTAGCCGTGCTTCTGATGAAGGTTCAATCGCTCCTGCGCGTTGACGAGGTGATGGCGCGCGGCGCGTCTTGCTTCCTCCGCGTCGCCAGCGGCGATCGCCTCGAATATCCTGACATGCTCATCGAGTACCTTTTCCGCCAACCCGGAATGGCGCGCTGAGTTGCCGCGTGCGACCTTGATCGCCTCCCCCAACATCGCAGCGAGGAATTCCTGGAACCGTAGAATGGCCGAGTTTTTCGACAATTGCGCGATTAAGCGATGGAACGTGATGTCGGCATCGACACCACCGTCGAAATTCTTGGCGGATGCGAGAGCCTTCAACGCCCTTTCCAGCAATGTGAGATCCGTTTTCGTGCGCCGTACCGCGGCCAGCGCGGCCGCTTCGCTTTCCACCCCGATGCGCAGTTCATAGATTTCACGGATCGATGTCTTCTGTTCGCTGTCTTCCACACCGAGCCGAAACGAGCGGGCGACCTCGGTTGGATCTGCGACGTAGATGCCGGATCCCTGCTTGGCGAGCACCAGCCCATCGGTCTGCAGGCGCGATATCGCCTCTCGGATGACCGTTCGGCTGACGTTGAAACTCTCAGTAAGCTCCTTTTCGGTGGGCAGGCGCGAGCCCGGAGCGCTGCGGCCAGACTCAATGTCATTGCGCAGCGACTCAATAACCTGGTCGGATAGGCGTACCGGGCGAACGATCGGCCGCGCTCGAATCTTCACAGCCGCAGCGCGTCTGCTTAACGTGCGAGGCTTAGCACTTTTCCTGGGTTCATCATCCATGTGGGATCAATTGCATCCTTGATGGTTCGCATTAGTTCCAGCTCAACAGGCGCGCGATACTTCTCAAGCGATTCTACCCGTAGCTGGCCGATTCCATGCTCCGCGCTGAATGTGCCGCCGGCTTCTATGGCAGCTTGTTCGACATAGGCCGTAACACGCTTCCCTTGAGAGTAGAAACTAGAAAGCGAAGTGCCGGCGGGCGGTACAATATTTACGTGAAGGTTCCCATCGCCGAGATGGCCGAAAACATTGAGCTTGCATGATGGGAGAATGCCATGCAGCCATTGCGAAATTTTGTCAATTACATCAGGGATTCCTGAAATGGGGACGGCGATGTCATGCTTGATTGCGCCGCCGGCAGCCCTCTCGGCTTCGGAAATTCCCTCCCTCAGCTTCCAGAGCGCCAGGCGTTGCACCTCGCTCTGGGCAACAACCATGTCGGCAATCGTTCCGGTTTCCAGCAGTTCGGCCAGAACGGGCTCCAGGCGGCCAAAGAAATCCGTAGAACTGTCGAGCGATGTGACCTCCAGCAGAACATAGGCTGGATGCCTTTCCCGAAATGGCGCCGTGCTATCGGGCAAGTGGTCCAGCACCATTTCAAGTCCGCCGGCGGTGAAGTACTCGCAGGACGTCAAGTCGGCACCGCAGAGGTTTTGTATTTTGGTGAATGCCTTCAATGCTTGCCCGGCGGAATCGATTGCCGCAAGCATCGTCAAAGCGCTCTTCGGACGTGGCAGCAGGCGGACGGTCGCGGCGGTTATGATCCCGAACATGCCCTCCGAGCCGATGAAGAGCTGCTTTAGATCCAGACCGGTGTTGTCCTTGCGGAGACCGCGAAGTCCGTTCCAAATTTGACCGTCGGGCAGGACAACCTCAAGACCCAACACCTGTTGGCGCATGGAGCCATAGGACAAAACCTGTATTCCGCCGGCATTCGTGGCGATCGTTCCGCCGATGTGACAGGAGCCCTCCGAGGCAAGGCTCAACGGAAACAGCCGGTCGATGGCCGCCGCAGCTTCCTGTGCGACTTGTAGAATCACGCCACCGTCGATCTCCATCGTGTTGTTGATCGGATCGATGCTGCGGATCTTGTTCATTCTTTGCGTGCTGACAATAACCTGCGGTACCGCGCCGACTGGCACGGCGCCTGCCACCAGGCCGGTACGTCCTCCCTGTGGAACGATGGCTATCCCAAACTCACGGCAGAGCTTCACCATGGCAGCGACTTCGGCCGTGGATGCGGGCAGAAGAACCGCTACCGCGGGGCGGTCGACAAGGCCGCGCCAATCAGCTTCGTAAGGCCGTCGCTCCTGCCCCTCAATGACGTAGGCCGCAGACGGGAACGTCTGAACGATCACATCAATAAATTTTTCAGTCCGATCCATCGTAGGCGCTTCCATCTGAAATACCTGCATTTTCGCTATGCAAGTTGTATGATGAATTACATATTATGATCTTGACAAGATTAGAAGAGCATAACTAGGATCGAGCATCAAATAATTTTTCTACCCGGGGGTGCATGACATTATGAGCAAGGGAATCAGGTTGACGGCAGGGCAGGCGGTTGCCCGTTTTCTTGCGGCTCAGTGGACGGAGCGCGACGGTATCGAGCGACCACTGATCGGTGGGGCTTGCGGAATTTTCGGGCACGGTAATCTTTCCGGCCTCGGGCAGGGCTTTGCAGAGTGCGGTGGCAGCATTCCCTTCTATCAGCCGTTCCACGAGCAGAGCATGCTGCACACCGCGATCGCCTACGCCCGTGTTCAGCGTCGTCTCTCGACATACGCCTGCACCGCCTCGATCGGTCCCGGTACGGCGAACATGTACACCGGCGCGGCAAGTGCTACGGTTCAGCGCGTGCCGGTGCTGGTTCTGGCATCGGATCACTATGCGAACCGCCGGCAGGGCATCGTCCTCCAGCAGCTCGAAAGCCCGCAATATGATCTGTCGGTGGCGGATGGTCTGCGCGCGGTTAGCGTATTCTTTGACAAGATCACTCGTCCGGAACAGCTCATTCCGTCGCTGATGGAGGCTGCGCGCGTGTTGACCTCGCCTTCGGAGGCCGGCGCCGTGACGCTTTCTATCTGTCAGGATGTGCAGGGCGAGGCCGGCTATTTCCCGGAAGAGCTGTTTGAAAAGCGGGTCTGGCATGTCGAACGCCGCCCGGCGGAGGCGGGACAGGTCGCTCGCGTCGCCGAGCTTCTCAAAGCGTCGCGCAAGCCGCTGATCATTAGTGGCGGCGGCGTCTACTACTCCGAAGCCGAACGTGAGTTGCAGGCCTTCGCCGAGCAATTCGGGATCCCGGTTGTCGAGACCGTTGCCGGTCGCAGCACCATGCGCGGCGAGTCCGAGTTCGCACTGGGGGCCGTCGGCATTGCCGGCAATCTCGCCGCCAATGAACTTGCGACCAAGGCTGACCTGGTGCTCGCAATCGGAACGCGGCTCACGGACGTCGTGACCTGCTCGCAGACGTTGTTCCAGAACCCCGACGTCAAATTCGCAAGCATCAACATCACCGGCCGAGACACCACCAAGCTCGGTGCGGAACCGATCGTTGCGGATGCTCGCCAGGGGCTATCGGCACTTGCGCGTGCCGCGACCGAGGCAGGCGTCGGCCAGCAGGCGGAATGGCGCGGCGAAATGAAAACGGCCATCGAAAGCTGGACGTCGCTTGCCGCACCCACCCTCGTAGCCAAGCCGAAGGAGGTCATGAGCCAGGCGCAGGCGCTCGCGATCGTTAACCGTGCCGTGCGGCCTGATTCCTATGTCATCGGTGCGGCAGGAAGTTTGCCGGGTGATGTCGCCAAGCTCTGGGATACCCGAGACAACAAACGAATCCATCTCGAATTCGGCTTTTCCTGCATGACCTACGAGATTCCGGCCGGCATCGGCCTCGTTCTCGGCGGCGAGAAGAACGTGTACGTCGTAATTGGTGACGGCACCTATCTGATGAATCCCAGCGATCTTCTGGTGGCTGCGCGTGAGCGTCTCAAGCTGACGGTCTGCGTCTTCGTCAACCACGGCTACCAGATCATCCGCGACCTCCAGGTCCTGACGACCGGGTCGAGCTTCTCGACCGAGTTTCGCGGGCGGGACAACGCCGGAAAGCTCAACGGTGCATACCTCGACATCGATATCGCGAAGAACGCTGCCAGCCTCGGCGCGCGCGTCCACAGCGCAGCGACACCGGAGGATCTGGAGGCGGCCCTTGCTGCCGCCGATGCGGATCCCGGGCTCAACGTGGTCGTGATCGAAGTCGATCCCCACAAGATGTCAGTCGGCACCAAGCACAGCTTCTGGGATATCGCCCCGCCGGAGGTGGCCCAGGATGCCACGGCCCGCGAGCTTAGAAGCAAGTACGAAGGCCGTCGCGACGAATTGCAGCGGCACTACCTCTGACAGCCATTCCCCTGATCATCGAAGATTTGAACGAGAACATCCATGTCTGAAGTTACCGACAACCCCGTCACCAAATCGCCGACCGTTTCATCGGTCATCAAGCCAATGGGCCACTACGACCTGCGTATCGTTCGCGGTCAAGGCGTGCGCTTTTGGGATGAGGAGGGGACAGAGTATCTCGATGCGGTTTCCGGGGAATGGGTGGTGAACCTTGGCTATCGCCACCCGAAGGTCATCGAGGCGATCAAGTCCCAGTTGGACCAGATCGAGTATGTGACGCCGGTCTTCGAGAACGAACAACGCTCGAAGCTTGCCGCGAAGGTGCTTTCGCATGCGCCGAAGAACATGCGCAGCGTACTCTTTGCGCTGAGCGGCGCTGATGCTGTGGAGGGCGCCATGCACCTCGCGATGCGCGCCACCGGTGGATCCGAATTCGTTTCGCTCTACAGCGCGTTCCACGGAACAACCTTCAGCACGCTGGCGCTGAGCTACTCCTATCCGAAGATGCTGGAGGGATCCAAGGAGGGGCTGGACCGCTACCTTACGCGGCAGATCCGGGTCCCCAACTACAACTGCTACCGCTGCCCCTTCGGCCTCAAGCCCGGCTCTTGCGACCTGTTGTGCGCGCGGTTCATGGAAACGGCCATCAAGCACCAGCCGGATGCCAAGGTGGCTGGCGTGATCATTGAGCTGTTCCAGTCGAACGGCGGCATGATCCCCATGCCGGAAGGCTACATCGAAACGGTGCGCGAGATCTGCACGCGAAACGGCGTGGCGCTGATTGCCGACGAAGTGCAGACGGCATTCTGCCGTTGCGGCGACGTGTTCGCCTCCAATGTCCTCGGCGTCGAACCTGACCTCATCATCATGGGCAAGGCCTTCGGAGCAGGGCTGCCGCTGTCGGGCGTGGTTGCCGGTGAAGGCTTCACCTCACTGCGTGGCTGGGAAGCCGGTTTCACGCTGATGGCAACCCCCGCCGTCTGCGCCGGCAGCATCGCGATGCTGGAAGTCATGGAAGACGAAGAACTCGGTCGGAACTCGGCCGAAATCGGAGCCCATTTCATGGACCGCCTCAACCAGATGAAAGATTGCTATTCGATCATCGGTGACGTCCGCGGCCTGGGTCTGATGATCGGCGTCGAACTCGTTCTCGATCGCGAGTCCAAGGAGCCGGCCGACGAACTGACAGGCTTCGTCTGGAAGCATGCGCTCGATGTCGAGCGGCTGCTGATCGGCAAGAGCGGTCCGGTCTTTGGCGATTTCGGTAACGTCCTCAAGCTCAAGCCCGCGGTCAACACCACGCGCGACGAAGCCGACGAAATGCTTGACCGCTTCGAGCGCTGCATCGCCGCTGCGCAGGTCCGTTTGGAGACCATGCACTGATGGGCGCGCAAGGCAGTGATTTCAGGCGTTGGGGCTTTCTTGCCTGCCTAGACTATGAGAGCTGGCCGGCGGAGAAGGTGGCCGAAACCCTGGCCGAACAGGGGTACGGTGCCGTCGAGTGGACGCTGGCGCATTTTGATCCGCGTCGGATGAGCGATGACGACCTTGCGGGCGTCATCTCCATGAGCCGCGGGAAGGGGCTCGAGGTCTCCGAGATTGCTGTTCAACAGGATCTCGTGTGCCTCGATGCCGATGAGCTGAAGGCGCGCATCGATCTGACGGTACGCACCGCGACAGCCGCGGCCGCATCAGGCGTCAAGCTCGTCAACGTCCTGACCGGGCCGAATCGCTGGGAAGCGGGGCATGTGGATGTCGGTTCCGCCCTCAGCGAGGGGAGGGCATGGAGCATCATGCTCGACGCCTACGAGCGGATGCTCGATGGTGTTGCCGCTGCAGGCGCTCAGGCGGCACTCGAACCCTGCTGGGGCACGCTGGCACATGACTTCCACAGCACCGGCGTGATGTTACGCCGGTTTGCGAACCATCCCGCGTTCGCCATCAATTTCGACCCGAGCCATTTCGCGCTGGCACGTGACGACATGGGCTGGATCATCGGCGAACTGGCGCCTTTCATCCGCCATGTCCACATCAAGGATGTCGCCGGGATGCCTGGGCGCGAGGGGCGGGAGTTCATCTTCCCGCTCATCGGCGAGGGGCGGGTCGACTGGGGGGAGATGTTCGACGCCCTCGACAGGGCCGGATATCGCGGTTTCATGTCCGTCGAGTTCGAAGCCTATCAGTACTACCGCACAATCTTGAAGGGCGACCCGAAACGCGCGTCCGAACTCAGCATGCAGCAGCTGCGTGCCATCGAAGAATTCATGCCGGAAGGTCTGCGTAAATGACGAAGGAATTGAAAGTTGGCGTCATCGGTCTCGGCGAGGTCGGCCGCCACCAGGTTAATGGTGTGCTGGCGGCGAGCGACGCAAAGCTGTTTGCAGTAGCGGATTTCAATGCCGAACTCGTCAAGGCCACCGTTGAACAGACGGGTGCGCGCGGCTATGCCACTGCCGAAGAGCTGATCGCCGATCCCGATGTGGAGGCGGTTGTCGTCTGCGTTCCGCATAAGTTCCATGCCGGCCTTTGCCTGAAGGCGCTCGAGGCAGGCAAGCATGTGTTCGTCGAGAAGCCAGCCACGGTTACGGCGGCCGAATGCGACATCCTCATCGCGGCAGCCGACAAGGCGGGGAAGCTCTTCGGAGCGAGCCACAACCAGCTCTTCTATCCACCACATCGTTGGCTTCGCGATGAGATTGCCGCTGGTCGTCTTTCCCGACCGACGATCCTCAGGCTGCGACTGTCCATCGGTGGCAAGCTTGGCGGCTGGCGGGCGGATCCGGACCTGACAGGCGGCGGCATACTGTTCGATGCGGGTTTCCACCGCCTCTACGTCGCCCGCTCGATGATGGGGGAAGTCAGCGCGGTCAGCGCCTCGCTCGACACCGACAACCCGCGCGGGGTCGGCGAAGACGTGGGCATCGTCACGCTCGAGTTCCGCGATGGTGGTCGTGCGGTCATCGAAGCCGGTTATCACGCGCCGAAGGGCGTTTTTGACGATCAGATCGAGGCGGTCACCCGCGACGCGCTCATCCGTGTTCCGGGGCTGGAAGCACATTTCGAGAAGTTCAGCGACGAACCGCACCTGCTGAAATGGTCAGAGGGTGGGTGGCATAGCATCGAGATTGCGAAAGCGGAGTGGCCGGACACGGTGGGCCTTGCGGTCGCCAACTTCATCGATGCCGTCAACGGCAAGACTTCACTCGCTGTCGACGGGCGCGAGGCGCGCCGGATCGTTGAAATCGCCGAGGCAATTTACCGCTCGGCAGTCGAAGGGCGCCGCATCGAACTTTAACTCCAAGCCAAAAATGAAAAGGGGATCACATGAAAGTATTGAAGCTTACCGCAGCCTTGGTGCTCGGCACCCTGGCCGCTTTTACGGCTGAAGCCGCTGATCGTCCGAAGATCGGCATGCCAATGACGACGCTGAACGATGCGTTCTGGGTGGACTACGTCAACTTTGCCAAGAGCGCAGCGGAGGCCTACGGCTACGAGCTTGTGGTGACCGACGCCCAGTCCCGCGAAGACAAGCAGCTTTCCGACATCGAGACACTCATCAACGCGGGCGTGAAAGGCGTCATCCTGACGCCGCTGAGCGAGCCGCTCGGCATCCAAGCCATCGATCTGCTCGACAAGGCCGGGGTTCCGGTCGTTGTGACAGATACCTATCCCGGTGTCGAAGTGGGTGCCAAGCCGAACTACCTCTCCTTCATCAAGCTCGACGACGAAACAGCCGGCTACAATGTCGCCAAGCACCTGATCGAAAAGGATGGCGTCAAGAATCTCGTGTCGATCGGGGGCGTGCCGGGGATCTCGACCTCCGAAGCGCGTAACGACGGCATGAAAAAGGCAGTCGCCGAACACACCGACGTCAAGCTTCTCGACGTGCAGTATACCGACTGGACGCTCGCCAAGGGTCAGACCGTGATGGAGGATTTCCTCACCCGTTTTGACAACATCGATGGTGTTTGGGGCGCCGGGTCCGATCCGCTGCTGGGTGCAATCGTTTCGATCGAGAACGCGGGGCGGTCGGGGACAATGAAGCTCGCCGGTATAGACATTACCGCGGCCGCGCTCGATGCCCTCGACGAGGGCAAGCTCTCGATGCTGGCCGGCGGCCATTGGGTGATGGGCGGCTACGGCGTCACGATCATTCATGACCACCTGAACGGCCATCCCACAGACAAGCCCGTCTACGAGATGAGCCTCTACTACCTCACCAAGGACGGCATTGGCGACTATCGCTCGAAAATCATCGAGCCGCTTGCCGAAGGCAAGGCCCTGATCGACTGGGCTTCCATCAGCAAGACCACGAATCCATCCGTCAACCATGCGGATGTTTTCAAGGTCAT
Organism: Mycoplana sp. 10N416; assembly: GCF_056394765.1. Classification (NCBI taxonomy): domain Bacteria; kingdom Pseudomonadati; phylum Pseudomonadota; class Alphaproteobacteria; order Hyphomicrobiales; family Rhizobiaceae; genus Mycoplana; species Mycoplana sp. 10N416. The sequence continues at coordinate 12,280 of NZ_JBFTIM010000003.1, read as the reverse complement.
CACTCCCTGACAGATATGGAATTGCCAACACATGTTAGTCGACACAGCGACATCAAGCAGGGTCGATGGCGGCTTCTCCCCTCTGCAGCCAGTTCTTCTGGCTGCAGAGGGTTTGCGGAAGAGCTATGGTCCCGTCCAGGCGGTCAAGGAACTCAACATATATCTTCGTGCCGGTGAAGCACTTGCGCTTTGCGGCGAAAACGGTGCGGGCAAGTCGACGATATTCAAGATTCTGGCAGGTGAAGTCGTGCCGGACGCCGGCAGGATGACTGTTGCCGGCAGCGAATACCGGCCGGTATCGGCTTCCTCCGCCGTCGCAAGCGGCGTGTCGATGGTTCATCAGGAGTTCAACATCCTGCCGCACGTTTCCGTGGCGGAGAACGTGTTTCTCGGGCGCATGCAGGAATTCAGCCGGTTCGGCAAGATCGACTGGACCCGGCTTTACAGCGCCGCCGAAACACTGCTCAAGCGGCTCGGGATCAACGCCGATCCCCGTTCGGAGATGCGCCGGCTATCTCCGTCGACCCAGAAGATGATCGAGTTGGCACGCGCGCTGTCCACCAATCCAAGGGTACTCCTGCTTGACGAGATCACCGCATCGCTCGACCATGACGATGCCGAAACTCTGCATCGCCTGATGGATGAGCTGCGCGCCCAGGGCGTCGGCATCATCTATGTTTCTCACCGCTTGCAGGAGATCTTTCGCAGCTGCACGACCGTCGAAGTCATGAAGGATGGGGCCTATGTTACGACCCGTCCGGCCGCCGAACTCGACGAGGACCAGCTATCGGCACTCATGGTCGGCCGTGATCTAGCCGATTGGAAGCGCCCGGAACGGGTCGTACCGACATCGTCGATGCTCGAGGTGAGGGGGCTCTGCGGGCCGGGCTTCAACGATGTTTCGTTGTCCGTGCGCAAGGGGCAGATCGTGGCGCTTGCGGGCCTTGCTGGTTCCGGCGCCGATGAAATTATCGAGGCATTGTTCGGCGCACGGGCGGTGACATCAGGCGAGATCCTTCTCGAAGGAAAGGCATTTTCAGGCGCTTCCATTGCCGACGCCATTGCCGCTGGCATCGCGATGGTGCCGAAGGAGCGTGCGGTCGAAGGCCTGATCGATACCCAGTCGATCCGCTTCAATATCGCGCTTGCGTGTCTGCCCAAAAATGCCCGGGGACCGTTTGTCGACGGTGGCCGCGAGGCCGAGCAGGCCAAAATTGGCATGGACATGTTCCGCATCAAGGCGCGCAGTTCGGCCGACCTGGTTCGTTCGCTCAGTGGCGGCAACAAACAAAAGGTGCTGCTTGCCAAGTGGTTCCTGACCGATCCCCGGCTCATGCTGCTCAACAATCCGACCCGCGGCGTCGATATCGGGGTCAAGTTCGAGATTTACGATCTGATGCTGAAGCTGAGCGGCGAGAAGAACCTCGCCATCCTGATGGCATCCGAAGACATGGCCGAAGTCATCCGCCTGAGCGATACCGTGGTGACGATCCGCCACGGGCGTGTTTCGGGCGTGTTCGAAGGCGACGCCATCACCGAAACCAATCTGATTAATGCGATGCTTTGAAGGACGGCGCCATGAGCCAAAATACCACCACATCCGGATCCACGCCCGCGGCACTGTCCATTGAGAGCCTGCGGACCTATTTCCCTCTGCTGGTTCTTGTCATCGTCTGCATCGGCTTTGCGATTTTCTCGGACCAGTTCTTCTCAATTCGTAACCTCGAAACGGTCTTGCGCCAGACGGCGGTGCTGTCGATCGCGGCGATGGGCGCCACGTTCGTCATTCTCATGGCGTCGATCGATCTGTCCGTCGGCGCCGTAGTCGGTCTCTCGGCCGTCATCGTCGCCTATTTCATGCAAAGCATAGGCATTGTCGCTGTCCCGTCCGGGCTACTGGTCGGTGCGGTGCTGGGTACGGTGGTCGGCACGGTCTATGCAAAGCTTAAAGTCCCTTCGTTCATCGCAACACTCGGCCTCATGGTTGCGGGTCACGGGCTGATGCTGCACATCACGCAGGGTCGGCCGATCATGATCCGCGACGAAACGATGCGATGGATCGGATCCGGCACGATCGCGGGTATCCCGGCGATCGTGCTCATTGCACTCATTGCCTTCGCCATCGCCTACTTTGTCCAGCATCACACCGTTCTCGGCCGCAGCATCGTCGCTGTTGGTGGCGGCGAGGTTGTCGCCCAGCGTTCCGGAATCAAGGTCGAGCGGATCAAGATCACCACATTTGCTCTTGCCGGTCTGTACTCCGGCCTCGGGGGCATCGTCCTGGCCTCACGAATGGGAGCCGGTAGTCCAACGGCGGGCTCGGGGCTCGAACTGGATGTCATCGCGGCAGTCGTGATTGGCGGCACGCCACTCACTGGCGGGATGGGAGGCGTGGCCGGAACGATGATCGGTGCACTGATTATTGCGATCCTGTCCAATGGGCTCAACCTCGCAGGCGTCTCTTCCTATTCGCAGTTGATCATCAAGGGTCTTGTATTGATCGCGGCGGTGATCATTTCGATTGATCGCAAGAAGATCGGCATCATCAAATGACCAGTTTTCCGACCGACGTTCTTGGTTGTGAAGAGGCGCTCAAAGCGGCCGAGGACTACGTCCTCGGCGTCGCGACGCAGGACCGCGAGCGACTAACCACCCTCTTCGCCGAGACTGCGCATATCGTCGGGGTCGATGAAGGCAAGGCGATCAGCATACCGCGTGACCGCTGGATCAACGCGATGTGCGCCCCCGAGCGGGCTGGTCAGGGCTCCAGGAAATATCAGGTCGTGGCCGTCCATTTGGCAGGGGATGTAGGAGTGATCATCGTACACACGTCCAATGGCCGCTTCGACTACTGCGACATGCTGGCGCTGCTGAAATATGATGGAACGACAAGGGTCACTCAAAAGAGCTTCCACCAATGCGAGCGGCAGGCCTGACCGGCCCTTGCGGCTGATTGAACCACACCTTTCACTACTTCAAGCCTGTCGTCATGGTCGTGCCAACATATCGGGACGCTTGCGACGCGCAGGTCGCTGCTGGGGGATATCTGCGCGACCTGAGGCGAAACGCGGCCGCGGTGAATTTTCGCTCGGGCCTTCGCGACCGCCCTCGATCGAGGAGGGGTACTGGCCCAATGAGCAAGGTCATCATGCGGTATTGGAGCGACCGAGAGTCGTCTAGACAGCAGTTCCTGAGACGCTGTCCCCAGCATGGGGAATCCGCCGGAAGCGCCAAAGCCTTCCCAAGCGAAGCGGTCCCGTTGCCGGTCGCGACGGCAACGAATACGGCGGCCCTCATGCCGAGCCATATCCTTCGGGTCGTGTCAGACGTTGCATTCCCACCGCAGCCGATTCAGCGGGCAATGCCCAGCGGTAGCGTGAAGGCCCAGCTCGCCCTTCCGGCCTGCGGCGGGATCGGCGGGAAGGGGGCCGCCCGCCGCACCACGGCAAGGGCAGCCTCGTCGAGTTCGGGCGAGCCGGAACCGCGGATGATGCGGATGCCGCCGACGTCGCCGTTGGCATCGACGACGAACGACACCCGCACGTCATTGCGTGCCTTGGCCCGCGCCAGGCTCGAAATACCACGCACCGCACGCCGCAGCCGGGCGGCCACCTTGCCGGGATAGTTGGAGACCGCGGCGTTGCCGGCGGCCGATGCTGCCCCGCCCTTCGATGCGCTGACGGTCGTGCCGGCGGCCTCGCCCTGGGCGGCGCCACGTCGCGCGTCGGCCTCGCTGTTGCCGCCGGATCCAGCTTTGGGCCTTTGCGAAGTTGCCTTCGCCGACGCCGTTTCGGCTTTTCTGTCGGGCTTTTTGGCGGGTTTCTTGCGGGACGGTTCCGCCTTTGCCACCGTCTTTTTCTCGACCGGTATCGGCCTGTCCGCTTCAGCCACGACGCGCTCGCTAGTCGCAGCCTCTTTGGTCTCCACGTTTTCAGCCGGCCTTGGTGTGCCGGGTGACTTCGGCTGCTCCGCGACCTGCCTGGCAGGTTCGGATACCGCGGTCACGTCCTCATCAGGCTGGAGCGCGGTCAGGATTTCGGGGGCGGGATTGGCGGCGGCCGGGGAGGGTTCCGCCGAAACGGGCTCGGCTGCCGCGTGCTCGACCACGTCCGCGGTCGTCGCTTCCGCCACCTCCGTCTCGACCGGCTCCGCCGCCTCCGCCACCGGCACCGCCGCGGCGGCAACCTTCTGGACCGGCTTGGGCTCCAGCAGGGTCACCAGCGTAACCTGGGCTGCCGGCAATTCTGAGGGCATGCCCGCCGCGCTCTGGTCCTCCGGGGCGTTTCCGAGCAGCATCACGCCGGACTGCTCGGCGCCAGCGATCATCACCGCCTCGTGGTTCTCCGCCAGCAGGAAGGCGGCGGTGGCCAGATGCAGCAGGCAGGAGGCGGTCATTGCCGCCTTCCACTTGCGCCGGCGCACCGTCGGCCGGGTGGCGTCGAGCGGCTCGCCCGCAGCGACGCCAAGCTCGGCGCTCGCCGGCGCCAGCCGCGTGCGTTCGGGCAAGTCGCCGCTGCTCCACGGCCGCGCCGCGGCGCGAATGAGAATGCCGGCATCGTCCGGTTCCGCTGGCATGGCGCGGAACCTGTCCAGCGACCAGGCCGGGCCTTGTGTGGAAAAGGCGGGGTCCAGAGATGCCATGATGCCCCGTGCCCCCGCTCAGACGCCGAAAGAGATGCCGGTCTTGCTGCTGGTCTTAAGCTTGCGCATGCAGGCCGAAGGCTCCACGCCGGAACCGGTGCATTCGGTCGCGCTGTTGACCAGCACACGGCTGGTCTTGCCGCAATCCGCGCCGGCAAGGTCGAAGCGCACGACCTTGGTCTTGCCCGCCGGCAGGTCCTTGAAGTCGAGCACGGTCAACCGGTCGACCACCCCGGCCTCGTTGAACAGGGCGATCTCGAATGCCGCCTTGGACAGGTCGGCGCCGAGGTCGTTCTTCACCACGAAGGTGAGGCGGCAGCCCTTGTCGGAAGGCTGCGCGCCGTTGAGTTCAAGGGTCAGGGCGGAGGCGTCGTTTGTCGACGCCTCCTGTGCGGTTGCACCCCCGGGAATTGCTGTCGCCACGGCTGCCGAAAGAAGAAGGGTTGCCGTCCTCATGCTGCATCAGCCTCCAAATCGCATGGTCGCCGCCAGCTTCACGGTCATGCCCGGCTCGAAGACCGTGCTCGTGGCCGTGGCGTTCAGCGGGTTGACGTAGTTGACGTCGAAGAGGTTATCGATGCGGAAGTCGAGCTTCAGGTTGTCGCTGGCCTGGTAGCTGGCGAAGGTGTTGACGAGCGTGAAGTCCTCGGCGATCGGGTTGCCCTTCGGTTTGCCGTTGTACTGCACCTCGCCGCCGACCGTCAGCCGGTCGTCGAAGAACCGGAAGCCGAGCTGGGCCGTGACCTGCGAGGAGGGGATGGTCGCCAGGTCGGCGCGCACGCCGGCAAACGAGACGGTGTAGCCCTCGATGAGCGAGGCCGACAGGCCGGCAAAGCCCCAACCGGCGTCGTAGACGCTCTCGAATTCGAAGCCGCGGATCTTCGCATTGGCGAAGTTCTGGTACTGGAAGCAGGCGGGGACGTAAAAGCCGCCGGGCACGAAGACCGGTGGCAGGCCCGGCAGGAACGGGCATCCGGGCTGGCCGGCGCTGAGCGTGGCACCGTCGATGTAGTCGTCGACATCGTTGTTGAAGTAGGCGGCCTTGAGGCGCAGCGCATCGTCTTCCGCAATTACGCCGTCGGCCTTGTAGTTGACGCCGAATTCCCAGGTCTTGCCCGTTTCCGGCCGCAGAGCCGGATTGGGGAGGAAGGGGAACACCACGCCCGCCGGATGCAGGCCGCTGATCAGCGTCTCGCTCAGCGAGGGCGAGCGATAGCCTTCCGCATAGGTGCCGTAGAACTGCAGCCCTTCCAGGGCGGGGCCTTGGAACGGCGAGACGCCGAGGCTGATGCGCGGCGACAGCCGGTCGCCCGAGGTATTGGTGTCGTCGCCCTTGAGGCTGTAGCTGTCGTAGCGCAGCCCGGCGATGACCTCCAGCCACTCCCAGGAGAGCTTGTCCTGGATGTAGGCTCCAGAAACACGACGCTTGCCCGAAGGCGTGTAGAAGTTGTCGCCGCCCGCCGCGCCGGTGGTGTCGACGTCGTCGCTCACCCAGTCGCCGCCATAGGTCAGCTCGTGCGCGACCTGGCCGGTGTCGAAGCGCGACGTGTTCCAGATGTCGAAGCCGCTGGTGCCGACATCGTAGTTGGCCTTCGTACCGATCGGCAGCACCACCGGAAGCCCGGTCGCCGGATCGAAGCGGCCGCCGACCGGCACGAGGCTGGTCTGCTCGAGCCTGGTGCCGTTGAACGATCCGTTGATGTGCAAGTCGAGCCAGCTGCGGTCGTCGTCGGTGATGTTGTAGCGGGCGGTGAAGGTGTTCTGCTCCAGATTGATGTCGTAACCCGGGCTGCCGCCGCTGAACTGGTTCCACTGGTCGCTGGCGCCGACCCAGCCGAGCTTCAGTTCGCTGTTGTCGGACGGCAGGATGGTGGTCTTGAGCAGGCCGCCCAGCACCTCGAAGCCGCTGCCATCGACCCGGTTGCCGTCGCCATCCTTGTACGCGCCGTAGTCGCGGTAGACGATGTTGCCCAGCGCATCCACGCTGTCGTTGAAGCGGTAGGCGCCGGTGGCGCTGGTGGTCCAGCCGTGGCCGTTGCTCTCGTAGCCCTGGGTCAGTGAACCGGCCCAGGTCTCGTCCGGCCTGAGGAAGTCGACTGCGTCCTTGGTCTCGAAGAAGACGACACCGCCGATGGCGCCGGAGCCGTAGGTGTTGGCGACCGGGCCGCGGATCACGTCCACCGACTTCACCAACTCGGGATCGAGGTAGAACGTCGACTGGGTGCCATGGCCGGAGCGCTGGAAATCCTGACGCGCGCCGTCGACGATCACCGCGACACGGCCGAAATCCTGGAGGCCGCGGATGTTGGCGGAGGAGGCCGCCCGCTGGGAATCGGCCTGGATCGTCACGCCCGGAACGCCGAACAGCATCTCGCTCGGAGTGGCCGCCATGCGCCGGTCGAGCTGCTCCTGGTCGACGTGGCTGGAGGAGGAAAGGCTTTCGATCGCCGTTTCGCCGGTGCGGCTGGCCAGCATCATCTTGTCGAGCAGTGTGGCGCCGGATTCATCCGTCCTGCTCGCTTCGGCCTGCCCGACCTGTTCGTCTTGTTGCTCGCCGGGCTGTCCCGCCTGCTGCGCGTGCGCCGATGCTGCTATCAATGCGGTCGCCGCCACGCCTGCCAGAAGCGCGGTCAGCCCGCTCGCCGCCCTACGGCTCTCCGGCCCGGATGCACCGGCCCGTCCCCAATTCGCCAACCCCATTGCAGTCCAACTCCAAAATCGTCGTTGCATGCTGGCTGGCCATGGCTTGCTCGCATTCTTGATGAAATCCGGTAACTTAAATCTTGACTCAGTTAGTCCGGTATTGCAGTGACTAATAAACATGATTATTGAAGTCAACAAATGATTTGGATTTTCGCGGGCACCTTTCCACAGCCCGCTTCATCCACGCAGGAGCCCAATCCGAATGGACACGCACGATCCAGACGATTCCCGCCCCCGGGATCGCCGCTTCGAAGCACACGCGCCAATGTGCGCCGAACGCATCCCGGCTTCGGTCAGGACCCTGTCGTCGGACACCCTTTTCCAGGGCGAGCATGAGATCGGCATCGAGCACCATGGCGCCCTCTATCGGCTCAAGATCACCCGACAGGGCAAGCTCATTCTCAACAAGTAAGGTGTAGACATGGACCAGCGCGCAAAACCGGCCTCCGACGCAATCAGGCGGGCACGCACAGAAAATCCGAAGATGCGCGAGCGCGATCTCGCAACCCAGCTCGGCATCACCGAGGCAGAGCTGCTTGCGGCCCATTGCGGTGACGGGGTCGTCCGCGTCGAAGCGCGCGCCAACGACCTGCTGACCGGCCTGGAAGCCGTCGGCGAGGTCATGGCGCTGACCCGCAACGACAGTGCCGTGCACGAGAAGATCGGCATCTACGACAAGGTGGTCACCGGCGAGCATGCCGCGCTGGCGCTCGGCGAGAACATCGACCTGCGCATCTTCCCGAAGATCTGGAAGCATGGCTTTGCGGTGGAGAAGCGCGACGGCGACGATATCCGGCGCAGCCTGCAGTTCTTCGATGCGGCGGGCGATGCCGTGCACAAGGTGCATCTGCGCCCGTCTTCCGATCTCTCCGCCTATCAGCAGCTGGTCGCCCGGCTGCAATCCGCCGACCAGTCGCTGGCAATCGCCGTCGAGCCGCCGCCGGCCGACATGGACGCAGAGGTCGCCGACACGCCGACCGATGCCGCGGCGCTGCGCGAGGGCTGGAGCAAGCTCACCGACGTGCACCAGTTCTTCGGCATGCTGCGCAAGATGAAGCTCGGCCGCCGGCAAGCGGTGCGAATGGTCGGGGCTGAGTATGCCTCGCAGCTCGAAGCCGGCGTCGCATCGGTGATGTTCGAGCAGGTCGTGGCGGCCGAATTGCCGATCATGTGCTTCGTCGGCAACCGCGGCTGCATCCAGATCCATTCTGGTCCTGTTAGGAACGTCAAGCCGATGGGGCCGTGGCTTAACGTGATGGATGAGACCTTCCACCTGCACTTACGCACTGACAACATCGCCGAGACATGGCTGGTGCGCAAGCCGACCAAGGATGGCCACGTGACATCGCTCGAACTCTATGACGCGAACGGGCGGATGATCATCCAGTTCTTCGGCCAGCGCCATGAAGGCGAGGGCGAGCGGGCGGACTGGCGTGCCCTGGCCGAAACCCTGCCGCGCCTCGCCGCGCCGGTTGCGGCATAGGAGAACTGCGATGAGAATCCTGCATGGGCTGGCGCTGGCGGGCGCCCTCGGCCTTTCCGCCCTGTGGGCGGGCGGCGCCTGGGCCGCCGATGATGCGGCGGCGTTCGCCGACACCTCGCGTATTGCCGCGATCGGCGGCTCCGTTACCGAGATCGTGTTCGCGCTGGGCGAGGAGAGCCATCTCGTCGCCCGCGATGCGACCAGCCTCTATCCGGATGCGGCGCTCAAGCTTCCCGACCTGGGTTACATGCGCCAACTTTCGCCCGAAGGGGTGCTGTCGGTGAACCCGACCGGCATCCTCGCCCTGCAGGGCAGCGGTCCGCCGCAGGCCATCCAGGTGCTGAAGATGGCGAGCGTGCGCTATATCGAGGTGCCCGAGTCCTTCGATCATGAAGGCATCCTCACGCGCATCCGTGTCGTCGGCAAGGCGCTCGGCGTCGAGGCCAAGGCCGACAAGCTCGCGGCGGAAGTGGACGCCAAGCTCGAGGCAGCCGAAAGCCGCACGGCCGACATCGCGGAGCGCAAGCGGGTGCTGTTCGTGCTGTCGCTGGCCGGCGGCAGGGTGCTGGCCTCGGGCTCCGGTACGGCCGCGGACGGCATGATCCGGCTGGCCGGCGGCGTCAATGCCGTCGAGGGCTACGACGGCTACAAGCAGCTTTCCGACGAGGCGATCGTCACCGCCCGCCCCGACGTGGTGCTGGTGGTGGATCATGCCGGCCCCGGCATCGCCGACGCCGACCTGCTCGCCCACCCTGCCATCGCCCAGACGCCGGCCGGCGTCGCCCGCCGGCTGGTGCGCATGGACGGCAGCTATCTGCTGGGCTTCGGCCCGCGCACGGCGGATGCCGTCAATGACCTCGCCGCAGCGCTCTACGGCGACCAAGCCAATCGTTGAGCGGTGGGCAAGATGGTGAACCAGTCGCTCGCCGGCCCGGCCGGCATGATCACACGCCCGGCCGGCGACCGTTCCGGCCGTGCCCTTCTGGTGCTCGCAGCACTCGCAGCAGGGCTCGTCGTGGTCGCGCTTTTCAGCCTCACGTCCGGCGCCTCCGATGCTTCACCGCTCGGTGTGCTCCGGCACTGGCTCGCCGGCGCACCCGCCGATGCGCTGAGCGCCCGCGACCGCGTCATCATCCACGACATCCGCCTGCCGCGGGTCATCATGGGGGTGCTGGTCGGCGCGGCGCTGGCAGTCTCGGGCGCGGTCATGCAGGGCCTGTTTCGCAACCCGCTGGCCGATCCCGGCCTTGTCGGCGTTTCCGCCGGCGCCGGGCTCGGCGCGGTGTCGGTGATCGTGCTCGGCACCACCGCGCTCGCCCCGCTGACGGCCCTGCTCGGCCCGGCGGCGCTGCCGCTCGCCGCCTTCTGCGGCGGCCTTGCCGCCACCCTGATCCTCTATCGCGTCGCCACCCGCCAGGGGCGCACCTCGGTTGCCACCATGCTGCTGGCAGGCATTGCGCTGGCGGCACTCGCCATGGCACTGACCGGGCTGCTGGTGTTCATCGCCGACGACCGGCAGTTGCGCGACCTGACCTTCTGGCAGCTCGGCTCGCTGGCCGGCGCCACCTGGCAGAAGCTGGCGGCGGCCGCCGCCGTCATCCTGCCGGCGCTGGCGGCCATGCCCTTCCTGGCCCGCGGCCTCAATGCCCTGGCACTCGGCGAGGCGACCGCCGCCCATCTCGGCGTGCCGGTGCAACGGCTGAAATATGCCGCCATCGTCACCGTGTCCGCGGCCGTCGGGGCGGCCGTAGCGGTCAGCGGCGGCATCGGCTTCGTCGGCATCGTCGTGCCGCATGTGCTGCGCCTCGTCATCGGCCCGGACAACCGCTACCTGCTGCCGGGTTCGGCGCTGCTCGGCGCCGCCCTGCTGCTGCTCGCCGATGCGTTCTCGCGCACGGTGGTGGCGCCGGCCGAACTGCCGATCGGCATCGTCACCGCGGCGATCGGCGGGCCGTTCTTCCTGTGGATCCTGCTGCGCCGGCGCGGCATCATCGACCTATGAGGAGCCCGCGATGATCGAGCTGCATGATGTATCGGTCGCGATCGGCGCCAGGCGCATCGTTTCCGGCGCCAATCTGCAAGCGCGGCCGGGCGAGGTGGCGGCGATTGTCGGGCCGAACGGCTCGGGCAAGTCGACGCTGCTGAAGGCGCTTTCGGGCGACCTTGCCTATCGCGGCCGTATCGCCATCAACGGCGGTGACGTGGCGTCGATGAAACCGGCCGAAGCCGCAAGCCTCCGCGCCGTGCTGCCGCAGGCCGCGTCGCTCGCCTTTCCGTTCACCGTGCACGAGGTGGTCAGGCTCGGGCTTGCCAGCGGCCGGTCCGGCGCGCCTGCCGGTGAGGCGGGGCGGCTGCCGGAACGGGCGCTAGCCCGGGTCGACCTCGCTGGCTATGCCGGCCGCTTCTATCAGGAACTGTCCGGCGGCGAGCAGCAGCGCGTGCAGCTTGCCCGCGTGCTGTGCCAGGTCTGGGCGCCGGTGCTGGACGGCCGGCCGCGCTACCTGCTGCTGGACGAGCCGGTCTCCAGCCTAGACATCCGCCACCAGTTGGTGGTGATGGACGTGGCGCGCGACTTCGCGGCCAGCGGCGGCGGCGTCGTCGCCATCCTGCACGACCTCAACCTTGCCGCCATGTATGCCGACCGCATCCACGTCATGCACGGCGGCCAGCTGGTCGCTGCGGGCACGCCGGGCAACGTGCTGAACGATGGGCTGATCGAGACGGTTTTCGGCTGCCGCCTCAAGGTGGGCGCCGTGCCGGCCAGCGGCACACCCTTCGTGCTGCCGCAATCGATTGCATCACGCTGACACAGCGGAGGGCAGGGTGGGCAGATCCATATCGATCGGCTTCGGCTGCCTGACCAGCGTCCTGGCTGGACGCGATGATGGAATACTTCGACGGCAACCGCGCTGTTCGATGCCAGCGTCTACGCCTTGCAGGGCCTCTCCTTGATGCGGCTCGACGCCACCTATCTGGAAAGCGGCGCCCGGCGAGTTCTCGCATCGGGCCGATGCTGATGGCCTTGCTGCGGTTGAACTGAAAGCCGGTGCAGAGTACGGGCTGATCGGCGGCAGTTTGCTTGGTTGGCACTCGGGGTAGGCGAGGAGAGAATGACGGGAATGACGGCTCAGTTTGACATGTTTGCGGATGATGCGCCGATCGTGGTCAGGCGAACAGGTCCGGATGGACGCGCGACGCCGGCGATGAACGAGGACGACATGGTCCGGCATCTGCAGGCAACGGGCCGCTATCGGATCCTGTCAAAGCTCCAGCCTCGACCGGTTGTCCGGTTGCCAGATTCGGCCTTTCCGTTGCGCGGCGTCATCATCGACACCGAGACGACCGGTCTCAGTTCGCGCAAGGACGAGATCATCGAGATCGGCGCTGTTGCCTTCAGCTTCGATGAGACCGGCACGATCGGTGCGGTGACCGCCGTCTACGGCGGACTGCGGC
>NZ_JBFTIM010000002.1:632500-634881 GCF_056394765.1 Mycoplana sp. 10N416 | reverse complement strand
TGGTTGCGGGGGCAGGATTTGAACCTGCGGCCTTCAGGTTATGAGCCTGACGAGCTACCGGGCTGCTCCACCCCGCGTTATCCGGTTTGCGTCTTAAACGCATTATGGGCCGCTTGTGCGGCCCATTCAAGTGTTCGGCCTGGGCCGGTGCGTGTCGAGAAGATGTTTCGTTGGGAAAGGCCGCTTGTCCAAGAAGTCTGCAACTTTTCGGGCGCCTTTTCTTTATCAACTTGCCTTTAGCAGACCTGGCAGCGACCTACTCTCCCGCGTCTTGAGACGAAGTACCATTGGCGCTGGGGCGTTTCACGGCCGTGTTCGGAATGGGAACGGGTGCAGCCACCCCGCCAGAACCACCAGGTCGGCTAAGGGCAAATTGATATGAGAAGCTGGTCAGGCCGGAGCCTGTTTTTTTGTGAACACGTCTTTAAACCTTTGCGTCCGGAGCGCGTCCGCGCCTCAGGACAAAAGGTCCGCATCATCGGCGCAGCGTTGCTGCGCTGATGAGCATTTTCAATGAGAACGATCAAGCCAATCGAGCGATTAGTACCGGTAAGCTTCACGCATTGCTGCGCTTCCACACCCGGCCTATCAACGTGGTCGTCTTCCACGGCTCTCAAGGGAATACTCGTTTTCAGGTGGGTTTCCCGCTTAGATGCCTTCAGCGGTTATCCCTTCCGTATATAGCTACCCTGCTATGCCCTTGGCAGGACAACAGGTCCACCAGAGATACGTCCATCCCGGTCCTCTCGTACTAGGGACAGATCCTGTCAATATTCCTACACCCACGGCAGATAGGGACCGAACTGTCTCACGACGTTCTGAACCCAGCTCACGTACCGCTTTAATTGGCGAACAGCCAAACCCTTGGGACCTGCTCCAGCCCCAGGATGCGATGAGCCGACATCGAGGTGCCAAACAACCCCGTCGATATGGACTCTTGGGGGTCATCAGCCTGTTATCCCCGGCGTACCTTTTATCCGTTGAGCGATGGCCCTTCCACGCGGGACCACCGGATCACTATGACCGACTTTCGTCTCTGCTCGACTTGTCAGTCTCGCAGTCAGGCGGGCTTATGCCATTGCACTCGACGAGCGATTTCCGACCGCTCTGAGCCCACCATCGCGCGCCTCCGTTACTCTTTCGGAGGCGACCGCCCCAGTCAAACTACCCACCATACACGGTCCCGGATCCGGATAACGGACCGCGGTTAGACATCCATGACGATAAGGGTGGTATTTCAAGGATGGCTCCACAGAAACTGGCGTCCCTGCTTCAAAGCCTACCACCTATCCTACACATGCCGACACGAATGCCAGTGTAAAGCTATAGTAAAGGTGCACGGGGTCTTTCCGTCTGACCGCAGGAACCCCGCATCTTCACGGGGAATTCAATTTCACTGAGTCTATGTTGGAGACAGCGGGGAAGTCGTTACGCCATTCGTGCAGGTCGGAACTTACCCGACAAGGAATTTCGCTACCTTAGGACCGTTATAGTTACGGCCGCCGTTTACTGGGGCTTCGATTCAAAGCTTGCACCTCTCCTCTTAACCTTCCAGCACCGGGCAGGCGTCAGACCCTATACGTCGTCTTGCGACTTCGCAGAGCCCTGTGTTTTTGATAAACAGTCGCTACCCCCTGGTCTGTGCCACCCCTTTCCACTTGCGTAAAAAGAGGTCACGCTTCTTCCGAAGTTACGCGTGCAATTTGCCGAGTTCCTTCAACATAGTTCTCTCAAGCGCCTTGGTATACTCTACCTGACCACCTGTGTCGGTTTCGGGTACGGTCTATACGGTGGAGCTATTTCCTGGAACCGCTTCGCGGCAAGGTCAATCCAATAAGACCTTACAACTTACGCGATCCGTCACTACCACCAGGCCCACGAATATTAACGTGGTTCCCATCGACTACGCGTGTCCGCCTCGTCTTAGGGGCCGGCTAACCCTGCTCAGATTAACTTTAAGCAGGAACCCTTGGTCTTTCGGCGAGGGAGTCTCTCACTCCCTTTATCGTTACTCATGTCAACATTCGCACTTCCGATACCTCCAGGGCCCCTCACGGGTACCCCTTCACAGGCTTACGGAACGCTCCGCTACCACGTGCATTGCTGCACATCCTCAGCTTCGGTGCATGGCTTCAGCCCCGTTACATTTTCGGCGCAAAGACCCTTATTTAGACCAGTGAGCTGTTACGCTTTCTTTAAATGATGGCTGCTTCTAAGCCAACATCCTGGTTGTTTTGGGATCCTCACATCCTTTCCCACTTAGCCATGACTTGGGGACCTTAGCTGGAGGTCAGGGTTGTTGCCCTTTTCACGACGGACGTTAGCACCCGCCGTGTGTCTGCCGACTAGTACTCCTCGGTATTCGGAGTTTGGTTAGGATC
>NZ_JBFTIM010000002.1:0-627500 GCF_056394765.1 Mycoplana sp. 10N416 | reverse complement strand
GGAGCCCGGCATCGCCGTCAGGCTCTGGCACGCCGGCCAGACCGCGGCGCTGCCCGCCTTCACCCCGCCGCAGATCCTGGCGAGCGACCTGTCCGGCTTCGTACTCGACTTGGCGCAATGGGGTGTGAGCGATCCTTCGGCGCTCCGCTTCATCGACCAACCGCCCGCCAGCAGTTTCGAGGAGGCCCGGGCGCTGCTGCGACTGCTGGGAGCAATCGACGGCAGCGGCGGCTTGACGGCGGTCGGCCGGCGGATGCGCGCGCTGGCATTGCCGCCGCGGCTGGCGGCCATGGCGATCGAAGCGGCAGGCGCAGGGCACGGCAGGGATGCGGCACAGCTTGCGGTGCTGCTGACCGAACAAGGCCTGGGCGGAACGTCGATCGACCTCGAGGAGCGCCTGCGGCGATTCAAGGCCGAGCGCGGCGAGCGGGCCGAGGCATCGCGCAAGCTTGCCGCACGCATCGCTGCGGCTGCCGGGCCGGCCGTGCCGGAGTCCCCGGCGCAACCCGGCACGCTGCTGATGCATGCCTTCCCGGACCGGATTGCCCTGCAACGGGGCGGTCGCGGGCGCTTCGTCATGGCGAACGGTCGCGGCGCGGAGCTTCCGGAAACCGAAGCCCTTGCCGGCAGCCCGATGCTGGTGATCGCCGACCTGACCGGCCAGGCAGGGCGGCAACGCATCCTGGCGGCGGCACAAGTCAGCCGCGCGGACGTCGAGGCGGACATGGGCCACGACATCGTCCGCGAGGAGCAATGCGTGTTCGACCCGGCAAGCCGGCAGGTGCGGGCACGCAGGGTGACACGTCTCGGCGCGCTCGTCTTCGACGAGACGCCGCTGCCGCGGCCAACCGGCGCCAAGGCGGCCCAGGCGCTGGCCGACGGCGTGCGCCAACTCGGCCTTCAGGTGCTGCCCTTCTCCAAATCCGGCGGCCAGTTGCGCGAGCGGATCGGTTTCCTGCACCGAAGCGTGGGCGACCCCTGGCCGGACACCGGCGACGATGCGCTGCTCGCCCGGCTCGACGAGTGGTTCACTCCGTTCCAGGAGCAGACGCGCGGCCTGGACGACATAACCCCCGCCAGCCTGTCGGACGGGCTGATGGCGCTGGTGCCCTATGAGGTGCAACGTGATCTCGACCGCCTGGTGCCGACCCACTTCGAGGCCCCGACCGGCCAACGGCATCCGATCCGCTACGACGGCGCCGAGCCGACACTGGCGATCCGCGTGCAGGAACTGTTCGGGCTGAGGCAGCATCCGACGGTCGCCGGCGGGCGTTTGCCGCTGCTTCTCGAACTGCTTTCGCCAGCACATCGGCCGATCCAGACGACACGCGATCTCGCCGGGTTCTGGGCAGGCTCCTGGAAGGACGTGCGTGCGGACATGCGGGGGCGCTATCCGCGCCATCCCTGGCCGGAGAACCCGGCCGACGCCGCCCCGACGACACGGGCGAAGCCGCGTGGTACATGACCGTAGAACAGCGTCCGGCGTGACACCGCAGCAGCAACGAGACCAAGTGGCCATGACCCAACCCGATATTGCCGATATCAGCCCCAGCCAACGCCTGCGACTGGAAACCCTGATCCGGCTGCGATGGCTCGCGGTCGCCGGGCAGTCGATCACCGTCATCGTGGTGACCTTCTGGCTCGGTTTCCCGCTTCCGCTTGTGTGGTGTTCGGTGCTGATCGCGTTGCTTGCGACCGTCAACTTCTATCTCGCCGTGCGCTATTCGCCGGCGCACCGGCTCACGCCGGCGGCGGCGCTCACGTTGCTCGCCTTCGACCTTGGGCAACTGATGGCACTGCTCTTCATGACCGGCGGGCTTGTCAACCCGTTTGCGCCCCTGATCTGCGTACCGGTGATCATCTCGTCTTCGGCCCAGCCGATCCGCTACAGCCTGGTCCTCGCGGTCCTGGCTGTCGCCGGCATCACGGCACTCGCCTTCACGCCGTTTCCCCTGCCCTGGTTCCCGGGAACCCTTCTCGTCGTGCCGCCGATCCTGACGGCCGGGTTCTGGATCGCAATCGTCTCCACGACGGCCTTTGCCGCCTTCTACTCCTATCGCGTCTCGCTGGAGGCGTCGGAGCTTTCGGATGCGCTCGCTGCCACCGAACTCGTGCTGCAGCGCGAGAAACACCTGTCGCAACTGGACGGACTTGCCGCCGCTGCCGCACACGAGCTCGGAACGCCGCTCGCCACCATCAGCGTCGTCGCCAAGGAGATGCAGCGCGAGCTTGGCGAGGATCCCCGCTTCGGCGAGGATGTCCAGTTGCTGCGCAGCCAGAGCGAGCGATGCCGCGATATCCTGCGTCGGTTGACGACGCTTTCGGCCGAGGACGAGGAGCACATGCGGCTGCTGCCGCTTTCCTCCCTGCTGGAAGAGGTCATGGCACCGCATCGCGAATTCGGGATCAAGCTGACACTCATCGAGGAAAGCGAACGCGCCGGTGAACCGATCGGCCATCGCAATGCCGGCATTCTCTACGGGCTCGGCAACCTGCTGGAGAACGCGGTCGACCACGCACGGGAGGAGGTCACCGTCACGGTCAGCCATACAGCCGACCGGGTGAAGCTGGTGATCGAGGACGACGGCGAGGGCTACGCGCCCGATATCCTGCTCCGGATCGGCGAACCCTATGTGACGAAGCGGAACCGCGACGAGCGCGCCGGCGGTCTCGGTCTCGGCCTGTTCATCGCCAAGACGCTGCTTGAGCGTTCGGGCGCACGGTTGGCCTTCGGCAACCGGCGGGGCGGGGCGCCGGGGGCGCGGGTGGAGGTCGAATGGCCACGAGCGCGCATGGATGTGAAGCTGGCAAAATGACTTTACCCCTCGCCCTGAACCGTTCATAAGAAAATGGACGGAAAACAAGGAAAAATCAGCGCGGAATTGCGAAAATGACAGAGAAGATCGATACGCCTGCACTCGGACCGGACGCAAGCGACGCCGAATATATCGGCCCCGACCGGTCGCTCCTGATCGTTGACGACGATGCCCCCTTCCTCAGGCGGCTGGCACGCGCCATGGAGGCCCGCGGCTTCTCCGTCGACGTCGCCGAATCCGTCGCCGAAGGCATTGCAAAGGCCAAGGGCGCGCCCCCGAAGTACGCTGTCGTCGATCTGCGGCTCGGCGACGGCAGCGGCCTCGACGTGATCGCCGCGATCCGCCAGCGCCGTGACGACACGCGCATCATCATGCTGACCGGCTACGGCAATATTGCAACCGCGGTGAATGCCGTGAAGCTTGGCGCGGTCGACTATCTGGCAAAACCAGCCGACGCAGACGACATCTTTTCGGCTCTGACCCAGAAGCCGGGTGAAAAGGCGGAACTGCCGGAAAACCCGATGTCTGCCGACCGAGTCCGTTGGGAACATATCCAGCGCGTCTACGAGATGTGTGATCGCAACGTTTCCGAAACGGCGCGCCGACTCAACATGCACCGGCGCACGCTGCAGCGCATTCTCGCCAAGCGCGCCCCCAAGTAGACGCGAATCGCTCAGTCGAGATCGCCGGAAACGATTGCGGCCATCTCGGCGCCTTGATCGTTTCGATCCGTCAGAAATTCGGCCTGTAGCAGCCGGCCTGCAGCGATCCGTGCAAAGGCGAATGTGACCGACTTGCGGGTCGGCGCCGCAAGTCTGTGCTCCGGCGCGTCACGGATCACGTGTGCCCCATACCCGTCCGAGACGATCAATCCGCAATCCTCCGGAAAAATGTCCAGCGGCACGCCCCGATGGGTGGCAAAGAAGAGCCGATCGCAATGGGCGCGATAGTCCGGCCATTTCCGGTCGACGCGATAATCCTCGATCGACGTCTTGATCTCGACGATCCAGATCTCGTTCTTCGGTGACAGGCTGATGAGATCGGCGCGCCGTCCGCTCGCAAGCGTCATCTCCGCCAGCACCGCATAGTTCAGCTCGGCAAAGAGGCGTTGGACCCCGCGCCGGACCATCATCGCCCGTTCGGACTGCCGGCCGTCGGCAAGCGGGTTGTCATTGTGCAGCGATACGATCGTCATGGCGGGCCTTCAGCGAAATGCAATTTCAACACCATAGCAGATGGTATCGGATCGCGCCTCAACCGGCTGCCGTTTCGGGATTGTTGCAAAAAAGCAATCCCCCCGCTTTTTGCTGTTGCACAACCGCGAGCGCCGGGCTGCGCGCTTGCAAAATCCGCGGATTCGCAAATAAAACCGTCTCGACAAACGTCCGGATATCCTGGAACGTTTCATCCCCTAGTTGAAGAGAATTCGATGCGCCTCCGCACTGCCCTGCTTCTATGTGGCCTTGCAGCGTCCACGACGCTTGCCGCATGCTCGTCCGTCCCCTCCTCCGCTCCGATCATTGGCGAGAAGGTCGCAACGAACCAGATCTTCACCTCCGGTTACGGTCCGGTCGAGGATCACGGCTACGCACTGCCGGCAATTCCGATCCAGCGCGTGGATTCGAAGTTCCATCGCCAGATCGTCGACTACAAGACCAGCGAGAAGCCGGGTACGATCGTCGTCAACACACCGACCCGCTTTCTTTATTTCGTGCTGCCGGGCGGCAAGGCCGTTCGTTACGGCATCGGCGTCGGCAAGCAGGGCTTTGCCTGGGAAGGCGAGGCCTACATCGCCTGGAAGCAGGAATGGCCGATGTGGCATCCGCCGGAGGAAATGGCGCAGCGCAAGCCGGATGTGGCGAAGTACGTCAAGGAAGGCATGAAGCCGGGCCTGACGAATCCGCTCGGTGCACGTGCGCTCTATCTCTTTAACGACAAGGGCCAGGACACGCTGTTCCGGGTGCATGGTACGCCGGAATGGGCCTCGATCGGCACCGCCGCGTCCTCGGGCTGCATCCGCATGATCAACCAGGACATCATCGACCTCTATAGCCGTGTCCGTCCGGGCAAGGGCTCGCGCGTGGTCGTGCAGCAGTAACGACTGGTAACAGTCTCCAATGGAAAAGCCGCCGGGATCGACCGGCGGCTTTTTCGTTTTGTCATCACGGCTGCCGAAGCTGCAGCCGCGCAGAATCAGACCGCGCGCGCGGCCTTCAGCTCGCGGCGACGGCGGTGCAGCACCGGCTCGGTATAGCCGTTCGGCTGCTCACGCCCCTTCAGCACCAGTTCACAGGCTGCCTGGAAGGCGATCGAGCCATCGAGGTCCGCGGCCATCGGCGTGTAGAGCGGATCGCCGGCATTCTGCTCGTCGACGACGGCAGCCATGCGCTTCATGGTTTCGACGATCTGCGTCTCGGTCACGACACCGTGGTGCAGCCAGTTGGCCATGTGCTGGGCCGAGATGCGCAGCGTCGCGCGGTCTTCCATCAGACCGACATTGTTGATGTCCGGCACCTTCGAGCAGCCGACGCCCTGATCGACCCAGCGCACGACATAGCCGAGAATGCCTTGTGCGTTGTTGTCGAGTTCGCGCTGGATCTCCTCCGGCGTCCAGTTCGGTCGGGTGGCTACCGGCACCGACAGGATGTCGGAGAGCTTCGCCCGCGGGCGGCTCTTCAGCCCCGCCTGGATCGAAGCGACATTGATCTTGTGGTAGTGCGTGGCATGCAGGGTCGCCGCCGTCGGCGACGGCACCCAGGCGGTGTTGGCGCCCGCCTTCGGATGGGTGACCTTCTGCTCGAGCATCGCCGCCATCAGGTCGGGCATCGCCCACATGCCCTTGCCGATCTGCGCATGGCCGGACAGGCCGCATTCGAGGCCGATGTCGACGTTCCAGTTCTCATAGGCGGAGATCCAGGCGGCCTGCTTCATGTCGCCCTTGCGGATCATCGGGCCGGCTTCCATCGAGGTGTGGATCTCGTCACCGGTCCGGTCGAGGAAGCCGGTGTTGATGAAGAAAACCCGCTCCTTCGCCGCGCGGATCGATTCCTTGAGGTTGACGGTCGTGCGTCGCTCCTCGTCCATGATGCCCATCTTGATCGTGTTCGGCGCGAGCCCGAGTGCAGCTTCGACGCGCGCAAAAATCTTGCTGGCGAAAGCTACCTCCTCCGGTCCGTGCATCTTCGGCTTCACGACATAGATCGAGCCGGCGCGTGAATTCATCCGCCGGCCGTTCGCACCAACGTCGTGCAGCGCAATCAGCACCGTCACCATCGCATCCATGATGCCTTCCGGCACCTCGCGTCCATCCTTGTCGAGGATCGCCGGGTTGGTCATCAGATGGCCGACGTTGCGCACCAGCATCATTGAGCGGCCGGGCAGCGTCAGGGCAGAACCGTTCGGTGCCGTATAGGCCGGATCCGGATTCAGCTTGCGCGTGAACGTCTTGCCGCCCTTGGCGACCTCTTCCGCCAGGTCGCCCTTCATCAGGCCAAGCCAGTTGCGATAGACGACGACCTTGTCGGCTGCATCGACGGCTGCGACCGAATCCTCGGCATCCATGATCGTCGTCAGCGCCGCTTCGATGCGGACGTCCGAAATATGCGCCAGGTCGCCGCGGCCGATTTCGGTGGACGCATCGATGACAATCTCGATGTGAAGGCCATTGTTGCGCAGCAATATCGCGCGCGGCGCCGAGGATTCTCCCACATGGCCGGCAAATTTCTCCGGTGACTTCAGCCCGACTTCACCGCCGGAAAGGCCGACTTTCAGCGCGCCGTCCCGGATGGCAAAGGAACGCGCTTCGCTCCAAGCGGCGCCGGCAAGCGGGACGCTTTCGTCGAGGAATGCACGGACCCAGGCGATGACCTTTTCGCCGCGCTTCGGATTGTAGGCCTTGCCCTTTTCCGCACCGTCCGTTTCCGGAATCGCGTCGGTGCCGTAGAGCGCGTCGTAGAGCGAGCCCCACCGCGCATTGGCGGCGTTAAGCGCGTAGCGGGCGTTCATGACGGGAACGACGAGCTGCGGTCCCGCCATCGTCGAAATCTCCGGATCGACATTGGTCGTCGTCACCACGAAATCGGGCCCTTCCGGCTGGATGTAGCCGATGTCCCTCAGAAAGGCTTCGTAAGCACCCAGGTCGGTCGGCGCGCCGTTCGCCTTGTACCAGGCGTCAAGCTGCTCCTGGAGCCGGTCACGCTTTTCGAGCAGTGCCCGGTTCTCCGGCGCCAGCGCCTCTACGATCGCAGCGAACTCCGAGAAATAGCGGCCTGCATCGACGCCGGTTCCCGGAAGTGCCTCCTTGACGATGAAATCCAGCAGTTCCTGATCGAACGAAAGTCCGTTTTTCTCGGTGTAACCCATCTCGTGCACTCCGGATTGCGGAACCCTTCTGGTCCCGTGAATGCTGCCACTTTCCAGACCTGTCATTCGTAGTCAATTCAGCGACAGTTCAAAGAATTTGTTCCTTCATGGAACAAATCGACCGCTATTGAGCCGACGCGATTCGCGGCCGGCCGCTGGCCGTGGCGGTGAAGCGCGCTTCGACGAGCTTGCGGCGTCCCTCGATCTCCGGCGCATCGATCGCCTCGGAGATCGTGACGGCGGGTTCGTCGGCCCCGTTCAGGCGTGCGGAATGGAGCGCATTGCTGATCGCTCGTTCCCGCGCGAGCGAGAAGGCCGCCTCCTCGTCCGTCAGCCGCACGCTCTCGCCGGCCCCGCCGACAATGAACACGCCCTCCTCGGGAGCGGTGACAAAAGCGGTGACACTGGCGCGCACCTGGCCGACCACGGCGCCAATGGCGTTGGCAACGTCGGCATCGGACGGTATCGCCGACTCCGCGCCCAGCATGTCGGCGATCGCCGGATAATAGACCGGCGCGGACGCACCGAGACCAATCAGCGGCCGATCGAGATGAATGCGAAACTGGACGATCCCGTCGGTCCGCTGCAACGCCCGGTCGACCGGCAACGATGCCGCCGGATCGATCGTACCGGCGCCGTCCTCGGCAAGGCAGGCCGCCATGATGACATCGGAAGACTGGCGCGTCAGCCGATAAACGATCTTGCCTGCTAGTTCCTCCGCCGAGCCGGCAATCGCGCGGCCCGAACCATCCTTGGCGCGCGCCGCCAGCTCGAGGCCGAGCCGCGCTGCCTCGCAATCCCACTGGTCCTGCCGGCCGAGGACATGCATTGCGTCGGAGGGGGTGATGGCACAGATGTGCACAAGCCCGCGCCCGACAAGGCGATCGAGCGTCGCCTTCTGCAGCGTGTTCGCCAGCAGGGCATCCAGCGCCACCGGCACGGCGCCGATGCGCTCATAGAGCGCCTGCTCCTGAGGTTGCAGGCCGCTGGCGAATTGGTCCGGGA
Source organism: Mycoplana sp. 10N416 (assembly GCF_056394765.1). Lineage (NCBI taxonomy): Bacteria > Pseudomonadati > Pseudomonadota > Alphaproteobacteria > Hyphomicrobiales > Rhizobiaceae > Mycoplana > Mycoplana sp. 10N416. The sequence goes on along the minus strand of NZ_JBFTIM010000002.1, from coordinate 619,317 downwards.
CGCCGGTGCGCACGGCGAAGCGGCCATCGTGCCGTCCCATGTGTTGCGCCCGCAATTGCCGCTCCAGCACGGCATGCACGGCGTCGCCATGAATCTTGGCCGCGAGGCTCAGCGGCAGGAAGCGACGGGGTCCGAGATCAATGCGGGCGACGAGACCGCGATCGTTGATGCGAACCTCCGAATCACCCCCGAGCCCGTAGGTGCGCATGGCCACCGCTTCGACCATCGTCCGGTAACCGCCGACGACCGCCCCTTCCGCATCCAGCTGCGGGCGTCCCTCATCAAGGACCGCCACGTCGGTGGTCGTGCCGCCGATGTCGGAGACGACGGCGTCGTCCAACCCGGTCAGATGCCGCGCCCCGACAAGGCTCGCCGCCGGGCCCGACAGGATTGTCTCGATCGGCCGAAGCCGCGCCTCGGCAGCGGAGATCAGAGCACCATCGCCGCGCACCACCATCATCGGCACGTGGATGCCGCGCTGTTCCAGATAGCCCTCGCAGGCGCCGATCAGCCGATCGATCATCGACACGAGCCGGGCATTGAGGAGCGTCGTCAGCGCCCGGCGCGGGCCGCCAAGCTTGGAGGAAAGCTCGTGGCTGCAGGTGACGGGAAGATGCGAGATTTCCCGGATCCGGTCGCGCACGCGCTGCTCGTGCGCCGGATTGCGCACGGCGAAGTATCCGGCGACCGCGAAGGAGGACACGGACGTCGCAAGTTCCGGCAGGGCCGCATCCAGCGCTGTCATGTCGAGCGGGTTCTCGTTGCCGTGGACGTTGTGGCCGCCGGGCAGGAAGATCACCGGATCGTTTCCGAGCGCTTCGGCCAGCCCATCGCGCTTCAGGTCATCGGGCGAAAAGCCGATCATGACCAGCCCCGCCCGGCCGCCCTGCCCCTCGACGAGTGCATTCGTGGCGAGCGTCGTCGACAGCGAGACGAGGCTGATCGCCGAAACCGGAACCCGCGCTTTGTCCAGCACCGCTCCAACCGCACCGGAAATGCCCACGGCCAGGTCGTGGCGGGTGGTCAATGCCTTGGCCTTGGCGACAACCCCCTCAATCTCGCTGAAGAGAACGGCATCCGTATAGGTTCCGCCGGTGTCGATGCCGAGTAGCAAATGGTCTTTCACGTCACGTCTTTCCGGAAAATGCGGCGTCTCGAGGAAACCGAGACGGGTCATCGGCGGTGATATTGCATCTTGTGCGGGATTGCCACCGCTCCACGCGCGACATGATCGGGGTAAGCGGCGCCGACCGGTGCGGAGGGCATCAGGCGGGCGAGGCAGCGGACGGGCGCGCGCTCACCCGCATCGGCAGTCCGTTCGCCGGCTGGGTCGTCAGCCGTTGCACCGGCCAGGGCGGTGCATCGCCGGCGGCATCGAAACGATACCGATGCATCAGGACCGCAAGCGCGATCACCGCCTCTTGCAGGGCGAAGGTCGCACCGATGCAGATCCGCGGACCGGCGCCGAACGGCAGGTACTGGAATCGGTCGATGCGGTTGCGGTTTGCGGGAAGGAAGCGTTCCGGCATGAAGGCGCGCGGCTTTTCCCAGTAGAGTTCGTGCCTGTGCAGCGTCCAGGGCATGATGAGGACGGTAATACCCGCCGGGATGTCGACAACTTCCCCAGTCGGGCTGGTCCATCGATCGGCGGCGATCGCGGCGCGATTGATCGAAGGTGCAGGCGGATAAAGCCGCATCCCCTCCTCGAAGGCGGCACGCGTCCACGGCATGAGATCGAGCCAATCGACCGCTTCGGCGCGAGAGGCGAGGACGCGATCGATTTCTTCTTCCATTGCATCCCTGACATGCGGCGAGTTGGCCACGCAATAGAGCGTCCACGCGAGTGCTCGCGCCGTCGTCTCGTGACCGGCGCCAATGAAGGTGAGGATGTTGTCTTCGATCTCAGCCTCGGTCAGGCCATCCGGGCCGGCCTGCTCCAGAAGGAGCGTCAGAAAATCCCTGGGCGTGGCCTCGGGTTCGGCCCGGATGCGCTGCAGCCGCTGGTCCATCGTCCGCCGCACGATGGCCCGGAACTTGTCGAGCACCTTCTGGCCCCCGATCCGCGTCAGTCGCGGCACCCAGGACGGCGCCTTCAGCAGGTCCATCGGGTCCACACGGCCCATGCGGTGCAGAAGCGCATTCACGTCGTCGGCAAACGTACCGGAGGAGGATGCGATTTCGCCAGAAAAGAGCGTATCGGCAAGAATGGCGAAGGTGAGTTCCGTCATGTCGACGGCAATGTCGAAGTCGGCGCCGTCGCGACCGCCGCGGTCATACTTAGTCGCGTACAGTTCGGACTGATGCAGCATCTGGGTGGCGAAGCCCTTCGCGTGGCGGGGCGTAAAGCTCGGCGCAACCGCCTTGCGCGAACGCTTCCAGACCGCGCCTTCCGCCGTCAGCAGGCCGTCGCGCAGGATCGGGCGCAACACGAGTTGGCGCACGTCGGCCATTCGGTAATTCTGGGCGTTGTCGACGAGTACATGCTTGATCAGGCCGGGATCGTTGACGATCAGGGTGTGCTCGCGGAAAAATCGCGTTTCGATCCAGGGCAGCGTGTAGGACGGCACACCCCACAGTTCGAGCGGATTTCGCAAGATCGTGCGGATGATCTCGAGCCACGACGGCGGTACCGTGCGTGGCTGGGGCGCGGGCGGCTCGAAGGGTTCCGGACGCATGTCCATGGAAATCACCTCGCGGATTCGCGCGTACGCGGCGGAATGGCTGCACCACCGCATTCAGCGACAGGGGACGAAGTTTAGAGCAGGCCCTGCAGTTCCGCCAGCTTGTCGTTCACGAGCCAGCCGTAATAGTTTTCCTCCGGCCAGACTGCACCTTCCGCACGGCGACGGGCAAAATCGGCGGCCCGTGCATCGGAATTGCCGACGTTGTAGAGAGTTGCCGTAATCCCCGGATTGCCGGAGATATCAACACCGGCGATCTGCTTGTAGGCGTCTATCGAATGACGCAGCGAGGCGGCCATGTACGCCAGCGAGATGTCCGGATCCATGATCGCCTGATAAACGCCCGCCGCATCCTTCTCGTCCAACCGGTCGTAACCCGAGACACGGGCGACCGCATCGGTCAGCATCAGCGCCGTTAGCGGATTGATTTGGCCGAGGCCGAAGGTCTGTCCGGCATAGAACGGCTGGAAGAAGACGGCGCTGAAACGGTTGTTCGGATAGGAGACGCCGCCCACGGCCCTGCCCTTGAATTCCCGGTTCCAGACCGTTTCCCGGCAGGACCAGAGTGCATATGACCCCTTCTTGCCTTCGCAGACGGAAAATTCCGGCCGGCTCACGAATTCATCGACCCGTTGGCCATTATGGGCAAAGCGGAAACTGTCGCCGGCATAGGAGGCGGCCTTGATGTAATAGCTCTGCAGCCGGTCATAGGCATCGACGTTGTAGGTGTGCTCGCCGACGATGGCACCGACCATGTGAATCGGCGCGATGCCATACTGCGCGGCGACCGACTTGATCTTGCCGGTCAACTCCCGGTCGGTCGCCAGCAGGTCGCGCACCTTCTCGTACTTGGCGTCGAAGCTCGTCTTACCCGCCTTGGTCCGTCGAACCGAGGCACCGGGGATGGCAGGCTGCTCCGCATGACGATTGCCCGGCGGAACGATCTCCATCGCGCGGGCGATGTTTGCCTCGCCGGCCAGCATGACGGTGGCCATGACGAACATAGTCAGCAGATGTCGCACGCTCAGATGTCTCCGATGTCGGATGGTGGCCGCCAGTTCAAATCCCGCGGCTCCCATGCCGTGAAATCATGTCGGAAAGATGCCGCATTCCCATAAAAAACGCGCCGCGTTTCTAAGGTGAAGCGCGGCGCGTGTCGAGGCTGCAGCGATAAAATTCGCGTTATGAGCGCAGGCCCCCGCTTCGATCACTTACAGGATGTAGCGCGACAGGTCCGTATTGGAGGCCAGCGTGCCGACGTGCTTGCGCACGTATTCGGCGTCGATCACGATGCTGTTGCCCGCCTTGTCCGGCGCTTCGAATGAGATTTCGTCAAGCACCCGCTCCATCACCGTCTGCAGTCGGCGCGCGCCGATGTTCTCGACGTTGGAGTTCAGTTGCACGGCGACATCGGCGAGCGCATCGATCGCATCCTCGGTGAAGTCGAGCGTCACCTGCTCCGTCTCCATCAGCGCCTTGTACTGGCGGATCAGGCTTGCCTCGGTTTCCGTCAAGATGCGGCGGAAGTCTTCCTTCGTCAGCGCCCTCAGCTCGACGCGGATCGGCAGGCGGCCCTGCAGTTCCGGAAGGAGGTCGGACGGCTTGGAAACGTGGAACGCGCCGGAGGCGATGAAGAGGATATGATCGGTCTTCACCGGCCCGTACTTCGTCGCGACCGTCGTGCCCTCGACGAGCGGCAGCAGGTCGCGCTGCACGCCCTCGCGCGAGACACCGGCGCCGATGCCGCCCTCACGCGCGGCGATCTTGTCGATCTCGTCAAGGAAGACGATGCCGTCGTTCTCGACCGACTGCACGGCCTCGCGCTGGATCTGCTCGTTGTCGATCAGCTTGTCCGATTCATCAGCGATCAAAAGCTTGTAGGAGTCCTTGACGGTCGTCTTCACCTTCTTGGTGCGACCGCCGAGTGCCTTGCCGAACATTTCCGACAGATTCAGGACACCGACATTGGCGCCGGGCATGCCCGGGATCTCGAAGCCGGGCATGCCCGAGCCGGTGTCGGCGACGTCGATCTCGAGCTCCTTGTCGTCCAGCTCGTTGTTGCGCAGCTTCTTGCGGAACGAATCGCGTGTGGCAGGCGATGCCGTCGCGCCGACCAGCGCATCGAGCACCCGTTCCTCGGCGTTCATGTGCGCCTTGGCTACCACCTCGGCCCGCTTCTTCTCGCGCACCAGGCCGATGCCGACCTCGACGAGGTCACGCACGATCTGCTCGACGTCGCGGCCCACATAGCCGACCTCGGTGAACTTGGTCGCCTCGACCTTGACGAAGGGGGCGCCCGCGAGCTTGGCAAGGCGCCGCGAGATCTCCGTCTTGCCGACACCGGTCGGACCGATCATCAGAATGTTCTTCGGCATGACCTCGTCGCGCAGGTCGGCGTCGAGCTGATGGCGCCGCCAGCGGTTGCGTAGCGCGATCGCCACGGCGCGCTTGGCGTCCTTCTGGCCGATGATGTAGCGGTCCAGTTCGGAGACGATCTCGCGGGGGGAAAAGTTACTCATCTCGCTCTCGCTCTTGGGCACGGTCCCGGGCCATCATCAGCGCCGGACCGTCCTCTGTCTGTCGTTGATCAAAAACACGGAACCCCGCCTTCTCATAGGCCCGGATCGCCGGTCTGTTGTCGGGGTGCGGGTCAATGATCACCCGCTGCACCCCCTGCTTGAAAAGCCCTGCAACGAAGGCTTCTATCATTCTTGGGCCGATGCCCTTGCCGATGAGCGTCGGCACGCCGATGAACTGATCGATTCCCACGCTGCCGACGGGTTGGTCACCGTAAGGGTGTCCCGGTCCGTCGACCTCATAGCTCTGCAAGTAGCCGATCGGCTCATCATCAAGCAGAACCAGATAGGGCTTCACGAGCGGATCGCCGAAATGGCCGCGGATTTCGGCGGCCTCGGCCTCCGGCTCGCCCCACCAGCGCCGCACATGCGGTTCGGCGAGCCAGTGCCGCAGGAGGGGAAGATCCGCCTCCGTCAATGGCCGGAAGCCAATCAAGTCAGCGTTCGGCATCCAGCGTCTCGACCACGATATTGTGGTTCGTGTAGACGCAGATGTCGCCGGCAATCTGCATGGCGCGGCGGGCGATTTCTTCCGCCGACTTATCCGTGTCCATCAGCGCACGCGCCGCGGCATAGGCATAGTTTCCGCCGGAGCCGATCGCCAGCGTGCCATGCTCGGGCTCCAGCACGTCGCCATTGCCGGTGATCGCCAGTGTGATCGTCTTGTCGGCGACCAGCATCATCGCCTCCAGGTTGCGCAGGTACTTGTTGGTGCGCCAGTCCTTGGCAAGCTCGACGGCCGCCCGCATCAGTTGGTCGGGATATTGCTCGAGCTTCTCCTCGAGCCGCTCGAGCAGCGTGAAGGCGTCGGCCGTGGCGCCGGCGAAACCGGCGATCACATCGCCCTTGCCGAGCCGGCGCACCTTGCGCGCGTTGCCCTTCATCACGGTCTGGCCAAGGCTCACCTGGCCGTCGCCGGCCATCACCACCTTGCCGTCCTTGCGGACGGTGATGATGGTTGTGGCATGCATGGTTCCATAGGGATCGTGTTCACTCATGGATACACCCGAAACTCTCGAACCCACCGAAGCCGGGTTCGCGCCGCCCATGATGGGCCGGCCTTCCTCGTGTCCTATGTAGGGGGCGAAACGGCAAATGCAATCGGCGGGCGATCGGGGCTGTCGGGAATACTGGTCTTTTGCGCCTCGCCCTGTTATGGGGACGGCGAAGATTTCTTCGACCACTCAGGGTGCGCAAGTCCAATGAGCCGCAAAGCCAGCATTTCCCGCAAGACGAACGAAACGGCCATTTCCGTAACCGTCAATATCGACGGCACCGGGGCGTCGAAGATCTCGACGGGCGTGGGCTTCTTCGACCATATGCTGGACCAGCTCGCGCGGCATTCGCTCATCGACATGGACATCGAGACCAAGGGTGATCTCCATATCGACGACCACCACACGGTGGAAGACACGGGAATTGCGATCGGCCAGGCCATCGCCAAGGCGCTTGGCGACCGGCGCGGAATCACCCGCTACGCCTCGCTCGACCTGGCCATGGACGAGACGATGACGCGTGCGGCGGTGGACGTTTCCGGCCGGCCGTTCCTCGTCTGGAATGTCGCCTTCTCGGCCCCGAAAATCGGCACCTTCGACACGGAACTGGTGCGCGAGTTCTTCCAGGCGCTGGCGCAGAACGCCGGGATTACGCTGCATATCCAGAACATCTACGGCGCCAACAACCATCACATCGCCGAGACCTGCTTCAAATCCGTCGCCCGGGTGCTTCGCACGGCAACCGAAATCGATCCCCGCCAGCAAGGCCGCATCCCCTCGACAAAGGGGTCGCTGGCCTGACCGGCAGACCGGCAGGACAACCGAGTTGACCGCGTCATTCCTGATCCTGACCCCGCCCGGCGAACCGGCCGCGGCTGAAAATGCCACCTTCATCCGCGACGGCTTCCGCTGGACCGCGTTCTTCTTTCCGGCGCTGTGGCTGCTTGTCCATCGGATGTGGTTCTGGGGCGCGATCGCGCTGGTGCTACAGTTTGCGGCGATGATCCTTATCGCGTCACCCGAACTTGGCGTGGCCGGCTGGACGCTGGCCATCGCCGTCTCGCTCCTGACGGCGCTCGAAGGTCCGCTGGCCCTGGCAAAGGCCCGCGAAGCACGCGACTGGACATTGCGTTCGGTCGTGGTGGCCCACGATCTGGAGACGGCGGAACACATCTACTACAGCGAGCATGCGCCGCAGCGGGCCCCCGCAACCGCCGCGACCGCTTCGTTGCCCGCTTCTGATACATCCACCAAGGCCGCCCGTCCTCCCGCGCTCGGCCTCCTCGGCTATGACGGAGAATGAGCATGCGCGTGGCAATCATCGACTACGGTTCGGGCAATCTCCGTTCTGCCACCAAGGCCTTCGAACGCGCCGCGCGCGAGGCCGGCATCGACGCCGAGATCGAGCTTACCGACCGGCCCGAACGGGTCGTCTCCGCTGACAGAGTAATTTTGCCTGGCGTCGGCGCCTATGCCGACTGCCGGCGTGGCCTCGACTCCGTACCCGGCATGGTCGAGGCGCTGCGCGAGAGCGTCGAACTGGGCGGACGGCCGTTCCTCGGCATCTGCGTCGGCATGCAGTTGATGTCTTCGCGCGGCCTCGAAAAGACCGTGACGCAGGGACTTGGCTGGATCCGCGGCGACGTCGTCCTCATCGAGCCGGATGATCCGGACCTGAAGGTTCCGCAGATCGGCTGGAACACGCTGGAACTGCAGCGCGAGCACCCGCTCTTTGCCGGCATCCGCACCGGTGAAGGCGGCTTGCACGCCTATTTCGTTCATTCCTATCACCTCGCCGCCGAAAACCCCGATGACGTGATCGCGACGACGAGCTATGGCGGACCGCTGACGGCCTTCGTCGCCCGCGACAACAAGGCGGGGGCGCAGTTCCATCCGGAGAAGAGCCAGACGCTCGGCCTTGCCCTGATCACCAATTTCCTGCGCTGGAAGCCCTGATTTCCACGCCACTGAACGGACGACAAGAATGATCCTCTTTCCCGCCATCGACCTCAAGGACGGCCAGTGCGTCCGCCTGAAGCTCGGCGACATGGACCAAGCCACGGTCTACAATCCCGACCCGGCCGCTCAGGCGAAAGTCTTCGAGACGCAGGGCTTCGAATGGCTGCACGTGGTCGATCTCAACGGCGCCTTTGCCGGCGAGAGCGTCAACGGAGCAGCCGTGGATGCGATTCTGAAGGCGACGAAGAACCCGGTGCAGCTCGGCGGCGGCATCCGCACGCTCGATCACATCGAGAGCTGGCTGACACGCGGCCTCGCCCGCGTCATCCTCGGCACCGTCGCCGTGCGCGATCCAGCCCTCGTCATCGAGGCCTGCAAAAAATTCCCGGGCAAGGTTGCGGTCGGCATCGACGCCAAGGGCGGCAAGGTCGCCGTCGAAGGCTGGGCGGAGGCCTCGGAACTCGGCGTGATCGAACTTGCAAAGAAGTTTGAGGGCGCCGGCGTCGCTGCGATCATCTACACCGACATCGACCGCGACGGCATTCTGACCGGCATCAACTGGGCCTCCACGCTGGAGCTCGCCGATGCCGTCTCCATTCCCGTCATCGCATCCGGTGGGCTGGCCTCGATCGACGATATCCGCCGAATGCTGGAGCCGGATGCCGCAAAACTTGAAGGTGCGATCTCCGGCCGTGCGCTCTATGATGGACGGATCGATCCGAAGGAGGCGCTTGCGCTGATCCGCGCCGCGAAAGGACAGACTGCATGACCCTCAAGGCCCGCGTGATCCCCTGCCTCGATGTCAAGGACATGCCGCGCCGCCCGCAGCCGCTTGGCGGCGAGGACGCGCAAATGCGAAAGAAGGAGGCCGTCCTTTGACCCTCAAGGCCCGTGTTATCCCCTGCCTGGACGTGAAGGACGGCCGCGTCGTCAAGGGCGTCAGCTTCGTCAACCTCGTCGATGCCGGCGATCCGGTGGAATCGGCCAAGGCCTATGACGCGGCGGGTGCCGACGAGCTCTGCTTCCTCGACATCACCGCCTCCTCCGACAATCGCGACACGATCTTCGACGTCGTTGCCCGCACGGCCGACCACTGCTTCATGCCGCTCACCGTCGGCGGCGGCGTGCGCAGCCTGGCTGACATCCGCAAGCTTCTGCTTGCCGGCGCCGACAAGGTTTCCATCAATTCCGCCGCGGTGAAGAACCCGGATTTCGTCGCCGAGGCCGCCGACAAGTTCGGTAACCAGTGCATCGTCGTGTCGATCGATTCCAAGAAGGTATCGAAGGACGGCGAGGAGGACCGCTGGGAGATCTTCACGCACGGCGGGCGGCAGGCAACCGGCATCGACGCCGTCGCCTTTGCCGAAAAGATGGTGGAACGGGGCGCAGGCGAACTGCTGCTCACCTCGATGGACCGTGACGGCCAGAAAAGCGGCTACGACATCGCCCTGACGCGCACGATTGCCGATCGGGTATCGGTTCCCGTGATCGCCTCGGGCGGGGTCGGCACGCTCGATCACCTCGTCGAGGGCATCCGCGACGGCCATGCGACTGCGGTGCTGGCCGCTTCGATCTTCCACTTCGGCACCTACACGGTCGGCGAGGCCAAGCGCTACATGGCCGATCATGGCATCGCCATGCGGCTCGACTGAGCGGAAAGGCAGGCCCCCTCGATGAGTGATTTCACCCTTGCCGACTTGGAGCGGATCGTCGCTGAACGCTCCGGAGCCTCACCAGACCAATCCTGGACCGCCAAGCTGATCGCCGCCGGCCAACCGAAGGCGGCCAAGAAGCTCGGCGAGGAGGCGGTCGAAACCGTGATCGCCGCAATCGAGGGAGATCGGCCCGCACTGATAAGCGAGAGCGCCGATCTCCTCTATCACCTGATGGTCGTGCTCCGGATCGGCGGCGTCGCGCTCGTCGACGTCATGGACGAACTGGGGCGGCGGACCGGACAGTCCGGCATCACTGAGAAGGCGGGCCGAACGCAATGACGGCATCGTCCCTTCGCGACCAGATCCAGGCGGACATTCCCGACAATTACGGGCATACCCGCTACTCCCCCTATCGCTTCTTCTCCACCGAGGAATGGGCGCAATTCCGGGCGGACACGCCGCTGACGCTGACCGCCGACGAGGTCAGGCGGCTGCGCTCCCTGAACGACCCCGTCGATCTCGACGAGGTGCGGCGCATCTACCTGTCGGTGTCGCGGCTTCTCTCGGCACACCTCGAATCCTCGCAACTGCTGTTCGAGCAGCGCAAGCACTTCCTCAGCCTTTCAGACGAGGCGAAGACGCCGTTCGTCATCGGGATTGCGGGATCGGTCGCCGTCGGCAAGTCGACCACGGCCCGCATTCTCGCCGAACTGCTGTCGCGCTGGCCATCGAGCCCGAAGGTCGATCTCGTCACCACGGACGGCTTCCTCTATCCGAACGCAGTGCTGACGCGCGAGAAGCTGATGGAGCGCAAGGGTTTTCCGGAGAGCTACGACACCGGCGCGCTGCTGCGGTTCCTCTCCGCCATCAAGGCTGGACAAGCCAACGTCCGGGCGCCGACCTATTCGCACCTCACCTATGACGTCCAGCCCGACGTTTCCCAGGTCATCGACCGGCCGGACATCCTGATCTTCGAGGGGATCAACGTGCTGCAGTCGCGCAGCCTGCCCGCCGATGGCAAGATCGTGCCGATGGTATCGGACTTCTTCGACTTCTCGATCTACATCGATGCCGACGAAGACCTGATTCACAAATGGTACGTCGAACGCTTCATGCGGCTGCGGGAAACCGCCTTCAAGAGTCCCGAGTCCTATTTCAACCGCTACGCCGCGGTCAGCGAGGAGGACGCGCTCTCGATCGCCGAGGGGCTCTGGAGAAACATCAACCTGAAGAACCTGCGCCAGAACATTCTGCCGACCCGCCCCCGGGCGGATCTCATCCTTCAGAAGGGCGAGAATCACCTGGTCGAGACGGTCGCGCTCAGAAAGATCTAAGCCCCTGCTGGCGTCGCGGCTTAAAAGCGCGTCGCGATCCTTCAGATTCGCTATGCCACGCTTTAAGTCCTTGTTCTTTCGCATGTCTTTGTCCGGAAACCGGTTCCCACTTTCGGGAGACATACTCTAGGGGTCGACGCGGCGCAGGGTCAGATTGATCCGGCCGCCATTCCGCAGCAATGTCGATGTTCCCGTGAAGACCCGGTCAACGCCGTGAAAGCTTAGCCGCCTTTCGCCGCTCAGCACAACGAGGTCGCCGCTGGAAAGCCGCAAGGAACGCGTCGGAGCGCTGCGCGCCGTTCCACCAATCCGGAAGAGACACTGGTCGCCGAGCGACACCGAGACGACGGGGGCCTCGAAGGTCCGCTCGTCGCGGTCCTGGTGCAGTCCCATTCGCGCCTCTCCGTCATAGAAGTTGACGAGGCAGGCCTGCGGCGGCGCCGGATAGCCGGAAACATCTTCCCAAATTCGCAGCAATCCCGCCGGGACCGGCGGCCACGGCTGGCCCGTGACCGGGTGCTTCTCCTGATAGCGGTATCCGCCCTCGCGATCGGTCACCCAACCGAGCGACCCGCAATTGGTCATGCGGACCGACATCGGCTTGCCGGTTTTGGGCATCTGCGGGACATAGAGCGGCGCTGCGGCAACGACCGCGCGGATTTCCTCGACAAGCGCCTCCTGCCCCGGCCGATCGAGATAGCCCGGCAAATACGTGAAACCTTCCGGCAGATCATGGCTTGCCATTGCAACGCCTCGCTTCTTCATGGCTTCCGTCGGGCATCACCGAATACCCGGCAGGCACTGACATGGCCATTCGACAGGTGGGGCATCAATCCGCCGTCGGCTTGCCTCGCATCCGCTTCACGTCGGAGCGGCCGGCCTTCGCCTTCAAGCGCCGTTCCACCGCCCCTTTCGACGGCCGCGTCTTCTTGCGCGGCGGCGGCGGCGGTTCAGCGGCTTCGAGCAGCAACTCCTTCAGTCGCTCGCGGGCGTCCTCGCGATTGCGCTCCTGGCTGCGGAAGCGATTGGCCTCGATCATCAGCACGCCGTCCTTGGACAGGCGGCGGCCGGCGATCTTCGTTGCATTGGCCTTGATGCGATCGTTCAAGGAGGGCGAGTTCCTCAAATCGAAGAAGAGCTGTACCGCCGTCGAGACCTTGTTGACGTTCTGGCCGCCGGGCCCGCCGGCCAGGACGAACTGCTCGGTCAATTCCCAGCCGGCAATGACGATGGAGCCTCTGATGGGGAGCGGATCGCTGGCCATGATGTTTTTCCTGAACGATGAGTGCCCTGCATAGCCCAGGAGACGCCCGGGCGAAATCCGTTTTCGGACCACGCGCTACCATTGCTGCGGCCAGGACACGAAAAACCCGGCCGGAGCCGGGTTTCACGTGAATCACACTGTACTTTCGGGGCGACTATTCGGCTGCGGCACGAAACCCCGGCGCCGCGTCGCGGACACCTCCGTCGACATGGTCTTCGAACTTGGCGAAGTTGGCGATGAACATGTCCACCAGCTTGCGCGCCTGCTTGTCGTAGGCGGCACCGTCGGCCCAGGTCGAGCGCGGGTCGAGGATCTTGGTGTCGACGCCGGGCACCGAGACCGGGACGTCGAAGCCGAAGTTGTCGTCACGACGGAACAGTGCGCCGTTCAGCGAACCGTCGAGCGCGGCCGTCAGCAGTGCGCGCGTCGCCTTGATCGGCATGCGCTTGCCCTCGCCGTAGGCACCGCCGGTCCAGCCGGTGTTGACCAGCCAGCAGGTGACGCCGTGCTCGGCGATCAGTTTCTTCAGCAGGTTGCCATACTCCGCCGGATGGCGTGGCATGAAGGGCGCGCCGAAGCAGGTGGAGAAGGTCGCTTCCGGTTCGGTGACGCCACGCTCGGTGCCGGCGACCTTGGCGGTGTAGCCGGAGAGGAAGTGGTACATCGCCTGGTCGGGGGTCAGACGGGCGATCGGCGGCATGACGCCGAAGGCATCGGCCGTCAGCATGATGATCGTCTTCGGGTGCCCGGCAACGCCCGTCTCGCTCGCATTCGGGATGAAGTGCAGCGGGTAGGCGCAGCGGGTGTTTTCCGTCAGCGAACCGTCGTTGAAGTCCGGCACGCCGTTGGCATCGAGGACGACGTTCTCAAGGACCGTGCCGAAACGCTGGGTCGTCGCATAGATCTCCGGCTCGGCCTCGGCCGACAGGCGGATCGTCTTGGCGTAGCAGCCGCCTTCGAAGTTGAAGATGCCGTTTTCGCCCCAGCCGTGCTCGTCGTCACCGATCAGCGTGCGCTTCGGATCTGCCGAAAGGGTCGTCTTGCCGGTGCCCGACAGGCCGAAGAAGACCGCAGCGTCCCCATCCGGGCCGACATTGGCCGAGCAGTGCATCGGCATGACGTTCTTGGCCGGCAGGATGTAGTTCAGCGCGGTGAAGACGGATTTCTTCATTTCACCGGCATAGTAGGTGCCGGCGATCAGGATGAGACCGTTGGTCAGGTCGCAGGCGATCATCGTCTCGGTGCGGGCGCCGTGCCGGACCGGGTCGGCCTTGAAGGTCGGAAGGTCGATGATCGTCAGCTTCGGCAGGAAGCCTTCGAGCTTTTCACGCGCCGGGCGGATCAGAAGGTTGCGAATAAACAGCGAGTGCCAGGCGAGTTCCGTCACCACGCGGGTCGGAAGCGCGTTTTCCGCATCCGCTCCGCCAATCAGGTCCTGGACAAAGAGATCCTTGCCGGCTGCATGCGCCAGCATGTCCTGGCGCAGCGCCTCGAAATGCGCCGGCGACAGTTCCTTGTTGTTGTCCCACCAGATCTGATCGGTGGTATTGTCGTCGCGAACGACGAACTTGTCCTTCGGCGAGCGGCCGGTATGCTGGCCGGTCAGCGCACGCAGCGCGCCGTGCGCCGTCTTGACGGCTTCTCCGCGACCGAGTGCCTCGTCATAGAGATCGGTTTCCGTCAGGTTATAGCGGACCGTTCCAGTGTCCTTGAAGCCAATCGCTTCGAGGCCGTGTGATGGGTTGCGAATGCCCAGTTCCGTCATGGCCCAGTTTTCCTTCGCGCTGTAGGGAGAGAGTGAATTTCTTTGGAAACTAATCTCTGCGCAGATAAATGACAAGAGGACACTCAAAATATGTCAATGATATCAGTATATTAATCGATTTAACATTTTGTGCATCTTTTTAAATCGGTTTGAAAATCGATTTAATCGGCCAAATTAGGCGATGGCGAATAGCGCGCTGAAGGCCGCACCTTTGCCTTTGCCACAATTTGTTCCACCTTTATACTCAAAGAAAGCGCACCAATCGGCCGGCCGTAACCACGTCCAAGGAACACAGCGAGGCGCACATGAGCATGGAGACAAGCAGGATGCAGACGATCGCACTGGTGGACGACGACAGGAACATTCTGACGTCGGTGTCGATCGCGCTCGAGGCCGAAGGCTACCGTGTCGAGACCTATACGGACGGCGCGTCCGCCCTCGACGGCCTTCTCGCCCGGCCGCCGCAGCTTGCGATCTTCGACATCAAGATGCCGCGCATGGACGGCATGGAGCTTCTGCGCCGACTGCGGCAGAAATCGGATCTTCCGGTGATCTTCCTGACCTCCAAGGACGAGGAGATCGATGAGCTTTTCGGCCTGAAGATGGGCGCGGACGACTTCATCACCAAGCCGTTCTCGCAGCGCCTGCTCGTCGAGCGCGTCAAGGCGGTCCTCCGCCGCGCCTCCAGCCGCGAGGCCGCAGCCGCCGGAGCGACCACGACCGTGAAGACGGGCGACGTCCAGGCGCGCTCGCTCGAGCGCGGCCAGCTTGCGATGGACCAGGAGCGCCACACCTGCACCTGGAAGGGCGAGCCCGTCACCCTGACCGTGACCGAGTTCCTGATCCTGCACGCGCTGGCGCAACGTCCTGGCGTGGTCAAGAGTCGCGATTCCCTGATGGATGCGGCCTACGACGAGCAGGTCTACGTGGACGACCGCACGATCGACAGCCACATCAAGCGGCTGCGCAAGAAGTTCAAGATGGTGGATGCCGATTTCGACATGATCGAAACACTTTACGGCGTCGGCTACCGCTTCCGCGAATCGGCCTGAATCACGGCCTCGGACGACCGGAACGCCTCTCCGCCAGCGAATTGATGCGATTTTACTTGCATCATAAGGGACGACGGTGGCATTTCGGCCAGAACGGAGGCGGCGAGCGAGCCGTTCGAGACATTTGACCGCTTTGCCACAGAACGCACTGGACAGGGAACTGGACGATCAGGAAGGACGCCCGGCCGGCCGAACTGCACGTTGGTACTGGACCTATCCCTTCAAGCTGATCCGGCGCATCTTCGGCAACGCCGTCTTCTCCAGCCTGACGCGCCGCATCCTGTTCTTCAATCTGGTCGCGCTGGTCGTACTGGTCGCCGGCATCCTCTATCTCAACCAGTTCCGCGAGGGCCTGATCGACGCCCGCGTCGAAAGCCTGCTGACGCAAGGCGAGATCATCGCCGGCGCGATTTCGGCCTCGGCTTCCGTCGACACCAACTCCATCACCATCGATCCGGAGAAACTGCTGGAACTGCAGGCCGGCCAGAGCATCACGCCGCTGCCAAACGACGACGATCTCGAATTCCCGATCAACCCGGAACGCGTCGCTCCGGTGCTCAGGCGCCTGATTTCGCCGACCCGGGTGCGTGCGCGCATCTATGACACCGACGCCAACATGCTGCTCGACTCCAAACACCTCTACACGCAGGGCCAGGTTCTGCGCTTCGACCTTCCGCCCGTCGAAGTCGAGGAACTGTCGGCGCTGGATCGGTTCCTCGTCTGGCTCAACCGCATGCTGCAGCCGAGCAACCTGCCGCAGTATAAGGAAGCGCCGGGCGGCGACGGTTCCATCTATCCGGAGGTCATGAACGCGCTGACCGGTGTGCGCGGTGCCGTCGTGCGCGTCACCGACAAGGGTGAGCTCATCGTTTCGGTGGCGGTTCCGGTGCAGCGCTTCCGGGCCGTGCTCGGAGTTCTGCTGCTTTCTACACAAGCCGGCGACATCGACAAGATCGTCCATGCCGAACGGCTCGCCATCATGCGCGTCTTCGGCGTAGCCGCGCTCGGCAACGTCTTTTTGTCATTGCTCCTGTCGAGCACGATCGCCAATCCGCTGCGCCGCCTGTCGGCTGCGGCAATCCGGGTGCGGCGCGGCGGAGCGAAAGAGCGCGAAGAGATTCCCGACTTCTCCGCCCGTCAGGACGAGATCGGCAACCTTTCGATCGCCTTGCGCGAAATGACGACGGCGCTCTACGACCGCATAGACGCGATTGAAAGCTTCGCTGCCGACGTCAGCCACGAACTGAAGAACCCGCTGACGTCGCTGCGCAGTGCCGTCGAGACGCTGCCGCTGGCACGCACGGATGACTCGAAGAAGCGCCTGATGGATGTCATCCAGCATGACGTGCGCCGCCTTGACCGGCTCATCAGCGACATTTCGGATGCCTCGCGCCTCGATGCCGAGTTGGCCAGGAGCGATGCCAAGACGGTGGACCTGGAAAAAGTCCTCGGCGATCTGGTCGACATCTCGCGTCAGGTCCGCAGCAACAAAAAGCCTGTCATCCTGGATTTCGTCGTCGACCGCAGCGACAACCCGAAGGCGCGCTTCAGCATCAGCGGCTACGAGCTGCGCATCGGCCAGATCATCACGAACCTGATCGAGAACGCCCGGTCCTTCGTGCCCGATCAGGGCGGCCGGATCGTCGTGCGGCTGTCGAACAGCCGCAATGGTCGACGGATCGTCAAGGTCGAGGACAACGGCCCCGGCATCCAGGTCGAAGACATCGACCGCATCTTCGAGCGCTTCTACACCGATCGCCCTGCGAGCGAGGGCTTCGGCCAGAATTCCGGCCTCGGCCTGTCGATCTCCAGACAGATCGCCGAGGCGCATGGCGGCACCTTGAAAGCCGAAAACATCATCGATCGCGGCACCGGCGAGATCAAGGGCGCGCGCTTCATCCTTTCGCTGCCGGCGGGACGCCCCCAATGAGTCACGGCGTCAACGTGCATGGCACCGCGATCGTCATCGGCACCACCGGGTTGATTTTCATGGGGCCATCCGGGTCCGGCAAGAGTGCGGCCGCGCTTCATTGCGTCGGTCGTGCACGCGAACGGGGGCTCTTTTCGGCGCTCGTCGCCGACGATCAGGTCCTGGTCAGCGCAGCCGGGAGCGCCATCGTGGCGCGCGCGCCGGCAACGATCGCGGGCCTCGCCGAGGTGCGCGGCGCCGGCATCGTTACGGTGGAGACCGTGCCCTGCGCCATCCTTACGCGGATCGTCCAACCCATCCGCTCCCCCTTCGCCGAGCGGATCGCGCCGGAGACGGAGGATCGCGAAATCCTGCCGGACCGCCGGCTACCGGTCACGCGCTTGCCGATCGGCGACGGCTTTGATTTCTTCGATCGATTGACGCTTATCTTGCCATTTCTGGTCCAGAACTGACCCGGATGCCGGGCGAAATGGCTGCCAGCCGGCATTTTTAACTTGCACTCGGCCTTTTCATCGACAAGATGGCCTCCCCAACGGTGGACGTCCATTTTGCAGTGCGATATGACCGGACGCCGGCTTATTTGGGCAATTGGAGCGGTGCATATGATCGGACTGGTGCTTGTCACCCACGGCAAGCTGGCGGAAGAGTTCCGTCACGCACTTGAGCATGTCGTGGGGCCGCAAGAGGCGATCGAAACCGTTTGCATCGGCCCCGAGGACGACATGGATCAGCGACGGCAGGACGTGGTGGAAGCGGCCCAGCGCGCCGATCGTGGCCACGGCGTCATCATCCTGACGGACATGTTCGGCGGCACGCCCTCAAATCTTGCCATTTCGGTCATGAGCAGCGGCACGATCGAGGTCATCGCCGGCGTCAATCTGCCGATGCTGATCAAGCTGGCGGGCGTGCGCAATGATGACGACATGGAGCGATCCCTCGTCGAGGCATCGGAAGCGGGCCGCAAATATATCAACGTCGCCAGCCGTGTTCTCAGCGGCAAGTAGATGGATGCGCTCACCCCATGCACGGCTCGACCATGTCCCACTCCAAAGACCTCCTGATCATCAACAAGCGTGGTCTGCACGCGCGCGCCTCGGCCAAGTTCGTCCAAACCGTTGACGGCTTCGATGCGGAGGTGACCGTGTCCAAGGACGGCATGACCGTGGGCGGAACGTCGATCATGGGGCTGATGATGTTGGCTGCCAGCCCCGGCTGCTCGGTGCATGTCACCGCAATCGGAGTTCAGGCGTCGGAAGTTCTCGCCGCCCTGGAGGCGCTCGTCGCAAATCGCTTCGGCGAGGAAATCTGATCCTGACGAACATAAAGACATAAAGACTTCTTTATGTCTTGGTTGCCCGCCCTGATATTTACTGATAAGCATGCGCCCACCGAGAGGTGCGGCCGCATCGAGTGATGCCGGCTGCCGCTACGATCGGCGCGAACGCGGCGCCGAGACACGACCAATTCAGTCTGGAGAAACGCATGAGCAACACCAAGGACTATCACGTTGCCGACATCGGCCTCGCCGACTTCGGCCGCAAGGAAATCGCGATCGCGGAGACGGAAATGCCGGGCCTGATGGCCTGCCGGGAAGAGTTCGGCACCGCCAAGCCGCTGACGGGCGCGCGCATCACCGGTTCGCTGCACATGACCATCCAGACGGCCGTGCTGATCGAGACCTTGGTTGCGCTTGGCGCCGAAGTCCGCTGGGCCTCGTGCAACATCTTCTCCACCCAGGATCACGCTGCCGCGGCGATCGCTGCGGCCGGCATCCCGGTGTTTGCCGTCAAGGGCGAGACGCTGGAGGAATACTGGAACTACACGGACCAGATCTTCCAGTGGGCCGATGGCGGCCTCTCCAACATGATCCTCGACGACGGCGGCGACGCCACCATGTACATCCTGCTTGGCGCGCGCGCCGAGGCCGGCGAGGACGTGCTTACCAATCCGGGATCGGAAGAGGAAGAAATCCTGTTCGCCCAGATCAAGAAGCGGCTGAAGGCCTCCCCTGGCTGGTTCACCAAGCAGCGTGATGCGATTAAGGGCGTCACCGAGGAAACCACGACCGGCGTCAACCGTCTCTACCAGCTCCAGCAGAAGGGCCTGCTGCCCTTCCCGGCGATCAACGTCAACGACTCGGTCACCAAGTCGAAGTTCGACAACAAGTACGGCTGCAAGGAATCGCTGGTCGACGGCATCCGCCGCGGCACCGACGTGATGATGGCCGGCAAGGTCGCCGTGGTCTGCGGCTACGGCGACGTCGGCAAGGGCTCGGCGGCTTCGCTGCGCGGCGCCGGCGCCCGCGTCAAGGTCACCGAGATCGACCCGATCTGCGCCTTGCAGGCCGCCATGGACGGCTTCGAGGTCGTCCAGCTTGAGGACGTCGTTGCCACGGCCGACATCTTCATCACCACCACCGGCAACAAGGATGTCATCCGCGTCGATCACATGCGCGAGATGAAGGACATGGCGATCGTCGGCAACATCGGCCACTTCGACAACGAGATCCAGGTCGCCGGTCTGCGCAACCTCAAGTGGACGAACATCAAGCCACAGGTCGACATGATCGAGTTCCCGAAGGGTAACCGCATGATCCTGCTGTCCGAAGGCCGTCTGCTGAACCTCGGCAATGCCACCGGTCATCCGTCATTCGTCATGTCTGCCTCGTTCTCGAACCAGGTGCTGGCCCAGATCGAACTCTACGCCCATACCGGCAAGTACCAGAACGAGGTCTACATCCTGCCGAAGCACCTCGACGAGAAGGTCGCCCGTCTGCATCTCGCCAAGCTCGGCGCGAGGCTGACCGACCTCTCCGAGGAACAGGCCTCCTATATCGGCGTCGCCCCGCAGGGTCCATTCAAGGCCGAACACTACCGGTACTGATCCTTACCCGACTTATCCACAACATGTAGTTAGCCGCCGCCTTGACAGGGCGGCGGTTTCTTTTTTGCCCGCGCCGCTTCCCGCAGATTCGCTAAGGAAGTATGGTTATGTCGTTGATTCGACGCCGAGATGCGGAGCTGGAGCGCCGCACGTCCATCAGGGACGTACAAGGGTCGCTCCAGAATCGCGTCTCCGCTACAAACCTCCGCCTTTCAACGGGCGAGGTCGTGCGTGGGCGTCGGGTCTGGGATGTCTTGTCGATCAGGCGGCAAATGGACGGAGACATACCGGGGATGAGGTGGGATTTGAAACGGGGCGGTTGCCGGACGACTGAGCAAGCGGCCATGGATCGCGCCAGACAATTTGCGGCGGCATGCATCGGCTCGCTTTCGAGCGCGCCACGCCATGGCCGCCGGCTGCGACATCTTTTGGCTGGATCGGCACTTGCGACCGCAAGCGGTCCGTCCGGCGCTTTGGCGGCCAACGAAGCCAGTGCCCGCCTCCTTGGCTCCTCCGAGGTGGTGACCTTTTCCGTGCTGCTGGGCGTGGTGTCGGCGGCGCTGTTTTCCGCCATTTGGATGATCCGCCAGCGCAGCAGGTTGGAAGACGAGAACCGGGCGCTTCGTTCGACGGTGTCCGACACCAAGCACCGTAATGCTCGATTGCAGGCGCTGATCAGCGACAAGAATCGCCGCATCATCATCTGGGACGGTTTTTCGCAGAAGCCGGAACTGCTTGGCCAGTTGCCGCCAGAAACCGGCGCCCCCACCGTCGACGGCGAGTTTCTTGCCTTGGGGCGCTGGCTCAAGCCAGGTTCGGCAGCGGAGGCGGAGCGGGCAATCGAGGCGCTACGGTCGCATGCACAGAGCTTCGACCTGATCGTCGAGACCAGTCGAGACGAGATCATCGAGGTCCAGGGCCGCGTTTCCGGCGGTCAGGCCTTTGTGCGCTTCGTCGCGCTCAACAATCTGCGCCGCGAGGCCGCCGAATTGGAGCTCGAACGCGACCGGCTGGAGCAATCCCTGACCGTCTTCCAGAACCTTTTGGACTCGCTCGATCTGCCGGTCTGGCAGCGCGCGAAGGAAGGAACACTCGTCTGGGCGAACGCGGCCTATGGCGAGGCAGTCGAGGCCCGCGATGCCGAGGAGGCCGTACGCGAAGGCCGCGAACTTCTGCCGGCCGTCGCCCGGGAAAAAATCCGAGCAAGCAGCACCGTCGACACACCGTTTCGCGATAGGGTTTCCACCGTCGTGCGCGGCACGCGCGGATTCTTCGACGTCGTGGATGCCCTTTGCCCCGCCGGCTCGGCGGGCATCGCGCTCGACGTGTCGGAGACCGAGGCCGTACGCGAAGAGCTGAAACGCACGCTGCAGAGCCATGCCGAGACGCTCGACCATCTGGCAACGCCGGTGGCGATTTTCGACGGCGCCCAGCGGCTACAGTTTTACAACCAGGCGTTCCAGCGGCTCTGGGACCTCGATATGGCTTTTCTCGAGAGCCATCCCGATCACGGTGAGATGCTGGATCGCCTTCGCGCCGCAGCAAAGCTGCCCGAGCAACTGAACTGGCGGCAGTGGAAGGAAAACGCCCTGTCCGTCTATCGGGCCATCGACACGCAGACCGACCTTTGGCACCTGCCGAACGGCCAGACACTGCGGGTCTTCGCGACTGCCCGCCCGCAAGGTGGGGCAACCTGGGTTTTCGAGAACCTGACGGAAAAGGTCGATCTCGAAACGCGCTACAACACGCTTGTGCAGGTCCAGGACGAGACGATCGATCATCTCTCCGAGGGCGTGGCGGTTTTCGGGCCGGACGGGCGTCTTCGCCTTTCTAACCCCGCCTTCCGGGCGATCTGGGGTATCACCGAGCAACAGGCACAACCGGGAACGCATATTCGCGACATCGAACTGGCATGCGCACCGTCCTATGACGGCGCCGACGGCTGGAAGCGGTTCGGTCAGCTCATCACCAGCTTCGACGACGAGCGCCCCTCGGACCGCGGCGTGCTCGAGCTCTCCACCGGTCTGGTGCTGGACTTTGCCGTCACTCCGCTCTCCAACGCCCAGACGATGCTGACGTTCGTCAACATCACCGACAGCGTGCGCGTGGAGCGCGCCCTGACGGAAAAGAACGAGGCGCTGCGCAAGGCCGACGCCTTGAAGAACGATTTTGTCCAGCACGTCTCCTACGAACTGCGCTCGCCGCTGACGAACATTATCGGGTTCGCCGACCTGCTCAAAACGCCGTCGATGGGGACGCTGAGCGAACGCCAGGCCGAATATGTCGATCACATCGCCACCTCGTCCGCAGTTCTGCTGACGATCGTCAACGACATCCTCGATCTGGCGACGGTCGACGCCGGGATCATGCAACTCGACCTTTCCGAGATCAGCCTGGCGGGCCTGCTCGACGAGGTCGCGGCGGTGTTTGCCGACCGACTGCAGGAAAGCCACGTGACGCTGGATATCGTCGCATCGGACGCGCTGGGCACGATCGTGGCCGATCACCAGCGATTGAAGCAGATCCTCATCAAGCTCCTGGCGAACGCTGCGAACTTTGCCGCGGACGGGACGAAAATTGAACTGAAATGCTGGCGTGAGGGCGAGGATCTGGCCTTCACCGTCTCCGACAATGGTCCCGGTATTCCGCAGGACGTGCTGCGCACCGTGTTCAGCCGGTTCGAAAGTCATGGCCGCCGCGGTGGCGCCGGTCTCGGCCTCTCCATCGTCGAGAGCTTCGTCAGCCTGCACCACGGCACCGTGACGATCGATAGCCGCGAGGGAGAAGGCACCCGCGTCACCTGCCGCATCCCGGCCGCCCAACTGCCGACAATCGTGGCAGCGGAATAGGACCATGCTCGTCGGCACGATCCATCTTTCGGACGAAGCGGAAACCATCCGCTTCGGCGAGGACATCGCCCGCGCGCTGCGCCCGGGCGATCTGGTTGCTCTTTCCGGCGATCTCGGCGCCGGTAAGTCGACCTTTGCCCGCGCGCTGATCCGCGCCGTTGCCGACGACGAGTTCCTGGAAGTGCCGAGCCCGACGTTCACGTTGGTGCAGAGCTATGCACTCCGCCTTCCGATCGCGCATTTCGACCTCTACCGCATCGCCGAGGCAGCGGAACTGGACGAGCTCGGGCTGGAGGAGGCGCTGGAGGATGGCGTCTGTCTCGTGGAATGGCCGGAGCGCGCGGAAGACGCCCTGCCGGCTGAGCGGCTCGCCCTGCGGTTCCTGCACGAAGGAACCGGCCGGCGCGTCGAGATCGAGGCCCCGGACGCCATCGCCGCGCGCGTCAGGCGAACGCTCGACATCCGCGCCTTCCTCGCTGGCGCCGGTTACCCGGACGCACGCCGGCGGCACCTGACGGGCGATGCATCCGTCCGGGCCTACGAGCACGTCTACGTGGGTGGCCAGCGCTTTGTCCTGATGGATTCGCCGCGCCATCCGCCGGGCCCGATTCTCGAGAATGGCAAATATTACCAGCAGATCGCCCACATCGCCGAGGACGTACGCCCGTTCGTGGCGATCGCCACCTATCTCGGCAGCCGTGGCTTTGCCGCGCCTGCGGTCTTCCACCACGACCTGGACCGCGGCATTCTCCTGCTCGAGGACCTCGGGACCGAGGGGGTCCTTGACCACCAGGGTCGGCCGATCGCCGAACGCTATCTGGAAAGCGTGGCATTGCTCGCCGAGCTGCATTCGCAACCGGTCAGCAATACGATCCCGATCGATGATGGAACGGACTACCGCATCCCCGACTTCGACCACGACGCGATCCAGATCGAGGTCAGCCTTCTGACCGACTGGTACCTGCCCTGGCGGACCGGAAGCCCCGCCAGCGATACCCTGCGGGCGGAATACAGGGCAATCTGGGCCGGTCTGGCCAGCCGGTTGGCATCGGCTGAAAAGAACCTGCTGTTGCGCGACTTCCATTCGCCCAACATCATCTGGCGGCCACAAGCGCAGGGTATCGACCGCGTCGGCATCATCGACTTCCAGGACGCGATGATCGGGCCCACAGCCTATGACGTCGCCTCGCTGGTACAGGACGCGCGCGTCGATGTCCCCGTCGAGCTTGCGCAACAGATGCTGGAGCGGTATCTGGACCTCAGGGCGCGGTCGGAAAACTTCGACCGCGACGCCTTTCTCGAGGCCTGGCACATCATGGCCGCGCAACGCAACTGCAAGCTCGTCGGCATCTGGGTCCGGCTCATGCAGCGCGACGGCAAGCCGGCTTATATGAGACATATGCCACGAACCCTGGAAAACCTGCGTGTTGCGCTCGGTCATCCATGCCTCTCCCCCTTGCGCGACTGGTGCAGAAAGGCTGGAATCCTGTCCGACGAATCATAAGGACGGATGCCGGCGATGAAGATCGAAAATGCCATGCTGCTCGCCGCAGGCCTCGGTACGCGCTTGCGCCCGGTCACCAATACGATGCCGAAGCCGCTGGTACCGATCGCGGGAAAGCCGATGATCGACTATGGCCTGGACGCGCTCGCTGCGGCCGGCGTGCGTCGCGCCGTCGTCAACGTGCATCACTTTGCCGGCCAGATGATCGATCACCTGTCCCGCCGCCAGCGGCCCGACATCTTGATTTCCGACGAGACGGATGCGCTGATGGATTCCGGCGGCGGACTTGCCAAGGGCCTGCAACTGCTCGGCCCTGAACCGGTCTTCGTCCTCAATGCGGACCTGTTCTGGGTTGGCGAACGCCAGGGAGAGGAGACGAACCTGCGCCGCCTCGCCTCCTTCTTCGATCCGGCCCGGATGGACATGGCGATGCTCTGCGTCCGCCTCGAAAACACCACCGGGCACAACGGCAAGAACGATTTCTCGATGGACGCGGAAGGCCGGCTGACGCGTTATAGTGCTGGCCTCGGCGAACCGGTGGTCTACGCCGGCGCGATCGCGATGCTGCCCTCGCTTCTCTCCGACGCCCCGAACGAGCCTTTCAATATCAACATCTACTTCGACCGCGCCATCGCTGCCGGCCGTCTCCGCGGCCTGATGCTCGACGGGCACTGGATCACCGTCGGCACGCCCGAAGCGATTGCCGAGGCCGAGGCGGCGGTCGGCAGGCGGGTCGGCGCGGCATGAACGGACGAACCGAAAGCGCTGGCAACGTCTTCTCGATCCACTCCGGCCTGCCCTTCCTGCAGACGCTTGCGCAAAGGATCTGCCAGGGAGAAATCATCTCCGGCTTCCGCTACGATCCGGCAGATCCGCTGTCGCTTGCCGACCTGACGATCTATGTGCCGACGCGCCGCTCGGCGCGAACGCTGCGCTCCGAATTCGTCGACCTGCTCGGCGGCCGCTCGGCGATCCTGCCCGTCATTCGCCCGCTCGGCGAAACGGACGACGACAGCGGTTTCTTCGACGAGATCGCTCCGGCGGCGCTCGACATGGCCGAGCCGCTGTCCGGCCCCGCGCGCCTGCTCGAACTCGCCCGGCTCGTTCTCGCCTGGCGCAACAGCCTGCCGGCCGCCATCACCGCCGTCCATGCCGAAAGCCCGCTCGTTGCCCCGGCGAGCCCGGCCGACGCGATCTGGCTCGCCCGCGAGCTTGCCGATCTCATCGATGCGATGGAGACGGAGGAACGCGATTGGCAGGCACTCGAGACGATTGACGCCAATGATCATGCGCAATGGTGGCAGTTGACCTTGGCTTTCCTGCGGATCGCCAGCGTGTTCTGGCCGCAACGGCTGCAGGAGCTGAACCGCTCGTCGCCCTCGATTCGTCGAAACGCCACGCTTGAAGCGGAAACCGAACGCTATCGGACCGCACCACCCGCGGGTCCGGTGATCATCGCCGGCTCCACGGGTTCGATTCCCGCTACCGCCCGGTTGATCGAGGCCGTCGCGGCGATGCCGAACGGTGCTGTCGTGTTGCCCGGGCTCGATTTTTCGATGTCGAACGACGAATGGCAGCTGGTCGCGCATGATCCGTCGGGCAACCCCTCCCAAGAGGCGTCAAACCGCAGCCACCCGCAATACGGCCTGAGCCGCCTGCTCGAGCGCCTCGGCCTCGACCGCACGATGGTCCTTCCCCTTGGACAACCGCAGCCCGATCTCGAACGGCGGGCCGACGTGCTGTCGCGGGCGCTCTTGCCCGTCCATGCCACCGCCGGCTGGGAAGAACAACGCCGAAGGGTGGACGATGGCGAGCTGCGCAATGCCTTTGCCGGCGTCTCGCTGGTCGAAGCACCCAATGAACGCGCGGAGGCGACCGCGATCGCCATCGCCCTTCGTCTCGCGCTCGAAGCCGGCGAAGAAAGCCAGGCCGCGCTGATCACGCCCGACCGCAAGCTGGCCCGGCGCGTCGCGATCGAACTTGCCCGCTTCGGCATCGAGGCCGACGATTCCGCCGGCACGCCACTGCTGTCGACGCCGCAGGGCGGCCTCGTGCGACTTCTGCTGGAAGCCACGCTTCGTCCCGGCGATCCCGTCGCCCTTGTGGCCCTCCTGAAACATCCGCTGGCGCGGTTCGGCCTGCCCGCCGAGACGATGGGCAAGGCAGCCACCGCATTGGAGCTCTACGCGCTTCGCGGTGGGACGACCGAAGTCGATATTTCCGCCCTCGAACCCCTCCTGGACGAAGCCCTTTCACGCCACTCCGCCGACAGGAAGCCGCCCGCCTGGCGCGAAGCGATCAGCGACGATGCCGCGCCCATGGCCTTTGACCTGGCGCGGCGGATCGCCGCCGCCGTCGAGCCACTGGCTGGTGTCCTGGTGCGCCACGGCCGCAGCGGACGGCGCTACACCTCGGCGCTGCCGCTGTCCGATTGGGCCGAGCTCACCGGGCGGGCATTGGAGGCCGTCGCTGTCGACGAACATGGCAGCCTCGCCGGCCTCTGGTCCGGGGAGGCCGGCGACGGCCTCGCATCGCTCCTCAAGGGCGTCATGGAAGCAGAGGGCCAGCTCGAGGCGGACGGGCCGCAATGGTGCGATGCGCTCGAGGCGCTCGGCGCCAGCGAAACCGTCAAGCCGCGCTCCATGCGCCATCCGCGGGTGTTCATCTTCGGGGCGCTCGAATCGCGCCTGCAAAACGTCGATACGATCGTCATCGGCGGTCTGAACGAGGGAACCTGGCCGGGACAGACAACCAACGACGCCTTCCTGTCGCGCGTCATGAAAGCCAATATCGGGCTGGAGCCGCCGGAGCGGCGCATCGGACAGCTCGCGCACGATTTCCAGATGGCCTGCGCGGCAAAGAACCTGGTGTTGACCCGCGCGATGCGCAGCGGCACGTCCCCCACCGTCGCCTCGCGCTGGCTGCAGCGGCTGCTCGCCGTCGGTGGCGAGGCGCTTGGCAACGATCTCCGCAGACAAGGCAGTGACTTCCTGCACTGGGCGAACCTCCTCGACGAACGCCCGCCGCAAAAGCCGGCGGCGCGGCCCGAGCCTCGTCCCCCGGCAGAGCTCCAGCCGCGCAGCTATTCCTTCAGCGAGGTCGGGCGGCTGCGCCGCGATCCCTATGCGATCTATGCGCGCCGGATCCTGCGCCTTCATCCGGTCGCGCCGTTCAATATCGATCCGGGTGCTGCCGAGCGCGGAACGCTCTACCACCGGATCGTCGATCGCTACGTGCGCGAGCGGTCGAGCGACGGCGCCGATCCCGAGCTGATGGGCCGCATTACCGCGGAAGAGTTCGACCGCATCGCTCTGCCCTTGCACATTAACGCCGTCTGGCGTCCGCGCTTCCAGGCGGTCGCGCGCGCCTTTCTCGACTGGGACACCAGGCGACGCGCCTCCGTGGTCAAGAGCCTGACGGAAGTGCCCGCCTCGCTCGAACTCGGTATCCCCGGCTTGCGCCTGACCGGCGTCGCCGACCGCATCGATCTGTACGCCGATGGCCGCGCCGACCTGATTGACTACAAGACCGGCAGCTCGCCATCGCTGAAAATCGCCCGCGCGCTGCTCGATCCGCAGCTTGCGCTCGAAGCCGCCGCGCTCAAGCGAGGCGGGTTCCGCGACCTCAAGCAAATAGCGCCGGCCGACCTCACCTATGTTCGGCTGAAGCCCGGCGACCGCTTCGGCGCCGAGAACGTCAACAACGAGCACGCAAAGCCGACGAAGGACCGGCAGCCAAAATCGGCCGCAGATCTCGCCGACGAGGCTCTCGGCGAGCTTGAAAAGCTGCTGACGCAGCTGCTTGCCGGGCGCTACGGCTTCGCCTCGCGGGTCATTCCGGAAGCAGAGCGCGACTTTGGCGGTGAATACGACCACCTCGCGCGGGTTGCGGAATGGTCGACGGCCGAGGGCAGCGAAGGAGAGGACGATGCTTAAGGACGACCGGCCGCATGCCGACGATCCCGGCGCCTGGCTGAGCTGGACCGGCCGCAAGCAGGCCGCCGCCTCCGACCCCTCCGGTTCGGCCTGGGTTTCGGCCAATGCCGGCTCCGGCAAGACACACGTGCTGACGCAACGGGTGATCCGCCTGCTGCTCGCCGGCTGCCGACCCTCGGCCATTCTCTGCCTCACCTACACCAAGGCGGCGGCATCGGAAATGTCGAACCGCGTCTTCGACCGCCTCGCCGAATGGGCGGTGCTGCCCGACGAAGCGCTGGCCGCCCGCGTCGAGGAGATCGAAGGCGTGCGGCCGGACGAGCTGAAGCTCGCGGAAGCGCGCCGCCTTTTCGCCCGCGCGCTGGAGACGCCGGGTGGCCTGAAGATCCAGACCATTCACGCCTTCTGCGAGGCGCTGCTGCATCAGTTTCCGCTCGAGGCCAACGTCGCCGGCCATTTCTCCGTGCTCGACGACCGGGCCGCGGCGGTTCTCCTCGCCGATGCCCGCAGATCGCTTCTGACCGCCACCTCGACGGAGGACGACCCCGCACTTGCCGAAGCCTTCGCGACGGTCCTCGACATTGCCGACGACACCGGGCTCGAACGGCTGATCGGCGACATTATCGCCAACCGGGGCGCCATTCGCGACTTCATCGAGACGGCCACGGAACATGGTGGCACGCAGGCCTTTCTGCGCGAGCAGCTCGGCTTTGGGCCGGGGGAAGACGCCGCAAGCCTCACCGAAGCCTTCTGGCCGCCCCGCAACTTCGACGCAAACCTGTTCCGGCGGTACATCGAGACGGCGCTCGCTGTCGGTAGCGAGACGGTCAAGGGCAATGTCGCGGTCCTTGCAACAGTGCCCGAACTGCGCGATCCGGAGCAACGGCGAACGACCCTGTGCGAGATCTTCTTCACCGCCAGCGGGACGCCCGCCAGCCTCGACCGCGCTCTCCTATCAAAGAAGATCAAGGATGCGTCTGCCGATTTCGAGCCGTTCTTTGCTGACTTTCAGAGCCACGTGATCGCCTGCCAGGACCGCTTGCGGCGGTTTGACATGTTCGAGGCCACTTGCGCCGCGCTTGTCATCGCCGAGCGACTTATCGGTGACTACGAGGACCTCAAGCGCGGCCGCAGTCTGCTCGACTTTGACGACCTTATCGACCGCGCCGCCGCGCTGCTGACCCGCAGCGATGTCGGCGCCTGGATTCACTACAAGCTCGACCAAGGCATCGATCACGTGCTGGTGGACGAGGCACAGGACACAAGCCCGCGGCAATGGGCGATTATCGGCGCGCTGACCGGCGAATTCTTCGCCGGCTCCAGTGCGCGCAACGCGGTGCGCACCGTCTTTGCCGTCGGCGATGAAAAGCAGTCGATCTATTCCTTCCAGGGCGCGCGCCCGGAGCGCTTCGCGCAGGAAGGTCGGGAAACGGCGCGGCGGGCGAATGACGCGGAGATCGCCTTCCAGACGATCCGGCTGCTGCTGTCCTTCCGCTCGACTCGCGACGTGCTCTCCGCCGTTGATCAGGTCTTCTCCATCGCCGATCATGCGCGTGGACTTTCGCCCGACAACGCCGACATCGTCCACGCCTCGAACCGGGGCCGTGAGCCGGGCGCGGTGGACGTCTGGGAGGTGATCGCGCCGGTCGAAGCGATCGACGAGGAGGATTGGACGGCCCCCTTCGACGCGGTGCCGGAACGGGCGCCGGTCAATGTCCTTGCCCGGCGCATCGCCGATACGATTGCCAGTTGGATCGGCCAGGAGACAGTGACGGAAAAGGGTGTCGCGCGGCCGATGCGGCCCGGCGATATCATCGTCCTCGTTCGCAAGCGCGATGCCTTCGTCAACGCCCTGACGCGCGCATTGAAGCAGCCGCATCAGATCCCCGTCGCCGGCGCCGACCGGCTGGTACTAACCGGGCACATCGCCGTGCTGGACCTGCTTGCGCTCGGTCGCTTTGCGCTGCTGCCCGAGGACGACCTGTCGCTGGCCGCCCTTTTGAAAAGCCCGCTGTTCGGATTATCCGAGGAAACGCTGTTCGAGCTTGCGGCGCGCAGGCCGGAGCGGACAAGCCTCTGGCACCACCTGCAAACCCAGGCCGAAGGGGACGACGTCGTTTCAGCAATCGTGAGCCGGCTGAACCACTTCGCACAGTTGGCCCGCGCGCTGCCCGTTCATGATTTCTATGCCCGCGTGATCGGCGCGCTCGGCGGCCGTGCAGCCTTCCTGGCGCGCCTGGGGCAGGAAGCCGGCGAAATCATCGACGAATTCCTCTCCTTCGCGCTGGAGCAGGAGGAGAACGGCCTGCCTGGCCTGCAGGCGTTCATCTCGACGCTGGAGTTGGAGGCGCCGAGCGTCAAGCGGGAGCAGGACAAGGGTCGCGACGAAGTGCGCATCATGACGGTGCACGCAGCCAAGGGACTCGAGGCTCCTGTCGTTTTTCTCGTGGACGGCGGCGGCGCGCCGTTCACGCACACGCATATGCCGAAATTTCGCTTCCTGGCCGGAGCGGGCAGCGATGGCGGCGCCCTGCCTGCCTGGCTGCCAACCACCTCCCTCGGCAATGCCCTGACGGAGACCGATGCCCTGCGCCTCAGCACGCAGGCGGAAGAGGAATACCGCCGCCTGCTCTATGTCGCCATGACCCGCGCCGCCGACCGACTGATCGTCTGCGGTTACCGCGGCAAGAAGGAAAGCAAGGGCACCTGGCATGGAATGGTTCAGCTGGCACTCTCGCAGGACGCCCGCTGCAACGAGATCACATATTCGACCGCGTCGGACAAATGGCTTGGCCATGCCTGGCGGGAGCCCGATGCCCGAGGCGGTTCACCCGAAGCCGTCATTCAGGCCGAGGCGGAGCGTGCATCGCCGCTACCACCGGCGCTGAGCCGTCCCCTGCCGCCGCAGCGCCATCTGCCCCGCCCCTTGAGCCCCTCCGGCGCGGCCGCAGTTATCGACACATCGCAATCCGATCTGATCGTTGGCTCGGCGCTCTTTGCGTCGCGCACGGGATCGGGGACCGGCCGCTCGCTCGAACGCGGCCGGATTCTCCATCGCTTCCTGCAGATCCTGCCTGGATTGCCCGTCGCCAACCGCCCGGCGGCGGCGCGGCGGTACCTTGACCGCGCCACGCGGCATTGGCCGGGCCGTGACCGGGACAATCTTGTCAGTGCCGCTTTTGCGATCATGCAGGAACGATCTCTTGCTGCGATCTTTTCACCGCTCGCACGCGCCGAGGTCTCCATCATGGGCACGATGAGACTCGGACGGACGGACTATGCGGTGTCCGGGCGCATTGACCGGATGGTCGTCACGCAGGACGCGGTCGAGATCGTCGACTTCAAGACGAATCGGCAGCCGCCGACCGCCAAGGCCGACCTCCCCTTCGAGCATGTCGCGCAGCTCTCGATCTATCGTGCGATCCTGGCGCCGCTCTATCCCGGCCGGACGATCCGCTGCGGCCTGGTCTATACCGAAGCGCCGCAGGTCTTCTGGCTTGCTGACGAAGCCATGGCCGCAAGTCTTGCCGAGCTTGCGACAAAGTGAGATACCGGCATTGAAATGGCTCCGGCCCCTCATCACATGAAGTGCAACCTCAATCTCCCAAGGAGCAGCCCCTCATGGCTACCGTGAAAGTTGACAATTCTAATTTCCAGGCCGAAGTCCTCAATTCCGCCGAGCCGGTGGTCGTTGATTTCTGGGCAGAATGGTGCGGCCCGTGCAAGATGATCGCACCCGCACTGGAGGAGATTTCTGCCGAGCTCGCCGGCAAGGTGAAGGTTGCCAAGCTGAACATCGACGAGAACCCGGAACTTGCTGCGCAATTCGGCGTGCGCTCTATCCCGACGCTTGCCATCTTCAAG
Organism: Mycoplana sp. 10N416; assembly: GCF_056394765.1. NCBI lineage: Bacteria > Pseudomonadati > Pseudomonadota > Alphaproteobacteria > Hyphomicrobiales > Rhizobiaceae > Mycoplana > Mycoplana sp. 10N416. The sequence goes on along the minus strand of NZ_JBFTIM010000002.1, from coordinate 587,071 downwards.
GGCGGCCAGGTGGCGGACATCAAGGTCGGCGCGGCCCCGAAGACGGCGCTGTCGTCCTGGATTTCGACTGCAGCGGCATAATCCGCTTGCGCACCGATGCTTTGAAAGGCCCGGTTTTTCCGGGCCTTTTTGTTGTTGGGTGACATTGTTCGAGCAATGCGGCCACCCTCAGGTCGGCGGCGTTCCGTTGTCGGCAAGCACGTCGCCGGCGAGATAAAGCGAACCGCCGATAAGGATGCGGGGCGCGACCGCGTCATCCTCGACGATGCGGCCGATCGCATGCAGTGCTTCGGCAACGGAGGAGACCGGCTCGGCCTGCAGTCCTGCATCCATTGCATCGCTTGCCAGCGCCACCGGATCGATGCCCGCGTCCGAACCGCGAATCGGCACGGTGAAGACACGCTCGGCAATCCCCCGGAACGCCTCGAAGAAGCCGACCGGATCCTTGGTATTGATCATGCCGATGACGAGGAAGAGCGGCCGCGGATCGCGTTCCTCGTACGTCGCCATCGTCTCGGCGATCACCACGCCGGCGCCCGGATTGTGTCCGCCGTCGACCCAGATCTCCGAGGATGCCGGCGCGACCTTCGTCAACGCACCGACGGTAAGCCGTTGCAATCGACCCGGCCACTCGACCGAAACGAGACCCCGTTCGATGGCTCGCTCGGTCACCGGCAGACCGGTTGCCTTGACCGCACGGATTGCCGCAGCGGCGTTCGCAAACTGATGCCGCCCGGGAAGCTTTGGCGGCGGGAGGTCAAAAAGACCGAACTCGTCCTGATAGACCATGCGGCCAAATTCCTCGTAGGCGAGGAAATCCTGGCCGTAGACCGCATGCGGGCAGGAGAGACGCTCGGCAGTGGCGACGAGCACGTCGCGAGCCGCATCCTCGGCCTGCTGCCCAATAACGACAGGCGCACCCTTCTTCATGATCCCAGCCTTCTCGGCCGCGATCAGCTCGACGCGATCACCGAGATAAGCCTGGTGATCCAGGGCGATCGGCATGATGACCGATACCGCCGGCTGCTCGATGACGTTGGTGGCGTCGAAGCGGCCGCCGAGCCCGACCTCGATGATCGCAACATCGGCCGGATGCTCGGAAAAGAGGAGGAATGTGACGGCGGTCAGGATCTCGAAAACCGTGATCTTCTCACCACCGTTGGCGTCGGCGACCCGACGCACGGCGTCGGCCAGGACCGAGTCGGAAACGAATGCGCCACCGCCATCCTTCCGGCCAAGCCGGTAGCGCTCGTGCCAATTGACGAGATGGGGAGAGGTGTGGACGTGGACGGAAAGGCCGGCGGCTTCCAGAATGGCCCGGCTGAAGGCCGTGACCGATCCCTTGCCATTCGTGCCGGCGACATGGATCACGGGCGGGAGGCGCTTGTGCGGATCGCCAAGCGCCGAAAGCAGGCGCGTGATGCGATCCAGCGACAAATCGAAACCCTTGGGGTGCAGGGCAAGGAGCTTCTCGATCTCCCGACCCGCCTCGGTCATGTCGGCCGTTTCCATGTCGCGCCTCTGCCCCGGATCAATCAGGCGCTGGCGGCAATGGCGACAACGCCAGCCGACTTGGTGGCCTCTGCAACCGGTTTTTTCGTCAGAATCTTCAGAATGCGCGCCAGCGTATCGGGGATATCATGGCGCTTGACCACCATGTCCACCATACCGTGCTCCAGCAGGTACTCGGACGTCTGGAAGCCTTCCGGCAACTGTTCGCGGATCGTCTGTTCGATCACCCGCTTGCCGGCAAAGCAGATTTCGGCACCCGGTTCGGCCATGTGGACGTCGCCGAGCATGGCATAGGATGCCGTGACGCCGCCGGTCGTGGGGTTGGTCAGGACGACGATATAGGGCAGCCCCGCTTCCTTCAGCATCTCGACCGCGACCGTCGTGCGCGGCAGCTGCATCAGCGACAGGATCCCCTCCTGCATGCGCGCGCCACCGGAGGCCGGAAACATCACCAGCGGGCACTTTTCCGAGATCGCCCGCTCAAAGGCCTTGACGATCGCCTCGCCCGCAGCAATTCCGAGCGAGCCGCCCATGAAGTTGAACTCATGCACGACAGCGACGAGCTTCAGGCCGCGGACACGTCCGACGCCCGCCAGAATCGTGTCTTCCTGCTCGGTCTTGGCGCGGCTGTCCTTGAGGCGGTCGACATACTTCTTGGAATCGCGAAACTTCAGCGGATCCTGCGCCACCTTCGGCTGCGGCAGGGCCTCGTAGGCGCCGTCATCGAACAGGTCCTTCAGCCGAGCCTTGGCCGGCATCTTCATGTGATAGCCGGAAGCCGGGATGACCCACTTGTTCTCTTCGAGGTCGCGATGAAAGACCATCTCGCCCGTTTCCGGGCACTTGATCCAGAGGTTCTCCGGAACTTCCCTGCGGCCCAGCATCGAATTGATCTTCGGCCGAACGTAGTTTGTGATCCAGTTCACTGAAGTTACTCCTGAATTTTTCGCCCCTATGTGGGGATTTATTCCGCTGCGGCAAGCCGGGCGCCGCGCACGCCCGATGCGAGGCTGCGCACCAGCGCCTCAACACCGGCGACGGTCGCTTCGCTGGCAGCGCCCTCGGCCGTGAGGCTCGACGCGATCTGGTTGACGATTGCGCTGCCGACGACAACGCCGTCCGCCGAGGCGCCGATGGCGCGCGCGTGCTCCGCCGTCTTGACACCGAAGCCGACGCAGACGGGCAGTTTCGTATGGTTCTTGATCTTGCTGACGGCGCCGCCGATCAAGGCCGGATCCGGCAGCGCCGATCCGGTAATGCCGTTCATCGACACGTAGTAGACGAACCCGGACGTGTTCTCGAGCACCTTCGGAAGGCGCTTCGCGTCCGTAGTCGGCGTGGCCAGCCGGATGAAGTTGATTCCCCGCTCAAGCGCCGGAATGCAGAGTTCGTCGTCCATCTCCGGCGGAAGGTCGACGACGATCAGCCCGTCGATGCCGGCTGCCAGCGCATCCTCCAGGAAACGGTCGACGCCGTAGATGTAGATCGGATTGTAGTATCCCATCAGCACGATCGGCGTGTCGGCGTCCTCGAGGCGGAAGTCGCGCGCCATCTGCAGGGTCTTGGCCAGTGTCTGCCCGCCCTTTAGCGAGCGCTGGCCCGCGAGCTGGATCGCCGGGCCGTCGGCCATCGGATCGGAAAAGGGCATGCCGAGTTCGATCACATCCGCACCGGCCTTCGGCAAGGCCTTCATGATGGCAAGCGAGCTTGCGTAATCCGGGTCGCCGCCCATGAAATAGGTCACGAGCGCCGGGCGGCCCTCGGCTGCGAGATCGGCAAAGCGTTTGTCCATGCGCGCGGTCATCTTAGAGCTCCATGCCGAGAATCTTGCCGACGGTGAAGATGTCCTTGTCGCCGCGGCCGGAGAGATTCATCAGGATGATTTCGTCCTTGCCCATCTTCGGTGCGCGCTTGATCACCTCGGCCAACGCATGGCTCGGCTCAAGCGCCGGGATGATGCCTTCGACCCGGGTCAGAAGCTGGAAGGCTTCGAGCGCCTCGTAGTCCATGATCGGCACGTATTCGGCGCGGCCGACGTCGTTCAGCCAGGAGTGCTCCGGTCCAATGCCCGGATAGTCGAGACCTGCCGATATCGAATGGCCTTCCTTGATCTGGCCGTCGCCGTCCTGCAGCAGATAGGTGCGGTTGCCATGCAGCACGCCCGGCGAGCCCGCCGTGATCGAGGCGCAGTGCTCCTCTCCGTCGAGCCCCTTACCGCCGGCCTCGACGCCGACGATCTTCACGTCCTTGTCGTCGAGGAACGGATGGAAGATGCCGATGGCGTTCGAGCCACCGCCCACGGCGGCGATGACGACGTCGGGCAGCCGGCCTTCCGCCGCCAGGATCTGTTCGCGCGCCTCGCGGCCGATCACGGCCTGGAAATCGCGGACCATTTCCGGATAGGGGTGCGGGCCTGCGGCCGTGCCGATCAGGTAGTAGGTGTCGTCGACATTCGTGACCCAGTCGCGCAGGGCCTCGTTCATCGCATCCTTTAGCGTGCCGTGGCCGGCGGTGACCGGCTTCACCTCGGCGCCGAGCAGCTTCATGCGGAAGACGTTCGGCGCCTGGCGCTCGACGTCGGTGGCGCCCATGTAGACGACGCAAGGCAGACCGAAGCGCGCGGCAACCGTCGCGGAGGCAACGCCGTGCTGTCCAGCACCGGTCTCGGCGATGATCCGCGTCTTGCCCATGCGCTTGGCCAGCAGGATCTGGCCGATGCAGTTGTTGATCTTGTGCGATCCGGTGTGGTTCAGTTCCTCGCGTTTGAAGTAGATCTTCGCGCCGCCGAGATGCTCCGTCAGGCGCTCGGCGAAGTACAGCGGCGAGGGCCGGCCGATGTAATGGGTACCGAGATTGGCCAGTTCCTTCTGGAACTCCGGATCCGTCTTCGCCTCGTCCCATTTCTCCTGCAGGTCGAGGATCAGCGGCATCAACGTTTCGGCGACGAAGCGGCCGCCATAGATGCCAAAGCGCCCGTCCTCATCGGGACCACCGCGAAACGAATTCAGATTGGGTGACTGATTCACATCCTGCTCCCTGCGGCCACGGCCGGATCGGTCGCCCGCCGTACCGCTGCAAAAAACTCTTCCATCTTGCCGATGTCCTTGACGCCAGGGGCACTTTCGACCCCAGACGAGATATCGATGCCCGGCGCGCGCGTCACCGCGATGGCTTCGCCGACATTGTCCTTGTTCAATCCACCGGAAAGCATGTAATCGAGGCCGTCGTCAAGCGCATGCATCAGGGCCCAGTCGAAGGATACGCCATTGCCACCGGGTAGATCGGAACCGGCCGGCGGTTTTGCATCGAACAGGAACCGGTCGGCAATGCCGACGTAGGCGTCGATCTTTTCCAGATCCGCCGCCTCACGCACGGAAAAGGCCTTCATCACCGGCAGCCCGTAAACGGCCTTGATCGTCAGGACGCGCTCCGGACTTTCGCTGCCATGCAATTGCAGGATATCCGGCCGCAGAAGCGCAACGACTTCGTCCAGATCATCGTTGTCGGCGTTTACGGTCACGGCGACGATCTTCGCGCGGCCACGCGCCAGCTCGGCCAGCTCGGCAGCGTCCGCCGGCTCGATATTGCGCGGGCTTTTTGCGAAGAAGATGAAGCCGATGTGGCTGGCACCGAGATCGACGGCACGCTGCACTGCCTCACAGGTTTTCAGCCCGCAAATCTTGATGTCGAGGTTTGTCCTGGCACTGCTGTTCATGGGGATGGACCTCGCATGAAATCGCCGAAGAGTCGAGGACATTCGCCTCGCCCCTGACAAGGCGGTCAGTCGAAATCGAGAGCGTGAAGCATGGTGCCGTTACGCTTGAGCCAGTGCTTGGCTTCGTCGACGCGCGGGCACAGCTCTCCGCACAGCTTCCAGAACGCGGGGCCGTGGTTCATCTCGCGCAAATGCGCAACCTCGTGAGCGGCGAGGTAGTCTATCACGAAGGGAGGGGCCATGACGATTCGCCAGGAAAAGCTGAGCGCACCGTCCGCGGAGCAGGAACCCCAGCGGCTGCGTGTGTCTCGCAGCGTCAGCGAACGGACCTTGCGGCCAACGTTCGGTGCATGGATTGCGACACGCGCCTCCAGGTCCTTCCGCGCTTCCTTCTTGAGGAAGTCAGAAATGCGTCTCGGCACGTGCTCGCTCAGGCCGCTGACCCGCAGGACCGGCTCACCGTCGACCATCACGGCCTCTGTCAGACCGCGCAGCTTGCCGGTTTCCTCGATGCGATGGGCAACGCCGCGGATTAAGATGTGATGGCCGTCCGACAGCGTACTGGTCGTCGAAAACCGTGCGAGCTTGGTCATCAGCCAAGCCTGATGCCGATCGAGAAAATCCCGGATCTCACGCTCGGGAAGGCCGGTCGGCACCGTCATCCTCAGTGCCCGCCCGCCGGGCTCGATGCGCAGCGTCAGCCGTGTGGCTTGGGCGTTGCGGCGGATCGTCAGCGGCACGCTCCTGCCATTCACCTCGACCTGCCTGGTCTCCGGTGGAGGCGGCGTCCCGGAGGCACGGCGGGATTTCAGAAGAGAGGAAAACATCAGGTCCTTATTAGCCGATTCGCGTTGCCATTGAACCACGCAAAACCGGCGCCGCGAGGGCGCCGGCAATCACGTCGGCCAGCACATCGCCGTCAGGCGTTCGGGGCGACCGGCACCGAGCCGCCATTGCCGGAGCGGCGCTCGCGCATGAAGCGGTCGAACTCCTCCTTGTCCTTCGCCTTGCGCAGTTCGTGCATATAGGCGTCGAATTCCTCGCGCATCTCGTCGAGCTTGCGGCGCTCCTCTTCGAGGCGCTTTAGTTCGGCATCGCGCCATTCGTCAAAGGCGACGTTGCCAGATCCGAAGCCATGGCCGCGAAACCCACGGCGATGCCCGCGGCAGGAGGCGAAAAAGCCATCCGCTCTCTCGTTGGCATCTTTCTTGAAGCTTTTCAGCCGCTCACCGAAGATGATGTAGGCGAGCATGGCCAGGCCCAGGGGCCAGAAGACCATAAAGCCCAGCACCATCAGCGCGATGGTCGCAGGCGTCCAGTCGGGACGCAGCAGTGCAGACTGGTTCATTTGCAATCTTCCTCACATTCGCCCGACCGCCACCACGGCGCCCGGTGATTTCGATGTGGTAAGGTGAAGATCGCCCTTCAAGACGCCGTCCGGCGGAATCGGACAAGCGCCTGAAAGCTCCACGCAAAATCGATGTGGAGCTATTTCCCGCTTGCGGACTTGCCGCCTTTGACGACGCGCGGGACGGTTTTCTCTCCGCGGCCGTTGGCGGCGATGAAGGAGAGGATGCGCGGGGCGATCTCGCGACGGAAGCGCGAGCCGTTGAACACGCCATAGTGACCGACATCCGGCTGCATGTAGTGCATGCGCATGTTTTCCGGGATGTTGGTGCAGATCGTCTGCGCGGCCTTGGTTTGGCCGACGCCGGAGATATCGTCATTCTCGCCCTCCACGGTCAGGAGTGCGACGTTGCGGATCGCCGTCGTGTCGACGCGCCGGCCGCGGTGCATCATCTCCCCCTTCGGGAGGGAATGCTTCATGAACACCGTCTCGACTGTCTGCAGATAGAACTCGGCCGTCATGTCCATCACCGCCAGGTACTCGTCGTAGAAGTCGCGGTGTTTTTCCGCAGCGTCGCCGTCGTTCTTGACGAGATGCGCGAAGAACTCCTTGTGGGCGATCAGGTGTCGGTCGAGGTTCATCGACATGAAGCCGGAAAGCTGCAGGAAGCCGGGATAGACCAGGCGCATGAAACCGGGTTGAGGCCACGGCACCGGCATGATCACATTGTCCCGGAACCAGTCGATCGGACGTTCCTCGGCAAGACGGTTCACCGCGGTCGGGTTGACGCGCGTATCGATCGGACCGCCCATCAGCGTCATCGACGACGGCGACAGCGGATCGCCGTCCTCTTCCATGCGCGCTACGGCGGCGAGCACCGGCACGGACGGCTGACAGACTGCGATTACGTGCGTGTCCGGTCCCAGCGCGTGCAGCATCTGGACGATGTAGTCGATGAAATCGTCGAGATCGAAGGCGCCATCCGACAGCGGCACCATCCGGGCGTCGACCCAGTCCGTGATGTAGATTTCCGCATCGGGCAGCAGCGTTTCGACCGTACCGCGCAGGAGGGTTGCGTAGTGGCCCGACATCGGCGCCACCATCAGGGTCTTCGGATCGGGCCGGTGCCCGGCCGGCAGGCAGCGCTCGAAATGGATGAGATTGCAGAACGGACGTTGCCAGACGATCTTCTCGTGAACCGACACAGTCTTGCCATCGATCACGGTTTCGTCGAGACCGAACGCCGGCTTGGCGTAGCGCCGGGTCGCCCGCTCCAAAACCTCCAGCCCCGCCGCCATCGACCGACCGAAATAGGTGTGCGAGAGGGGATTGAGCGGGTTGCTGTAGGCAAGCCGCATCTGGTCGGCCACAGCGCGCCAGGGCGCCATCATGGCGTGATTCATTTCATAGAGTTGGTAGTACATTCTAAGCAATCACCCCGTCGTGAACTTTTGGAAGCCGCCGTTCCGTTCGGGCGCGCACTGCGCTCGGTGCATGCTGCTGATCCGTGATTATTAACACACTATCATGTTTTCGCTGCGGTGCAACAGAACGGACACCGGCCGATTGGGGGCAAAAACTACCCCCGATAAGCATTTTGCCGGGTCGCTACCCCGTCCAGCCGCCATCGATCACATAGGCCTGGCCGGTCGTGTAGGTCGCCCCGGAGAGATAGACGGCGAGATCGGCGATCTCCTCCGGCGTTCCGATCCGCCCCATCGGCTGGCGCGCGACAAAGGCGGCACGCGCCGCCTCGTAGTCACCGCCCGCCCGCATGCGCTCCTGCAGCGACGGACTTTCCACCGTTCCGGGGCAAATCGCGTTGCAGCGGATATTCTGGCCGACATAGTCGGCGGCAATGGACTTGGTCAGGCCGATCACGGCAGCCTTGGTCACGGAATAGGCAAAGCGGTTCGGCACGCCTTTCACGCTGCTTGCAACGGAAGACATGTTGACGATGGTGCCGCCGCCCCGCGCCAGCATGCCCGGCAGCACGGCCCGCACGGTGCGCACCATGGAACGGACATTGAGGTCCCAGGCAAACTCAAGTTCCTCGTCCTTCACATCGAGGACGGTTCCTCCGTGGACGACACCAGCACAGTTGAAGAGAACGTCGACCGCGCCGACCTCTGCAATGGTACCCCTTATCGCGGTTTCGTCGCGGACATCGAGAAGACGCGTGGAAATGCCCTCCACGGCCAGCGTTTGCAGGGCTTCGCTGTTGATGTCCGTTGCGATCACGTTTGCGCCGGCACGCTTGTAGGCGAGCGCCGACGCGCGGCCGATCCCCTGCCCCGCGGCCGTGACCAGCGCCGTCTTGCCCATCAGGTTTGCGCTCATGTTGCTGTCCTCGACATCTGGGTTCTTCAGGGATTGATGGTACGGCAGGCAATCAGCCAGAGACCTTCGCTACCGCCTTGATCAGACCATGCTTCCGCGTCGAAGTGCCTCGTCAACGGCTGCTGCGGCGGCGCAGCTGGTCGAAATAGACGATCACAATGATCAGCAGGCCGGTGATGATGCGCTGCCAGAACGAATTGACATTCAGCAGGTTCGCGCCGTTGTTGATGGTCGCCAGGATGAAGGCGCCAATCAACGGGCCATGGACCGAGCCGACCGCCCCGAAGAGGCTGGTTCCACCGATGACCGACGAGGCGATCGCCTGCAACTCCCAGCCCTCCGCCTGTGTCGCGTTGCCGATGCCGATGCGCGAGGCGAGCAAGACACCGACGAAAGCCGCGCAGGTCGCCGACAGGATATAGGCCATGTAGATCGTGCGGTTGACGTTGACGCCAGACAGGCGCGCAGCCTCGCTGTTGGAGCCGACGGCGAAGAGATAGCGGCCCCAGCGGCTCAGATGCAGGAACACGTAGGCCGGCACCGCGATCAGGATCACCATCCAGAACAGGCTCGGAATGCCGAGGAAGTCGGATCGGGCGAAATTGGTGAACGCTTCGTTGGTGATCGAGATCGTCGAGCCATTGGTGATCAGCAGACCGATGCCGCGCAACGCCGTCAGCGTCGCAAGGGTGATGATGAACGGAGGAAGCCCCATGCGCACGATGCCGAAGCCGTGAAAGACGCCGATCGCGACACCCAGGAGAAGCGTGGCCGCGATGGCGATCCAGAGCGGCACGCCTGCCTGCAGAAGCCAGGCGAGGATGACGCTGGAAAAGCCGACGATCGCACCGACCGACAGGTCGATGCCGGCGGTGATGATGACGAAGGTCTGGCCAACCGCGAGGATGGCCGTCATCGCCCCTTGTCGCAGCAGGTTGGAGATGTTCAGCGGCGTCCAGAAGCTCGCGGTGACGATACCGAGCCCGATCCACAGAAGAAGAAGCAAGCCGATGAGCGTCAGGCTGAAGAGGACGTTCATCCCGCGCCGCGGCGCGACGGCTGCGGCGTCCGTTGAAGTGATGGTCATGCTTGCTTCTCCCTCTTCACTCTCGCGTCCGCCTAGACGCCAATCGCTTCGCCGAGCACTTCTTCGTGGGTCGCATCATGGAAATCGTGGCTGCCGACGAGCCTGCCGCCACGGAACACATGCAGTCGGTCCGCCAGCTCGTAGACTTCCGGCAGATAGGAGGAGATCAGGATGATGCCGGCGCCCTCTTTCAGGAGCTTGGCGAAGAGCCGGTAGATCTCCGCCTTCGTGCCGACGTCCACGCCGACGGTCGGCTCATCGAAGACGAAAAGCCGTGCACCGTAGCTCAGCCACTTGCCGATGACGATCTTCTGCTGGTTACCGCCCGACATCGCCGAGGCGAGCGCGCGCCGGGTCGGGGTCTTGATGCTGAGGTCGCGGATCTGCTTGTCGGCATTCGCCGCCTCCTCGGCGCGACCGATCACCGGGCCGTGACTCAGTTTCCTGAACACGGGAAGATTGATGTTGAGGCCGATCGGCAGGTTGAGGCACAGCCCCTGGTCGCGGCGACTTTCCGGGGCAAGGGCAATGCCCAGCTCCATCGCGGTCCGTTCGTTCCTGATCTCGACCTTGCTGCCCATCCAACGGATCTCGCCTGCTGAGATCGGATGGCGCCCGTAGAGGCCGAGCGCAAACTCGCTGCGGCCGGCGCCGATCAGGCCATAGAGGCCGACGATCTCGCCCGCCCGCACCGACAGCGAAATGTCTTCGAAGCCCGGACCGGAGAGACCGCGCGTCTCGAGAATCGTTTCCCCGAGCGGGATCTCCTCCTTGTGGTAGATCTGCTCGATCGAGCGGTTGATCATCAGCGCAATCAGCTCGTTCTCGTTGGTGTCGCCGATATTCCGCGTGCCGACATGCGTGCCGTCCCGCAGAACCGAGACCCGGTCGGCCAACTCGAACACTTCCTCCAGGCGATGGCTGATGTAGACGATCGTCACGCCCTCGCTCTGCAGGCGCCGGATCAGCTTGAAGAGCTGCGCGGACTCCTGGCGCGTCAGATAGGCGGTCGGCTCGTCAAAGATAAGGAACTGCGTGCCGCGCATGGCCGCCCGGGCGGTGGCGACGAGCTGCTGCTGGCCGATCGTCAACGAACCGAGGGGCACATCCGCGGGTAGGCCGAAGCCCAGATCGTCGAGGACGGCCCGGGCCATCTTCTCCATCTGCTTCTTCCGCATCAGGCCGTTGCGGTTCACCTCGTCGCCGAGAAAGAGATTTGCCGCCACGGTCAGGTGTGGGCAGAGGACCACTTCCTGATGCACCGCATTAATGCCGCGGGCGATCGCTTCGTTCGGCGTGGCTAGGGTAACCGGGTGACCGCACCACAGGATTTCGCCGGCGGTGCGCGTGATGACGCCGGTCAGGAGCTTGATGAGGGTGGATTTGCCCGCACCGTTCTCGCCGACGATCGCGTGGATTTCGCCCGCCAGAAAGATCATCGTCGCCGGCTTCAGCGCCTGCACGTAGCCGTAGTTCTTCTGCAAACCCTTCAATTCGAGGATCGGAGTGCCCGCGGCAATACGGCTTCCTTCGGTCAACAGCGCGTCATCATGGCGATGCGCGAGTTCTTCCAGCCGACTCATGGACGTCTCCTCCCGTCATGTCCGGTGCGGCCCTAAACGTCGAAGACGTCCAAGGGGCGTATGTCAAAGCCAGCCGCGCCGACACGTCAATGTCGGCGCGGCTGTGAAGCCGCCTACTTGATCTTGGGGTTGATCAGCGCGTCGATTTTCGGGTCGCTCATGTTGACCTTCGTCACCAGGTTCGCGCCGGTGTCTACATTTTCCGGCACACTCTCGCCCTTCGAGACCGCGAGCGCCGTCTTTATGCCGTCATAGCCCATACGGTAGGGGTCCTGCACGACGAGACCGGCAAGCGAGCCGTCCTTCAGGAAGCCGACCGTCTTGTCATCGCTGTCAAAGGCAATGACCTTGAGCTTGCTGCCGAGGTTGTTTTCCGCGATCGCCTGACCGACGCCCTGCCCCAGGATCAGGTTCGATGCAAAGGCACCGACGAGGTTCGGATTGGCGGTGATCAGGTCGGTCATCATGTTGAGGCCCGTCGTCGCCTGGCCATCACCGTATTTGTCGGCAATCACCTTGAGGCCCGGATACTTCGTCTTGACCTGGTCGAGGAAGCCCTCGCGGCGCTGCTCAAGCGAGCCGACGCCAGGGAGATTGGTGAGGATCACGACTTCACCCTCTTCCTTGCCGGTCATTTCCTTAATGGCGGCGGCTAGGCCATCAGCGGCGATCCGTCCGCCCTGGACGTTGTCGGTGGTCAGGAATGACTTGAAGGCCTTGGAATCCGCGGCCGAGTCGATGCCGATGATCGGCACGGCTTTTGCCGCTTCGTCGATCGGCTTGCCGAGCGCCTTGAATTCGGTCGGTGCGATCACCACCGCCGCCGGCTTGCCGGCAACCGCGTTCTCGAGAATGCTGATTTGACCATTGATGTCGGCCTCCGACTGCGCACCCAGTTCCGGCACGTTCACGCCGAGATCCTTGCCTGCGGCGCGGGCGCCGGCGAGCACGATCTGCCAGTAGAACGAGGTCGTGTCCTTCACGATGATCGGAATGGTGACGTCCTGCGCAAAGGATGCGGCCGGCGACATCGTCGCGAGAACGGCGGCACCGGCAAGCGCGGTAAAGGCGCGGCGGGACAAAAGCGATTTGGCGATGCGCATTTGGAAGTTCTCCTCTCTCGGTGCGTTCTCTCCTCCACAAACCGAACCGCTGAACGCACTGCGGATGGTTTTTATCTATAAAAAACATCTTCTCAGGTACGCGGGCAGCGGCGACCCCGCTTGGCAAACAATTGACCGCCTCTGATTATTCCACGCCCTGCCCCAGGCGCTTTCGCACAGTTCCTTCTACGTCCCCCAACCCGACCGACCTGCGATCGGCGGGAACCTGCCCAAGTGAAACATCGGTTCCGCAACGTTGTCAACGCAGAATATTCATTCTATTCGCCGGTCATCAGGGCCTAGCGGTCAGGCCTTGAAGACTTCGTTCGGGAGCACGACGCCCTTCCTGAGAATGATGTTGCCGTAAAGCCGAAATTCGGTGGTGGCGACGATATAGGCCGCCTGCCTGGCCATCTCGTAGAACGCAAAGCGCTCCACCGAATGGACGGCGAAGTCGCCCGCAAGCCGGTTGACGACCTTCTGGAACTCGGCGCACACCGGCGGCACGGCGGCCGGATCACCGACGACCTGCATTCGCCAGGCGGCTTCAGGTACGAAGGTGTCGAGCGGCATGTGCGTCAACACCGCCTCGGTCATGCTGATCGCATCGACGCCATCGGCGCGAATGACCCGGGGTCCCATGGAACTCGCCGGAAAATTCGCGTCCGCAATGACGATGTCGTCGCCGTGGCCCATAGTCCGCAACGCATGCAGCAGGTCGGGTCCGAGAAGGGGATGGATGCCTTTCAACATGCGCCAGATTCCTTTTGGAGAACTTCCTACTGACGGACGGCCTCGGTTCCGAGCGGGGGAGCCACCAGGCTATAGGCCGATGCCTCAGCATAGAACGCATCCGGCACGGGCGTCCTCAGCAACTCGGCATTGCGGCGCAGGCTGGACGGCTTGGCCGTACCGATCAGGACGGAGGCAACCGCCGGATGCCGACGAGGAAACTGCATTGCGGCAGCGGCAAGCGGAACACCATTCGCGCCGGCCAGTTCCTCCAGTGCGCGCACCCTCGAAAGTACGTCGTTCGATGCCGGCATGTAGTCGAAATGCGCGCCCTCAGCAGCCCCGGTTGCCAGAATGCCGGAATTGAAGACGCCGCCCGCGACGACAGAGGTGTTGCGCTCCAGGCAGAGCGGCAACAGATCATCGACGGCCGTCCGATCCAGCAGCGTGTAGCGGCCGGCCAGAAGAATGCAGTCAATCGACGCATGCTTCATCACGTCGAGACAGATCGGGACCTCGTTCACGCCCAGCCCGAAGGCCTTGATCGTGCCGGATGTCTTGAGTTCCTCAAGCGCCTTCAGCCCGGAATCCATCAGCGCCTTGAAATGGTATGCATTGCCCTCTGCCCCGTGCGTGTAAACGCCGATGTCGTGGACATACAGGATGTCGATCCGGTTCAGGCCGAGCCGGGCGTAGCTCAGTTCCAGTGATCGCATGATGCCGTCGTAGCTGTAATCGTAGCGCACGTCGAACGGCAGCGGATCGACGTAGCCGTAGTTCGGGACCTTGTCGTCGGCGACCGGAAACATGATGCGGCCGACCTTGGTGGACAGGACCCATTCCTGGTTCGGCTTGTCTCGCAGGAAATCGCCAAGCTCGCGTTCGGCGAGGCCGAAACCGTACCAGGGCGCTGTATCGAAATACCGAATCCCCTCGTCCCAGGCCGCCTGCAACGTTTCCATCGCCACGTCGCGCGGGCAGGCACGGTAGAGACCGCCCAGCGCGGCCGTGCCGAAGCTGTATTCCGTGACGGAAAGCCCCGTCGTCCCAATGGTGCTTGTCAGCATGGCGCCTCCCGCAGCACGCTGGACCACCCTGCGCGTAGTGCTTTGCGCTAAACCCTTCTGTCTTTTAACTACAATAGACAGATCAAGGTCAATGGTCTATGTGCTCAGCAGCAGTAGGGAGTAGGAACACGCGCGCCTCCGTATCAACCGACTGGATAAGGCGCCGACTACTGCTAAGGGAGCGCGACGGCACCTCATTCCTCGGGGCGGGATTCATGGCCAAGCAGAACACCGTGTTCAAGGATGCATTCAATCGTTGCCTCGGTCTCATCGAGAAGGCCGACAGGCTACCATCCGAACCGGAACTCGGCAGCCAGCTCGGCGTCAGTCGCACCACCGTCCGCGCGATCCTGGCGCGCCTGGAGGAGATCGGGCTGATCGAGTGGTCCAAGCGCCGCAAGGTCGTTCTCCGCAAACCTTCTCGGTCCGACCACTTCCCGGCGGAAGAGACCGACTCGCTTTCCGAGATCATCGAGCGCAGCTTCATGCGGCGGATTCTCGCCGGCGGCGCCGAGCCCGGCATGCAGATCAACGAACTGGAGCTAGCCCGCGAGATCGGCACCGGCACGACGAGCGTGCGCGAATTCCTGATCCGCTTCAGCCGGTTCGGCCTGATCGAGAAGCGGCCGAACAGCCATTGGGTACTGAAGGGATTCACACCCGAGTTCGCGCTGGAACTGACAGAGGTGCGCGAGATGTTCGAATTGCGCTCCGCAGCCGCCTTCGCACACCTGCCGGCAGAGCATCATGCCTGGGCGGAACTGGAGGCGATCGCCGCCCTCCACCGCGAAATCCTCTCCGACGTGGAAAACCGCTACCGCGAGTTCTCCGCACTGGACGAGAGGTTTCACCTGCTCGTGCACAAGGCCTCGAAGAACCGCTTCATCGTCGATTTCTACGACATCATCGCGATCGTCTTCCACTACCACTACCAGTGGAACAAGACGAATGCCCGCCAGCGCAATGCTCGCGCACTGGAGGAACACCTTGCCTATATCCAGGCGTTGCAGTCGCGTGACCCCGCCCGGATCGACGAAGCCTGCCGGCGGCACTTGAAGTCGGCGCGGGAAACCTTGCTGCAATCGATCAGTTGAAGGTCCGGTCGTCTCTTTACGGCCTCAGTAGCCGCCGCCCTTTTGCTGCGTCTCGGCCAGGCCGAGGAAGTCGCGCCGCAACCGGTCCATCGCCCCTACCAGGCAATTGACGTCGGTGCCGATCGCCATGAAATCGGCGCCCATGGCCCGGTATTCGTGCGCCTGATCCAGCAGAACGGTCATGATGCCGCGCGCCTTGCCGTGCTTGTGAACGCGCGCGAAGGCATCGCGGATCGCCTCCGTCACCGGCGGGGCCGACGGTTGGCCGAGATAGCCCATGTCGGCGGCGAGATCGGAAGGGCCGATGAAGATGCCGTCGACGCCCTCGATTGCGGCGATCTCGTCGAGCGCGGCCAATCCGGCCCGGCTCTCGATCTGCACGATCAGGCAGATCTCGTCATTTGCCGTAGTCAGATATTCGGGGGTGCGGTTGAAATCGCTCGCGCGCCCGAGCCCGGCCCCGACGCCGCGGATACCGGCGGGCGGATAGCGCACGGCGCGCACCAGCGCACGGGCCTGCTCGGCGGTCTCCACCATCGGGATCAAAAAGCTCTGCGCGCCCTGGTCGAGCAGTTGCTTCAACAGCCACGCCTCGCCCATCGGCGGGCGGACGATCGGGTGGCTGGCGGTGCCGCGCAGGGCACCGATCTGGGCACCGAGCAGCGGCATGTCGTTCGGTCCGTGCTCGCCGTCCAAAAGCAACCAGTCGTAGCCGCTGCCGGACGCGATCTCCGCAGCATAGGCACTGCCGAGCGCGACCCACAGGCCGAGCTGAAACCGGCCCTCCCGAAGGGCGGCCTTGAAGGTGTTCTTGGGGGCGGACATGGCGCAATTCCTCGGTGCGACGATTGACGGTTCACCGGCCGGTTCGGCCCGGCCGGTGAAGGATTACGTTGATCAGGCGATGCCACCAAGGCAGACATACTTGATCTCGGTGAACTCCTCGATGCCGTACTTCGAGCCCTCCCGGCCCAGGCCCGACAGCTTCACGCCACCGAACGGCGCCTCGGCGGTCGAGATCAGCCCGGTGTTGACGCCGACCATGCCGTACTCCAGCGCCTCTGCGACGCGGAAGACGCGGGCGAGATCCTTGGCATAGAAGTACGAGGCCAGTCCGAATTCGGTGTCGTTCGCCTGCGCGATCACGTCCGCCTCGTCCTTGAACCGGAAGAGCGGCGCCACCGGGCCAAAAGTCTCCTCGCGGGCGACCGCCATTTCCGGCGTGACGTCGGCAATGACGGTGGCTTCATAGAAGGTGCCGCCGAGCGCATGGCGCTTGCCGCCCTGGACGACACGACCGCCCTTGGAAACCGCGTCGGAAACATGCTCCTCGACCTTGGCGAGCGCCGCCTGGTCGATCAGCGGCCCGAGTATCACGCCCTCGTCGAAACCGTTGCCGGTCTTGAGCTTGCCGACGGCCGCCGCCAGCTTCTCGGCAAACGCCTCGTAGACTCCGTCCTGCGCATAGATGCGGTTGGCACAGACGCAGGTCTGGCCGTTGTTGCGGAATTTCGCGATCAGCGCACCCTCGACGGCCGCATCGAGATCGGCGTCGTCGAAGACGATGAAGGGTGCGTTGCCGCCAAGCTCGAGACCGAGCTTCTTGATGGTCGGCGCGCTTTGGCGGTAGAGTTCGGCGCCGATCTCGGTCGAACCGGTGAACGTCAGCTTGCGCACGGTCGGATTTGCGGTCATTTCCGCGCCGATCGCCGCCGCCGAGCCGGTGATGACGCTGAACAGGCCGGCAGGCAGGCCAGCACGCTCGGCAAGCAGCGCAATGGCAATTGCCGAGAACGGGGTCTGCGACGCCGGCTTCAACACCATCGCGCAGCCGGCGGCGAAGGCCGGGCCGGCCTTGCGGGTGATCATTGCGTTCGGGAAGTTCCATGGCGTGATCGCCGCGACGACACCGATCGGCTGCTTCATCACCAGGATGCGCTTGTCCTTCTGGTGGCCCGGCATAATGTCACCATAGACCCGGCGCGCCTCTTCGGCGAACCATTCGACGAAGCTGGCGCCATAGGCGATCTCACCCTTGGCTTCCGCCAGCGGCTTGCCCTGCTCCATCGTCAGGATCCGGCCGAGGTCGTCCTGGTTTGCCATCATCAGCTCGAACCATTTGCGAAGGATCGTCGAGCGCTCCTTGGCGGTGCGGCCGGCCCATTCCTTCTGGGCCTTTTCCGCAGCCGCGATCGCTTCCTTGGTCTCGGCGGCACCGAGCTTCGGCACGTAGCCCACGAGCTCGCCGGTTGCCGGGTTTTTCACGGCGATCGCCGACTTCGGATCGGCCTCGATCCAGCGTGTGCCGACCAGGGCTGCCTGGCGCAGCAGTGTGGGATCCTTCAAGCTCATCAGGGGTCTCCTCGATTCATTTCATTTGGCGTGGTTATAGGCTCTTTCGCGCCGTTTCGACAATCACGTCGAAGGCGGTTTCCGCGTCCGCCTCAGTCATCTCGAACTGTCCCGCCTGGAAACGGATGACGAGGCGCCCGCCGACACGCGTCTGCGTCAGGTAGATGCGGCCGTCATCGTTGATCGCGTTCAGGAGCGCCTGATTGTGCTGATCCGCATCGCCGTCCGTTCGGTGGCAGAAAGAGAACAGCGACAGCACCGGCTCGGTGACGATCTCGAAATCCGGCTCCGCCGCCAGGCGCTGCGCCAGCCGCTGCGACCAGGCGACGTGATTGCGGATCATCGTCTTCAGTCCGGACAGGCCGTGATGGCGGATGAGGAACCAGAGCTTCAGCGCACGAAAACGCCGGCCGAGCGGCACCGACCACTCCGAGTAGTTGATGATGCCGTCCTTGCCGTGCGTCTTCAGATATTCGGGCTGGATTGCCAGGGTGCGGACCAGATCGTCCGGGTTGCGCAGGAAATGCGCCGAGCAGTCGAACTGGGCGCCGAGCCATTTGTGCGGATTGAACACGACCGAATCGGCGCCTTCAACGCCCCGCCACAACGACCTGAACTCCTCGCAGATCATCGCCGCTCCCGCCCAGGCGGCGTCGACATGGACATAGAGCCCGTACCGCCTCGCCACTTCGACGACGGCGCCAATGTCATCGCAGGCGCCCGTGCTGGTGCCGCCCGTGCAGGCGACGATTCCGGCCGGTCGGTAGCCGGATTCTAGATCCAACTTGATTGCATCCTCGAGTGCGCCGACATCCATTCCACGAAGTTGTCCCGCCACTGGAATTCGGACGAGGTTCTCCTCGCCGATGCCGGAAACCCAGATTGCGCGGTCGATCGAGGTGTGGACCTGGTCCGAGGCATAGACGCGCACGCGGTCGCCGCCCGACAGGCCGCTCTTGTTGCCTTTCCACTGCAGCGCCCGTTCGCGCATCACCAGCACGGCGGCGAGCGTCGCCGAGGAGGCTGAATCCTGGATCACGCCGGCAAAGCCTTCGGGCAAGCCGATCGCCTGTCGCAGCCAGTCGAGCACTCTCGTCTCGAGTTCGGTTGCCGCCGGCGAGGTCTGCCAGAGCATGCATTGCGCCGCCATCGCGCTGACAAGATACTCGGCGACCACGGATACGGGGGCTGCATTGGCCGGAAAGTAAGCGAAGAAGCGCGGATGCTGCCAATGGGTCATGCCCGGCACGATCTTGTTTTCGAAGTCGGCGAAGATCTGTTCCATCGGCTCGCCTACTTCAGGCGGCGACGCCGGAATCTTTGATCCGGTTTCACCTGGCATCAGGACGGGCCTTACGGGACGTTCACGGATGGTCTCTCGATAGTCCGCGCCCCATTCGGCCGCCTTGGCCGACCAATGCCTGAATTCGCCTGCATCCATGTCGTTGTCGCTCCTCGCTCAATCTATTCGACATAAATGCTTTTCGATTGACCGATCAAGCCTCGTGCAGACGCACTGGCGTCTGCACCGATCCGGCAAAAATGGCGACTTTCCTCTTCCTGTCGACATACACAGCCGCTCGCCCGCGATTGGGAATGGCGTGCACGGTTACCGGCAGGCGCTCGGATGCCGATCCGTCAACACTTTCTCAGAACAACATCTCCTGCGCCGGACCGACCGGCACGATTCCGGCCGGGTTGAGCGAAGCGATCGAATAGTAGCCGCGCTTGATATGATCGAGATTGACCGTTTCGGCCACGCCGGGCCAGTCATGCAGGCGGCGCACGAAGGCACGCAGCCGCGGATAATCCGCAAGCCTTCGCAAGTTGCACTTGAACAGGCCGTGATAGGCGGCGTCGAAACGGACCAAAGTGACGAACAGCCGGATGTCCGCCTCCGTCGGGTGGTCGGCGAAGAGGAAGGACCGATCACCGAGTTCGCCCTCGACCCAGTCGAGTGTCGTGAAGACGTCGAGGAATGCCTCCTCATAGGCAAGCTGTGTCGTGGCGAAGCCGGCGCGATAGACGCCGTTGTTCAAGCCGGGATAGATCCGGGCATTGAACGCGTCGATCACTTCGCGATGCTGCTCCGGATAGAGGTCGATTATCCCGGTGGCGAGATCGCCGAAACCGTCATTCATCATGCGCAGGATGTCGGCCGATTCGTTGTTGACGATCGTTCCGCGCTCTTTGTCCCAGAGCACCGGCACCGTCGCACGGCCGGTATAATGGGGATCGGCGCGTGTGTAGATCTCGTGCATGTAGGTGGCGCCGTTCACCTCGTCGTGAGTCGACCCCGGATAGCCGCCGAAGCGCCAGCCCTCCTTCGTCAGCGCCGGCTCCACCACGGAGAGGCCGATCACGTCCTCCAGCCGCTTGAGGCTTCGGCCGATCAGCGTCCTGGACGCCCAGGGACAGATGTAGGCGACATAGAGGTGATAGCGACCGGCCTCGGCAGCAAAGCCGCCCTCGCCCGTCGGGCCCGGCGCACCATCGGGCGTGACCCAATTGCGAAAGCCGGAAATCTGTCGAACAAATCCGCCCTTTTCGTCCTTTGCCTGTACCGGCTGCCAGTCCGTCGTCCATTTGCCATCCACCAGCATGACGGTCTCCTCTGCTCGCGTGTTCTTGCGGACGGGTCAGCCGCGCCGATCGGCGACGACCGCGCTTGATCACGAACCAAAACACCAACCGTGTCAATTTTCTGAGGTGCGGACCGCGCCCTTTTGATTTCGCTAAACAATAACGAAAAGCCCCGCGACAACGCGGGGCTTCCTTATCCGTTCCAGCAAATCCATGCCGACAATGACCGCCAATCAGATGTCCAAATTGGCGACGCTGAGTGCATTCTCCTGAATGAACTCGCGGCGCGGTTCCACCTCGTCGCCCATCAGGCGCGAGAACAGCCCGTCCGCATCGGTGGCGTCCGACACACGGACTTGCAGCAGGGTCCGAACGTTCGGATCGAGCGTCGTTTCCCAGAGCTGCTCGGCATTCATTTCGCCAAGGCCCTTGTAGCGCTGCAGGGTCAGTCCCTTGCGGCCGGCCGCGAAGATCGTGTCAAGAAGCATGCGTGGTCCGCTGATCTCGATCTCCGAATCCTTCCGCCGCAGTTTCGGGGGAATCGCGTAGATGTCCTTCAGCCGCAGCGACAACTGGTCAAGGTGGCGCGCATCGGACGAGCCGACCAAGGCCATGTCGAGATGGGCATATTCCCTCACCCCGCGCACGGTGCGCTCGAACGCCAACCCGCCATCGGAGGCGACCGACCCGCTCCAGCCACGTTCGGTTTCTTCGGCAATCAGGTCCAGCCGGCGCGCAACCTGTTCGGCCATCTCGGCGTAGCCTTCGCGGTTGTGGCTCAGTTCCAGATTGAGCGCACCGCAAATGGCCGCCTGTTCGACGATGGCGCGATTGTAGCGCGAATGCAGCCCATCGAGCAGTGCACGCAGCCGCAGTGCGTCCTGGATCACCTCGCGCATGTCCTGTCCGGCGCGGACCTCGCCCGAGCCGAGCTCCAGCGCCGCATCTTCCAGGCCCGCCGAGATCAGGTAGTCGTCAAGCGCCTTTTCGTCCTTGAGGTACTGGCCCGACTTTCCGCGCGAAACCTTGTAGAGCGGTGGCTGGGCGATATAGAGGTGACCGCGCTCGATCAGTTCCGGCATCTGGCGGAAGAAGAAGGTCAGAAGCAATGTACGGATATGCGCGCCGTCGACGTCGGCGTCGGTCATGATGATGATCTTGTGGTAGCGCAGCTTATCCGGATTGAACTCGTCCTTGCCGATCGAGGTGCCGAGCGCGGTGATCAGGGTGCCGATTTCCTGGCTCGACAGCATCTTGTCGAAGCGGGCACGCTCGACGTTGAGGATCTTGCCGCGCAGCGGCAGGATCGCCTGGTTCTCGCGCGACCGGCCCTGCTTTGCCGAGCCGCCGGCCGAGTCGCCCTCCACGAGGAAAACCTCGGACTTTGCCGGGTCACGTTCGGAACAATCGGCAAGCTTGCCGGGCAGCGAGGAGATGTCGAGCGCGCCCTTGCGGCGCGTCAGCTCGCGCGCCTTGCGGGCGGCCTCGCGGGCGGCTGCGGCTTCGACCACCTTGCCGACCAATACCTTGGCCTCGGAAGGATGCTCCTCGAGCCAATTACTCAATGCTTCGCTGACAAGGCTCTCCACGACCGGCCGGACCTCGGACGAGACGAGCTTGTCCTTCGTCTGCGAGGAGAACTTCGGGTCGGGGACCTTGACGGAGAGAACCGCGGTCAGGCCTTCGCGGCAGTCGTCGCCGGTCAGGGAGACCTTCTCCCTCTTGAGGATGCCCGAGCTCTCGCCATAGGAGACGACCTGGCGCGTCAGCGCGCCGCGGAAGCCGGCAAGGTGCGTGCCGCCGTCGCGCTGGGGGATGTTGTTGGTGAAGCAGAGCACGTTTTCGTGGTAACTGTCGTTCCACCACATCGCCACCTCGACCGTGATTCCATCGCGCTCGCCTCGGATGGCGATGGGCTTGGGCACCAGCGGCTTCTTGGCGCGGTCCAGGAAATGGACGAAGGCCTCGAGGCCACCGTCATACATCAGTTCGTCCTGCTTGACGTCGGAGTGGCGCCGGTCGGTGAGGAGAATTCGCACGCCGGAGTTCAGGAAGGCGAGTTCGCGCAGCCGGTGCTCGAGCGTCTGATAGTTGAACTCGATGTTTGAAAACGTCTCTGGGCTCGGCAGGAAGGTCACCGCGGTGCCCGTCTCATCGCCGCAGTCGCCGGTCACCGTCAGCGGCCCGTCTGCGACGCCGTGGGTGAAACTCATCTCGTGGATGTGCCCGCCGCGGCGGATCTTGAGCCTCAGCGAAACCGAAAGCGCGTTCACGACCGAAACACCAACGCCGTGCAGGCCGCCGGAGACCTTGTAGGAGTTCTGGTCGAACTTTCCGCCCGCGTGCAGCTGGGTCATGATGACCTCAGCCGCGGAGACACCCTCTTCCTTGTGGATGTCGGTTGGAATCCCGCGTCCATTGTCGGTAACGGTCACAGAGCCGTCGGCGTTCAATGTCACGGTGACGATGTCGGCGTGCCCCGCCAGCGCCTCGTCGATCGCATTGTCCACCACCTCGTAGACCATATGATGAAGCCCCGAACCGTCGTCCGTGTCACCGATATACATGCCCGGCCGCTTGCGCACGGCATCGAGGCCCTTGAGCACCTTGATGGAATCGGCGCCATACTCGGCCGGGCCGCTGTTTTCGGTCTCATGCGTATCGGTCATGCGGGGTGTCTTTCCAGGGTTCCACGAGGAGCACGGACGCGGCGAATCACCACGCATCCAGCCCGTCGAATATAGGGATTTTGGCCCAGCTTTCCAAATCTTGTGGCCGCCAATAGCGGCAGAAATCAGGGGAACACGTCATTTTGCCCGGCTATTGCAGGCCTTTTCGAGAATGCCGGCGAGGCGCCTGATGGTTTCTGGCGGCAGATCGCGAATTTCCGCCGCGAGACGATTGGCAAGGGCCGTGTACTCCGGTGGCAATCCGGCCGTGTCAACGGTGATTTTCGGGTCGGAGATGCGCGCCAGCCGGAACAGTTCCTCGGCCTCATCCCAGATGACGTTGAAGTAGCCTGCGACGCGCTGGAGAAAATCGAAGCTCGGCATACCGCGCCGGCCGTGCTCCAGTGCCGAAAGATAAGCCGGCGAAACGTTCAGGGCCGCCGCCATCTCCTTTTGCGAGACGCGCTTTTGTTCCCGCAGGTGTCTAACCGCGACGCCGAACGGGGTCGTCATGACCGTTCGGCCTTGTGGCGGGCAAGCCGCACATAGAGCGCACCGTCGCCGCCGTGATTGCGCGCCGCTGGCTCGTAGGAGGAAATCAGCGGACGGAACTCCGGCAGCGAGAACCAGAGCGGTACCGCGCGCCTCAGCGCCCCGTCGCTGCCGAGGGATGTTCCCTTGCCCGTGATCACCAGCACGTGGCGCATCCCCCGGGCGTGCGCCTTGATCAAGAAACTCAAGAGGAGGCCGTGCGCCTCGCTCTGGATCATTCCATGCAGGTCGAGCCGCGCCTCGAGCGCCAGATGGCCCTTGGCGATCTTGCGCTTGACGGGACGTTCCAGTGGATGAAGGCGACGCTCGTTCGGGGCGGTCGTTATCCGGATTCCGCTATCCTTCGCCCCGTTGCGCTGCGCTTCGGGCATTACGGCGGTCACCAAATCCGCCTCTTCCTTCGGCGCGAGGAATGCTTCCAGTGCTTCCAGCTCCTGCAGCCGGCCCGGCAGGGCGCGGGCACTCCGCGCAACCTTGCCCCAAAGAATGCGGTCTTCGCCGCTGAGGGGCTTATCCTTCGCCATGCTCATATCTCTGCGCGGCCGTTTTCGGTATGAAGACAAAAAAATCGGCGGCGTTGCGGACGTGCCCCGCGAGGTCGCCGGCGGCATAACCGGAACCGGTGAAGATGTCGCCGCGGTTCGGCCCGACGATGGCCGACCCGGTATCGAGCGCCAGCATCGTCCGGGCAAAGAGTTCGCCGCCATCGAGATGGGTCAGGCCGTCGCTGCGGATGAAGAACGGCGTGCCGAACGTATGAATCTGGCGGTCCACCGCAAGCGATCGTCCGGCAACGATGGGAACCTTTGCGGCCGCAACCGGACCCAGCGCTGAATCGTCGACCGGCGCGTCCCGGAAGAAAATATAGGATCGATTGTGCCAAAGCACCGCGTCCACCTGTTCGGGATGGCGGGCAAGCCAATCGCGGATCGAGGCCATGGACACCGTCGCCGCATCGATCTCGCCGCGCTCGATCAAGAGCTTGCCGATCGGCGAGAAGCGATGGCCGGTCTTGGCGGCATAGGTAATGCGCCGGACGGTTCCGTCGGGATAATGCAGGCGCGCCGCGCCCTGGATGTGGATGAAGAAGACATCCGCCCTGGAGCGGCAAAAGGCGATTTCCAAACCGCGGCCGCGAAGCAGTCCCTGGTCGATCGCCGCCCGATCGGGGTATTCCTCGATCCGGCCGTCGCGAAGGCGGCCGAAGGCAAAGTAAGGATCAAAACCCGCCGGGCGATTGGCGTCGTCGATGTCGACAATGTCGTCTGGCCGGCGATAGAACGGGAAGCGGAATTCCGCGTCCGGCTCGGCCCGCACCTCGACCTCCGGCTCGTAATAGGCGGTAACGAGCCCGCTTTCACCGTCCATCCTCTCAATCAGGAACGGTTTGAACCAACTCTCGAAGAATTCCCGCGCCTGTGCGGGGCTCCCCGAGGCGTACTCGCTTGCCGCGGTCAGGGCTGGCAGCAGTTCGCCGGCGCTGACGCCAAGCGAGCCCGTGCGATAGGGCTTCGCTGTCACGATCTGGTGGCGACAGCGCGCCATCATCTCGAAGAGGTTTGTCGGATCGTCCTCCGTCCATCCGGGCAGATCGGGGAAAGCAACCGGTTTCAGACGGAATTGCATCTTGCCGATCAGCCTTCCGATTCGGTGGCGATCAGCTTCCAGTTCGGATCGCGCGAACGGACATCTCGGGCGAAGGTCCAGATATCGTTCACCTCGGCAACCGCTTCCGCATCACCGTCGATCAGGTTGCCATCCTTGTCGTAGGTCGCGGAAATCAGCTGGCTGATGATCCTGATCGTAATGTTGACTTCCTGATCCTTGACCTCGGCAGAAACGATGTCGGCCTTTTCAATGCCGACGAAATTCGATTTCACCACCTCGCCCTTGCTCTCGCGCTCCGAGATGGCGGCGTCGAAGCCCTCATAGACCTCGCGGGAGAGGAGATTTTTCAGGGTCTTGCGATCGCCGTCGGCGAAGGCAACAACGATCATTTCATAGGCCAGTTTTGCGCCATTGACGAATTCGTTCGGGCTGAAGGACGGGTCGCCGTCGACCACGCGGCGAAGCGATTGGTTCAGCGGTCCGGCCGGCGTGAAGGCATCGACCTGCGCATAAGGCCCGTCCTCGCCTTCCGAGCCATCCCGGCGTGGCAGGGTGACGACCTTGCCGCGGTCAGGGGTCGGCACCGATTCGGTCGACTCGCGCCGCGAGTAGGGATCGAAGGGTGGTTTCTCGTTTCCCGTGCGCCGACCAAGAACATTGCGCAGCTGCAGAAAAATCACGACCGCCGCCACGAGAAAGAAAATCGTTACAAAGTCGAATGAGCCCATATGATCCGAAACCACCGTTCACCTTTTTTGACTTCTTCCATATAGTCCGCAAACGCCCAATCTTCAAATGTCGACGAGACCGTTCACTCGATTGTGCCAGGCGCAGGGTTGACCATCTGCCGTCGAAACAAGAAAACGGACTACCCCAAACATCGGGCATCCTCATGGCACGGTCACTCATCGCTCTTTTTCTCCTGTCTCTTCCGCTCCTGGAAATCGCCGGGTTCATCGTGGTTGGACGGCGTATCGGTCTTGGGCCGACCTTGCTGCTGGTCGTTGCGTCCGCAATGATCGGCCTGGCCATCCTGCGGCGCCAGGGTTTTCAGGCTCTGACGAAGCTGCGCCAGAGACGTCTGCCGCAGGATCTGCCGGCCGAGCGTTTTTTCGATACCGCCATCGTCCTTCTTGCCGGCCTGCTTCTGATCGTGCCCGGCTTCGTGACGGATTTGATTGCGCTGTTGTTGCTGGTACCGCCCATCCGGCAGCGCGTGGCGAGCCGACTTGCCAGTCGTTTCGTCGTGGTCGACTTCACCGCCGCAGCCGATCCACACGCCACCAAGCCGTCTCCGCCACGCACAATCGATCTCGATGATGGCGATTTCACCCGGGAGGACCGGCCTTAAGCCAATTCGGCGCCGAGTCTCGCAGGGTTGTAAGCCCTTGGGCGAAGTGCTAGATCGCTGCCCACCATTTTTCGTCCGAGGAAAGACCCATGGCAACCGACAACGACGCATCCGCCAACAGCGCGGCGAGCCCATCCATCAACATCCTGGCGCAGTATGTGAAGGATCTTTCCTTTGAAAACCCGGGTGCACCGCGCTCGCTGCAGGCGCGCGACAAGGCTCCGTCGATCAACATCAATGTCAACGTGAACGCCAATCCGCTGTCGGAAACCGAGTTCGACGTGATCCTGACGCTGAACGCCGAAGCGAAGGACGACACGAAAGTGCTGTTCAATGCCGAGCTGGCCTATGGCGGCGTCTTCCGCATTGCCGGCTTCCCGCAGGAGCACATGCTGCCGGTCCTCTTCATCGAGTGCCCGCGCCTGCTCTTCCCGTTCGCCCGCCAGATCATTGCCGACGCAACCCGCAACGGCGGCTTCCCGCCGCTGATGATCGACCCGATCGATTTTGCCCAGATGTTCCAGCAGCGCATGGCCGAGGAACAGCTGAAGGCGAAGGTGGCGAGCACGACCAACTGATCGTCTCATCGATGATCAAGGTGGAACGCCCGGCTCCGGCCGGGCGTTTTGCGTTTTGGGACCTTAGTCCTGCTGGTCGTACTTCAGCCAGATCGCCTTGCCGCCCATCTTCTCGACCATCGCGGCATGGGCAGCGACTTCGTCGGCACTGATGCGCGGCGGCAGTGGCCGCGGGCGCGGTGCGATCGGCAGCACGATCTCTTCGCCATCCGCAGAGTCAAACTCCTCGCGCCGCTCGGCAACTCCCAGCCCGAGTGCCGCCTGACGCCCGCCGATCATCTCGATATAGACTTCTGCCAGGAGTTCGGAGTCGAGCAGTGCGCCGTGCTTGGTGCGGTGCGAGTTATCGATGCCGTAGCGCCGGCAGAGTGCGTCGAGCGAGTTCGGACCCATCGGATGCTTGCGGCGCGCAAGCGCCAGCGTGTCGGTTACCCGCTCACCTGGTACCGGCGGAATGCCGAGCCGCTCATACTCGGCGTTGATGAAGCCCATGTCGAAGGTGGCGTTGTGCGCCACCCAGCGGGCCTCGCCGAAGAAGGCCTGCAATTCCTCGACGATGCCGGCGAAAGGCGGCTTGTCCTTCAGGAACTCGTCGGAGATGCCGTGCACCGCGAGCGCGTCCGGATGCACCTTGCGATCGCCCGGGTTGATGTAGACGTGAAAGGTGCGCCCGGTCGGAAAATGATTGTCGAGTTCAATGCCGCCGATTTCAATGACACGATCGAGACGGTTGTCGAGGCCGGTCGTTTCCGTGTCGAAGATGATCTCACGCATCGGCACCATTTCCTTTTCTCAAGCGCTCGACAATCTGTTCCACCTGTTCGCGCGCGTCTTCAAGACCGTTGTCGGTGTTGACCACAAGATCCGCCCGCGCCCGCTTCTCGGCGTCGGGAATTTGACGCGCCAGCAGCATGGCGAACTTCTCTTCCGTCATGCCCGGACGTGCCAGCACCCGCCGGCGCTGCGTCTCTGGCCCACAGGTGACCACGACAGTCTTGTCGACGCGACGGTCTCCGCCGGTCTCGAATAGGAGCGGGATATCCAGAACGACGAGCGGTGCGCCTGCTGCGCGCTGCGCTTCCAGGAAGACATTCTCCTTCTGGCGCACCAGCGGATGGATGATGTCCTCCAGCCGCTTGAAGTCCTCCGGCCGAGCCGCCAGATGCGCCGCGAGCGCCTTGCGGTCGACGACGCCGTCTTCGATCACGTCGGGAAACGCCGCACCGACCGGGCCGACCGCTTCGTTGCGATAGAGTGCATGCACGGTCGCATCCGCGTCATGCACCGGCACACCGAGGGAACGGAACATCTCGGCCGTCGTCGACTTGCCGGTGCCGATCGAGCCGGTGAGGCCAAGCACGATCATGCGTGGCGCTCCATGTCGTCGATGATGCGCTGGCGGAGGGTGGCATCGACGACGGGCCTTTGGCCGAACCATTTCTCAAAACCGGGGACGGCCTGGTGCAACAGCATCCCCAGCCCGTCGACCGTCGCAAGGCCCTGGCGTTCGGCCTGAAGCAGGAACGGCGTCTTCAGCGGCACATAGACGATGTCGGTGACAATCGCTTCGGGAGCAAGCGCGGCGAAATCCAGTTCCGGTGCCGGCTCGCCATCCATTCCGAGCGAGGTCGTGTTGACGAACAAACCAGCCCCGGCCATCACTTCCCCCAGCGCCTCGACCGGATGGGCATGGATCCTCGCGCCGAAGCGGTCTGCGAGTTCCCGGGCACGGGCGAGCGTGCGGTTGACGACATGGATCTCGGCGATGCCCCGATCGCGCAACGCCTGCAGCACGGCCCGGCTGGCGCCGCCGGCTCCAAACACGACGGCGCGTCCCGTGCGGTCCCAGCCGGGCGCCCGCTCGTCGAGATTGGCAACAAACCCGCGTCCGTCGGTATTGGTCGCGTGGACCAGGCCGTCCTCCACCCAGAGCGTGTTGGCTGCGCCCAGTTCTTCGCTCAGCGCGTCAGGCCGGTCGGCAAGCCGGAACGCGGCTTCCTTGTGCGGTATTGTCACGTTGCCGCCGACAAACCGGCGGTTTGCGCCTTTCAGCTCGGCGATGAAAGCGGCAAAGGCTTCCGGCGCCACGTCCTGGCGGGTGTAGCTGCCTGCAATGCCAAGTGCCTCGAGCCAATAGCCGTGGATCAGCGGCGATCGGGAGTGCTTGATCGGATGCCCGACGACAAAGGCATGGTTAACAAATGTTTCACGTGAATCACGCATCGATCGCACCCATTTTCCTCAGCTGGGCGAGCAGCGGAAGCATCGGCAAGCCGATGATCGTGAAGTAGTCGCCCTCGATCTTTTCAAAGAGCTGGATCCCCTCGCCTTCCAGTTGGTAGGCGCCGACGCTGGAAAGCGCCTTGTCGCCGACCCGGGCGACGTGTCGATCGATGAACGCGTCAGACAGCGAGCGCATCGTCAACCATGCTGTCGAGACATGACGCCACCGCATCTCGCCGTCCAGCGACAGGGCAATTGCGCTGTTGAGTGCGTGTGTGCGGCCGGACAGCGCGCGCAGGTGTTCCCTTGCATCCGCCAGGTCGCGCGGCTTGTGAAACACCCGGTCATCCAGGGACAGCGTCTGATCGGATCCGATGACGATATGCCCTGGATTTCGCCGTGCCACATCCCTGGCTTTGGCCTCGGCCAGATGCAGCGCCACGTCCGATGGTGACGGCGCCAGATGCGCGAGCTCCGCCTCGACCGCTCTCTCATCGATGTCGGCAGCCATTGCCGAAAAGGAGAGACCGGCATTCTCCATCAGCATGCGGCGAAAGGGGCTTTGGGAAGCGAGGATCAGGGTCTGGGTCATGGCGCTCACGGACAGTATGTCTTTCGCTTAGCGAAGCTTGGGCCGCAGGGCAACAATGGCCGCGGCGGTCTCCTCGATCGACCGGCGCGTGACGTCGATTACCGGCCAGTTGTGGCGTGCGCACAGCGAACGCGCATATTTCAATTCTTCGGCAATCTGGGCCCTGTCCGTGTAGTCCTCGCCATGGAAGTCTTTCGCCGATCCAAGGACCCTGTTCTGACGGATCTGCGCGATCCGATCACTCGTAGCAATAAGCCCGACAATCAATGGACGCGCTGCATGCGACAACCGCTCCGGCAGGGGAACACCAAGCACGATCGGGATATTGGCGGTCTTGATGCCGCGGTTGGCGAGATAGATGCTCGTTGGCGTCTTGGAGGTCCGGCTGATGCCGACGAGGATCACATCCGCCTCCTCCAGGTCGGCGGGCAACTGCCCGTCGTCGTGATCCATCGTGAAGTTGAGCGCTTCGATCCGCGCGAAGTATTCGGCGTCCATGACGTGCTGGGCGCCGACGCGCCGACGCGAAGTCGCTCCGAGATAGGATTGGAAAATGTCGAGAATCGGTTCGAGCACGGAGACGCAGGGTAATCCCATTTCCCGGCAGCGTTGGTCGATGACGGCCGACAGTTCGCGATCGACAATCGTATAGAGCACGATCCCGGGCGCCCCATCGATCGCGTCGAGAACAGGCGCAAGCTGCTTGCGATTGCGGACGAGCGGATAGACGTGTTCCAGCGCCTGCGATGCCTGGAACTGCGCGGCCGCTGCGCGCCCGGCGGCGATCAGCGTCTCGCCGGTCGAATCGGAGATCAGATGCAGGTGAAAGTAGTTTTTGGGGTTCTCCACATGATCCTCCGGACGCTGTTGATAAGGCGGGATAAAAACGGCGGCCCGGCGCGATGCGGCCGAGCCTCTGGGAAAACCGTCACTTTTTCCACAATTCGCGATTTCGTGGACGCCACTTCCGGCGGCTTGTGGACAAACGAAACCGGGCGACATTGTGTCACGCGATTTCCATCTCTGTCCACAGGCAGCGAAATTGCGCCTCTAATGTAACCTATTGAAGGCGATAGCATTTTAACGATACCCACAAGCCCGTCGCTTTCGGTCGGCATTTTTTCAAGCACTTTTGCCTCTCCCGGCTTCCGCTGGCTTTCTGTGGAGGGAATTTAATCCTTGATACTCACCGACTCTAAGAAATAGAAACCTCTTCAATATGAATTTCTTTGTTAGAAGGAGAACCGCAAAGTTGGCGAGCGGAACGCGAAAGATCGTCGAAGTCCTGAACGGAAAGACCGTTACCCCACCTCCGGTCTGGTTGATGCGACAAGCCGGCCGGTACCTGCCGGAATATCGCGAGACGCGCGCGAAGGCTGGTTCCTTTCTCGATCTGTGCTACTCGCCGGATCACGCGGTTGAGGTGACCCTGCAACCGATCCGGCGCTACGGCTTCGACGCGGCGATCCTGTTCTCCGACATTCTGGTGATACCGGATGCCCTGAAGCGGCAGGTTCGCTTCGACGAAGGCCACGGGCCGCGGATGCAGCCGCTTGGCAGCGAGGAAATTCCCGCACTGGCGGCTATGCCAGTCCTCGACCACCTCGAGCCTGTCATGGAGACGGTCCGGCGTCTGCGCACGGAATTGCCGGACGAAACGACTTTGCTCGGGTTCTGCGGTGCGCCCTGGACGGTTGCCACCTACATGATCGCCGGCCACGGGACGCCCGACCAGGCGCCGACGCGGCTGTTCGCCTACAAGGAGCCGAAGGCCTTCGCGGCGCTCTTGGATATCCTTGCGGAGAAGTCGGCCGAGTATCTCGTCGCCCAGATTGATGCCGGCGCCGATGCGGTTCAGATCTTCGATTCTTGGGCCGGCGTTCTGGGCGAGAACGAGTTTGCCGCTTATGCGGTGAAACCCGTCAGGCGCATCATCGATCTCGTGAAGGCGCGCCGCCCGCAGGCAAAGATCATCGCTTTTGCCAAGGGTGCGGGAATGTTGCTGAAGGACTACCGGCAGGGCACGGGTGCGGACGCCATCGGGCTGGACTGGACTGTTCCTCTGTCTTTCGCCGCCGACCTGCAGAAGGAAGGGCCCATTCAGGGCAATCTCGATCCGCAGCGCGTCGTTGCCGGCGGGGAAGCACTGCGCGACGGTATCGACGCAATCCTGCAGGCGCTGGGCAACGGTCCGTTGATCTTCAACCTCGGTCACGGCATCACGCCGCAGGCCGATCCTGCGAACGTGGCCGCGCTGGTCGAGCGTGTCAGGGGCTTCTCGCGATGAGCGAGCGGCAGACGGGAGGATCGGTCGGGCGACGCGCTGCGCGGCGTGCGGCGGTTGTCCTGCTGCTTTTCACCGCCGCTGCCGCTGCCTTGACCGTCTACCCGCCGTCGGATCTGGCCCTCTGGGTCAAGGCGCTTCACGTCGTCGCGGTGATTTCCTGGATGGCCGGCCTGCTCTATCTGCCGCGCCTTTTCATCTATCACACGGACGCTGCGACGGGCTCGGAGTTGTCCGAGACATTCAAGACGATGGAAAGGCGACTGTATCGCGTCATCATGAACCCGGCGATGATGTTGAGCTGGGTTCTCGGCCTCTATCTCGCCTGGTTCGTCTATGGCTTTCAAGGCGGCTGGCTGCATGCCAAGCTTGCTTTTGTGCTGCTTCTGACCGGGGTGCACGTGTTCTACGGCCGGTCCGTTTCCGCCTTTGCGCGGGACGACAACCGATTCAGTGCACGCCAATGGCGCTTCCTGAACGAGATGCCGGCGCTGCTGATGGTGGTGATCGTAATCCTCGTCGTGGTGAAGCCGTTCTGAGGCTTTCGGCGGCTTCACGTCGATTCCTGCCTGGAAATCGTCTGAGGCACTTGCAGGGTTGCACGTGAACCGCTATTTTCGGCCCCATCTCATCTTTCGTGGCATGTGTATCCCGCTTCGTGAGCTGCATTCCCCCCCCCCGCAGTTCGGTCTTGACCCGCACGCCAGCTTTTCTCCTCGAAATCACGCATGGTCCCCTTCATGGCTGAAATGAAGCTACAAGAACTGAAAAACAAAACGCCGACCGATCTTTTGGCCTTTGCCGAGTCGCTCGAGGTCGAGAATGCCAGCACGATGCGCAAGCAGGAGCTGATGTTTGCGATCCTGAAGATGCTCGCGACGCAGGACACCGAGATCATCGGCGAAGGCGTCGTCGAAGTGCTTCAGGACGGTTTCGGCTTCCTGCGTTCGGCCAATGCGAACTACCTGCCCGGTCCTGACGACATCTATATTTCCCCGTCGCAGATCCGGCGTTTCTCGCTGAAGACGGGCGATACTGTCGAGGGACCGATCCGCGGACCGAAGGAAGGCGAGCGCTACTTCGCGCTGCTGAAGGTCAACACGATCAACTTCGATGATCCGGAAAAGATCCGCCACAAGGTCCATTTCGACAACCTGACGCCGCTCTATCCGAACGAGCGCTTCAAGATGGAACTCGAGGTTCCGACCTCGAAGGATCTGTCACCGCGGGTGATCGATCTGGTGGCGCCGCTCGGCAAGGGCCAGCGCGGGCTGATCGTTGCGCCGCCGCGCACGGGTAAGACCGTGCTGCTGCAGAACATCGCGCATTCGATCACCGCCAACCATCCGGAATGCTACCTGATCGTTCTGCTGATCGACGAGCGGCCGGAAGAAGTCACCGACATGCAGCGTTCGGTCAAGGGCGAAGTCGTTTCCTCGACGTTTGACGAGCCGGCCACGCGCCACGTTCAGGTCGCCGAGATGGTGATCGAGAAAGCCAAGCGGCTGGTGGAGCACGGCCGCGACGTGGTCATCCTGCTCGATTCGATTACTCGCCTGGGGCGCGCCTACAACACCGTTGTGCCGTCTTCCGGCAAGGTGCTGACCGGCGGTGTCGATGCCAATGCACTGCAGCGTCCGAAGCGCTTCTTCGGCGCGGCACGCAATATCGAGGAAGGCGGATCGCTGACGATCATCGCGACCGCCCTGATCGATACCGGCAGCCGGATGGACGAAGTGATCTTTGAAGAGTTCAAGGGTACCGGTAACTCGGAAATCGTTCTTGACCGCAAGGTCGCCGACAAGCGCATCTTCCCGGCAATGGACATTCTCAAATCCGGCACGCGCAAGGAGGATCTGCTCGTTCCACGCCAGGATCTGCAGAAGATCTTCGTGCTTCGCCGCATCCTCGCGCCGATGGGCACCACGGATGCGATCGAGTTCCTGATCGACAAGCTGAAGCAAACGAAGAACAACGGCGACTTCTTCGATTCGATGAATACCTAAACCGGATCCTTATCCGGATTCATCATTACGGCGGGGCGCTTTGCGGCGGCTCGCCGTTTTTCGTTTCGATGTCCATTGGCGGGCAATGCTGGACGCCGCTATTTCCATAGTGTATCGAACGTGCGAAATCGGCGAGATGGTCGGCTTTTGCCGACGCGCCCAGCCAAACCCCCGCAGTTGTGATGACAATGGTTGTCAGTGATACCATTTTTGCGCTTTCGAGCGGTGGACTTCCGTCCGGCGTTGCGGTCATACGTATCAGCGGTCCGGGCTGTTCGAATGCACTTACGGCGATGATCGGAAAGATTCCGGCCCCGCGTCACGCGTCGTTGTGTTCGATTCGCAACCGAAACGGCGATATCCTGGATCAGGGATTGGTCCTGTTCTTTCCCAACCCGGCCTCATTCACCGGAGAGGATTCAGCCGAACTGCATATCCATGGCGGCCGCGCCACCGTGCGGGCGACGCTCGATGCACTCGCTGCAATCCCGGGGCTGCGGCCGGCCGAGGCCGGTGAGTTCAGCCGCCGGGCCTTTCACAACGGCAAGCTCGACCTCGTAGAAATCGAGGGGCTTGCCGACATTGTTTCCGCGCAGACCGAGATGCAGCGCCGCCTGGCGCTCGAGCACGCCGCCGGCGGCGTCTCCAAGCTCTATGATGATTGGACGCGCCGGCTGACGCATGCCAGGGCGATGATCGAAGCGGAACTGGACTTCGCCGACGAGGAGGATGTGCCCGGCGCGGTCGGACAGACGATCCGCGAGGACCTGCGCGCAATCTGCGCCGAGCTCGCCCAGCACCTGAAGGGCGCGCGGGCCGGGGAAATCATTCGCGATGGCCTGACGGTCGTCATCACAGGTCCGCCAAACGTTGGAAAATCCAGCCTTATCAATTATTTGTCCGGTCGGGATATCGCTATTGTCACCGATATTCCCGGCACCACGCGTGATGTCATCGCGGTCGACCTCGATCTGGACGGATTTGCCGTACGAGTGCTCGACACGGCTGGGATTCGCGACACGGTCGAGGTCGTCGAGATGGAGGGCATCCGACGCGCACGATCGGCTGTCGCCAGTGCGGACCTCATCCTGCGGCTGGTGGATAGAAGCGAGAGCGTTGCCACCATCTCCACCGCTGCTGCCCAGCATGGCGGCGCGCCGACGATCTACATTGCGCCGAAATCGGATCTGGACGACAAAACGGGCAACACCGCCCGTCCTGGCAGTATCTTTCCGATCTCGACCCGTACCGGCGACGGCATGGAGGCCCTGCTCGATACCATCCGGCAGCATTTGCCGCATGTGACGGACGCTGCCGCTTTCGCGATCCCGTCGCGTGAGCGACACAATGATGCGTTACGCACCGCGTTTCACGCAATCGAGGACGCGCTGGCGTTTGATGCGGCAAGTCTCGAGTTGCAGGCGGAGAGCCTTCGGCTGGCTGCGAACGCCATTGGCCGCATCACTGGCCGCGTCGACGTTGAGAACCTGCTTGACGTGATATTCTCGGAATTTTGCATCGGGAAGTGATTCACGTGAAACAACCTGTACAACGCAGACGAGTCCGGTGCGGTGTTTCACGTGAAACGATTCCAACATTGGCGAACGCCAGATGGGAAGAACTATGAAGTACGATGTTGTGGTAATTGGCGGGGGGCATGCCGGATGTGAAGCCGCATCCGCGTCCGCCCGCGCCGGGGCGCGCACCGCGCTACTGACGCATTCGCGCCAGACGATCGGTGTCATGTCGTGCAACCCCGCCATTGGCGGGCTCGGCAAGGGGCATCTCGTTCGCGAGGTGGACGCGCTGGACGGGCTGATGGGGCGGGTCGCCGACCGGGCGGGAATCCAGTTTCGACTGCTGAACCGTCGCAAGGGTCCCGCGGTGCGGGGGCCGCGGACACAGGCCGATCGCCAACTCTACCGCACCGGGATGCAGGAGGAGATTGCCTCCGTCGCGAACCTCGACATCATCGAGGGCGATGCCTTCGATATCGAGATCGACCGCGACGAGATAACCGCCGTTCACACCGCGGATGGACGGAAAATCGCCTGCCGGGCCGTGGTGCTGACCACGGGAACGTTCTTGCGCGGCATGATTCATATCGGTCATGAGACGATCCCAGCCGGCCGGGTCGGCGAGAAGCCGTCCCTTGGCCTGTCAGAGACCCTCGCCCGGCTCGGCCTCAACCTCGGACGGCTGAAGACCGGAACGCCGGCGCGTCTGTCCGGCAAGACGATCGCCTGGGACCAGGTGGGTCGGCAGGCGGCCGACGCGGAGCCTGTGCCGTTCTCCTTCATGACCGATCAGATCGTCAATCCCCAGATCGAGTGCGGCGTCACGCGCACGACGGGTGAGACCCACCGGATCATCGAAGAGAACATCGGCCGGTCCGCCATGTACTCCGGTCAGATTCAGGGCGTTGGGCCGCGCTATTGCCCGTCGATTGAGGACAAGATTGTCCGCTTCGGTGAGCGCGACGGCCACCAGATCTTTCTTGAGCCGGAAGGGCTGGAGGACGACACGGTCTATCCGAACGGAATCTCGACCTCCCTCCCCGCTGAGATCCAGTCGGCCTTTATCCGCACGATATCGGGACTGGAACGCGTCGAGATCATCCAGCCGGGCTATGCGATCGAGTACGACCATGTCGATCCGCGCGAACTGAGCCACGGGCTTGAAGTGAAGAAGCGACCCGGGCTATTCCTGGCCGGGCAGATCAATGGAACGACCGGCTACGAGGAGGCCGCCGCCCAGGGCCTAGTGGCCGGCCTGAATGCTGCTCGGTGCGTTGGCGGGCTGCCGCCCCACCATTTCAGCCGCACGGAGAGCTACATCGGCGTGATGATCGACGACCTGACCTCACGCGGCGTGGCTGAGCCCTACCGGATGTTCACCTCGCGAGCCGAGTACCGCCTGTCGCTCCGGGCGGATAATGCCGATCTACGCCTGACGCCGCTAGGGATCGAACTGGGGATCGTCGGTGCGCCGCGCCGCGATCGGTTTGAGTCCTGGCAAGCGGGCCTTGACCGGTTCCGCGCCCTGGCGCAGTCCCTAACGATCACGCCAAGCCAGGCAGCGCAGCATGGCTTGCGGCTGAATCAGGACGGCCAGAGACGCAGCGCTTACGAACTGCTATCATACCCGGAACATTCGATTGCGTCGCTGCAAGCGGTTTGGCCGCCACTGTCGCAGATTCCGCCGCGCCTGCGCGAGACGTTGGAGATCGAGGCTGGTTATGCGGTCTATATGGATCGGCAGGCGGCCGACATCGCCGATGTGCGACGCGAGGAGCAGCGCACCATTCCATCGGACTTCAGCTTCAGCAGTCTGCCGGGTCTGTCGAACGAGTTGCGCGGCAAACTCGCGCAGCACCGTCCAGCCAATGTGGCGCAGGCATCGCGAATCGACGGCATGACGCCGGCGGCGATCTCGTTGCTGCTGACGGCGTTGCGGCGCGATGAATTGGTGATTGGAAATGAAGCTCGGAGCGCCGGGGCATGACAGACACGGATCTGCCCCTTGCGGGTTTGCCTGTTTCACGTGAAACGAATGAACGATTGATTCGCTTTGCTTTGCTGTTCAAGAAGTGGGCACGCACCATTAATCTTGTGGCGCCCTCGACGCTGGCTGAGTTCGGCGAGCGGCACATCCGCGACAGCGCCCAGATTTATCAACTGAATCCCGGCCCGCGAACCTGGGTCGATCTGGGCAGCGGCGGCGGTTTCCCCGGCATTATCACTGCGATCCTCCTGAACGAAGCCGGCGGCGGTTGGGTGCATCTGGTTGAAAGCAACAACAAAAAAGCGGCGTTCTTGCGAACCGCGATTGCCGAGACCGGCGCCTTGGCCAGCGTCCATCCCATTCGAATCGAGGCGGCGCCGACCACAATTCCGCGATGCGACGCGATCTCGGCGCGGGCCCTGGCCGATCTGTCGCTCTTGCTTGAATTCAGTGCACCCTGGATGACGCCCAATCCGAACTGCCGGGCCTATTTCCATAAAGGCCGGGATTACCAGACCGAAGTGGATAAAGCAGTTGGTCGCTGGTGCTTCGATCTGGTAAAACATCAAAGTGTCGTTGAGCGCGATTCTGTCGTGCTGGAGATAACGAATCTTTCGCGGATCATTCAGTGACGGCGGAGTCAAATGGCAAGCCTACCCAACCGAATCATCACCATTGCGAACCAAAAGGGTGGGGTCGGCAAGACCACCACCGCGATCAACCTGGCGACGGCGCTTGCGGCCATCGGCGAGCGGGTGCTGATCGTCGATCTCGACCCGCAGGGTAATGCCAGCACCGGGCTCGGCATCGACCGCCGCGACCGGAAGCTTTCATCCTACGACTTGCTGATCGGCACGCACAGCATCGGCGAGATCGCCCAGCAGACCGCCGTGCCCAATCTGTCCATTCTGCCCTCGACGATGGATCTTCTGGGAATCGAGATGGAGATCGCCGGCGAGAGCGATCGGGTCTTTCGCCTGCGGCGCGCATTGTTTTCCGAAGATGCGTCTGCGTATTCCTATATCCTCGTCGATTGTCCGCCCTCGTTCAACCTGTTGACGATGAATGCGATGACGGCTGCGCATTCGGTACTTGTGCCATTGCAGTGCGAGTTTTTTGCCCTGGAGGGTCTCAGCCAGCTCCTGGAGACGGTCGACCAGATTCGGCGCACGGTGAACCCGTCGTTGGACATCCAGGGAATCGTGCTGACGATGTATGACTCGCGTAACAACCTTGCCTTGCAGGTTGTCAACGACGTGCGCACCCATCTGGGCGAAAAGGTTTATCACACCCTGATCCCACGGAATGTTCGCGTATCGGAAGCGCCCTCCTATGGTAAGCCGGCTATTCTTTATGATCTGAAATGCGCCGGCAGCCAGGCCTATCTGCAACTGGCCTCCGAAGTCCTCCAGCGCGAACGGCAGCGCAAAGCGGCATAGTCTTATTGAGAGTGGCAATCATGAGTGACGATAACGCGAAGCGGCGGCTCGGACGCGGTCTGGCCGCACTGATCGGCGAAATGGACCAGCCGGTGGCAATCGGTGCGGCCGAACCGCCGCCGATCAATCCCGACCGGATGGTGCCGATCGAATTCGTCGGACGAAACCCGCGAAACCCGCGCCGCTACTTCGATGAGGCGGAGTTGCAGGACCTGGCGGCGTCGATCCGCCAGCACGGCATCGTCCAGCCGGTCGTCGTGCGGACGATTGCAGCGGAGCGCTTCGAGATCATCGCCGGCGAACGGCGCTGGCGGGCGGCCCAACTCGCCGGTTTCGTGGAAATTCCGGTGATTGTCCGTGATGTGGACGATCGCACGGCGTTGGAGATTGCGATCGTCGAGAACGTCCAGCGCTCCGATCTTAACCCGTTGGAAGAGGCGCTCGGCTACGATCAGCTGATTGCCGAGCACGGCTATACGCAGAACGACCTGGGCGAGATCATCGGCAAGAGCCGCAGTCACGTGGCTAACAGCCTGCGGCTGTTGAAGCTGCCGGAACCGGTACGAGACATGCTCGCCTCCGGCGCGCTTTCGGCCGGTCATGCCCGCGCGCTGGTGCCGACGTCGGATCCGGTCAGTCTGGCCAAAACGATTGTCGCGAAGGGAATGTCCGTCCGCGATGCCGAGCGGCTGGCGCAGAATGATATCAAGGCGCAGGCCGACCCGGACCATCAGAACCGCAAGCCAGCGCACAAGGAAGAAAAGGACGCCGATACGCTTGCGCTCGAGCGCACGCTTTCGGACAGCCTGGGACTTGAGGTGACGGTCAGCCACAAGGCCGGCGGCGGATATCTGCGCATCGGCTACAAGACGCTCGAGCAGTTGGAAGAAATCTGCCGGCTGCTGGAGCGCCGCTGACCGGTCGTTTCCTTACCCGCGGGCCGACTGGAGCGCGGTCGACAGCAGCGTCTGCAGCGCAATGGTTCCTTCCAACGCAGATCGTTGCCGGCTTTGCAGAATGGTGGCCTGAAGCCGCGACGTTTCGCGCCGGAGCGCGTCGCTCCGCCACCGCCTCAACGCCTGCTCGATCACCGGCTTACGCCGGAAATGGAGATGACGACCCATGGTCGCCACCGCCTGCGAAGCGTCGAGGCGTTTCTCGTCCATCTCCGCCCGCATCAGTTCAAGCAATTGGAACTGCTTCAGGCAGGCTTGCAGAACGAGAAATACCGGGGTTTTGGACGACATGATCTTCTGCATGGCAGTGAGATATGCCGACTGATCACCTTTCAGAATTGCATCGACTGCGTCATCCACGGAAATTGCACTGGCGTCGCCGATCGCCGCAATGACATCCTCATCCTCGACGAGCCCCTGTCCCTGACAGTACAGCGCTAGCTTGCGGATCTCGTTGCGTGAGGCGATGCGGTCGCCGCCGATGCATTCCACCAGGCGCTGTCGGGCGGCGGGCGCGATCCGCAATCCAGCTGCTTCCAATTCATTATCGATCAGTCCGTTCAAGGCGCGCGCGTCGTCGGAATAGCAGGGAATGGCGACCGCGCTCCGCGATGCCTCGACGGCTTTGCGCAGCGCCGCCCCCTTCTTGAGGTCGCCAGCCTCGACAATCAGCGTGCTGCCGACGGGCGGCTCTTTGCTGAGCAGGTCGAGAGCCTCGAGCAGCGGGCGCTCATTGGCGGCATCCTTGATCCAGACAAGGCGATCGCCACCGAACAGACCGATCGCGTGCATCTCGTCCAGCAATCTGCCCGGTTGGCCGACGAGGTCTGATGCGGTGATTCGCAGGGTGGAGAAGGCGTCATCGAGGGGAACGCCCGTCGAGCGCGCCAGCAGGCTCGCGCGCTCGGACACGAGACCGCGATCGGGACCATATACCAAAAATATGCCGCCCGATCGGGGGGCGCGTTTTAGAAACGCGTCGAACTCATGCGACTTGATCTCTGTCATAGCCGGCTAACGTTTTGCGAGGCCCGTTGCAATATCTGCGCGTAACAGCTCAGCGAGCTCGCGAGCGGCCCTGTTCTCGGCATCGCGAATTGCCCGCAACTTGGCGAACTCCTGGACAGGGAAATCGACGAGCGCCACGACTTGCCGCCTGCCGGAACGAATCGTTTCGCCGGAATCGGATCGCGTCAGGTTGTAGTCGGCCGTCATGACGATACGGCCTGCGCGGGCAACGTCGTCAGACGACGAGACCAGCACGTCGACTGCGCGCGAGGCGACGCTCAACTCCAGATGATAGGCGGCCGCGGTTGGCTCGCCGGCGCCGCCGCCGAGCAGAAAGATCAGTTCGTTGCGGACCCGCTGTTCGACGCGATCATCGGCCTCCGACACGGAGACGGACGCGGCTGCTCCAGCGCCGGCCGATCCGGTCGAATGGAGTGGCCGGACCTGGCAACCGGCGGTGACGGTAAGGGCCAAAAGGCCAATCGCGGAAATTGCGAACTTCAAGCTCCTGCCGTCAGACAACAACATTCACGATCCTCTGTGGGATGACGATGATCTTCTTCGGCTTCTGTCCGGCTAGAACGGATTGAACCTGCTCCAGGGCCAGAACGGCCGCCTCGACCGCCATCTGATCTGCGTCGCGGGCGATTGTCAAATCGGCGCGCTTCTTGCCGTTAATCTGGACCGGAAGGGTGATTTCATTCTCGGCCACCAACGCCTCGTTGTAAGCCGGCCACGTGGTCTGGGCGATAAGGTCCTGCCCGCCGATCACGGCCCAGCATTCCTCCGCCAGGTGCGGCATAATCGGGGCGATCATGGCGATCATGATCTCGCTGGCGTTGCGCACCGCGGCGATCATGTCAGCAGTCGCCCTGCCCTCGGCAACCAGGGTCAACGGTGACGCCAGTACGTTCATGAACTCATAAATCCGCGCAACGGCCTTGTTGAAGGCCAGCTTGTCGTAGTCGGCCTGGACCGCCTTCAGCGTCCGGTGGGCGGCGCGCGACACAGCCAAAGCGTCGCCGTCGTCACCTGGCCGGGACGGGGAAGCTTTCAACATGCCGGAAGCTTCGGAGATCAGACGCCAGACGCGCTGCACGAAGCGATGCGCGCCCTCGACACCGGACTCCGACCAGATCACGTCTCGATCCGGGGGCGAATCGGACAGCACGAAGAAGCGCGCCGTGTCCGCGCCGTAGGAGGCGATGATGTCGTCCGGGTCGACGACGTTCTTCTTCGACTTCGACATCTTCTCAATCGAGCCGATGGTAATTTCTTCGCCGGATTCGAGGTGGATTGCGTGACGCTTGCCGTCGACTTCCTCGATGCGGATCTCGGCCGGCGTCACCCAATCGCGACCGCGCTTGTAGGTCTCGTGCACCACCATGCCCTGGGTGAAGAGGCCCTTGAAGGGTTCCTTCAGGTCAAGATGGCCGGCCACCTGCATCGCGCGCGTGAAGAAGCGGGAATAGAGCAGATGCAGGATCGCGTGCTCGATGCCGCCGATATACTGATCGACCGGCAACCAGGCGTCGGCTGCCGCAGGATCCGTCGGCCGGCTCTCCCAGGGAGCTGTGAAGCGGGCGAAATACCAGGACGAATCCACGAACGTGTCCATGGTGTCGGTCTCGCGCCGAGCGTCCTTGCCGCACTGCGGGCAGCCGACATGCCGCCAGGTCGGATGGCGATCGAGCGGGTTGCCGGGACTGTCGAAAGAGACGTCGTCCGGCAGCTTCACCGGCAGGTCCTTGGCCGGCACCGGAACGACGCCGCAGGCCTCGCAATGAATGATCGGAATCGGGCAGCCCCAATAGCGCTGGCGAGAGATCCCCCAGTCGCGCAGACGGAAATTGACCTTGCGCTCGCCCTGCGGTGCGTTGCCGACAGTCGCCTCCGTCAGCCTTTTTGCGACCTCCTCGAAGGCGGCCTCGGTCGAAAGCCCATCCAGGAAGCGCGAATTGATCATCACGCCGTCGCCCACATAGGCCTCGTCTGCGATGGCAAACGTGGTCGCGTCGGCGCCGTCCGGCATGACGACCGGTACGACCGAGAGGTTGTACTTGCGGGCGAAGTCGAGGTCGCGCTGGTCGCCGGAAGGGCAGCCGAAAATGGCGCCCGTGCCATAGTCCATCAGCACGAAGTTGGCTACGTAGACGGGCAGTTCCCAATTCGGGTCGAACGGATGGCGGACACGGATGCCGGTGTCCATTCCCTTCTTCTCGGCCGTCTCGAGCGCCGCAAGCGACGTTCCTGCACGGCGGCACTCCTCGCAAAAGGCTTCGATCGCGGCGTTGTGACTCGCGGCGTCCCTTGCGAGCGGATGGTCAGCCGAAATAGCCAGAAACGAGGCACCGAACAGGGTGTCGGGACGGGTCGTATAGACCGTCACGTCGCTGGCATCGGTCAGGCCGGCCTGGTCCGCGATCTCCCAGCGGATCATCATCCCGTCCGATCGGCCGATCCAGTTCTTCTGCATCAGGCGGACCTTTTCCGGCCACTGGTCGAGCGTATCGAGTGCCTGCAGCAGGTCGTCCGAGAAGTCGGTGATGCGGAAGAACCATTGCGTCAGCTCGCGCTGCTCCACCAGAGCGCCCGAACGCCAGCCGCGGCCGTCGATGACCTGCTCGTTGGCAAGCACTGTGTTGTCGACCGGATCCCAATTGACTTTCGACTGCTTGCGATAGACCAGACCCTTCTCGAGGAAGTCGAGGAACAGCCGCTGCTGGTGCTGGTAATATTCGACGTCGCAGGTCGCGAACTCGCGCGACCAGTCCAGCGACAGGCCCATGGCCTTGAGCTGGGCCTTCATCGAGGCGATGTTCTGGTAGGTCCAGGATGCCGGATGGACGCCGCGTTCCATGGCGGCGTTTTCCGCGGGCATGCCGAAGGCGTCCCAGCCCATCGGATGCAGCACGTTGAAGCCGCGGGCGCGCTTGTAGCGGGCGACGACATCGCCCATGGCGTAGTTGCGCACATGGCCCATGTGAATGCGCCCGGAGGGATACGGGAACATCTCAAGCACGTAGTACTTTTCCC
Organism: Mycoplana sp. 10N416; assembly: GCF_056394765.1. Lineage (NCBI taxonomy): Bacteria > Pseudomonadati > Pseudomonadota > Alphaproteobacteria > Hyphomicrobiales > Rhizobiaceae > Mycoplana > Mycoplana sp. 10N416. The sequence continues at coordinate 542,749 of NZ_JBFTIM010000002.1, read as the reverse complement.
GCGGATCGTCGTTCTTGGTGAGAAAGACGTTCTCTTCATTCCATTTTGCCTGCCAGCGTGGCTCGGCATCGCGAGGGTTGTAACGTTCGGTTGCCATGTCGTCGATTTGTCCGAAAAGCTGTGGGCAAAGCCCATGAGAATTGGTGGCGAGACCTTCACCATGAAACCGCGATAGCGTCAAGTTTTTGACCGCCCCCTCGAGCCTCAAACGCGCTTCGCTCTAGGACCCGCCCTTGGCAAGCCGTACCGATTTCGCTAGGTCCGGACACACGATTAGACATCGGAGGCTGGGCATGGAACTGGAAGAGCGTCTCAACGAGGTTCGCGGTCGAATCCGCAAGGCTTCCCTGGCTACCGGCCGTGCCCCGGACGCGGTCACGCTTGTTGCCGTATCGAAGACTTTCGATGCGGAGGCGATCCGTCCGGCGATTGCCGCGGGCCAACGGGTGTTCGGCGAAAACCGTGTCCAGGAGGCGCAGGGCAAGTGGCCCGGGCTCCGCGGCGAGATGGCCGATCTGGAGCTTCGCCTGATCGGCCCGCTCCAGTCGAACAAGGCGGCGGAAGCGGTGGCCCTGTTCGATGTGATCGAGACCGTCGATCGGGAGAAGATCGCCAAGGCAATTGCTGCGGAGATGCAACGGCAGGGCCGACGCCTGCGGCTCTATGTTCAGGTCAATACCGGTCTCGAGGCGCAGAAGGCCGGGATTGCGCCGGAGGATACGGCGTCGTTCGTGGTATCCTGCCGGTCGCTGAATCTCGATATCGAAGGCCTGATGTGCATTCCGCCTGCCGACGAAAATCCAGGCCCGCATTTTGCGCTTCTGGCGAAACTCGCGAAAGAGGCAGGCGTCGAGCGCCTGTCGATGGGAATGTCGGGGGACTACGAAACGGCCGTGGCCTTCGGCGCGACAAGCGTCCGCGTCGGGTCGGCCATTTTCGGCTCGCGGTAACACGATTTTGAGCGTCGCTGCGTGCGGTTCGACTGTCCTATCGTGATGATCGGCAATGCGACCGGGAACTCCGCGTGCATCTAGCCCAATGGTCTGGCTTCCCTGCGTGAAGGGAGTTGCCTATTCTTTCCTTCGGAGGGGCCGTCTCGACGGCCAGACGAATACCGGAGGAGCATCATCATCATGGCGAGCACATACGCAGCCACCTATGCGCAATGGCAGGCGGACCCGTCCGCGTTCTGGGCGGAAGCCGCCAGCGCGATTGACTGGTTCAAGGCGCCGTCCATCGCGTTCGACGGCGAGCGGGGCGTCTATGGACACTGGTTTCCCGACGGCGAAGCCAACACCTGCTACAATTGCGTCGATCGCCATGTCGCGTCTGGTCGGGCCGACCAGGCGGCGCTGATCTATGACAGCCCGGTGACCGGCCAGAAGCGCCGATACACCTATGCCGAGATGCTGGTTGAGGTTCAGGCAATTGCGGCGGTGCTGACCGATCTGGGCGTCGAGCGCGGCGATCGGGTCATCATCTACATGCCGATGGTTCCGGAGGCGGTCTTCAGTATGCTCGCCTGCGCGCGCATCGGCGCAGTCCATTCCATCGTTTTCGGCGGGTTTGCGGCGAACGAGCTGGCGACCCGCATCGATGACTGCAAGGCGAAGATAGTCATTACGGCGAGCTGCGGCATCGAGCCGGGCCGCGTGGTTGCCTACAAGCCCTTGCTCGACGCCGCGCTTGAGATGGCCGGCCACAAGCCGGAGCGCTGTCTCGTGCTGCAGCGTCCCGAACTCGAGGCTTCGCTCGTCGAGGATCGCGACGTCGATTTCACCGCGGCTGTCGCTCGGGCAAAGCAAGGCGGGCGCACCGTGCCTTGCGTTTCGCTGCGCGCGACCGACCCGCTCTATGTCCTCTACACGTCCGGGACGACCGGCCAGCCAAAGGGCGTGCTGCGCGACAACGGCGGACACATGGTGGCGCTGGCCTGGAGCATGAAGCACTTCTACGGGGTTCGACCCGGCGAGGTGTTCTGGACTGCCTCGGATATCGGCTGGGTGGTCGGCCATTCCTACATCGTCTATGGGCCCCTTCTGAACGGGAGCACGACTGTCCTTTACGAAGGCAAACCGGTCGGCACGCCGGATGCCGGCGCCTATTGGCGGGTGATCCAGGAGCATCAGGTCAGTGTCCTGTTTACCGCGCCGACCGCGTTCCGCGCCATCCGCAGGGAAGACCCGTCCGGGTCACTGATCCCGAAATACGACCTGAGTTCACTGCGGGCGCTCTTCCTCGCCGGAGAGCGGGCCGATCCGAACACGCTGCAGTGGGCGGAAAAGGTCCTGCAGGTGCCGGTCATCGATCACTGGTGGCAGACGGAAACGGGCTGGCCGATGGCTGGCAATCCGCTCGGTCTGGGGCTTCTGCCGGTGAAGCACGGTTCGCCCACGGTGCCCCTGCCCGGTTACACGATCGATGTGCTCGATGATGCCGGTCACCCGGTCGAACCGGGGACGCTCGGCAACATTGTCGTGAAGCTTCCCCTGCCCCCGGGCTGCCTGCCGTCTTTCTGGAACGCCGACGAACGTTTTCGCGCCGTCTGCCTGGTTGAATTCCCCGGTTACTACAAGACCGCCGACGCAGGTTACCTCGATGAAGACGGCTACGTGTTCATCATGGCGCGCACCGACGACATCATCAACGTGGCGGGGCATCGCCTCTCCACCGGTGCGATGGAAGAGGTCTGCGCCAGCCATCCGGATGTTGCCGAATGCGCCGTCATCGGCATCGCCGATGCGTTGAAGGGGCAGATCCCCGCCGGCTTCCTCGTTCTCAACCGCGGTGTTTCACGTGAATCATCAGTTATCGAGGGCGAGGTGGTGGCGCTAGTGCGCGACCGCATTGGGCCGGTTGCAGCGCTCAAGACCGTCGTCTGTGTCAAGCGTCTGCCGAAGACGCGCTCCGGCAAGATCCTGCGGGGAACGATGCAGAAGATCGCCGATCGGCAGGAGTGGAGAATGCCGGCAACGATTGACGATCCGGCCATTCTCGATGAGATACGCGAGGCGCTGGCGACGCATGGAATCGGCGTCTGAAGCATCCCGTTAAGCGGGAAAGATATCTAGAGAGCGTAAAGCACCATAAAAAATGCCCGGTCCTTGCGGCCGGGCCATTTTTTTTGCGACTTGCCGATCGCTCAGAGATCGTCGTCTTCATCCTCGGGATGCGACGACTTCAGCGACTTCAGCTTGGCAAAGACGGCGTCGGCGTCGATTTCCTTCTCTTCCTCGCGCTCGTGGCCGCCGAAGGGCAGCTTTTCGGTTTCCTGCGCGGATTCGAGCGTTGCGCCGAGTTCCGCAGCCGTCGGCAGCGGCCGGCCCTTGGAGGCGCGCTCGACCTCGAGATCAAGGTCGATCTGCGAGCACAGGCCGAGCGTGACCGGGTCCATCGGCGTCAGGTTGGCGGAATTCCAGTGCGTGCGCTCGCGGATCTGCTCGATCGTCGACTTGGTCGTGCCGACGAGACGCGAGATCTGGGCGTCCTTCAGTTCCGGATGGTTGCGGACCAGCCAGAGGATGGCGTTGGGCCGGTCCTGGCGCTTGGAGACCGGGGTGTAGCGCGGTCCCTTGCGCTTCGATTCCGGTACGCGCACTTTCGGCTCGGAAAGCTTGAGCTTGTGATTCGGATTGGCTTCGGCGCGGGCGATCTCGTCGCGGGACAGCTGGCCGGTGGCGATGGGGTCGAGACCTTTGATGCCCTGGGCCGATTCGCCGTCCGCGATCGCCTTGACCTCGAGCGGGTGCAGCTTGCAGAACTGGGCGATCTGGTCGAACGACAGCGCCGTGTTGTCGACCAGCCAGACGGCGGTCGCCTTTGGCATGAGCAGTTGTTGAGCCATGGATACAATCCTTTGTTCGTCCGCGCCGGTGTCGCGGGCCGTGGGGTCTAACCACTGATTTCCGGGAATTGGGCATCTCTATACCGCCACCATCGCAGAAATGCAATTCTACAAGTAACAAATGACCTTTGTCTAATTGCCGTAAGGGCTTGAGCTGTTATGAATGGCGCTGACCGATCGGGCTGGAGGCCCGAACACCGCATGAGGAGGAGTTTATGTCTGCTAAGACCTATCCGGTCCTGAAATCCGCGAAAAGTCGTGCGCTGATCGACAACGACACCTATCAGAAATGGTATCGCGAGAGCGTCGAAAATCCGGAGCGCTTCTGGGACAAGCACGGGATGCGGATCGACTGGTTCAAGCCCTACACAAAGGTCAAGAACACATCCTTCAGCGGCAAGGTTCCGATCAAGTGGTTCGAGGACGGCATCACCAACGTCTCTTACAACTGTATTGACCGCCATCTGAAGGCGCATGGCGACCAGGTGGCGATCATCTGGGAAGGCGACAACCCTTACATCGACAAGAAAATCACCTACAACGAACTGCACGAGCACGTGTGCCGGCTGGCGAACGTGATGAAGAAGCACGGCGTCAAGAAGGGCGACCGGGTCACGATCTACATGCCGATGATCCCCGAGGCGGCCTACGCGATGCTCGCCTGCGCGCGGATCGGCGCGATCCATTCGGTGGTGTTCGGCGGCTTTTCGCCGGATGCGCTCGCCGGGCGCATCGTCGACTGCGAATCGACGTTCGTCATTACCTGCGATGAGGGTGTGCGCGGCGGAAAACCGATCCCGCTGAAGGAAAACACCGACACGGCGATCGACATCGCCGCCAAGCAATTCGTGATCGTCAACAAGGTTCTGGTCGTCCGCCGTACGGGCGGAAAAACCGGCTGGGCGCCGGGCCGCGACCTCTGGTATCACGAGGAAGTGGCAAGCGTCCCGCGCGAGTGCGCGCCCGCGAAGATGAAGGCAGAAGACCCGCTGTTCATCCTCTACACCTCCGGCTCCACGGGCAAGCCGAAGGGCGTGCTCCACACGACCGCCGGCTACCTTGTCTATGCGTCGATGACCCACAAGTACGTCTTCGACTACCACGATGGCGATATCTACTGGTGCACCGCCGACGTCGGCTGGGTGACGGGACATTCCTACATCGTCTACGGACCGCTGGCGAACCGGGCGACGACGCTCATGTTCGAAGGCGTGCCGAACTTCCCGGACGCCGGCCGTTTCTGGGAAGTGGTCGACAAGCACAAGGTCAACATCTTCTACACCGCGCCGACGGCGATCCGCGCGCTGATGGGTGCCGGTGACGCCTTCGTCAAGCGCTCCTCGCGTTCATCGCTGCGCCTGCTCGGTTCGGTTGGCGAGCCGATCAACCCCGAAGCCTGGGAGTGGTACTACAACACGGTCGGTGACGCCCGATGCCCGATCGTGGACACCTGGTGGCAGACGGAGACCGGCGGCATCCTGATCAGTCCCCTGCCGGGGGCCACGGACCTGAAGGCGGGTTCGGCGACGCGGCCGTTTTTCGGCATCAAACCGCAGCTTGTCGACAACGAGGGCAACGTCCTGGAGGGTGCGAGCGATGGCAACCTTTGCATCGCCGATAGCTGGCCGGGACAGATGCGGACGGTCTATGGCGACCATCCGCGCTTCATCCAGACCTACTTCTCGACCTACAAGGGCAAGTATTTCACCGGTGACGGCTGCCGCCGCGACGAGGACGGCTACTATTGGATCACCGGCCGCGTCGATGACGTGCTGAACGTTTCCGGCCACCGTCTTGGTACGGCGGAGGTCGAATCGGCGCTCGTTTCGCACCATCTGGTGTCCGAGGCGGCGGTGGTCGGCTATCCGCATGGCCTGAAGGGTCAGGGCATCTACTGCTACGTCTCGCTGATGGCGGGCGAGGAAGGCACGGACGCTCTTCGCCAGGACCTGATCAAGCACGTCCGAAAGGAAATCGGACCGATCGCCACGCCGGACAAGATCCAGTTCGCCCCGGGCCTGCCAAAGACCCGCTCCGGCAAGATCATGCGCCGGATTCTCCGCAAGATCGCCGAAGACGATTTCGGCGCGCTGGGTGACACCTCGACGCTGGCCGATCCGGCCGTCGTCGATGATCTTATCGCCAATCGCCAGAACCGGGCCGCTGGCTGAGCAGCCAAGACGGGTGCAGACCGTTCCCCGCCGTCACCGGCGGGGAACGAATCAACGAGTGGTGCACGAACGCCGTCCCGGTCGGAAAAAACCGAGGTGTGAGCGGAACAGGCCCGCGCCTCACTCACTGTCGGCACAGGGCCGCTTTGCTCCACCGTCATAGGGTGTCGCAAGACCCGCAGCCACCAGGTCGTGAGCCGGATTCCGGCCATCAATGAGATGGACGTCGGCAACGACCCGGCCGAAATACTTGTCGGCGGAGACATCGGTCAGGAACAGGTTGTCGCCACCCAGGACAAGGCTGGACAATAGATCTCTTGCCGTTTTGGCAGCAGCGCGGTCGCCTGCGCAGCGAGACTTCATCTCCGGCGTATCTATGCCCCGCAGGCGAACGAAGACATCAACGTGCTGCTGCGGCCATGGGCGAGCGGAGACAAGGATGGTGTCACCGTCTATCACGCGTATGACTTGCGCTGCGACGGGGCCTGCGATCACGTTAGTCGTGATGCCCTCGGCACCATGAGCGGTAACATTGGCCAGGAACAGACTGGTCAATGTCAGGAGCAACGCGGAAAGGCGGCGGCGGATCGACATCATAGGAAGATATTCCGCAATTGCGCCGTACGCAATAGGAATTAACGCCTATCAAAAATCGATCGCGCGGCCGTTGATTTCCCAGTCGCCGAAGCGGGACGGATCCAGACCGCCGCGCCCGCCGATCTCCGGCGGCAGCGGAACCGGCTTCTCGGCCGCGCGGCGCGCCTCGGCCTCCTTCAGCGCGCGGACCGCCGCGGGGGGAAGGACGCGACCGTCGCCGCCGGAATTGTCATTGTCGCCCTGCATTGCATCCTCGTCGCGAGATATTGAAGATCGGCCCTAGCTTCCCCATCATATAGGCACGATACCAATCGCGGCAAAGCCTTGATTCACGTGAAACATCGCCGCAGCCGCGCTTCTGCATGGAGGCAACCATGAATCTTGTCCGCACGGCAATGCTGCTGGCCTTTATGACCGCGCTGTTCATGGGTGTCGGCTTTCTGATCGGCGGCACGAGCGGCATGATGATCGCGCTCGCAATCGCCGCCGCCACCAACCTCTTTTCCTATTGGAATGCCGACAAGATGGTGCTGTCGATGTACGGCGCCAAGGAAGTCGACGAGCGCAGCGCACCGGAATACTACGGCATCGTCCGCGATCTCGCGGCCCGCGCCGGGCTGCCGATGCCGCGGGTCTACGTGATCAACAGCGACCAGCCGAACGCTTTTGCGACCGGTCGAAACCCGGAGAACGCGGCGGTGGCCGCCTCGACGGGGCTCCTGCAGGCGCTCTCATACGAAGAGGTGGCCGGTGTCATGGCGCACGAGCTCGCCCACGTCCAGAACCGCGACACCCTGACGATGACGATCACGGCGACGATCGCCGGGGCGATCTCGATGCTGGCCAATTTCGCGATGTTCTTCGGCGGCAACCGGGGAAACAACAACAATCCGCTCGGCTTCATCGGGATTCTGGTTGCGATGATTGTCGCCCCCTTCGCCGCGATGCTGGTGCAAATGGCAATCAGCCGCACCCGAGAATATTCCGCCGATCGGCGCGGCGCCGAGATCTGCGGCAATCCGTTGTGGCTTGCGACCGCCCTTCAGAAGATCGCCATGGCAGCCGGCCGGATTCCCAACGACGAGGCCGAGCACAATCCAGCTACGGCCCATATGTTCATCATCAATCCGCTGTCCGGTGCCCGGATGGACAACCTGTTCTCGACCCATCCCGACACCGGCAATCGGATCGCCGCGCTCGAGCAAATGGCGGCGCAGATGCGCCAGACCTCGACGGGACAGCCGGGGGCTGCTAAGGCCGGGCGGAAATCGCGTTCCGTTCCGACGACCGGCTGGGGACGCGGTGGTTCAGAGCCACCCAAAGGTCCTTGGTCTTGACGAGAAACGAATCGCAACCGAAACAAAAACGCGCGCCGGCCCGAACTCGCGATAGCCGACCGGACGGACAGCCCGAAAAGCCTGGCCTAAAATCCCGTCAGGTCGCCACGAAGTTGCTCGCCGCGGTCATCGATCGGCAGACGTCGCTGGACGGAATGCTTGACGCGGACAACGGCAATCCCGGCTACCGAGCGCTGAACGAAGCCGACCGGGCGCTGGTGCGCGCAATGCTCAACACCGCCCTCCGCCACCTTCCGCGGATCCAGGTGATCATCGATTCGCTGGTGGAAACGCCGCTGCCAGAGGGTGCGCGCGCGCTCTACCACGTTCTTACGGTTGCGTCGGCGCAGATACTCTACCTTGACGTTCCGGACCACTCCGCCGTGGACTTGGCGGTGGAGCAGGCGCAATCCGACCCGCGCACCCGCCGATTCGCCAATCTCGTGAATGCCGTACTCCGGCGTCTAGCGCGTGAGAAGGGACCGCATCTGACCGCAACGCACACCGTTCCGGTCGTTCCGGGCTGGTTCTTCGACCGGCTGGTAGCGGTCTACGGCGAAGATCATGCCAGCAACATCGCCGAGTCGCTGCTTGCGCCAGCGGCGATCGACCTCACGGTCAAGACCGAGGCCCAGGCCTGGGCAACGCGGCTCGGCGGCAAGCTCTTACCGACCGGCTCGGTGCGCCTGGCGGCATTTGCCGGCCGGATCCCCGACCTCGACGGCTTTGCCGAGGGCGAATGGTGGGTGCAGGACGCCGCCGCGGCGATCCCGGCGCGGCTGTTCCCCTCCCTCGCAGGGCAGCGGGTGGCTGACCTGTGCGCCGCCCCTGGCGGCAAGACCGCGCAACTTGCACTCGCGGGTGCGAAGGTCACGGCCCTCGACCAGAATGCAAATCGACTGAAGCGGCTCGAGGCCAATCTCGATCGGCTCGGCTTGTCGGCCACGACCGTCGAGATGAACCTTCTCGATTTCCGTCCCGACGATCTCTTCGATGCCGTTCTTCTCGACGCCCCCTGCTCGTCGACCGGGACCATCCGCCGCCATCCCGACGTGCTCTGGACGAAAGGTCCGCAGGACATCACAAAACTTGCGCAGTTGCAGGAGAAACTTCTCCGGCATGCGCTGACACTGGTGAGGCCCGGCGGCCATCTCGTCTTCTCCAACTGTTCCCTTGATCCTCTTGAGGGCGAGGAGGTTACCGCGCGCGTCTTGTCCGACACGTCCGGCTGGTCGCGGGTTGCCATCGATCCCGCCCGTTGGCCGGGTTTGGAGGAGGCGATATCGCCGCTTGGCGAGTTTCGCGCCACGCCGGCAATGTTGCCGGGAGATGCGGCCACAGCCGGCGGACTGGATGGCTTCTATGCCGTGCTGCTCCAGCGGCAGTAATGAGAAAAATGCCCGCCCCGGCAGCGCATGAAGCCGCCACCGCCGTCCAGCCATCAACAGCCGCGTACCGCACGGCGAATTGACGCAACGACATCCTGTGCCTACCAATGGAATGCGGGAAAGAGTTTGTTAACGATGCGGCTTTCAGACCAGCAGCGGCTTGTCTATCTGTATGGGCATGAGACGTGGCGGCGTTTTTCGCGGCGATTGGCCGTCGGGCGCGTGTCGGCGCTGCGCTTTGCCGGCCGCACGCCAGACAGGCTTCTCGTCGCACCGACGGATCTGCGGCCGGCCGATTCGTTCACGGCCGAGGAAATCATTGCCGGGCGGTTTCCACTGGCGGGGCGAATGCTCGAGTGCGGCGGCGAGTCTCCCTTCGCGCTGGAACTCCCCTCCGAGGAATTCGCCTGCCGGCTGCATTCCTTCGGCTGGCTTCGGCACATGCGCATCGCCGACAAGGAGACGGCCCCGCCCGTCGTGCGATCTGTGATCGGCGACTGGATCGAGACCCATGGTCGTGTCATCGATGGTATCGCCTGGCGACCTGAGGTCATTGCCGAACGCATTATCTCCTGGCTGTCCCATTCTCCTGTCGTTCTGCGCGATGCCGACTACTCCTTCTATCGCCGCTTCTTGAAGAACCTCGCCTTCCAGGTTCGCTACCTCAGGCACATTGCCGACGCCACGCGCGAGGGGGAGACCCGGCTGCGGGTGCGCACCGCCCTCGCCATGGCGTCGATCGCCATGCCGAACTCGGGTTCGACGATCCGTCGCGCCGCCCGGCATCTGGACCGGGAGCTGGACCGGCAGATCCTGGCCGACGGCGGCCACGTTTCACGCAATCCGCGCGTCGGCCTGGACCTGCTGTTCGACCTGCTGCCGCTTCGGCAGACCTACGTCAATCTCGGCCACGACGTCCCGCAGCGGCTCATTCCCTGCATTGACCGCATCTATCCCGCGCTGCGCTTTTTCCGGCATCAGGGCGGCGAGCTCGCATTGTTCAACGGTGCCACCTATACACTCGCGAACGAACTGTTGTCGGTTCTGCGGTACGACGAGACCGCTGGCGCACCCTTTCGCGGCCTGCCGCAGACGGGCTACGAACGGATCTCGGCCGGTGACACCGCGATCATCATCGACACGGGCAAGCCGCTCTCCGTTCCCCTTTCGACGTCTGCGACAGCCGGTTGCCTCTCCCTGGAGATGTCGTCGGGACGGCACCGGTACCTGGTCAATTCGGGCCTGCCGCGCTTCGCCGGCGATGCGATCCGACAGTTGTCGCGCGCCACGGCTGCCCATTCCGTGGCGACATTGAACGACACCTCGTCGGCGCGCATTTCCGCCTCCCGCTATCTCGGCCCGGTCGTTTTCGCGGGCGCAACGAATGTCGGGGTTGCGCGCTACGACGGAACCGACGGCGCGGAAGGCCTGAAGGCCAGCCACGACGGTTATCTCGACAATTTCGGCCTGCTATACGAACGCGACATCTACTTGAACGCCGCGGGCACCGAAATTCGCGGGCGGGAGCGGTTCGTGAAGCCCAACGGGGCCGTGCCGGAGGGCGGCAAGAACATTGCGGTGGTTCGTTTTCACATTCATCCGGCGATCCGCATCGTTCCCTTGAGCGACCATGAAATCAGGCTTGTCGCCCATGATGGCGAGAGTTGGGTCTTCTCCTGCCTCGATGTCGTTGTCGTCGAGGAAGAGGATGTCTTCTTTGCCGATCCGACCGGCGTTCGCGCCGCGCGTCAGCTGACGCTGACCATGCCGCTCGCGGGTGTTCCAGAGCTGCAGTGGCTCATGCGGCGCGAACGGCGCTGACGGCTCGAAATTGGCGGTTTCCTCGCCTGCGCGCCTATGTTAACGGGGCGCATGCACGCCGCCGGCGACATGCTTGGACGCCGGCCCCTACTCCCGGAGATACCCCATGGCCGTCGCTTCCAAGAAAATTCCCGCCCCCGATCGCGTTCAGGTCAGGACCGCGCTTCTGTCCGTTTCCGACAAGACCGGCATCGTTGAACTTGCAAGCGCGCTTGCCAGTAAGGGCGTCCGGCTTCTTTCCACTGGCGGCACGCACAAGGCGTTGAGCGATGCCGGCCTCCCGGTCACCGATGTCTCGCAGGTCACGGGCTTTCCGGAGATCATGGACGGCCGCGTCAAGACGCTTCACCCGAATGTCCATGGCGGCCTGCTGGCGATCCGGGACGACGCGGATCATGTGGAGGCGATGAAGGCGCATGGGATCGAGGCGATCGACCTCGCCGTCATCAATCTCTACCCATTCGAGGAGGTTCGCGCCAAGGGCGGGGACTACCCGACAACGGTGGAAAACATCGACATCGGCGGCCCAGCGATGATTCGCGCCTCGGCCAAGAACCACGCCTATGTGACGATCGTCACCGATCCTGCCGACTATCCGGCCCTGATCGAGGAGCTGGCGACGGGTGCGACCTCCTACGCCTTCCGCCAACGCCAGGCGGCGAAAGCGTTCGCGCGAACCGCGGCCTATGACACGGCCATTTCCAACTGGTTCGCCGAAGCCCTCGATATCGCCACGCCGGCCTACCGCACGATTGGCGGCGTGCTGAAGGAAGAGATGCGCTACGGCGAAAATCCGCACCAGAAGGCGGCGTTCTACGTCACCGGCGACACCCGCCCCGGTGTGGCAACGGCCACGCTTCTGCAGGGCAAGCAGCTTTCCTATAACAACATCAACGACACGGATGCGGCCTTCGAACTGGTTGCGGAGTTCCTGCCGGAGAACGGTCCGGCCTGCGCCATCATCAAGCACGCCAATCCCTGCGGCGTCGCGACGGCGCCGACCCTGAAGGAAGCCTATATGCGGGCGCTGGCCTGCGACCCCGTGTCCGCATTTGGCGGCATCATCGCCCTGAACAGCACCCTCGATGCCGAGACGGCCGGAGAGATCGTCAAGCTTTTTACCGAGGTCATCATCGCGCCGGATGCGGATGACGCGGCGCGCGCCGTGATTGCCGGCAAGCCAAACCTGCGGCTGCTTGTAACCGGTGGTCTGCCGGATCCCCGCACCCCCGGGGTTTCTGCAAAGACCGTGTCGGGCGGCCTTCTGGTGCAGAGCCGCGACAACGGCATGGTGGAGGATCTGGAGCTGAAGGTCGTGACGAAGCGCGCACCGACGGCCCAGGAGCTCGAGGACATGAAATTCGCCTTCAAGATCGCCAAGCACGTCAAGTCGAACGCAGTCGTCTACGCCAAGGACGGGCAGACCGCGGGCATCGGCGCCGGCCAGATGAGCCGCGTCGATTCGGCCCGCATCGCCGCACTCAAGGCGGAGGAGGCCGCAAAGGCGATGGGCTTGTCCCAGCCGCTGACGCGTGGCTCGGCGGTCGCCTCCGAGGCGTTCCTGCCGTTTGCGGATGGACTATTGTCGGCGATTGCGGCCGGTGCCACCGCCGTGATCCAGCCGGGTGGTTCGATGCGCGATGCCGAGGTGATTGCCGCAGCCGACGAAGCCGGTGTGGCGATGGTCTTCACCGGCATGCGCCACTTCCGCCATTGAGGCGCGGGCAGGCTTAGGTTCCGGTCTCGAACGAGGCCGGAGCCGCCTGCCTGATTCTGTCGGCCCCTCGGATCCGGGGCGGGCGTTACCCGCGCAGGCCCGGCGCTTCCTGGCCGGTGCGCTCCACGTATTCGGTGTAGCCGCCGCCATATTGCTCGATTCCGTCCGGCGTCAGTTCCAGCACCCGGTTCGACAGGGCCGCCAGGAAATGGCGGTCGTGCGAGACGAACAGCATCGTGCCCTCATAGGCCGAAAGGGCCCTGATCAGCATTTCCTTCGTGTCGAGGTCGAGGTGGTTCGTCGGTTCGTCGAGAACGAGGAGATTGGGTGGGTCGAACAGCATCGCCGCCATCACCAATCGCGCCTTCTCGCCGCCGGAAAGGACCCTGCAGCGCTTCTCGATGTCATCGCCGGAAAAACCGAAACAGCCGGCGAGCGCGCGAAGTGGCGCCTGCCCAGCCTTGGGAAAGCGCTCCTCCAGCCATTGCAGGATCGTGCTGTCGCCGTCGAGCAGGTCCATCGAATGCTGGGCGAAATAGCCGAGTTTGACGCTGGCGCCGAGCGACACACTGCCGCTGTCCGGTGCGGCCGTACCCGTTACCAGCTTGAGCAGTGTCGACTTTCCGGCGCCATTGATGCCCATGATGCACCAGCGTTCGCGACGGCGGACCATGAAATCGAGGCCGGTATAGATCGTGCGGCTGCCGTAGGCCTTGTGAACATTCTTCAGGCTGATGACGTCCTCGCCGGAGCGCGGCGCCGGCAGGAACTCGAAGGCGACCGTCTGGCGGCGGCGCGGTGGCTCGACACGGTCGATCTTGTCCAGCTTCTTCACCCGGCTCTGGACCTGTGAAGCGTGGGACGCCCGGGCCTTGAAGCGCTCGATGAACTTGATTTCCTTGGCCAGCATCGCCTGCTGACGCTCGAACTGGGCCTGTTGCTGCTTCTCGTTCAGCGCCCGCTGCGCTTCATAGAAGCCGTAGTCGCCGGAATAGGTCGTCAGTGCGCCGGCATCGATTTCTATGATCTTGGTGACGATCCGGTCCATGAACTCGCGGTCATGCGACGTCATCAGGAGTGCGCCGTCATAGCCCTTCAGAAAGGATTCCAGCCAGATCAGGCTTTCGAGATCGAGGTGGTTGCTCGGCTCGTCGAGCAGCATGACGTCCGGCCGCATCAACAGGATGCGGGCGAGCGCCACGCGCATCTTCCAGCCGCCGGACAGCTTGGCGACGTCGCCGTCCATCATCTCCTGGGCGAAGCCGAGCCCGGCCAGGACTTCGCGCGCCCGTCCCTCCAGCGCATACCCATCGAGTTCTTCGTAGCGCGCCTGCACCTCGCCATAGCGTTCGATGATGGCATCCATGTCGTCCATTCGCTCCGGATCCGACATGGCCGCCTCGAGCTCGCGCAGTTCCGCGGCCACGGCGCTCACCGGACCGGCGCCTTCCATCACCTCGGCGACGGCCGAATGTCCGGCCATTTCTCCGACATCCTGGTCGAAATAGCCAACGGTAATGCCCTTATCGACCGAGACCTGCCCCTCATCCGGCTGCTCCTCGCCGGTGATCATGCGGAAAAGTGTCGTCTTGCCCGCGCCGTTCGGCCCAACGAGCCCGATCTTCTCGCCACGGTTCAGGGCGGCGGAGGCTTCGATGTAGAGGATGCGATGGCTGTTGGACTTGCTGATGCTGTCGATGCGTATCATGAGGAGTTGCCCGGTCGGTTTGCGGGCACTCCTATGACATGCGCCCGATCCACTGTCACGCACGCTCTCGGAGGATCAGCACTCTACTTCCAGCCAGGCAGCGTCATGTGTCGGCTTGCCGTGACGCGGCAATACTGAAGCGAACGCGAGATTACCGTGGCGCGACCGTGCGGAAAAGCCCGGATTGATTGATGGTTCGTTGCCTTGGCGATCGCGACTGGAGGCGCAGGCCCACGCGGCCTGCGTCTCCAAGGTGTTTGCGGCTATTCCGCTTCGTTGGCCGGGGCGGCGTTGAGCTGGCCGTATTTTTCGATGCCAAGCTGCTTCAGCAGGCCAAGCTGAGTCTCTAGGAAGTCGATGTGGCCTTCTTCGTCGCTGAGAAGTTCTTCGAAGAGCTTCATGCTGACGTAGTCGCCGGCGTCGTGGCAGATATCGCGCGACTTCTTGTAGGCCGTGCGCGCGTCATACTCGCCGGCGAGGTCGGCCTCCAGGACTTCCTGGACGTTCTGGCCGATGCGCAGGGGGGCAAGGGTCTGCAGGTTGGGATGGCCCTCGAGGAAGATGATGCGGGCCACCAGCTTGTCGGCGTGGTGCATTTCCTCGATCGATTCCTCCCGCTCCTTCTTGGCGAGGAGGGTGTATCCCCAGTCCTCGAGGAGTCGGTAGTGGAGCCAGTACTGGTTGACGGCGCCGAGTTCGAGAAAAAGCGCTTCGTTAAGCTGCTCGATGACTTTTTTGTCGCCTTTCAAGGTCCGCTCTCCTGTTGTCTTCGTGGAACTGTTTGAGGCGGATCATGAAATCAAATATCTCTGCGTCCGTCGAGGGCCGCTCGGCATGATACTGTTCAGTGGTGCGCACGATGATGTCGACGACATTGGGGAAGCAGCCGCAGCAGCGGCCTCGCTTTCCCATCGCGTGATAGACTTTTGCGGGCACGATCAGCTGCCAGCAATCCTGGTCGAGGAGTTCGTTGATGACGTCGACGATCTCTTTATCGCTGATGAAGTTGCAGCTGCAAACCAGCATCTGTCCTGCCTGCCCCATGCGCAATGCCTTGAATTCCGGCGATTAAGCAAAAGGGGACCGTTGCTGTCAAGATATAACAAGGTAGCACTGCTGCCGTATCTGTTTGTAATCATTCTAAACTTGAGAAAACTGATCGTGTTTTCAAGCGATTGGGAAGAAACACTTCCGGCCCAGGCCGCACAAATGCCAGGTCTGTGCGGCCGATCACTTTTTGTTGTGGCTGCACCGGCCGGTTCGGGGTTGGGCGATTGCCTCGACAGGTGGTCCAGCACGTTCGGCAGTATCAGTGGAAGTTGCGACCTTTCGGTATGACATCTGCGGTCTGCCGCAGGACGGACTTTGCCTCCCTCTCCCGGGTCAAATCTTTTCCTGCCAGGCGCAACTGCCGCAGCGCCCGCTTCGCGCGCGCATCCTCGTCCACCGGATGAATGATCTCGTCCGCGCGGCTCATGGCGCCAAAGCTGTGCAACTCGCCTTTCAGAAGACCGAGCATTCCACTCATGTCCTCCAAATGGTCGGCAACGACGTGGATGACGCCGCTTTCCCGCTGCAGTCGGCCGCGCACCTTGACGAGTCGCGCGCCCATCACCACGCCGCGGTATTTCTCCATCATCTTTCGCCAGACGATGATATTGGCGATTCCCGTTTCGTCCTCGATCGTCATGAAGACGACCCCCTTGGCCGAACCCGGCTGTTGCCGCACCAGCACGAGGCCGGCCACCGTGACGGTGTTGCCTTTTGCCGCCGTTTCAAGCGCGTTGTTCCGCGTGATCCCCTGGCGGGCGAAATCGGCGCGCATGAAGGAGACCGGATGGGCCTTGAGCGAAAGCGTCAGGTAACGGTAGTCGTTGATGACCTGCTCGCCGTCCGGCATTATCGGCAGCCGGACATGCGGTTCGGGCCGCAATTCTTCCGTTTCGCTCCGGTCGAAAAGCGGCAGCGCTCCCGCCGCGCCTCTGTCGTCGAGGGCCTTGACGGCCCAGAGCGCCTGTCGTCGATCGAGGCCCATCGACCTGAAGGCATCGGCGTCGGCAAGACGTTCCAGGACGCTGCGCGACAGACCGGAGCGAAGCCAGAGGTCCCGCACCGAGCGATAGCCGCCGCCGCGACGGGCGGCAAGACTTGCCATGTCCGTCTCCCTCAGGCCCTTGACCAGCCGGAAGCCCAGCCGCACGGCCTTTTTCGAGCGGATCATCCCGGACATCTGGCGGTGGCGTGGGGCGATTGCGGCAGGGTCGAACAGGCCCTCGCCCTCCAGCAGGCAGTCCCAGGTGGAACGGTTCACGTCGACGGGACGCACGTCGACGCCATGTTCGCGCGCATCGCGCACCAACTGCGCCGGTGCATAGAAGCCCATCGGCTGGGAGTTCAGGATCGCCGCGCAGAAGACATCCGGATAATAGGCCTTGAGCCAGGAGGAGGCATAGACGAGGAGCGCGAAGGAGGCGGCGTGGCTCTCCGGAAAGCCGTACTCGCCGAACCCCTCGATCTGGCGGAAGCAGCGCTCCGCGAATGCCCGCTCATAACCCTTGCCGACCATGCCCTCGATCATCTTGTCGCGAAAGGTGCCGATCGTGCCGGTACGCTTGAAGGTCGCCATGGCGCGGCGCAGGCGGTCGGCCTCGGCGGGGGAAAAGCCGGCGGCGGTGATGGCGATCTGCATTGCCTGCTCCTGGAACAGCGGCACGCCGAGCGTGCGCTCCAGCACGCTTTCCAGTTCCTTGCTCGGATAGCGGATCTTCCGGCCGGCTCTGACCGCCTCGCGCCGTTTCAGATAGGGATGAACCATGTCGCCCTGGATCGGCCCGGGGCGGACGATCGCCACCTCGATGACGAGATCATAGAACTCGCGCGGTCTCAGGCGCGGCAGCATGCTCATCTGCGCCCGGCTTTCGATCTGGAAGACGCCGAGCGTGTCGGCGCGGCAGATCATGTCGTAGACCTCGTCCTTTTGATCCGGATAGATTTTTGCCAGCGTTTTGCTTTCGCCGTAATGGGTTTCCAGCAGCGAAAACGCCTTGGCGATGCAGGTCAGCATGCCGAGCGCCAGCACGTCGACCTTCAGGAGCTTCAGCGTGTCGAGGTCGTCCTTGTCCCATTCCACCATGTAGCGGCCGGGCATGGCCGTCGGCATGATCGGCACGACCTCGTCGAGCCGGTCGCGGGTGATGAGGAAGCCGCCGACATGCTGCGAAAGATGCCGGGGAAAATCCATCAGTTGCCCGGCATAGGACAGCACCTTCATCGTCGTCGGGTCGCCCATGTCGAGGCCGGCCGCCTTGACCTGTTCCTCGGAGAAGGACGAGCGCCCCCAGCCCCAGATCGAACCCGACAGAGCTGACTGGACATCCTCCGACAGGCCGAAGGCCTTGGCGACCTCGCGGCCGGCCGAGCGACCGCGGTAGCTGATGACCGCCGCCGCCAGCCCTGCATGTTCCTTGCCGTAGGTCTTGTAGATGTACTGGATGACCTCCTCGCGCCGTTCGTGTTCGAAGTCGACGTCGATATCCGGTGGCTCGTCGCGGTCCTCGGAGATGAAGCGGTCAAAGAGCAGCGTGAACCTGTTCGGATCGACCTCCGTGATGCCCAGGCAGTAGCAGACCGAGGAATTGGCAGCCGAACCACGTCCCTGGCAGAGAATTCCTTCGCTTCTGGCAAAGGTCACCAACTTGTGCACGGTCAGAAAGTAAGGCTCGTATTTCTTCCGTTCGATCAGCCCGAGTTCGTAAGACAACCTCTCCTCGACCTTGGCCGGAATGCCATCGGGGTAGCGTTCGGCCCCGCCTTTGCGCACGAGCCGCCGCAGTGTCTCGGCCGGGGTCATACCCTCCTCGGATTCATCTGGATACTGGTGGCTCAGTTCCTCCAGGTTGAAGGCGAGGCCGTGGAAGAAGCGCGCCGTATTGGCGATCGCCTCCGGATGGTCGCGCAACAGCCTCGCCATCTCGGCGAAACCCTTCAGGTATCGCTCTGCATTGGCCTGCCGGTGAAAACCCAGCTCCGCAATCGGCGTCTTGCGGCGGATGGCGGCGACCACGTCGGCGAGCGGGCGGCGCTGCGCGACATCGTAAAGCGCGTCGTTGGTGGCAATCGGCCGGATGCGGTTTTCGCGGGCGAGCTGCGCCAGCACGGCAAGGTCATGCCGGTCGAAACCGTCACGGCGCGGTACCAGCGCCAGAAAGAGCCTGTCGTCGACGCGCTCCCGCAAGCGCGCAAGCAGGGGCCTAAGACGCTCCGGCTCGGGTCGGCCGGCGGCCGGCATAACGATGAGCTGGAGGTCCGCCTGCCATTCCAGAAGGTCTGGCAGGTAAAGGAGGCACTCGCCCTTATTCGCGCGCAGGTTTCCGAGGCTCAACAGACGGCAGAGATGGGCCCAGCCCGACCGGTTTTGCGGATAGGCGAGGACGTCGGGCGTCTCGTCGGCAAAGACAAGGCGGGCACCGGGCTGGAAGGGCAGGCCTTCGACCCGTGCCTTGGAGTATGCCCGCACCACACCGGCAACCGTGTTGCGGTCGGCGATGCCGAGGCCGGAAAGGCCGATCCGGCTGGCGGCTTCCACCATGGCCTCGGCAGGCGCCGCCCCTTCCAGGAAGGAAAAATTGCTGCGCGCGCCGAATTCGTAGAAGGCGAGAGCGTCGCTCATGCGAAGACCCCGTGGATGAACCAGCGCGGCAGTTGTGGCTGCGCCCCATACGCTCCCGCGCGAAAAAGCCAGTAGCGGCGGCCGGCCTCGTCCTCGACTTTGAAGTAGTCCCGGGCCGGCTGGTCCTCGCCGTCGACCCACCATTCGCCGGCAATCCTCTCCGGTCCTTCCGTGCGGGTGATCCGATGAAAGCTCCTGCGCCAGCGGAAGGTCTTCGGCGCATCCTCCGGCACGCCCGCCAGGGTCTCGACCGGCTCGGGTGGCGCGAACAGGCGCAAAGGACGATCACCGAGGATGGCCGTCGCGAGTGCCGGCTTTCCGTTCCGACCGACGGCCCGCTCGTGGTCCCAGTGCTCGGCGACGGGCGCAAGGTGTGCGGCGCGCTCCGGCACGTGGCTTTCCGGCAGGGTGACGGCGAGCAGGCTTTCCGGCCCGAAGCGGGCCACGATCTGGTCGGCATAGCCCGAAAGCGACTGGCTTTCGCCGGTGTCGGCGGCAAAATCCTGCTGCATCGCCGCGAAGGCCTCGCTTGTGAGCACGCAAAGCCGGACAATCTCGAAACCGTAACCGGCATCGAGGTCATCATGCACGGCCGACAGCCGTTCGCGGAAGAGCAGGGCGATCCGCTCGGGGTCTCTGAGCGGCGCCGAGGTGGCGGCCTGGATGCGGAAAACGCGGCCGTCCACCCGAAAGAGCAACAGCGCGAACAGGCGCCCGCCCTCGCCGCGCCGTTCAAGTCCTTCTTTCAAGGTGCCGGCAAGATGGGTGGCAAGTGCAAGAATGTCCTCCTCGGACTGGATGGGGTCGAACAGCCGCCGCTCCGCCGACAGCATCGGCACGGCCAAGCGCGGTGAAATCGGTTCATCCTCCAGCCCCAGCGCCTGATCGAGCCTGAGGAGCGGCAGGGGGCCGAAGCGACGGGCGAGCGGTGCGCGCGGTAGGGGCAGGAGATCGCCGATCGACTTCAGCCCGACCCGGCCGAGCGGCCCGAGCACGTCCTCAGGCAGGCGCAGGGCTGCGACCGGCAAGCGAGCGAGCACATCCTGCGCCGCATCGGCATCGATCACGCCGCCGTCGCCGAAATGGGCGGCCGCCCAGGAAAGGCCGGGTGAGGCCGCGATCGCCCCGCGCGCCTCGATGCCGAGCGAAAAGAGGCGCGACAGCACGTCATCGAGCAGCGCCCGCTCGCCGCCATGGAGATGGGTGCAGCCGGTGATGTCGAGATAGAGGCCGTCGGCGCCCTCCAGCGCGATGAGCGGCGTGTAACGGTCGCACCAGTCGGCGAGGGCCTCGAGCAGGGCCCTGTCCGCGGCCGGATCGGCAGGAAGAATGTCCAGCGCCGGACAGATCGCGCGCGCTTCTGTGACGCCCTGCCCCTTGCGAAGGCCGATCCGTTCGGCTTCCCGGTCGAGGAAGGCGAGCCGCATGGCACTGTCGCTGCGGCCGGCGAAGGCGACCGGCGGATGCTCAGGACGCCCCCTTGAAAGCCACGACCTCCCCCAACGCTGCCGCGCCACCCGATCGGCGGGCAGATAGGGAAACCATAGACAGAGGATCCGCTGGTCGCTGCTCTTCTTGAGGAACGGCAGGGCGGGGGTCGAGGCGGTAAAAGCGGCGGTCATGGGAGTTCCACTCCAGGAGGATGCCGACGGGGTCGGCGGTCTTGTTCTTCTCCGGCGTGACCAGGAAGACGGGATTGGCGATGCTGCCGGCCAGCGTGGTTCCGTCTGGCAATGGGCGTTCGCAAGCCGGGGCCGGATCGATGCGCAGCCGGTAGAGCGCGCTGCTCGCCTCCTCCTCGCCGGCCTGGCGCAGAAGCAGGAGCAGGGTGCCGTTCGCCTTGGCCCGCAGTTGCAGCCGGCGGCTTTCGGTCAGCCCGAATCCGGTGGGATTGCCGCGGATCTCCAGGATGACGGTGGAAAAGGCCGGCACGCCGAGTGCCGTCTCCGCCATCAAGAGCGCATCTGCGATCGTCCGTGGCCTGGCAAGAAGCATACGGGTCGGATCGAGGCCGTGCTTTTTCAGGCCCGGGCCGTAAGGTATGCCGGCTTCGGAGGATGCCAGCGCCTGACCGATCCAGAGTGTTGCGCCTTGGCCCTTCTCGGTCCGGTCCTGACGAAGCGCGGCCAAGGCCAGGGAGAAACCGGTTGCAGCCCCCATATCGCGGGTCTGCGCGTTGCGGATCTCGACGAGACCGCAAGCCGGTAGATCGCCATTGAAAATAGCTTCGAGGCCGCCTGTTTCGCCGGATTCGGAAAAAGGCGACGCATCGCCCGGCGACCCCTGCATATCCCACTGCCAGCGGCGCTTGCGTCCGGCCAGACCAGGACCATCGGCATTCTCGATGCGGGCGATGGTCTCACGCAGGGCAAAAAGCCGCCTCTGCGCCAAGGCAGGCGTTGCCATGACGTTCGTTCCTTTATTTGTTCCTGTTATGTTCTTATGGATTCCAGAACGCCGGACAAGAGTCAACGGCAATTTGAACTGGCGCGATCACAAAGCCGCGCGTGCTCCCGGATGCGGGAGTGGCTGACGATATTCGAGGAAAAGCGCGGGACCTGGAAAGATCCGGCGCCGCCAGCGTCGGCAATTTGGGGACGTTAAACCGGCAGTGCCGTCGTGTACTTCACGCTCTTGAGAGCAAAATGCGAGGATGAATTCGCAACGGCCTCATGGGTGAGAATGCCATGCATTAAAAGCCGTTCGTAGTCGCGTACATCCGCCGCCACCACGCGCAGCAGATAGTCCCATTCGCCCGACATCGAATAGCATTCGAGCACCTCGTCGTGGCTTTCGACGAACCGCTCGAAATCCCGCCGAGCGACGGGATCGTGGCTCTTCATCCGCACCTGACAGAAGACGTTCAACCCCCGGCCGATCGCCTCCGGCTCCACCAGGCGAACGGTCTTTCCGAGCACGCCGGCAGCCTCCAGTGCCTTGATCCGGCGCCAGCACGACGCGCTCGAGGCGCCGACCTTCTCGGCCAGGGCGGCGTGGCTGATATCGGCCTGGTGCTGGAGCACGCGGAGGATCTGCCGGTCGATGGCATCAAGCTCGATATGGTTCATTCGTTTTCTTCCCTCATGTGAAACGTATGTTTCAAGGATGCATCATTCCAGCAGAACTCTGAAAGGAACTCACGGTCAAGCCGTATTATCATTTCTCATGGGATTGTATCGCGGAGGAGGACGCCGAGATGGCACAGGCAGCGCTAAGACGGATCGTTCGCAATGCGCCGGACGAGACGATTGACTGGAAGCGCATTGCCTATCTCCTCCAGTTGTCCCGGGCACTCGACGAGATGGAAGAGACGCGGCTGGTGCCGGAGAAGAAGGTGCTCTACCAGTTCTCCGCCCGTGGCCACGACATGGCGCAGATCCTGCTCGGCTGCCGACTGACGGAGCGGCATGACGGTGCATGCGGCTACTATCGCTCCCGCCCTCTCCTCCTGGCGCTCGGCGTTGATCCGGCGGATGCCCTCGCCTCGGCCATGGGCCGGGCCGGCGGCTATTCGGATGGCCGCGACATCGGCGTCGTGTTCAACTACCCGAACCGCAGCGGCGCCTCGGCGCTGCCCATGTGCGGCGGCGTCGGCTCGCAATACACGCCGACGGCCGGCTGGGCCCAGGCGATCGAATATTGCCGCACGGTGCTCAAGCAGTCGGACTACGACCGTGCCATCGCTGTCGTGCTCGGCGGTGATGGCTCGGTCGCCTCGAACGGCTTCTGGTCGGCGCTGACGATTGCTACCACGCAAGCCCTGCCGATGCTGTTCTACGTCGAGGACAATGGCTACGGCATTTCGGTTCCCTCCACCCTGCAGACGCCGGGCGGCAACATCGCCGCCAACCTCTCCGGCTGGCGGAACCTGGCCGTGTTCGACGGCGACGGCTGCGACCCCGCCGAGGCCGCGCGGCTGACGACGGAGGCGGTGGACTTCGTCAGGGAGAACCGCGCGCCGGCGCTTCTGCGGCTCACCGTGCCCCGCCTCGAAGGCCACAGCTTCCAGGATACGCAGACCTACAAGAGCGAAAATGTCGTGCGGGCCGAATGGGCCCGCGATCCGCTGCCGCGGCTGAAGGACTATCTCGTTCCCGCCGTGATGAGTGCGGAGGAGTGGCAGGCCTCCGTTGCCCAGGCGGCGTCTGCCGTCGAGGCCGCCCGCGAGGCCGCCGAGGCTCGGCCAGTCGCCGATCCGCAGACCGTTACCAGCCACGTCTTCTTCGAGGGCGAGATGCAGCAGATGGGCGGCCAGCACAGTCTTGGCTACCTTGCGCCGCCGACGAGCGATCAACCGGCCGGCGACGGCCAGCGCATCAACATGGTGACAGCGATCCGGCGCACGCTCGACCGCGAACTCTCCATCAATGAGCGCGTCGTCCTCTTCGGCGAGGATATTGGGCCGAAGGGCGGTGTCCACGCGGTGACACTTGGCCTGCAGGAGAAATTCGGCAAGGAGCGGGTCTTCGACACCTCGTTGTCGGAGGAGGGCATTGTCGGTCGCGCCGTCGGCATGGCGCTTGCCGGCCTCGTGCCGGTGCCGGAGATCCAGTTCCGCAAATATGCTGAGCCGGCTACCGAACAGATCAACGATTGTGGCACGATCCGCTGGCGGACCAACAACCGCTTCGCCGCCCCGATCGTGCTACGCATGCCGGGCGGCTTCTTCAAATGCGGGGATCCCTGGCATAGCCAGACGAACGAGGTCGCCTTCGTCCATCAGCCGGGCTGGCAGGTCGCCGTGCCTTCCAATGCCGAGGATGCCGTCGGCCTGCTGCGCACGGCGCTGCGCGGCAACGACCCGGTGATCTTCTTCGAGCATCGCGCGATGCTCGACCATGCCTGGGCACGCCGGCCCTATCCGGGCGACGATTTCGCCCTGCCCTTCGGCAAGGCCCGCTTCACCAGACAGGGCGACGTCATCACCATCGTCACCTGGGGGGCGATGGTGCCGCGCTGCGAGGAGGCCGCGGAAGGCATTTCTGCCGATGTGATCGACCTTCGCACCTTGATGCCCTGGGACCGGGAGGCGGTGCTGTCGTCGGTGCGGCGCACCCGGCGCTGCCTGATCGTGCACGAGGATCTCGGCACGGCCGGCTTCGGCGCGGAAATATCCGCCGTCGTCGCCGACGAAGCCTTCATGGACCTCGACGCGCCCGTCTCCCGCCTGACGATGCCGGACATTCCGAGCCCGCACAATCCGGTGCTGCTCGACTGGGTCGTGCCTTCCGTCGAACGCATCCGCGAAAAGATCCAGTCCCTGGTGGAGTTCTGAGCATGGCCGCGCTGATGGACGTTCTGGCTCCGCTCGAGCAGGAAGGGACCAAGGCGGTCGTGCGCGCCTGGCTCAAGCGGCCGGGCGAGACGGTCAATATTGACGATCCGCTCGTGGAACTGGAAACCGACAAGGTCACGCAGGAGGTCCCTTCCCCGGTCGCCGGCATCCTTGCCGAAATCCTGCTGCAAAGCGGGGACGATGCCGGGCCGGGTTCGGTGCTCGGGCGCATCCGTGCCGAAGGCACGCGCCAGAGCGCACCGGCCGTTGCGGCCGTCCTTGTTTCACATGAAACAGCCAAGGCGGTGGCGCCCGATCTCATGCGCTACTCGCCCGCGGTGCGCCGCGCCGCCCTGCAGTACGGCATTGATCCGGGAACAGTCGCCGGCACCGGCAAGAACGGGCGCGTGACGCGCATCGACATCGAGGCGGCCTTTGCCGCGCGCACAGACGCGTCCCCCTCGATCGAGCCAATCTCGCAATCCCGTCCCGTGCCACTACCGGCCGAGGCCCATTCCGGGCGCGACGAACCTGCCGAACGCGGCAGCCGAAGCGTGCCGCACTCGCCGATGCGGCTTGCGATTGCCAGCAACATGCTCAACTCGGTGACTGTCGCCCCGCACGTCACTGCGGTGTTCGAGGCGGACTTCTCCGCCATCCTGAAGCATCGCGAAGCGAACAAGGCCGCGCTGGCCGCGCGAGGTACCAATCTTTCCTATACCGCCTATATGGTCGCTGCTGCCGCTGCCGCCATGCGGGCCGTGCCGGAGATCAACAGCCGCTGGCATGACGACCACCTGGAGATTTTCGACGACGTCAATATCGGCGTCGGAACCGCCTTGGGCGACAAGGGCCTGGTGGTGCCGGTGATCCGCCGGGTGCAGCACCTGTCGCTGACCGGGATCGCGACCGCGTTGCAAGATCTGACCACGCGTGCCCGCGCCGGGACGCTCAAGCCCGAGGACATGCGCAGCGGCACGTTCACCATCTCCAATCACGGCGTCTCCGGTTCGCTTTTCGCCTCCCCGATCATCATCAACCAGCCGCAGACGGCGATCCTGGGGATCGGCAAGCTGGAAAAGCGGGTGGTCGTGCGCGAAGTCGGCGGGGTCGATACGATCCAGATTCGCCCGATGGCCTACGTTTCCCTGACGATCGATCACCGCGCCGTTGACGGCCACCAGACGAACCTGTGGCTGACCCGCTTCGTCGAGGTTCTGGAAAACTGGCCCGCGTGACATTCCGGCTCGGGAGGCTTCCCAAGCCCGAAACCCCGGCGCTCGATTTGTTCCACCTTGGCCGAAAATGCCAAACCGCAAGAAATTTGCCCCGCTAGACTTGCGGCGCGAGCGGGCTGGTGCCCCGGGCGCGTAGCAACAAGTCCAGAGGGAAATCACCATGCCAACTCTTTTGAAGCGTACGGCTGGCCGGCTGCTGGCCGCCACCGTCATCACCGTTGCGGGCGGCAGCGCTGCCCTGTCTCACCCGCTCGACGGCCTCTCCACGGCCGAAATCGCCGCCGTCGTCCAGATCCTCAAGGATGACGGCAAGACGGACGCAGACAGCCGCTATCCGTTGATCGAACTGCGGGAGCCAGCGAAGGAGGCCGTGCTGAAATGGAAGGACGGCGACCCGGAAGACCGCCGCGCCGTTGTCAACGCCAAGACCGCCAAGGGCGTCTTCAAGGGTGAGGTGGACATCACGACCAAGAAGGTGCTGTCGTGGGAGCCGGTCACCGGCCAGCCGATGCTGCTGCTCGAGGAATTCCTCGGCGCGATGAACCTGGCCGTTCAGAACCCCGATTTCGTCGCGGCCCTGGCCAAGCGCAACCTGAAACCGGACGAAGTCTTCTGCCTGCCGCTGACCGCCGGTGCGTTCGGAACGCCCGACGAGGCCGGAAAGCGCCTGATGAAGGTGCCCTGCTACGTCAATCCGACCCAGAGCAACTTCTATGCGAAGCCGATCGAGGGCCTGTTCGCCACTGTCGATCTGACCAGTCAGAAGGTGGTCAAGGTGGTCGACACCGGCGTCGTGCCGGTGCCGGAGGACGGCTGGGGATACGTGCAGGAGGATATCGGTGCGCGCAAGGACATGAAGCTCGCCGAACCGATCAAGGCGGCGACGCTGTCGCAGCCGGATGGGGCCAACTTCTCCATCAATGGCAGCCTGGTCAACTGGGACATGTGGAGCTTCCGCTGGCGCGTCGACAAGCGGCCCGGCGTCGTGCTCTCCGAGATCTCCGCCAATGACGGCAAGGGGCCGCGCTCGGTGCTCTATCAGGCCAATCTCTCCGAAGTCTTCGTTCCCTACATGGATCCGAGCGAGGGCTGGTACTGGCGCACCTACATGGACAGCGGCGAATACGGCTTCGGCATCTTCCTGAGCCCGCTGACCGCCGGCGTCGACTGCCCGGCCTATGCGAAGTTTCTGCCGGCCGTCGTTCACGCCGACGATGGCTCGCCGGTCGAGATCCCGAACGCCATCTGCATCTTCGAGCGCAACATCGGCGATCCGGCCTGGCGCCACTACGAGATCTTCGCCCAGACACCGGACAAGCCGCTGCCGGCGGAAGGCCGACCGGCGACCGAACTCGTCGTCCGCTCGGCTTCGGAAGTCGGCAACTACGACTACCTGATCGACTATGTCTTCCAGCAGAACGGCATGATGCGCGTCATGGTCGGCGCGACCGGCCTCGATGCCGTCAAGGGCGTGGCCTCGACGTCGATGCAGGACACAACAGCGGCGGAAGATACGAAGTACGGCACGCTGATCGCGCCGAACCTCGTCGCGCCGAACCACGACCACTTTTTCAACTTCCGCTTCGACTTCGACATCGACGGGCAGAACAACATGTTCGCGCGCACCGGTCTCGTGCCCGCGACCGCGCCGGAAGGCACGCCGCGCCGCACCTTCTGGGAGACGAAGGACGAGATGCCGATGACGGAACTCGAGGGCCGCTACAAGGTCAACCCGGCGACGCCGGCCATGTATCACATCATGAACATGGGCAAGGAAACCAAGCTCGGCCATCATCCCGGCTACATGATCCTGCCGGAGAACAGCGTCGCCTATTCGCCGCTCGACGTCGTCAACGACCCGCCGGCCCGCCGCAACGCCTATATCGAGTATACTTTCTGGAACACGCCCTACGACCCGAAGGAGCGCTACGCCGGCGGCGAATACGCCTTCCAGGGCGACGGCAAGGACAGCCTGCCGGAATGGGTGAAGAGGGACCGCAGCATCCACGACACCGACATCGTCACCTGGTACACGATGGGCTTCCACCACGTGCCGCACATGGAGGACTGGCCGGTGATGTCGACGATGTGGAAGGGCATCACGCTGATGCCGTACAACTTCTTCGATCACAATCCGGCGATCACGATCCGCAATCCGTCGTAAAGCGCGTCGCGATCTTTTCAATTCGCTTGCCACGCTTTAGGTCCTTGTTCTTGCGCATGTCTTTATCCCGAAACCGGTTCCCACTTTCGGGAGACGTGCTTTGGGCGGAAACTAAGGGCCGGTGCATCGCGCCGGCCCTTTTCTTATTTCGGATCGTCATCAGACCGCAGCCGTCTCAACATGCTCGGTGGCACGCCCTCTGCCCTGCGGAACGCGCGAGTGAAGTCCGATTGCTGGCGGTAGCCGAGCCGGCTTGCAAGTTCCATGAAGGGCAGGTTCGTCCGCAGGATCATCTCGCGGGCGTATTTCATCCGCAGGCGGTCGATCTCATCACGGAACGACAGACCCTCCTCCAGCAGCCGCCGGCGCAGGGTGCGGGCCGAAAGGCCGATCATCGTGGCGATCGTCGCCTGATCCATCTCACCCTCGCCGATGCAGGACAGCAGCGCAAGCCGCAACCGGTCGGCCAGCCGTTCGCTGCGTTCAGAGCGCCCCGGGGCATCGGCGACATGTGCACCGGCCGGCCACTCCATCAGCACCGGCAGCGACAGCATTGCGGCGGGAAAGGCGAAAAGATTGCAAGAATAGCCGTAGACGCAAGTAAGCCCGAAGGCGCTGTCGAAGGCGTTTCGCCGCTGGCCGGCCTCGTGCTCGAAAACGAGGCTTTCGGGACGGAAGTCCGGCTTGAAATAGTGACGGATGACGCCGTCGAAGAAGCCGAAGGTGAACTCGACATCGAAGGCGCGAGGCCAGATCGCCGGATCAAGGATCCGGTATTCGATGAGGGCGAGCGAGTCTTTGACGGAGAGGCGGATAAGGCTGCCGGACTGGACCTCGTTCATCGTTGCGACAAGGGCCGAAAGCACGGTGCCGAGCCGGCTCCCGCGTTCGAAATGGGGGAAGAGTTCCGGCAATCCGGACGGCACGAAGGCGCGGCCGCACTGCCAGATACCGGCCGCATCACGAAGCACCCGGCCGGCTTCCTCGAGAAAGCCGACGAATTGGCCGAGGCCGATGGTGGAATCGGAATGTTCGCCGCTTGTGACCGGGCAGCCGATGCGCAGGCCGATCGGTTCGGGATCGACGCCCCTGTCGCGCAGTTGCGCACCGACGCCGGCGAGGACTCGCCGGTCGATGCGTCCGCTTGCCTCCGCATGCTCCATCGCCTTTCCTCCAGGACGATCGTGATACGAATTCCGGCATGTGATGGGTGACGCCGGGAAGGCATCGCCAAGCAAATGAGCGAAGCATGGCTTGCGTCCCTCCTCGAACGCAAGCGCTTCGCTTTCATAGCGCCGCACGCCAGGTGCGGCGCTGGATATCGGGACCGTTACACGACGGTGCGCGCGCTCATCGTCAGAAGGTCGTAGCGGGCGACCGTCTCGTCGTTCTGGTTGAACACCTCGACGTCCCAGCGCACCTCGCCGTATTCCGGGCTGCGCGCCGCCTTCTTGTCCTTCACGGTCAGCCGCACTCGGATGGAATCGCCGGGCGAGACCGGCTTGAGGAAGCGCAGGTTGTCGAGGCCGTAGTTGGCGAGCAGCGGGCCCGGCGCCGGATCGACGAACAGGCCGGCGGCAAAGGACAGGATCAGGTAGCCATGCGCCACCCGGCCCGGGAAGAACGGATTGGCGCTCGCGGCCTCCTCGTCCATGTGGGCGTAGAACTCGTCGCCGGTGAAATGCGCAAAATGCTCGATGTCTTCCAGGCTGACCGTGCGCGCTTCGGTCTCGACCGTCTCGCCGACCTTGAGCCCTTCATAGTTGCGCTTGAAGGGATGCTCGGCCGTGACCGGAGCGGCTGCGCCCTTGGTCCAGCGGCGGGTGATCGACGCGATGCGCTCGGGCGAACCCTGCAGCGCCGTGCGCTGCATGTAGTGAAACACGCCGCGCAGGCCGCCCATCTCCTCGCCGCCGCCGGCCCGGCCGGGACCGCCATGGACGAGCCCCGGAAGCGGCGAGCCGTGGCCGGTCGATTCCTTGGCGCAGTCGCGGTCGAGCACCAGCACGCGACCATGATAGGGCGCGATGCCGAAGATCAGCGCGTCGGCGACGTCGGCGTCATAGGTGTAGACGGAGGCGACAAGGCTACCCTCGCCCTTCTTCACCAGTTCGACCGCCTCGTCCAGCGTGTCGTAGGGCATCAGTGTGGCGACCGGGCCGAAGGCTTCCACCGAGTGCACCTTTGCCGCCTTCAACGGCTCGTCGCAGCGCAGCAGCACCGGCGCGAAGAACGCGCCCTGGCCTTCCGCGATGTCGGCATGGCCGACGGCGATCTTCGCTTCGGTCCGCAACTCTTCGATCGCCTCGATGACGGAAGCCCGCTGCGCGCGGGAGGCAAGCGCGCCCATGCGGGTTTCATCCAGGCGCGGGTCGCCGGGAACGGCCTTGCCGAGGGTCGCTTTCAGCGCTTCGGTCACGGCGGTTTCCTGCGCCCGCGGCACGAGCACGCGGCGGATCGCCGTGCACTTCTGCCCGGCCTTGACCGTCATCTCGCGCGCCACTTCCTTGACGAAGATGTCGAACTCCGGCGTTCCCTGTACCGCATCCGGACCCAGCACGGCGGCGTTCAGCGAATCGCGCTCGGCGATGAAGCGCACGGCATTGCGCGAGATCGCGGGCTGGTTGCGCAGCTTCTCCGACGTGTCGGCCGAGCCGGTGAAGGAGACGATATCCTGGCCGGTCAGGTGGTCGAGCAGGTCGCCGGTGGAGCCGGCGATGAACTGCAGCGCTCCCTTCGGCAGGATGCCGCTTTCGACGATCATCCGCACGCAGGCTTCGGCCACGTAGGCGGTTGCCGTCGCCGGCTTGGTGATGACAGGAACACCTGCGAGGATCGTCGGCGCCAGCTTCTCCAGCATACCCCAGCAGGGAAAGTTGAAGGCGTTGATGTGGACAGCGACGCCGGTCAGCGGCGTCAGGATGTGCCGGGCGACGAAGGTGCCGCTCTTGGAAAGCGGTTCGGTCTCGCCCTCGATGACGAAGCGCTCGCTCGGTAGTTCCTTCTTGCCGCGCGAGGCATAGGCGAACAGCGTGCCGATGCCGCCGTCGATGTCGATCCAGTTGTCGCGGCGGGTGGCGCCGGTGTCGAAGGCCAACTGATAAAGCTCTTCCTTGCGGTCGTTGAGGTAGACCGCAATCGCTTTCAGCATCCCCGCACGTTCGTGGAAGGTGAGCGCACGCAACGCCGGGCCACCGACCTCGCGCGCATGGCGAAGGGCTGCGGCGAAATCGAGGCCCTTGGTCGAGGCGCGTGCGACGACGCGGCCGTCGATGGCGCTCGGAATGTCGGCAAAGCCGCTTTCCGGCATGAACCAGCGGTCCTCGACATAGCTTTTCAGGATGGTCGACATGTTATGATCTCCTTGTTTGCGCTGCGCTTAGCGGCGCCACGCGGCAAAGGTGCTGCCCGAGCGGGCAAGTTCGGTGAGAAGCGGGGCCGGTCCGGAACCGGTGCCGCCGGCCTTGTGCGCCGCCTCGACTTCTTCGAGGACGCGCGTAAGCCCGATCTGGTCTGCGGCCCACATCGGCCCGCCCTTGAGACGCGGGAAGCCGTAGCCGTTGACGAAGGCGAGATCGATGTCGGAGGCGCGCAGCGCGATCCCCTCGGCAAGCACTTTCGCGCCCTCGTTGGCCATGACGGCGACAAGGCGGCGCTGGATCTCTTCCGGCGTGAAGGCGCGGGGCGAAAGGCCCTTTGCCGCGCGAGCGGCCTCGATCGCCTGCGTCGCCACGGGATCGACCGCCTTCTTGCCGGCGGCGTCATAGGCGTACCAGCCGGCACCGGTCTTGCGGCCGAGGCGGCCGGCTTCGACCAGGCTATCGGCGATCGTCACGTAGCGCTCGCCCGGATCGCGATTGGCAGCACGGCGCTTGCGCATCGCATAGGCGATGTCGAGGCCGGACATGTCGGAGACGGAAAAGATGCCCATGGCGAAGCCGTAGGCCTCCAGTGCCGCATCCACCTGCTCCGGCGAGGCGCCGTCCTCGATCAGGTACTCGGCGTGGCGGCGATAGACGGCATAGATGCGGTTGCCGACGAAACCGTCGCAATTGCCGGCGACGACCGGCACCTTGCCGATCTTCTTCGCGAGCGCCAGCGCGGTCGAAAGCGTCCCGGCGCTGGTCTTTTCGCCGCGCACGACCTCCAGAAGCTTCATGATGTTGGCCGGCGAGAAGAAATGCAGACCGACCACGTCTTCCGGTCGTTTCGTAACGGCGGCGATCGCATCGAGGTCGAGATAGGAGGTGTTGGAGGCAAGGATCGCACCCGGCCGGCAAAGCTCGTCCAGCCGCTTGAAGATATCGGCTTTTACGGTCATGTCCTCGAAGGCCGCCTCTATGACGAGATCCTGCTCGGACAGCACGCTCCAGTCGGCACCGACGGCCAGCCGGCCGAGCCGCTCGACCATCGTCTCGGCGCTGATGCGACCGCTCTTGACCTGCCGTTCGTAGAGTCCCTTCACGCGCTCCCGGCCGGCCGAGGCCGCGGTCGCGTCGCGTTCGAGCACGGTGACTGTCAAGCCGGCATCGGCGAGCGCCACGGCAATGCCGGCGCCCATGGTGCCGGCGCCGATGACGGCGACCTTGGCGACCGGCCGCGCGGTGGCACCCTGCAGCCCCGGCACCTTCCAGACCTCGCGCTCGGAGAGGAACAGGTGGCGCAGCGATTTCGCCTCCACACTTTCGCGTAGTTGCAGGAACGCGGCGCGCTCGGTGGCGAGCCCGTCGGAAAAGGCTGGGTTGCGCGCCGTGCGGATGATCGGAATGACCTCCGTCACCGCCGGCACGCCCTTGGCGCGGGCGATGGCGGCCGCGGCTGCTTTTTCTTCTTCGGCCTCGTCGCCTTCGGGGACCGGCAGTTCGCGCACGCGGCGCTTCTCCATCGTCTCCGCCGCCGCGATCGCCGCAGCCAGCAGGTCGCCCTCGACGACGCGGTCGACGATGCCCTGCCTCTGGGCCTCGGCTGCCTTCAGGATCTTGCCCTCGGCGATCAGGGTGATCGCTGCCGCCATGCCGGTCAGACGCGGCAGCCGCTGGGTGCCGCCGGCGCCGGGAATGATGCCGAGCCGTGTCTCCGTCAGGCCGACCATCGCCTTCGGGCCGGCGATGCGGTAGTCGCAGGCAAGCGCGATCTCGAGCCCGCCACCAAGGGCGGCCCCGTCGATCGCGGCAACGACCGGCTTTTCCAGGGCGTCGATCGCCGCCACCACGTCCGGCAGGAACGGTTCGTCCGGCGGCAGGGACATTTCCTTCAGATCGGCGCCGGCGATGAAGCGGCCCGGACCGCCGTAGATGACGGCGGCGGTGACGCTGTCGTCCGAGGCGACCTCCGAGGCGGCAAAGAGAAGGCCCTCGCGTACGGCCTTAGAAAGCGCATTGACAGGCGCGTAGTCGATGGTGATGACGGCGACGCCGTCATGGCGGGTAATGGAAACGGGATGGGCAGGGCTGGTCATCTCACACCCTTTCGATCAATCCGGCGATCCCCTGGCCGACGCCGATGCACATGGTGGCGATCACCCGCTTGCCGCCGCGCACTTCCAGGGCGCTGACGGCCGTCATGGCAAGGCGCGCACCGGACATGCCGAGCGGATGGCCAAGCGAGATCGCGCCGCCGTGCGGGTTGACGTGCTCGGCGTCGTCCGGCAGGCCGAGCTGGCGCAACACTGCGAGGCCCTGCGAGGCGAAAGCCTCGTTCAGCTCGATCAGGTCGATGTCGGCGAGCGACAGCCCGGTCTTTTCGAGAAGCTTCTTCGTCGCCGGGGCCGGGCCGATGCCCATGATGCGCGGAGCGACGCCGGCGCAGACGACCGAAACGACGCGCGCGCGCGGCGTCAGGCCATAGCGCTTGACGGCCGCTTCCGAGGCGATGATCAGTGCGCCTGCGCCATCATTGACACCCGACGCATTGCCCGCCGTCACCGAGCCGCCCTCTTTCCGGAACGGCGCCTTCAGCTTGGCGAGTTGCTCCAGCGTCGTCTCCGCACGCGGATGTTCGTCGACGCTGACGGTGGTCACCGCACCCTTCTTGCCGGCGACGTCGATCGGCGAAATCTCGCGGGCAAAGAAGCCGGCGTCCTGCGCCGCTTTGGTGCGCTGCTGCGACCGATAGGCAAAGAGGTCCTGGTCTTCGCGCGAGATGTTGAAGTCGGCGGCGACGTTCTCGGCCGTTTCCGGCATCGAATCGACCCCATACTGCGCCTTCAGCACCGGGTTGACGAAGCGCCAGCCGATGGTGGTGTCAAACATTTCCGCCTGGCGCGAGAAGGCGTCGGACGCCTTGCCCATGACGAAGGGCGCGCGCGTCATGCTTTCGACGCCGCCGGCGATCACGAGGTCGGCGTCGCCGGTCTTGACGGCGCGGGCCGCCATCCCGACCGCATCGAGGCCCGAGCCGCAGAGGCGATTGATCGTCGTGCCCGGCACGCTCACCGGCAGCCCGGCCAGCAGCACCGCCATGCGCGCGACGTCGCGATTGTCTTCGCCCGCCTGGTTGGCGCAGCCGAGGATCACGTCGTCCACCGCCTCCCAGTCAATCCCCGGATTGCGCTCCTTGAGCACACGCAGCGGATGGGCGGCGAGGTCGTCGGCGCGGACGTCCTTCAGCGCGCCGCCATAGCGGCCGATCGGCGTGCGGGTGAAGTCGCAGATATAGGCTTCCGACATGAAATCCTCCTTGGAATGCAGTTCAGGCCGCTGCCGGACGGCGGACGCAGACGACGCGGAAGCGCTGGGCGACATAGGCCGTATCGGTCAGGCAGGCATTGCCGGCGGGGTTGGCGCCGGTGACGTGGAAATCGCTGAAGGCGGCACTCTGGTTCACATAGATGCCGCCGGTCAGGTTGACCGAAAGCGGAACGCCGGCCTGCGCATAGAGCCCGATCGCCTTGCCGATCAACGCTTCGTCGCGGCTGTAGAGCGCGGCGGTGATGCCGCCCTTCGCTCGAGCCGCGCGCGTGGCGCGATCGATCGCGTCCGTGGCATTTTCACAGGATACCACGAAGCTGATCGGGCCGAACTGTTCCTTGAGATAGGCGGCCTCGTCCGCCGCGTCGACGGCAAGGATCAGCGGCGTCGCCGTCCGCGCGTTCTCGGTCCCGTCGACGGGAGTGCTGGAGCGCACGACGCGACCAAGGGCTGAAGCCTTGGCGACACGCTCGAGCGTTGCGGGGTTCTGGATCGCGCCGCAGACCGCTGCCGCACGCTGAGGGTCGGCGAGCAGTGCGTCGATTGCCGCGGCGATGCCGCCAGCGACGTCGTCAAAGCTCTTTTGGCCTTCGTTCGTCGCGATGCCGCCCTGCGGGACAAAAATGTCCTGCGGCGTCGTGCACATCTGGCCGCTGTAGAGCGACAGCGAAAAGGCGATGTTCTGGCACATGGCCGAAAAATCGTCGGTGCTGTCGATGACGATCGTGTTGATGCCGGTTTCCTCGGTGAAGACCGGCTTGCCCGTAGCGTGGGCGCGCAGCCAGCCGCCGAACTCGGAGGAACCCGTGAAGTCGACTAGGGCAACCGCCGGGTGAATGGCCAGCGTCGGCGCGACGGGTGCCCCGGGCGTGTCGACGGCAAGCTGCATCACGTCCGCATCGAAGCCGGCCTCGGACAGCACCTCGCGGGCAATCTTCACGGTGATCGCCAGCGGCAGGATCACCGCCGGATGCGGCTTGACGATCACCGGGTTGCCAGTGACGAGGTCGGCGAAGAGCGCCGGATAGCTGTTCCAGGTCGGAAAGGTGGCGCAGGCAATGACGAGGCCGATGCCGCGGGGCACGAGATGGAATTTCTTCGTTAGCCGGATCGTGTGGCGGCCGGCCGGCTTGTCCCAGGCGACGTCGCCGTGCGGGATGCTTGTCATTTCGCGATAGGCGTAGGCGACGGCTTCGAGAGCGCGGTCCTGCGCGTGCGGGCCGCCGGCCTGGAAGGCCATGGCGAAGGCCTGGCCGGTCGTCTGCTCAACCGCGTGCGCCATCAGGAAGGAAGCCCGGTTCAGCCGGGTGATGATCTCAAGCGCAACGCCGCAGCGCGCCTCGACGCTCGCTTGGGCCCAGCCCGGAGCGGTTGCGGAAGCGCGCGCGATGAGCCGGTCGATGCCGGCGCGCGGATAGGTGATGCCGAGCGCGCGACCAAAGGGCGAGACCTCGCCGCCGACGTGGCCGTCGTCGGCCTCCTGGTCAAGCGCGAAGAACTGTTCCAGCAGCGCGTCAAATGCGACCTTGCCCTCGGACGGCAGCGCCTCGCCATAGGTGCGCGGGACTTCCGAAAACGCGCTCCAGAAACCGCGTTCGTCGATTGCCTTCACCGCATCGGCCAAGAGGTCGCGATGCTTTTCGAACAGTCCGGTCATGCTATCCTCCACGGTCGGCCCTGGCCGTGCCCGGCTGTGCTTGACAGTTGACACGGGGTCGATTTCGGCTAATTATTAACCGAACGATCGGTCAATTCAAGTGAAACTTGTTGACCCGGCCATGGGAGGCGGAAAGTGACATCAACGATCAAGGTGGACCGGCGCGATGGCTGGACCAGGATCACGCTGAACCGGCCGGACCGGTTGAACTCCTTCAACGAAGAGATGCACCACGCGCTTGCCGCAGCCCTCGAGGAGGCCGCCGACGAAAGCTGTCGCGCTGTGCTTCTGACCGGCGAAGGCCGTGGCTTCTGCGCCGGCCAGGACCTGGCCGATCGGGTCGGCACGGACGGCCCGCCGGATCTCGGCTATACGATCGAAACCTTCTACAATCCGCTGGTGCGCCGCCTGCGCGCGCTTCGCAAGCCGGTCGTCTGCGCCGTCAATGGCGTCGCCGCCGGTGCGGGCGCCAATATCGCCTTTGCCTGCGACATCGTGCTCGCCGCCCGCTCGGCCCGCTTCATCCAGTCCTTCGCCAAGATCGGCCTCGTGCCCGATTCCGGCGGCACCTTCTTCCTGCCACGCCTGATCGGCGAGGCCCGCGCCAAGGCGCTGGCGCTGACCGCCGAGCCGCTTTCGGCGGAGAAGGCAGAGGAATGGGGGCTGATCTGGAAGGTCGTCGACGACGACAAACTGATGGCGGAAGCCGATGCGCTCACCGCCCAATTCGCGACGCAGCCGACGCAGGGCCTCGCCCTCATCAAGGAAGCGATCCAGGCCTCCAGCGCCAACGACCTCGACACTCAGCTCGACCTGGAGCGCGACCTGCAGCGCCAGGCCGGCCAAACGCCGGACTATGCCGAGGGCGTGAAAGCCTTCATGGAAAAGCGCCCGGCGGTCTTTACGGGAAAAGCGAAATGACCGGTGCCGAACTCGCAACGCTTTCGGCCGAGACCATGTGGGCCAGCGACCGGGCCAGCCAGGGTCTCGGCATGGACGTCGTTTCCGTCGAGCCCGGTAAGGCGACGCTGACCATGACGGTCCATGAGGCCATGACCAACGGCCATGGCACTGCCCATGGCGGTTTCATCTTCGCACTCGCCGACAGCGCGTTTGCCTTTGCCTGCAATTCCTACGGCGAGACCACCGTCGCCGCCCATTGCAGCATCAGCTACATCCGGCCCGGCCGGCTTGGCGATCTGCTGACGGCCGAGGCACGCGAGGTCTCGCGCTCCGGCCGTTCCGGCATTTATGACGTGAGGGTCAGCGTCGGCGGCGTGACGATCGCCGAGTTCCGCGGCCATTCGCGCAGCCTCGGCAGTTCCTTCATCGGAATTGATGGACCGCAAACCAACAAGCCTGCATGATCCTGTCGGAGGACAGGTCGCGACGGAGGAGAATATGAACATGAGGTTCCCCAACATCCAGTCGAGCCCGGATTTTCTCGGCGGCCTCGATGAGCACGAGCGCGCCTCGCGCGACCGGATCCAGTCGCTGCAGCGCGAACGTCTCGCCTGGTCGCTTCGTCATGCCTATGAGAACGTGCCGTTCTATCGGCAGAAGTTTGACGCGGCCGGCGTCCATCCCTCCGATTTTCGCGATCTCTCGGACCTGGCCAAGTTCCCCTTCACAGTGAAGCAGGACCTGCGCGACACCTATCCCTACGGCATGTTCGCCGTGCCGAAGGAGAAGCTCGCCCGCATCCATGGCTCGTCGGGCACCACCGGCAAGCCGATCGTCGTCGGCTACACGAAGAATGATATCGACATGTGGGCCGATGTCATGGCGCGGTCGATTCGCGCGGCGGGCGGCAAGCCGGGCATGATGGTGCACGTCGCCTATGGCTACGGCCTGTTCACCGGCGGTCTCGGCGCCCACTATGGTGCGGAGCGGCTGGGCTGCACCGTCGTTCCGATGTCGGGCGGCATGACCGAACGGCAGGTCCAGCTCATCAGCGACTTCCAGCCGGACATCATCATGGTGACGCCGAGCTACATGCTGGCGCTACTCGACGGTTTCAACAGGGCTGGCATCGACCCGCGCTCGACAACGCTGAAATACGGCATCTTCGGTGCCGAGCCGTGGACGAATGCCATGCGCCAGGAAATCGAGCACGCCTTCGATATGCAGGCGACCGACATTTATGGCCTCTCCGAAGTCATCGGACCCGGCGTTGCCCAGGAATGCGTCGACACCAAGGACGGCCTGCACATCTGGGAAGACCACTTCCTGCCGGAAATCATCAACCCGGACACCGGCATGCCGGTCGAGGACGGCGAATATGGCGAGCTGGTCTTCACCTCGCTCACCAAGGAAGCCTTCCCCATCATCCGCTACCGCACGCGGGACCTCACCCGCCTGCTTCCCGGCACTGCACGTCCCGGCATGCGCCGCATGGAGAAGGTCACCGGCCGCTCCGACGACATGATCATCCTGCGCGGCGTCAACGTCTTCCCCAGCCAGATCGAGGAAGCGCTGCTCGCCACCAACTGGTGCGCCGGCCACTTCGTCATCGAGCTCTCCCGCGAAGGCCGCATGGACAAGATGACCGTGTTCGCCGAAGCGCGCCAGGAGCATTGGGACGGCGAAGGCCTGCAGGCGCATGCGCAGCGCCTGGCCAAGCATATCAAGGATACGATCGGCATTTCGACCGCGGTCGCGATCCAGGCCCCGAACTCGGTGATCCGTTCCGAAGGCAAGGCCAAGCGCGTCATCGACAAGCGTCCGAAGGACTGAGGCTTAGGAACCTGGATCGAAGCCCGGACCTATCGTCCGGGTTTTTCCTGTTTTGCGAGCAAGATACAATTCCACAACTAGCTTGCAAAAGAGCAAGGACAACGAGCTCGCCGTATGCGACTTTCCCTCCGCGACGCATCTTGGGGGAATGAGCGGCGCCAAGAACCAACAAGCCGGACGATCACCGGCGCGCATCGCATAACCCCTGCGCGCGCGACAGGCGTCTCATGCGTCGACGCTCAACGCTTTGCTGCCAAGGGGCTGGGGGATAAAAGGCCGGTCGCTTTTAGCGCCGGCCTTTCTTGTATCCTGCTCGTCGTTAGAGGAATGCCCGGTCGAATCCGGCCCGGATGCTGCGGATCGAAGGACAGTGCGGCGTAGGACGCCACCGCACCGCAAGGCATCACATTTGGTCGAAGTCGACCACGACATGGGCGCTTTTCGGATGCGCCTGACAGGTCAGCACGAAGCCGGCTTCCACTTCCCAGGGTTCCAGCGAATAGTTGACCTCCATCGGCGCCTCGCCCTCGACTAGCTTGGCCCGGCAGGTCGAACACATGCCGCCCTTGCAGGCAAATGGCAGGTCCATGCCGGCGCGCAGGGCCGCGTCGAGGATCGATTCACCCTCGGCGACCGGTACCTCGCGGCGCTTGCCGTCGACCGTCAGGAGGGCCGTGTGCGCCGGCGGCGCATCCGGAGCGACCTTCACCGGCGCCCGCGGGCGGCCGTTGAAGACGGAGACGAAGCGCTCGGTGTGGATATGGTCCTCGGCGATGCCGAGGTCCTTCAGCGTCGCTTCGAGGTCGTCGATCATTCCGGTCGGACCGCAGATGAAGACGTGGTCGACCATCTTCGCCGGCACCATCGAGGTCAAAAGCACCCGCGCCTTGTCGCCATCGAGACGGCCGTTGAGCACGGAAATGTCCTGCTCTTCCTTGCTGAGCACGTGGAAGACGGCGAGGCGGCCGAGGAAGCGGTCCTTCAGCTCCTCCAGCGCCGTGCGGAACAGCATGTCGCTGGTCGAGCGGTTGCCGTAGAACAGGAAGAAGTGGCTGTCGGGCTCCATCTCCAGCACGCCGCGCATGATCGACAGGATCGGCGTGATGCCGGAGCCGGCGGCAAAGCCGACATGGATGCGCCCGTCGCCGGGGGCGTTGGCGAGGCCGAAGCGTCCGGTCGGCGTCATCACCTCCATCTCGTCGCCGGCCTTCAGCCCGTCGTTCACCCAGTTGGAGAAGATCCCGTCGTCGAGGCGCTTGATCGCGACCCGCAGGTCGCCGTCCTTCGGTCCGGAACAGATCGAATAGGAGCGGCGCAGGTCCTCGCCGTCGATGGTGGCACGCAGCGTCAGGTACTGGCCCGGCTCGAAACGGTAGTCGGCTGCCAGCTCGTCCGGCACGTCGAAGGCGACGGAGACGGCGTGGTCGGTTTCGTGCGTGACGTCGGCGACGCGCAGTCTGTGGAAGCGCGGGGCGTGCTGTGGGGCAGACGTCGGCGCGTGGGTCTGGGCGGCGGTCGTGGTTTGCTGGGAAACGGACATCCGGATCACCTCGTCAATGACATTTGAAATAATCGAAGGGCTCGCGGCAGTCCTGGCACTGCCACAGAGCCTTGCAGGAGGTCGAGCCGAACTCGGCAAGCCGTGTTGTGCGGACGGAGCCGCAACGGGGGCATTCCACTTCGTCAGCGCCGAACAGGGCGCCGCGGCCGGCGCGCTTTTCGGACGGCGGGGCGATGCCGTAATCCTTGAGCTTGCGCTTGCCGTCCTCGGTCATCCAGTCGGTCGTCCAGGCGGGCGACAGCACGGTCGTCACCTTGACCCGGTCGAAGCCGGCCTTCTCAAGCGCCAATTCCAGCTCCAGCGCGATCATGTTCATCGCCGGACAGCCGGAGTAGGTCGGCGTGATGACGACCTCTAGCGCACCGTTCTCGGCGATCTTCACGTCGCGCAGGACGCCGAGGTCATCGATGGTCAGCACCGGGATTTCCGGGTCGCACACCGTGGCTGCCGCGGCTCGGGCACGAGCAAGCCGCGCGTGATCGTCTGCCGGCGGAAAAGGCGCCGGCATCGGCTGGCTTTCCCGCCCGGCCATCACCAGACCGCTCCGGGGATCGTGTGCTGCACGTGCTGCAGGTCGGAGAGCAGGTGGCCCAGGTGCTCGCTGTGGATGCCCGTGCGCCCGCCCTTCTGCATCCAGCCGTCCTCCGGCGTCGTCAGCGTCGCCTCTTCCAGCACGGACTTGACGTTGGTGCGCCACTGGTCGCGCAAGCTGCCAAGATCGACTGCGATGCCGGTCTCCACCAGACCCTTTTCGGGAGCGTCCATCTCGAACAGCTC
This sequence comes from Mycoplana sp. 10N416, assembly GCF_056394765.1. Classification (NCBI taxonomy): domain Bacteria; kingdom Pseudomonadati; phylum Pseudomonadota; class Alphaproteobacteria; order Hyphomicrobiales; family Rhizobiaceae; genus Mycoplana; species Mycoplana sp. 10N416. Next base: position 501,400 of record NZ_JBFTIM010000002.1, on the reverse strand, counting down.
GCCGGTATAGGGCCAGAGTTCGTCGAGGGCAGCGGCGATGCGGGTGTGGCTTTCCGTCGTGCCGTCACCGAGCCGGATCACCCACTCGGCGGTATGGCGCACGTGGTAGGCCATTTCCTTCTCGCTCTTGGCCGCGATCGCCGCCAGCGTCTCGTCCTTGGACTTCATCATCGCCCGCCAGAAGAGATCGGCGAAATTGGCGTAGAGGAACTGGCGCATGATCGTGCGGGCGAAGTCGCCGTTCTGCTGCTCGACGAGCAAAAGGTTGCGGTAGCCGCGCTCGTCGCGCCAGTAGGCGAAGTCGTCCTCGGTCCGCCCCTCGCCCTCTGCTTCGCCGGCGTAGGTGTAGAGCGAGCGTGCCTGGCCGATCAGGTCGAGCGCCATGTTGGCAAGCGCCATGTCCTCTTCCATCATCGGTGCGTGGCCGCACCATTCGGAGAGGCGATGGCCGAGGATCAGCGCGTCGTCGGCGCGGCGGAGCGTATAAAGAACGAGCGGCGTTTCGTTGACGCGAATGGTCTTCGCCATGGGTTTCCTCCAGGGTCGTTCGTCTTGGCGAACGATGAACGGGTCCTCCCGGCAGCGCGCCACCGGGTCATGCACGGATGGTCAGGGCCGTAAGCCTAAGCTTACATATGGCCGACTTCTTCCGGCACGTCGTAGAACGTCGGGTGACGGTAGATCTTCGAGGCGGTCGGCTCGAACATCATGTCCTTGTCGGCCGGGTCGGAGGCGGTGATCGCGTTCGACGGTACGACCCAGATCGACAGCCCCTCGCCGCGACGGGTGTAGATGTCGCGCGCGGCCTGCAGCGCCAGCGTGGCATCGCTGGCATGCAGCGAACCGACATGCTTGTGGGCCAGGCCGTTGCGCGAGCGGATGAAAACTTCCCAGAGCGGAAAAATGTCCTTCATGTCTGTTCTCCTTAAGCCGCTGCCTTGCGGGCGCGGCGTTTTTCGGCAAAGGCAAGCGCGGCTTCGCGCACCCAGGCGCCCTCTGCGTGGGCCTTGTTGCGGGCGGCCAGGCGATCGCGGTTGCAGGGGCCGTTGCCGGCAATCACCTGCTTGAACTCGTCCCAGTCGATCGCGCCATATTCCCAATGGCCGGTCTGCTCGTTGAACTTGAGATCCGGGTCGGGAAGCGTCAGCCCGAGATACTGGGCCTGCGGCACGGTGGCGTCGACGAATTTCTGGCGCAGTTCGTCGTTGGAGAAGCGCTTGATCTTCCACTTCGTGGACTGGTCGGAATGCTGGCTTGCCCCATCCGGCGGGCCGAACATCATCAGGCACGGCCACCACCAGCGGTTCAGCGCGTCCTGTGCCATCTCCTTCTGTGCCTCGTTGCCCTTCGACAGCGTCACCATGATCTCGTAGCCCTGGCGCTGGTGGAAGGATTCTTCCTTGCAGACCCGGATCATCGCCCGCGCATAGGGGCCGTAGGAACAGCGACAGAGCGGGATCTGGTTCATGATCGCAGCCCCGTCGACGAGCCAGCCGATGGCGCCCATGTCGGCCCAAGTCAGCGTCGGGTAGTTGAAGATGGAGGAGTACTTCGCCTTGCCGGTCAAAAGCTGATCGACCAGTTCCTCGCGGGCAACGCCAAGCGTTTCGGCGGCGGTGTAAAGATAGAGGCCATGGCCACATTCGTCCTGCACCTTGGCAAGCAGGGCCGCCTTGCGGCGCAGCGACGGGGCACGCGTGATCCAGTTGCCTTCCGGCAGCATGCCGACGATTTCGGAATGGGCGTGCTGGGAAATCTGGCGCGTCAGCGTCTTGCGGTAGGCGGCGGGCATCCAGTCGTTCGGCTCGATGCGATCTTCGGCGTCGATGCGCGCCTGGAACTTTTCGAGCAGCGCCGCATCCTCGAGCTGGCGGTCGCCGGCATCCGGATTGGCGTTGAGAGCTTGCGTATACATGGCTTCCTCCATCGAATGGGGGCACTATATGTAACAGAAATCAACTCGACAACGATTTTTTGTAACACTTTGCGCTGCAACAACGACAGGACAGCTCAGGCATTGAAAAATAAGGGGTTTTATACGAACCGGTCGGCGATCGAGATGCGTGGCGGCTTGAGCGGTCCGTCATCGTCCATGCCGTTCTGGTCCAGCCAGCGCTCCGACGCGACGGCGAGATGGCGATAGAGCGCAGCGCACAGCTGCCGCGCCGCCGTGCCCGGCCAGTCCTCCGGCAGGACCGCTGCCGGCAGGCTGGGATCGCGCAGCACGATGCGGCGGTACTCGTAGACCATCAGCACCCGCGCCGTGATGGCGCCCAGGTCGGATGGGTGCAGGCCCTGCTCGAGCGCGGCCAGCAGCGGGCTGAAGTCGGCTATGAAATGGCGATAGTGGTCGGCGAGGACGGCGAGCGGCCAGGCTCGCTCGGCCAGTGCGCGCATGTCTGCCGGTGATCCCTGTGCCAGAAGCCTTGGTTCCTCGCCTGCAATGTCCGGGACGGTCCAGCCGGAAGGCGCGATCCAGGTGCCCGGCACCGGCGCGCCGTATCCGGCCTGCTCGAGCGCCTTGCGCAGGACGTCCCGGTCCGGACCGGGTGCCGGCATCAGCACGGTGAAATGACCGTCCCAGTCGGCGACCTTGGGATTGTAGATGCGGTTGGCGGCCTCGAAGAACGTCTCGCGTCCCTTTGCGTCGAGCCGGTAGAAGCTGTTGCGGCCGACCTTGTTGCGCTCCAACCAGCCGTCCGCCGCAAGCCGCGACATGGCGGTTCGCACGACGCCGTCACTAATGTCGAGCCCTCTGAAGAACGCATTGAGCGTACCGAGCCAGACCGAATCGCCACGCGGCAGGAGAGCGTCGCCGTAGAAGGTGATGATGATCGACCAGGTGCGCGATGGCTGCGACTGCAGCCGGTCTAGCACCTGCGACAGCGCCTGCCGCAGGGCGGCGGAATCCGGCGGCTGTTTCCTGGTCTGTGTCGTCATCGCCGACCGATCTGGCTGACCTTGCCGTCTGAAGCTTCGGGCCGGGCAACCTGCGGCGCGCCGGTCAGGATCAGGGTCGTGACCATGTCGGCATACGCCTCGCGCGTCAGGCCCTTGCCTTCGCGGAACCACAGGTAGTGCCAGTTGAGCATCCCGAACATCGACATGGTCAACGGCTTCAGAAGCGGTCCCCCGCCGATATCCGGCAGCGCCTCGGCCAGCGCGTCGGACAGGAAGACGACGAGCTGGCGCTCCATCGCAAGCAGAACTTCGCGCCGGTCGTCGGAGAGAAGCTTCAGATTGGCGATCTGCACCTGATGCTCCGCATCGGCGTCGCGATAGGCATCAAGCAATGCCATCGCGATCGCCCGAACCCGCAGTCTCGGCTCCGTGGTCGAGGCGGAGGCCTGCCCCATCACCTCGACCAGTTCCTGCAGGTGATCGTTCAGGATGTCGAAGAGCAGCGCTTCCTTGTCCGGGTAGTAGTGGTAGAGCAGCGCCTTCGACACGCCGCAGGCCTCCGCGATCATGTTGATCGAGGTGCCGGGAAAGCCAAAACGGGCGAACAACTCCGCCGAGCGCTGCAAGATCGCCAGACGCTTGGTGTCGTAGTCCTGGGCGCGGGTACGGGCCATGTGCACAAGTCCAATCGCTTGCCTTCGCCGGGGCCGACTCGCCAGCGCGGCGAAAAATTGTCCGAACGGTCTAACAATCGCACCGGGCGGCGTAAAGTCGGCCTCGCGCGCCGTCACCCGGGGACAACCCGGAAATCCGGGCGGAAATTATTGATTGACCAATCGGTCGGTTAATCATAACCTGACTTTCGCAAATTGCAAACTGGCCCTGTCGCGCCTCGTCGGGCGCTCGCCGAACCTGGATACTTTGGGAGGAGTTCCGATCATGACCTTCACGTCGACCCGTCGCGCGATTCTCGGCACCGTCGCTGCTTCAGCGCTGCTTGCCGCAGGCGTCGCCCCGGTTGCCGCAGCCGACCCGATCAAGATCGGCTCCGTCGTGTCCGCCACCGGTTCCACCGCCTTTCTCGGCGACCCCGAAGCCAAGACGCTCAAGCTCGTTGCCGACCAGATCAACGCCAAGGGCGGCATTCTCGGCCGGCCGATCGAATTGATCCTCTATGACGACGGCGGCGACGCCAACAAGGCGCTCACCTTCGCCACCCGCTTGGTCGAGGACGACGGCGTCGTCGCCATGGTCGGCGGTACCTCGACGGGCGCAACGATGGCGATGATCCCGGTGTTCGAGGATGCGGAAATCCCGTTCATCTCGCTTGCCGGCGCGATCGAGATCATCGATCCGGTCAATCCTTTCGTCTTCAAGACGCCGCATACCGACAAGACGGCCTGCATGAAGATTTTCGAGGACATGAAGGCGCGCAGCCTGACGAAGATCGGCATGATCTCCGGCACTGACGGCTTCGGCAAGTCGATGCGCAACCAGTGCATGAACGTGATCGGCGACTACGGCATAGAGGTGCTGGTCGACGAGAGCTATGGCCCGACCGACGCCGACATGACGCCGCAGCTAAACAAGATCAAGAATACCGAAGGCGTCCAGGCCGTCATCAATCCGGGCTTCGGCCAGGGCCCGGCGATCGTCACGCGCAACTACGCCCAACTCGGCCTTACCGTTCCGCTCTACCAGTCGCACGGTGTCGCCTCGAAGAGTTTCATCGAACTGGCCGGCAAGGCGGCAGAAGGCGTGCGCCTGCCCGCGCCTGCGCTCCTGATCGCCGACAAGCTCGCCGACGACGACAAGCAGAAGCCGGTCGTCACCGCCTACAAGCAGGCCTACGAGGCCGCCACGGGCCAGCCGGTCTCCACCTTCGGCGGCTACGCCTATGATGGTCTTTCACTGCTGGCAGCGGCGATCGAGAAGGCGGGCTCCGACGATCCGGCGGCGATCCGCGACGCGATCGAGGCGACGAACGGCTATGTCGGCGTCACCGGCATCTACACGATGTCGGCCGAAGACCACCTGGGCCTGGGCACCGAATCGTTCCGCCTGCTGCGGATCGAGAACGGTGACTGGGTGCCGGAGACGGCCGCGCAGTAAGTCGCGTCCCATTGCAATCTTCGACGAGCGGGTAACCGGGCCATGAGCGAATTCCTGCAGCTGTTGATATCCGGGTTGACCGTGGGCGCCGTCTACGCGCTCGTCGCCCTCGGCTTCACGCTGATCTACAACGCCTCCGACGTGATCAACTTCGCTCAGGGCGACTTTGTCATGATCGGTGGCATGGGAACGGTGTTTCTCATGGCCGCCGGCTTGTCGCTGCCGATCGCGGCGCTCATCGCCGTACTCGGCGCCGTCATTGTCGGCTTGCTGCTGCACCGCCTTGCGATCGAGCCGGCCCGTGGTGCCTCGCCAGTCACCCTCATCATGATCACGATCGGCGCCTCGATCTTCATCAAGGGCGTGGCGCAGATCGTCTTCGACAAGCAGTTCCACACGCTGCCCGCCTTCTCCGGTGCCGACCCGATCAACATCGGCGGTGCCGCCATCTTGCCGCAGAGCCTCTGGGTGCTTACCGGCGCGGTCGTGCTGTTCGTCGCGCTCTACCTTTTCCTGACGCGCACGCTGACGGGCAAGGCGCTGATCGCGACCGCCGCCAACCGCCTCGCCGCCCGCCTCGTCGGCATCAACGTCCGCGTCATGCTCGGCCTTGCCTTCGGACTGTCGGCCGCGATGGGGGCGCTTGCCGGCATCCTCGTCGCACCGATCACGCTGACGCGCTACGACATCGGCACGATCTTCGCGCTCAAGGGCTTTGCCGCGGCCATGGTCGGCGGCATGGGCTCGCCGCAGGGCGCGCTTGTCGGTGGACTTTTGATCGGCATCCTGGAGTCCTTCGGCGCCGGCTACATCAGCTCGGCCTACAAGGATGCCGTCGCCTTCCTTGCCATCCTCGTCGTGCTGTTCTTTATGCCGCGCGGTCTGTTCGGCTCGAAGAGCGTGGAGCGTGTCTGATGTCGAAGTCGCTGCTCAATAGCCGCTTCCTGCCGCTTGTCGTACTTGCGGTCATCGTCGCGATCGTCCCCCTCGTCGCGCCGTCCGGCTTCTATCTGCGCGTCGCGGCTCTCGTCTGGACCTTTTCGCTCGCCGCGATGGGCCTGACGATCCTGATGGGCTATGCCGGGCAGGTCAGCCTCGGCCACGCCGGCTTTCTCGGCATCGGCGCCTATTCGGTGGCACTCGGCCCCGAATATCTCGGCCTGCATCCGCTCGTCTCGCTCGTGCTTGGCGCTGCTCTTGCCGGCCTGATCGCCTGGCTGGTCGGCAAGCCGATCCTGAAGCTGAAGGGCTACTATCTGGCGATCGCCACGCTCGGCTTCGGCATGATCGTCTCGCTGGTCATCACCGGCGAAAGCGATTTCACCGGCGGTCCGGACGGCATGAAGGTCGCGCGGGCGACACTGTTTGGGCTGAAGCTATCCGGGGCGTCCACCTGGTACTGGGTCACCGCCGGCGTCATGCTCGTCGGCGCGGCGATCGCGCTGAACATCGGTGCAAGCCCAACGGGCCGCGCCCTGCGCGCCCTCCATGACAGCGAGGTCGCCGCGTCCGCCACCGGCATCGACGTCGCCTCGAAGAAGCTCAACGCCTTCGTGCTCGCTGCGATTTACGGCGCGGTTGCCGGCGGCCTGATCGGGCTGATGAACGGCCTTGTGACCCCCGACGTCGCCGGCTTCATGAACTCGATCGAACTCGTCGCCATGGTCATCATCGGCGGCCTCGGTTCCGTCTTCGGTGCGGTGGTCGGGGCTGCCTTCCTGGTGGTGCTGCCGCAGGCGCTGACGGCACTGCACGACTACGAACAGATGGTACTCGGCCTCCTGATCATGGTCTTCATGATCTTCCTACCGGCCGGCATCGTGCCTGCATTGCGCAAGGTTTGGACGGAGCGTGCGGCATGAGCATTCTCCAGGTCGAAAACACCGGAATTTCCTTCGGCGGCCTCGTCGCGGTCGACAATGTCTCCTTCGCGGTCAAGCCGGGCGAGGTCTTCTCGATCATCGGGCCGAACGGCGCCGGCAAGACGACGCTGTTCAACATCGTCACCGGCGTCTACCAGGCCGACCGCGGCACCGTCATGCTGGACGGCGAGACGGTCAGCGGTGTCGCCCCCCATCTGCTCGTCAAGCGCGGAATGGTGCGCACCTTCCAGAACCTGCAGATCTTCTTCCGCATGACGGCGCTGGAAAACGTCATGGTCGGGTTCCACCTGACGGAGAAGACCTCGTTCCTTTCCGATTTGCTCGGCCTGCCGGGCGTGACCCGCCAGAACCGGGCCACGCGGGACGCGGCCATGGCGCTCCTCGAGCGCGTCGATCTTGCGCGTTACGCCGACATGTCGGCCGGCTCCCTGCCTTACGGTGCCCTGAAACGCCTAGAGATTGCCCGCGCGCTCGCCGCCGAGCCGAAGGTCCTTCTCCTCGACGAGCCGGCCGCCGGCTGCAACGCGGTCGAGAGCGAGGCGATCGACAGGCTGATCAGCGAGATCGCCGCGGGCGGCATCGCCGTCGTCCTGATCGAACACGACATGAAGCTCGTCATGCGCATTTCCCACCGCATTCTCGTGCTCGCCGAGGGCAAGCACCTGGCGGAGGGAACGCCCGAGGCGGTGCGCAACGACCCGGCGGTGATCGCCGCCTATCTCGGCGAACACGGTGCAAGGGAGGCGGATCGTGCTCAAGGTTGAGGGACTGAACTCCGACTACGGCCGCATCCGCGTGCTGCACGACGTCTCGCTGGACATCGGCAACGGCGAGGTGGTGGCGATCGTCGGCTCGAACGGTGCCGGCAAGACGACGCTGCTGCGCGCGCTTTCCGGCGTACAGCCGATCCTGTCGGGCCGTATCCAGCTGGCAGGCAAGGAGATCCAGAAGCTGCCGCCCCACGAGCGCGTCGCCCGGGGCCTCGTGCAGTCGCCGGAGGGACGGCAGATCTTCGGCCCGCTCAGCGTCGAGGACAATCTTCGCCTCGGCGCCTTCCGCCGCGGCCGTGACCGGACCGACGAGAGCCTCGCCGACGTCTATGCAATGTTCCCGATTCTCGCCGAGAAGCGCGCCCAGCCGGCTTCGGGCCTGTCGGGCGGCCAGCAGCAGATGCTGGCGATCGGGCGCGCCCTGATGGCCGAACCGGAGTTGCTGTTGCTGGACGAGCCCTCGCTTGGCCTGTCGCCGCTTCTGATCGACCAGATCCTGGCCGCCGTCACCAATCTAAAGGCGCGCGGTATGGCGATCCTGTTGGTCGAGCAGAACGCATCGGCCGCGCTGGCAATCGCCGACCGCGGCTATGTGCTGGAAACCGGCGAGGTGGTCGTTGCCGGCGCGGCGAGCGCGCTGCTGACCGATCCGAAGGTCATGGAAGCCTATCTGGGATTGTAGCGGATAGCGCGACCCGCATCCGGAGCGGAGTTGCGGTCTGTCATCGCGGCGGCGCGTGCCTCCGATCAGGCCGCGCTCCCGTTTGTCGCTATCGGTCTGCAGAAATCAGTAGAACACGTGGATGGGCCAAGCCGTGTGCTCCTGCCGCGCCTTCTGGGGAACGGCCGGCTTCAGCAGGTCCAGCAGGCTCATGCGGATCCTGGTCTCGGCCGGAGCTGGGTCCCGTTTGTCGGCGTCGCCGTCATCGGCTTGTCTCGGATTCGGCGACAGATAGCCGAGAGTCATTCCGCCCATATAGAACATGCATCCACCCCTGTCGTGCCCGACCGTTAACGGTCCGGCAACGACCATGGCAAAATCGTGGCGCGTGTCAATAGTCTATAGATTTGGTGGTCTAATCCGTTACGATCGACCGACGACCTTCTTTGCCGGTTCGTCCTCTTCGACCAGGCCGGCCACGCCGGGCGCGGCGACGAACTGTTCCAGCGTCATCGTGTCGAGGATGGCGGCGATGGCATCACGCACTTCCGTCATCGAGCGGCGCACCTGGCAGGTCTCGGGGTCGGCGCAATCGTCGCAGGCCTCGTAGGCCGTACGGCTGGCGCAGCGGATCGGCGCCAGTGGCCCGTCGAGGACGCGGATGGCGTGGCCAATGCGGATTGCCGACGCCGGCTGTGACAGCGCATAACCACCGCCCGGCCCTTTCTTGGACCGAAGGATGCCGGCATTGCGCAGTTCGAGCAGGATGGTGTCGAGAAACTTCTTCGGAATGTTGTTGCGCAGCGCGATCTCGCTGACGAACGCGGTCTCGCCGGGTGCAAGCCGCGCCAGGTCGACCAGAGCCTTCAGCCCGTACTTGCCCTTTTTCGTCAGCATGCCCGCCTGCTTTCTGCCTGCAAATCGACATTCGCCGGGTCGCGCACCAGGCGCACCCGCTTCCAGGAATTCACCCGTGTGTTCGGGGGATGATCGTCAGCCACCCATCACGGATGATTCCGACGCATTTTAGGCGCCAAGTGCTAAAAACGTATAAAAAATATGTATTTTATCGCAACTGCTTATGCAAGCCGACGAGTGTAAGGATAGCCGCTCCCTGCCCGGTTTGCACGGAGCGCTGCCAAATGCAACCCGGCGGGCCGATCAGCCCCGCGCGGCCTCGTCACGCATCGCATCCGCCAGGTGCCGGCGGCGAAGTTCGGCCTGGACCTCGTCCTGGAAATCCAGCACCTGCAGGCGCATTTCCGCCTCGGCGCAGCCAAGCGCCAGCAATTCGTCGGCAAGCTTGCGGCATTCCGTGCGCCAGTACCGCTGGGCCGCTTCGCCATGCAGAGCCTCCAACTCGGCAGCACAGCGCCGGACGATCCCCGTCCGCCGGGCCATCGGAAACGGCACTGGGCCAGTGCGCGATGTCAGGCCGATGTTTACAGATGCTGCGGTCATGTATGCTGTCCCCTCATGTGCGGTAGGTCCTGCATACGGGGCGCATGGTTAACGTCAGGTTTCCGGTCCGGTTGTGCTGTGCCGAAGCGGCTTGATGCAGCTACGACAGAGTTGCCTACAGCAGGGCGGTGGGGACGTTGGTGGCGCCGCTATCCTTGACCGCCTGCATGACCACGAAGGTCGAGGTGTTGGCGACGTTCGGCAGACTGGAGATCTTTTCGCCCAGCACCTCGCGATATTTGCGGATGTCGGAGGTCCGCACCTTGAGCAGATAGTCGAAGGAGCCGGCGATCATGTGGCATTCCTCGACCTCTTGGATGCGGCGCACGGCGTTGTTGAAGGCCTCCAGCGCCTTTTCGCGCGTGTCCGACAGCTTCACCTCGGCAAAGGCGATGTGGTCGAGGCCGAGCTTGCGCAGGTTGATTTCGGCATGGAAGCCGAGGATGAAGCCCTCGTCGATCAGCCGCTTCAGACGCGCCTGGCAGGGAGTCTTTGACAATCCCACCCGCTTGGACAACTCTGTCACCGAGAGCCGGCCGTCCTGGCTGAGGACGTCGAGGATGCGAATGTCGAACTGATCCAAATCGTCGGTAGTTTGCGTCTTTGCCATTCATTCAGCCTTTCAAGTCGTCGATAAATAGATCGATCGGCCTAATTGAAGCGAAAATCAAGTCAACATGGTTTCAGCTTCGGTGCTACCATCCGGATGCTGCGCAATGTCACCATCCGGTGCGGGGCGCGGCCAGGCCGGACGACCGGCTGAAACGACCAATCACCGACGAGCGCGCCACGATGATCAAGACCTCCTCCTCTCCGGAAACCGCCGGCTCCGCCGGTGAACGTCGCCCCTTTGCCGATTTTGCCCCGCCGATCCGCGAGCAGGGTCCGCTGCGCCAGGCGATCACCGCCGCCTATCGCCTGCCCGAGGCCGAAGCGCTGGCGCCGCTGCTGGAAGCCGCTACGGTCACGCCTGAACAGCGCGCCTCCATTGCCGCCACCGCCGGCAAGCTGATCACCGCGCTGCGCGCCAAGCACAAGGGCACCGGCGTCGAGGGCCTGGTGCAGGAGTATTCGCTGTCGAGCCAGGAGGGCGTGGCGCTGATGTGTCTCGCCGAAGCGCTGCTGCGTATTCCGGATACCGCAACGCGCGACGCGCTGATTCGCGACAAGATCGCCGATGGTGACTGGAAGTCCCATATCGGCGGCGGCCGCTCGCTGTTCGTCAACGCCGCCACCTGGGGGCTTGTCGTCACCGGCAAGCTGACCGGCACCGTCAACGATCGCGGCTTGTCGGCAGCCCTGACCCGCCTCATCGCCCGCTGCGGCGAGCCGGTGATCCGCCGCGGCGTCGACATGGCGATGCGCATGATGGGCGAGCAATTCGTTACCGGCGAGACGATCGACGAGGCCGTCAACCGCGCCCGCGCGCTGGAACAGAAGGGCTTCCGTTATTCCTACGACATGCTGGGCGAGGCCGCGACGACCGCTGCCGATGCAGAGCGCTACTATCGCGATTATGAAAACGCCATCCATGCGATCGGTCGGGCTTCGGCTGGCCGCGGCATCTATGAGGGGCCGGGCATCTCCATCAAGCTGTCCGCTCTGCATCCGCGCTATTCGCGCGCCCAGGTCGAGCGGGTCATGGACGAGCTCCTGCCCAAGGTGAAGGCGCTGGCGCTGCTGTCGAAGACCTACAACATCGGTCTCAATATCGACGCCGAAGAGGCCGACCGGCTGGAGCTGTCGCTCGACCTGCTTGAGAGCCTCTGCGTCGACCCGGATCTGGCCGGCTGGAACGGCGTCGGCTTCGTCGTGCAGGCCTATGGCAAGCGTTGCCCGTTCGTGCTCGACTTCATCATCGAGCTCGCCCGCCGCTCGAACCGCCGCATCATGGTGCGCCTCGTCAAGGGCGCCTATTGGGACGCGGAGATCAAGCGCGCGCAGGTCGATGGGCTGGCGGAGTTCCCCGTCTACACCCGCAAGATTCACACCGACGTCTCTTACATCGCCTGTGCCAAGAAGCTCCTGGCGGCGACCGACGCGGTGTTCCCGCAGTTTGCCACCCACAACGCCCAGACGCTGGCGACGATCTACCATCTTGCCGGCCCGGATTTTTCCGTCGGCAAGTACGAGTTCCAGTGCCTGCACGGCATGGGCGAACCGCTCTATGACGAGGTTGTCGGCAGCGGCAACCTGAACCGTCCCTGCCGCATCTATGCGCCGGTCGGTACTCACGAGACGCTGCTGGCCTATCTTGTCCGCCGCCTCCTGGAGAACGGCGCAAACTCCTCCTTCGTCAACCGCATCGCCGACCCGGCCGTGTCGATCGACGATCTGATCGCCGACCCGGCGGAGGTCGTTCGCTCGATGGCCGTCGTCGGCGCGCGCCATGACCAGATCGCGCTGCCTGCTAACCTTTACGGTGCGCGGCCGAACTCCGCCGGTTTTGACCTTTCCGACGAGACCGCCCTCGCCTCGCTCAGCGAAGCGCTCGAAGCCAGCGCGGCAATCGCCTGGAAGGCCGAGCCGCAGCTTGCCACGGGTGTTGCCGGCGGCGAGACGCGCCCCGTCCTCAACCCCGGCGATCTGGGCGATGTCGTTGGCCAGGTCACCGAAGCCACCGATGAAACCGCGCGTAAGGCCGTTGGCCTCGCAGCCGCTGCCGCGCCGCGCTGGGCCGCCGTTTCGCCGGCGGAGCGTGCCGCTTGCCTCGAGCGGGCCGCCGATGCGATGCAGGCGCGCATGCCGACGCTGCTCGGCCTGATCGTCCGCGAGGCGGGCAAGTCGCTGCCGAACGCCATTGCTGAAGTGCGCGAGGCGATCGACTTCCTGCGCTACTACGCCGACCAGGCACGCCGCACCCTCGGCCCGGCGCATGCGCCGCTCGGCCCGGTCGTCTGCATCAGCCCGTGGAACTTCCCTATGGCGATCTTCATCGGTCAGGTCGCCGCCGCCCTGGTCACCGGCAATCCGGTGCTCGCCAAGCCGGCCGAGGAAACGCCGCTGATCGCCGCCGAAGGCGTGCGCCTCCTGCATGAGGCCGGTGTTCCCGCCGAGGCGCTGCAGCTGTTGCCGGGTGACGGCCGCGTCGGCGCCGCGCTCGTTGGCGCACCGGAGACCGCCGGCGTCATGTTCACCGGCTCGACCGAGGTCGCCCGCCTGATCCAGGCGCAGCTCGCCGGTCGGCTTTCGGCCGATGGCCGGCCGATCCCGCTGATCGCCGAGACCGGCGGCCAGAACGCGATGATCGTCGATTCGTCCGCGCTCGCCGAACAGGTCGTCTTCGACGTGATCGCCTCCGCCTTCGACAGCGCCGGTCAGCGCTGCTCGGCACTGCGCGTGCTCTGCCTGCAGGACGACGTTGCCGACCGCACGCTGACAATGCTGAAGGGCGCGCTGCACGAGCTGAAGATCGGCCGCACCGACAAGCTGTCCGTCGACATCGGCCCGGTCATCACCGCCGAGGCCAAGGGCATCATCGAGGGGCACGTCGAAGGCATGCGCAGCAAGGGCCGCAAGGTCGAGCAGATCAGCCTCGATGCCGAGACGGCGAAGGGTACGTTCGTCCCGCCGACGATCATCGAGCTCGGCGGCATTTCGGAACTGAAGCGCGAGGTCTTCGGTCCGGTCCTGCACGTCATCCGCTACAAGCGCGACGACCTGGACCGGTTGCTCGACGACATCAACGCCACCGGCTATGGCCTGACCTTCGGTCTGCACACGCGCCTCGACGAGACGATCGCCCATGTGACGAGCCGGGTGAAGGTGGGCAATATCTATGTCAACCGCAACGTCATCGGCGCCATCGTCGGCGTCCAGCCCTTCGGCGGCCGCGGCCTGTCCGGCACCGGCCCGAAGGCCGGCGGCCCGCTCTATCTCGGCCGTCTGGTCAAGACTGCGCCGATCCCGCCGCAGCACAGCTCGGTGCACACCGACGCGGCCCTTTCGGACTTCGCCAAGTGGCTCGGCCAGCGCGGCATGAATGCGCAGGCGCAGGCCGCCCGCGATACCGGCAGCGCTTCGGCGCTGGGCCTCGACATCGAGCTGCCCGGCCCGGTCGGTGAGCGCAACCTCTATGCGCTGCATCCGCGCGGCCAGATCCTTCTGGTGCCGCAGACGGAAGCCGGTCTCTTCAGCCAGATCGTTGCAGCGCTTGCGACCGGCAACCGGGTCGTGATCGATGCGGCCTCCGGCCTGCAGGCATCGCTCAAGGATCTGCCGGCGAGCGTTGCCGGTCGCCTTGCCTGGTCGAACGACTGGGCCAAGAGTGGCCCCTTCGCCGGCGCGCTGGTGGAGGGCGACGGTGAGCGCGTCCGCGCCATCAACGAGAAGATCGCAACCTTGCCCGGCCCGCTGGTGCTGGTCCAGGCGGCGTCGACGGAGGCGCTTGCGGCGCAGAACGCGGATGCCTACTGCCTCAACTGGCTGTTGGAAGAGGTCTCCACCTCGATCAACACCACCGCCGCCGGTGGTAATGCCAGCCTGATGGCGATCGGCTGATCATGCGCTCCGGCCGGACTTGGGTCCGGGCCAGCGACCGGTGAAACACAAATGGCGGCTCCGAGAGGGGCCGCCATTTTCGTCGGTTCAATGAAATTTTCCGGGGGCGGTGAGCCTTGGCCCGACCGGGCGTTAAAGCTCGCCCGGCCGCAGCGGCGCATAGTCGGCGGCGTCGACCGCCGTCGGCCGCCCCTCGAGCTTCAACTCGCTGAAGCGGGGTGCCGAGCGGGCGATGACCTTGCCGCGCCGCATGACGACGAGGCGATTGGCCTTCAGCCGCAGTGCTTCCTGGGGATCGCGCGCCTGCAGGACGACGAGGTCAGCGTTGCAGCCCTTTTCGAGTCCATAGCGCTTAAGCCCCATCGTCTTGGCCGAGTTGACGGTCAGCGCGTCAAAGATCTTCCGCTTGTCCTCGATGCCGGCCATCTGCGCGACGTGGATCGCCATGTGGCCGACCTCCAGCATGTCTCCGGAGCCCATCGAGTACCACGGGTCCATCACGCAGTCGTGGCCGAAGGAGACGTTGAGGCCGGCCTCCATCAGTTCGCGCACGCGCGTCATGCCGCGGCGCTTGGGGTAGGTGTCGTGCCGGCCCTGCAGCATGATGTTGATCAGCGGGTTCGGGATGACATTGATCTCGGCCTCCGCCATCAGCGGAATGAGCTTGGAGACGTAGTAGTTGTCCATCGAGTGCATCGAGGTCAGGTGCGAGCCGGCGACGCGGCCCTGCAACCCGTAGCGCACCGTCTCGGCGGCGAGCGTCTCGATGTGGCGCGACATCGGATCGTCGGTCTCGTCGCAGTGCATGTCGACCGGCAGGCCGCGGTCGGCGGCGATCTTGCAGAGTGCGGACACCGACGCCGCGCCGTCGGCCATGGTGCGCTCGAAATGCGGGATGCCGCCGACGATGTCGAGGCCCATGTCGAGCGCACGGTTCAAGGAGTCGACCCCGCCCTCGGCCCGGTAGTAGCCGTCCTGCGGGAAGGCGACGAGCTGCAGGTCGATATAGGGGGCGACCTTCTCGCGCACCTCGATCAGCGCCTCGGCGGTGACGAGTGCCGGATCGCTCGTGTCGACATGGCTGCGGATGGCGAGCAGGCCCTGGCTCACGGCGAGATCACAGTAGCGCAGGGCGCGCTCCACCAGCGCCTCACGCGTCAGCGTCGGGCGCAGTTCGGCCCAAAGCGCTATGCCCTCGAGCAGCGTGCCGGAGACGTTCATGCGCGGCAGGCCGAGCGAGAGCGTCGCATCCATGTGGAAATGCGGGTCGACGAAAGGCGGCGTCACCAGCCGCCCGCTCGCCTCGATCACCTCGCCGGCCTCTGCCTCGATCCTCGGCCCGACGTCGACGATCTTGTCGCCCTTGATTGCAATGTCGATGCCCTCGCGACCGTCGGGGAGATTGGCATTCTTGATCAGCACGTCGAACATGGGGCACCTGTATAAATGGACGGAGGAAGACTCGCTGTGAGCTATCGGGAGGTTGTCGATTCGGCCCGGCCGGAAATTCTGAGCTTGTCGAAGCTCCAGTGATTCGCGGAGGCCAATTGAACATTCACAAGAATGCCCGTTTGACGCCGTTGCGTCGAGAGGAGATGGCGGCGCCGTTGTTGAAGGCGCCATTCCAAAGCCCATGCGGCGCAAACCTGGGGTGTGACACACCAATTTCCCGGGCAAGGCGCCGCATCGTCTGGCGCGATGTTGGCGAGATCCGGAAAGGTTTGCACCACCAGCCTTGGCAGAATGAAAACCTCGATCGCCACCGGCGGCGTAGTTCGGTCGGAAAACGTCTTCTCGACGTCCAACACGCCGCGATGGCCGCCAGTGCTCGAGCGATCCTTGGGCTGACCCGGCTTACAGGACGTCGACAGCCTTCCCGAAACGCACCCGCTTTCCATCATCGAGAACCAGGTCGACCGTCAGCGACGAATTCCTGCTGACGATCGCCTCGATATCCGACTGTCCCACAAGACTGGCCGCCGTCGAGAAGGCATCCGCCGTCGTCGCGTCGGGAGCGATCACCGTCACGCGGCGATAGCGGGGCGGCATGGCGCCGCGGCGCGGGTCGAGGATATGACCGAAACGACCGGCCCGATCGAAATGGAAGCCGGCGGCGCTCGAGGTCGCAACCGCCTTGTCGATCACGCCGAGCACGGTGTCGGGCCGCGCGCCCGCTTCCGTATCGGCAAGCCCGATGCGCCAGGCGCTGCCGTCTGCCGTCGCGCCGATGGCGCGGTTTTCCCCCATGCTGACAAGGCTGCTCGTGATGCCCCCGGCGCGCAACAGGGCCACCACGCGATCGGTGACATAGCCTTGCGCGATGCCATTCAGCGTCAGCGCCATGTTCGGGCGCGCGAAAGCGATCCGGTCACGGCTGAAGCGAACGGCCTCGAACCCTGTCCGTGCCTGCGCCTCCTTGAGGTCCTGCCGCGACGGACCAGCCGCGGCGGCCGCGGGCGAAGAGAAGTGCCGGGCGTAAAGCGCCCACAGCGGCTGGATGGTCGGATCGAAAACGCCGTCGGTCGCTTCCCAGGCCGTCCGGCAGGCGCCCAGAACCTCAACCAGTTCTGGCGGCGGCACGGCCAGGCCGCCAACCCTGTTCAACTCGTTGAGGGCGGAGGCTTCCCGATAGAGGCTGAAGATGGATTCCAGCCTGTCCACTTCGCTGACGACGCGGCCGATCAGCCGTTCGGCAGCACTTCGGTCGGGATGGTTGATGATCAGCGTTGCCGGTGCGCCGAGCGCCTGACCCTTCCAGATGACCGGTTCCACCGCGGCCTTGGCGAGGCCGGAAACGGATAGCAGCGGCAGGCCGCCGACCGCGGCGATGATCGTGATTGCCCGACGCCGGGAGATCAACTCAGCCATGGTCCTGCCCATCCGTGCCTGTTGTTTCATCGGCGGCGCCGGCGTCCTCCGGAGAAGCCTCGGCGCCGGATCCGAGGATATAGTCGTGCGGCATCTCCTCGAAGCGCACCACGCGGCCGCCGTGCGTGCCCGCGAAGGCGCGGGCATCGGCTTCACTGGAGAAGGGCACCGCCTCCTCCGTGCCCATCCCGCCTCGCCGCGAGCTGCCGATCACGAAGAATGCCGTCTTCGCGTCGATCCAGTTCTCCGCGCCCGGCTCCTCCCAGTTCGGAGCCTTGCCCATGTCCGAGACATAGATTGCCGCGATATCGCGAGGCTCCTCGGGCAACATGGTGAATGCGAGCGTATCGCGCGCCGAGGAAAACCAGATGGCCTCCGGAACCTGCTGCAGGATGATCTGCCCCTTCGGGCCGGGATGCTCGAGCACGTTCATGCCGCAATAGCGACCCATCGCATCCTCCGTCAGGGCGAACGGAGGCGGGGCGACCACTTCGTCCTGCTTGTTGCAGGATGCCAGGAAAAGTGCGGCGCCCAGGACAGCGCACAGGACAGAAGGCTTCATACTTCCCTCCTCGAAAAGACGATGTTCGCCCAGCCGAGCGGCACGGCGATCCAGGCGATCAGTGCCCCGATCAAAATCGGAGCCGACAGGCCGGTATGGCCGGCGATCCCGCCCATGCCGGACAGGGCTGCGGTGCTGCCGGAGCCGAGGTTGAGCAGACGATAGGCGTCGGTCGGGTTGGCGACCAGCAACAGATCGAGGAGCAGCGCCGGAACCGCATGGCCCTGGGCCGCCACCAGCCCGCCCAGCAGAGCCATGTCGTAGATGAGGACGAAAAACAGCCAGATGCCGATGGCGATTCCGCCGGCCGTGCTGCGCTCGCGGGCAAGCGTGCTGGTGAGATAGCCGATCGCAAGGAACACCGCCCCGAGCAGGACCGAGGACGCGACCATAAAGAGAAACGCGCGCCAGCTTTCGACGCTGTTCTCAGAGCCGGTCACCGTCAGTGCCGCAGCGGCCGCGCCGTACCCGAACAGGGTGGCAAAGGCGAGGATCGCCAGATGGCCGAGGAACTTTCCGAACACCACCTCGCTGCGGCCGAGCGGATAGCTCAAGAGCAGCAACAGCGTCCCGCGTTCGGCCTCACCGACAATCGCGTCGTGCGAAAGCAGCAGCGCAATCAGGGGCACCAGGAAGATCGTCAGGCTCGAAAGGCTGACGATGACGATGTCGAGGCGGTTGACGCCGACGTTGCCGGTCGGCGCACTGCCGAGAAACGACAGCGTCAGCGCCAGCGTCGCCAGAAGCAGCGTGGTGGCAAGGACCCAGCGATTGCGCAGGCCTTCCTGGATTTCCTTGCGGGCAACGATCAGGACGTTCATCGGCTCATCTCCTGGCCGTCGAGAAAGTGGGCATAGAGATCGTCGAGCGTCGGCTCGGTGATGGTCAGACCGGTAAGCGGTGACGGCGGCACGGTGATGTCACCAAGCAGTGCAATCTTGTCTTCCGGCGCGACGTCGGCCTCGAAGGTCCCGTTTGCCGCCGGCTTCCAGCGGCCGTTGCCCTGGGCCCAGGCCGGGACCGGCGCGTCCTTGGCGAGCTTGACGCTGATCCGGGTCGGCAGCCGCGCAATCCGCCGCAGATCGTCCAGTGTGCCGTCGGCGATCTTGATGCCCTTGTTGAGGATGATCACCCGATCCGCCCTGTCTTCAAGCTCGGTTAGCGCGTGTGAGGACAGGAGCACCGTCGTCCCACGCCTGCGAAGGTCGGTGATCAGGTCGTAGAAGCTGCGCCGCAAGGCCGGATCGAGCCCGCTTGTCGGTTCGTCGAGCAGCAGGACGCGCGGCTCGCCGAGCAACGCCTGGGCAAGGCCCAGCCGCTGGCGCATGCCCTTCGAGTAGGTCCGCACCGGGCGGGCGGCCGCCTGCGGCGCCAATCCGACCCGCTCGAACAGCGCGTCGGTGGAGGCGATATCGACGCGTTTCAGCCGGGCGTAGAAGGCCAGCGTTTCCCGCCCCGTCAGGGCCATGTGAAAGGACACGCTTTCGGGCAGGTAGCCGAGACGCTTGCGCGCCATGACATCGCCTTTGCCGGGGTCCTCGCCGAGCATGCGAACGCTGCCGGTGGTGGGGCGGATGAGGCCGAGCATCATTTTGATGAGCGTCGTCTTGCCGGCTCCGTTATGGCCGACGAGCGCAACGGTCTCGCCCCCCTCGAGCGTCAGGGCGACATCGCGCACCGCATCGACCTTGCCATAGCGCTTGGACACGCCCTCGATATTCACGGTTGCCGTCACGGCTTTGCGCTCCTGTCTGCAATCGGTGCCATCAGCGGGTGGGTGTCGACGACGCCCCCCGGCAGTAGCGCCGGAAACTGGGACTGTGCCCAACGGATGACCTGGACGGCCGGGCTGGTCGTGAGCAACTTCGCCTGTGGCGCGGTCCAGAGCACCCGATCGATCAGATCGTTTGGACGATAGGGATTGTCGCCGATGCCGTCGCCGTTGAGGTCGAAGGCGGGATTGTCACTCCAGTAGTTGCCGCGGCCGTCGCTCGACCAGTCGACAAAGCGGGTGCCGACGTATTTGACCTGGTTGCGATTGTCGATGAAGGCATTGCCGCTCAATCTGTTGCCTTCCGACCCGGCGGTGAAGTGGATGCCGATGTTACACCCCTCGAAGCGGTTGTCGAAAAAGCGATTGCGGTTGGCATTGTAGATGAAGACGCATTTCTCCGGGCCGAGGCGCTCGCCCTGGTCCGCAGCAACCTCACCGGCGTCTTGTTTCGGCATGCCGTGTTCGCCGGTCTGCACGCCGGCCGACAACCAGCGATCGATGGGTTGCATGCGCCCCATGACCCTGTTGTCCCGGATTTCCGAACTGTTGGCGGCATTAAGAAGCAGGCCGTGATCGCGGTCGCCGTCGGACACGTTGCCGATGATCTTCAGCCGATTCGAATACATGATCGCATAGCCGACAGAGTTGCCGGTCGAGACGTTGTCCCTGATCTCGCTGTCGTTCGTATACATGTAGTGGATGGCGAAGCGCAGATTACGGAAGTGGTTACCGCTGAAGACGTTCCGCTTGCTGGCAGTGGTGGCGATCCCATCCCTGCCGAAGCTGATGTCGTTGTCCTGCACCTTGGCGCCGGGTGCATTCCATATCGTCACGCCGCTGCCGGCTTCGCTCAGCCGACCACTCTGGAGGCCGACGATGCGGTTGCGTCGGGCAATCGAATCCACCGCGCCGTAGAGATAGATTCCGGACAGGTTATCGGTCACCGTGTTGTCTTCGATGACGGCGCCCGTCGCGGTCTGGGCGGCGTAGATACCGGAATCGCGGGCGGGCAGTTCGCGGCCTGATCCGCTGACCGCAAGCCCGCGCACAGTGACACCCTCCGCCTCGATCCTTATGACGCTCCCACGACCATTGCCGCGGACAGCTGCCCCTGGCTTCCCGACAAGCGTCAGTGGCTTGTCGATGACGACCGGCCCGGCATGGTTGCCCGGCTCGAGCGTGAGCACATCGCCTGGCATCGCCGCATCGATGGCCTGCTGCAGCGGCCGGCCATCAACCGGCGCCACGGAAAGGGTGGCGGCCACCGCCACGGCTGGAAGGGCGGCCAGAACGGCCGCCATCCCTGCTGTCTTTGTGAAGTGAGCCGACATCACGCCGACTTGGGCTCGACGAACATGCGGCCCTTCATTTCCATGTGCATGGCGTGGCAGAACCACGAGCAGTAGTACCACCATACGCCAGGCCGGTTGGCCTTGAAGGTGACCGATGCGGTCGCCTGCGGGCCGATTTCCATGTTTACGCCGTAATTGATGATGGCGAAGCCGTGGGTGAGGTCTTCCACCTCGTCGATGTTGGTGATGTATACGGTCACCTCGTCGCCCTGTTTGACAGTGAAGTCCTCCAGGCCGAAGGCCGGCGCTGCCGACGTCATGTAGACCCGGACCTTGTCGCCGTCGCGAATGACCTCGCTGTCCAGCATCAGATCGATGCCATCCGCCTTGGCTTGGGCGACGGCATCGGCGAAGAACGGATCGTCACGGTTCCAGACATGGACCGGGTTGATCTTCGAGGCATGCACGATCGTGGCGTCATGCGGTTCGGCAAAGGACGGGCCGTCGTGCACGATAACCATCTCGTCGCCGGAAATGTCGATGAGCTGGTCGTTCTCCGGCTTCAGCGGGCCGACGTTGAGATAGCGGTCCTTGGAGAACTTGTTGAGCGAGACGAGCCACTTGCCGTCGGCTTCCTTGGTCTGCCCCATCGACGTGTGGTTGTGGCCCGGCTGGTAGTGGACGTCGAGCTTCTGGCGGATCGGATCGACCTTCTCGCCGGCAAAGGCGCGCTTGGCGTCCTCGATGTTCCATTTGCAGACCTGGCTGTCGATGAACAGCGTCGTGTAGGCATTGCCCTTGCCGTCATAGGCGGTGTGCAACGGTCCGAGGCCGAGTTCGGGTTCGGCAACGACGGTGTCGCGCGGCTTGATCTTGTCGTCGAACAGATCGTCGAACTTGCGCACGTCGAACACGGTGACCGTCGGCGACAGCTTGCCGTTGGCGACGACGTGGATGCCGTCCGGCGCCGTGTTCATGCCGTGCGGGCTGTTGGAGACCGGAACGTAGCGGGTGTAGGGAGAACCCTTGCGTCCGTCGATGACCGGCACGCCGCCCATTTCCTTGAAGTCCCCCTTGGCGACCGCTTCCTCGATCCGCTTCAGGTTGAAGATGACGACCCAGTCCTGCTCGCTGCCCATCATCTCGGCGAGGTTGACTCCTTCTTCAGAGTTGTAGCAGGTCGCGAACGCATATTTGCCCTGGTAATCGCAGTCGACGTTGTCGAGGTTGCCGTCGACCATGACCTGCCAGGCCACCTTCATGGTTTCGCCGTCCACAGCGGTGAAGATGGCGTGGTACTGCTTATGATCGTTGAGGATCTTGCCGTCGTTCGGGATCGGAACCCGGTCTTCGCCGTTGCAGAACACGTAGCCGGTCTTCGGGTACTTCTGCACGCGCAGGCCGTGCACCGTGTGCTGGTTCGGCAGCTGGATGATCTTGTCGCACTTCATCACGTCGAGACGAATGCGGCAGACGCGCGTGTTGGCCTTGTCGTTGGCAAAGAGATAGCGGCCGTCATAGGTGCCGTCGGTGAAGGACGGATGCGGATGGTGCAGGTCGCCGTTCAGGTAGATGCCGCCCTGGTCGCTGAGGAACTCGACGGTTTCCGGCAGTAGGCCTTCGGTGAGGATCTTGCGGCTTTCATTGGTCTGCCCCCAGCCGGTCGCGCTGCAGCGGTTGAAGACCGGAATACGCATCAGCTCGCGCATCGAGGGGAGCCCGACGATACGGACCTCGCCGGTCTGACCGCTGGAAAAGAAGGTGTAGTATTCGTCCAGCTCGCCGGGCTTGACTTCATAGCTGTGATCGTCGGCATCCTGGGCGGCTGCCGATGTCGCCGATCCTGCCGTCAGGCTGATGGCGCCCCCGACGGTTGCCGCGCCCGCTGCGGCGGCGAAAGCGGCCGACCCCAGCATCTGGCGCCGATTGAGGCTTATCCGATTCTCTTGGTCTGACATGGTATCCTCTCCTTAGTTGGTTGACGGTGCTGGATTGTCCACTTGTGGATCTGCTTTCTTGATCGGCGTCCCCTTGTGGGTAACGACGGTCTTGGCCGGCGCGTCGCCGCGCGACGCCGGTGTCGACAGCGCCATGAACTTCTCCCGCTTCAGCCGCACCTGGATCATGTGCGGACAGCGATGGTCGTCGTGGTAGAGCTCCTGGCAATGCATGCAGTAGATGCATTCGTTGACGTTGATCTGGCCCTCGGGATGGATCGACTGCACCGGGCATTCCTTGGCGCATCGCTGGCAAGGCGAGCCGCATTCGGGCCAGCGCTTCAGCCATTCGAACATCCGGATGCGCCCCGGGATGGCGAGTGCGGCGCCGAGTGGGCAGAGGTAGCGGCAGTAGAAGCGCTCGATGAACAGTCCCGCCGACAGGACCGTCAGGGCGAAGATCACGAACGGCCATTCGCGGGCGAACTTGAGGATGATCGCGGTCTTGAACGGTTCGACTTCGGCGAAGACCTCGGCAAGCGCCACCGAATAGAGCGACAGGCCGAACAGGGCGAGAAAGATTATATACTTGATCGGCCACAGCCGTTCATGCAGCCCCCAGGGGAGGCGCACCTGCGGGACCTTCAGCCACTGGGCGACGTTGTTGGTCAGTTCCTGCAGCGCGCCGAACGGGCAGAGCCAACCGCAGAACGGACCGCGTCCCCAGAACAGGAGAGCGGCGGCGACCGCTGCCCACAGGATGAAGATCAGTGGTGCCGACAGGAAGAACTCCCAGTTGAAACCGGTGATCAGCGAATTCATGAAGGTCAGGACGTTGACCACCGACAGCTGCGCGTTGGCGTACCAGCCGAGCCACACGAGGGTGAACAGCAGAAAGCCGCGCCGGATCCAGGCAAACATCACCGGACGCTTCACCAGCCAATCCTGGAAGAAGAAGATGCCGGTCAGCACGAGCAGCGCGACGACGGTGACGCCGATCTTGATGCGGTTCATGTCCCACATCCTGAGCCAAAGCGGCTGGCCGTCGGCGATCTGTTGATCCGTCAGCAGGTCGCCGGCCGGCGGGACCGGCGGTGCGGCGGGCGCGGCCGCCGGCGCAGGCGGCGGGCTTTCGATCGTCACATAGGCATCGGGAAGCGTGTAGCCCAGATTGTAGGTGAGGATGGACTTGTCGCGGCCTTCGGCACTGCGCTGGACCAGCATCTGCAACTCGAACGGCTGCAGGACGTCGAAGGCAAATTCGGTGGGGACGACGTAAAGGGCGATCTCGCGCAGGCGCGGCGCTCCGTCGGCTGCGAGCGAGGGAATGCGGGTATGGTCGCGGTCGCGGAAGCGAAGGCCCTGGCCGTTCTGCAGCAGTTCGATGCGATCGAAGATCCCGCCGCGGACATAGCCGGATCCCTTGAACGAATAGGCGCCATCGCCAGCGACCAGGATGGCGGCTTGCCCCGGCTTCAGCCTCTCTGCCAGACGCTCATAGGCGGCATCGCCGAGCAATGTCCGGCCAATCGCCGGCACGCTGACCGGCGCGAGATAAAGGTCGATGAAGCGATCTTCGGGGTGCTTGGTTTCCGGCTTGCCGGCGGCAATCGTCTCGCCCGCCTGACGGAACGCGTCGGACACCTCGCCCACCGTCATCCGGAGGCTGCGAATTGATCCATCGCCGAGCAGGGTCTGCCAGTCGCTGGTCTCGGTTTTCGCCAGGTTGAGCTTGCGGACCTCCGCGACGGCCGCGGCCACCGGCGTGCCTTGTGCATTCAGGCGACTGCTGCGGATCAGCTGGACCGCCGATCGTGCCACGCTGTCGCCCATCACCAGCACGGTGACGGTCGCGCCGCTGACAATGTCGACCTGCGGCGGACGCTCGGCGCCAGCGGCAACGCGCCCCATGTCCTTGCCGATGAGGGCGTTCAGGGAGGCGACGACCTTTTCCTCCGGTATGCCGATCAGGACGATCGGCTCCTTGTGGTCGACCATCTTGAAGCCGCGGATGACGCCCTGGGCGTCAATGCCGACGACGATATGGATCGGCTTGCCGGAATAGCCGATCGAACTGGTGAAGTCGGAATTCAGATAGGCATAGCCGAGCACGTCATCGCCGCGCAGGACCGGCACGATCGGCGGATCGCCGCTCGGCTCGCCAAAGCGGTCGGCGCCCTGGAACAGTTCGCTCGGCTGGACCTTTTCGAGGAAGGTACCAAGCTGTCCGCCTGCAAAACTGGGAAATGCCAGTGCAAGAACGATCAGAAATGACCAAATCAAAACTGTTGCAATATTGCGGCGCGGCAAAGAGATACGGGTATCTGACATAGGCTCCGGCTTTCTATGGCGGTTAGGCTTATGATGTCAGGAGGCAACCATCCTTGATCTAGGACAAACTTTTTCGGTTGACTTTCGAAGAGAATGATTACCGAGTTCTTTAGGAGAGAAAATCTGTGACCAAATCAGAGCCTTGGATTGTCGGCTCCATGAACGAAGTGCTCGCGCTTGCGCGCTCCATGGAAATGGAAGCGATAAGTGGCTATGCGGCGCTGGCTCGACGGATGCGGGACGAAGACCAGCCCGCCCTCGCCGCGGTATTCGAGGCGCTTGTTTCCGAGGAGCAGGGTCATCTCGACAATGTCGAGAAGTGGATTGGAACGACGAATGCCGCGTCGGTGGCTCCCCCTCCGCCGCCACAGCCGATGTTCGACGACGAGGGCGCGGCACTGGTGGCTCCGGAGCTGCTCAACTCCTACCGCGCCTTTTCCATGGCGGTCAGAAACGAGGAGCGAGCCTTCGTGTTCTGGACCTATGTCGCAGCCCACGCCCCCACGAACGAGATCCGCGAAGCGGCGGAACGAATGGCGCGGGAGGAACTCGGGCATGTCGCGACGCTGCGCCGTGAACGCCGGCGGGCCTTTCATGCGATTCGCGACCGGCGCGGCGATGTCCCGGCCCTTGATCTTGCTGCCCTCGAACAGAAGCTTGCGGATCATCTGGCAAATGCCGCCGGGCGGGCGCCGGCCGGGGGAGGCGAGCAGATTCGGGATCACGCCCGCAAGGCACAGCAACGGGCCGCAGCCGTTGCACCGCGGGATCTCTCGAAACCTTCCCCCGAGCCCGATGTAATGGCCAGGCTTGTTCCGCTCTGCGAGCATCTGCTCGACCACTACCTTGACCTTGCGGAGCATGCGCACGACGAGAGCCTGCGGCAGTTCGCCCAAGCCTGCGCGGGCGATCTGGTAGCCTGCCTGCACGCGGTCCGGGCACTGCCGCGGCATTGACGTCACATCCGCCTCCTGCGCGACGCACAGGAAATGGCGTGGCTGAGGCCGGAGAAAATGTCGCATTGTGGAGACGAGTCCGTCCGACTACGTTTATTTCGGGTGGTGTGATGGCAGATATGACACACAGGTTGTGGGGTTTGGTGCGCGTCTTGTGCGCGATCGCCCTTCTGTCTGTCGGTTTTGCTCACAAGCCGCCGGTGTTGGGTGTGCCCGACGGCATTGCGCTGAACGATTATCAGTACGTCCTGCCCGATGGAACGCGGCCCGACAACTGCCTGTCCCTGGCTGGCGGGCACGATGGCGGCGGCCTGGCCTTGAACAAGGGCTGCGAAGCCTGCCGGCTTGGCGCGGCGGCGGCACTGCCCGGCCCGGCCGATACGCTCGGCGACCTGATGCCTTACGAGCGGGAGCGCAGAACTCCGATCCGCACGGAGGCGTTTTTCCATCGGTTGTTCCCGCCCAATACGCCACCCCGTGGCCCACCATCCGGCTTGCTCGTCAGAGCCGTCGCTGCCCTCGCGGCAGCGGCACCTTCAAGTCGCGCCGGAATCACCGTTTGATGGAACGTCCGGCCTCGTGCCGGATAGTCCTATGCTCGATACATCCACGAAGGTCGACGCCGCGTTCGTCGAACCCATCAGATCCCAAAAATCCAGCTGTCGACCGGAAAGTTCGCCTGAACCGCTGCTTTACCCGCGTGGCGCGCAGGTCTTCGCCGGCAGTTTCCACCGTGACGCGCTCGTTCGCATTGTCGCGGGCTGTGTTTGCATCTTCCAGACGCTCCGCGACGGACGACGCCAAATCCTGGACGTCCTCGGTCCCGGCCAGATCTTCAGTGCGGGCCAGATCTTCGGTGCAGGCCCATACGCCACTGCGCCAGTCAGGGCCGTTGCGATGGCGATGACGCAATTGGAAGAAATGGACAGCGAAATGGATGCGTCCGGTACTGCCGATGTCTTTCAGCGCCTGCTCGGTCGTTCCCGCGCGCATGCCACGTTGCTCGGGCAAAAGACCGTCCCGGAAAAGATGGCTACGGCGCTGCTCGACCTGGCGAACCAGTTTTCGTGCAACGGCCCCGACGCGGGGGGGAACACATTCTCCTTCAAGCTTCACCTCACGCGCGCCGACCTTGCCGATTGGCTCGGCATGACCCTTGAAACCGTGAGTCGCTGCCTCAACGACTTCAAGCGCAGCGGCCTGATCGAGTTCGACCGACCGTCGGTCATCACGATCCTCAAGCGCGACATGTTGCTGTCGATCGCATCTGGCCGCCACGATGCCGATGAAGCGGAAGGCCCAATACGCCTGTCCTAACTGTAGCAAATGCCTGTATCGACGCAGCCTCGCCCCGCGCGGCGATCTGCCCCGGCGTTATCCGGCGGACCCGCGACCGTCCGGGTCGTGCGCGGGATAAGGTGTCGGCAGCAGCAGGACGAGGCCGACTCCGAGGAAGACGACGAGCGCGCCCATGCCGAGCGCGGCCGATCCGGTTGCGCTGGTGATCAGGCCGACGGAGAGCGGGGCGGCAAAGGACGTGGCCCGTCCGGTCAGCGCGTAGAGCCCGAAGTAGCGTCCGGCCTCCTCCGGCGCCACGCTGCGCGCCAGATAGGAGCGTGCGGACGCCTGCACGGGACCGAAGGCGATGCCGACGAGCAGTCCGTAGACGATATAGGCCTTCTCCGCGGGGGTGCCGAACAGACCGCCGGAATCGGCGGTGGACAGGGGGACGAGACCAAACAGGGTATGGCCCGGTGCCGTCGAAACGATACCGAGGGTGGCGACGGTCAGGCATATGAGGCTGGCGACGACCACGCTCTTCGAGCCGAAGCGGCTGTCGAGCCGGCTTGCCCACAGGCAGCCACCGATCGCCACCACGTTCAGGATGATGCCGTAGATGCCAAGCTCCATCGTCTGCCAGGCAAACATGCCCGCCGCAAAGGTGCCGCCCAGCGCCAGCAGGCCGTTGACGCCGTCCTGGTAGATCATTCGCGCGATCAGGAACCGGACGATGCCGGGGCGCCCTTTCAGTTCGGCAAATGTGTGACGCAGATCCGCAAGGCCCGCCACAACCGCGGGGCCGATGCGCATGCCGCGTCCGCCATCGGGCGTGAACAAAAACATCGGCAGGACGAAGACAAGATACCAGACGGCCGAAATCGGCCCGGTGATGCGCGCGTCCTCGCCCTTGGCCGCGTCCAGGCCGAACAGCGGCCCGATGCCGAGCGCCGTCCTGCCGGTTTCCGGGTTGGCCGCCAGCAGCAGCACGACGCCGATCAGGACGATCATGCCGCCGAGATAGCCGAGCCCCCAGGCGAGGTTCGAGATGCGTCCGGCCTCCTGCGGCGGCACCAGTCTCGGCATCATAGAATCGTTGAAGACGATCGAAAACTCCGCGGCGATGGTCGCCAGCACGATCATCGCCAGCGGCATGAGAAGACCTGTTCCGGGCACGGCATACCAGAGCATCCAGAGCGATACGATCTGGACGACCGCGAAGAAACCGATCCAGGGCTTGCGCCGGCCGGTCCTGTCGGCGACCGCGCCGAGCACCGGGGAAAGCACGGCGATGATGATGCCGGAGATCGTGAGCGTGTAGCTCCAGGCGGCCTGTCCGGCCACCGGGTCTGCCGCCATGCGCGAGACGAGATAGGGGCCGAAGATGAAGGTGGTGATGACGGTGAAGAAGGGCTGGGCCGCCCAGTCGAACAGCATCCAGCCCCAGATGCCGATCCGCCCCGCCCGGCGTCCGGCCATTTCTTCCCTGCCTGTCATCGCCCCTCCGGTGCCGAGCTTGTGCAGCCGCCCATGCCGGCGATGGCACAGGGCCAGAGACAAGAGCCGATGGTTAGCCGACTATCGTTTTCCCGGGCGCCTCATGCTGCCGGGCGTCGGGGCGCCCGGCAGAACCTTCTCACCTTGCCCGGCCGTGCGCAAGGTCGCTCAAAGCGCCGGCGGCGACGGAGATCTTCGCAAGCGTCGCTTCGCCGGCCTCGGTCAGCGCGCCGAGGCGTCCCGTCACCAGGCCCAGCCTTTCGCCGTCGGCAGCCCGCCAGGCCGAGAGCGGTTGCTTGTCACCCTTGTGCTTGGCGAGCACGGACATGGTGAGCTCGCGGCGCGCAAAGGCGATATCGGCGAGGTTGCGCGCCAGTGCGAGCGATTCGTAGAGGTCCGTGGTCGGCACGCGCGCGGCCGCACCGAGCAGGGCCCCGATGTTGAGGGTCTCGCTGATGCCGGCAAAGGTCTGCGCCGTGCGCACCAGATTGTCCCCTGTCTGGGTGGCGATCAGCATGATCTCCGGAACGAAGCTCATCGCCAGAAGGTCGGCGATCTCGCCCGCAAGCTGCTCCGGAACGCCCTTGTCCTCGAACGAGAGCGCTTTGCGGCGCAACTCCTCGCGCGCCGCCTCGGGCATCAGGCTGGCGAGATGCGGCCGCAGTTGCTTGAGCGCCTGCTTCAGCTTGTGCACCGCCGTGTCCATCGGCGCGTTGATGGCACCGGTGGTCAGCAGCAGCGCCGTGGCGTTGGCGAAGATCCGGCCGAGATCCTCGTAGACCTCGTTCTGCGCCGACCCGGCGATCGCATTGTCCAGCGCATCAGCGGCCGCATAGAGCGGGAACAGCTCGTAGCCCTCGAAGGCCAGCATGGCCGCCTTGACGACGTCCGCGCTCGAATAGCCGCTGCCGTCGGTCAGCTGGCTGACGAAGGCCGGCCCGCCGCGGTTGATCACGCCATTCGCCAGGATCGTCGCGATGATCTCGCGGCGCAGCCGGTGCGACCGGATGTCCTCGGCATAGGCGCGCTGCATCTTTGCCGGGAAATAGTTGATCAGGGTCGGCTCGAAATAGGGATCGTCCGGCAGGTCGCTCTCGAGGATCTCGTCGAACAGCACGAGCTTCGAGTAGGAGAGAAGCACGCCGATCTCCGGCCGCGTCAGCGGCTTGCCGGCGTGGTAGCGTTCGTCCATCACCTGGTCGCTCGGCAGCATCTCGACCTTGCGGTTCAACTGTCCGGCAGCCTCCAGCCGCGTCATCAGCCGCGACAGGCCGGGACGGTTCGCCTGGCCCTGCCGCTCGCAGAGCGAGATCGCCAGCGACTGCAAATAGTTGTTGCGCAGCACCAGCTGCGCGACCTCGTCCGTCATCGAGGCGAGCAGCGTGTTGCGCTTCGGCCGCGTCAGCCGCTCCTCGCGCATGGCCGAGGCGAGCGCGATCTTGATGTTGACCTCGACGTCCGAGGAATTGACACCGGCAGAGTTGTCGATCGCGTCCGAGTTGCACCGGCCGCCCTTCAGACCGAAGGCGATGCGGCCGCGTTGGGTGACGCCGAGGTTGGCGCCCTCGCCGATCACCCGGGCCTGCACCTCCTCGCCGGTGACGCGGATCGCGTCGTTGGCGCGGTCGCCCACCTCCGCATCCGTCTCGCTGGCAGCACGGACATAGGTGCCGATGCCACCGAACCAGAGCAGGTCGACCGGCGCCTTGAGGATTGCGGTCATGATCTCGAAGGGGGTGGCCTTTTGCTTGTCGATGCCGATCGCGGCCATCGCCTCGCTGGTCAGCGTCACGGATTTTTCCGTGCGCGGGATGATCATCGCCCCCTTGGAGAGGGCGGCGCGGTCATAATCCTGCCAGCTCGAGCGCGGCAGCGCGAACATGCGCTTGCGTTCGGCGAAGGAGAGCTCGGTATCCGGGCTAGGGTCGATGAAGATGTCGCGGTGGTCGAAGGCGGCGATCAGCCGCGTCTTGCGCGACAGCAGCATGCCGTTGCCGAACACGTCGCCGGACATGTCGCCGACGCCGACGACCGAGAAAGGCGTCTTCTGGATGTCGATGTCCATCTCGCGGAAATGGCGCTTCACCGTCTCCCAGGCACCGCGCGCGGTAATCCCCATCTTCTTGTGGTCGTAGCCGGCCGAACCGCCGGAGGCAAAGGCGTCGTCGAGCCAGAAGCCGGCCTCCTGCGCCAGCGCGTTCGCCGTGTCGGAGAACGTCGCCGTGCCCTTGTCGGCGGCGACGACGAAATAGGGATCGTCGGCGTCGAGCCGCACGGTGTCGCGCGGCGGCACGACCGCCTGCCCCTCGATGTTGTCCGTCACCGACAAGAGCGTGCGGATGAAGGTCTTGTAGGCCTCCTTCCCGGCGTTGAAGACCGCATCGCGGCTGCCGCCGACCGGCAGTTGTTTCGGATAGAAGCCGCCCTTGGCGCCGACCGGCACGATCACGGCGTTCTTGACCTGCTGCGCCTTCACCAGGCCCAGCACTTCGGTGCGGTAGTCCTGCGCGCGGTCTGACCAGCGCAAACCGCCGCGGGCGACGCGGCCGTAGCGCAGGTGCACGCCCTCGACCTCGGCGCCGTAGACGAAAATTTCACGGAAGGGCCTTGGCTCCGGCAGTCCTTCGAGCGCCTGCGGATCGAGCTTGAAGGCAAGGGCGGGAAGCGGCCGACCCTCGCCGTCGCGCTGGAAGTAGTTTGTCCTCAGCGTCGACTGGATCGCGTTGACATAGCGGCGCAAAATCCGGTCTTCGTCGAGGCTCGGCACACCGGCCAGCGCCTCTTCGATCTTGGCGGAGAGCTCGCCACCCTGCTTTTCCCGCTTGCGCTCGGCAAGCTTCGGGTCGAAGCGTGTCGCAAACAGGTGGAACAGGTCGGCGGCGATGAGCGGATACCTGTTCAGCGTGTCGGCGATGTAGTCCTGCGAGTAGGCGATCCCGGTCTGGCGCAGATAGCGCGCATAGGCGCGCACCACCATGATCTCGCCGGCGTTCAGGCCGGCCGTCATCACCAGGCGATTGAACGTGTCGTCGTCCGTGCGGCCGTGCCAGGCCGACAGGAAGGCTTCCTTCAGCACGCCGGCGAGCTTCGGCAGGTTGATGTCCAGCCCGTCGCGATGGCGCAGTTCCATGTCGTGCAGCACGACGAGCCGGCGCGAGCCGTCTTCCTGCATCACTTCGATGTCATGCGTCTGCTCGCTCACCACTTTGAAGCCGAGGTTCTCCAGAAGCGGCACGCGCCGCGACAGCGACACCGCATCGCCGGCATGGAAGATCTTCAGCTCGAGCATCTTCGTGTCGGTGTTGCCGGGCTTGCGGTAGAAGGCGATGTGGATCGGGTCGGCTTCGGTCGCCGCCTCGATGATGCCGAGGTCGGCGTGGGCTTCCGCCGGGGTGAACGCTTCCTGATAGGCTTGCGGCGCGATCAGCTTGGTTGCGTCCGGGCCGGCCAGCGCCTCGAAGCGGTCGGTCCAGCGGGTGGCGATATCGCGGACCGCCAGTTCGAGCTTCTTCTGCGGGACGCGCGGCGTCTTGCCGCCGGAGCGGCCGATGATGAAGTGCACGCGCGCAAGGCCGCCTTCCGGAAAGGCCGGATAGTAGGCGGACACGCGCCCGTCGTAGACCGTCTTGAGATAGGCGCCGATTTTCTCGCGTACGTCCGAATCATACTGCTCGCGCGGCACGTAGACGATCACGGAGACGAAGCGGTCGAAATGGTCGATCCGCGGCAGCACGCGGATGCGCGGCCGGTCGCTGAGTTCGTTGATCTGCTCGCAGAAGGTCGCCAGCAATCCCGTATCGATCTGGAAGAGGTCGTCGCGCGGATAGGATTCCAGCGTGTTGATCAGCATCTTGCCGGAGTGGCTCTGCGGATCGTAGCCGAAATGCTCGATGATCGCCTGGACCTTGGAGCGCAGCAACGGGATCTGCGACGCGGCGTGGGTGTAGGCGGTCGAGGTGAATAGGCCGACGATCCTGAGCTCGCCGGTGACGTTGCCGTCGGCGTCGAACCGCTTCACGCCGATGTAGTCCATGTAGGCGCGGCGGTGGACGAAGGAGCGCACGTTCGCCTTGGTGACGATCAGGAAGTCGGGCCCTTCGAGAAAGGCCAGGATTTCAGGCGTCGTCGTTACCGCGTCCTTGCCGAGCCGCAGCACGCGCACATCCGGATCGGACAAAATGCCAAGGCCCTTGCCGGTGCCGCGCTCGACCAGCGCCTTGTCACCCTTGCTGCTGTAGGTGTACTCGCGCATGCCGAGGAAGGTGAAGTTGTCGTCGCGCAGCCAGTCGAGGAAGGCGATGGCCTCGTCCCTGTCAGCCTGGCGGCGCGCGCCGCCGTTCTGCGCCATCTCCGAAACGGCAAGCGCCAGCGTGTCCATCATCGGCTTCCAATCGCCGACCGCCAGGTGAACCTGGGTGAGCACATGGTGGATGCGCTCGATCAGGCTCGCCGCCTCGGAGGCGCCAAGCGCCGTGAGATGGATCTCGATGTGGCTGACGCGATGGGCCGGATCGCTCGGCTCGTCGGGGGAAAACAGCCTCGGCTCCTGGTCCGGTTCGATCACCAAAATCGGATGGACGGCAAGATGGATGTCGCGGTGCGTGCTCGTCACCTCGCCCATCACCGAGTCATACAGGAACGGCTGGTTGCGGTCGGTGACCGACAGGATCGAGACCGGCGTTCCCTGCGGGGCGACGGTAGAGACCGTGGTGACCGTCACGCGCGGTTCGCAGCCGTCCCAGGCAGAGATCTCTGCGTAGGCATGGGCCGCGGTCGCCGCCAGCATCTCGTCGCTGTAGATGTCGAGATCGTCGTTGCTGGCTCGCCCGAAGAGGATCGAGGGATCGATGAACTTCTCCCCTCTCTTCGCCGCGGCGGCCGCTACCGCATCGATCTGTTTCTCTCTCCTTGTATTGCTGCGTGTAGACATGAATTTCCCCCGAAATTGGATGTCAGGACCCTAGCAGAAGAGAAATTCTCCTCGCGACGTTTTTGTAGCTATTCGGCTGATTTCAATCGATTTTGTCCGAAAATCTCCAAAACCGGCGGCAATCTCCGCAAAAAATTGGGCAAATTTCGAATTTTCTGGTCAAAATCAGCAGAAGTTGCCGCATTCCCGGAACGCCCTTGATGGGGTTTGGAGGCGCCCGATCGAGGTTTTCGGCCAAGCGTCGGCGCATTTTTACTGTCCGCCCAACATTTTCTTGCGGATGGCAAAGCCATGGTTCAATGGATGATCGCAGGCGCAACCGACCTGGAAAGACGCATCGGATGAGCGAAGTCGAAAAGGGCGCGATCCTTGTCATATCGAGCCATGTCGTGCGCGGCACGGTCGGAAACCGGGCCGCGGTCTTCGCGCTGGAATCCCTCGGCCATCCAGTGTGGGCCGTTCCCACCGTCATCCTTCCCTGGCATCCCGGGCATGGCCGGGCAACACGGGTCGTGATCGGCGCCAGCGAATTCGACGCACTGGTCGACGACCTGATCGGCGCTCCCTGGCGCGGCGAGATCAAGGCGGTGCTGTCGGGCTATATCGGCGAGGCGGCACAAGCCTCCTCGATTGCCCGGCTGGTGCGCGCGCTTAGGGCCGAGAACCCGGAGATCGTCTATCTCTGCGACCCGGTTTGCGGCGACGAAGGCGGCCTCTATGTGCCGCTTGCCACCGCCGAGGCGATCCGCGACGAGCTGCTGCCGCTTGCCTCGATCGCCACCCCGAACCGGTTCGAGCTCGCCTGGCTTGCCGGTGCACCGCTCGAGACGAATGCCGCGATCATGGACGCGGCGCTGTCGCTCGGACCGTCGCGCATGCTGGTCACCTCCGCCGTGGCGATGATGGCCGGAAGCACCGGCAATCTCTATCTTTCCGGCCGGACGGCGCTTCTCGCCGAGCATCGCCAGGTTCCCAACCCGCCGAACGGGACAGGCGATCTCGTCGCCGCCGTCTTCCTGTCGCGGCTGCTCGAGGGCCTGTCCGAGGAGCGGGCCTTGCAGTTGGCGACCGCCAGCGTCTTCGAGATCGTGGCGCGCAGCGCCAAGCGCGGTGCAGACGAGCTGACCCTCGAGCAGGATGCCGCCAGCCTCGCCACGCCGATGGCCATGGTGCAGATGCGCCGGCTCGTCCATCCCGCCGCCAAACGAACCCGGTAGGCGCCGCAAACGCGTAGAATGTGGCTGGTAGTCATCTCCTCGCGCGGTTGCAGGAGGATGAAAAATCACGGCGCCGTCAGGCTTGCGCAGCGAGGCCGTGCCCGATACAGCATTTTTCCGCGCTTCTACTCATTCGTCATAGTACGGGAGTACCGACCAAATGCATCGCTTTCCGGACCGCCTTCTGACCGGTTATCAGAATTTCATGGACGGACGCTTCAGCGAACAGCAGCAGCGCTACAAGGCGCTCGCGGAAAGCGGCCAGAAACCGAAGACGATGGTGATCGCCTGTTGCGATTCGCGCGCGGGGCCGGAAACCATCTTCGACAGCGGTCCCGGCGAACTGTTCGTGGTCCGCAACGTCGCCAATCTGATGCCGCCCTACGAACCGGACGGCCATTACCATTCGACCTCGGCCGCCCTTGAATTCGCGGTGCAGTCGCTGCGCGTCTCCGACATCGTCGTCATGGGCCACGGCCGCTGCGGCGGCATCAAGGCCGCACTCGATCCGGATGCGGAACCGCTGTCGCCGGGTGATTTCATCGGCCGTTGGATGAACCTTTTGAAGCCGGCCGCCGCGCAGATCCAGAACAACGACGTGATGACCGCCAGCGAGCGCCAGCGCGCGCTGGAACGCGTCTCGATCCGCAACTCGATCGCCAACCTGAGAACGTTTCCCTGCGTCGAGATTCTCGAACAGCGCGGCAAGCTCAACCTGCACGGCGCCTGGTTCGACATCTCCACCGGCGAGCTCTGGATCATGGACGCGAAAACCGGCGACTTTGGCCGGCCGGGAATGTGACGAAGACACTCTGCGCGTGCCCGGGCCAGACTGCCGACGGAACACTCATACGCGCAATCCGCCCTCTTCCGTCGCCCCGGACTTGATCCGGGGCCAGAAACGCCGCGTCGGCGGCGCGCGAGGGTCTCTCGCGCTCAAGGACTTGAG
Organism: Mycoplana sp. 10N416; assembly: GCF_056394765.1. Taxonomy (NCBI): domain Bacteria; kingdom Pseudomonadati; phylum Pseudomonadota; class Alphaproteobacteria; order Hyphomicrobiales; family Rhizobiaceae; genus Mycoplana; species Mycoplana sp. 10N416. The sequence goes on along the minus strand of NZ_JBFTIM010000002.1, from coordinate 465,521 downwards.
CGCGCTGGATGCCGGATCAGGTCCGGCATGACGGGTTCGTTGAGGCCGCTCGAAATATAAGAAGGCTTCGCCCGTGATCGCGGCCCGACAGGTGCCGGGCCTTCGGATCAAGCAGTCAGAACCGGCGTCAGCCGCCGTCGATCTCCGCGGCGATGATGGCGATCGCCTGCTGATAGACGCTGGCCGCGTTCCAGCCCTGAATGGCTGCGAAATTCGTCTCACCCGGCTGATAGCCGGCGCCGGCGCTCCAGCCGTGGCCGCGCAGGAAGTTTGCGGTCGAGGCGAGCGCGTCCGCCTTGGAGCGGACGAGGTCGATGCGGCCGTCGCCATCCCCGTCCACGCCGTACTTGAGAACGTTGACCGGCAGGAACTGGGTCTGACCGATCTCGCCATGGGCCGCGCCGCGCGCCTGCGTGCTCAACGTGCCGCTCTGCACGAGATTGAGGGCCGCGTAGAGTTGGTTGGTGAAGTATTCCGAACGCCGGCAGTCATAGGCGAGCGTGGCCACCGCCGAAAGCGTGTGCTCCTTGCCCAGGAAACCGCCGAAGCCGGTTTCCATGCCCCAGATCGCGATGAGCGGTCCGGCCGGCACGCCGTACTGGCTCTCAATGCGGGCGAAGAGAGCCGCATTCTGCTTGCGCAGGCCCTTGCCACGGTTGATGATCGTCTGTCCGCCGCGCTTCTGCATGAACTGGTCGAGCGACAGCTTGAAGCTCTTCTGGCCGCGGTCGGCACGGATCGTCGCCCGGTTATAGCCGACCTCGGCAAACGCCCTGTCGAGGGTGCGCGGGTCGATTCCATTGCCGGACGCTTCTGCCTTGAACTGGTCGACCCAGCCTGCGAACCCATTGGCGTTGTCGCCGCATGGCGCGGCCAACGTCACCGCTGGAATCGCCGCCGTCAGCATCGCTGCCGCCAGCCCCTGGAACATCCTTTTCATCAAGCCCATAAAATCAACTCCGAGATCTCGAACCGCTTTGCTTCACAAACATGCCAATGCCCGTCAGGCGAGTCATTGCCGCTTAACGCAATCGGCGGGTGCCATACCCGCCGACAATGTCGCGATCAAGGCAAATGTCCCGCCCCCGTCTGACGGTTGAGGCGGGACCTTTATTTTCACGCTCTATGTTGCTGTCCCTCAGGCGGCCTGCTTCTTCGCCTTGATCAGCCCGCGGTTGACGAGCAACTCGGCGATCTGGATCGTGTTCAGTGCCGCGCCCTTGCGCAGGTTGTCGGAGACGACCCACATGTTGAGGCCATTTTCGACCGTCGCGTCCTCACGGATGCGCGAGATGTAGGTGGCGTCCTCGCCGGCCGATTCGTAAGGGGTGATGTAGCCGCCGTTTTCCGGCTTGTCGATCACCTGGCAGCCCGGCGCTTCGCGCAGGATATCGCGTGCCTCTTCGGCGGTGATTTCCTTTTCGAACTCGATGTTGACCGATTCGGAGTGGCCGATGAAGACGGGAACGCGCACGGCCGTGCAGGTCACCTTGATCTTCGGGTCGAGCATCTTCTTCGTCTCGGCCAGCACCTTCCACTCTTCCTTCGTGTAGCCGTCCTCCATGAACACGTCGATGTGCGGGATGACGTTGAAGGCGATGCGCTTGGTGAACTTCTTGCTCTCGATCGGGTCGGCGACGAAGACGGCGCGCGTCTGGTTGAAGAGCTCGTCCATGCCCTCCTTGCCGGCACCGGAAACCGACTGGTAGGTCGAGACGACAACGCGCTTGATCGTGGCGCGGTCATGCAGCGGCTTGAGCGCGACGACGAGCTGGGCGGTCGAGCAGTTCGGGTTGGCGACAATGTTCTTCTTGGTGAAGCCGGCGATGGCGTCCGGGTTCACTTCCGGAACGATCAGCGGCACCTCGGCGTCGTAGCGCCAGGCCGACGAATTGTCGATGACGACACAGCCCTGGGCGCCGATCTTCGGCGAATACTTCAGCGACACCGCGCCGCCCGCGGACATCAAGCAGATATCGGTGTCGGAGAAGTCGTAAGTCTCGAGATTGTGCACCTTCAGCGTCTTGTCGCCGTAGGAGACTTCCGTGCCGACGGAGCGGCTGGAGGCCAGCGCCACGACCTCATCGGCGGGGAAACCGCGCTCGACGAGGATGTTCAGCATCTCGCGTCCGACATTGCCGGTAGCGCCGGCGACTGCAATCTTGAAACCCATGTGTCTAGCTCTCTTTCTCTGTCTCTCCTCGGCTTCGTGAGGGGAAACCCGGCGGCATGCGACGCGGGTTCCGGTCCCCGGCCTTGCCGGGGAGAGAGCGGCGGGCCAGAGACGTCAGACGGTTTTCGTCGTCGTTTTGGCCGGTGTTTTCGAGGAAGCGGGGCAACGCGATTCCGCTCCGGCGGAATCCGCCAGAAGGCTGCTGTCAGCGATAATGAAGTCGCGGCAAAGCATGGGACGCTGTCCTTTTCCGGGGCTGCTATTAAGTGATTTTGCCCGGGAGTCAAGTGAGGGCGGCTGCCGGGGCCGCGGATTGGCGATCACGTTTTGCCAACCCTGCCGGCGCATCGCGCTTGGTCATCGCTCCGCAAGGCGCGATCGCCTCGGGCTGCCGCCCTTTTCCCCGCAATCATGGCGCGATCCTTGGGACTTAGACTAAAGTCATAATCCGAAAGCCGCGCTGCCGCGTTCACCACTTTTCTGCCATTTTGTGACAAGGCGCACCATGTTCGTCCGGCCGAGGAGGATCGGTTGACGAGAGCGGCGGGCGCTCCCCTAGGCCGTTTGAAGTGGAGGATTTCACAATGGCGAATATTGCGACAGCAGAAGGCCCTAAGGCCAAACCCATGACAAGCGAGGAGAAGAAAGTCATCTTCGCCTCCTCGCTTGGCACCGTTTTCGAGTGGTACGATTTTTATCTCTATGGTTCGCTTGCCGTCTATATCGGCGCGGCCTTCTTCAGTTCCTATCCCGAAGCCACGCGCAACATCTTCGCGCTGCTGGCCTTTGCCGCCGGCTTCCTGGTCCGGCCGTTCGGCGCGCTCGTCTTTGGCCGTCTCGGCGACCTCGTCGGCCGCAAGTACACCTTCCTCGTGACGATCCTGATCATGGGTCTGTCGACCTTCCTCGTCGGCATCCTGCCCGGTGCCGCCTCGATCGGCATCGCAGCCCCGCTCCTGCTGCTCGTCCTGCGCATGCTGCAGGGCCTGGCGCTTGGCGGTGAATACGGTGGCGCCGCAACTTACGTGGCCGAGCACGCGCCGCACGGCCGTCGCGGCTACTTCACCTCCTGGATCCAGACCACGGCGACACTCGGCCTGTTCCTGTCGCTGATCGTCATCCTGGGTGTCCAGTTCGCCCTCGGCAAGGAAGCCTTTGCCGCCTGGGGCTGGCGCATTCCGTTCCTCGTTTCGGTCGTGCTTCTCGGCGTCTCCGTCTGGATCCGTCTGAAGATGCACGAATCGCCGGCCTTCAAGAAGATGAAGGAAGAAGGCAAGACCTCGAAGGCGCCGCTTTCGGAGGCCTTCGGCCAGTGGAAGAACGCCAAGATCGCCCTGCTTGCACTGTTCGGCGCCGTCGTCGGCCAGGCCGTTGTCTGGTATTCGGGCCAGTTCTACGCGCTGTTCTTCCTGACCGGCGTGCTGAAGGTCGAAAGCCAGTCGGCCAACATCATGGTCGCAGCGTCGCTGATTCTCGGTACCGGCTTCTTCGTCTTCTTCGGCTGGCTGTCGGACAAGATCGGCCGCAAGCCGATCATCATGGCCGGCCTGCTGCTGGCCATCCTGACCTACTTCCCGCTGTTCAAGGCGCTGACCTGGGCCGGCAACCCGGCACTCGCCCAGGCACAGGCAACGGTCCGCGCGACCATCACCGCAGCCCCCGGCGACTGCAAGTTCCAGTTCAACCCGACCGGCACGGCGAAGTTCACCACCTCGTGCGACATTGCCACCGCGTTCCTGACGAAGAACTCCGTGCCCTACGACGTCGTCACGACGGCGGCGCCGGGCACCCCGGCCACCGTTAAGATCGGCGAGACCGTCATCAACAGCTTCGACGCGATTGCTGCCGGCGACCAGGCCAAGGCAATGACGGCTGCCTTCGAAAAGCAGACCAACATGGCCCTGCACGACGCCGGCTACCCGCTGAACCGCGCCGCCGCCAAGGTGCCGGATGCCAAGCTCGACGCCTTCGTCGCCGCCAACCCGGAACTCGCCCTCGATGCCGCCGCTATCCGCGCCGGCGACAAGGCCGCGATGACCGGCGAGGAACTGGTGATTGCCAAGCTGCTTACTGCCGAGGAAGCAGCGGGCGTCGACAGCATGTCGGTGTTCACGATTGCCAACGGTGGCGCCTTCGCGATGGTCGCCGACCCGGCTGCCGTCAACTGGACCAAGATCATCGCCGTCCTGACGGTTCTCGTCATCTACGTGACGATGGTCTACGGCCCGATCGCAGCACTGCTCGTCGAGCTGTTCCCGACCCGCATCCGCTACACCGGCATGTCGCTGCCCTACCACATCGGCAACGGCTGGTTCGGCGGTCTGTTGCCGGCGACGGCATTTGCGATGAGTGCCGCCCAGGGCGATATCTACTACGGCCTCTGGTACCCGATCGTCTTCGCGGCGATCACCCTCGTCATCGGCCTGCTGTTCCTGCCGGAAACGAAGGACCGCGACATCCACACCATGGAATGATCCCCTCCAACGGGGGGGCATGGCGACCGGCGCGTGGTGACACGCGCCGGTCTTTTTATGGGCGCCACATCATTCCTTCGCGGGCCCGTCGAAGGCGATCTTGGGTCGCGGCCAGCCGGCGGCATCGAGCCGGAACAGCACGTTCCAGCGGGCGAACAGGAAGGCCGCCATCACCGCGCACCACAGCCCGACCAGCAGCCCGGCGGCAACGTCGCTCGGATAGTGGGCGCCGACGATCACCCGCGACACGCCGATTAAGAACGCGCCTGCAAGGAACAGCGGCCGCAGCCGTGGCACGAGCAGCGCGAAGGCGCCGAAGAACGAGCCGACCGCCGCCGAGTGGCCGGAAGGAAAGCTCTCGAAAACCGTGTTTCCTGTAAACGGCGTCAGGCTATAGGCGCCGAGCTCGACCAGCAATTCCGGCCGCGCCCGGCCGATCAATGTCTTCAGGAGGTGGACGAGCGCGCTGGCGCTGCCGATCGTGACGAAGAAATAGGAAAACAGCCGCATGGCCGTTCGGGCCCGGCCGGCCACCGTCTCGCTGCGACTGGCGTGATGGAGGACGAAAGCGACGATCGCCAACAGTCCCGATCCGTAGATCATCCAGCGGAAGGTGCCGAAATCGGTAATCGTCCGATTGAAGGCGATCAACGGCTCGGGGAGACCCTGTGCATACTCCGACAGCCGCGCATCGAACGGGACGAGCGCGGCGACAAGCACGGCGGCGGTGGTGAAGATCCAGAGCGAGGAGGACAGCGGACGGTTCATGGGGGCTCCTGTCGTGAGCCCTGACCTTGGTCGTCGCCGGAGGCGTTTTCAAGGTTGCGGACGATGGTCATAGCGCCTTGATGCCGCGGCGACCGCCAGGTCGGAAAGCCTCCCGGCGCCCTTGTGTGTGGGGGGCATTTGTCACGCCCCCCGCAATCGTCTCAGGCCGACAGCGCCTTGAACTCGGCGAGGATCGCGTCGCCCATCGCGGTGGTGCCGACCTTCGTGCAGCCCTCGGCCATGATATCGCCGGTGCGGATGCCGCGGTCGAGCACGTTGGCGATTGCCTTTTCCAGGTCGTCGGCTTCCTTCACCAGGTTGAAGGAGTAGCGCAGGCACATCGCAAAGGAGGCAATCATGGCGATCGGGTTGGCGATGCCCTTGCCGGCGATGTCCGGCGCCGAGCCATGCACGGGCTCGTAGAGCGCCTTGCGCTTGCCGGTCTTGGCGTCCGGTGCGCCGAGCGAGGCCGACGGCAGCATGCCGAGCGAACCGGTCAGCATCGCTGCGACGTCGGAGAGCATGTCGCCGAACAGGTTGTCGGTGACGATCACGTCGAACTGCTTCGGCGCCCGCACGAGCTGCATGCCGCCGGCGTCGGCCAACATGTGTTCGAGCTGCACGTCCGAGTAGGAGCGCTTGTGAGTCTCGGTCACCACCTGGTTCCAGAGCACGCCCGACTTCATGACGTTGCGTTTTTCCATCGAGCAGACGCGGTTGTTGCGGGTGCGCGCCAGTTCGAAGGCGACGCCGGCGATGCGCTCGATCTCGTAGGTGTCGTAGACCTGCGTGTCGATGCCGCGCTTCTGGCCGTTGCCGAGGTCGATGATCTCCTTCGGCTCGCCGAAATAGACGCCGCCGGTCAACTCGCGCACGATCAGGATGTCGAGCCCTTCGACGAGCTCGGCTTTAAGCGAGGAGGCGTTGGCAAGTGCGGGGTAGCAGATCGCCGGACGCAGGTTGGCAAACAGCTTCAGGTCCTTGCGCAGGCGCAGCAGGCCGGCCTCGGGGCGCACCTCGTAGGGCACCGCGTCCCACTTCGGCCCGCCGACGGCGCCGAACAGCACGGCGTCGGCATCGAGCGCCTTCTGCATGTCCGCTTCCGAGATCGCAGCGCCATGGGCGTCGTAGGCGGAGCCGCCGACGAGGCCTTCGTCGGTGACGAATCCGGCACCCTTTTCGGCGTTCATGTAGGCAATGATCTTGCGGACTTCCGCCATGGCTTCCGGGCCAATGCCGTCGCCAGGCAGGAGGAGGAGGTTGCGCTCTGTCATGGGAAGTTCCTCGTCAAAGAAAGCGGGTTCGCGCGGTTCTTAGCGCAACTTCCGTTCAACGCAAATCGCCGCAACGAAAGAATTTTGCGCGATCGATCCTCTGTCACCGGGGAAACAGGCTCGGCTGCCGCCGTGTGCGATCAAGGGGGCGTAGAGCCGGAAACGAGTAGTCGGCTTGCAAAGACCGGAGGACTTGAAATGTATCAACACATACAGGCCGTCCTCGCCGCGATCCGCTCGGCGATCGATGCGCTCATCTTCCAGCGCCGTCCGCCGCCGGGTTGGGGCTGATGACAGCGACCCAACCTTTCTCTCCAAGGCCCGGACGCCCCTCGCGTCCCGGGTGCTCTTGCGGCTTCGCCCTTCCCGTCCCACCGTTTCCGTAGCAGGATGATGCGTTGCCGTTCTGCCGTGAGAGAAGGAGAAACCGTCATGATGATCGAGCCCTGCGGCAGCCGCCCCTCCGTCACGCCCTCGCCGGACTATTTCACCGGCCGTGTCCGCCTGGATCCGATCATCGAGACCCCGGCGCCCGCCCGTCTGCGGGCGGTCAGCGTCACCTTCGAGCCCGGCGCAAGGACGGCCTGGCACACGCACCCGCTCGGCCAGACGCTGATTGTCACCGCGGGCCGCGGGCTCGCGCAGAGCTGGGGCCACCCGTTGCGCGTCATCCGCGCCGGCGACGTCGTCTGGTTCGAGCCCGGTGAAAAACACTGGCACGGGGCCGCCCCGGAAGCGGCCATGACCCATATCGCGCTGCAGGAGGCCTTGGACGGCAACACGGCCGATTGGCTGGAACCCGTGTCGGATACGCAATACGCCGGATCGAAATGACTGGCCGGCTACGCCCACCGCGAACCCGAGTGGCCCGACCCCGGAGGGTGGAGCGACCGCTTACCCCGCCGTCAGATCGGCGTTCGCTTCGATGCGCTCCATGTCGTCGTCTGAAAGGCCGAAGTGGTGGCCGATCTCGTGGATCAGCACATGGGTCACGATGTCGCCGAGCGTCTCCTCGTTCTCGGCCCAGTAGTCGAGGATCGGGCGGCGATAGAGCGTGATGCGATTGGGCATCTCGCCCGTCTCCAGAGTAAAGCGCTCGGAAATGCCGCGTCCCTCAAACAGGCCGAGCAGGTCGAAAGGCGTCTCCAGCGCCATGTCTTCGAACACGTCGTCGGTCGGAAAGTCGGCGATCTCGATGATGAGGTTTCCGGTCAGCGCACGGAATTCCTCGGGCAGATTGCCATAGGCCTCCACCGCCAGCGACTCAAACGTGCTGATCGTGGGGGCATGGCGGTTCTGCCAATCTTCAGTCTGGTCGATGCGGGCCATTGGCGCTCCTTTATGCGTCATATAGCACTTCGTGCAGGCTTTTCGAGTGACGAATTCGTTAGTGCGGCTGCGGCCGGCGCCGAAGCGGGCGCCACGCCCCGTGGATGATTTGAGCCTTCACACCGGTTTTTGATCGGACTGCGGGCTACCGCCCGATGCAAGGGGAGGACGCACGCCCTTGCATCGGGGGCGGCAGGCAGGGTGTTCATCTGGAGAAGGCGGGATATCCCTGCGCCGACTTCAACGTTGCCGCAGGGCCGTGACTTCGATTTCGATCAGCATCTCGGGCTTGATGAGATCGCAGACGATCATCGTGGCCGCCGGGCGAATCTCGCCGAAGGCTTCGCCAAGGATCGGAAAGACGATGTCGGCGAAGGCGGCATCGGTCACATAGTAGTGGCAGCGCACGGCATCGGCGAGCGAGAAGCCCGCCTCCTCCAGCGCGCCGCGGATGGTCGAAAGACAGTTGCGCGTCTGCGCCTCGACTGTCTCCGGCATCGTCATCGTGGCGTAGTCATAGCCGGTCGTGCCGGAGACGAAGCACCAGTCGCCCTGCACGACCGCCCGCGAATAGCCGGCGGTGCGCTCGAAGGGCGACCCGGAGGAGATCAGGCGGCGCATATCAGGCCCAGGGACGGGCGTCAGCCGTGGACTTCTCGAAGCTGTCGATGGCGGCCGACTTCTCCAGCGTCAGGCCGATGTCGTCGAGACCGTTCAGCAGGCAGTGACGGCGGAAGGCGTCGATTTCGAAGGAGATGCGGCCACCATCGGGACCGGTGATTTCCTGCGCCTCGAGGTCGACGGTCAGCACGGCGTTGGAGCCGCGGCTGGCGTCGTCCATCAGCTTTTCGAGGTTTTCGGGGCTGACGACGATCGGCAGGATGCCGTTCTTGAAGCAGTTGTTGTAGAAGATGTCGGCAAACGAGGTCGAGATGACGCAGCGGATGCCGAAGTCGAGCAGCGCCCATGGGGCGTGTTCACGGGAGGAACCGCAGCCGAAGTTGTCGCCGGCGACGAGGATGGAGGCGTTCTGGTAGGCCGGCTTGTTCAGCACGAAGTCCGGGTTCGGCGAGCCGTCCTCGTTGAAGCGCGCCTCCGCGAAGAGACCCGCGCCGAGACCGGTGCGCTTGATGGTCTTCAGGTAGTCCTTCGGGATGATCATGTCCGTGTCGATATTGACGACGGGCAGTGGCGCGGCGACGCCGGTCAGCTTGACGAACTTGTCCATGACGTAAACCTCGATTGCGATGCGTATCGTTCCGGGCCTGCGTTTAGATGAGTTTCGCCGGGAATTGAAGGAGAATCTTGCGCTGCATCCAGATCGGCCACCCCACACAAGCGCCTGAACGGCGCCGATGCGATGGCGTGGCCGCCTGCAATCGATCAGAGGTCGATGATCGTCCCGCGACCGTCATTCCAGACGCGCGGTTCGCGCTGCCCCGGCCTGTTGGCGCGGGCGTAGACCTTTGCGCGCACGGGCGCCGGCTGCAGCTTGGACGAGATCCAGCTGCCAAGCATGACAACCGAGGCGATGCCGGCGAGCGCCAGGCCGAGCGATGCTGCGAAGACGAACGTGGCGGCGGCGATGGCGATTGCGACGGCGGTGAGGACGATGGAACGGATGCTGTGCATGTATGATCCTTTCTCTGCCGTCAATGTGGGCAGCGAATGTGGTCTTTGCAAGGCTCGCGCGCGGTCACACTGTCGCACCGGCTGGCAAGCCGCACGGGGCCGCGCGAGGGGCAAGACCGCTTGCCCATTCCGACAAAGCGAGGCAGAAAGCAGTCATGGACACGCCGATCCGCCATCACCCGCTTCGCCTGCGCCGCTCGCTTCTGAGCGTGCCCGCCGGCAATGCCCGCGCGCTGGAGAAATCGTCCTCGCTCGCCTGCGACGGCGTCATCTTCGACCTCGAGGACTCGGTTGCGCCGGAGAAGAAGGCTGCGGCGCGCGAGGCGCTCACGCAACATTTCGCCGGATTGGAGCGCCGCTCGGGCCAGGAGCGGGTCATCCGCATCAACGCCTTTTCCGGCAGAGATGGACCGCATGATCTGAAGGCGGTCCTCGCCTGCGGACCGGATGCCGTGCTGCTGCCGAAGGTTTGCGGACCGCAGGATATCCGCGCCGTTGCCGACTGGCTGAGCGATCAGGGCGCCGACGAGAGCCTGCGCCTGTGGGCGATGATCGAAACGCCGGCGGCAATGCTGAACCTCACCGAGATCGCCGAGGTCGGCCGCACCAGCGGCGGTAGGCTCGACTGCTTCGTACTCGGGCTCAACGATCTGCGCCTTGCCACCGGCATCGCCGACGTTCCCGGCCGGCCGTTTCTCGTGCCGCTGCTGATGCAGACGCTCGTCGCTGCCCGGGCCGCCGGGCTCGACGTGATCGACAGCGTCTTCAACGGCTTCACCGACCTCGAACCGTTTTCCGCCGAGTGCGAACAGGGTCGGCAGATGGGCTTCGACGGCAAGATGCTCATCCATCCCGCCCAGATCGAAGCGGCCAACCGCGCCTATGGTATCTACGCTGCGGCGCTCGCCGACGCGGCTGCCGTGGCGGCCGCCTTCGCCCTGCCGGAGAACGAGGGCAAAGGCGCCATCAACCTCAACGGCCGCATGGTCGAACTCCTCCACCTCGACCAGGCGAAACGACTGCTCGCCAAGGCGGATATCATCGCGACGAAAGAAAGCAGCACATGAAAGTCTACCGCTTCCTCACCGGCCCCGACGACGCCGCCTTCTGCCACAAGGTGACGTTGGCGCTGAACAAGGGCTGGTCACTGCACGGTTCGCCGACTTATGCCTACAACGCCGAGACGAAGCAGATGCAGTGCGGCCAGGCGGTCGTGAAGGAGGTCGAGGGCAAGGAGTACACGCCGGATATCAAGCTGTCCGAACAGTGAGGCGGCAAGCGGCGGGCCAGGCTAGCCTAGCCCGGCGGAACCGGATCGAACCGGATCCGTGCCTCCAGCCCCGCCGGCATTCCCTCGGGCGGCGACAGCAGCTCCAGCCGGGCCTGCATCTGCCGCAGCAGCCGTTCGGCGATGGAAATGCCAAGCCCGGAGCCTGACGCCGCCGTGCGGCCGCGGCCGAAGCGCTTGCGGATCATTTCCAACTCCCAGTCCGCCAGGACGTGCCCGTCGTTGATGATCCGCACGACGCCGTCCGGCTCGAGCCGAATGTCCACCGGCGCTTCCGCTGCGCCGTGGACCAGCGCGTTCTCGATCAGGTTTCGCAACGCGATCGCAAAGCCGTCCTCGCTGGCCGGATACCACAGCGTCGCACCCTCGGCGCGGTGAAACCGCAACCGGCCGGCAACCCGGGGATCGCGCTGGAAGTCGAGAACGACCAGCTCCAGCACCCGCGCCAGGTCGACCGGCGTCTCGACGGCGCCGAGCCCGGCCTCGGCCCGGGCCAGTTGCAGCAGTTTCTCCGCCAGGTGGCTGAGGTTGGCCAGCGAGGCCTCGATCTGGCGCGCCCGCGCCTTCTTGGGCCCGCTCGGGAGCTCGTCGATCAGCACCTGCGTCTGCGCCAGTGCACCGGCGATCGGCGTCCTGAGCTCATGGGCGCTGTTGGCCGTGAACTCCCGCTCGGCATCGAGCGCCGCCTTCAGCCGGTTCAACAGCAGATTGACGGAGCGCACGATCGGCAGCAGCTCGCGCGGCATGCCCTCGCGCGCGATCACCGCAAGATTTCCGCCGTCCTTGCTGGCAATCTCCTGGCGCAGCGTGTCGATCGGGGCGATCGACCGGCGCCCGATGTACCAGACCAGCGCGATGCTGGCGGGCACGAGCAGAAGCACCGGCAGGAACAGCGCCATGGCGCCTTCGAGGAGCGCCTCGCGCCGGTTAGCAAGCGCGTCGGCCACCTGCAGGTACAGCCTGCCGTCAACGGCGGTCGTCGCCGTATAGTAGCGATAGCTCGCGTCGCGCCAGAAGCCCTTCTTCAGTGGCACGTCGAACGGCGTCGTAGGGGCATCGTGCGAGCGAAGCAGCACTTCGCCCCGGTCGTTGCGCAACTGGTAGATCAGATATTCCTTGCCGGATGCCGACACCACGCCGCTGTAGGCGTCGCCCGGTCCGGCCTCATCGTCCGGCGGGGCGTTGTCGGCGACGAGCACCAGCAGGCTTTCCGCCGTTACCTGCAGTGCGCCGTCGAAAATCTCGCCGAACTCGTCCTGCATCACCATGACGCCGAGTGTGGTGGCCAGCAGCCAGAAACCGGCCAGTGCGGCGGCCAGCGACAACGTCAGCCGGCGGGTGATGCTGGGCTCCTTCATGCCTGCATTCCAAGCCGGTAGCCGACGCCGCGAATGGTGAGAATAGTGTCGTGCCCCAGCTTCTTGCGCACGCGGCTCACATAGACTTCGACGGTGTTGCTTTCGATCTCCGAACCGAAGGCGTAGAGCGCCTCCTCGATCTGCGCCTTGGAAACGATGGCGCCGGACCGGGCGAGCAAGGCATCCATGACTGCCCATTCCCTGCCCGACAGGACGATCTCGCGGCCGTCGCGAACGATGCGGCGGTCAGCCTGGCCGATCTCCAGATCGCCAAGCCGTATGACGGGGGACGGGTTGCCGCCGTAGCGCCGCGCCACCGCGAGCATTCTCGCCGACAGCTCCCCGAGATTGAAGGGCTTGACCAGATAGTCGTCCGCCCCGCTGTTGAGACCCTCGATACGGTCGGAGATCTGGTCGTGCGCCGTCAGGATGATCACCGGCGTACCGTCACCCTCCTCGCGCAAGCCCTTTAGGAAGCCGATGCCGTTTCCGTCAGGCAGACGCAGATCGAGGAGGACAAGGCCGTACCTGACTGCCTTGACCGCCGCCTTGGCGTCCTCCAGCGTCCGCACCCAGTCGATCGCGTGCCCGCCCGCCGCGACATAGTCGCGAACGGCTTCGCCCAAAATGGCATCGTCCTCGATCAGCAGCACACGCACTTCGCGTCCCTCCCGGAACGCGCCGCAGCGCGTCCTTTGCTCCTTGTCCAGACTATATCGGGCGTCGCTCCGCCGTCCATGCCGTCCCGTTCAGGATCAGGTGGAGGCGGCAGCCCGACAGCCTGAAAGCACGTCGAGCGCCGGATCGTAAACCGTCGTCGCCACCGACATCAATCCCAGCACAGTGTGGAACAGATTGTCGTGCGACGCCGGTTCGCCGGCGCGTTGGCGCAGGCAGGCCGCGTCGACCGTGGCTTTGTCTTGCGCGCCCAGCCACAGCACGAACGGGACATGCGTCTGCTGTTTCGGCGCAATCAGATAGGGTGCGCCGTGCAGGTAGAGGCCGTTCTCACCAAGGGACTCGCCGTGGTCGGACATGTAGATCATCGCCCCGTCCAGCTGACCCTCCTGAGTTTTCAGCGCGTCGATGATCATCGACAGAAAATGATCGGTATAGGCGATGGTGTTGTCGTAGGCGTTGACGATTTCCTCTGTGCTGCAATCGGCAACTTCGGGCGTCCGGCAGTCGGGCTGGAAGCGCCGGTAGGCGTCTGGATAGCGCTCGTAATAGGCGGGGCCGTGGCTGCCGAGCTGGTGGATGACGAGGACGCTGTCCGTCTTCACGCCGTCGAGCCAGGGAACGAGGCGCTCGAGCAGGATGCCGTCCTGGCATTCGCCATCGGTGCAAAAGCGGGAATCGGGGCTGGCGGGTAGGGAGTGGTAGGTGACGCGGTCGGCGATCCCCTTGCTGCCGGTGTTGTTGTCCCACCACTCGGTCGCAAGCCCCGCATGGGACAAGACATCGAGAAGGTTCTCGGTCTCCAGGCCCTTGCGGTGGCTGTAGCCGACCCGGTCGTAGATGGAGAACATGCAAGGCAGCGAAACGGCGGTTGCCGTGCCGCAGCTTTCCGTCTGCGAAAAGTAGGTGATATCGCGTGCCGCGAGTTCCGGGTTGGTCGGCCGTGGATAGCCCCCGAGCGAGAAATTGTCGGCACGCGCGGTTTCGCCGGCGACCACGACCAGCACCCGTGGCCGGCGTCCGGCGGCCGCGACGACATGTGCATCGGCGCCGAGCGGTTGCACGACGATATTCTTCTCCGCCTTCGTGCTGATCGCGTAGCGGACGGCGCTGACGATCGGCGCGACCGGATTGAGGCTTGCGAGCCAATCGCGATGCTCGCGGCTGGTGACGATCAGTAGGCGCATCTGCATCGACGCGGCGACCGCTGCAATCAGCAGGAGCGGCACCACAAAGGCAGTGTTCCGGCGCGCCTTGGCGAAAAAGGGGCGGTGCTCGACCCGCACCCAGGCGACGGCGAGCGAAGGAAAAAGGCCGAACGCGGCAACGTGCCAGGCAAAGGCCGGCGTGATGAGGTTGCTCGCCTCGGCGCTGGTCGTTTCGGCTGCGTTTCGGATCATCTCGACACTGACGAGCACGCCGAAGCGGTCCATGAACCACGAGGCTACGGCACTGGTCAGAATCAGGAAGATGAACAGCGGCTTGGTCAGGAACCGCACGGAGACGGCAATACAGATGGTGGAAAAGAGCGCGGCCAGTCCAAGCGCCAAAACCGCCATTGCGCCGACGGTTCCGCTGAAATAGATCGCCGTCTTGTCCCAAAAGCTTCGATTTGCCGTCGCCAGCAGAAAGAGCGCCACGACGAAACTCAAGGACACGGCACCGATGCTGGGCCGCAAACTGCGCCACGCGGCCGTCAGGCCGTCCGTGAAAGTCGTCATCTGGTCTCCTCGTATTCCGCATCATCCGCGGATCAGGAAACCTCGCATGCGCTTCTTGTGAATACGTGCCCGCGCGGGTCAGCCTCGTTGCGGACATTCGCCCGCCTCCGCCGCGGCGGAACCTGCCGAGCGATGCTGACAACAGCCTGAACGCCAAGCCCGTCGCGGGGCGCCTGCCTCAAGTCGTTGGCAGGACGGAAGTCCTCTCGACGGAAGCCGAGTGGGCCGATTTTCCGCAGCTTGCTGCCGTGGCAAAGGAAGTTTGTCGCCGCGGCGCGGGATCGGCGGAGCTTGACTCGTTTTTGCGAGAAACCTATTGCTTTTGAAGCATTTGGTCAAAACGAAGGGGAACGAAACATGACGAACAGCCTCTTGATTAAACGTCGTACAGTGCTTGCCGGCGGCCTTGTTCTCGGTGCGAGCACGTTCCTGTCGCAGGCGCGCGCCCAGGCACCGCTCAAGGTTGCGGGCATCCATGCCTCCCCCGTCGAAAACGCCTGGAACTCGCGCCTGCACGAGGCGCTGCAGGCGGCGGCCAAGGACGGCGTGATCGAGTACGTGTTCTCGGAAGGCGTCTCCGGCACCGACTATCCGCGCGCCATGCGCGAATACGCCGAGCAGGGCAACAAGCTGATCGTCGGCGAATCCTATGCGGTCGAGCGCGAGGCACGGCAGGTAGCGGCGGACTATCCGGACACCGCCTTCCTGATGGGGTCCAGCGGCGAGGCCGCGGGCGACAATTTCGGCGTGTTCGGCACCTGGAACCATGACGGCGCCTATCTCGCCGGCATGCTCGCCGGCAAGATGACGAAATCCAACGTCGTCGGCTCGGTCGGCGCGATCCCGATCCCCGAGGTCAACATGCTGATCAACGCCTTTGCCGCCGGGGTGAAGGATGTGAACCCGGACGCCAAGCATCTCGTCTCCTTCATCGGCACCTTCTTCGACCCACCGAAGGCGCGCGAGGCGGGCCTTGCCCAGATCGACGCCGGCGCCGACATCCTGTTCGGCGAGCGCATCGGCACTGCCGACGCCGCCAAGGAGCGCGGCATCAAGGCGGTCGGCTCGCTGCTCGACTATACGCCGCGCTATCCCGATACCGTCTTCGCCAACGCGATGTGGTATTTCCGCCCGATCCTCGATGCCGCGGTCGCCGACGTGAACGCCGGCAAGCCGGTCGGCCGGAGCTACACCGCGTACGGTCTGATGAAGGAAGGCGGCAGCGACATCGTCTATGTCAAGGGCGTGGCGCCGGCCGAGGCGGAAGCGGCGATGGAGGCCAAGCGGGCCGACATCAAGGCCGGCAAATTCGAAGTGCCGATCATGATGGAAGAGCCGAAGTAAGCCGGCTGGCCGTGGTCGTGTCCACGCCAGAGTCTACCGGTGTAGAAAAGGGAGACGCATCGGCATTGGCCGATGCGATCCGTTCCGGCGTGCTTTCCGTGCCCGCGGCGATGGAGGCGGCGCTTTCGGCCGCCTCCGCCAATTCGGCGTTAGGCGCAGTCTGCCACCTCGATGAAGCGCGCGGCCGGGAGGCGGCCGCAAGTCTCGACGCGGAGAGAGCGACCAATCCGGCGCATTTCGCAACCAAACCCTTTGGCGGCGTGCCGACGCTGGTAAAGGACCTCGGCGGCCCCTTTGCCGGCTTTCCCGTCCGGGCCGGGTCGCGCATGCTGGATGGGATGCTGGATCCTGCGACGGATTCCGACCTCGCCGAGCGGTTCCGGCAGGCGGGCTTTGCCTGCTTCGGACTGACCACCAGCCCGGAATTCGGGCTCTCGCTCGCGAGCGAACCGGCCCGCGGGCCGATCTGCCGCAATCCGCTCGACCCGTCCCGCACCGCCGGCGGCTCCTCGGGCGGCGCAGCCGCGGCCGTCGCAGCCGGGATCGTCGCGATCGCTCATGCCACCGACGCCGGCGGTTCGATCCGCGTGCCGGCCGCCTGCTGCGGCCTTGTCGGGTTGAAGCCGACGCGCGGCGCCATTCCCGGCGGCCCGCATTTCGGCAACCACCTCGGCGGGATCGCCAGCGAGCTTGCCGTCTGCCGCTCGGTGCGCGACACACAGGCGATCTTCGAGGCGTTGCACGGCAAGGCCCGAGGGCCCTTTGCCGACCCGGCACTGGGCGACCCTGCTGAAGGCGATTTGCGGATCGGCGTTTTGACGGACACCGGCCGCGACTATCCGACGGATGCAGCGCGAAGCGCGGCGGTTCTGGATGCAGCGAAAACTCTCGAAAGGGACGGGCACCGGATCGTTCCGCTCCGCTGGTCCGATTTTGAGGAATCGGTAGCGATCTCTGCCACCGTCTTCGCCGACATCGTTTCGGTCAATCTGGCCCGGCTTGCCGAGACTGCCGGGCTTGATCTGGACCTTGCCGAACTGCTGACCCGCGCGTTTGCGCAGCGCGGACGAAAATTATCCGGTGGACGCCTCTGGACATCGCTCGATGCCGCGGTGCATGTGAGCCACAGAACCTGGGCCCTGTTCGAAAGCCTGGACTGCGTGTTGATGCCGATGCTCTCTTCCGCCCCCCCGACGGTCGGGTCCTTTCCCACCGACCATGCCGATACCGATCTGCACCTGCATCGGATGACGGCCTTTGCGCCGCTGGCTGGCCTTGCAAATATCTCCGGCTTTCCGGCACTGACGCTGCCCTTCGGCGCGGATGCGGACGGATTGCCGCTGCCGCTCCAGGTGATGGGCCCCATGGGCTGCGAGAAGTTGCTGCTTTCCCTCGCCGCCCGGCTCGAGCGCGAAGAGCGCTGGCAACATCGTTTTCCCGTCGCGGGACTTGCGGCATGACCCTCGAAACCGTCCTCGAACTGTCCCACATCAGCAAGCGCTTCGGCCCGATCGTCGCCAATGACGATATCTCCATCAGCCTGCGCAAGGGCGAACTGCTGGCGCTGCTCGGCGAAAACGGTGCCGGCAAGACCACGCTGATGAGCATTCTGTTCGGCCACTACACGCCGGACGAGGGCACCGTGCGTGTCGACGGGACCGAGCTTCCGCACGGCCGCCCGCGCGCGGCGATCCGCGCTGGCGTCGGCATGGTGCATCAGCATTTCTCGCTCGCGCCGAACCTGACCGTGCTCGAAAACGTCATGACCGGCACCGAGTCGCTCTGGTCATGGCGTTCGAACAAACGGGCGGCGCGGCGCAAGCTGCTGGCAATCGCCGAGCGCTTCGGCCTCGACGTCGATCCGGACGCGCGGCTCGGCGACCTGTCCGTCGGCGAGCAGCAGCGGGTGGAGATCCTCAAGGCTCTCTACAACGACGCGCGCATCCTGATCCTCGACGAGCCGACGGCCGTACTGACCAACATCGAGGCGGAGCGGCTGTTCCGCACGCTGAAGGAGATGGCGCGTCAGGGCCTGTCCTTGATCTTCATCTCGCACAAGCTCGACGAGGTCATGGCCGCGGCAGACCGCATCGTCGTCCTGCGCGGCGGCAAGGTGGCGGCCGAGCGCATGGCCAGCGAAACCAACAAGGCGGAGCTCGCCGAACTGATGGTCGGCCATCGCGTGACGCGCCCCACGCGCGAACCCGCGACACCGGGCGAAACCGTGTTCCAGGCGTCCCGCCTGACGGTGACCAGCGGCGGCATCGACCGTTTGAGGGAGATCGATTTCTTCCTGCGTGAAGGCGAGACGCTGGGCATCATCGGCGTCTCCGGAAACGGCCAGACGGCGCTATCGCAGCTGATGAGCGGGCTGGCGGCGCCAAGCAGCGGGGAGATGCGGCTGTTTGGTGAAATCACACCCGCGCTTGACGTGCACGAGTTGGTGGAAGCCGGCGTCGGCCGCATTCCCGAAGACCGCCACCGGCAAGGCACGATCGGCGAAATGGCGATCTGGGAGAATGCCGTGCTGGAGCGGATCCACACCGCGCATTTCTCCCGGGCCGGCCTCGTCAACCGCATAGCCGGCCAGGCGCTGGCCGCCACCATCATCGAGGATTTCGACGTGCGCGGCGGCACGCCGACGAGCCGTGCGCGCCTGCTGTCCGGCGGCAACATGCAAAAGCTGATCCTCGGGCGCAACCTCTACCGGCGGCCGCGCATCCTGATCGCCGCGCAGCCAACGCGTGGCCTCGACGAGGGCGCGGTCGCCGCCGTGCACGCGCGCATCCTCGAGGCACGCCGGCAGGGGACGGCGGTGCTTTTGATTTCCGAGGACCTGGACGAGGTGATCGGCCTTGCCGACCGCATCCAGGCGATCGTCAAGGGGCGGCTTTCCGCGCCGATCGCCGCCGAGGAGGCCGACCCGCGCCGCCTCGGCCTGATGATGTCCGGGGACTGGACGTCGAGCGAAGGACAGACCGATGCGCCTTGAACGCCGCGAACATCGCCCGCTGCTGCTGGTCGTCCTGTCTCCGATCCTCGCCGTCGCCGCGGCGCTGGCGCTCGCAGGTATCCTGATCGCGCTGGCTGGCGCACCTGTGCTGGAGGCCTATGGCCGCATCCTGACCGGCGCCTTCGGTACGCGGCTCTCCGCCACCGAAACCCTGACGCGGGCGACGCCGCTGATGCTGACCGGGCTTGCGGCTGCCGTCGCCTTCCGTGCACGGCTTTGGAACATCGGCGCCGAAGGGCAGTTCTATCTCGGCGCGATCATGGTGGCCGCGCTCGGGTCGAGCGCGCTCTCGGGATTGCCGGGACCGGTGCTGATCCCGCTCCTCTTTGCCGCCGGCGCGCTTGCCGGCATTCTCCTGATGCTGGTGCCGCTCTGGCTGCGTCTGCGCTTTTCCGTCGACGAGGTGGTGACGAGCCTGCTTTTGAACTTCGTCGCCGTCCTCTTCGTCTCGATGATGATCGAGGGGCCGCTGAAGGATCCGCTCGCCTTCGGCTGGCCGCAGTCCATGCCGGTCGCCGACCACGCGCTGCTGCCCAAGCTGATCGAGCGGTCGCGTCTTCATATTGGCCTGCTAGTGGCCGTCGTTACCGCACTGGTGGTCCACTTCCTGCAGGCGCGCACCGTTTTCGGCCTGCAGTCGCGTGCCGCCGGCCTGAACCCGGAGGGAGCCGCCTTTGCCGGCGTGCCGCTCGGCAGGACGCTGGTCAAGGTTGCCTGCCTCTCGGGCGGGCTTGCCGGGCTTGCCGGCGCGATCGAGGTGATGGGCGTGAAGGGATACGTCACGACCGACCTGTCGCCGGGCTACGGCTATGCCGGCATCATCGTCGCGATGCTGGCCAACCTCAATCCGCTCGGGGTGATCGCCGCCGCGCTCTTCACCGCCACCATGTTCGTCGGCGCCGACGGCATGAGCCGGGCGTTGAGCATCCCGACCTACATCGCCGACGTCACCGTTGCGCTGTCGCTCTTGACCATGCTCGTCGCCATCTTCTTCACCCAGTACAGGATCCGCCGATGAGCACGCTGTTCGACATCATCGCCTCGGCCGGCCTGTGGGCCGCGGTCCTGCGGATCGCGACACCGCTGATCTTCGGCACACTCGGCGCGCTGCTGTCGGAGCGGTCCGGCGTCCTCAACCTCGGCATCGAGGGGATCATGACCTTCGGCGCGATGATCGGCTGGCTCGCGGTGTTCAACGGTGCCGACCTCTGGACCGGCATCCTTGTCGCCGCGCTATCCGGCGCGCTGTTCGGCCTGCTCCATGCGTCGATGACGGTGACGCTTGGCCTGTCTCAGCATGTGACGGGGCTTGGCATCACCCTGTTTGCCTCCTCGCTCAGCTACTATATTTTCCGCCTGACGGTGCCGCTTGCCTCGACGCCGCCGACGGTGACGCCGTTCCGACCGCTCGCCATTCCGGGCCTCTCGGATCTGCCCTTCGTCGGTCCGGCGCTCTTCACCCAGACCGCGCCCACCTATCTGGCGATCGTCATCGCGCTGCTGCTCGGCTATGTCGTCTACCGCACCCCGCTCGGGCTGGCGCTGCGCATGAGCGGCGAAAACCCGCACGCGGCCGAAGCACAGGGCGTCGACCCGATCAAGGTGCGTTACGGCGCGATCATGGCGGGCAGTGCGCTGATGGCCGTCGGTGGCGCGTTCCTGACGCTGTCGGCGTTCAACAGTTTCTTCCCGACCATGGTGCAGGGGCGCGGCTGGATCTGCATCGCGCTCGTCGTCTTCGCCTCCTGGAAGCCGGCAAGGGCGCTGTTCGGGGCGCTGCTGTTTGCCTTCTTCGACGCGTTCCAATTGCGGCTGCAGGCGGTGCTGGGCGATGTGCCGTACCAAATCTTCCTGATGATGCCCTATATACTCTCCATCGTGGCTCTCGCCGCCATGGCCCGCCGCGCCCGCGTCCCGCAAGCGCTGATGCAACCCTATCGGCGCGGTGAGCGTTAGGCTCAGGCGGTTGCCCGTTCGGCCGGGTGGGGTCGGAGGCGATGGTCAATCACCTGCTCAAGGCCATGTTCGTTACCTCGCCCGCCTTCATCGCCACGAAGCGTGACGAGCACGGGCGACTACACCTTTGCCATCGAGGCGAGAGACAGCAATGGCGAGCGTAAGGATGGGCGTCGTCCTCGCGCGCACGTTCAATGAAAATAACAAACTCTTCTCCGCCGAACCGTGAGATACGCATGCGTGATGAAGCCAAATCTCCCCTACAAACAACGACGTTCAGAAGGTTTGGCTTAGTGCATATCCAAGCTTATTCTCGGGTCAGAAGAGGGCAAACGAACTATATTGACATTTGAGCGCAGCTTTCATGCTATAAAGCATGGATATTGAGCTGGCCCGCACATTCCTGGAAATCGTTTCGACCGGAAGCTTTATTCGGGCCGCGGAACGTTTGAATGTGGCGCAGACAACGGTCAGCGCGCGGATCCGCAACCTTGAGCAACTCCTTGGCCGGCCTCTGTTCATCCGGAACAAAGGTGGTGCGTCGCTGACGCCAGCAGGCGAGCAGTTCCTGCACCATGCGCCGATGTTCGTGCAGCTGTGGCAGCGAACTCGGCATCAGGTCGCGGTTCCCCCAGGCCGCCGTGCGGTGCTGACGATCGGCAGCGAAGTTACGCTTGCGCAACCAATGCTGCTCAATTGGGTCCGATGGATACGCCAGTCCCTCCCCGATATCGCGCTGCGCGTGCGTGTCGATGTGCCCCAGGACCTGATCGATCAGGTTGCCTCGGGGATGGTCGACGTGGCGATCATGTATGCGCCCGCCCATCGGCCCGGCCTCAAGATCGACTTGCTCCTGGAAGAAAAGCTCGTGCTTGTGACAACCGACCCGGAGGCGCGGCTCGGGGAGACGAAATATGTCTATATGGACTGGGGGCCGGACTTCGTGCGGCACCACCATGTGAATTTCCCGGATATCATACCGGATCTCACTTTCGATCTCGGCCCGCTGGCGCTCAGCTATGTCCTTGCAAGCGGCGGGTCTGGTTACTTCAGGTTGAGTACGGTGGAGCCCCTTGTAGCGGCGAAACAGCTTCACATCGTCCCCGAGATGCCGCAGTTCTCCTATCCGATTTACGCGGTACAGTCTGCTACCGCGGATGACCGCATCGTCGGCCCTACCCTCGCCGGACTGCGTACCATTCTCTGACAAGCCGGGTCCTAAGTCACTGATTCAACCGCCGCATATTCGTCCATCGCGGAACTGTCGAGAGCAGGTCAATCGGTGCGCTCACGTATCGCCCCAGGAGTCATCAGCGTGCACGATCGGCAGCCGCTCGGAGGGGCTGCGGATCGATACCGCCTTCGACGGGAACGATGCCACCGCGACCCGTCATACGGGTATCAGCGGCGTCGATCGCCACAAGATCGCACCGCGCTGTCAAGCTGGCTGTAGCCCTCCGGACAGGGCAATGACCACCCTGACTTGACAATCAGGCGAGCCGGGCTACCGTTAGGTGTGGCCTTCTATGCGGCTCCCGAGGTTCGGGGCGACAGTTTTGCGATCTGTTCCGCCCCCCGCAGATTCCTTGCGCCGGTGGCCCTGCTCTACGTTTCCTGGCTGTTGCCGACAATCGCACTGAGCTCTCCTCACGCGACGCTTGCGCCTTGGCTGGGTGGAACAAGGCCGCCGTTGGAACTCGATTCTCTCGACGGCAAAAGGATATCCCTCGAGGACTATCGAGGGCAGGCCGTCATCGTTCATTTCTTCGCCACCTGGTGTGAGCCCTGCGTCGGGGAGTTGAAGTCCCTGGAGAGGTTGGCGGCGCGGCGACACGGCAAGCGCTTGGCCATTCTCGCTGTCGATGTCGGAGAGGTCGATGCACGCGTGCGATCCTTCTTCCAAAAATACCCGGTCAGCTTCCCCGTTCTGCTGGATCGCGATCGAAGGATCACAAAGGCATGGCAGGTAATGGCACTGCCGACCAGCTTCGTGCTGGGGCCAGAACTTTCTCCAGTCCTGTTCGTCAAAGGCGAGCTTGATTGGAATAACCGAGATGTCGATTCCGCGTTGGATGAGACGATCAAAACCCCGGTTGAGGGTGAACCGGCATTTGTTGAAAGAGAGGGAGGTAAGTGACAATGACCAGCCGTCGCGAATTCCTGGCCGGGGCAGCAGCCTGTTCTGCCACCGCACTGATGCTGCCGGCACTGGCAAGAGCGGATCTGAGGTTCGATCCTCAGTCCGGGGCATGGCGGACCTTCAGCATTACCACGCGTGTCGATATCCCGAAGTCAGACCGGGCTGCACAGCTCTGGGTGCCATTACCTTCCTTGCACGAAGATGAGTGGATGGTGCCGTCCGGCGACCAATGGTCAGGCAATGCCGCATCCGCGGAGATCGTGACTGATCCGAAACATGGCGCGAAGCTGCTGCACGCGAAGTTCTCCGCAGATCAGACATCGGCCGTGCTGCAGATTGAAAGCCGGATCAAGACACAAAGCCGCTCCGCGCCGGTCGGGTCATTGAGCGATGCCGAGCGGCCGATTTACCTCGAGGCGACGGAACTGATGCCGACCGATGGCATCGTGAAGGAAGTCGCCGACAAGATCACGGCCGGTTCGACGACCGAACTTAACAAGGCCAGGGCGATCTACGAATGGATCGTCGAGAACTGCCATCGGGACGGCGCCGTTCGCGGTTGCGGCACCGGGGATGTCGCGAGCATGCTGCAGTCGGGAAATCTCGGCGGCAAGTGCGCAGACCTGAATGCGCTCTATGTCGCGCTGGCCAGGGCGTCGGGGCTGCCGGCGCGTGACGTCTATGGGATTCGGGTTGCGCCTTCCCAGTTCAGCTATAAGAGCCTCGGAGCGGGTTCGGAAACGGTCACCAAATCTCAGCATTGCCGCGCCGAGGTCTATGTTTCCGACTACGGATGGATCGCGGTCGATCCGGCGGATGTCCGCAAGGTCATGCTGGAGGAGCCGCCTGGCAACAATGCTATCGATTCTCCGGTGGTCGTTGCCGCGCGGGAGAAACTGTTCGGGTCCTGGGAGGGCAACTGGCTTGCCTACAACACTGCCCACGATCTGGTGTTGCCGGAGTCAGCCCACAAGGTCGCCTTCCTGATGTATCCGCAGGCCGAGATCGATGGAGAACTGCTCGATACTCTTGATCCCGATGCTTTCAAATACACGATCACTGCCGCCGAGATCGCGTCCTGAGCAACTGACACATGACGGGGCGGGTCCAAGCGATCCGCCCCGCGCGACGATGCGGTTCAAGTGAAATATTGGAGTGTGGCCTGCAAAGGTTCAGCAGATGGCGGTTGCCGGATCGGCGCCCGAGATCTTTTCCGGGTTCGCGAATGAGCCGGTGCGCTTGACGGAACTTGCGCATGGCGGCGGCTGCGCCGATTATTTTCAGCAACGTCTCGGCTGGCAGCCGGCCACCGTCGTGCAACGTTAAATTCTACCGCCGGAATAAACGAATTACCAAGCAATTTTCACCATCGGCTCGTCGGCTGTTGGCGGGAAATTCAAGTGACCGCTGCTTACCTCGCTCGAACAACACTGCAAAATTCTTGTTCCCATGCCGCATTTAATTTCATTTGTACGTGCGCAACCTCGTTCGTAAGCTGATAGGGCAAAGCCATCGGCACGACGCACTCCGCGAAAACGGTGTGGTGACCAGTGTTCGAGGCGAAAAAAGATGAGCAGTAAAGACGTCGAAGATTATTCGGTGTTTACACTGCGGTGTGTCCTGAAATAGATAACTATAAGTATTGTCTGCTTGGAAGTTGCTTGTTGCAATGTAATATTTTGTTGCTATCGTTACAGTACTATACGCGCTGATCGTACCCCGGGAGGGTCCCAATCTGGAGGAAAGAATGAACATGGACCTTTCGCGCCGTGCCTTTCTAAAGGGTGCGAGTGCAGGCGTCGCAGGCACCACCCTGGGGGCGTTCGGATTTGGCGGCGTCGAAGCTGCCTACGCAGCAACGGTAAAGCCGTTCAGGCTGACCAAGACAAAAGAGGCGCGAAGCTCTTGCCCGTATTGTGCCGTCTGTTGCGGCATGATGATCTTCTCGGCGGAAAGCAAGGCCGAGCCGGGCAAGATGGAAGTTACCCACATCGAGGGCGATGTGGACAGCCCGGTGAACCGCGGGACGCTGTGCCCCAAGGGCGCGGCAGCGATCGACTACATCAAGTCCAAGACCCGCGTGAAGCAGCCAATGTACCGCAAGGCTGGCGGCGACAAGTTCGAGCAGGTGACGTGGGACTTCGCGATGGAACGCATCGCCAAGTTGATGAAGGAAGACCGCGACGCCAATTTCATCGAAACCAACACTGATGGGGTTCCCGTCAATCGTTGGCCGACCATGGCGTTTTTGTCTGGTAGCTCGGTCACCAATGAGACGGGCTGGCTGACCTACAAGGTTGCTCGCGGCCTGGGGATCTTGCAACTCGAGAACCAAGCACGCGTTTGACACGGACCGACGGTGTCCAGTCTGGGCCCATCATTCGGTCGCGGTGCAATGACAAACAGCTGGACGGACATCAAGAATGCTGATGTCGTCTGGATCATGGGTGGTAACGCCGCTGAGGCGCATCCCTGCGGGTTCAAATGGGTCACGGAGGCGAAAGCCGAGCGTGGCGCCAAGCTCATGGTCGTCGATCCGCGCTTCAACCGGTCGGCGGCGGTCGCCGATCACTACGCCCCGATTCGGCCGGGCAGTGACATCGCCTTCCTGTCAGGGGTGGTGAATTACCTCCTGAGCAACGACAAGATCCATCACGAGTACGTGCGGCACTATACGAACGCCGCCTATATCGTGCGGGACGACTTCGCCTTCGAGGAAGGTCTGTTCTCCGGCTACGACGAGGAGAAGCGCAGCTACGATCGCAGCAGTTGGGAATATGAGATCGGACCGGACGGCTTCGCTGTCCGCGACATGACGCTCACCGATCCGCGCTGTGTCTTCCAACAGATGAAGAAGCATTTCGAGCCCTATACGCCCGAGATGGTCGAGCGCATCAGCGGTACGCCGAAGGACAAGTTCCTGCAGGTGGCTGAATGGGCGGCCTCTACCGCCAATGGTGAGCGCGCCATGACGATCATGTACGCGCTCGGTTGGACGCAGCATTCCAGCGGGGCGCAGAACATCCGCACCGCGGCGATGATCCAGTTGCTGTGCGGGAACGTCGGCATTCCAGGAGGCGGGGTGAATGCGCTTCGCGGCCATTCCAACGTCCAGGGCATCACCGATGTGGGGACGCTGACGGCGGCGATCCCGGGCTATCTCGCTCTGCCGACCGACAAGGAGCCGACGCTTGCGGCACATCTGGAGAAGCGGACGTTCAAGCCCCTGCAGCCTGACCAAACCAGCTACTGGCAGAACTACAGAAAGTTCTACATCAGCTTCCTGAAGAGCTACTTCGGGGCCAAAGCCACGAAGGAAAATGACTTCGGCTTCGACTGGCTGCCAAAGGTCGACGTCGGCTATGACGCGCTGCGCATGTTCGACGTCATGCATCAGGGCAAGACGACGGGCCTGCTGTGCCAGGGCTTCAATCCGCTGATGGCCATCGCCGACTCGCGCAAGACCGGGGTGGCGCTGGCCAAGCTGAAGTTCCTCGTCAGCATGGATCCGATCGAGACGGACACGGTACGGTTCTGGGAGAATCACGGCGAATTCAACGATGTTGATACCGCCAGCATCCAGACCGAAGTGTTCATGCTACCGGTCACGTCCTTTGCCGAGGAAGAGGGCAGCCTCACCAACTCCAGTCGCTGCATCATGTGGAAATGGCCGGCTGCGGACCCGTATTTCGAGTCCCGCAAGGACATCGACATATTGGCCGACCTCTTCACGCGCATTCGCAAGCTCTATGAAGTGGAAGGAGGAACGGCCGCCGAGCCGCTGCTGGCGATCGACTGGAGTTACCAGGACCCGCTGAAGCCCAATCCCGACGAACTCCTGCGCGAGCTCAACGGCAAGGCTCTGGCTGACGTCAAGGATGTCGAAGGCAATGTCATCCGCCGCGCCGGCGAGCAGCTCGCCAGCTTCGGCGAGATGCGCGACGACGGCTCGACCGATGGCTCCATGTGGATCTACGCCGGCGTCTATGGTCCGAAGGGCAACTTCGCCCAGCGCCGCGACAACAGCGATCCGTCGGGTCTGGGCGTGTTCGGCAGCTGGGGCTTCTCGTGGCCCGCCAACCGCCGCATCCAGTACAACCGCGCTTCTGCCGATCCGCAAGGAAAGCCGTGGAGCGAGGAGAAGAAGTACATGTACTGGGACGGCCAGCGCTGGACCGGGCCGGACGTGCCGGACTATGTGCCGACCATTCCGCCGGAAAAGGCGGTTGGCCCGTTCATCATGAACGCGGAAGGCGTTTCGCGCCTGTGGGTCCGCGGCCTGATGACGGATGGTCCGTTCCCCGTCCATTACGAGCCGTTCGAGTCGCCGGTCACCAACCCGATGTTCCCGAAGATCAGGGGCAATCCGGTGGCGCGGGTGTTCGATAAGAACATGGAGGTGTTCGGCGATCCGTCCAAATTCTCCATCGTTGCGACCACCTACCGGCTGACCGAGCATTTCCACTACTGGACCAAGAGCGTTCATACCAACGCGGTCCTGCAGCCCGAAGCGATCGTCGAGATGTCGGAGCAACTGGCAAAGGAGAAAGGAATCGCAGCCGGGCAGATGGTCCGCATCTCTTCGCACCGCGGCGAGGTGAAGGCCAAGGCGGTCGTCACCAAGCGCCTCATACCGCTCCAGGTCGACGGCAAGACGGTCCATACGATCGGCCTGCCGCTGCACTTCGGCTTTATCGGGGAGACCAAAAAAGCCTCGCCGATAAACTCGCTCACGCCACCAGTCGGCGACGCGAACTCGCATACGCCTGAATACAAGGCGTTTCTTGTCGATATCGAGCCCATTTCCGGGCCGGTGGCGTAGGAGGGAGCGATGTTTCCAGTGATTGACAACCCGACCACGGAACCTGTCGCGCCGAAGTTTGGTGACGCAGACCTGATTCGTCGCTCTGCTTCGACCATCGCTCCGCCCGCCCAGCGACAGACGGAAGTGGCCAAGCTGATCGACGTGTCCAAATGCATCGGCTGCAAGGCGTGCCAGTCGGCATGCCTTGAGTGGAACGAACTGGTGGAGGACGTCGGCGTCAACAGCGGCGTCTATGACAACCCGCATGACCTGACGCCGAATTCGTGGACGCTGATGCGCTTCACGGAGTACGAGAACCCAGACACCGGCAATCTCGAATGGCTAATCCGCAAGGATGGCTGCATGCATTGCGAGGATCCGGGCTGCCTCAAGGCCTGCCCGGCTCCCGGCGCCATCGTCCAGTACTCGAACGGCATCGTGGATTTCGTCCAGGCCAACTGCATCGGCTGCGGCTATTGCGTGAAGGGCTGTCCCTTCAACATTCCGCGCATCTCCAAGGTTGATCACAAGGCCTACAAATGCTCGCTCTGCGTCGACCGCGTGGCGGTCGGGCAGGGGCCGGCCTGCGCCAAAGCCTGCCCGACCCAGGCGATTGTCTTCGGCACAAAGGAAGAGATGAACCAGCATGCGGCCAGCCGCATCGAGGATCTGAAGTCGCGCGGTTTCGCCAATGCCGGCCTCTACGATCCGCCCGGCGTCGGCGGCACCCATGTGATGTATGTGCTGCATCACAATGACAAGCCGGAAATCTATGCGGGGCTTGCCAACAATCCGCGCATCAGCCCGGTGGTCGAAGCGTGGAAGGGGCTGACCAAATATGCCGGCCTGACGGCCATCGGCGCGTTCGCGGCAATCGGCTTCCTCCATCACCTCGTCTCCGGTCCGAACCGGGTGTCGTCCGCGGATGAAGAGGCGGCAAGGCGTCTGGCGGAGGGGAACAGTCATGACCAAGCAAGCTGAAGCGGCGAAAGGCGATAGCATCCACCGGGGCAATCCGGTCACGGTGGACCGCTACACCGCCGCCGCCCGCATCAATCACTGGATCACGGCAATCAGCCTTGTGCTGCTTGCCTTGTCCGGACTGGCTCTGTTTCATCCAAGCTTGTATTTCCTGACTGGGCTCTTCGGTGGCGGAGCGCTTACAAGAATGATCCACCCCTTCATTGGGGTGGTGTTGTTGCTCGGCTTCATCGGCCTGTTCCTCCGCTTCTGGAAGCTCAATCTGTGGGAGCGGACTGACAATGTCTGGCTCGGTCGCCTCAAGGACGTTCTGACCAAGAACGACGAGAACCTTCCCGAAATCGGCAAGTACAATGCCGGCCAGAAGTTGGTGTTCTGGTCGATGTCGCTGCTCATTGTGCTGCTGTTCGCCAGCGGCGTGGTGATCTGGCAGCAGTTCTTCAGTGAATACTTCGCGGTCGAGCAGCAACGTGTGGCCGTGCTGATCCATTCAATGTTGGCAATCGTGATGATCTGCGTGTGGATCGTCCATGTCTACGCCGCCATCTGGGTGCGCGGTACAATTGGCGCCATGACTCGCGGCCGGGTGACCGGGGGGTGGGCATGGCGGCATCATCGCCGTTGGTTGCGAGAGCTGGTCTCCGGTAAGTCCAAAGGTGGCCCCAAGGAGGTCACGCCGGCCGAGTAACAGATAAAGAAGGGCCGGCGGCACGTTGCCCGCGTGGTTCGTGGGGGAGAGAATTGAGGAAATTTCACAATCTGAAAGCCGACCCCACCAAGATTGGGAATATTGCGAAGCCGCCATTCGTGCGGCTTCCCGATCCCGAAAGGCTTTTCATCGATCGGGCAGCACGCTTTCGCCAGTTGGCTGCTGGTCATGACCTCGGTCCCTATCTGGAATTCCTAGCCGGACTTTCAGAGGTTCAGGCTACGATCCAGGATAACCTGCCGGAGCCTTCCATGCCGGCTGCCGAGATCCTCGACCGGGCCGCCGAGCATGAAATGCCGCCGCTCGCCCGCATGGATTTCGTGGCCGACACGGCGTTCTCCTCTCTGTTCGACCGGCTGACGACGGCCGCCGCCGCGCTCGAAATGCCGCCCGAGGCGCATCTCGCTCTTTCCCGCATTCGCGTCGCCGATGAAGAGATGCTGCACGGCGTCATTGGCAATGTGCTGTCCGACTGGGTGCCCGCCGAGGCGGTGGCCGAACACGCCTTCGTGGCGGCGGCGCTCCAGGTTCATTTCGCCCGGCTTGCCGCAAGGCTCGACCCGGACACGCTCCATCCGGTCGGCGACGGCGTCTGCCCCGCCTGCGGTGCGCCGCCTTCAACGAGCATGGTTGTTGGCTGGAACGGCGCGCATGGGACGCGCTTCTGCTCCTGTTCGCTCTGCGGCACGCTGTGGAACTATGTTCGCGCCAAATGCACGCTCTGCGGCTCGACCAAGGAAATATCGTTCCAGGCGGTCGAATCCGGGCCTGACACGGTCAAGGCCGAAACCTGCAGTTCCTGCCAGGGCTATGTGAAGATCCTCTACCAGGACAAGATGCCGGCCGCCGATCCGATAGCCGACGACGTGGCGACGCTGGGGCTGGACCTGTTGGTGCGCGAACTCAGCTTCCGGCGCGGCGGGGTCAACCCGTTTCTCCTCGGCTATTGAACCGACATGGCGCCGAGGGAAACCACCGCTCCGCTCAATCGTCGGCTTTCGGTCGACCAGGTCTTGCGGACGGAAATAGCGGCCCACGCAGTCGCGCGTTTCGGACGCCCCCTGGCGGTGGTCTCGGTGCGTGAAAGCTTGCAGGCCGTGCGTACCGGAATGCAATCCGGTCCACCGGTGCCAAAGCGGGGCTGCAGGCCGTTGCCAACTTGGCGACTGCGTTCGGCGCGTTGCCGGTGCCGGTCATCGGTCGCGCTGACCAAATGTTCATTCTCGATTTCCGCTGCCTGGAGGATGTAGCTGCAATCACGCGCAATCTCGGCCATTTCAAAATGGATAGGGATACTGATGGGATTCATCGACAGCTTGCTAAGGCGCTCTGAGACGTCGGCGCCGACACCACAGGAGCAGATGAGTACTGCACTCACCGCAGCGCAACAGGGTGACTATGACGCGGCCCTGGCGATCTGGGGTCCGCTCGCGCATCTGGGCGTCGCGCGAGCGCAGAACAATATCGGTGCGTGCTTTTCCGGCGGCCTTGGCGTCGAGCGCGACACGGGACTGGCGATCAAGTGGCTGACGCTTGCTGCGGCGGCTGGCGATCCGGTCGGACAGCGTAACCTCGCCACAGCTTACTTCAAGGGGGAGGGCGTGCGGGAAGATCCGCTGCGGGCGGCAGATCTCTACCGTCAAGCAGCTGAAAGCGGCGACGCCCCTGCTCAAGACATGCTGAGCTGGATTCTGCTTGAAGGTGAACTTATACCCGCGGACTATGATGGGGCGCTGCGCTGGGCGAAGGCCGCCGCCGATCAGGGCGTTGCCTCCTCCATGGCCCGGCTCGGCATGATGTATCACAATGCGCTTGGCGTCGAACGCGACGCTTCCGAGGCGGTGCATTGGTGGGACAGGGCCGCGGTACGCGGTGAGGTCGACGCACAGGCCATGCTCGGCGCCGCTTTCCATCTGGGCGCCGGGGTAGCACGCGACCCATTCACCGCCCTGGCATGGCTCCTGCGGGCCCAAGCGGGCGGCAGTGAACTGGCTGAGCCGTTCATCGGCGCGGTCGAGGCTTCGTTGTCGGATGCTGAGGTCGCGAAAGCACGCCTTATCGCAGAAAGTCCCCTGCCGGAGTCGGTGTCATGATTGTCGGCACGGCGGGCCACATCGATCACGGCAAGACCTCTTTGGTCCGCACGCTGACCGGGGTCGACGCCGACCGGTTGAAGGAAGAGAAAACCCGGGGCATCACCATCGACATCGGCTTCGCCTACATGCCCGGGGCGGATGGCAAGGCGATCGGTTTCGTTGACGTGCCGGGCCATGAGCGTTTCGTGCACAATATGCTCGCCGGCGCGACCGGCATCGACTTTGCGCTGCTCGTCGTCGCCGCCGATGACGGGGTCATGCCGCAGACGCGTGAGCATCTCGCCATCCTCGATCTGCTTGGCATAAAGCGGGGCATCGTCGCTCTGACCAAGGCCGACCTGGTGGCGCCAGACCGGCTCGCCGCAGCGCATGTCGAGGTTGCCAACGCTCTTCTCGGAACCCGGCTCGAAGGCCTCGACATCATACCGACGTCTGTCGTCACCGAAATGGGTGTGAAGGAGCTTCGTGCCCGCTTGGTCGAAGCTTCCCATCTGCAGGAGCACAGGCAGCAGGCGGGAGCGTTCCGGCTCGCTGTCGACCGCTCCTTTACCTTGGCGGGCACGGGCACGGTGGTGACCGGCATCGTGCTTTCCGGCTCGGTGTCCGTCGGCGACCAGATCGTCATCAGTCCGAAGGGCATCTCGGGTCGCGTCCGCGGTCTGCACGCGCAGAACATGAAGGCCGAACGCGGCACGGCCGGTGATCGCTGCGCCCTCAATCTGGCAGGCGAGGCCATCTTTAAAGACGCGATCTCCCGGGGAGATATGGTGTTGGACGCAACCCTCCACGGGCCTTGCGACCGCATCGATGCCCAGCTGCGGGTACTTGCATCAGAGACAAAGCCCCTTTCGCAGTGGATGCCGGTGCGTCTTCATCATGCCGCGCTGGAGGTCGGCGCAAGAATCGTGCTGCTGGGAGAACAGCCCATTGCGCCGGGCGAGGAAGGATTCGTGCAACTTGTGCTGGAGCAGCCCGCCGCAATGGCATCGGGCGATCGCTTCGTGGTGGGCAGCGGACCATCGGCGGCGGCGTGCTGCGCGACCTGCGCGCGCCGGCCCGCAAGCGACGCACGCCGGAACGCATGGCGCAGCTGAGGGCCTATTCCAACGATGATCCCGAGCGGGCATTGCTGGCTCTGCTGCAAAGCCCGCCACATTACCTCGACATCAGCGCCTTCCAACGTGACTTTGCATTGCTGCGCGCACAGGTCGAAGCCATGGCCGAACGGTCCACCCTGCTCAGGCTGCGCGCCGAGACTGCGACGCTGGTGATTGCGCCGCCCACGTGGCTGCGCTTGCGCAAAGCGATCCTGGAGCGGCTGGAGAGGTTCCATGCCGAGAACCGTGATCTCCCCGGCATCGGCATGGAGCGCCTGCGCCTGCAGATCGAGCCGAGGCTTCCGGCTCCGGCTCTTGTCTCGGTCCTGCGCGATCTCGCTTCGTCCGGCGTTGTTGCGATGGACGGTGCCTGGGTCAAACTGCCGACCCACGTCGTCCAGCTCCTGCCGCAGGACGAGGCGTTGTGGGAGATGATTGCGCCGCTGCTGGGGGGCGCGGCGCGTTTCCGTCCGCCGCGCGTGCGAGACATTGCCGACATGCAGGGTGTGCGGGAGACGGAGGTGAGGAAACTCCTCAAACGCCTTGGCCGCATGGGCCGCGTCGACGAGATCGACCACGATCATTTTTTTCTGCGGGGTACCGTAGCGGAGGTCGTGGAGATCGCCAGTGAATTGAGCGCAGCCGCCCAGGATGGACAGTTCAGCGTGGCCCAGATGCGTGACCGGCTCGACAACGGGCGAAAGGTCGCGATCCATATCCTGGAATTTCTCGACCGTCACGGCGTCACGTTCCGGCGCGGCGATGCGCGACGGATCAACAGGAATCGGCTCGACCTCTTCCGTGCGCCTGTGGGCGACGCCAAGGTCGATGCAGTCGTCTTAGCTGGAAGAGATGCGTCCCCGGTGGGGCGTCCGGACTTCAAATCCGGGAGGGGCCGCGAGACGGTCTTTTGTGGGTTCGACTCCCACTCTCTTCCGCCAGAAATCAGAGGAGCACGCGATGATCAGTAGCGAATACGCGGCCTATCTCGACGATCTCGACCGTCGGGCTCGAGAAGCGAGCGTGGCCGAGGAACAATTCCGGAAGGAAGCGGCGCGGCAGACCGAGCACCTCAAGAACGAGCGGGTATTCGCCTACCGACGGCTCAATCTGCTGCGTGCAATCGGCAGGGCGGTCGCGACGGCAAAGGATGAGGCAGAGGCGCAAGGCAGCGGCGGAAGCGTGTTTTACCGCGAGGTCGGATGGAGCGGGGCAACGCAAGCGCAACGGGATGCCGCGGAACAGTTCATGCCGGTGATCCTCGCGATCTGGAATGCAGCGGGGCCCGACAGGGAGGTCGATGAGGAATGCTCCATTCCCGAGGTGCTGGCCGCTTTCGAACGGTGGTTTGAAGAAAGCCGCAGCACGGCTTTCCTCAACCTCATGGAGCGGGAAGTCGTGGAGCTGCCGCTTGTCGAGGTCTGATGCAGATAGGCATGCGCGTTTTGATAGCTGGATAAGGCAGGAGTTCCGCCGGACGGGCGGTTTCACTGCGCTCGTGATTCTCGTGACCATCGGGAAGCTCAGTGTCACGCCGCTTCGCTCGACCTATTTCCATGTCGTCGGTGACGAAATCGGTTGGGCAGAAGTCGCAGCATTGCTCGCCGGGGCAGGCGCTGTCTGGGACGGAGCGGTGTTTGCGACACTGACCGACAAGGCCGGGGGCGGGCCGGTCGAGGACGTCAACGCGCGAGGTGAATTGCAGCAACTTACCGAGCGCCTGATGGAGGACCGGCTGGTTCTCAACGACAATCATTTCTTCGACAGGTGGGGCCGGCGGCTGAGAATTGATGAGGTGACGGTGCAATGAAAGCGACGCTGCGCGCCGTCGGATCGCCTGACCGCTTTCAAGGTGCCGAAATATCGGGAAGTGCAGCCTCCAAAACGGACGACTTGGGAGGCGTGCGGGGCTACGAATGGATGCGACGCGACCGCGCGCCCAGTGTTCGCAACGGCGAGAACATAAAGAGAGAATGGGGAATCTCTTGCCCCGTCATCATCCGAAGCTCGACAGCGTCGAGTTCACAGACGGATATGTCTTCGTCGATTTCACCCCTTCAGCGACCAGGGTTGGTGCTGCGCCGCGGTCATCCCGGCGCCTTTCGCCGCGTCCTGCAGATTCGGCACCGAGGTGATCCTGATGCTACAGTCCGCAAGCGTCATCACGATCCAGGACATCCTCGGTGCCGGCCGCCTGTGGGCTGGCCTCCGGGGGCGGGTTGGGGAAGGTCGGTTTACGTCATGAATGTCCGAAGGTCACCGTTTGCCTCGGCGATCCGGCCTCGCTCGATTTGTGCGCGATTCGCCAGCAACCGTTTCGCCAACATATGATCAGCCGGTGAATTTACAGTCTCGACCGCGACCACGAGATTTTCCCGCATGCGGTAGGTAACGAGCCGGTTGTCGCCCTTCAGATAGGAAAGAGCCTCATCCGTTTGCAGTGCTCGGCCGGCGATCTGCAGCTTCATGTCCCCGATATCCGACCAGAACCAGTTCAGTGCGTCGAAGGGACCGTTTTCCTTTCCGGTGAGACGGCGCGCGAGGTATCGGGCTTGGTCGACCGCGTTCTGAACCGATTCGACACGGTGCATCTCGCTGTGACGGTCCGGAAAAAGCGCGCTGTCGCCCAGGGCGTACAGCCCCGGCGCTGCAGCTAGAAAAGCATCCACGGAGATGCCATTGGTTTGTGGTCCGCCCGGCGCCTGAGCAAGCTCCGCATTCGCGATGCCGCCAATACCAATCAGAACCATGTCGGTTGCCAACTGGCTGCCATCGGTGAGGCGAAGGGAGGAGATTCTGCCGGCTTCATCCAGGATCGTAGCAGCGACCATAGCGTTGGTTTGTATGGCGACTCCCCACGCTTCGAGGCGCCGGTGAATGTGTCCGGCAGTGGCATTGGACAGCACGCGGCCGAGGATAGCCGGTGCCGCTTCGATGACGCAGACCTCGCATCCGAATTTACGGCGCGCGACGGCGGCAAACTCCAAGCCTATGAACCCGCCGCCAATCACCACGATATGGCGAGCGCTCGTTAATCCTCTCGCCAGGCGATCGGCATCGTCCATGCTTCTCAGGTAATGCGCGTTTTCCGGCAACGGGTCAGGAACCAAGGGATGCGGGCGAGCCCGTGATCCCGTTGCCAGAACGATGTCAGTTGCAAGAATTCTCGTGCCGACTGCGAGGGTGACGCAACCAGTCGATGGATCGATGGTCGACACGGAAATGCCCAGGTGCAACGCGATGTTGCGATCCCGAAACAGGGCTTCGGGCCGCAAGAGCAGATTCTCTCGCCCGGTCTCGCCCAGCAGGTAGGATTTTGACAGCGGGGGCCGCTGATAAGGAGGATGTGGTTCATCTCCGATCAGCGTGATAGGGTCGTCATAACCCTCGTCTCGGAGCGACAGTGCTAGCTGGGCGCCAGCCTGGCCGGCGCCGATGATCGCGACGCCCGGCGTTTTGGTTGTCATAGTTGTCATTGGAATTTCAGTACTGATTTTCCGGGACGTGCACGCGAATGCCGTCAAGACCGTCGCTCATTGCAATTTGGCAGCATAGCCTCGACGTCTGATCCCGAGCGGTTGCCGTCATGTCCAGCATTTCGTTCTCGAAATCGGATGCGGGTGGAACACGATCAGCGCAATCCCCGTCCAGGTGCACATGGCAGGTGCAGCACGACAATGCGCCGCCGCATTCTCCCACAATGCCCGCGACATCGTTCTGGACGGCGGCGGCCATGATGCTGTCACCTGACCTGGCTTCGACGATGGCCTCGCTCTTGTCCGGCGCGACGAATGTTATTTTCGGCATTTCGATATCCGTATCGTTACGACTTCAATTCAACCGGGACAGAAGCGAAACTGCGCAGGTTGTTGTTGAGATTTCGGCCGGTGGGACCGGATGGCCGGATCGACTTGACGTGCTTGACCAGCGCCTTCAAAACCAGCTCCCCTTCCATCCGGGCAATCATCTGACCAATGCACATGTGAACGCCGGTGCCCAGCGCAACGTGGGCCGGCATTTTCCGGGTGATGTCGAACTCGTCCGGCCGTTCCCATGCCAGCGGATCGCGGTTCGCCGCCGACAGCAAGACAATGATCTTGTTGTCTTTCGGAACCGTGCGGCCGTCCGCGAAGGTCACGTCTTCCATCGTGAGGCGACAGACGGTCTGGATCGGCGTTTCAAGGCGCATTGTCTCGTCCAGGACATGGCGCACCCTGGTGACGTCCTGGCGAAGCATCTCGTATTGCTCGGGAGCTTCGGAAAGCAGCTGGATTGCGGCCGAGATCATTGCCGAAGTGGTGTCCAGGCCGCCGCGCAGGAATGAGCGGATAAGGAGGGGAGCCGTTTCAGGTTCGATTTCGCCACGATCCGCCGCCGCATAGATCTTCTCTCCGAAGCCGCCCGGCAACAACGCCTCGCGTCGCATCTGGGCATTGTTCCAGTCCATGATCTTCGCGGCCGCGGCCTCGGTCGCCAGAAAGCGGGCATTCCTTGGCCCTTGTCCGTCGAAATTCAGTTGGCCGAGGAGAAAGAGTTTTTCGGTGCGGTCCGGACTGTCGGCCCAACCGATCGCGCGGGGGAATACATGAGCCACGAACCGCTCGGAAAGCTCGGCCACGGCATCGATCCGGCCAGCATCGACCAGGTTTCCGACGAGTTCGTCGGCATAGTCCGCAAACAGTTCTTTCCATTCGCGGATCAGCGCCGGCGTCAGGATTCTCTGTACGGCCATCCGAACCTTCGTATGGTCCGGCGGATCGACCTCGACGATCGGGCTCGGCGCGCGCCAGGCGCCAGGCTTGCGAATGTCCGCTATCCCCGATCCGGAAGTGGACGAGAAGCGCTGCCAATCCTGGAGCACCGGGACGACGTCGGCGTGTCGTCCCATGACATATACCCCGTAGCGCTCCATGAAGGCGACCGAACCGGCATTGCGCACCACCTCATGCATCGCAAACGGGTGTTCAAGCGTCACATCGTCATACGGATCAATGTCGAGGCGGGAAATGTTGTTCGGTACGGTGGGCGTTGAAATATCCATGATGGTGATCAAAGACCTCGAATCTGGAGCCTTGAGGAGGGTGCCGGGGCATTGCATGCCTTGGCATTCCATTGGCTTCGTCACCTCCCGGCGGAGAGCGGCGAGGCCGCGGTGCCGCGTGGTGACCGGCATCAACTCGCAGGAGTATCGTCGGATCACTTCTTTCTGTAAAATACATTTGCATAAGGACAGAAATACATTTTATGGGTATCTCATGTCCCAGACACTGAAACAGCTTTCGTATATCTGCGCCGTTCGTGACCATGGGAGCTTCGCGAAGGCGGCCCACGCGAAGAACATTTCCCAGTCATCGATTCTGGCGGCGGTCGATGCCGCTGAGCAGGAATTCGGGCTTCAGATCTTCTCCCGCCAAAAGGGCAGGGGTGTCGTCATTACCGCCGCCGGCGAACGGTTTATTGCCGCCGCCCGACGGCTTCTGTGGGCCGAGAGCGACTTCAACAGGGAAATGCGCTCACAAGGTCTGGACGGGCGACAGGTGAGGATCGGTCTGTTCGAGCCATTTGGCTCGATCATGATGGTTGAAGTGCTCGATCGCGTGAGAGACCGTCTGGGAGACATATCGATCGAGCTGATCGAGGCCGATCAGCCCAGCCTGAAACGCTATCTGGACCGAGGTGAAGTCGACATCATCCTGGTCTACGATCTCGGGCCGGACTTCGATGGAAACATGGAGGTGATCGGTCGCGCCTCGCCGCACGCGGTTGTGCCCGCCAGCAGCCCGCTTGCACAGAAAGCCTCGATCAGCATCAATGAACTCGTCAAACATCCGATCCTTTTGCTAAGCCTGCCACTGACGGTGACGTACATCATGACCTTGTTCGACTATGCCGACCAGCGTCCCAACTTCGCGTTCAAGAGCCGGAGCTACCAGACCATTTTGAGGGCGGTCGCGTCCGGCTTCGGAGCAACGATATTGAATGCCTGGCCGCGAGAACCCTTGCTGGTCGACGCCGGTATCAAGAGGATTCCGCTCAAGGAAAAGCTGCCGTCGGCGACCATCATGACCGTCGATCACTACGGCGACAGGCGCCCTGAGGTGCTGGAGGTTTTTATCCAGACGCTGCGGGATTATTTTCAGGAAGCCTACCAGGAGCGTCCAGCCTAGAGCCGGACGCCCCGTAAGGCAACGTCAGCGCATGTAGCGCAGGAAGTTGGTGTTGCGCGCAATCCGGTCGTAGAGCTTCCGGGCGGTCGCATTGTGCTCCTGCGTAAGCCAGTAGACATTTGCCAGGCCGATTCGGTCTGCTTCGGCGTAGACAGCTTCTATCAAGGCGCGCCCCACGCCCGAGCCACGATGGTTGGGGTCGGCATAGAGGTCCTGAAGATAGCAGTTGTTCTTCGCAGACCAGCAGGTGCGATGCTGGATGTAGTGAACCAGGCCGACCGCCTTGCCGTCCTTGATGGCGAGGAAGCCGTTCGGCTCGAATTCGCCGCTTCCGAGCAGGCGCTGGAATGTCGTGCGATAGACGTCCTCATCGACACTGGTCTGGTAGAAGTCCAGATAGGCCCTCCAGAGCTGCCGCCATTGTTGCTCGTCGCCTGCTTCGATCGGCCTTATTGTCAATGTGTTGGTCGTCATGGGCTTTTCCTTGTCATGTTGGCCTTCCGGGCGCGCCCTTTACGACCTGTTCGAGATGGTGCGTGCGGCGGATATGGCCAGGGGCGCGTGCTTCTTGCAAAAGGCTTCCGGATCCCATTCCGATAGCGAGCCCGCGATGTGAACCGCGCCGATCGGCGCATTCCGGTCGTCGAAGATTGCCGCGGCCAGAACGATTTCGCCCAACAGCATCTGTTCGATGCAGAGCGCATAACCGAGATCCTTCGCCTTGCCGATTTCCGCGATGATTTCCGTCCTCGACGTGATCGTCCGGGGAGAGTGCGGCACGAGATGTGACCGTTCGAGGATGTCCTCGACGACCTCGCTCGGCAGGTGCGACATCACTGCGCGCCCGCCGGATGCGGCGAAGGAGGGGACGCGGCGGCCCGTCAAGGTCGCGAAGAATGTCTCGCGCTTGGATTGGCGGCGAAGGGCATAGACGATTTCCACGTCTTCAAACAGGCTGAGATCTATGCGCTCGCCGGTCTCGTTCTGGAGATCCATGAGAATGGGGCTGGCGCGCTGGATCGTGGTCGAGTGTCGAAGATACTCGAACGTGAAGTGCAGGAACTTCTTGCCGAGAGCGTATGTCCGGTTCTGGCCTCGCTCAAGATAGCCGAGTTTGACCAGCGTATGGGACATGCGCTGGATCGTGCTGGCATCCAGCCCGGTCAATTGCTTCATCTCCTTGTGGGTGAGCCTGCCGCCATCGCCGCTTCTCTCAAAAGCTTCCAGGAGTTGAAACGCCTTCGCCAGCGATTTCACAAACAAAGTATCGTCTTCGATCACGGTATCGCCTCGGCGGACATTGCCGCTTGACCACTATTAATATGCATAATAAGATGCATAATATCGTAATGCAATATGAAAAGTCAAATTGACTTGATAAGAGGTGAGCATGGGTATCTGGGTAAAGGCTGTTGCCACGGCGGCGTTGTCTGCCGCAGTTTCGATTTCGTCCTACAGTGTTGCGCTGGCTGAACAGCTCAAGCTGGGGGTTTCGCTCCCGCTTTCGGGGCCGGCCTCGCTCGCCGGAAATTCGATCCGGGAGGGCATTGATTTCGCCATCAAGTCGGCGAACGCCCGTGGCGGTGCCTTCGGTGAGGATGTGAAGCTGTTTGTCGAGGACGACGAAGGCAACCCGACAAAGGGCGTGACGGCCGTCCGCAAGCTCATCGAGCAGGATGGCGTGGTCGCAATCAGCGGCACCTATGTCAGCGCGGTCGCCGCCGCCCAGGTCAAGGTCGCAAAGGAATACAAGGTTCCGATGGTTTCGGCAGGCTCCACGTCGTCTGCCGTGACCGATGCCAACACGCCCGGCGATCCGTGGTTTTTCCGTGCGTTTCCCGGCAGCGTGACGCAGGCGAAGCAGACGGCGTCGGATACCTTGAACAAGCTCAAGGCGCAGTCGGTTGCCGTATTGTATGAAAACTCGATCTACGGAAAGTCGCTTGCCGACGAGTTCAAGGTGAACTTCGAAGCTGCCGGCGGCAAGGTCGTCACCATGGAGGCCTACAATCCCGGCGAGAAGGACTTTTATTCCCCGCTGACCAATTTGAGAGCCCAATCGCCCGCGGCCGTATATATCGCCGGATTGATGGACTCGGGTGCGCAGATCATCAAGCAGGCAGGCGAACTGGGCGTGCAGACGCAGATCGTCGGTTCCGGCTCGATGATGAGCGACAAGCTGATCGAGCTGGCCGGGCCGGCCTCGGAAGGCTTCGCCGTATCCTCCATGTTCGAGCCAAGCACGCCGAACAAGTATGGTGCCGAATTCGCCAAGGAATTCCGGGCTGCCTACAACAAGGAACCGGATGTCTACAGCGCTATCGGCTACGATTCGATGACGCTGCTGATCGAGGCGGCGCGCCGCGCCGGAAAGGCGGATGGTGCCGCGATCCAGCAGCAGTTGCAGAAAATGGAAGACTTCCCGCTGGCCCAGGGGCCGGACGGAACGACCGCGAAGTTCGACGAGAAGGGCAGTGCCGAATTCACGGTTGGTCTCGCTATCGTGAAGAACGGCAAGCGTGAATGGCTTCCGTTCGACTGAGCGGCAGATAAGGAACTCCTTCGTTGATACTTCTGCAGCAATTCCTCGCAAACGGAGTTGTGGTCGGGTCGAGCTACGTTCTTGTCGCGCTCGGCCTGACGCTCATCTTCGGCATCCTGAAAATCGTCAACTTCGCCCATGGTGAATTCTACATGCTCGGCGGCTATGTGGCGGTCGTCGGCACCCAGTTGCTGGGGCTGAGCCCCATCCCGTCCATTGTGCTGGTTATCACCGTCATGGCGGTCTTCGGCTGTCTCGTTGAGCGCTTCATCTTTCTTCCGATCGGCAAGAAGGATCCGACCAACGTCATCATCGCGTCCTTCGGCCTGTCGATCCTGCTCCAGAACCTGGCGCTCAAGTTTGCCGGTCCCGAACCGATGGCCGCCCAAAGCGGCTTGCCCAGGGGCGCGATCCAGATCGGCGATATCTTCCTGACGAGCGAGCGCCTTGCAATCGTCGCAGTGGCGATCGTCACGGTCACGATCCTGCTGCTCGTTCTTCGCTACACGTGGGTCGGCCTTTCTTTGCGGGCGATGTCCGAAAATGCGACCGTTGCCCGCATCTGCGGCATCAACGTTCGCCGCGTCGGCGTCGTGACTTTCGCCATCGGGGCTGCCTTGGCCGGTCTCTCCGGCGCCTTGATGTCGACGGTGTTCACCGTGCAGCCCAATGCCGGAAGCCTGATCGTCATGAAGGCATTCGTCATCGTTGTTCTTGCCGGAATGGGGAGCATCGAAGGCGCGATCGTGGCGGGCCTCGCCCTCGGCATCATCGAGTCCCTCGTCACCGGCTATCTCGGAAGCGAGCTGCGGGACATCGTCGGTTTCATTTTCGTCATGTGCGTTCTGGCCGTGCGTCCCCAGGGCCTGTTCGGAATAAAGACGGATCGGTCATAAGATGCGTACAATTCTTCTCATTCTCCTTGCTGCCGCGGCCTTCGCGCTTATGCCGACGATTGTTGGCGGCGGCTATTTCATCAACATCGCGATCGTCGTCTGCATCTACATCATTCTTGCCAGCAGCCTCGATATCGTGATGGGCTGGACGGGGCTCTACTCGTTTGCGCACGCAGCCTTCCTCGGCATCGGAGCCTATACGGCCGCGATCCTCGGACGTGATTTCGGCACGACCTTCTGGATCAACCTGCCGATGGGGATGATCGTCGCCGGACTGTTCGGTTTCCTGCTGGGCCTGCCACTCCTGCGCGCGCAGGGGCACTTCCTGGCGATCATGACGATTGCTTTCCAGACGATCGTGTATCTCGTGCTG
Source organism: Mycoplana sp. 10N416 (assembly GCF_056394765.1). Classification (NCBI taxonomy): domain Bacteria; kingdom Pseudomonadati; phylum Pseudomonadota; class Alphaproteobacteria; order Hyphomicrobiales; family Rhizobiaceae; genus Mycoplana; species Mycoplana sp. 10N416. The sequence continues at coordinate 422,708 of NZ_JBFTIM010000002.1, read as the reverse complement.
TCGCAATGGACCGATTTTACCGGCGGTCAATACGGGATCGAGGTCGAGCCCGTCGCGGGCTTCACCGCGCTCTCGTCCTTTTTCTATCTCGTGCTGGCCTTTGCAACGATCTGCCTGATCGCCATCCGTCTGCTGACGCAATCGCGCCTGGGTGATTCATTGCAGGCGATCCGCGACGACGAGACCCTGGCGAGGACGATCGGCATCAATTCCAAGGCGATAAAACTGGTGGCCTTCGCCATCTCGTCGAGTTTTGCAGGCGGAGCCGGCGTCCTTCTCGCCTATCACATTCGCGGGGTCACTCCGGACGACTACACCGTCCTGGCGTCTGCGACGGTCGTCGCGATGGTGGTGCTTGGTGGCCGCGGCCGGTTCTGGGGTCCTGTCATGGGGGCGGCACTACTGATCGTCCTGCCGGAGCTCCTTTCCAGCCTCGCCGAATACAAGCACGTCTTCTACGGCGCGGTTCTGATCCTGGTCACGATGCTGGCTCCGCAGGGGCTGGCTGGAAAGTTCCTCGAATGGAGGGCTAGATAATGGCTGAGATAATCAAGGCCGAAGGCCTGACCAAGGCTTTCCAGGGAATGGTCGCGCTGAATGCGTTCGACTTTTCCGTCAATGAGGGCGAGATCGTCGGGCTGATCGGCCCGAACGGCTCCGGCAAGTCCACCGTCGTCAACCTGCTGAGCGGCGTTTTGGCGCCAACCAGCGGCCGCGTGCTGATCGAGGGCAAGGACTTTTCCGGAGCTGCGCCGCACGTCGTCGCCAAGCTTGGCGTCGCCCGCACCTTCCAGATGATCAGGCTGTTTTCCAGTTTGACGGTGGAGCAGAACATCGTCCTTGCGCTCCAGGAGCAGTCCGGGCCCGGCTATTTCTCGTCCTTCGTGAACCGAAGGAACGCGCTTGCGTGGCGGGAAACCGCCAGTGCAAAAGCCCGCAAGACGCTGGCGCTGTTCGAGATGGAAAAGCACGCCGAAAAGCTCGCCACCGACCTCTCCATCGGCCAACAGCGGATGGTGGAACTGGCGCGTGGTCTGGCGACAAACCCGCGCATCTTCATTCTCGACGAGCCGGCGGCCGGACTTTCGCCCATCAACGTCGATCGCCTCATCGAGATGATCCGGCGCATGCGTGATGAGTTCGGGGTGACGATCCTGCTCGTCGAGCATGTCATGAGAGTAGTCCAGTCCGTCTGCGACAGAGTGGTCGTGCTCGACTACGGCCAGAAAATCGCCGATGGCCGACCTGACCTCGTCGTGAAGGATCCCAAAGTCATCGAGGCCTATATCGGATTGGGGCGGTCTTCCAATGCTTGAGTGCAAAAACGTCAATGCCGGCTATGGCAAGGTTCAAATCCTGTACGGCCTCGACTTTGCCGTGCCGAAGGGCGGCCTGAGCGCGATTCTCGGCAGCAACGGCACGGGCAAGTCGACCGCGTTGAAAACGCTGGCTGGCCTCGTCCAGCCGACGAGCGGTGAGATCCTGCTCGACGGCAAACGGATCGACGGCAAGGGGGCGCACGCGATGGCGGCCGCCGGCCTCTGCCTCGTTCCCCAGGGCAAGGAGGTTCTCGCGGGCCTGACGGTGCACGAGAACATTCTCATCGGCGCCTATCATCGCCGCAAGGACAAGGCCGGCATCGCCGAAGATGTCGAGATGGTCTACTCCGAGTTCCCGCGCCTGAAGACGCGATACAAGGCCGCGGCCGGTCTGCTCTCCGGCGGCGAGCGACAGATGCTCTCGCTCGGCAGGGCACTGATGGCGCGGCCGAGCTTGCTCCTGCTGGACGAACCTTCCGCGGCGCTCGCGCCCAAGGTGGTCGGGGAGATTTCCGACATCATCCGCAAACTGCGGACGCGCGGCCTGACCATGCTGCTCGTCGAGCAGAACGTGTCGATGGCGCTCGAACTCGCAGACGAGGTTCATATCCTGCGCGAGGGGCGGTTCGCCTATTCGCGCAAGAACGGCCCGGATCTCGATGTGGAAGAGCTGCGTGAATTCTATCTCGGAAAGGGGCAGTCGTGATGCGGTTCTCTGGGAAGTCGGTACTGATCACGGGAGCGGCAGGCGCGCTTGGCGCCGATCTCGCCCGGGCGTTCGCCCGCGAAGGAGCCGTGCACCTCTATCTTGTCGACCGCGATGCGGACAAACTCGGCGAATTGTGTGCCGAGTTGGGCAATGTGGCGCAGGCCGTCCACTGCGATGTCGCGTCGGTGGAGAGCATGCGACAAGCCTGGAGCAGCATGGACCTCTCCGACGGGCTGGATGTTTTGGTGACAGCGGCGGGCACATTGGGCAGCGGAAAGCCTCTCCTGGAGGTCGAGCCGGATGAGTTCGACCAGATGCTGTCGCTGAATGTTCGGGGAACCCTCTTTTCGGTGCAGCTCAGTTTGAGTGCGTTGCGTCTGAGAAAGGGCAATGTCGTCACATACGGATCGACGGCCGGCCTTACCGGCTCTCGCGCTCTCGGGGCCTATTCGACGACCAAGGGAGCTGTCGCCCTGTTGACGCGCAGTCTGGCCCTGACACTTGCCGAAGAGGGGATCCGGGTCAATTCAGTGTGCCCGGGATCGATCACGTCTCCGATGCTCGAGCGCAACTTTGCGGCGGCTGGAGCCGAAGCCGAGACGCGCCGGCAAGCCTACCGGGACCTGCACCCGATGAAGCGCTTCGGTGAGACGCGCGAAGTCTCGGAGGCTGTTCTCTATCTCGCCAGTGCTGCGGCCTCGTACACGACGGGCGTTTCGCTGCCGATCGACGGGGGGAGGCTGGCATGACATTCATCGGCAAGACCGCCGTGGTGACCGGTGCCAACAGCGGGATTGGCCGTGCGACCGTCGATCTGCTGCTTTCGCGTGGCGCCTCGGTTGTGGCGGTCGACCGTGACGTCTCGCAGTTGGGCAGCGTCGCCGCCACCGTCGTCTCCGCAGACCTTTCCGAGGATACGGCGCTGCGGCGGGTTGCAGACGTCGCACGCGCGCTGGAAGGGATTGACCTGCTTGTCAACTGCGCCGGCGTCGGCGGTTCAAAGCGACTTGCGGAAACGGATGACGAACTGCTCGACCGGATCGTCGGCATCAATCTGCGTTCGGTCATCCGGCTGACGCGGGAACTTCTGCCCGATCTTCGCCGTCCGGGCGGTGCGATTGTCAATCTCGCGTCCGTATTCGGCGAGGTCGGTCGCAGCGGCACGGCGGCCTATGCCGCAAGCAAGGGCGCTATCTCCCAGTTCACCCGGCAGCTCGGCGCCGAGCTCGGCCCGGAGGGCATCCGGGTCAATGCCGTGGCGCCCGGCTGCATCCTGACCGCGATGACACGCGACAAGATCGATAATGACGCCGAATATCGCAGCACGATGATCGCCGGCACGCCGCTGAAGAGGATTGGTGATCCCGTCGAGGTGGCCGAGGTGATCGCCTTTCTGGGGTCGCCGCAGGCGTCCTTCGTCAGCGGCCAGGTGATCGCTGTCGACGGCGGCTGGCTGTCTTCCCGCGGTTCGTTCTAGGCATAGGTTCCGTTCACGAGCTTCCGTTTGGAGCAGCTGGACCTCAAGGAGTAGGAAACATGGAACACTACGGCCCGATCAAGTGGCCCAATGGCCATCGCGTTGCAATCATGCTGTCTTTCGACTTCGACGCGGAGACGCTTTGGCTTTCTCGTGATCCCGAGAACGTCCGGCGCCCAGGTACGCTGTCGCAGGGCGTCTATGGAGCCAAGGTCGGCGTGCCCATGATCCTGGAGACGCTGAGCGAGCTGCAGGTTCCGGCAACCTTCTTCGTTCCAGGTTGGACCGCGGAAAAGTACCCCGGCCGGCTGGAGATGATCGTCGCCAAGGGACATGAAGTGGGCCATCACGGCTATCTGCACGAGTGGGTGGATCCTGACCGACCGGAGCTGGAAGAGGAAGTGCTGGTCAAGGGCCTGGAGGCGTTGAAGGCAACGGTAGGGGTCGTTCCGGCCGGCTACCGCTCCCCCGCATGGGAAACCTCGCCAAACATGATAGGCCTGCTGAAACGCTACGGTTTCTTCTACGACAGTTCCTTCATGGATACGATCAACCCCTATCGGCACCAGCTCGAGGATGGCACGGGCGGTCCGATCGAGCTGCCGGTTCACTGGAGCCTCGACGATGCGCCGTTCGCATTGTTTTCGGTTCGTACTCCGAGAACGATCGTGACCAACGATCACCTCCTCAAGGTGTGGCAGGACGAGTTCCGTGAAATCTATCGCTGGGGCGGGCTTTTCAATTTGACCATGCATCCGCAGATCATCGGCCGGCCGTCGAGGATCGCCTTGTTGCGCGAGTTCATTCAGTGGATGCAGACCTTCCCAGGTGTTTGGTTCGCGCCGGGGCGGCAGATTGCCGAGGCATGGAGCACGACTGAACAGTAAATCTTCCGCGTTGTCTGAGCGGATGAACCGAAAGAAAGGCGTTTCTTTCGGAACGGAGATGTTATGAATTTTTCAGAATTTCGGTCCAGCGACGGCGTGGCTCTCGCAGCACTTCTGGCACAGAAGGAAGTCAGCCCGGCGGAGCTGATGCAGATCGCAATAGAAGCCGCGGAACGCTTCAACGCCCACACCAACATGATTTCCTATACGGATTTCGATGGTGCATTGGACAGAGCACGCCAGCATCAGGTCGTCGCCGGAAAATTCAGCGGCCTTCCTTTTTTGCTAAAGGATTCGGGCCTCGCCTCCACCGATTTGCCGACCAGTATCGGATCGTCGCTTTTTGAGCGCACGACGGCTCAGAGCGATTCAACCCTCGCCATGAGGTTTCGCGATGCAGGCTTCATTTCCTTTGCGCGTTCCACGGTTCCGGAAATGTGCATGGCCCCGACGACCGAGGCGCGTCGCAACGGCGGGCCGACGCGCAATCCGTTCGATCCAAGCCGTTCGTCCGGCGGGTCGTCGGGCGGCGCGGCAGTGGCAGTCGCCTGCGGCGTGGTTCCGGTCGCGCATGGCAGCGATGGTGGCGGCTCCATCCGCATTCCGGCGTCCTGTTGTGGCATTTTCGGCCTCAAGCCAACCCGCGGGCGGGTTCCGATGGGCCCCTTTCGCGGGGAGGGCTGGGGAGGACTTGCCTGTGACGGCGTCCTCACGCGCACCGTCAGGGACACAGCTCGCGCCCTGGATCTGATTGCCGGGATAGAGCCCGGCGCCCCCTATGCGGCACCGCCGGGAGACCAATTCGAAGCGGCTCTGGACAGGCCCTTCGAACGGCCATTGAGGATCGCCGTCTGGCAGGATCCATGGGGACTGGCCGTGGATCAGGCCTGCCTTGAAGCGGTTAGGCAGACTGCACAGCTTTGCGAAGCACTCGGGCATGAGGTCGTGCAGATTGAAGCTTCTGACTTTGACTATGCGGCTTTCATCGACGCCATAGTGACCGTCATGGCGGCCAATATCACGCTTTCGGCTCGCACGAAGCTCGCAGCGGAACGACGGGATCCCACCGAGGCCGAGCTTGAGCCGGCCATTCTGGATGGATTCCAGATAGGCGCGCGCTTGTCAGCTCCGGATTACGCCGCGGCGATCAACAAGTTGCACGCAACAGGGCGAATGATGGCGCGGATGATGGACGGCTACGACCTCCTGTTGACGCCGACTCTGGCAAGCCTCCCTGTGAAACTTGGCACCATTCCGACGAGCGAACCCGACTTCAGGGCATTCAGGCACAAGGCCGGCGAACTGACGCCGTTCCTTGCCGTCGTCAACGCGTCCGGACAGCCGGCCGCAAGTCTTCCCCTCTGGCGCGAACAAGGGCTCCCAGTCGGCGTTCAGCTTATCGGGCAATTTGGGCGTGAAGATCTCGTGTTGAGATTGGCAAACGAGCTTGAGAAATCGGAGCTCTGGCAGGCGGCCCGGCAATGGCCGAGTGTCAATTCTGACGGGTGATGTCACGTTGGATGCGCGGGGACTGGATGGTTTCGGCGTTGATGGGCAGTATGAAGCCCTGCGCCCAAACCGGTACTCGACGCCGAGACGCGCCGAACCTGATGCATCTCATGATTGAACCTGTGCGTCTTGTCGGATACTCTTGCACCCGAGGTGCGGGTCGACTTGGACTGTCGTATCCGAGCGGATGTCGTGCCGCATCTCTGCCAGGTCGCGCCAACGGCTGCATGCATGCATGTGGGGCGCCTTCCAGGCAATTGACCGCCATGGGGATGCCAATGAAATCTGCCCGTGCGGCCGTCCCCCCTACTACGATGGATCATACCTGATCCGGTCGATGCCAGGCGCAGCGACGCCGACGGCAGCGGTTCAAGTGCGTGGCATATAGGGCGATCAGAGCGAGCAGCAGTCAGCTAGTGTTGCGTGAGGTGCTGTCATGACGACACCAGTCGTATGGAATGGAATGCCAGCAGCTGATACCGCCGTCAAGACCGGCATGCTGAGCCGGCCACCTGCAGTAGGGCCGGCAAGAAGCACGCCGCCCAGTCCAAACGTTCCATGCTATGTGTTCACGACGGAGGACCTGCCTCCTGGCGACCGATTTGCGGCCTGGGCCCGCAATTCAGCGCCTGTGGTGGAGCTTTCACCGGTCGGCGAGACTCCCGCCGATTTTCACGGCCACCAGATCCTGTGGGACCTCGGCGGGCTCGGCTTTTCGCGGGTAAGAACGGATGAAATGATGTATTCGAGCAGTCCGAGGCATGTTCAAAGCCGGCCGCTCGACCACTGGGTGATGACCCTCCTGTTGAGCGGGTACACGACGACGACCACGGCTACGCATACGTTCGATTGCCTCCCCGGTGTCGTCCAAATTCACACGCTTGGACATCCATTCCGCGGTAGCGTATCGGACAGTGAAATGCTGACGCTCTGGATACCTCGAGACTTCTGCCGCGACATGTCGTGGATCCTGGATGCAGCGGAGTTCACGACGCTGGACACGGCGATGGGACGAATGCTCACGGCCTTCATGATCGGCCTGGCCCATCAGGTCACGTGCATGCACCAGGACGAACTGCCTCGCCTGTTGTCGGCCATGCGTGAAATGATCATCGCCTGTGTCACTCCCGGTGGCCGCATGGAAGAGGATCAGGGCGCGATCTTCGCGGTCCCGCTGGAACGGGCGCGGCAGTTCATCCAGTCAAATCTCTACGATCCCAAGTTGGGTGCCGAAATGCTGATGCGGGAACTGGCAATCTCCCGCACTCGGCTCTACCGCCTGTTCGAGCCGGCCGGTGGGGTCAACCATTACATCCGGCACCGTCGTCTACTTGATGCCCATTCCGCCCTCGCCAATCCCAACGAGCAGCGCCGCATCGTGGAGATTGCCGAGCAGCGTGGTTTCGAAGGAGCGGAATTCAGCCGCGCGTTCAAGCGGGAGTTCGGTTACACCCCCAGTGACGTTCGCAGGGGCGAGAGGATCGGTGCGCCGAGCCATTGCGGCGCCGATCTGGCAAGTCTTCAGCCGGAAGAACGACTGGGTGCCCTGCTGTGGCGACTTCAAAACGGCGGCAAGGACGAGAACCGCAACAGAGCCATGGCCTGATTCCGAAGGTTCGCTGCGCTCATCGCACTCTGGCCGGCACATTACCTACACGCCTTCTCATTCGGCATGGTCAATGGAACTTCGCGAACACTCACAATCGTCGCCTTCGCCAGGCGTCGTAGAGCTTGCGGTCCCGTGCCAGCAGCGCGCCATTGCTTCGCCTATGCGGATGCCAACACAGCCTCCTCCTTGGCGTGCGTCTCCTCTGTCTTTGCCTCCGGCGGTATGCGGAACCAGAGGACATAGAGCGCCGGCAGGAAGATCAGCGTCAGGACCGCGGCGACGATCAGCCCGCCGATGACGGTGAAAGCGAGCGGCTTCCAGAACGGATCGCGCACGATTGGCAGCATGCCCAGGATCGTCGAGCCGGCCGTCAGGAAGATCGGCCGAACGCGGTTGGCGGTAGCGTCGATCACGCTCTGCCATGACCTGCCCTTCTCCGCGATCGACTTGTCGATCTGGTCAATGAGCACGACGGAATTGCGGATGATCATGCCGATCAGCGCGATCATGCCGAGCACGGCGATGAAGCCGATCGGCGTGTTGGTGATGAGCATGACCGCGACCACACCGATCAGCCCGAGCGGAACGACGCTGAGGACCAGCAGCAGGCGCTGAAAGCTCTGCAACTGGAACATCAGGATGATCACCATGATGATCGCCATGATCGGCAGCATTTCGGTGACCGAGGCCATGCCGGTCTCCGCGCCTTCGACCGAGCCGCCGATCTCGATGCTGTAGCCCGGGTTTTCCCGGCGCAGTTCCTCGATCCTTGACTCAGCTTCGTTGACGACGGACGCGGCGAGAACGCCCTCGAACATGTCGGCCTGGACGGTGATGGTGGTCACGCGGTCGCGCCGCCAGATTAGCGGCTGGGCCGTCTGGTACTCGATCGAGGCGATGCTTGCGAGCGGGACCGTGCGGTTCGGGCCGATCGCGATCTGCAGCGAGCGTAGCGTGTCGATGCTGGCGCGCTCCTCCTCTGTAGCCCGGGCGACGACGTTCACCAGATAGATCGAGTCCCTGACTTGTGTGATTGGCAGGCCAGTCGCGGTGGCAAAAAGCGTCTGCGCGATCGCTGCCGAATTCAGGCCGACAAGGCGGGCGCGGTCCTGGTCGACCTCAACGACGACCTTGCGGATCGGTTCGCTCCAATCGAGATTGGGGGAGATGACGCCGGGATTGTCGCCGAGCACGTCGGCAACCTTCCAGGCGAGGTCGCGCACGCCGGACGGGTCGGGCCCGCTGACGCGGTATTGCACCGGCCAGCCAACCGGTGGCCCCATCTCCAGCGGCGACAGCCGGGCGATGACGTTCGGGAACTTCTCGTCGAGTTCCCGTTGCAGCCGCTCCTGCAGTCCATCGCGCGCGTCGACGCTCTTCGCGATAACCACCGCCTGTGCCCGGAACGGTGCCGGCGGCTGGATGTCCATCGGCAGGTAGAAGCGGATGGCATCGGAGCCGACGTAGAAACTCCAGTCGACGACATCTTCGTCCGCCGCCAGGATTGCCTCGACCTCCTTTGCGGTCGCTTCCGTCGCGTGGATGGAGGCGTTCTGAGGCAGCACCATTTGCAGCATCAGTTCCGGCCGGTCGGACGGCGGGAAGAACTGGCGCTTCACGATGCCCCAGCCGAGCAAGGCCGCAATAAAAAGGCCGATCGACGCGGCAACCACAACCACGCGCATGCGCATGCAGATGCGCAGTATTGATTTGAACGAACCGATCAGCGCGCTCTCTTGCCTCTGTCCCCCGGTTCCCGACTTCAGCACGGCGAGACCGATAATCGGAGTCAGCAGGACCGCGATCAGCCAGGAGATAATCAGGGCGTAGGCAATCACGAGGAACAGCGAACGCGCATATTCCCCCGATACGCTCCGGGCAAAGCCGACGGGAATGAAGCCCGCGATCGTGACGAGCGTGCCGGCCAGCATGGGAAACGCGGTCGACGTGTAGGCGAACGATGCGGCCTTGACCCGTTCCATGCCCTCCTCGAGCTTGGCCAACATGATCTCGACGGCGACCATGGCGTCGTCGATCATCAACGTCAGTGCGATGATCAGGGCCCCGAGCGAGACGCGCTGGAGCGCGATCCCTGTCAGTTCCATCATCAGGAACGTCATCGCCATGACGAGCGGGATCGACACAGCCACGACAAGGCCCGCGCGCAGGCCGAGGGCCACTAGGCTGCAGCCGAGGACGATGACAATCGCCTGCATCAGGGAAATGGTGAACCCGCGGATAGCATTGGTGACCACGTGCGGCTGGCTGGCGACCTGGACCATCTCGATGCCGACGGGCAGATCATGCTGGAACCGCGCCATGACGGCATCGATATTGCGGCCGAGCGCCAGAATATCGCCGCCGCTGGCCATCGACACCGCGATGCCGAGCGCCGGCTTGCCCTTGATGCGAAACAGCGGCTGCGGCGGATCCACCGTGCCGCGCGTAACGCTGGCGATATCGCCGAGGCGCACGAAGCCGGAGCTTGTCGGAATGTTGAGATTGCGGATGTCGTTCTCGTCCTTCAGGTCCCCGGAAACCTCGACTACGGTGCGATCGGCATCGGTGGTGATGAGACCTGCGGGCCGCACCGCGTTCTGGGCCTGGATCGTGCCGATAATCGTCGAAGCCCCAGGCCGAGGCTGGCAAGGCGCTGTGTCGAGAATTCGATGTAGATCGTCTCGTCCTGCACCCCGAGCAACTGGACCTTGCCGATGTTCTCGACCTTGAGCAGGCGGTTGCGTGCCTCATAGGCCCAGTCGCGCATCTCGCGCTCGCTGAAATCCTCGGATGTGAAGCCATAGATGATGCCGAAAGTGTCACCGAACTCGTCGTTGAAGAAGGGGCCGGCGACGCCCTCGGGGAGCGTGTGGCGAATATCGGCTACCTTCTTGCGGACTTGGTACCAGGCCTCGCCCACCTTGTCCGGCGGCGCGGAATCCTCGAGGACGACGTAGATCACCGACTGGCCCGCAGTGGTGAGGCTGCGAAGCGAGTCGAAGAACGGCACCTCCTGGAGCGTTCGCTCCAGCCGATCGGTGACCTGGTCCGTCTGCTGCTCGATCGTGGCGCCCGGCCAACCGGCGCTCACGAGCATGGTCTTGACCGTGAAGTCCGGATCCTCGCTGCGCCCCAGGTTCCAGAAGGAGAACACGCCCGCGACCGCGCCGAGCAGCATGAGGAAAACGATGAGACCCTGGCGCTTTATCGCCCATTCGGACAGGTTGAAGCCTTCGTTCATTGGAGGCTTCCCTCGAGCAGGCGCACCGGCATGTCTGGGCGCAACTGCTGCGTGCCTGCAACGACGACACGCTCACCTTCGGAGAGCCCCTTGGAGACGAGGAAATCCTGGGTCTCGAACCGCTGCACCGTCACAGGGACGAGCCTGGTCGTGCTGTTGGTCGTGTCGACCACCCACACGGCGGGTTCATTGCCCTGGTTGAACAGCGCCGTCATCGGCAGGCGGGCGATGGGATCGCCGGGAAGCCGGACCGTGCCGCGGACGGCGCTGCCGAACCGGAAATCCTCCGGCGGGTTGTCGAGCGCCACGCGGACGGTGAAGTTACGCGTAATGGGATCGGCGACTGGAGAGATTTCGCGTACCCTGCCGCCCGTCGTGCTTTGCGGATTGCTCAGCAGCCGCACCTCGATCCGCATGTCGCGGCTGGCCGACTGGATTGTTCTCTCGGGTATCTGGAAGACGGCATCCTTGTCGCTCAGCTGGGCGACCCGTACTACCATCTGCCCGCCGCCGACGACCTGCCCGACCTCGACGCCGACTGCGGTGACGACACCCGCCGCGTTTGCCTTCACTACGCGATTGTCGAGATTGTTGTTGGCCACGCGCAGCGTTGCCTCGGCCGCGTCGGCATTGGCCTGCGCCGTGTTGGCCTGGGCGATGGCGGCGTCTAGCGCCTGCCGGGTTGCGGTACGCGGATAGAGGCTCTGCGTGCGATCCCGGTTGGCGATCGCATTGTCGAGGTTTGCCCTGGCTGCGGATAGGTTGGCCTCGGCCTTGCGGACCGCGTCCTGCTGGTCCTCCGAGTCGAGCACGGCCAGCACCTGGTCCGACTCCACGAGATCGCCCACGTCGACATCGCGCTCACGCACTTCCCCGCCCTGGCGGAAGCTGAAGTTCGTTTCGAAACGCGGCTGCACTTCGCCGACGAGCGACCCGAAGGTGTCCTCCGGATTGAACGATACCGTAACGGTCTTGACCGGTCGCGGCGGCAGTTCTGCGGCTTCTTCGTCTTTCTGGCAGCCCGACAGCAAGAGAAGGGCGAGAAACGCTGACATGCCGCTCCGGATGGTGAGCCTGTATGCGGAGAGACGTGACGCCATGACGACCTCTTTTGCGACAGGGAGGAGACGCGCGGGTGAATTCCGCGCGCCAGTCTTCGAGGCGGACCGGGATCAGTAGTCGACAGGGTCCCGGATAATCGGGCAGGTCATGCAGTGCCCGCCACCGCGGCCGCGGCCCAATTCGGCGCCGGTGATCGTGATCACCTCGATGCCTTCCTTGCGCAGCAGCGTGTTGGTGTAGGTATTGCGGTCATAGGCATAGACCACGCCCGGCGAGGCGCAGACGAGGTTGGCGCCGCTGTCCCATTGGGTGCGTTCGCGCATGTAGTCGTTGCCGCCGGTCTCGACGACGCGCATTTTCTTCAAGCCGAGTGCATCGCGCACCGTCTCGACGAAGGTGCCCTTGTCCTTGTGCAGTTCGACCCCGCCCTTGCCGTCCGGTCGGTAGGAGAAGGCTTCGATGCCGTTGACGATGTCGGGATAGAGCAGCACGCAGTCACGGTCGGCGAACGTGAACACGGTATCGAGGTGCATGGCGGCGCGCAGCTTCGGCATGGCCGCAACGATGACGCGCTCGGCCGCGCCCTTTTCGAACAGCGCCGCTGCGACCTGGCTGATCGCCTGGCGCGAGGTTCGCTCGCTCATGCCGATCAGCACGTTGCCCTTTCCGATCGGCATGACGTCGCCGCCTTCAAATGTGGCGAGGCCCCAATCCTTGGTCGGGTCGCCCCACCAGACGTTCACCTTCCCTGCAAAGTCCGGATGGAACTTGTAGATCGAGGAGGTGAGGATGGTCTCTTCGTGCCGCGCGGGCCAGTAAAGGGCATTGAGCGTAACGCCGCCGTAGATCCAGCACGTGGTGTCGCGCGTGTAGAGCGTGTTCGGTAGCGGTGGCAGCAGGTATTCGTTGACGCCGGCCGCATCGCGGATCATCGCCAGTTCCTCGCCGCCTAGCGATTCGGGAAATTCAAAGGTCGACAGCCCGCCAATCAGCGTTTCGGCGAGATCCCGGTTCGACAGGCCTTCGAGATACGAGCGCACCTCGTCGAGAAGCCCTAACCCCATCTGGTTCGGCACGACCTGGTTGTCGAGGATCCATTTCTTGCCCTCGGGAACTGCGACCGTTTCAGCGAGCAGATTGTGCATCTCTACGACTTCTACGCCGCGGTCGCGCATCTTGGTCATGAAATCGAAATGGTCGCGTTTGGCGTTATCGACCCATAGAACATCATCGAAAAGAAGGGCGTCGCAGTTGCTCGGTGTCAGCCGCTGGTGGGCCCGGCCGGGGGCGCACACCATGACCTTGCGCAGTTGGCCGACCTCGGAATGGACGCCGAAAGGAGTGTCGTTAGTCATGACGCTTCTACCTCTCTATTCAAGGTGTGATCATGCCGGTCGCCAGGCCGTAGAACCCGATCAAACCGGCGACCACGGTAACTGCAAACACAATGAGCTCGATGGGGGTGAACAGCTGCAAATTCTGCTCGCGTCGTGCCCAGAAGTAGAGAATGGTGCCCGGCACGAAGAGGACGGCGACGAGCAGCACATATTTGAGCCCGGCCGCGATGAACATGAAGATTGTGTAGATTGCCGCTATCCAGGCGAAGACCTGATCGCGGCCGCGTTCGTTGGGCGTGGTTTCATAGCCCTCGCCGCTGCGGGCGAGAAGGATTCCGTAGCCGGCAACCAGCAGATAGGGGAGCAGCGCGGTGACGCTCGTCATGTCTAGCATGAAGTTGAACGCGTCCCTAGACCAGTAGGTGGAGATCACGAACAGCGACACCACGATATTCGTCAGCCACAGGGCGTTGGCCGGCACACGATTGTTGTTCTGCGCGGCGAACAGCCTTGGCATGTCGTCTGACTTGGCCGCGGCGAAGAGCACTTCAGAGCAAATCAGCGACCAGGCGAGATAGGCGCCCAATACCGAGACCAGAACGCCGAAGGAGATGAAGACGGCGCCCCAATGGCCGACGACCGCTTCGAGAACGCCGGCCATCGAAGGCTGCTGGACGGCCCCGATCGCCGACTGCGGCATGGCCGCATAAGGCAGCAGGGTTACCGCCACCATCAGGCCAGTGACGCCGACGAAGCCGAGGATCGTCGCCGAGCCGACGTCCGAGCGCTGCTTGGCGAAACGCGAATAGACGCTGGCGCCTTCGATGCCGATGAACACAAAGACGGTGATCAGCATGGTGTCGCGCACCTGGGCGATCAACGGCTTTGGCGGCATGTCCGGGCCGCCGAAGAAGTTTTCCGAAAATTGCGCGTAGTTGAACGCAAAGATCAGCGCAAGGATGAACACCAGAATCGGTACGATCTTGGCGATGGTCACGACGGTGTTGATGAAAGCTGCCTGCTCGACGCCGCGAAGGATCATGAAATGGAATGCCCAGATGCCGATCAGCGACACGACAATCGCCGTGGCGCTGCTTCCGTCGCCGAAGACGTCGGGGAAGAAGCGGCCCAGGGTCGAACCGATCAGAACCCAGTAGAAGACGTTGCCGAGGCAGCTGCCGAGCCAGTATCCGAAGGCGGACAGGAAGCCCATGTAGTTGCCGAAACCAGCCTTGGCGTAGGCGAAGACGCCCGCGTCGATATCCGGTCTCTTTTCGGCAAGCGCCTGGAACACCCGTGCCAGCATATACATGCCAGTTCCCGCTATCGCCCAGGCGATAAGTGCGCCGAAAGGGCCCGTGGCGGCGCCGAACCGACCCGGCAGGTTGAAAATGCCTGCGCCGACCATTGAGCCGACCACCATGGCCGTGAGAGAGGAGCGTGAGAGCTTCTGCGTCGCTTCCGTGGCCATCGAATCCCCCAATAAGTCGCCAAAATGGCGAATTATTCCGCAATGAAACGCTGCTTTCGCGAACTATAGTGCGCAACAACGATCGCTGTGATGAGCACAGAATCCCAAAAACATGCTCTGCGTTCCGATTTTGCGATGCGCTGACGACACCGAGCCTTATCGGCCCCTACTCGCAACTGTTTGCATGCATTTACGGAGTGCGCGTTTCCGTATGTCGGTGCCGGCGATTTCGATCAGGCCGTGATGGCACCGGTCGCAATCAGGTAGATCCCGACACAGGTGCCAAGCGCTGCAAGCAGGAAAAGCACAAGCTCCATCCGCGTAAATGGAGACTTGCCCTGTTCGCGGCAGGCCATCAGGTACAGGATCGTCCCCGGCCCGTAGATGACGGTCGTCAGCAGCAGGTGCTGTGTGCCGGCAGCATAAATAAGTCCGGCTGTATAGATCGTGGCAATGCCGGCCCGCAACATGTCGCCACCGCGGTCGGCCGGATCGCGATCGTAGGTCTCGCCGCGCCACGCGAGCTTCAGCGCATAGGCCGCAACGAGGAAATAGGGGATCAGGATCATCGAACTCGTGAGTTCCAGCGCGAGACGGAACGCGTATTGCGTAAACAGAGTCAGGACGAGAAACACCTGCACGACGATATTTGTCAGCCACAGGGCGTTCGCCGGGACGCCATTTCGATTCTCGGTGGAGAGGAAGCGCGGCATCGTGCCGAACTTCGATGACGAGTAGAGGATTTCCGCGGCCAGCAGCACCCAGGAAATGTAGGCACCGGCCACGGAGATCAGCAGCCCGACGCTGACGAAGACGGCACCCCATGGCCCGACCACCGCCTGGAGAACGCCGGCCATTGACGGATTGCGCAGGATCGCAAGCTCCGGCCGCAGCAGCACGCCATAGGAGAGCAGCGTCACCAGCACCATCAGGCAGAGAACGCCAAGAAACCCGAGCAAGGTGGCTGAACCGACGTCGGCACGGTCGCGGGCGTAGCGCGAATAGACGCTCGCGCCCTCGATGCCGACAAACACAAAGACTGTCACCAGCATGGTCGCGCGGACCTGACTGGCGATGATGGTATACTCCGCCTCCTCGCCGCCCCAGAAATTCTCGGCAAATTTGTATGAGTCGAACCCCAGCCCCACCAGCACGACGAATACGAGGATCGGGATGATCTTGGCGAAGGTGACGACGTTGTTGAGCGCCGCCGCTTCGCGAATTCCCCGCAGGATGAGAAAGTGCATCAGCCAGAGCAGCAGCGAGGAGACAACCACCGCGGTCACTGTGTTCCCGTCACCGAAGATGGGGAAGAACAGGCCCATGGTCGAATTGATCAGCACGAAGTACGAGACGTTGCCGAGAAGTGCCGCCGACCAGTAGCCCAGTGCAGACAGGAAGCCCGGATAGTCGCCGAATCCGGCCTTCGCATAGGCGTAGATGCCGGCATCCAAATCTGGCTTACGCTGCGACAGGCTCTGGAACACGAAGGCGAGCATCAGCATGCCGACGCCGGCAATCGCCCAGGCGATGACGGCGCCGAAGGGACCCGTCGCCCGGCCGAAGGCCTGAGGCAACGAGAATATCCCGGCACCGACCATCGAGCCGACGACCATCGCCATCAGCGTCCAACGGGAGAATTTCTGCTGCGGAGCGGTATCCATGTCGATCGATCCTCGATGCGCAGAAGCGTGATTATTCCTTCGATCTTGCAACAACGCTGGTGTGCTGTGATTGGCCCGGAATCTCAAGTCTTGGCAGCAGGTCCCGAACCGTCGGCTTTGACAACGCCAATTGCCCAATCCCATTGGGCGGAGGTTTAAACAGCAACGCTGGCCAGGGAATGCCGGGGCTCAAGGCAGGACGGAAGGCTTCTTGCCGAGTGAGCACGCACCCGGCGTCCTCAAACGATGCCCACAATCGCCGCGCAGTGGTTTCGTGCTCGCTGCAGGGCGAACAGGCGCCAACATCTGCCACGCTGCTCGCCGAAAGCGCGTCAGGGGCGGAGGGGCAGCATCACTCACGATCTTCCTCCCGCACGTCAGATTAGCCGTTGGCCACCCGGTAGCAAGATGACAGTGCCAGCATGCCTCGTCCATCAAGTGGACGACCCGACATGTACATTTTCCGGCTGGACGTGCATGATGGCTGGGAAGTCGAAAGTGCATGCCCCGTTCTAGAATTGATTTTCCGGAGTGGACGGCCTGTGTCACCGATCGAGCAAGGAAGCCGTGGGACCCGCCCAGCCCTGCTCAAGGGCTTCACTAGTCTTTGGCTGCTTCTCTTCCTGCTCTGGCTCGTCTTCAACTCGTCGCTCGCGGTGCCGATCCTCGTCACCGGCGCCCTCCTTGCCACGGCGATCGCCTGGATCTTCACCACGCGCAGTCCCGTCTGGCATGACGTCACGCTGACGCCACGCACCGTCTACCATTTCCTTGCCTATACCGGCGTCTTCCTGGTCGAGCTTGCGAAGGCGAACCTCAACATGCTGCGCTATGTCTACTCGCCGCGCATCGACATCCACCCTGGCATCGTCAAGATCCATCTGCGGCTCAAGTCGCCGATCGGGCGGCTGGCGCTGGCCAACTCGATCGCGCTTACCCCCGGCTCGCTGGTCGTGGACATCGCCGACGATGCACTGTTCATTCACTGGCTGGACGTCAGGACGACCGATCCGGATGAGGCCACGACGCTGATTGCAGCCCCCTTCGAGAAACATCTGGGTGAGGTCTTTGGCTGACACGATCCTCACGATTGCTGGTGTCCTGATCTTCTTCAGCCTGGCCTTCTGCGTGCTGCGACTGCTGCGCGGTCCGACATCGATCGACCGGGTCGTAGCAATCGACACGCTGACGGTGGTCTCGCTCTCGCTGGTAGCGCTCCATGCCCACCTTTCAGGGCGCTTCGTCTATCTGGATGTTGCCCTCGTCTACGGGCTGCTGAGTTTTCTGGCGGTGCTGGCAATCGCCCGGTTCCTTGAAAGGAGGCGGTAGGCATGCTGCTGGAACTGCTGATCCTCCTGATCTGCGCGAGCATACTGGTCAGTGGCGTGCTGGCCGTGGTGCTGCGGGGGCTGGTGCCGGCGATGGTCAGCGCCGGGCTGGCAAGCCTGTTTGCCGCCGTTTCCTACGCGCTGCTCGCCGCGCCCGACGTGGCGATGGCCGAAGCCGCGATCGGCGCCGGCCTTTCGACGCTTGTCTTCCTCTACGCCATCCGCAAGACCAACGCGGGAAAGGAGTGAAGGTTGACGGAACTGATCGGCAGCATCCTCATTCTCGCCGGCGCGTTCTTCCTTTTCTCCGCGGGCCTCGGCCTGCTGCGCATGCCCGATGCCTATACGCGCATCCAGGCGGGGACGAAGGCTTCCACACTCGGCAACCTGCTGCTGCTCGCGGGGCTCGGCTTCTACCATCCGGATTGGGCGCTGAAGCTGCTCGTGATCGCCTACTTCGTGATGCTGACCAATCCGTTGTCGTCGCATGCACTCTCGCGGGCCGCCCATGCAATCCGCACCCCGATGGCGGCGACGACGATTGCCGATGCGCTCGCCGAGCGGGATCGTAGTGGGGAACGGAAGAGCGGGGTATGATGAGGCAGTTCCTGAAAATCCTCGCAATCCTCCTGTTCGGCGCGATTTTCGCGGGACTTGCGGCAGGCTATTCCGAACGCAGCGCTCCATCGGATCTGGCGAAACGGTACCTGACGGAAGTTTCGGGCGACCTGGGAGCGCCGAACGTTGTGACCGGCATCCTGATCACCTATCGCGGCTTCGACACGCTGGGCGAGGTCGCCGTCCTGTTCATGGTCGCCGCCAGCGTCAGTCTGCTATTGGCGCGCGCCGGCGGCGCGACCGATGCCGCCGCTGGCGCTCGCGGGCCGGAACGGGCGCCGAGCGAACTGGTCGTCAACGGTGCCGAGGTCGTGCTTCCGATCATCTTCCTGTTCGGTGCCTATGTCATTGCCAACGGACATCTTTCCGCTGGCGGCGGCTTCCAGGGCGGCGCGGTGGTCGCCTCCGGGGTCGTATTGCTGGTGCTTGCCCGTCCGGCCGCCATCCTCGATCATGGCTTCCTGAGCGTCACGGAATCGCTTGCCGGCGTGCTTTACGTCGCGATCGGTATCCTCGGGCTGGTCCTCGCCGGAGGCTTTCTCGATAGCCATGTCCTGCCGCGTGGCCAGTTCGGCACGTTCGTCAGCGCCGGTGCCATTCCCGTGATTTCCGCCCTGCTTGGCATCAAGGTCGGCGCCGAGCTCAGCGTCATCATCGATCGTTTCCGAAGCTGAACCGGCGGGAGGTCGCGATGGGTCTGCCGCTGTCGCATGTACTGCTGGTGACCGGCCTGCTGCTGGTGCTGATCGGGCTGTGGGGCGTGCTTGCGCACACGAACATCCTGCGGATCATCATCGGCTTTTCGTTGGTCGACACCGGCATGCACATCGTCATGGTCGCGACCGGCTATGTCACCGGAGGCACCGCGCCGATCATCGACCGGGCACTTCCGGTCGACCAAGCGACTGCGGGAGCGGTCGACCCGATCCCGTCCGCCCTTGTCGTCACCGCCATCGTCATCGGCTTCTCGGTAACTGCGGTGATGCTCGCCTTCGCCATCCGCCTCTACGAGGCGCACAAGACACTCTCCATCGACGCGTTCACGGAGTCGAAATGGTAGAGGGTCTCGTCCAGCCGCTGAACATCTTCATACTGGGGCTTGGCGGCGGCTTTCTGATGCCCCTGCTCTATCAGTTTTCGAAGCGACTTCCCCCGTTTGCCTTCTGGACCGCGCTTCTCGGCATCACCGTAATCTCCGGCGGCTGCCTCTGGCGCGTCCAAAGCGCCGCGGTCCCGATCGAAATCTTCACCGCTGGCAGCATGCCGCCGCTTGCGATCAGCCTGCGTTTTGGCGCTTGGGAAGGGTTCTTTGCTGTTTGCGTTAACGTTGCGGCCGTTCTGGGCGCCTGGCACCTCTGGGCACGGTTGCGCGAAAGTTACGCCATGTTGATGCTCTACCTGATCCTCGTCATGGGCATCAACGGCATGGTCATGACCCGGGACCTCTTCAACCTGTTCGTCTTCCTCGAGATCGTGTCGATCGCGACCTACGGGCTGTTGGGGCTGGAGCGCACACCGGCGGCGACCGCCGCCGCCTTCAAGTACATCATGGCAACCGTGCTCGCCTCGTCGTTCTTCCTGCTCGGCAGCGCCCTGCTCTACCACGTGACGGGCACGCTCAGCATCGACGAGATGATCGAACGGTGCGAGCTGATCGGCGGCCCGATTGGCGCCACCGCGCTGCTTCTCGTGCTTGCCAGCCTTATCATCGAACTCAAGCCGTTTCCGGCGAACGGCTGGGGCCTGGACGTCTATGAGACCGCGCCGGCCGGCATCGCCGCCCTCGTTTCCGTCGGCGTGTCCGCGGGCGTGTTTTTTGCGCTTCTGAAGCTTCTGCCGCTGTTCGAGTCGCATCTGCCACTGATCGCGATCTCCGGTGGGGTCACCTTCATCCTGTCGAACCTGTTGGGCCTTCGGCAAACCAACGTCCAACGCATGCTCGGCTATTCCTCGATCGCGCAGATGGCGCTCCTGCTGATTGCGCTGGCTGCGCTAACACAGCAGGGAGCAGAGGGAGCACTGCCGCTGGTTGTCGGCGGACTGTTCGCCAACCATCTTTTTGCAAAGGCGGGACTGTTCTGGCTTGTCGGTGCGGTGGGAAGGGAGCGGCTGCGGGACTGGAACGTCCTTGCCGCCCGGCCATTGGGACTGTCCGTGCTGACCGCGCTGATCATCGCCATCTCCGGCCTCCCGCCGTTCCCCGGTTTCTGGGCCAAGTGGGTACTCGTCCAGCAACTTGCCGCAGCCGAGCGGCACCTCTGGATCGCCATCGTCCTCGTGGGATCGCTGCTGGAACAACCTACATGTTCCGGTGGTTCACCCAGGCGACATGGCCGGACCGCGCGGAAGTCGGTCCGGCCGTGCCGATCTCTCTCATCCTGCCGCCGGCTGTCGCCGTGGCGGTCCTTTCGATAGGCAGCGTCCTTGCGGCATCGCTTGCAGATGCCGCGTCGTCCTGGCTGTTCGCGCCGATCATCGTCGGTGGCGCCCTGCTCGCCTTTGAACGGCTGCCCGGGCGCGTGAAGTGCGGCCTCATGCTGCTGGCCGTGTTGGTCGCCGGCCTCTGGCTCGGTCGAGGCATCATCAGCGGACTCAACCAACTCTTTACATTTCTGTTGTTTGGCGGCGGCCTGGTGATCGCTGTTGCCGGCCTCTACCGGAGCGATCCGCGCCGTGGCTACTATCCGCTGATGGCAGTGATGCTGCTGTCGATCGTTGCGCTTTTCCGGTCTTCGACCGGCCTCGAGTTTTTCTTTTCCTGGGAACTGATTACGCTCGCTTCATCGTTCCTGATCACCATGGCGCCTTCGGCTCGTAGCGCCGCGCTTGAGTATCTGCTGTTCTCGCTCGCCTCCGCGTTCCTTCTGCTCGCCGGCTTTGCGGTGGCGGCCGCGGCAAATGGCACCACCGCTCTTTCCGCATTCCTTGGCGCAGGGCCGCAGGCAATCCCAGCCTTCGTGCTGCTCGCCACCGGATTCCTGATCAAGATCGGCGTGGTCGGCGTACATGTCTGGCTGCCCGCGGCCTATACTAAGGCCGACGACGACCTGTCGGCGATGCTTTCGGCGGTCGTCGGCAAGGTGGCGATCTTCGGCCTGCTCATGGCAAGCTACCTTGCCGCCCGCTCGCAGCTTGGGCTGGAATTGGCGCACGCCATCGGCTGGATCGGAATGCTGACAACGGTCGTTGGTGCGTTGCTCGCGCTGCAGCAGTCGGACATGAAGCGGATGCTCGCCTATTCCAGCCTCAGCCAGACGGGCTACATCGTCACGGCAGTCGCGCTCATCGGTCATCTCGGTTGGGTGACGGCCCTCTATCTGGTGGCGAACCATCTCATGGTGAAGGGCATCCTGTTCCTCGCGGTTGCTGGCGTAATTCACCGTATCGGCCGACGGCGGCTGGAAGCCTGTGGCGGGCTGGCGCGCAGGATGCCGCTCACCTTCGCCGCCGCGGTCGTCGCCCTGGTCTCCATGTCCGGGCTGCCGCCGCTTGCCGGATTTGGCGGCAAGTGGCTGCTCCTAAGTGCGATGATGGACAAGGGATGGTATGGGCCGGTCGTGCTCGGGGCGCTCGCCACTCTAGTCGGCCTGCTCTACATGTTCCGGCTGGGCCACTCGGTTTTCCTCGGGCCGTTGAGCCAGCAGCATGCTACGGTGCGCGAGGCACCCGCAGCGCTACTCCTGCCGCAATTCGTGTTGGTCGCCGGCATTCTCGTCCTTTCCTTTCTGCCGAAGCTTGTCATCGAACCGATTTCGGCAGCAATCAATCCGCAGTTCGCTTCGACGCTCGTCTGGCAGGGCATGTCGCTGGACCTGATCTACGGCTACTGGAACCCGGTCCCGGTCATGACGATTGCTGTTGTCGTGAGTGCATTGGGTTTTGTTCTGATGTGGCTGTTCTATCGCTTTGATCGGGAAAGGTTGGCCAGCGACGGGGTCGCACGCTTTTACAGCTTCTATCGGCGGGCCCTAGCGCCAATGCTTGCGCCCTACGCCGACCGGTTCTGGAATGGAGTGCCGATCGCGGTCGGCCAGTCGGGTGATGCAATCCGGCGGGTCTATGACGGCAACGGGCAGACCTATGCGCTTTATGTCCTCTACTACGTGATCGCCCTATATCTGTTTGATGCGAGTGCATCGTTCGTATGGTCGCAATAGCCGTCTAGGCGTCCATCAACCCGCCGAAGGTGTGGAAGAATTTGCTGAAGCGCAACTCCGATGAGGCACTCTTGCATCTCGTTCAGGACATGCTGCAGAAGGGGGAGTTGGCTCATGCAACGAGTATCGTGCTACCGACTGGCGATTTGCTTCTGGAGGCCAACTGACAGCCGCCGACTGCTGTCGGTGGTGCGAGGAGTTACCTAGCCCTATTGCAGCTTCCTGACGAGCGCCCACCAACGTTCAGTCGCGGCGCGGTCTTCGGGCCGCGCCAACAAATCCCGCAGCGCATAGGGGGGCCGGGAGGGAGCCGAGGCACTTCACGAGCGGTTCACTTCCAGCGCTCCGCGTCCCGGCCTGCAAGGCATTGCCCGGCGCGAGTCACTGCTGCTGCCCGCTGCCGCAGATGCCGGATATCGATTATGGAGATAGCGCGGGCTGACCGAGTCTATGGGATCACCAGCGCAAGAAGGGTGGCAGGTGGATGGGCAAGACGCCGGACATCAAAAATTACTAAATTTTATCAACGGTAAATGGCGGAGAGGGGGGGATTCGAACCCCCGATACCCTTGCAGGTATGCCGCATTTCGAGTGCGGTGCATTCAACCACTCTGCCACCTCTCCGCATCGCTGGTTGGCGCCAAAAGGCGCGGTCGGGTACATAGCGGCTGTCTTTTCGCCTTGCAAGGGGATGGTGCGCACAAAAGCGAACTAATTCCATTCGATCCGGTGAAACGTTCTTGACAGTTTTCGGAAGCTCGCCTAATGCCGCACGTGCGTGGCAAAGGGCAGATGCCGTTTGTGCGTGGAATGGTGCTCTGTGCGTGCCGCTTGCGACACCTTGCAGACCCTCCTTCACCGGCGGACATGTCAATGTTCGTTAAACCGACTGACAAAAAGACGGCCGCGTCCCTTGGGCGAGAGCCGGAACGAACATGAAAGGACAAGAAATGTTCGCAGTCATCAAGACCGGCGGTAAGCAGTACCGCGTGGCGGCCAACGATGTCGTGACGGTTGAAAAACTCTCCGGCGCCGCTGGCGACAAGATCGAATTTGTCGAAGTGCTGATGGTCGGCGAAGGTGCCGACGCAACGATTGGCGCTCCGTTCGTCGAAGGCGCGGTTGTGACCGCCGAAGTCGTCGAGCAGGGCCGCGCCAAGAAGGTCATCGCCTTCAAGAAGCGTCGCCGCCAGAACTCCAAGCGTACGCGCGGCCATCGCCAGCACCAGACGACCGTCCGCATCGTCGAGATCGCGGCAGCCGGCGGCAAGGCCAAGAAGTCTTCCAAGAAGGCTGAAGCCGCTGCCGAAGCAGCAGCGAACTGAGACAACGGACAGGTAAAGGAGAACTCCAATGGCACACAAAAAAGCTGGCGGTTCCTCGCGTAACGGTCGCGATTCCGAGTCCAAGCGTCTCGGCGTGAAGAAGTTCGGCGGCGAAGCCGTCCTCGCAGGCAACATCATCGTGCGTCAGCGCGGTACGAAGTGGCATCCGGGCGCCAATGTCGGCCTCGGCAAGGATCACACGATTTTTGCGCTTACGGCGGGCAACGTGAACTTCCGTACGAAGGCCAATGGCCGCGTGTACGTGTCCGTGATGCCGAAAGCCGAAGCAGCGGAATAAGCCGGTAGCGCTCTAAAACAGCCGGCGTCTCATCGACCCGGCTGATGCTACAGGTGGCAAACCTGCAGAAACAAAAGGGGAGATGGGGCAATCCATCTCCCCTTTTTGTTCCTCTGGAGGATTGAACCATGATCAGCGAAATGTTGCGGGAAGGCCAAGCCCGGTCTCCCGAAGAGCGGCCAAGGCCGGAACGGTCGAGGACCGATTGTCCCATATTGCTGTCGCACAGGCTGGTCCTGCGCGCCCCGCACGAAGACGACATCGACGCCCTTGCCCATCTCGCCAACAACGCCAATATCGCCAATATGGTCGCCCGCATGCCGCATCCCTACACGATCGCGGACGCAGCCGACTTCGTGCGACGCACAAAAGCCGGCGCGATTGGCAAGTGCGTCTATGCGATCACGAAGGCGGACAATGGCGCGTTTCTCGGCTGTTGCGGGATCGAACCGCAGGAGGACGGCAAGACCGTCGAACTCGGCTACTGGCTGGGCGAGCCATATTGGAACCAGGGCTACGCGACGGAAGCGGCGCAGAGCCTGACGGACATGGTCTTCCGCACCCGCGACGTCGAGCAGATCGATGCACGCGTGCGGGTCATGAACATCGCCTCGCGCCGGGTCATCCAGAAGTGCGGCTTCCAGTTCCAGGCGACCGGCATGGTCCAGAGCCTTGCCGTCGGCGGTATGGTGCCGGTCGAATGGTACCGGCTCGACCGAAAGACCTGGGTCTCGCTGAAGAGCTGGGGGAACATCGGATGAGCGCGCTGCGCCAGGAACGGCAAACGGCTGTTCAGCCCGACCCCGGCCTCTGCCCGGTCTTTGCGACCGAACGGTTGACGCTCCGTCCGCATCGGATCGCCGATGCGGACGCGATCGCCCAGTCGCTCGGCGACTTCCGCGTCTCCCGCATGCTGGCACCGGTGCCTGCACCGTTTGACCGGCAGGATGCAGAGGAGTGGCTCTCCGGCGTCACCAGCGGGCTTCTTCCCGGCTGGACGCTGGCGATCACCACCGGCGACGACGTACATCTCGGGGTGGTCTCCTTCGAGTGGCGTGCCGAGGCGTGGCATCTCGGCTACTGGCTCAACCGCTTCTTCTGGGGGCGGGGCTACATGAGCGAGGCGGTGCACGCCGCCACCAGCCGCTTTCTCATGCGCATGCCGGGCGTGGAGATCTGTTCCGGCGTCTTCGCCGACAACCAGGCCTCGCTGAGGGTTCAGGAGAAGATCGGCTTTCGCATCACCGGTCTGAGCGAGATCTATTCGACCGCACGCAATGCGATGGTCCCGCATGTCGAGACGCGCCTTCTTGCGGGTGATTTTCGCCCGGCGCAGCCACGCCGGTAACCGGTCAGCCATGAGTTGAGCCGATGGCGGCCGATCCGCCATCGGCAGTTCCTCTAGGCGAGTTCGAACCAGACCGGCAAATGGTCGGAGCCGGTCGCCGTTTCGTCCACCCAGGCCTCCTTGAGGCGCCCGACGAGGCCGTGGCTGACAAAGCAATAGTCGAGGAACATCCGATGGTCGTGGTCGTCGGGATCAATCCAGCTGTAGCTGTCCGGGCGTCGCCCGCCGAGGCCGGCGAGCACATCCAGCGGATTGGTGGCGCGGATCTGGCGGCCGTAATAGCCGTCGATTTCGCCGGCCATGGCGCAATACTCCGGCGATTCGGGAACCATGTTGAAATCACCCATCAGCACGTAGTCATCCGGAAACGGGGGCTCGCGCAGGCCGAAATCTTCGGCACCCGAAATCGCGCCGCCGTCGAACCCATAGGCCTGGACGCGTTCCTTCAGATAGCGGATCTGCTCAATCCGCTCGCCGCGGTAGATGTGGTCGAGGTGAACGGAATAGACGCGAAGCGCGCCGCCCGGCGCATTGATGACGGCCTCGGTCGCCCCGCGTTGCAGGTTGAGCTTGCCGATCGTGCGGCTGCGCGGCAGCAAGATGAGGCGCGAGGCGAGGATTGGGTCGCGCGACAGCACCATGTTGCCGAACTGGAAACGGCGGCTCACAGCGCGGCCGTTCTCGATCGCCGAACCGGCGTCGACATCGCAGGCGGGCCAGTAAACGGAGAAGTACGCCGGCAACAGCGCCTGCAATTCGGCGACCATGTCGATGTTGCCGTTGCGGTGGAAACCGCGCGTCACTTCCTGCAGCGCGATGACATCGGCGCCCTCGATTTCGGAAGCGATGCGCCTCAGGTCCAATCGGCCATCGAGGCCGATGCCGTACTGGATGTTGTAGCTGACGAATTTCACGATAGTCTTTGACCTCTGCTGGAACCGGCTATATCGATGGCGGCAAATTGATGATCAGGCGCTAGACAACCAAGAACGGCAAACCGATGAAGTTTCTCGACGAAGCAAAAGTCTATATCCGCTCCGGCGACGGCGGGGCAGGGGCTGTCTCGTTTCGCCGCGAGAAATTCATCGAATTCGGCGGTCCGGACGGCGGCGATGGCGGGCGCGGCGGCGACGTCTGGGTCGAGGCGGTCAACGGCCTGAATACGCTGATCGATTTCCGCTACCAACAGCACTTCAAGGGCGCCACCGGCACGCACGGCATGGGGCGCAACCGGACTGGTGCCAATGGTGCTTCGGTGACGCTGAAGGTACCCGTCGGAACCCAGATCTTCGAAGAGGACAACGAGACGCTGATCGTCGACCTGACCGAAGAAGGGCAGCGCTTCCGGCTTGGCGCGGGCGGCAATGGCGGCTTCGGCAACGCCCACTTCAAGTCGTCGACGAACCAGGCGCCGAACTGGGCCAATCCCGGCCTTGAGGGCGAGGAAAAGACGATCTGGCTGCGGTTGAAGCTGATCGCAGATGCCGGGCTCGTCGGCCTGCCGAACGCCGGAAAGTCCACGTTCCTCGCAACCTGCACGCGGGCGCGGCCGAAGATTGCCAACTATCCATTCACTACGCTGCACCCGAACCTCGGGGTCGCCACGGTCGACGGGCGGGAGTTCATCCTCGCCGACATCCCCGGCCTGATCGAAGGCGCGCACGAGGGCACCGGTCTCGGCGACCGTTTTCTTGGCCATGTGGAGCGTACGCGCGTTCTTCTGCACCTCGTCTCGGCGCAGGAGGAAAAGGTCGGCAACGCCTACAAGATCGTCAAGCACGAACTGGAGGCCTATGGTGGCGGCCTGACCGACAAGCCGGAGATCGTGGCGCTCTCGCAGATCGACGTGCTCGATGAGGACGAGCTGAAAAAGAAGGCGAAGGAACTGGAGAAGGCATGCGGGCAGAAGCCGCTGCTTTTGTCGGCGATCACGAACGTCGGCATGCTGCAGGCCCTGCGCGCGCTTCGCGACGAGATTGTCCGCTTCGGCTCGGAAGAACAGGACGAGGCTTGAGATGGCCGCAACCCGCCAGCCGCTTTCGAAGCATCGGCGCATCGTCATCAAGATCGGCTCCGCCCTTCTCGTCGATCGCGCAAGCGGGCTGAAAACGAGCTGGCTCGACGCGATCTGCGCCGACATTGCCACCCTGCGTAAGGGCGGCACCGAGGTGCTTGTCGTCTCCTCCGGCGCGATCGCGCTTGGCCGCACCGTCCTCGATCTGCCGAAGGGCCCGCTGAAGCTGGAGGAAAGCCAGGCGGCGGCCGCCGTCGGCCAGATCGCGCTCGCCCGCGCCTGGTCGGAAAGCCTGTCGGCGGACGGCATCGTCGCCGGCCAGATCTTGCTCACCCTTGGTGATACCGAAGAGCGCCGC
Source organism: Mycoplana sp. 10N416 (assembly GCF_056394765.1). NCBI lineage: Bacteria > Pseudomonadati > Pseudomonadota > Alphaproteobacteria > Hyphomicrobiales > Rhizobiaceae > Mycoplana > Mycoplana sp. 10N416. Next base: position 394,977 of record NZ_JBFTIM010000002.1, on the reverse strand, counting down.
CGCTACCTGAATGCCCGCGCCACGCTGAACCAGCTCCTGAAGCTCGGCTCGGTGCCGATCATCAACGAGAACGACACGGTGGCGACGACGGAAATCCGCTACGGTGACAACGATCGGCTCGCCGCGCGCGTCGCCACCATGGCCGGTGCCGATCTGCTCGTCCTCTTGTCGGATATTGACGGCCTCTACACCGCCCCGCCGCATCTCGATCGCGATGCGCGCTTCCTTGAAACGATTGCGGAGATCACGCCGGCCATCGAGGCGATGGCGGGCGGGGCCGCCTCGGAGCTTTCCCGCGGCGGCATGCGCACCAAGATCGATGCCGGCAAGATCGCCACCGGCGCCGGCTGCGCGATGATCATCGCGTCGGGCAAGACCGACCATCCCCTGCGGGCGATCGATGCCGGCGCCCGCTCCTCGTGGTTCGCTCCTTCGGGCTCGCCGGTGACCGCGCGCAAGACCTGGATTGCCGGGCAGTTGCAGCCGGCCGGCACGCTTACGATCGATGCCGGGGCGGAAGGTGCCCTGCGTTCGGGCAAGAGCCTGCTGCCCGCCGGCGTGCGCGCCGTCTCGGGTACCTTCTCCCGCGGCGACACGATCGCCATCATCGGCACGGGCGGGCGGGAAATCGCCCGCGGTCTGGCAAGCTACGATGCCGATGAGGCGCGCCAGATCGCTGGCAAGAAATCGGCGGAGATCGCGGGTATTCTCGGCTATGCCGGGCGCGCGGCGATGGTGCATCGCGACGATCTCGTCATGACCGGCGCGGCAAAGGCGGACGGCGCCACGGCGCAGGAGAAGGATGCCGCCCATGCCTGACCAGCGCCAGACGAGTGGCGACGTGGCCGAACTGATGGCCGAGATCGGCCGGAGCGCGCGCGCCGCCAGCCGGCCGCTCGCGCTCGCCTCGACGGCGACCAAGAATGCTGCGCTCGAAGCGATGGCGCAGGCGATCCTCTTGGATCGTGATCAGATCCTTACCGCCAATGCGATCGATCTTGCCCGGGCGCGCGAGAGCGGGCTCGCCGGTTCCTTCATCGACCGGTTGACGCTGACGCCGGAGCGGATCGATGCGATCGCAGCCGGCATCCGTGATATTGCTGCCTTCAAGGATCCGGTCGGTGACGTGATTGCCGAATGGGATCGCCCGAACGGCCTGCATATCGAGCGCGTGCGCACGCCGCTCGGCGTCATCGGCGTGATCTACGAGAGCCGGCCGAACGTGACGGCGGATGCGGGGGCCCTCTGCCTGAAGGCCGGCAACGCCGTGATCCTGCGCGGCGGGTCGGACAGTTTCAACTCATCCCGGGCGATCCACGCCTGCCTGGTGCGTGGCCTGCTCGAGGCCGGCCTGCCGGAGCACGCGATCCAGATGGTACCGGTCGCAGACCGCGCGGCAGTGGGCGCCATGCTGACCGGCCTCGGCGGCTCGATCGACGTCATCGTGCCGCGCGGCGGGAAGAGTCTTGTCGCACGAGTGCAGAACGAGGCGCGCGTGCCGGTGTTCGCGCATCTCGAGGGCCTCTGCCACATCTACGTCGATCAATCCGCCGACCTCGACATGGCCCGCACCATCGTCGTCAATTCCAAGATGCGCCGGACCGGCATCTGCGGTGCGGCGGAAACGCTGCTGATCGACCGGGGGGCGGTATCGACGCATCTTGCTCCGCTGCTGGACGCGCTCAAGGCGGCCGGCTGCGAAGTTCGCGCCACGGAGGAAATCCGCGCGCTCGTTGCCGGTCTGGAGTCTGTCGGCGAAACGGACTGGTCGACGGAATATCTCGACGCGATCATCTCGGTGACGCTGGTCGATGGCGTCGAAGGCGCCATTGCGCACATCAACCGCTGGTCCTCGGCGCACACGGAAGCGGTGGTCGCGCAGGACCAGGCGGTGGCCGAGCGATTCTTCGCCGAGATCGACTCGGCGATCCTGCTGCACAATGCCTCGACCCAGTTTGCCGATGGCGGCGAATTCGGCATGGGCGGCGAGATCGGCATCGCAACGGGCAAGATGCACGCGCGCGGGCCGGTCGGTGTCGAGCAACTGACCTCGTTCAAATACAGGGTGCGCGGCACCGGACAGGTGCGGCCCTAGGTGCCCGCCGAGGCCGTCGAAGCGCGATACCTGCGGATGCCGCATGTCGAGCAAGGCATGGTCGTCGGCCTGTTCGGCGGCTCCTTTAACCCGCCGCATGAGGGCCACGTGCTCGTCGCCGAGATTGCGCTGCGCCGCCTTCAGCTCGATCAGCTCTGGTGGATGGTGACGCCGGGCAATCCGCTGAAGGATCGCCGTCACCTGGCGCCTTTGGAAGAGCGCCTGCGGCTGTCCGAAGCGATCACCGGGGACCCACGCATCAAGGTCACGGCGTTCGAGAAGACGATCGGCCAGAGCTATACGGCAAGGACGCTGGACTTCGTCAAGGCGCGCAATCCCGGCGTCCGCTTCGTCTGGATCATGGGCGCCGACAACCTGCAGGGCTTTCATCGCTGGCAGAGCTGGCAGAAGATCGTCCGGACATTTCCCATCGCGGTGATCGACCGACCGGGATCGACGCTCGCCTATCTGTCGTCGAAAATGGCAAAGACCTTCGACCGCGCCCGCGTCGACGAGGACGATGCCGGCGCGTTGGCGTTCCGCAGGGCGCCGGCCTGGACCTTCATTCACGGCCCGCGTTCGCCGCTCAGTTCAAGTGCGCTGAGGCAGCGCCTGGAGCTGGAGAAACACGCCGAAAGCAAGTGATGTCTTGAAACCGATAGGCATTGGTGCCTAAATCTAGCGGTGGTTCGACGCGAGTGGCGCGAATCGCAACCGTGCTGGACCTGTTCAAAGGAAAGGAAATACACTGACAACAGCGCACGCGAAGGGAAGCGTCAGTAGCGCACTTCCCAAAAGCGCAGGACGCGGCGACGATGCCGCCGACCGCGCTCTTCAAGTGGTCCTCGCAAGCCTCGAGGACTCGAAGGCAGAAGATATCGTCACGATCGACATCGTCGGAAAATCCGCACTGGGCGACTACATGGTGGTCGTGTCCGGACGGTCGAACCGTCATGTCGCGGCGATCTGCGACCATCTGCTCACCGACCTCAAGGACGAGGGCTTCGGTTCCGCCCGCGTCGAAGGACTGGAGGCCGGCGACTGGGTGCTGATCGACACGGGCGATATCATCGTCCACGTGTTCCGTCCTGAAATCCGCGAGTTCTACAACATCGAAAGGATGTGGGCGGCTCCGGACATGGAAGAGAGCATGTTGCACTAGATCGTCGCACCGCCCGGCTTTCGGGCGCCGCGTGCGGCCATGTTTGACCTTGCACCCGCTCGGGTGAGCGTTGCCGCTGTGTGCGACGGAGGAACCGGATAGATGCGGATCGGGCTTTTTGCGGTCGGACGGCTCAAGGCCGGGCCTGAACGGGACCTTGCCGCGCGCTATCTTGACCGCTTCGCGAAGTCCGGACCGCCGATCGGCCTCGAACTCGGCAAGCTTGTCGAGGTTGCCGAGAGCCGTGCCTCCAACCCCGACACCCGCAAGCGTGAGGAAGCCGCTCTGCTCGAAAAGGCGCTTCCGGCCGATGCGGTGCTCGTACTGCTCGATGAGCGCGGCAAGGCGCTCGGTTCGGAGGAGTTTGCCGGGCTGATCGGCCGCTGGCGCGACGCCGGCAAGCGCGACGTCATGGTCGCGATCGGCGGGGCTGACGGCCTCGACCCCGCGCTGCATGCGCACGCCGAGGCGGTCCTCTGCCTCGGCAAGATGACCTGGCCGCACCAACTCGTGCGCATTCTCATTGCCGAGCAGCTCTATCGCGCCACGACCATTCTGTCCGGTCATCCCTATCACCGCGCCTGACATTTTCCGCATCGTCGGGGATTTCGCTCGCCCCCGGACGCAATTTTGGCGTTGTTCCTTGGCGAAATCGGCAAATCGGCTTAGACGGACATTGGAACGGCAACGCGCGGGAAAATGATCACGTCCGCAACACCCATGAACAGCAGGCGCTTCGCGGCTCGCGGACCGGAACGGTCGCGCCCGTTCATTGTGGCCGTGCTCGGATTTTGCCTCGCCCTGCCTGCCGCACCGCTCCGCGCCGAACCGGCCTCCGCCCCAGTCGCGGCCGGAAAGGTCGGCCGACAGGTGACGGTCGAGGTTGACCCCGCCGCGGCGATCGCCCTTCGGCGCGACAGCACGCGGCGCGAACTCGAGGCGCTGTCGAACACCATCACGCTTTCGGAGGAAAAGGCGCTCGAACTCGAGGCCGGCATCGGCAAGCTGGAGAAGGACCGCGCGTCGCTGCGCGAGGCGATCGTCCAGTCCGCCAGGACGCGCAAGGAGATGGAGGCCAAGATCCTTGCCGGCGAAAAGCGGCTTGCGGCGATGCGGAGCGAGGAAGACGCCGTCCGCCGCTCCCTGCATGAGCGCCGCGGCCTGCTCGCCGAGGTGCTCGCTGCTTTGCAGCGGATGGGCCGCAACCCGCCGCCGGCAATCCTCGTCACCCCCGACGATGCGCTCGCCTCGGTCCGCAGCGCGATCGTGCTGGGCGCGGTCGTGCCCGGCATCCGGGCGGAGACGGAGCGGCTGGTCGCCGACCTGCAGCAACTGGCCACGGTCCGGATGGATATCGACAAGGAGAAGGCCGACCTCGCCGTCGCCATGACGAACCGGCTGGAGGAGGAACGGCGCTCCGAACTGCTGATCAGCGAGAACGAGGCGCTGGCGGCCGCAAACGCCCGCACGCTTGACGCCGAGCGGCGGCGGGCGGAGGAACTCGCCGGTCGCGCAACCAGCCTGGAGAGCCTCATCGGCAGCATGGAGCGCGAGATCACCTCCGTGCGCGAGGCGGCGGCGCTGGCGCGGGTGCAGGAGGCCGAACGTGCCAAGCAAACGGAGGCCGAGCGCCAGCGTGCGCGCGACGCCGCACTGTCGGGTTCGCCCGACAAAAACCGCATTGCTCCGGCATATGCGTTTTCGGAGTTGCAGAAGCGCCTCGATTACCCCGTTGCGGGCGATGCGCTTCGGCAATTCGGCGAGGCGGATGGAACGGGCCATTCGTCCCAGGGGCTGATACTTGCGACCAACCCGGGCGCGCTCGTGACGGCACCGGCTGATGGCTGGGTCGTTTTTGCGGGCGCCTTCAGAAGCTACGGGCGCATGATCATCCTCAATGTCGGCGACAATTTCCACCTGGTGCTGTCGGGCATGGACCGGGTGAATGTCCGTGAAGGACAGTTCGTCGTGGCAGGGGAGCCGCTCGCTGTTATGGGGGAGAAAAGAGTGGCAAGTGTAAACGCATTGGCGCTGGAAACCGACCGGCCGACGCTTTACATTGAATTCCGAAAAAACGGCAAACCGGTTGATTCCCGACCGTGGTGGTCCGCTACTGTCTCTGGAAAGGCAAGCAATGATTCGTAGGGCTTCCCTTGTTCTCGTCGGAGCACTGTTGGGTGCGACGGCCATGAGTTCGATCTACTCGTTGACGATGCCGGCCGAAGCTGCAGGCGCGTCCACCTATCGCGAACTTTCCATCTTCGGCGACGTGTTCGAGCGCGTCCGCGCGCAGTACGTGACGCCGCCGAAGGAAGACCAGCTGATCGAGAACGCCATCAACGGCATGCTGTCCTCGCTCGATCCGCACTCGTCCTACATGAACGCCAAGGACGCCGAAGAGATGCGCACGCAGACGCGCGGCGAGTTCGGCGGGCTCGGCATCGAGGTGACGATGGACGAGGAACTCGTCAAGGTCATCACGCCGATCGACGACACGCCGGCGGCGCGGGCCGGCGTTCTCGCCGGCGACCTGATCTCGAAGATCGATGGCCAGGACGTCCGCGGCCTGAAGCTCGAGGAAGCCGTCGACAAGATGCGCGGCAAGGTCAACACGCCGATCAAGCTGACGATCCTGCGCAAGGGCGCCGACAAGCCGATCGAACTGACGATCGTGCGCGACATCATTGCGGTCAAGGCCGTGAAGTTCCGCGTCGAGGGCGACGTCGGCTATCTGCGCGTCATCTCCTTTACCGAGAAGACCTTCGATGACCTCGAAAAGGGCATCGAGAAGATCAAGGCGGATGTCCCGGCCGACAAGCTGAAGGGCTTTGTCCTCGACCTGCGCCTCAACCCGGGTGGCTTGCTCGACCAGGCGATCAACGTTTCCGACGCCTTCCTGGAGCGCGGCGAGGTCGTTTCGACCCGCGGCCGCAACGAGGACGAGACCCGCCGCTTCAACGCCTCGCCGGGTGACCTGACCGACGGCAAGCCGCTCGTCGTCCTGATTAACGGCGGCTCTGCCTCCGCTTCGGAGATCGTCGCCGGCGCGCTGCAAGACCTGCGCCGCGCCACCGTGGTCGGCACCCGCTCGTTCGGCAAGGGCTCCGTCCAGACGATCATCCCGATGGGCGATGCCGGCGCGCTGCGCCTGACGACGGCGCTCTATTACACGCCGTCGGGCAAGTCGATCCAGGGCACCGGCATCACGCCGGACATCAAGGTCGACCAGCCGCTGCCGCCGGAGCTGCAGGGCAAGCTCGAGACCGCAGGCGAGTCCAACCTGCGCGGCCACATCAAGGGCCAGAGCGAGAACGACGAGGGGTCGGGCTCCGCTGCCTACGTGCCGCCGGAAGCCAAGGATGACCTGCAGCTGCAGTACGCGCTCCAGCTGCTGCGCGGCGAGAAGACGGATCCGTCCTTCCCGGCCAGCCCGGAAAGGGCCGAGCTGAAGAACTGACGCCTCACGCCCCGGAGGATCGCGACGATCAATCCGGGGCTCGCTCCTTTCGGCACGGACCTGTCACTTGGGAACGGATCTCAACGCACCGCTCGGCCAGAATCGGAAGGCTGCGTCCGGCCGCGTAAAGTCGTCCCGTTTTTCTGCCGCCCGCGTCGCTATTGCCGTTGCGGGCGTCTGCGTAATAGGCCTTTCGTTGTGGACGGCGCTGGCGCCTCGCGGCAACTTGGTAGCACCGGAGAAAGTCGCTCCGCCGGAGGCGCCGGCAACGGAGGAGGCTGCCGCCGCGCAGCCGGCTGCCGAGCCAGGCGGGCCGGCGGCGGGTGTGCGCCGGCAACGGGGTCAATCCGGCGCCAACATCGAGGAAACCCGAACTGCCGACGGCAATCTCGTGCGGAAGTTCACGCCGAAGGATCGGGGTGACGGCGGGCCGCTCATCCTCGATGCCAGCAGGGTGGGCCAGGACCCGCGTTTCGCCGCGCTTCCAAACGAGGACCTGCTCGAAACCACCGCTCATGGAAAACTACCCGTCACCGGGCCGGACGGCCTGCGCCCGGTCGAACAGTATGCGCGGCCCTGGTCGGGCGCGCGCGGCACCCGGATTGCAATCGTCGTCGGTGGCCTCGGGCTAAGCCAGACCGGAACGCAGCGGGCGATCCGCGACCTGCCGGGCGAGGTGACGCTGGCATTCGCCTCGAGCGGCAACAGTCTGCCGCGCTGGATGCAGGAGGCACGCCGCAATGGCCACGAAATCCTGCTGCAGGTGCCGCTGGAACCCTTTGACGATCCGGGCAACGATCCCGGCCCCCATACGCTTCGGACCGATTTCAGCGCGAAGAAGAATCTCGACCACCTGCATCGCGCCATGGGACAGATCACCAACTATACGGGTGTCATGAACTTCATGGGTGGACGGTTCCTGTCGAGCGCGGATGCGCTGGAGCCGGTCATGCGCGACATTGCCGATCGCGGTCTCCTCTTCCTCGATGACGGCACCTCGGCGCAGTCCCTGTCGGGAACGGTTGCCGGCGCGCTGGAGATGCCGCACGCCTTCGCCGACCTGCAGCTCGACTCGACGCTTTCGCGCGATGCGATCCTGCGCAAGCTGGATGAACTTGAACGTGTCGCCCGCCGCAACGGCACGGCGATCGGCGTCGCGTCGGCCTTTGACGAAAGCGTGCAGGCGATCGCCGATTGGACACAGGAGGCCGCCCAGCGCGGCATCGAGATCGTCGGCGTCGCTGCCCTCGCTGACCAGGACCCGACGCAATAGGAATGTTGATGAGCAGGAAAGCCAAAAAGCCCGTGCAACCCGAGGATCTGCCCTACCGGCCATGCGTCGGCATCATGGTGTTGAACCGGGATGGCCTCGTCTGGGCGGGGCGGCGCATCCCGATCGGGAACTCCGAGTACGATGGTTCGCCGCAGCTATGGCAGATGCCGCAGGGCGGCATCGACCGCGATGAAGATCCGCTGGCGGCCGCATCGCGCGAGCTCTTTGAGGAGACCGGCATCCGCTCGGTCCAACTGATTGCCGACGCCGGCCGCTGGATCAACTATGATCTGCCGCCGCATCTGATCGGGATCGGGCTGAAGGGAAAATACCGTGGTCAGACGCAACGCTGGTTTGCCTTCCGTTTCGAGGGCGACGAAAGCGAGATTGCGATCAACCCGCCGCCCGGCGGCCATGAGCCCGAGTTCGACGCCTGGGAATGGAAGCCTATGCAGTCATTGCCCGGGCTGATCGTTCCTTTCAAGCGCAAAGTCTATGAAGAGGTCGTTGCGGCCTTCGCCCATCTCGCGTCCTGACGGCGACGGCCATCGGTACAGCCCAAGCGACTTCGCGCGGACGGTGCGCGTAGCATACTGACGTTTCTCTCGTATGTTACTTCAACCCGCCGGAGGGACGCTCCAGAATTGCCTTGGACCGTTGGAGGTACGACATGACCGGTAACGACAAGTCGAATCCGAATGACGCTGTTCTCAGCGCCGAAGCCCTGCGCAAGCAAATTCTCGAAACGCAACTCGCCGACATGGAGCGGGAAGACAAACTGCGGGATCGCAAGAGGGAAGAACTCGCCAAGTTTACCGACGAGTTTTTTCACAAGCATGTCGGCGAGCAGGAGCGGGCCATGATCCGCAACGTCGTGGCACGCGCGGTCAAGGAAGGAAAGATGGAGGCCCTGGTCTACACGTTTCCATCCGATTTCTGCAGCGATAGCGGGCGGGCGATCAACAACGCCGATCCGGACTGGCCGCAGACCCTTCAGGGCAAGGCGAAAGAGCTGTTCGACCGCTTCAAGGAGGTCGCACAGCCACAGGGTTACCGGCTGAAGGCGATGGTGATCAATTTCCCCGGTGGCGTTCCCGGCGATATCGGTTTCTACCTCAACTGGGAGCCCCCGGTCACTTGAGCCGGCTTGTTTCCAAGGCGAGGCGATCGGCCGTTGCCGAGGGGAAACCACATGGACGACAGATCGTCTTCCGCTTCCCAACCCGTGTCACCCGACCAGACGACAATCGAACGGCGGGTCACCGATTACGTGCGGCTGGGTGTCGTCGCCCTCTTTGCCTACTGGTCGTTCACACTGGTGGCGCCATTTCTCGTCATCGTGATCTGGGCGGGCATCCTGACCGTTGCGCTCTATCCCGGTTATCAGGCCCTCCGGGTCGCGCTCGGCGGCAGCAAGCGGCTGGCGGCGACGCTGATCACGCTTCTCAGTCTTGGCATCATCATCGGTCCCCTGGCGGCGATCGCGCTGAACTTCGTCGAAGCCACCCACTGGCTGGTGACGAAGCTGGAAACCGGTTCGCTGCAGATTCCGACACCGTCGGAAGGCATCAAGCAATGGCCCGTCATCGGTGAGCGCGTCTATGAGGCGTGGCGCCTCGCCTCCGAGAATTTGGCGGGCACGCTGACACGTCTTCAACCGTCGCTGCTGGACCTGGGCGGCGACGTTCTCGGCAAAGCCGCCCGTGTCGGCATTGGACTGCTGAGTTTCATGGCTTCCGTGGTTATTGCAGGATTCTTCTTCGGCCACGGGCCGCAAATGGCGACCGGCATAAACCGCCTTGCTGATCGCATCGCCGGCGACCGTGGAGTGGGCTTTGTCCGGCTGGCGGCCGCGACGATCCACAACGTGGCGAGAGGCGTCATCGGCGTCGCCATCTTCCAAGCCGTTCTCGTCGGACTTGTCCTGTATGTCTTTGCAGTCCCCGCTTCCGGTGGGCTCACCTTCGTCGTCCTGATCCTGTGCATCGTCCAGATCGGCCCGGCGCCGGTGTTGTTGCCTCTCATAATCTGGGCGTGGATGACGAAGGACTTAGTCTATGCACTTTCGTTGACGGCCCTTCTTATTCCGGTGGCCGTCATCGACAATGTTCTGAAACCCATCCTCGTATCGCGCGGGCTCTCGACGCCGATGCTGGTGATCCTCATGGGGGTCCTCGGAGGCACGCTCTCCTATGGGCTGATCGGGCTGTTCCTGGGGCCGATCGTGCTGAGCGTGTTCTACGATCTGCTGGTCGCGTGGCTCCGGGGCCCGTCGGCGCTGGACAGCGGCAAGCCGCCGCTGCCCTGGTCGGACCGGCCGGAGTAGAAAGCGGCCTCAAGCGACGTCCGGCACGAGTCTCCGGGGCGTCTTGTCTTCCTCGTAGTCGTCAGGTCGCTTCTGGCGCTTGCCAAGGTCCGGCGCGTCGAATTTGACCTTCTCATAGGGGATCGACTTGAGGATGTGAGAGATGCAGTTGATCCTGGCACGTTCCTTGTCATCCGATGGCACGATCCACCAGGGAGAAACGTCGGTGTCGGTCATCCGCAGCATCTCGTCATAGGCGCGCGTATAGTCCCACCACTTCCGATAGGATTCCACATCCATCGGGCTGAGCTTCCACTGGCGCAGCGGGTCGTCGATGCGACGCCGGAAGCGGCGTTCCTGTTCGTCTTCACTGACCGTCAGGAAGTATTTGAGCAGGATAATCCCGCTTTCGACGATGGCGGCCTCGAACCTTGGTGCTAGTTCGAGGAAACGCCGGGCTTTCTTGTCGCTGCAAAAGCCCATGACACGATCAACGCCGGCGCGATTGTACCAGCTACGATCGAAGATCACGATTTCGCCGCCGGCCGGCAGGTGCGCGATATAGCGCTGCATGTAGATCTGCGATTTCTCGCGGTCGCTTGGCGCCGGCAGCGCGGCGACGCGAAACACCCGCGGGCTTACGCGCTCGGTGATGCGCTTGATGATGCCGCCCTTGCCCGCAGCGTCGCGTCCCTCGAAAATGATGACAACGCGCGCACCCGACTTCTTTATCCAGGCTTGAAGGTGGGAAATCTCGACCTGCAGCTTCTCCATCTGCTTATCGTAGTCACGGACCTTGCCGTTCTCCTTAGAAGCATTCTCCTTCGCATCGTGCTTCTTGTTCATCACATCTCTCCCGGTTGCCTGTTTGATTCATTGGCCGCGGATTTCGGTTCGGCGGCCTGAAACGCCTGGAGCGCATCGTCCAGATCTTCGAAGACGAGCGCTGGGCCAATGCGCTCGATCAGCCCCCCGCGCTCGAGAAGGGCCCTCGCATCGGCATGAAGTTCTGCGAAGCATAGCGCGATGCCCCGGGCGCCAAGTTCGGCGCGAACCTGCTCCAGCATCGCGACGGCGGTGCTGTCCATCTGGGCGATTGCGCCTGCATCGATCACAAACCACCGCGTCCCAGATGGCAGCGCCGTGGTGATTTCATCCAGCCGACCCCGAACGTGATCGGTATTGAAAAACAACAGGCTGCCCTGAAGGATCCATATGACGCTTCCCGGCACCGCCTGGGCCTCCGGGAAGCGATGCAGCTTGTAGAAGCCGTCGCGTCCCGGGATGCGTCCGAGCAAGGCGTCGCGTGGATACATCATGTTGCGCAACAGGTAGACGAGCGTTCCCGCGATCGCCACGATGACGCCGTTGAGGACGCCGAAACTGATGGCGCCCCACATGGTGATCAGCGCAAAGGCAAACTCGACGCGGCTGATGCGCCAGATCTGGCGCAATTCGTCGACATTGATGAGACTGAGGGCGGCGGAAACGAGAATGGCGGCGAGTGCGGCGACCGGCAGGATACGCAGGGCATCGTTGAGGAAGAGCAGCACGGCGATCAGTGCTGCGGCAGAGATCAGCCCGGCCATCTGGGAGCGGCCGCCGATCGACAGGTTTATCGCCGTTCGCGAATCGGAAAAGCTGATCGGAAAGGATCCGAACAGTCCTGCAGCGACCTGGGCGCTGCCGAGGCCGATCAGCTCGCGGTTGGCATCGACCGGCTCCCCCGTGCGCGCACCAAAACTGCGCGCGGTCACCGCACCGGAGCCGAAGCTGACCAGGAAGATGGCGGCCGCGCCGAGGACCAGGCTAGCCGGCGGCAAGCCTGCCATCAACGGCAACGAAAACGAAGGAAGACTGGTGGGTATGTCGCCGACGACGGCAATGCCGTGGGACTGGAAATCGAACAACGCCGATAGGGCGACGGCGAGCACGACGACGACCACAGGGCCGGGTATGGGCGATCTCAATGCCCTTGCTGCCTGGAGCACGATAAACATGCCGGCTGTCAACGCGACCGTCGGCCAATTGATCAGATCGCGCTTGGCTACGAGTTCCAGCAGCGGCGGGATCAGGCCATCCGACTCGATCTTCATGCCGGTCATGCGGCCAATCTGGCCGACCAGGATCGACAGCGATATGCCGGCAAAGAATCCCACCAGGATCGGTCTGGAGAGAAACGTCGCAAGCACGCCGAGCCGCAAGGCGCTCGCACCGAGGCAGATTACGCCCACTCCGAGGGCGAGGACGGAGGCAAGTGCGACGCGATCGATCGGCGTCGCAGCCGGCATGGCGGCGACGACGGATGCCATTGCGGCGGCAAGCACTGTCATCGTTCCTGCATCGGGGCCAACGATCAGCCGCCGCGACACACCAAAGATCGAGTAGGCGATCGGCGCGGCAATGCTGGCATAAATCCCGGTCTGCGGCGGAAGTCCGGCGATCACCGGATAGGCGATCGCGCTCGGAAGTCCGACGGCCGCGATGGACAGCCCTGCCGATATGTCGTCTCGCAGCCAGCCGATGCGATAGCCCGAAAAACCTCGGAAGATCGGCAGGGCTCGGCTCATGCTGCAACCCCGTCGACGTGGCGCTCACAGGTGGCAGTCCGCCTGCCACCTTCGGAGGAGCCCCGCCTGAAGCGCAATCTCGCCGGCAGCCGCGGACCACGCATCTTAGTGCTCCAGGAAGACGTAGTTCATCCAGGCGCTCATGCGCAGCAGCACCTTGCGCAGAATCGCGACGTGGTGCCAGTGATGGGTGTAAACGGCCACGTCGGCAACGACGCCGCCCGGCAACTGATAGGCGCTCGTGTCCTCGAGAATATCGATCCTGGCGAGCGTCTGGCCGGGCTGCAGGCGCTCCGGCGCTTGCGGATCCAGCAGGGCGCCGGTCGGCTGCAGCTGTCCCTGGGCCATCACGTCGATGATGCCAGAGACTTTTGCCTTGAAGATCTTGCCGGGCACGGCCTTGAACGACACTTCCGCATCATCGCCGACGTTTACGCGCTGCAGCGAATTCTGGATGAAGGCGGCCGCGAGCATGCGGTCGTCGCTGTTGATGTAGACCATGACGGGGCGGAGCGGCAGCGGATTGGCCATCATTCCCGGGCGCAGGAAAACCTGGCTGACATAGCCGTCGCTGGGGGCGCGCACAGTCGTCTGGTCAAGCTCGAACTCGGCATTGCGCAATTCGGCCGTCAGGCGTGCGACCGAGGGGTTCACGCCATTGATCTGCGATTCATAGGCCAGGCGCGCCTGTTGCGCCTGCGCTTGGGCGGTGCCGACGGCGGCGACCTGCGCCAGGAAGAGGCCACGGCGGTTTTCGACCTCCAGCTCTGAAACAGCGGAATTACCGGTCCGCTGCATCGAGTTTTCGAAGATCTCCTTGTAGCTTTCGAAGCTCTGCTGCGCCCGGTCCCGATCGGCAATCGCGCCTTCGACGACCGAATTGGCCGCATCCATGGCGGCCTTCAATTGTTGGACCATCTGCTCGGCTTCGGCCAATGCCGCCTTTTTCTGGTCGACCGTGAACTGGTAGGGCCGCGGGTCGATGCGGAACAGCACGTCCCCCTTCTTCAGCGGCGTATTCGCCGCCACCGGCACATCCACGACGATGCCGCCGACGGCGGGAATCACCGGCGCCGAGGTGAAGTAGATGCGTCCGTCGCTGGAGTAGGGATGATTGTAGCTCATCAACAAGAGGAGCCCGGAGATCAGGAAAATGCCGCCAAGGACCGCCGTCGATATGGTCCACTGGTTTAGCGGAATGCGGAAGATCTTGAAGACCGCGATGCAGATGGCGGCGTAGGTTAGGATGAGCAGAAGATCCATCAGGCGGGCTCCCTCGTCTGCAGTTTCAGTTGCTCTTCCAGTTCCTGAACCCGGGCCTGGAGGACCGCAACCTCGGCATTCGCCTCCTTTTCCGCCTGCAGTTTGCCGTCGTGCCGGATGCCCCACCCGCGGTCCTCGCGATAGAGCGTCGCCCAGATGAAAAGGAAGGGCCAGATTACATGCAGCGTAAACAGGCTGACCCAGCCGGCCACGTGAATGGCGTCCTGATGGGGATGATTGCGCGATTTCGCAATCAGATGGGGAATGTCGTGAATGGCGATGATCCCGTAAAACAGGGTCAGCACCATGAAGAGAAGCACACCGAGCGCAAAGTAGTCCAGGAACACGACCAGTCCTCCGCACGCCGCGCATATGCCTCACGCCCCCGGATGATCTCGGACGGTCCGCGGCCTTCAATGCGTCGATCCTAGCGCGCATGAAGCGTGGACGCCCGTAGCATCATGTAATCTCTATCGGTTCGACATCGGCCACGTCCGGTCGGGAACGGTGGAGTGGTGTTTGGTGCGGGGCGGCGCAGGATCGCGCCGCACCGACTTGCCAGCGATTTCGCGTGTCATAAACTAGCGAATCACTCCATGCTGGTGCGGCATCGGGTCAATTTCTGGGATCGTTCGCGAGGCAAAGGCAGAAACATGAACAGCAAAGCCATCTTGATTGCCACTGGTTCGACGCTTCTGTTTCCCTATGCGGGCCTAGCTGCCGACGCCATCGTCGCCGCGCAGCCGGAACCGATGGAGTATGTCCGCGTCTGCGATGCCTTCGGCGAGGCCTACTTCTACATTCCCGGTACCGAGACCTGCCTGAAGATCGGCGGCTACCTGCGCGTCGACATCTCTGGTGGTGATCCGAACGGGCAGGATACTTTTCCGGATGGCGGCGCCGAATTTCCGAATGGCGGCGGCGACTCCTGGTTCACGCGATCACGCTTGAGTTTCCGTATCAGCACGGCATCGGACACGGAATACGGCGCCCTGAAGACCTATGCGGAGACCCTGTTCAATCGAGACAATAACAACGGCGGCAGCGTCGGTCTCGAAATCGGTACGATCGAACTGGCCGGCTTCCTCGTCGGCTACATCGACACGCTCTATACAGATTTCACCGATGATGCGGGCAATACCATCAACGACTACTACGACGTCAACTACGGCGATTTCCACCAGACGCAGATCCGCTACACCTATGATCCCGGCAACGGCTTCATCGCGGCGATCTCGCTTGAGGACGACAGCGATCCGAGCGGCGATACGGTGGAAGATTTCGACGAGGGTGATGACGACTACATGCCGGACATCATCGCCGCCGTGGGCTATGTCACCGACCCGTTCAAGGCTCGCCTCGTGGGCGCCTATGACTCGTCAATGGAGGAAGGTGCGATCAAGCTGCGCTTGGACGGCATGATCGGCAACCTGTCGGTCTTTGCCATGGGCGGCTGGAACACCGATGGCGACCGCGTCAACAACTACGCCCAGTGGGACGGCGCCTGGGCGGCATGGATCGGCGCCTCCTACGTGCTGACGGAGAAGGCGACGATCAACGCCTCGATGAACTTCGACGAGGGTGGCGATATCGAAGGCGCACTCAACATCGCCTACGCCGTCGTGCCGGGTTTCGAGATCATCCCGGAACTCGACTTCCGCAACAAGATGGATGAGAAGGCCGGTCCGAACGCCGAAGACTGGGGCGGCGTCATCCGGTTCCAGCGGAACTTCTGACCGGCGTCCGGCGAACGGTCCCGCCTACTCACTTCACGACGCGCAGGTGCCGCTTTTGCGGATCGTCTTCCTCGGTCGATTCCGCCTGCTTCGGCAGGGTGATGATCCGCCAGCCGAGGAACGTGAAGACAATCGTCAGGAGCGGGTTCAGGATGTTGAAGAAGCAGAAGCCGGCGTAGGCGATCGTGCCGACGCCGAGGGCCGATGCCATGTAGGCCCCACAACTGTTCCAGGGGACCAGCGGCGAGGTCACGGTGGCGGTGTCGCCGATGACGCGCGACAACATCACTGGGGCGAGGCCGCGGTCTGCAAAAGCGCCCTGGAAGGTCCGCCCCGGCAGGGCGATCGATATGTACTGATCCGAGGTGATGACGTTGGACAGGATCGCCGTCCCGGCCACCGTGGAGACGATCCCGGTGCGGGATTTCACCCTGGCGACCAGCGGATCGATCAACCGGTTCAAGAGCCCGGCATGCTCGACCACCGCGCCGAAGGCCAGCGCGGTGATGATCAGCCAGACCGTGTTCAGCATACTCTCCATGCCGCCGCGGCTCAGGATCACGTCGATCGCCTTGTCGCCACTCTCGACCGTGTAGCCGTTGGCAAGCGCGGACCATGTCCCTTTCAGTAAGGCCAGCGCATGGGGCAGGGTGGCGACATCGGCAAACGCGACAACCCTTGCCGGGTCCTGGATCACCGCCAGCAGCGCGCCGGCAAGCGCCCCGGCGAAGATCGCGACAAACGGCGCTACCCGACCGATCGACAGGCCGAAGACGAGAATCAACGGCAGAAAGGCCCAGAGCGAGACCTTCGCCTTTGCTTCGATACTCGATAGCAGCGCCGTTGCGTCGAAGTCGCCGGGCTTGCCCAGAAGCGCAAAAAGGACCACCGCGATGCCGAGCGCAGGCACCGACGTCCATAGCGACTCGCGGATATGACCGTAGATATCGGAGCCGGCCGTCGCCGCCGCGAGATTTACGGTGTCCGAGAGGGGAGAAGCCTTGTCACCGAAATAGGCCCCGGAGATGATCGCCCCTGCTGTGATCGCTGGCGACAGGCCCATATGGGTGGCAACCCCCATCAGCCCGATACCGATTGTGCCGGCAACGGTCCAGGAACTGCCGATGCCGAAGGCAACCACCGCGCAGACCAGGGCCGTCGTGGCATAGAAATAGTTGGGGCTCAGCAGCTTGAGACCATAATAGACCATCGACATGATGGTGCCGCTCATCGCCCATGTGCCGATCAGGGCGCCAACGGCAAGCAGGATCATGATCGCCGGCAGACCGGTTGCAATCCCGTCGGTAACCGCTTGGCGGATACCGGACCATGGCATCCCGTTCTTGTAGGCGACCCCTGCGGCAATGACTGCGCAGAACAACAGCGCGACCTGGTTCGGCCCCGACGAGGCTGTGTCGCCGAACAGCGCATAGGACAGCGCCAACAGCACGATGAGGGCGATGCAGGGAATGAGCGCATCGGTCAACGAAGGAGGGCGCAGTGTCGCGCGGTCTGAAGGTCTCTGCTCATTCGTGTCGGCCACGGCGACCCCCTACGTCGTTCGGACCCTCAATGCCACGTCAGGTCTGAGTAGCTTCCGTCGACGATCGTTCCTTTTTCCCCACCCACGATGGCGGCAATGTCGGCAAGCGCGCCGATCGCCGCTGCCTTGCCCGTCTCCCTGGCAAAGTGGCAGGCCGCGTCGACCTTCGGCCCCATCGAGCCGGCCGGGAAGGAGTACTGGGAAAGCGCCGCCGGACTGGCGCGGTGGATCGCCTTCTGGTTGGGCGTGCCCCAGTCGATGCACACGGCCGGAGCGTCCGTGGCCATGATGAACAGGTCGGCCTCAAGCTCGCGCGCCAGCAGTTCCGAGCAGAAATCCTTGTCGATCACCGCCTCGACGCCTTTCAGCAAGCGCTCCTTGCCCGGCTCATACATGGTGGGTATGCCGCCGCCACCGGCGCAGATCACGATGGTACCCTTCTCCAGCAACCATTTCACCGGGCGGATCTCGAAAATTCGCTTCGGCATCGGCGAGGGGACCACCCGGCGCCATTTGTCGCCGTCCTGCTTGAAGACCCAGTTCTTCTCGCCCGCGAGCCGGTCCGCGTCCGGCTTCTCGTAGACCGGCCCGACGAATTTCGTCGGGTTCTTGAAGCCGGGATCATTGCCGTCGACCTCGACCATCGTCAGCAGGGTGGCGAACGGGACCTCGAACGGCAGCAGGTTACCCATTTCCTGCTCCAGCATGTAGCCGATCATTCCCTCGGTCTCGGCACCAAGCACGTCGAGCGGATAGGCCTCGTCCGGCTTGTAGGAGGCGCCCTGCAGGGCAAGCAGGCCAACCTGCGGCCCGTTGCCGTGGGTGATCACGACCTGGTGCTCCCTGGTGATGGGGGCGATGGCTTCGGCCGCGATGCGGATGTTTCGCCGCTGCACCTCCGCCGTCATCGGCTCGCCGCGCTTGAGCAGCGCGTTGCCGCCCAGTGCAATCACGATGCGCATGGTCAATCTCCCAACGTTGCCACGAGAATCGCCTTGATGGTGTGCAAGCGGTTTTCCGCCTGTTCGAAGGCGACGTTCGCCTCGGACTCGAACACGTCGTTGGTCACCTCGAGCCCGTTGGACATGCCGTAGTCCTGGGCGATCTGCTTGCCGACCACGGTTTCCGTATCGTGGAAAGCCGGCAGGCAGTGCATGAACTTGACCTGGCGGTTGCCGCTCGCCTTCATCAATTCCTTGTTGACCTGGTAGGGTGTCAGCAGCTTGATCCGCTCCTTCCACACCTCCTTCGGCTCGCCCATGGAAACCCAGACGTCGGTGTGGATGAAATCCACGCCCTCGACGGCCGCCTTCGGGTCGTCGGTGATCATCAGCCGCGCCCCGGATTTTTCAGCGAGGTCTTCGGCGATCTTGCGGTACTCGTCCGCCGGCCAGAGCGATTTCGGGCCGCAGATGCGTACATCCATGCCCATCAGGCAGCCGACGATCAGCAGCGAATGGCCCATGTTGGACCGCGTGTCGCCGACATAGGCATACTTGATGTCGGCGATCGGCTTGTCGCTGTACTCGCGCATCGTCATCACATCCGCCAGCATCTGGGTCGGGTGATACTCGTCGGTCAGGCCGTTGTAGACCGGGACGCCGGCATACTGGGCCAACGTCTCGACGCCTTTTTGCGCCGACCCACGGTATTCGATCGCGTCATACATGCGTCCGAGCACGCGGGCGGTGTCCTTGAAGGATTCCTTGTGGCCGATCTGCGAGCCGGCGGGATCGAGATAGGTCACGTTCGCGCCCTGGTCGGAGCAGGCGACTTCGAACGCGCAGCGGGTGCGCGTCGAGGTCTTCTCGAAGATCAGGCAGATTTCCTTGCCTTCGAGGTGCTTCTGCTCCGTGCGGGCGTACTTGGCGCGCTTCAGGTCACGGGCGAGATCGAGGAGAAAGCGGAACTCGCGCGGCGTATAGTCCTGTACCGTGAGAAGCGAACGGTTGCGAAGATTGAGGCTCATGATGCTGCTCCAAGACTGATGAAAGGTCGTATCGGCAAAAAATCGTCAGGCCGGATCGCGCCAGATCGGGCAGGTCATGCAGTGCCCGCCGCCGCGGCCGCGCCCCAGTTCGGAGCCGCGGATGGTGATCACCTCGACCCCGGCCTTGCGCAACAACGTGTTGGTGTGGGTGTTGCGGTCATAGGCGACCACCACGCCGGGCTCGATGGCGACGACGTTGTTGCCGTCGTCCCATTGCTCGCGCTCGGCCTCGTAGGCGTTGCCGCCGGTCGCGACCGTCCGCAACTTCTTCAGCCCCATCGCTTCGGCGACGACCTCCAGCATCGGCTTTGTCTCCGGACGGACCTCGAACGTGCCGTCGTCGCCCTTCGGGTAGACGCTGTAGCAGCGGATCTGGTCGACCACGTCGGCAAACAGCGTGACGAGATCGCGGTCGCAGAAGCTGAACACGGTGTCGAGGTGCATCGCCGCACGGCTCTTGGGCATCAGGCAGCCGATGACGCGCGTCGCGGCCTTCGCCTTGAAGAGCGCTTGGGCAACCTGCCCGACGGCCTGGTAGGTCGTGCGCTCGCCCATGCCGATGAGAACAACGCCGTTGCCGACCGGCATGACGTCGCCGCCCTCCATCGTCGCGTTGGCGAACGGTTCGTCGGAGTCGCCCCACCAGATCTGGAAGTCGCCGCCCTTGAAGGACGGATGGAACTTGTAGACCGCCCGTTGCACAAGGGTTTCCGCCCGACGCGCCGGCCAATACATCGGATTGCAGGTCACCCCGCCGTAGATCCAGCACGACGGATCGCGCTGGAACAGCGTGTTCGGGATCGGCGGGATCACGAACTCAGGCGCGCCCAGCGCCTCGAGCATGAGGTCCTTGCCGCGGATGTCGGGCAGGTCCGAGACGGCGATGCCGCCGATCAGAAATGCGGCGAGCTGCTTGGAGGGCATTTCGTCCAGCCAGGGTCGCATCGCTTCGGCGATCTGGGTACCGAGCACGTTGGGCACGATCCGGCGATCCAGGACGAAATCGCGCGCTTCCTTGTCGGCCAGTGCCTCGCCCAGCAGGTCGTGAAGCTCGAGGACCTCGACGCCACGCTCCTGCATCTTGAGCACGAAGTCGTAGTGATCCTTCTGGGCTTCATGGACCCAGATCACATCGTCGAAAAGCAGGTCGTGGCAGTTTGCGGGCGTCAGCCGCTGGTGGGCCAGCGATGGTCGGCAGACCATCACCGTCCTGAGCTTGCCGACTTCCGAATGGACACCGAAATTGCGCATCTTGGCTCCTCCACCGCAGGAATGGTTCAGAAACGAGCGAAAGGATTGCGGCTACAGGGGGCTGATCGCTCCGGTCCACATCAGGTAGACGGCGAGCAAGGCCAAGATACCAATCCCAATCGCGATAAGAGCTTCCATGCCGACGAACGCCGGCTCGCCGTGCTCCCTGCGGGCACGGGCGTAGACGAGAATGCCGGGTGCAAAGAGCACGGCGCACATGAGCAGGTAGGTGAGACCGGCGGCATAGACGAGCCACAGGCCGTAGAGCGTGGCGATGAGCCCGACGAGCATGTCGCGCCGACGCGCCCTGTCGTCGGGCTGGTAGGTTTCGCCGCTCAGTGCGAGCTTCAAAGCGTAGGCGCCGGAAAACACGTAGGGCGGGAGGATCGCAACGGAGGCGATGAAGTAGAAGAACTGATAGGCGCTCTTGGAGAAGAAGCTGAGGATCAGGAACACCTGGATCAGGATGTTGGTCGCCCACAGAGCGTTCACCGGCGATCCGTTTGCGTTCTCCGCGGCAAACCACTTCGGGAATGTGCCGTCGCGTCCGCAGGTATAGGGGATCTCGGCGCAAAGCAGCGTCCAGGACAGGAAGGCACCGCCGACGGAAATCATCAGGCCGAGATTGACGAGCGACGCGCCCCATCGTCCGACGAGTGGCTCGAGGACACCGGCCATCGAGGGCACCTTCAGGCCTGCGAGTTCCGGCTGGCTCAAAATGCCGGTCGACAGCAGCGACACGAGGACGTAGATGCCGAGTGCACCGAGGAAGCCGATGACGGTGGCTCGGCCGACATCCGAGCGGCGCGCCGCGCGCGCCGAGTAGACGCTTGCCCCCTCGATGCCGATGAACACCCACAGCGTCACCAGCATGGTGCTCTTGACCTGGTCGAGAATGCTGCCGAGCCCGGGCCCTTCCGGCCCCGCACCGCGGCCCCAGTCGAAGGTGAACCTGTCCCAGTTGAAGGCGACGATCGCAATCAGGATGAACAGCATCAGCGGCACCAGCTTGGCGATCGTCGTGACGATGTTCACGAACGCGGCCTGCTTGATGCCGTTCATAACGAGCGCATGGATCAGCCAGAGGCAGAGGGACGCACCGACGATGGATATGAGGTTGTTGCCGTCCCCGAAAACCGGGAAGAAGAAGGACAGGGCCGAGAAGATCGCAACGGCATAGGCGACGTTGCCGAGGAACGCGCTGAGCCAATAGCCCCAGGCGCTGTTGAAGCCGATGAACGGCCCGAAGCCGGCCTTGGCGTAAGCGTAGGGACCAGCGTTGAGGTCGGGCTTGCGGATTGCCAGCGACTGGTAGACGAGTGCCAGCATCAGCATGCCGAAGCCGGTGATGATCCAGCCAATGAGTATGGCGCCGGGCGATGCCGCCCGCGACATGTCGGATGGCAGGTTGAAGACGCCGCCCCCGATCATCGAGCCGACGACAAGGGCCGTCAGCGGCAGCAGCGTCAGCTTGCCGGACGGCTGTTCGGTTGCGATTACCTGATCATGCGTAACGGCCATAACGTCTCCGATCCGGCAGGGCGAGTATTGGAGGGGCGACTGGACTACGACAATTTCAGTACAATCTTTTACGTCCTTTTTTCCCGCGCTGGACGTATGTTACCGGAGCATACCCACGAAGCGGGCGGGATACGGTCGACCTGCTTGGTGTGGACCCCCCCGGCACTTCTTTCTTGGGCGTCACCGTGTTCCACCTTCGTCTCCGTGGCGAAGCGCCGATCAGCGGCGCCATTGAAGACTTCCGCCGGCGCGGCGGCTGGGGCTCTAGAACAAGGGATCTGGCGAATGGCGAGCAGTCACGGGCCGCCTCTCCCTACGCAGCCGAAACCCATCGCCAGCCCAAACGGCCGCTCAAAGAGGGACGGCCGCCAATAAAAACAAAGCCCGCCGAAACAGTTCGACGGGCCATCTGCTGAATACTGCTGTCACCGCACCGTGCATCCCGTGGGGGATGCAGGTTTACGCTCTTGCGGCGTGTTACCTCGGGAAAGACATCGGATCGATGCCGAGGGTTCTCAGGTCGCGGTCCTTCGGCCGGCGGTTGCCTTCGACGGCGGCGGCGGCTGCACCCGCAGCGCCCAACACCGCAAAGGCGCGACCAAGGAAACCCTGGCGAATGGTGTCTCGAAACAGGCTCATCGTCTTGCTCTCTTTGCTCTCTTTTACAGGAACAAAGATGTAACCGATGGGTGCCGCAGACAAGGAACGGAATCACAGGGCTGCCATGCAAGCCAAGCACGCCACGATTTCCACCGCGGCGTGCTATACTCGTCAAACTTGTTTTTAGTTCTTCTCAGTCCTCGCTTGCCGCCAGTTGCGACAGAACCTCACCACGGCCGCGAGCCCGCAGGACCAGCGGTATGATCAGGGCGGCGGCTGCGATCAACAGCAGCACCACCGCCACCGGCGAGGCAACGAGCGTCGTAAGGTCGCCCTGGCTGATCGACAGCGCCCGGCGCAGCTGCTGCTCGGCGAGCGGCCCGAGGATCAGGCCGACCACGACCGGTGCGATCGGATAGCCGAAGATGCGCATGACGTAGCCGAGCAGGCCGAAGGCGAGCAGCATGCCGAGTTCGAACACCGAAGGATTGGCGCCGATCGTGCCGAGCGTCGCAAACAGCAGGATGCCCGCATAAAGCCACGGCCTCGGGATCGTCAGCAGCTTCACCCAGAGCCCGATCAGCGGCAGGTTCAGCACCAGCAGCATGAGGTTGGCGATCAAGAGGCTGGCGATCAGGCCCCAGACGAGTTGCGGGTTGGTGGCAAACAGCAGCGGGCCTGGTTGCAGGCCGTACTGCTGGAAGCCGGCCAGCATGATCGCCGCCGTCGCCGTCGTCGGAAGCCCCAGCGTCAGGAGCGGCACCAGCGTTCCGGCCGCGGATGCGTTGTTGGCCGCCTCCGGTCCGGCGACGCCCTCGATGGCGCCGTTGCCGAACTCCTCCGGGTGCTTGGTCATGCGTTTCTCGGCCGCGTAGGACAGAAAGGTGCCGATCTCGGCACCGCCGGCCGGCATGGCGCCGATCGGAAAGCCGATCGCGGTGCCGCGCAGCCACGGCTTCCACGAGCGCGCCCAGTCGGCGGCGTTCATCCAGACCGAGCCCTTCACGGCCTCCACCTTGTCCGGTCCCTTGTCGCCTTGTGCTGCGATGTAGAGCGATTCGCCGATCGCGAACATGGCGACCGCAAGCGTCGTCACTTCGATCCCGTCGAGGAGATCGGGGATGCCGAAGGACAGGCGCGCCTGGCCGCTCAGCTGGTCGATGCCGATGATCGCCAGCGTCAGGCCGACGAACAGCGAGGTGAGCCCGCGCAGCGTGGAATCACCGAAAGCCGAGGACACGGTGACGAAGGCGAGCACCATCAGCGCGAAATATTCGCGCGGGCCGAAGACCAGTGCGACCTTGACGATGAACGGCGCGACGAAGGCGAGCGCCAGCGTGGCGATCAGGCCGGCGACGAAGGAGCCGATCGCCGCGGTGGCGAGCGCGGGGCCGCCGCGGCCGGCGCGCGCCATCTTGTTGCCCTCCAGCGCGGTGACGATCGAGGCGCTTTCGCCCGGCGTGTTGAGCAGGATCGAGGTCGTCGAGCCGCCATACATGCCGCCGTAGTAGATGCCGGCGAACATGATCAGCGAGCCGGCCGGATCGAGCTTGTAGGTGACGGGCAAAAGCAGCGCCACGGTCAGCGCCGGGCCGATCCCCGGCAGCACGCCGACGGCGGTGCCGAGTGTCACGCCGATCAGCGCGTAAAGCAGGTTCATCGGCTGGGCGGCAACCAACAGGCCCTGCATCAGAAATTCGAATGTGTTCATGGTCTGCCGACCCCCTTGAGCAATTCCAGCAAAATGCGCAGCGGCTTTGCGTCAGGAATTGCGTAGAAATTAAAGGTTAGAGCATCTCAGCGACTCGCGCTGCAATGCTCTAGAAGAACAGGTGCTCGAGCGGCCCCGTGGGCAGCGAAAGCTGCAGCAGCTTGGCGAATATCACCCAGATGGCGAAGCTGAGGACGATTCCGATCGGGATCGTCAGCCAGAGCTTGCGTTTGCCGAAGCCGGCGGCGGTCAAGGCAAACAGCAGTCCGGTGGCGATCGAGAAGCCGGCGACCTTGAGCAGCAGCATCTGCGCGGCCAGTCCGCCGACGATCCAGACGACCGGCCCGAATTGCTGGGGTTCGCGCGCCGGGAACTCGTTGCGGAAGGCCTCGATCGCGGTCCAGATGGCGAGGCCGATCAGACAGTAGGCGATGGCATAGGGCACCGTCGTTGGCCCGACCTGCGAGTAGCCGGCCGCACCGGAGAGCCGCGAGACGTCCCAGAAGATCACGCCGGCGATGGCCGCCAGCACGATGGCGATGACCAGCGCCGCCCCATCGGGGCGACGCGTTGCCTTTGCGGGTTTGGTCCCGTCGGTCATTCGACCAGTCCGATTTCCTTGAGGATGCCTTCGGTGGCCGAGACGTCCTTAGCGAGCTGCTCATCGAAGGCCGCGCCGGAGAGATAGGTATCCTGCCAGCCCTTGGTCTTCAGCTGTTCCTGCCAGCCCGCCGACTTGACCAGCTTCTCGATGTCAGCATTGACGGCGGCCTTCTGCTCGTCGCTCAGGCCGGGAGCCGCGGCGATCATGCGCCAGTTCTGGACGACGACGTCGAGGCCGCTTTCCTTGATGGTCGGAGCGTCGATGCCCTCGATGCGCTCGTCGCTGGAAACGGCGAGCAGGCGCAACGTGCCGGCCTTGACCTGGGATTCAAATTCGCCGTAGCCGGAAATGCCGGCGCTGACCTGTGCGCCGAGGATCGCCGCCAGCGCCTCGCCGCCACCCGAATAGGCGATGTAGTTGATCTTCTTCGGATCGACGCCAGCCGCCTTGGCGATCAGGCCGACAGCGATATGGTCCGTGCCGCCAGCCGAACCGCCAGCCCAGGAGACCGCACCCGGATCCTTCTTCAGCGCCTCGACGAGGTCGCCGAAGGTCTGGAACGGCGAGGAGGCCGGCACGACGATTGCCTCATACTCGCCGGTCAGGCGGGCGATCGGCGTGACGTCCTTCAGCGTGACCGGCGACTTGTTGGTGAGGATCGCCCCGACCATGACGTAGCCGCCGACGATCAGCGAACCCGGGTTGCCCTTGTCCTGGCTGGCGAACTGGGCGAGACCGATCGTGCCGCCGGCGCCCGGAACGTTGACGACCTGGACGTTGTTGGAAATGCCTTCGGCCTGCATGACCGTCTGGATCGTGCGGGCGGTCTGGTCCCAGCCGCCGCCGGGATTGGCGGGCGCGATGACCTTGTAGTCGGCTGCGAGTGCCGGCAGCGCCATGGCGCCGGCGAGGATGGAAGCAAGGAAAAACTGTTTCAAGGCGAATCCTCCGTCAAGCGCGACGTCTTCGGTCGCGCATCGTTCGATGATTGAGGGAGAAGCTTGGCCAACGGCGCCCGTCCGGCCACCTGTTGCGCCCGAACTCCTCCCCAGGGGTCTCGATCATCCGCCTCCACGGACGATGACGCCCTCAAAGGCATCATAGAAACCTGTCATCTAACTGACACCGTAGCACAGTCTTGCCGCAATATGTCCGAACGGAGCTTATTGCGCCCGCAGGACTTCGTTCCAGCGCGCGATCAGCCGCGCACGCTTGACCTGGTCTAGGTAGACCATCAGACCCGGGCTGACCGGGACCGGCTTCAGTTGCGCTCCGAGCAGTTCGCGCATTGTGGTCGCGGTGTTTTCGCCTGCGACCTCGGGCGAGACGGCGGCGATCTGCAGCTTTTGCGCCATGATCGTCTGGCCCTCCTTCGACATGAAGAACTCCAGATAGCGTCGGCCGAGGTCCGGAGAAGCGGCCGCCTGCGGCACCAGCCCGATGCGCGACATCACCACGGTGTAATCCTTCGGCAGGACGATGCCGACGTCGGGATGTTTTGCTGCCCAATCCGCCGCATAGGACCCGAGAATGTTGTAGCCAATGACAAAGCGACCGTCCGCGATCCGTTCCAGGATCGCCGAACTGGTGGAGTAGAGCTTGACGCCGGCGGCTCCCATAGCGCCGATGACGGACCAGATGTCGCCGAACTGCTCCTGGTCACGCGCCATGAAAAGAAAGCCGACGCCCGAGCGCTCGATGTCGTAAGTGCCGATCCGCCCATAGATCTCGTTGCCGTGACGCTGGAGATAGTCGACGAATTCGGCGCGCGAGGCGGGCGGCTTCTCGTATTTGAAACTGGGCTTGTGATAGACGAAGACAGCGGGCTCGAAGGTCAGCGCATAGGCCGTATTGCGCCAGTTGGCCCATCGCGGCCAGCGGTCACTCATCGGCAGGTCGCTGCGTTGGGCATAGCCGTCGTTGGAAAGCTTGACCTGCAGGTCCATCGCCGACGAAAATGCAAAGTCGGCTGTCTTCTGTCCGGCATCGGTTTCCTTCACCACCCGGTCATAGACCTCGCCGGTCAGCATTTCCTCATAGCGCACCGCGACGTCGGGATTGGCCTGCTGGAAGCCCTTGATCATCGGCCGGGCAAGCGGCTCATCCAGCGAAGAATAAACGACGAGCACAGATGCGTTTCCCTGCCCGTCCGGGGCCGGGTAGAAGGTTTCCGCGGCCATCGCAGAGCTGCAGGAGCAGAACAGGAGCGTAAAGGCGATTAAAATGCGCATGTTGGCGAACTTGCCTCACCGCGGCACCGTTCACAAGCCGGCGGTCGATCGCTAGTGTGAGCATAAGGAGATCCAGGTGCGAATACTGCTCGTTGAAGATAACCAGGCGCTTGCGGATGGTCTGTCCGCCATCCTGCGCGGGACCGGCCACGCGGTCGACGTGGTGAGTGATGGCGCATCGGCCGATGCTGCGATCTCGGCCGAGTCCTTCGATCTGGTGATCCTCGACCTGACCTTGCCGGAAATGGACGGGCTGGAGGTGTTGCGCGTCATGCGGGCGCGGCAGAACCGGGCAGCCGTCCTGATCCTGACGGCGCGCGGCTCGGCGGAGGACAAGGTCAAGGGCCTCGATCTTGGCGCAGACGACTACATGAGCAAACCCTTCGACATCTCCGAATTCGAGGCACGCGTCCGCATGTTGCTGCGCCGGCAGGCGGGCTTACGGTCCTCGGCGCTCAGCTTCGGCGGCGTCGAACTCGACCTCAATTCACGCACGTTCTCGGCCGGCGGCGCGCCGCTGGATATTCCCGCGCGCGAGCTTGGCCTGCTCGAGGTTCTTTTTCTCCGCGCCGGCAAGGTGGTCTCCAAGGAGGCGATCATCCAGTCGCTCGCCGCCTTCGACGACGACCTCAGCGCCAATGCGATCGAGCAGTACGTCAGCCGGCTCAGGAAACGCATGGCGCCGCATGGGCTGACGGTGCGCACCGCCCGTGGCATCGGCTATTACCTCGACAAGGCGGCTCCGGTTTGACCGGCCATCAGGTATTTTCGCTGCGCCGCCAGTTGCTGGGCTGGCTTCTGGTCGCCACCGCCGTGTTCGGGGTCCTTGCCCTGATCGACACCTACCGCGAGGCGATCAAGACGGCGAACACGGTCTCCGACCGCGTTCTCGCCGGATCGGCGCTCGCCATTGCGGAACGGGTGGTGGTGAACGAGAACGGCGCGCTCGAAGTCGACATCCCCTACGTGGCGCTGGAGATGCTGACCTCGGCCGCGCAGGATCGCGTTTTCTACCGGGTCGAAGGACCGCCGGGCAATTTCATCACCGGCTACCAGACGCTGCCGAGCATCTCCGACACCGGTGGTCAGCCGACCGCTTATGCGGACGCCACCTTCCGCGGCGAGCCGATCCGGGTCGCGGTCCTGCAGCGCTCCGCCTCGACCGGCGTCAACTCCGTTCCCTTCGTCGTGACGGTGGCCGAAACCACCATCGCCCGACGCCAACTGGCGCAAGCGATCCTGCTGCGATCAGCCCTGCGCCTCGGGCTGATGATCGTGGGTGCCGCCGTCATAGTCTGGATTGCCGTGACATTGGCGCTGCGCCCGCTCTACCGCCTGAGCGACGCGATCGCCGAGCGCAACCCCAGCGACCTCCACCCGATCGATCAAGAGGTGCCAAACGAGGTGCAGGGCCTTGTCGACACCGTCAACTCCTTCATGGTGCGGCTGCAATCGGCGCTGAATTCGCTGCGTCATTTCTCCGGCAATGCCAGCCACCAGTTGCGCACGCCGCTCGCCATCATCCGCACACAGCTTGCGCTTGCCAGCCGGGCGCCGACGCTTGCGGCGGCGCAGGAGGCGGCGCAGAAGGGTGATAGCGCCGTCGCCCATGCCGAGCGCATCCTGGCGCAACTGCTGCTGATGGCCAAAATCGACGCGGCGGCCTCGGCAGAACCGCACCCCCTCGCCGAGATCGACATCGCGGCAATCGCCCGGTCAGCCACGGCCGAATACGTGCCCATGGCCGCCCAGGCGGACATCGATCTCGGCTTCGACGGCAACGGCCCGGCGATCGTGCGGGCCGAACCACTGTTGTTTGGCGAGATGCTGCGCAACCTGATCGACAACGCCATCGCCTATGCCGGGCCGGGCGCGGAGGTCACGGTGGCGATTCAGCCGAAGGGCCAGACGATCCGTCTGCGGGTCGACGACAACGGTCCCGGTATCCCCGCCGAACGGAAAGCCGAGGTCCTGCAGCGCTTCGCCCGCGGGGGAGGCAGCGAGGCCCCGGGAATGGGGTTGGGACTTCCGATCGTCGAGGACATCGCGGCCCTGTTCGGCGCCACACTCGCTCTTGAACAAGGTGCCGGCGGCAGAGGGCTGAGCGCCGTCGTCACGTTTCCCGCCGTCACGACGGATGCCGGAGCGGGCTGATATCGGCAGATACGACCGCGGGCTCAGGCCCGGCGCCAGCTGGCAAGACCGGGGGCGGCATGCCAGACGGCCTGGACGGCGAACCCCATGAAAAGCAGTCCCGACATGCGCACGATCGCCAGTTCGTGCTTGCGATAGAACCGTCGCACGATCGACGCACCGATGATCGCAATCAGGAAGAGGTCGGCGAGCAGAAAGCCGAAAAGGGATACGGCCAGCAGCATCGGCAAGGTTGAGAAGCTCAGCGTGCTCGCCGAACTTGCGAGCAATGCGGTGAAGGTGGCGAGCGCGACCGGATATCCCTTGGGATTGGTCAGGCCGAAGATCAATCCGCGCCGTAGCGGACGCTCCACCGTGAGGACCGGCTTGTCCGCACCGCGCGGCTTGGCCCGAAGCGCCGTCCAGCCGATCCAGGCTAGGTAGAAACCGCACAAGAGGCCGAGGACGTCGAAGACCAGGGTGCCGATCGTGTTGGCGCCGACGATCGCAACGAGCGCCAGCGTCGACCAGACAAGGTCGCCGGCCAGATGGCCGCCCAGAAACATCGCGCCGGCCTTCCTTCCTTGCCCCGCTCCGATGCCAAGCAGGGCCAGAAAAGCTGGGCCGGGGATGATGACGTAGAACATGGCGGCGAGAAACGCCCCGGCAAGCATGGATCCGGTCATGAAAAACTCCGTAGAATGTGGCGCCATTCGATCTTGTGCCGACATCCGCGTCAAGCCATCGGGCGTTTGCGCCGCCTTTTCCGCTGGTTCATCCCCATCGGCGCGTCGGAGCGCATCTGGACACCATTCGTCTGCGAACGCCATTGCCCCGGCGCCTTCAAAACTGATAAGCAAAGCTTACAAAAATTCGAGCGCCAGATAGTCGACCACCCCATGTCGCAGACATTTCAAGCAGACACGATCGGACTGTTGCTGAGCGACGTCTCGCGCCTGTTGCGCAGCGCCTTCGACCGCAGGGTCAATGCGTCGGAACTGGCCATCACCCCCGGCGAAGCGCGGGCCCTGATCCAGGTCTCCATCGGCTGTGGCGTCAAGCAGGCCGACATTGCCGCCCGCATGGGCATCGAGCCGATGACCCTCTCGACCTATCTCGACCGGCTGGAGGCGATGGGGCTTGTCACGCGCGTACCGGCCCCGGACGACGGGCGCGCCAAGAACGTGCTGACCACATCCGAGGGCGAAGCCCTGCTTGCCGCTCTCAAGCCGGATGTCTCCGGGCTCATGGATGCGGTGCTGGCGGGCCTCGACGGAGAGGTGCGCGAAGCGTTGCGCGGCAACCTTCGCGTCCTCCGAGATAATCTCATGAAACTGGACCGCTGCGGCGCACGCAAAGAGTCCGAAGGACAGGACGGATGATACCGCACACAATGACCGAGCGGCGCACCACCCTCATCGGCGCGCTCCTGACCTCGCTCGGGCCGATCTCGATGTCGCTCTACACGCCGGCCATGCCGACGCTTGTCGACGCATTTTCCACCAGCGAATCGACCATCAAGCTCACGCTGTCCTTCTATTTCGGCGGCTTCGCCTTTGCCCAACTCGTGGCCGGGCCATTGGCAGACGCCTTCGGCCGTCGCTTCACCACCCTGCTGTTCCTCTCGATCTATCTCGTCGGCAGCCTGGCTGCGGCGTTCGCCCCAAGCGTCGAGTGGCTGCTCGTCGGCCGGTTGATCCAGGGCATCGGCGCTTCGGTCGGCGTGACCGTGTCGCGCGCCATCGTCCGCGACCAGTTCATCGGCGGCGAGGCGGCGCGGATCATGAACATGATCGGCATCATGCTGGCGATCGGTCCCGCCATGGCGCCGACGATCGGCGGCTTTGCCCTGGCGGCCTTTGGCTGGACGTCGATCTTCTTCCTCATGGTCGGCTTCGGTCTGGCTTCCTGCCTGCTGGTGTATCTTGCGATGCGCGAAACGGTGGAGCCCAACCCGCGTCGCGCCGCACCCGGGCCGCTGGTGCGGGCCTATGCCGAGCTCGCCACAGACGCGCGCTTCGTCGCCGCCGCCTTCGTCATGGGCGGGGCGGTGGGGGCGCTCTATGCGCAGGCAACCATGCTGCCCTTCATCCTGATCGAGAAGGTCGGACTGACGCCGACCCAGTTCGGCCTGAGCATGATCATGCAGTCCGGCTCCTACTTCTTCGGATCGATTGCGCTCCGCTCCTTCTCCCGCCGCCATGGAGGATCGCGGTCGGTCAAGGCAGGCCTTGCGATGATCGGTGTCGGCAGCCTGATGATCGTTGCTTCGGTTCATGTCCTGTCGCCGAGCTTCTGGTCGATCATGCTGCCGGTTGCGATCTACACGTTCGGCATCGCCTTCGTCTCACCCCAGATGACGACGGCCGGCATGTATCCGTTCCCGCATATTGCGGGCTCTGCCTCGGCGCTGATGGGCTTCATCCAGATGGGTTCCGGTTTTCTCGGTGGTCTCGTCGCAGCGCTGCTGGGTCTGCCACTGCTTGCCTTCGGCATCGTCGTGCCCGTGATGGGCCTCGCCTCTATCCTCTCCTACCTCTGGTTTCTCGCGGCCGTTCGCCGGGCGGACCGGCTGGCAGCCCGCCAGTAGCATCAAAGAAATCACGCCGGAGTTTCCTCCGGCGTGCTGCAAATTATCTCTGATTTCTTTGTCGACATGGCTCACGTGAGCTTGCCGCACGCCTCCGCGATCCGCTTCAGCGCTTCAGTCAGTTCCGCCTCCGAGGTCGCATAGGAGATGCGGAAGTACGGCGACAGGCCGAAGGCGGAGCCGGGGACGACGGCGACATGGGCGACTTCCAGCAGGTAGTCGGTGAAGTCGGCGTCGGTCTCGATCCGCTTTCCGGCCGGCGTCGTCTTGCCGATGAGCCCGCCACAGCCGGCGAAGGTATAGAAGGCGCCTTCGGGGGTGCGGCAATCGAGGCCGTCGATCGCGTTCAGGCCGGAGACGACGAGGTCGCGACGGTGCTTGAAACTCGCCTGGCGTTCCTTCAAAAAACCTTGCGGGCCGTTCAGCGCCTCGACCGAAGCCGCTTGGCTAACGGAGGAGGGGCAGGAGGTCGCCTGGCTCTGGATCACCGCCATCGCCTTGATCAGTGCCTTCGGGCCGCCGGCATAGCCGATGCGCCAGCCGGTCATCGCATAGGCCTTGGAGACACCGTTGATCGTCAGCGTCCGGTCCTTCAGCTTCGGCGCGATCGCCACCGGGGTGACGAACTTGAAGCCGTCATAGACGATATGCTCGTACATGTCGTCGACCATTAGCCAGACATGCGGATGCTTCAGCAGCACGTCGAGCAGCGGGCGATAGTCGGCTTCGCTGTACGCCGCTCCGGAAGGGTTGGAGGGCGAGTTCAAAAGCACCCAGCGCGTCTTGTCGGTGATTGCCTTTTCCAGCTGCTCGGCCTTCAGCCGGAAGCCGGCGTCGGCATCGCAGGGGATCAGCACCGGCACGCCGCCGCAGATCTCGACGATGTCGGAATAGGAGGTCCAGTACGGTGTCGGGATGATCACCTCGTCGCCGGGGTTGACGCTCGCCATGAAGGCGTTGAACAGGATCTGCTTGGCGCCGGTGGCGACGGTGATCTCGTCGAGCGCGTAGTCGACGCCGTTCTCGCGACGGAATTTTTCGGCGATCGCCTTCTTCAGCTCCGGCGTGCCGTCGAGCGCGGTGTACTTGGTCTCGCCGCGGTCGATTGCCGCCTTGGCCGCAGCCTTGACGTTATCAGGTGTATCGAAATCCGGCTCGCCGGCGCCGAGGATGATGACCGGCAGGCCTTCGCGCTTCATCGCCGCGGCCCGCGCGCCGATCTGCAGGATCTTGGAAACGCCGATCGCGGCGATCCGCGAGGCGGGCTTGAAGCCCGCCTCCTCTATCTTGGTTGCAATGGTCATGGGCGCTCGCTCGCCACTTACTCGATGTCGAAGGAGACGCCCTGTGCCAGCGGCAGGGCCTTCGAGTAGTTCACCGTGTTGGTGGCGCGGCGCATGTAGGCCTTCCAGGCGTCGGAGCCGGATTCGCGGCCGCCGCCGGTTTCCTTCTCGCCGCCGAACGCGCCGCCGATCTCGGCGCCGGAGGTGCCGATGTTGACGTTGGCGATGCCGCAGTCGGAGCCGTCAGCCGACAGGAAGCGCTCGGCCTCCTGCATGTTCAGCGTGAAGATCGACGAGGACAGGCCGGCAGCGACCGCGTTGTGCTCCTCGAGCGCCTTGTCGAAGTCGGAATACTTCATGACGTAGAGGATCGGTGCGAAGGTCTCTTCGAGAACCGGGCCGGCCTGCTTCGGCATTTCGACGATTGCCGGCTTGACGTAGTAGGCGGTGTCCTTGCCGGCTTCCGTGACGCGGTTGCCGCCGACGACCTTGCCGCCCTCGGCCTTGGCCGCTTCGAGCGCCTTCTGCATGTTGTCGAAGGCCTGCTTGTCGACGAGCGGGCCGACGAGCGCCGAGGTTTCCAGCGGGTTGCCGACGGAGACGCTCTCATAGGCCTTCTTCAGGCGCGGCACGAGCTGGTCGTAGACGCTGTCGTGGACGAAGAGGCGGCGCAGTGTCGTGCAGCGCTGGCCGGCGGTGCCCATGGCGCCGAAGGCGATAGCGCGCAGGGCCATGTCGAGGTCGGCCGACGGGCAGACGATGCCGGCATTGTTGCCGCCGAGCTCGAGGATCGAGCGGGCAAAGCGCTTGGCAAGCCGCGGGCCGACTTCCTTGCCCATGCGGGTGGAGCCGGTGGCGGAGACGAGCGCGACCTTGTGGTGGTCGACGAGGGCTTCGCCGATGGCGCGGTCGCCGATCAGGACCTGGGAGAGGTTCGCCGGCGCGTCGCCGAAGCGGGCAATGGCGCGCTCGAGGATGGCCTGCGAGGCGAGTGCGGTGAGCGGGGACTTTTCCGACGGCTTCCAGACGACCGGGTTGCCGCAGACGAGCGCGAGGGCCGCGTTCCACGACCAGACGGCGACCGGGAAGTTGAAGGCGGAGATGATGCCGACGACGCCGAGCGGGTGCCAGGTTTCCATCATGCGGTGGCCGGGACGCTCGGTGGCGATCGTCAGGCCGTAGAGCTGGCGGGAGAGACCGACGGCGAAATCGCAGATGTCGATCATTTCCTGAACTTCGCCGAGGCCCTCGGAGGTGATCTTGCCGGCTTCGATCGAAACGAGGCGGCCGAGATCGGCCTTGGCGGCACGCAGCTCTTCGCCGAGCAGGCGGACGAGCTCGCCGCGCTTCGGAGCCGGCACGAGGCGCCAGGCCTTGAAGGCCTCATGGGCGGCGTCGATCGCCTTGTTGGTGTCTGCGGCCGAAACGGTCTTCAGCTTGGCGATCTCTTCGCCGGTAACCGGGCTGAAGGAAGCCATGTCGCCGCCCTGCCAGGCGGCGGCCGGTACACCGAGCTTGTCGAGAAGCTTGGCGGTTTCCTGTTTCACGTCGACATTGGTCATGGTCTCTAACTCCATTTTTATCGTATCGCAGGCGGCTGAGCCGCCGATCTCATCAAGGGATCGCATCGTCTAACGCGCGTCGCGATCGTTCAGATTCGTTGCACCGGTTCAGGTCTTCCCGCAGGCCGCTGCGAGATTGCCTGCCGGCACGTCGCAGGCCTAGCCCACTCAAGGCGCTCGCCCCTCCTTCATATGGTCAAGGACGTGCCTTTTGTCATCCCGGCCCCGCGGCTCGTCCGCGTGCTGCGGCGGGTCCCTGGGCGCCGTACATCGTGGCGCAGAAGCCCGAGCCTATCGCATCGGCGCAAGCGCACGATTTTGCTTTCATGGCCGCCTCTCTCGTCCTACAAGGGTGACGGAATTCCGATCATGCTGAAAACGGATCATAACGGATTGGGCCTGCGAGCGATCGCGCATGTTTTGACTAGGTTGATGCGAGAGACGAATGAAGTTGAGCCGCAGGCTGATACCGGACGTGACGACCCTGCAGGCCTTCGAGTGCGCCGCGCGCCACGGCAGTTTCACCCAGGCCGCCAATGAGTTGAACCTCACCCAGAGTGCCGTCAGCCGCCAGATCAAGGATCTCGAGGAACAGCTCGGCGTGCTGCTCTTCGAGCGCGTGCGCCAGCGCGTCGTGCTGTCGGAGGACGGGCGCCGTTTCCTGCCCGAGGTGCGCAAGCTGCTGCACCAGACGGAAGAGACGATGCTGCGCGCCATGTCGGCGGCGCGCTCCGATCACAGCCTGACGATCGCCACGCTGCCGACCTTCGGCAGCCGTTGGCTGACGCCGCGCATTCCCGCCTTTCTGGAAATGTTTCCGGGCACGATCATCAACGTCGCCTCCCGCTCGGCTCCTTTCGACTTCGACGAGGAAAGCTTCGACCTCGCCATCCACTACGGCCAGCCCGTCTGGGCGCGGGCGACCTGCTCCTATCTTTGCAGTGAGGTCATTCTGCCGGCGGCAAGCCCCGATCTGATCCGCCAATGGCAACTGGAGGATCCCAAGGACCTGGAGATTGCGCCGCTGCTGCATCTCGCCACCCGGCCGAAGCTCTGGGCGCAGTGGTTCGAGCTGAACGGCGGGGCGGCCGAGACCGCCTATCGCGGCCATCGCTTCGACCAGTTTTCCATGGTCATCGAGGCGGCGGTCGCCGGCCTCGGCTTCGCGCTGCTGCCGCGCTATCTGATCGAGCAGGAGCTGGCGAGCGGCCGTCTTGCCGTCGTGTTTGATCGGCCGATGCAGACGGACAACAGCTACTATCTGGTCGTGCCGGAGGGGAAACTCGAAAACTCGCTCAGCCAGGCTTTCCGTGGCTGGATCGCGACGCAGGTCGCCTAAAGCGTCTAAACCGCTCATTCGCAGCCAGAATGACCCGGTGTCGAATCAGCACTTTCCTCCTTGCCTGCGATGAACCAATGTGGCGACATCGGAACACGCCCCGCCACCTTCCATCGAAGAAGACGCCCATGCAGAATGATCCCCGTTCCCACGGCCTGTGGGAAATGACCGCTCCAGCCGCTCCTGCGACGCAGACCCTTTCCGGCAGCTACGAGGCCGACGTGGTGATCGTCGGGGGCGGATACACCGGCTTGTCCGCAGCGCTCCATCTTGCCGAGCGGGGGACCAAGGTCGTTGTGCTGGAAGGCAAGGAGATCGGCTTCGGCGGCTCGGGTCGCAATGTCGGGCTCGTCAATGCCGGCATGTGGACGATGCCGGACGATCTGCCGGGCGTGCTCGGCCAGCTCTACGGCGACCGGCTGCTCGATCTTCTCGGCAATGCGCCGAAGCTCGTCTTCGAGCTGGTGCAAAAGCACGCGATCGAATGCGAGATCAATCCGGTCGGCACGCTGCATTGCGCGATCGGCAAGTCCGGGCTCGAGGAACTTCAGGCGCGCGCCGAACAATGGCAACGGCGTGGCGCACCGGTGACGCTGCTTGGCGCCGAGGAAACGGCCCGTCGGGTCGGCACCGCAGCCTATGCCGGCTCGCTTCTCGACATGCGCGCCGGCACGATCCAGCCGCTCGCCTATGTGCGCGGCCTGGCACAGGCGGCGATTTCGGCCGGAGCAAGCGTATACACCGCCAGCCCGGTGATCGGCGCCGAGCGATCCGGCAAGCGCTGGACCGTGAAAACCGGAAAAGGCGCGGTGACCGCCGACTGGGTCATCGTCGCGACCAACGCCTATACGGTGTCCCCCTGGGCGGAGGTCCGGGCCGAACTCGTCCATCTGCCCTATTTCAATTTTGCCACCAGGCCGCTTTCGCCGGAGCTACAGAAGAAGATCGTCCCAGGGCGCGAAGGCGTGTGGGACACCGCGGAGATCCTCTCCTCCTATCGTTATGACCAACGCGGTCGGCTCGTCTTCGGCAGCGTCGGTGCCTTGCGCGGGACGGGCGCGGCGATCCACAAGGCCTGGGCACGGCGTGCGCTGAAGAAACTGTTCCCCGAGATCGGCGACATCGCGTTCGAGGCGGAGTGGTACGGCCAGATCGGCATGACCGTCGATAACCTGCCGCGATTCCACCGGCTGGCCGAGAACGTCATCGGCTTTTCCGGCTATAACGGCCGCGGCATTGCGCCGGGGACGGTGTTCGGCAAGGTGCTAGCGCGGCACATCGCCGGCGAGATTACCGAGAAAGACCTGCCGCTGCCGGTCACCGACCCGGTGGCGCAGAGCTTCCGGCCGGTTCGAGAGAGTTACTACGAAGTCGGCGCCCAGCTGGCGCATCTGGTGCAAGCGCGGATCTGACCGACTTTCTGCCATTCAAATTGAAAAACCCGCGCATTCGGCAATGCGCGGGTTTTTTCAATTTGCAGTCGGTGTTCTCACCGGGTTCGCAGGCGCGGCAGGAAGATGGTGAGGATACCGAGCAGCGGCAGGTAGGAGCAGATGCGGTAAACGAAGGCGATGCCGTGGGTATCGGCGAAGACCCCGAGGGCGGCTGCGCCGAGACCGCCGGCGCCGAAAGCGAAGCCGAAGAAGACGCCGGCGATCAATCCGACGCGGCCGGGCACCAGCTCCTGGGCGAAGACGACGATCGCCGAGAAGGCGGAGGAGAAGATCAGGCCGATCATCACGCTCAGCACGCCCGTCCAGAACAGGTTGGCGTAGGGCAGGAGCAGCGCGAAAGGAATGACGCCGAGGATCGAAAACCAGATGACGAAGCGTGCGCCGAAGCGGTCGCCGATCGGCCCGCCGAGGAAGACGCCGGCGGCAGAGGCGCCGAGGAACAGGAACAGCATCAGTTGTGCGTCCTGTACCGACAGGCCGAAACGCTCGATCGTGTAGAAGGTAAAGTAGCTGCCGATCGAGGACATGTAGACGTTCTTCGTCGCCGTCAGCAGCACGAGGACGGCGATCGCCCAGGCGACGCGACCGCGCGGCAGCGGCAAGGCGCGGCTAACCGCGGCGCGGCCTGCCATGCGCAGGCGCTCGGCGGCATACCAGCGACCGACCCAGGTCAGGATGACCATGCCCAGCAGCGCTGAGACCGAGAACCAGGCGACGCTGGACTGGCCGAAGGGGAGCACGATGAAGGCTGCCAGCAGCGGGCCGATGGCGGTGCCGGCATTGCCGCCGACCTGGAACAGCGATTGGGCCAGGCCGTGGCGCCCGCCGGAGGCGGCGCGGGCGACGCGGGAGGATTCCGGGTGAAACACCGCCGATCCGAAGCCGATCAGGCAGGCGCCGAGAACGAGGATCGGAAACGAGTGAGCGTAGGCGAGGAAGAACAGGCCGAAGAAGGTGCTGCCCATGCCGAGCGGCAGCGAGAAGGGCATCGGCCAGCGGTCCGTCACCATGCCGACGACCGGCTGGAGCAGCGAGGCCGTCACCTGGAAGGCCATGGTAAGAAGGCCGATCTGCATGAAATCGAGCGCGTAGTTTTCCTTCAGGATCGGATAGAGCGACGTCAGCAGCGACTGCATGATGTCGTTCAGCATGTGGCAGACGCTGACAGCGACGATAATGGAGAAACTGGTTCGCGCGGCATGTGGCGGCGCGACGGAGACTGCCGTCGACATGCTGACCCTCAATGATTTATGCAGAATTGATGACTGCCAAGCTTCCCATAGCGTGATTGCCTGCGGCCTGCTTTTGTGCTGAGGTCCAATTCTTTCGCAAGTGGGCCAGACGGATGCCAAAGCTCAACCCGAAACTGCTTTCGAGGCTTGATGACGACCATCTTCGCAATCTCGCGTGGATGGAGCAGTCAAATGCGGACGTGCTCGTGCACAGCAACGAGATCCCGCACGGCTATGTCGTGCCGCTGCACAGCCACCGGCGCACACAGGTACTTTGCGTCTTCGCCGGTGTCGTTCTGGTCGCCACCGCGCGCGGGCGCTGGATGATCCCGCCCGGCCATGCGCTGGTGATCCCGCGCGGGCTGAAGCATTCGGTGGAGATGTACAGCGATGTCAGCATGCGCTCGATCTACATTCTCGCGCCGAGCGGTCGCGCGGCCGCGGAGGTGCCTGAGGTGTTGGCGGTGACCGATCTGGCGCACCATCTCCTGGCGGAAGCGATCCGGCTGCAGGGGATGGACGGTGACCCGCATCGTGCCGACCTGGTGATGGCACTGCTCGTCGACGAGATCGGACGGCTCGAGCAGCAGCCGCTGGGACTGCCGTTCCCGGCAAGCGCGCGGCTTGCAAGTCTGTGCCGGGACTTCCTCGATCATCCGGTGCCTGGTGCCAAGATCGATGACTGGGCGAGACAGTTGAACATGAGCCGCCGCTCATTCACGCGCCTTTTTCGCGAGGAGACCGGCGTCAGCTTTACCACCTGGCGGCAACAGGCCTGCATTTTCGCTTGCCTGCCGCGGCTGGCGAACGGCGAGCCGGTGACAACGGTGGCGCTTGAGGCCGGCTACGAGAGCGTTCCGGCGTTCATCACCATGTTCAAGCGCATGCTCGGCTCGTCACCGCGCAGCTATTTCAGGGCGCGCGAGGCGGTCGCATAGCGGCGCAGAAAAGGTCCGCTTTTCGGGAGGCGTCTCAAAAAGACCGGCCGACGCCGCTATTCAGGCACTGTTCTCAGCCTCACTTTGGGATTAGGAAGGTCGGGCGGGACCCATATCGGGACGCAACCGGGAGCGCTGGGCCGCACGGGGAGTGGACGTGTCTAGAACCATTTTGATCATCGGGATCGGCGCGGGCAACCCCGAGCACATCACCGTTCAGGCGATCAATGCTCTGAACCGAGCCGACGTGCTGCTCATTCCGACCAAGGGCGAGGAGAAGTCGTTTCTTGCCGACATGCGCCGCGACATCTGCGAGCGCTACCTTACTAATCCCGACACGCGCATCCATGACTACGCCGTGCCGCAGCGCCGCGCCGATGGCGGCTATGACGACGGCGTGCAGGACTGGCACCATGCCATCGCAAGAATCTACGAAGAGCTGATACTTGAAGTATCCACTGACCGCGAGGTGATAGGTCTGCTCGTCTGGGGCGACCCGATGCTCTACGACAGCACGATCCGCATCATCGAACATGTGCGCGCCAACGGCCGCGTCGCCTTCGATCTCGAGGTCATCCCCGGCATCACCAGCATCCAGGCGCTCTGTGCCAGCCAGAAGATCGCGCTCAACCGCATCGGCCTGCCCGTCGAGATCACCACCGGCCGCAGGCTCTCCGAAGGCTGGCCGGCGGGGGTGGATGACGTCGTCGTCATGCTCGACGGCGTCGAGGCTTTTCGGGCCGTCGAGGACCGCGACGCCCAGATTTATTGGGGTGCCTATCTTGGCACGGAACTGGAAATTACGCTTTCCGGCCGCCTCGGCGACGTCGCGGAGACGATTTCCGAGACGCGGCGCCGCGCGCGGGAGAAAAACGGCTGGATCATGGATACCTACCTGATCCGCCGCGCGCGCGAGACGGAGAGCGAGACGTGACGACGACGCTCTCTGCTCTGACGGACACTGCTTGCAGTCCCGCTGCCACCGCCGCGTCAGCGGCGCTTCGGCGTGGGTTCTGTCCGTCACTCGCTTCGCCAATGCGCACCGGCGACGGGTTGCTGGTGCGTTTGCGTCCGGCGCGCATTGGCCTAAAACCTTCCGACTACATTGCGATCGCCCGGCTGGCCGCGGCGCATGGCAACGGCCTGCTCGAGGTAACTGCGCGCGGCAACCTGCAGATCCGCGGCTTGCGCGAGGAGACGGTGCCGAAGCTTGCCGCCGGGCTGGCGGAGGCGGGGATCGATTTCCATCGGGACGTCGCGGTCGAGACGCCGCCGCTCTCCGGTATCGATCCGGATGAGATCGCCGACGCCGAACCGCTTGGTGCCGCGATTCGCGCGGCCATCGCAGCACACCTGCCGCCGCTGGTGCTGGCGCCCAAGCTGTCGATCGTCGTCGATGGCAGTGGAACGCTCGGCCTTTCCGACATGGTCGCCGACATCCGTCTGGACGCACTCCGCCGGACCGATGGATTGTTCTGGCGGCTTTCTGTCGGTGGTGATGCATGCTCGGCGCGTGAAGTGGCGATCGTCGCGGATGGCGATGCCGTCAGCGCAGTCCTGACGGCGCTCGCGGCGCTTCACGGCCTCGGTCCCGCCGCCCGCGGGCGCGACCTCGACGCGGAGGTGTTGCGCTCGCAACTCGGATCATTCGCCTGGTCCGGTCCGGTGGACATGGGAAGCCCACGACCGCAGTCGCGGCCCATTGGTCGCCATCGACTCGGTGAGGATACCGCGCTCGGCGTCGGTCTTGCCTATGGCCAGACGAGTGCTGCGCATCTCGAGAGGCTGATGCAGGGCCTGGCGGCACTCGGCGCCAACGAGGTGCGGCTGGCGCCGCACCGGTCGCTGATCGTCCTCGGCCTCGCCGATGCGGCGATCGACCCGGCGATTGCGCTTGCCGAGCGCGAAGGCTTCTGGACGCGGGCTGACGAACCCGGAAACGCTATTGCCGTATGCGCCGGTTCGACCGGCTGTGCGTCAGGACGGTTTGACACGAAGGCGGCGGCCGATCTTCTGGTGGCGCAGGCACCCGATCTGCTGGACGGGTCGCTGACGGTCCATATTTCCGGCTGCGCCAAGGGATGTGCTCATCCGCGGGCCGCGGCGCTGACGCTGGCCGGCCAGGACAATGGCGTCACGCTGGCAATTGATGCCCGCGCAGCCGACGAAACCGGTGTGACGGTGCCGGCCGACGGCCTCGGCGAGGCTTTTGCGCGTATCGTCGCGCTCTTTCGACAGGAACGACAACAGAAGGATACGGCGCGGCACACGCTCGATCGAATCGGCGCGTCCACGCTTGCCAAGGCTTTTCGGCAGGGTTCGCAATGACAGACTACGATTACATAAAGGATGGCAACGCCATCTACGAAAAATCCTTCGCCATCATTCGCGCCGAGGCCGATCTCGCCCGGTTTTCCGATGACGAGACCGACGTCGCCGTGCGGATGATCCATGCCTGCGGCCTGGTGGAGGCGGCGGACCAGATCGTGTTTTCGCCGGATTTCGTCGCGGCCGGCCGTCAGGCGTTGCGGAACGGTGCGCCGATCTTCTGCGATGCGGAGATGGTGGCGCGCGGCGTCACCGCAGCGCGGCTGCCCGCCGCAAACGAGGTGATCTGCACGCTGCGCGATCCGCGCACGCCCGATCTGGCGGCCGAGATCGGCAATTCGCGGTCGGCGGCGGCGATCCGCCTGTGGCTCGAGCGAATGGCCGGATCCGTCGTCGCCATCGGCAATGCCCCCACCGCTCTTTTCTACCTGTTGGAACTGTTGCGCGACGGCGCGCCGAAGCCGGCGGCCATTCTCGGCATGCCGGTCGGTTTTGTCGGTGCGGCGGAATCGAAGGAGGCGCTGGCGGAAAATTCCTATGGCGTGCCCTTCGCCATCGTCCGCGGCCGCCTCGGCGGCAGCGCCATGACGGCGGCGGCCCTGAACTCGCTGGCGAGGGCGGGCCTGTGAGCGCGGTGCAGATGGGTCGCCTCTATGGCGTGGGCACGGGGCCGGGCGATCCGGAACTGCTGACATTGAAGGCCGTGCGCGCCATTGGCGAGGCCGACGTGCTCGCCTTCTTCGCCAAGGCCGGCCGCTCCGGCAATGGGCGGAGGATCGTCGAAGGTCTTGTGAAGCCCGGTATCGTCGAGCTGCCGCTCTACTATCCGGTGACGACCGAGATCGACAAGGATCACGACGAGTACAAGCGGCAGATCACCGAATTCTATGACGCCTCGGCCGCAGCAGTGGCCGCGCATTTGGCGGCCGGCCGGACGGTGGCGATCCTCTCCGAGGGCGACCCGATGTTCTACGGCTCGTACATGCATCTGCACGTACGGCTCGCGGACCGGTTTCCAACCGAGGTCATTCCCGGCATCACGGCGATGTCGGGCTGCTGGTCGCTCTCCGGCCTGCCGATCGTGCAGGGCGACGACGTGCTGTCGGTGCTGCCGGGCACGATGGTGGAAGAGGAACTGTCGCGTCGGCTGGAGGACACCCAGGCGGCCGTCATCATGAAGGTCGGGCGCAATCTGCCGAAGATCCGCCGGGCCCTGTCGGCAGCGGGGCGGCTCGCCGAGGCGATCTATGTCGAGCGCGGCACGATGGCCGAAAGCAAGTCGCTGCGGCTGTCCGAGAAGCTCGACGATACGGCACCCTACTTCTCGCTGGTGCTGGTGCCCGGCTGGAGCGGCCGGCCATGACGGGGACGCTGTATGTGATCGGAACCGGACCGGGCAGTCCGGAGCAGATGACGCCAGAGGCGGCAAGAGCGGTCGAGGCGTCGACCGAGTTCTTCGGCTATTTTCCCTATATCGATCGCCTTTCGCTTCGTCCGGACCAGATCAAGGTCGCCTCCGACAATCGGGAAGAGCTGAACCGGGCCCAGGCGGCGCTGAACCGTGCGGCGGCAGGCGTCAACGTGTGTGTCGTTTCCGGCGGTGATCCCGGCGTGTTCGCCATGGCGGCGGCCGTCTGCGAGGCGATCGACGCGGGACCGGCAGGGTGGCGGGACATCGACCTCGTGGTGGTTCCCGGCGTGACCGCGATGCTAGCCGTTGCTGCCCGTATCGGCGCGCCGCTCGGCCATGACTTCTGCGCGATATCGCTGTCCGACAACCTGAAGCCCTGGCCGGTGATCGAGAAGCGGCTGCGCATGGTGGCGGAGGCAGGACTGGTGATCGCGCTCTATAATCCGATCAGCAAGGCGCGACCCTGGCAGCTCGGCAAGGCGTTCGAGATCCTGCGGGACGTCCTTCCGGCGGAAACGCCGGTGATCTTTGGCCGGGCTGCCGGACGACCGGACGAGCGCATGGTGGTCAAGCCGCTCGGCGAGGCGGATGCCGCGCGCGCCGACATGGCGACCTGCGTCATCATCGGCTCGCCGCAGACGCGCGTGATCGCGCGTGAAGGCAGGCCCGATCTCGTTTATACGCCACGCTTCCTGCCCGCGGAGGCCACATGATCGATCAGCCGCAGCGCGTCCGCGACGGTTTCCGCCGTGGTGACGCCGCCCTGCCGTCCCCGATCGACCAGGATCACGGGAATATTGAGAGCGCGCGCCGCGGCGATCTTGGCGTAGGTGGCCTCGCCGCCGCTGTTCTTGGAGACGACCACCTCGATGCGATGATCGCGCAAGAGCGCGGTCTCGTCCTCGACGGCGAAGGGGCCGCGGGCGAGGATATAGTCGACCGATGGGACCGCCAGCGGCGGCTCGACCGGGTCGACGCT
Organism: Mycoplana sp. 10N416; assembly: GCF_056394765.1. Lineage (NCBI taxonomy): Bacteria > Pseudomonadati > Pseudomonadota > Alphaproteobacteria > Hyphomicrobiales > Rhizobiaceae > Mycoplana > Mycoplana sp. 10N416. The sequence continues at coordinate 350,416 of NZ_JBFTIM010000002.1, read as the reverse complement.
GCGAACGATATAGCAATGCTGCGGCGCGGCGTTGAAATGGAACGCCTCCTGCCGGCCGATCGCGAGAAAGACGCGGCGCGGCTCGGCGCCGAGGGCCCCGACCGCGTCCGCCAGCGTTGCGACATGGTTCCAGCGATCGCCCTCGACGGGCTGCCAGCCGGTCCGCTCGAGGTGGATCAGCGGCGTGCCGGCCCGGTCTGCGGCCTGTTCGGCATTAATGGAAATCTGGCGCGCAAAGGGATGGGTCGCGTCGATCAGCAAATCGATGCTGTTCGCGGCGAGGTAGTCCGCCAAGCCGGCCGCGCCGCCGAAGCCGCCGGTGCGGGTCGGAGCGGCTTGCGGCGCCGGGTCGATCGTGCGGCCGGCGAGCGACAGGGTCACCTCGAAGTCGTCGCGCGGCGCAAGCCGGCGCGCCAGTTCGCGCGCTTCCGTGGTGCCGCCCAGAATGAGGATGCGTCTCTTGTCCACGCCTGATCCGTCCGTTGTCCCTGTCGTATCGCCGCCCTGGCTGACCATCGTCGGGATCGGCGAAGATGGTTTAGCCGGTCTCGGCGATGCGGCCAAGGCGGCAATCGCCAAGGCCGAGATCGTCTTCGGCGGCGCGCGACACCTGGAACTCGCAGCTCCGGCCATCATCGGCGAAAGCCGCGTCTGGCTCAGCCCGTTCGCGCGCTCGGTGGAAGCCGTGCTTGCCGCACGCGGCCGACCGGTGGTGGTGCTCGCCTCGGGCGATCCCTTCTTCTACGGCGTCGGCGTGACGCTGTCGCGAACAATCCCGCGAGCGGAGATGACGGTTTTTCCCGCGCCGTCCTCCTTCAGCCTCGCCGCCTCACGCATGGGCTGGGCGTTGCAGGATGCGACTTGCGTCTCGCTGCACGGGCGTCCGATCGACCTGATCCGGCCGCACCTGCATTCGGGCAGCCGCATCCTGGCCCTGACCTCCGACAGCGACGGTCCGCGCGCGCTCTCGGCATTGCTCACGCAAGCCGGATTCGGTGCGTCGGCCTTGACTGTTTTGGAAGCGCTCGGCGGCTCGCGCGAAAGGGTGAGCACGCACCGTGCCGACCGGTTCGCGCTCGACGAAACCGACATGCTCAACGTCTGCGCGATCGAGGTTGCAGCCGGCGAAGCAGCGCGCGTACTGCCGTTCACGTCCGGGCTGGACGACGCGCTGTTCGAGCACGACGGCCAGATCACCAAGCGCGAGGTTCGCGCACTCACCCTTTCGACGCTTGCACCGCGGCACGGTGAGCTTCTCTGGGACATCGGCGCGGGATCCGGCTCGATCGGCATCGAATGGATGCTCGCCGATCCGTCGCTGCGGGCGGTCGCCATCGAGGCGGTCGCCGAGCGGGCCGCGCGCATCCGGCAGAACGCAGCTAACTTTGGTGTCCCGGGGCTTGCCGTCGTTGAGGGCGCGGCACCCGGTGTGCTGGCGGGCCTGGCCGCGCCGGATGCCATCTTCATTGGCGGCGGCGGCAGCGAGGCCGGCGTGTTCGATGCGGCGATTGCCGCGCTGAAGCCCGGCGGGCGGCTTGTTGCCAATTCGGTGACCACCGAAATGGACGCCGTGCTTCTCGCAGCGCATGTGCGCCTGGGCGGTTCGCTGATCCGCATCGACCTTGCCCGTGCCGGACCGATCGGCCAGATGACCGGCTGGCGGCCTGCCATGCCGGTCACCCAATGGAGCTGGGTGAAGCCGGCTAATGAAATCGAGGAACAAGCATGACCGTCCATTTCATCGGCGCCGGACCGGGCGCCGCCGACCTGATCACCGTGCGCGGCCGCGACTTGATCGGCCGCTGCCCGGTCTGCCTCTACGCCGGCTCGATCGTCTCGCCGGAGCTGTTGCAATACTGCCCGCCCGGTGCGCGCATCGTGGATACCGCGCCGATGTCGCTGGACGAGATCGAGGCGGAGTATGTGCGGGCGGCAGAAGCAGGCGAGGACGTGGCGCGGCTGCATTCCGGCGATCTGTCGGTGTGGAGCGCCGTCGCCGAGCAGATCCGCCGGCTGGAGAAGCACGCGATCGACTACACCCTTACACCCGGTGTGCCGTCCTTCGCGGCTGCGGCGGCAGCGCTGAAGCGCGAACTGACGATCCCGGCGGTCGCCCAGAGCCTGGTGCTCACTCGCGTGTCCGGCCGCGCCTCGCCGATGCCGAACCGGGAAACGCTGCAGGGTTTTGGAGCGACGGGCGCAACGCTCGCGATCCATCTGGCCATCCACGCGCTCGACCAGGTGGTTGCCGAACTGGTGCCGCACTATGGTGCCGATTGCCCGGTGGCGATCGTGGTCAAGGCGTCCTGGCCGGACGAGCGGATCGTGCGCGGCACGCTCGCGGACATCGCCGCCAAGGTCGCCGAGGAGCCGATCGAGCGCACCGCGCTGATCTTCGTCGGGCGGACGCTCGCGGCGGAGGATTTTCGCGAGAGCTCGCTTTACGATCCGGCCTACCAGCGGCGCTTTCGCGGGCGGGGCGAATGAGGCGCTGACGCAGGTCAACGACCTTGCGTCATCACCATTTCCTCGAAGGCGAGGGACGCCTTCGAACGATGGCGCTCGCGATGGCGCAGCATCAGGAATTCGCGCTCCGGCAGGGTGAAGTCGAGCTTCACCAGCCGGCCGGCGTCGATGTCCGCCTGTACGATCAGTTCCGACAAGGCCCCGAGGAATGGCCCGGCGCGAACCGCAGCGCGCACCGCCTCGTTGGAGGGCAGCGTCAGCTCGGCTGTGAGCTGCCCCGGCCTGGCCTCAAGTGCGGCTGTGAGGACGGAGCGGGTGCCTGACCCCGGTTCACGCAGCACCCACCGCGCGGCAAGCAGATCGTCCCGCTCGATGCCGCGCCGTTGCGCCAACGGATGGTCCGGCCGTGCAACGATGACGAGGCGATCGCGGGCGATCACCTGCTGTATCAGCAGAACGCTGTCGATCGCTCCTTCCACGAGACCGATTTCAGCCGCTCCGTCGATCACGGCCGCGGCGACAAGCTCGGTGTTGGCGGCGGTTACGCGCAGATCCAGGCCGGGGTATCTTTGGTGCAGGTGCATCACCACCGGCGGCAGCCAATAGCTGGCGATGGTCTGGCTGGCATGCAGCGTCAGCGATCCTCGCCGCAGATCGCCGACCTCCGCCAGGAACAGTTCCGCTTCCCGTGCCCGCGCGACCGTCGCCTTCGCTTCCGTCAGGAAGGCGCGCCCTGTTTCGGTGAGTTCGATCCGGCGCCCGGTTCGATGAAAGAGGGCGACCGCGTAGCGCTCCTCCAGCGTGCGGATGGCCGAGCTGACTGCCGAAGGCGTCAGATGCAGCGCAAGTGCTGCCTGGGTGAGATGCTCGCGATCGGCGACGGCGATAAAGATACGGAGCTGTTCCAGGGTCATGGCGATCATTCAAAAATATCGAACGAAACGTACCTTATTTGTCGATGGATTGCATAAAAAATTTCCATCATTGAAGCTGGATGAGCAAAGTCATTCTAATCCGTGCCTACATCCCGGGCGTGGTTCTTTCGCTGGCCGTGGCCGGCCTTGCGCTTCTTGGCGACTTCGCCGAGCGGCAACTGACAGGGGAGGCGTGGATTGAGGCGCTCGTGCTGGCAATCCTGCTTGGCGCGGTCCTGCGGCTTCTGCTTCGACGTCCTGCGACCTTCGACCCCGGTATCGAATTCAGCGCCAAATACTTCCTGGAGATCGCCATCGTCTTGCTCGGTTCCGGCATCAGCGCGGCGGCCCTTGCCTCGATCGGGCCAGCAATGCTCGGAGCGATCGCGTTCGTCGTGTTTTGCGTGCTTGCGGTCAGCTATGGCATCGGCCGCTTTCTTGGCCTGCCGAAGCGAATGGCCGTGCTGGTCGCCTGTGGCAATTCGATCTGCGGCAATTCGGCGATCGCCGCGACCGCGCCGGTCATCCAGGCGCGACCCGACGACGTCGCGTCCTCGATCGCCTTCACCGCCGTGCTCGGCGTCTTGACGGTGCTGCTCCTGCCGTTGCTGGTGCCCGTTTTGCGGCTTTCGGGTGTCGACTATGGCATTCTGGCCGGCATGACCGTCTATGCGGTTCCACAGGTCTTCGCAGCCACGGCCCCGGTCTCAGCCGTCAGCGTGCAGGTGGGCATGCTGGTCAAGCTCGTGCGCGTGATGATGCTCGGGCCGGTCGTGCTGCTGCTGTCGCTGGTGTCGACGAGCCGGTCGGGCGGCGATCGCCGCCGGCCGCCGCTGCACCGCCTCGTCCCGTGGTTCATCGTCGGCTTTTTGCTGATGCTGGCCGCCCGCTCGCTCGGTTTGATTGGCGAGCCGGCGGCCCTGGTTTTGAGCAAGGCGTCCGGCGCCCTGACCGTCGTTGCCATGGCCGCCCTCGGGCTCGGTGTCGACGTCCGCAAGGTCATGCAGGCCGGGATGCGGGTGAGCGCCACCGTGCTCCTGTCGCTGCTGGCGCTGCTGGCGGCGAGCTACGCGATGATCCTGCTGCTGCAGGCAAGCGCGGCCTGATGCGCCTATTCGGCGGCTTCGCTCAGCGGTGCCGGCACATAGTTCAACACCGGCCCCAGCCAACGCTCGATCTCGGCGACCGCCATGCCCTTGCGCGCCGCGTAGTCCTGAACCTGGTCACGCTCGACCTTGGCGACGCCGAAATAGTAGCTTTCCGGGCAGGCGATGTAGAGGCCGGAGACGGACGAGCCCGGCCACATCGCCATGCTTTCGGTGAGCTGGACGCCGATTTCCTTTTCCGCGTCGAGCAGCCGAAAGAGCGTCGTTTTTTCCGTGTGGTCGGGCTGGGCCGGATAGCCCGGTGCGGGACGAATGCCGGCATAGGGCTCGGCGACCAGCTCCTGCGGCGTGTAGCTTTCCTCCGGCGCGTAGGCCCAGAGTTCCTTGCGGACATATTCGTGCAAGCGCTCGGCAAACGCCTCGGCGAAGCGGTCGGCCAGCGCCTTGACCAGGATCGACGAATAGTCGTCGTTCGCGCGCTCGAAGCGTTCGGCAATGGCGATCTCGCCGATTCCGGCGGTGACGACGAAACCGCCGATATAGTCGGAAAGTCCGCTTTCCTGCGGCGCGACGAAATCGGAGAGCGCGAGGTTCGGCCGGCCATCGCGCTTCGACAACTGCTGGCGCAGGGTGAAGAAGGTCGCAAGCTCCGCGTTCCGGCTCTCGTCGGTGAAGAGGCGGATGTCGTCACCGAAGGCATTCGCCGGCCAGAAGCCGACGACCGCCTTCGGGGTGAACCATTTTTCGGCGATGATCTTCTCCAGCATCGCCTGTGCATCGGCAAAGAGCTGGCGGGCGGCCTCGCCCTGCTTTTCGTCGTCGAGGATCCTCGGATAGACGCCCTTCAGTTCCCAGGTCTGGAAGAACGGCGTCCAGTCGATGTAGCGGGCAAGGTCGGCCAGATCCCAGTCCTGCCAGACACGGCTGCCGAGGAAGGAGGGCGTCTTCGGCCGGCAGGCCGGCCAGTCGGGCTTGAAGGCGTTTTCGCGCGCCCGCGCCAGCGGCAGGCGTTGCTTTTCGGCTTCCGCCCGCATGTGGGCGTCGGCGACCTTGCGGTATTCGGCCTGCAGCGTCTCGACATAACCCGGCTTCGCCTCCGCCGACAGCAGGCTGGAGACGATGCCGACGGCACGGCTGGCGTCGGTGACGTAGACGGCCTGGCCCTGTTGGTAGCGCGGATGGATTTTCACGGCCGTGTGCACGCGGCTCGTGGTTGCGCCGCCGATCAGGAGCGGAATGTCGAAGCCTTCACGGTCCATCTCGCTTGCCACATGCGCCATCTCGTCCAGCGACGGCGTGATCAGGCCGGAGAGGCCGATGATGTCGACCTTTTCAGCGCGGGCGGTTTCAAGAATCCTGACCGCCGGCACCATGACGCCGAGGTCGATGATCTCGTAGTTGTTGCAGGCGAGCACGACGCCGACGATGTTCTTGCCGATGTCGTGCACGTCACCCTTCACCGTCGCCATCAGGATCTTGCCGGCGCTCTGGCGTGCGACGCCGCCGCCGGCGAGCTTTTCCGCCTCCATGTAGGGCAGCAGCACCGCAACCGCTTGCTTCATCACCCGGGCGGACTTCACCACCTGCGGCAGGAACATCTTTCCCGCGCCGAAGAGGTCGCCGACGACGTTCATGCCGGCCATCAGCGGGCCCTCGATGACATGCAGCGGCCGCTCGGCGGCAAGGCGGGCCTCCTCCGTGTCCGCCTCGATGAATTCGGTGATGCCGTTGACGAGCGCGTGCTCCAGCCGCTTCTCGACCGGCCATTCGCGCCAGGCGAGATCCTTCTCCTTCGCCTCCCTGCCGCCGGCGCCCTTGAAGCGCTCGGCAATCTCCAGGAGACGTTCCGTCGCCGTGCCGCCGGCTTTGGGAGCGCGGTTCAGCACGACATCCTCGCAGGCCTCGCGCAGCTCGGCGTCAATCGTGTCATAGACCGCAAGCTGGCCGGCGTTGACGATCCCCATGTCCATGCCGGCGTGGATCGCGTGGTAGAGGAACACCGCATGCATTGCCTCGCGCACGGGTTCGTTGCCGCGGAAGGAGAAGGAAAGGTTGGAGACGCCACCCGAAACATGTACGTGCGGCAGCGTCGCCACGATCTGGCGCGCGGCCTCGATGAAGTCGACGCCGTAATTGTCGTGTTCCTCGATGCCGGTGGCGACGGCGAAGATGTTCGGATCGAAGATGATGTCCTCGGGCGGCACACCGGCCACCTCGGTCAGGAGCTGGTAGGCGCGGCTGCAGATCTCGACCTTGCGCTGCTGCGTGTCGGCCTGGCCCTTTTCGTCAAAGGCCATGACGACTACGGCGGCGCCATAGGCACGCACGAGGCGGGCGTGATGAAGGAAGGCTTCCTCGCCTTCCTTCAGTGAGATCGAGTTCACGAGCGGCTTGCCCTGCACGCATTTCAGGCCAGCCTCGATCACCTCCCATTTGGACGAATCGATCATGATCGGCACGCGGGCGATGTCCGGCTCGGCGGCGATGCGGTTGAGGAACTCCGTCATCGCCCTTGCCGAATCGATCAGGCCCTCGTCCATGTTTATGTCGATGATCTGGGCGCCGTTCGCCACCTGGTCGCGGGCGACCTCGAGGGCTGCCGCAAAGTCGCCAGCGGTGATCAGCTTGCGGAATTTCGCCGAGCCGGTGACGTTTGTGCGCTCGCCGACGTTGACGAAGGGAATGTCCTTGGTGAGCGTGAAGGGTTCCAGCCCCGACAGGCGCATGTGGCGCGGAATGTCCGGGATCTGGCGGGGTGCGTGGCGGCCGGCCGCCTCGGCAATGGCCCTGATGTGCGCGGGCGTGGAGCCGCAGCAACCGCCGACGATGTTGACGAGACCGTCGCGCATGAAGCCTTCGATCTGCGCGGCCATCTGTTCCGGCGTCTCGTCGTACTTGCCGAAGGCGTTCGGCAGGCCGGCATTCGGATAGGCGCAGACGAAGGTGTCGGCAACGGATGAAATCTCGTCCAGATGCGCACGCATCGCGTTGGCGCCGAGGGCACAGTTGAGGCCGATCGAAAACGGCTGTGCGTGGCGCACCGAGTTCCAGAACGCTTCCGGCGTCTGGCCGGAAAGCGTGCGGCCGGACAGGTCGGTGATCGTGCCGGAGATCATGACGGGCAGCTCGATGCCCTTCTCGGCGAACACTTCCCTGGTCGCAAAGATCGCCGCCTTGGCGTTCAGCGTGTCGAAGATCGTCTCGATCAGGATGATGTCGGCGCCGCCGTCGATGAGGCCACGCAGCTGGTCGGCATAGGCGAGCTGGAGATCATCGAAGGTGACGGCGCGGTAGCCGGGATTGTTGACGTCGGGCGAGATCGAGGCGGTGCGGTTCGTTGGCCCGAGCGCCCCGGCGACGAAACGGCGCTTGCCGTCCTTTTCCTGCGCACGCAACCCGGCACGGCGGGCCAGTCGCGCGCCGTCGCGGTTCAGTTCATAGACGAGTGCTTCCATGCCGTAGTCGGCCTGGGCGATCGCGGTGGAGGAAAACGTATTGGTCTCCAGGATGTCCGCGCCGGCAAGCGCGTAGCGATAGTGGATGTCCTCAATCGCGGCCGGCTGCGTTAGCGTCAGGAGGTCGTTGTTGCCCTGCTGGTGGCAGGCGCAGTCGCCGAAACGGCTGCCGCGGAAATCCGCCTCGATGAGGCCAAGCGTCTGGATTTCCGTGCCCATGGCGCCGTCGAGAACGAGAATGCGTTCCTTCGCAGCGGTTTGAAGCGCGTCGGCGATGTCCTTGCCAGTGCGAGGTGAAAGTTCGGGACCGAATAGGTCGTTGAGGTCGGCTGCTGCCATGGCAAAGCCCTCCGATGCAGAATTGTCTGCATCGGAGATCACATAAGGATATCTTTATGTCAATATGTCTTTATGCGGTAAGTTGCTAATGAAGCTTCTCCCGCTCAGCCAGCGTGGCAAAGAGCGACCGCAGACGGGCGATGTCCGGGTTTCGGTCTGCATAGCGCGCGAGCTTGCAAAGCTCCTTCAGCGCTTCGGTCTGGAGATCGGCCCCGCGCGGCTGCCACAGCAGCCAGGAGACGAACACCGCTTCCGGTCGCCCGGATTCGGAGGGATTGGTTTCAACGGTGACAAGCATGACTTCCCCAATCTGCAATTGGGGGATGACCGGACGCACGCGAGCTAAAAATTCCGCTCTCGCGGAGCAAGCGCAGCCGTGGGACACCCCGCCCATGGACGTTACAAGTTCATCAGGGCAGGTCTCCTGGCTTGCGGGTCGTTGCGGCTGTCTTGCCTTCCCGGCACGTGATCGTGCCAGTGGCATCGGCGACAGCAGCTCACCGCTTACAGTTGCGGGGGCAGCGCCGGTCTTGATGCCCCTTGTGGGGCATCGCACCGGCTTCCCTCTTAGCTCCGGATCGAGAACGATTCGAAAGAACCCTGATGGCTTACGTTGGCCCGATGGCGCCGGTCCTGTCAATGACACAGCCGGTCTTGTCGACAGATACCGGCCGATTTTGGAACCCCTTGCTGCGCTTTGCGTTCAGCCCCTGTTCACCGTGGATTGTTTAGGGGGGATCGAATTTTTTGCCAGTTGTGCGCCTCTTGCCAAGGAGTGACCCTCTTGCCCAGCCGCCTTGTTGCAACCACCTCCCTTTGCGGCTAAAAAATGCTGTTTTCATGCACCACGCGGCCCCGATGCACATTTGCGTGTCGCCTGAGCCATATCGCGCCATGATCAAGGTGCGCGGGCTTGCGTATTCCGCCCCCCTTCAGGACTGGCGGCGGCACGCAAAGGACGCATGAAGGCGTCATGGTTCATGGTGGCGCACGAGTGAACTTCGTCCGCCGAAATGCGATCCGCGATCCAGGATTGCGGCACAAATCCACGTTGCTCGAACCCAGAAACAAGCAAATGCCCCTTCACAATCGACCCCAGCCTTCGCCGCGCGAGACGGAATCCAAACAGATCGACTACAACGATTCGATCCGGGATACCTATTTCACACTCGAAGAGCTGAGCGCCTGCGGCGAAGACCTGGCGCGTGACGGTGCAAGCACCCTGCCGGGTTTCAAGCCGTTCGAGTTTCGCGCGCGCCAGAAGGAAAACGAGCGGGAGATCTTTCGCGTCTACCGGACGATCGCCCGCGACGTCGAAGCAGGGGCCGCCATCACGCCGGCGGCCGAGTGGCTGCTCGACAACTATTATGTCGTCGAGGAGGCCGTCCAGGAGGTACGTCGCGATTTTCCGCGCCGCTTCTATCGCCAGCTACCGACGATGAAGGTTGGCGACGTCGATATCCCGCGCACGATGGCGCTGGGGTGGCTCTATGTCGCCCATACCCACAGCAGCGTATCGCGCGACAGCCTGACGGCGATCGTCGAAGGCTTCCAGAAGATCGAGGCCTTCAAGATCGGCGAGCTCTGGGCATTGCCGTCGATCATCCGCTTCATCCTGATCGAAAACCTGCGACGGATCTCGATCCGCGTGGAGCAGTCGCGTGGCATGCGGCGCAAGGCAAATGAGATCGCCGACGAACTGATCCGGCAGAACGATCCGGAGCGGAGCGTCGTGATCCTGCGCGAGATCGAAGAGCTCGTCGCCGACAACACCTTCGTCGCCCAACTTCTCTACCGACTTCGTGACGGTCTGCAGGCCTCCGGTGCGGCGATCCAATGGCTGGAACGCCAGATCGAAGCGCGCGGCAGCGATCTCGAGGAGGTGCTTGTCGCCGAGCAGAACCGCCTGTCGTCCGGCAACGCCACGATGAGCAATCTCATCAAGAGTCTGCGCGCGATCGACGACACGGAATGGCCGGTCTGGGTCGAGAGCGTCAGCCGGTTGGACGCCGCCCTTCGTGAAGGGTCCGACTACAACGATCTCGACTTCGGTTCGCGCAACGCCTATCGCGACACGATCGAAAAACTCGCCCGCCGCTCGGGCCGGACCGAGCTGGAGGTGACCCAGACCGCGCTTGCCATGACCGCGGAGGACATGGCCGCCGGCAATGTCGCCGGCGCTCACGAGGCCAATGTCGGCGCCTATCTCATCGGGAAAAAGCACGGGCTCCTGGAACGGCGCATCGGCTACCGGCCGTCCATCCTGCAACGCATTGTCCGTTTCACGCGGGCCCTAAACTGGTTCGCAATTGCGGGGCCGGTGACACTGCTGACGCTTCTGGCGATGATCGGGGTCTATTTCTTTCTCGACCAGATGGACATTCCCGACGGCGCCTGGCTGATCATGCTGATCCTTTTCGCGCTGCCGGCATCGGAAGGCGCGGTCGGCCTGTTCAACACCGTCGTCACCCTGTGCGTGAAGCCGACGCGCCTGGTGGGCTACGAGTTCCGCGAAGGCATTCCGGAGGAGGCGCGCACGCTGGTTGCGGTTCCCTGCCTCATCTCCAAGCGCGACCATGTCGACGAACTCGTGCGCAACCTGGAGGTTCATTACCTCGCCAATCCCCGTGGCGAGATCTACTTCGCGCTCGTCAGCGACTGGACCGACAGCAAGGTCGAGGAGACGCCGGAAGACCTGGAAGTCCTGGAATATGCCAAGCGCGAGATTGCGCAGCTTTCGGCGCGCTATGCCTATGACGGCCGAACCCGCTTCTATCTCCTGCACCGCCGCCGGCTGTTCAATGCCCAGGAAGGCGTGTGGATGGGCTGGGAGCGCAAGCGCGGCAAGCTGCATGAACTGAATCTGCTACTGCGCGGCGACGGCGATACGAGCTTCCTGCCCGGCGCCAACATCATACCCGACAATGTCCAGTACGTGCTGACGCTCGATTCCGACACGCGCCTGATGCGTGACGCCGCGACCAAGCTCGTCGGCAAACTGTTCCATCCGATCAACCGCCCCCAGATCGATCCGACGACCCAGCAGGTCGTCGCCGGCTACAGTATCCTGCAGCCGCGCGTGACGCCGTCGCTGACGACCGGTGACGAAGCCTCGACCTTCCAGCGGATTTTCTCCGCCAATCGCGGCGTCGATCCGTATGTCTTTACGGTATCCGACGTCTATCAGGATCTCGCCGGCGAGGGCACCTTCACCGGCAAGGGCCTCTATCACGTCGATGCGTTCGAGGCGGCGCTGAAGGGGCGAATCGAGGAAAACACCATTCTCTCGCATGACCTCCTCGAAGGCTCCTACGCACGCTGCGCGCTCGTGACCGACGTCGAGTTCATCGAGGACTTCCCGATCCGCTACGAGGTGGAGAGCTCGCGCCAGCATCGCTGGGCCCGCGGGGACTGGCAGCTCTTGCCCTACATCTTCAAGCCCTCCAGCGGCGTCTCCATGCTCGGTCGCTGGAAAATGTATGACAACCTGCGCCGCTGCCTCATCCCGATCGGCTGGCTCGTCGCCTCGGTCATGGGCTGGTATTACATGGAGCCGCGCCAGGCCTTGATCTGGCAGCTGGTGCTCATCTTCTTGCTGTTCGTGGCGCCGACGCTGTCGCTGATCACCGGCGCGGTACCGCGCCGCAGCGACATCGTCGCCCGAGCGCACCTGCAGACCATCCTCTCCGATGTCCGCGCGGCAAATGCCCAGGTGGCGCTGCGCATCGTCTTCATCGCGGATCAGGCGGCTCTGATGGCCGACGCGATCGTCCGGTCGCTCTTTCGTCTGTTCGTCAGCCGCAAGCATATGCTTGAGTGGCGCACGGCGGCGCAGGTTCATAGCTCGTCGGGCGGTGGCGTCCTGTCCTACTACATCGACATGTGGCAGGCGCCAGTGCTGGCGGCAATTTCCGTCGCGCTCGCCCTGTTTTCCGATACGGGACTGCCCTTCATCGCCATCCCGTTTGCGGCGATCTGGGCGCTGTCGCCGGCGATTGCCTGGTATGTCAGCCAGACCGCGGAGACGGAGGACCAACTGGTCGCGCCCGAAGAGGTGGTCGTAGAGTTGCGCAAGATCGCCCGCCGGACCTGGCGCTACTTCGAGGAGTTCGTCACCGCCGAGCAGCACTTCCTCCCACCGGACAATTTCCAGGAATCACCACATCCGGTGCTGGCCGAGCGTACCTCGCCGACCAATATCGGCGTCTATCTGCTGTCGGTGATCTCGGCGCGCGATTTCGGCTGGATCGGGTTCGAAGAAACCGTGCGGCGCCTCGAGGAGACCGTTTCGACGATCGACGGCATGCCGAAGTTCCGCGGCCACCTTTACAACTGGTATCGCACCAATACGCTGGAAACGCTCGGGCCGCGCTACGTTTCGGCCGTCGACAGCGGCAACCTTGCCGGCCACCTGATCGCCGTGTCCTCGCTTTGCCGCGAGTGGGCGGAAGCGCCGTCGGCGCATCTGCATGGGAGCCTCGACGGCATCGGCGACGTCGCTTCGATCCTGTCGGAGACGCTTGCGGACCTGCCGGACGACCGCAAGACGGTGCGCCCGCTGCGTCGCCTGATCGAGGAGCGGATCACCGGTTTTCACAACGCGCTCGCCGCGGTGAAGCGCGAGCACGAGTTCGCCTCGATCCGGGTGATCAACCTCGCTGTGCTGGCGCGCGACGCCAACAAGCTCATTGCCAACCTCGATCACGAGATCAAGAGCGCCCAGAGCGGCGAGGTGGTCAAGTGGGCGAATGCCCTTGTTGCGACCTGCGAGGCGCACATCGCCGACAGCGTCTTCGACCTCGGCAGCATCGAGGCGCTGCGCCAGCGCCTGATCGTGCTGCGTGACCGCACCCGCGACATCGCCTTCTCGATGGACTTCGGGTTCCTCTTCCGCCCAGAACGCCGCCTGCTGTCGATCGGCTACCGCGTCGAGACGAACGAGCTCGACGAGGCCTGCTACGACCTCCTGGCGTCGGAGGCGCGCCTGACCAGCCTGTTTGCGATCGCCAAGGGCGACCTTGCGACCGAGCACTGGTACAAGCTCGGCCGTCCGATCGTGGCGATCGGTTCGCGCGGCGCGCTGGTCTCATGGTCCGGCTCGATGTTCGAGTACCTGATGCCGCCGCTCGTCATGCAGGAGCCGCAGGGCGGCATTCTCAACCAGACGAATAATCTGATCGTCAAGGAGCAGCAGAACCACGGCAAACGGCTTGGCACCCCCTGGGGCATCTCGGAGGCGGCCTTCAACGCCCGCGACCATGAGATGAACTACCAGTACACCAACTTCGGCGTGCCGACGCTCGGCCTGAAGCGCGGGCTCGGCCAGAACGCGGTGATTGCGCCGTACGCCTCGCTGCTTGCAAGCCAGTACGCGCCGAAAGCGGCACTGGCAAACCTCGAGGAGTTGCGCAGGCTCGGCGCGCTTGGCGTCTACGGCTTCCACGATGCGGTGGATTTCACGCCGACGCGCGTGCCCGAGGGCAAGCGCTGCGCGGTGGTGCGCAACTACATGGCCCATCACCACGGCATGTCGATTGCAGCTGTCGCCAACGTCGTCTTCAACGGCGCGCTCAGGGCGCGGTTCCATGCCGATCCGGTGATCGAGGCCGCCGAACTGCTGCTGCAGGAAAAGGCGCCACGCGACATCCCGATCATCAACACCAAGCGCGAGCCGGAAACGGTGGGCAGCACGCAGGCCGACCTGCTTCGCCCGGAAGTGCGCGAGATTGAGGATCCGATGAACGAGGACCGCGAGGCGGTATTCCTCTCCAATGGCCATTACTCGGTGATGCTGACGGCGACGGGGTCGGGCTACTCGCATTGGAACGGCCAGTCGGTGACCCGCTTCCGGCCCGATCCGGCGGAGGATCGCTGGGGCACCTTCATTTTCCTGCGCGACACGGCGACCAACGAATGGTGGTCGGCGACAGCGGCGCCCAAGCGTGCTGAAGGCGAAGAGGTCAAGGCGCAGTTCAGCGACGACAAGGCCGTGTTCTTCAAGTCGGTTGGTTCGCTCTTCAGCGAGGTCGAGTGCATCGTCGCGAGCGAGCACGATGCGGAAGGCCGTCGCCTGACGCTGTTGAACACCGGCACCGAGGATCGCTTCATCGAGGTGACCTCCTATGCCGAGCCGGTGGTCACGACGGATGACGTCGACAGCGCCCACCCGCTGTTTGCGCGGATGTTCCTCAAGACCGAGATTGATCGCAACGGCGACGCGGTTCGCGTGCTGCGCAACAAGCGCGACCCGAACGAGCCGGACATGTGCGTCGCGCACCTGATCGTCGACAATGCCGGCGTACGCCGCACGGAAGTCGAGACGGACCGGCGCAATTTCATCGGTCGGGGCCGGAGCCTTGCCACGGCTGCTGCCTTCGATCCGGACACGCAGCTTGTCGGCACTGACGGATTTACGCTCGATCCGATCGTGGCCTTGCGTCGCGTCGTGCGCGTGCCTGCCGGCAAGAAGGTCAAGGTCATCTTCTGGACGGTCGCCGCGCCCAGCCGCGAGGAACTCGACCGCGCCATCGATCGCTACCGGCATCCCGATGCGTTCAACCACGAGCTCATCCATGCCTGGACCCGCTCGCAGGTGCATCTGCGGCACATCGGTGTCACGTCGCAGGAGGCTGCGAGCTTCCAGGCGCTCGGGCGCTACCTCGTCTATCCCGACATGCATCTGCGTGCCGACGCGGCAACGGTCCAGGCGGGCCTGACTGTGCAATCGGCCCTGTGGCCGCTCGCCATTTCCGGGGACTTCCCGATCTTCGTGTTGCGCATCAACGACGATGCCGATCTCGGAATTGCCCGCGAGGCCCTGCGCGCCCAGGAGTACCTGCGCCATCGCGGCGTGTTGGCCGATCTCGTCATTCTCAACGAGAAGGCGTCGTCCTACGCCCAGGACATGCAGCACACGCTCGAACAGATGTGCGAGAACCTGCGTATACGCAGCCAGCCCGACGGCACGCGCCAGCACATCTTCGCCGTCCGCCGCGACCTGATGGAGGTGACCACCTGGCAGGCGCTGCTGGCGACCGCGCGGGCCGTCTTCCATGCCCGCAACGGCACGCTTGCCGACCAGATCGAACGGGCGGTCTCGCTGTTTGCGACGCCCGTTCCATCCGAGCAGGCCGATGTCCGCCACTCCGCCCCGGCGGCCAAGATGCCGCGGACGCCGGAGCCGGTGCAGATCGACGGCGGTTCGCTGGCCTTCTGGAACGGTTATGGTGGCTTCAACGTCGAGCGCCGCGAGTACGCGGTGAAGCTCAGGGGCGGCGAGGGAACGCCGCACCCGTGGATCAACGTGATTGCCAACGAACGTTTCGGTTTCCATGTCGCCGCCGAGGGCGGGGCCTATACCTGGAGCCGCAATTCGCGCGACTATCAGCTCACCCACTGGACCAACGACCCGGTGATCAACCGGCCGAGCGAGGCGTTCTACGTGAAGGATCGCGACAGCGGCGCCGTCCTCGTGCCGTTCGCCGGGCTGTCGCGCGACCCTTCAGTGCTGTTCGAGACCTGGCATGGCCTTGGCTATTCCGCCTTCCGCAGCACGTCCGGTGGGCTGGAGCTCGATCTGGTCCAGACGGTGGATGTGGAGCGTCCGGTCAAGTATTCGCGCCTGATCGTCCGTAACAAGGGGCCGGCCGCCCGCAGCCTGTCTGTCTATGGCTACGTGGAGTGGGTGCTCGGCAACAATCCGGCCAAGACCGCCCCATTCGTGCTGTGCAGCCAGGACGAGGCGAGCGGGGCGATATTCGCCACCAATCCCTACAGCCTGGATTACTCGGGCCGCGTTGCGTTCTTTGCGACGACTGCGAAACTCGCCGGCGCAACCGCGAGCCGGCGGGAGTTCATCGGCCAGGAGGGCGACATCGTCCTTCCCGGTGTGCTCGCCAGCGGCGCAGCACTGTCCGGCACGATGGAAAGCCTCGGAGCGCCGTGCGCGGCGCTGATGAGTGAGCTTGAACTGGCGCCGGGCGAGGAGCAGGAGATCGTCTTCCTGCTCGGTGATTGCGATGACGTCGAAGCCGCGAGGGCGCTCGTTTCCGACGCCGCTTCGGTGACGATCGATACAGCGCTTGCCAAGATCCGCACCTTCTGGGGCGATTTCACCGGCGCCTTGCAGGTCGAAACGCCGGATCCGGCGTTGAACCTGATGGTGAATACCTGGTTGCCCTATCAAAGTCTCGGATGCCGGTTGATTGCACGGGCGGCATTCTACCAGGCGAGCGGCGCATTCGGCTTCCGCGATCAGTTGCAGGATTCGCTGGCTTTTCTCACGCATCGGCCGGACCTCGCCCGCAAGCAGATCCTCAATGCGGCCTCCCGCCAGTTCCAGGAGGGCGATGTGCAGCACTGGTGGCTGCCGGAAACCGGCGCCGGTGTGCGCACGATGATTTCGGACGATGTCGTCTGGCTCGCCTATGCGGTCGTTCAGTACTGCAACTCGACCGGCCAGCACGACATCCTGGATGAGAAGCTGACCTTCATTGAAGGGCCGCCGCTCGCGGAGGGGCAGCACGATGCGTTCTTCAAGCCCAGTCGGTCGGTCGGGTCGGCAGATCTCTACGAACATTGTGCGCGTGCGCTCGACCTGGCGATCCAGCGGACCGGCGAAAACGACCTGCCGCTGATGCTCGGCGGCGACTGGAATGACGGGATGAACCGGGTCGGCGAGGCCGGCAAGGGGACCAGCGTCTGGCTCGGCTGGTTCCTCGCAGGGACGCTGCCAGCCTTCGCCGCCATTGCGCGCGAGCGGGGGGACGCCACGCGCGCTCGCAAGTGGCTCGGCCACCTTGCAGGCCTCAAGGCGGCGCTGGAGGCAGTCGGGTGGGATGGTGCGCATTATCGCCGCGGCTATTTCGACGATGGAAGCCCGCTTGGTGCCGACGGCAACGCCGAGTGCAGGATCGATTCGATTGCCCAGTCCTGGAGCGTGCTCTCCGGCGAGGGCGACAAGGAGCGGGCCCAACTGGCCATGGATGCCGTGCTCGGGAAACTGGCGGACGAGCAGACCGGCATCATCAAGCTCTTCACGCCGCCCTTCATAAAGGGGGTGCCGGATCCCGGCTACATCAAGGGCTACCCGCCGGGTGTACGCGAGAACGGCGGTCAATACACCCACGCGGCAACCTGGGTGGTGATGGCGCTGGCGATGCAAGGGCGGGCGGATGACGCCTGGAACTGCCTGGACATGCTCAATCCGGTCAATCACTCCGCGAGCCGCGAGGCTGCCGACCTGTACCGAGTAGAACCCTATGTCGTTGCCGCCGACGTTTATGGCGAAGGCGATCTCAAGGGCAGGGGGGGCTGGACCTGGTACACCGGCTCGGCCGGCTGGCTGTATCGCGTGGCCGTGGAAGGAATTCTAGGCATCCGCAAGCGAGCCGGCCGCTTGGTCGTCGAACCGGTCCTGCCGTCCGACTGGCCGGGCTTCTCGGCGGTGGTGCGTTGCGACGGCACCGAGCACCGGATCCGTGTCGAGCGAACGGCGGATGGCAAGGTCGTCGCGCACATTGACGAGACGCCCGTGCCGACGGAGGAAGTCGAGGTTACGGCGTAAGGCCAGGTCCCGACCGCAGTCCAAACGTGCAGAAAGCCGCGCAGGCGGCTTCCTGCGTCGCGATCCTTCGGATCAATTGGCCGCGCTGGTTGTCATAGACGACTTGTCTCCGAGCAGATCCCGCCTCTGCAGACGTGTTCGCACCCTCTTGGTCGCGGTCCATTTGCTGAGACAAGTGCAGAGTTGCCGAATTGCCGACGCCTCTGACGATCGCATTCCAGAACATCCATGCCGTTTTGTCGGATCTTTGTCCCCATCGGAGGCGCGTTGCATGGGAGCCCCTGCCCTTCGCGGCCAGGGTTCAGATGGAACAGATCGGCCGGCATTTTGCGACCAGAAGGCACTCCTGCTGTCGAATCCAACCTTGCCAGCCGGAAAGGTACACCTGCTTGCGATGCCAGCTTCGTCCGCCCGCTTGGATGTGGCACCGATACGATCCAGCGCACCGTCTTTGCCGATCGCCATTGCGGAAGGCGGTCGGCCGATACGGGTTCCGCCTTGCGGCTCCAGCCTGACACTGGTTGCAACGAATGCCGGGAAGCTGCCGACCCGTCGAATCGATCGACGCGTATTGCCACGAACGAAGCCGGCGCACGTCTGGGTGACGTGCGCCGGCCGAAGTTCGCAGTTTCGCGGGTCGATCAGGCGGCCGTGTAGCTCTTGCGGACGTCTTCGTCGGTCAGGATGCCGCTCGCCCGCAGCAGGGCGGCAAACCGGCCGTTGCTCTGGCTGAGATCCTGGAAGCTGCCCATCTCGGCAATTTGGCCGTGGTCGAGGAAGAGCACCATGTCGGCTTCCCGGACCGTGGAAAGGCGGTGCGCGATGATGAAGGTCGTGCGGTTCTTGCGCAAATTGTCGATCGCCGCCTTCACGCGCGCCTCGGTCTCGACGTCGAGCGCGCTGGTTGCCTCGTCCAGCACCAGGATTGGTGCATCCTTGAGGATGGCACGCGCGATGGCGATGCGCTGGCGCTCACCGCCGGAAAGCCGGTTGCCGCGCTCGCCGACATGGGTGTCGTAGCCAGCCTGGCGTGTCCGGATGAAATCGCCTGCTGCCGCCGCTTCCGCAGCTTCCATCACCTCTTCCAGCGTTGCGCCGTCCCGGCCGAGCCGGATGTTGTCGGAGATCGAGCGGTTGAGAAGGCCGGCATCCTGGAAGACGGTCGCGATCGAGCGGCGCAGCGACTTGCGCGTCACCGTCGAGATGTCGACGCCGTCGATCAGGATTTCACCCTTCTGCGGGTCGTAGACGCGCTGGAGCAGGTTGACGAGCGTCGTCTTGCCGGCCCCGGTCGGGCCAACGATCGCAACTGTCTGGCCGGCTTCGGCTGTGAACGAGATGTCGCGCACGCCCTGCGTCGCGTTGGCGAAGTCGAAGCTGATATTGCGGAATTCCACCTTGCCGCGGACGTCGGTGAGTTCACCGGCGTTGGACGGCTCTTCGCGGTCCTTGACGGCGTCCTCAAGCGAGAAAAAATCCTCCAGCTTGGCGCGCGCCTCGAAGATTTGCGTGGCAAACTGCTTCATCTGGTCGAGGCGGCCGATCAGAAGGCCGGCAAAGCCGATGAAGGCGATGACGTCGCCGACACGCAGTTCCCCGCGCTGCACCAGGATGGTGCCAATCACGAGAATGGTCATCATCGAGATGGTCGAGGCTATCCGGTTCAGTGCGCTTGCCAGTGCCCACCAGTCGAGCACGGGAAACTGGGCGTTGATCAGTTGCTGCGCGAACTGCTTCAACTGCTTGGTTTCTGCCTCGATGCGGTTGTAGCTGTGCACGACCGAGACATTGCCAATCGCGTCGGAAACGTGGGAGAAGACGGTGTGATAGTGACCCTCAACGGAGGTCTGGCCCTCACGCGTCCGGTCCATCACCACCTTGCCGATGAAGACATAGGCTGCGCCCAGCACCACCAGGACCAGCGACAGCCGATAGTCCATGACAAATGCGGTCGGGACCAGCAGCACCAGCGCCACCGCCGTTGCC
This sequence comes from Mycoplana sp. 10N416, assembly GCF_056394765.1. Taxonomy (NCBI): domain Bacteria; kingdom Pseudomonadati; phylum Pseudomonadota; class Alphaproteobacteria; order Hyphomicrobiales; family Rhizobiaceae; genus Mycoplana; species Mycoplana sp. 10N416. The sequence goes on along the minus strand of NZ_JBFTIM010000002.1, from coordinate 330,585 downwards.
AGATGCGTGCGCATGAACTCCAGCCACAGGCCGAACAGCGTTTCGCAGGCGCGCAGGAGCGTATGCAATGCGTTGGAGGTGCCGCGCTGGCTGTGCCAGGAGAGCGGCATCGAAATGATCCGGCCGAAAGCCTCGGTCAGGAGGCTTGCCCGCCGGCCGTGCGCCAGGCGGTCGGCCTCACGCGCGACAAGGACGAAGGCAATCGTGTTGAAAACGCCGAAGCCGGCCCACATCAGGAGCATCGGGGTGACATTGCCCTTGTTCGATATGGCGTCGATGATCTTGCCGAACAGGATTGGTTCGGCAATGGCGATCACCGCCAGCACGACGTTGGCAACGACGATAGAGGACACGCGAAGTCTGTAGACGGACAGATAGCTGAGCGCCCGCGCGTAAACCTGAAACAATGACACTTCGAAACCCTTTCGCGGTCCTGATTGGGCGCCGTTTCGTCGTTCGTTCGACGCGCGCGACGCGGTACGGCCCTGGTCCCTGGACGGCAGTCACCCCGGGGACATTTCCAGCGATTGCGGGATGCTATGTGCCTGTCGATGAATGGACGCTGAACGGTCCGTTGCCAAATCGGTTTATCTTGATAAACGAGGAGGGTGGCGGACGTTTTGTCCGATGAAGCTCGCGCTGCGGGCCACGATATTATGGTACATATGTATTGGGAGGGGCCGCGTGGCCGGTCAATTTCATAATGAACATCAATCTTCTCGTTCAGTTCATCGGATTGATCGATGAACTTACGCATCGGAATGAACTCATAGCAGAGTTCGAAAGGCTAATTGAGCTCTACGGCTTCGAGTACTATGGGGTGATCCGACAGGTTCGGCTAAGCGACGACCCGATGGATCTCGTTCTTTCCGGGCGTTGGCCGGATCGGTGGCCCGAGATCTATATTAGCAAGAAGTACATCATCATCGACCCGACGATCCTTTACATGGGCCAAGCCCGCGGTGGATTCCGCTGGCGCGATACAGTCGCGGCCTTTCGGACCAACCCGCACCGAAAGCGGATGGAGCGGATGATCGTCGACGCTCGCAACCATGGGCTGGAGGACGGCTACATCTTTCCGGTGCATGCCCGCCGTGGCCTGGTCGGCAACATCACGCTTGGCGGAAAGCCGGTGGATCTGCATCCCATCGAGATGGGCCTGTTCGACTGCGTGGCGAAGAAAATGTTCTGGAAGCTGCAGAATGCCGATGGCACCGAGAAGCCTGACGTCGATGTTAACTTGACGCGGCGTGAGATGGAGGCGCTAGGTCATCTAGCCGACGGCATGACATCGCATGAGATTGCCCGCGTGCTTTCGATCTCGAACCACACGGTCGACTGGTACATGACCGGCATTCAGGAGAAACTGAATGCCAAGAACCGTCATCATGCGGTTGCGCTGTCATTCCGGTTGGGTCTGATCTCCTGACGTCGCAAATCGTCAGGTGGCGATATCAAATTTGGGCTTTTATTTTGGACGCGCTGGTGATTTTCTTCGCAGGCGCAGCATTCCTGTGTTCAAGTCTATGAGGAGTCCGACTTGCCCATCTCGAAGATCCTGGTCGCCAACCGTTCTGAAATCGCCATCCGCGTGTTCCGCGCGGCCAATGAACTGGGGCTTAAAACGGTGGCGATATGGGCCGAGGAGGACAAGCTCGCACTGCACCGCTTCAAGGCGGATGAAAGCTATCAGGTCGGTCGCGGGCCACACCTTGTCCGCGACCTCGGCCCGATCGAGAGCTATCTGTCGATCGACGAGGTGATCCGTGTCGCCAAGCTGTCCGGCGCTGATGCCATCCATCCGGGTTACGGCCTGCTGTCGGAGAGCCCGGAATTTGCCGAGGCATGCGCCGCAAACGGCATCACCTTCATCGGTCCGAAGCCGGAAACGATGCGCCAGCTCGGCAACAAGGTGGCCGCCCGCAATCTGGCGATTGCGGTCGGCGTTCCCGTGGTTCCGGCGACCGATCCGTTGCCCGACGATATGGACGAAGTCGCCCGCATGGCCGAAGAGATCGGCTATCCGGTCATGCTGAAGGCGTCCTGGGGTGGCGGCGGGCGCGGCATGCGGGCCATCCGCGATCCGAAGGATCTCGCTCGCGAGGTCACCGAGGCCAAGCGCGAGGCGAAGGCCGCCTTCGGCAAGGACGAGGTCTATCTGGAAAAGCTGCTCGAGCGGGCGCGTCACGTCGAGAGCCAGATCCTCGGCGACACGCACGGCAACGTCGTACACCTGTTCGAACGCGACTGCTCGATCCAGCGGCGCAACCAGAAGGTCGTCGAACGGGCCCCGGCCCCCTATCTCAGCGAGGCGCAGCGGCAGGAAGTCGCCGCCTATTCGCTGAAGATCGCCGAGGCGACCAACTATGTCGGCGCCGGCACCGTCGAGTACCTGATGGACGCCGACACCGGCAAGTTCTACTTCATCGAGGTCAACCCGCGCATCCAGGTCGAGCACACCGTCACCGAGGAGGTGACCGGCATCGACATCGTCAAGGCGCAGATCCACATCCTCGACGGCTTTGCGATCGGCACGCCGGAATCCGGCGTGCCGAAGCAACAGGACATCCGCCTCAACGGCCACGCGCTGCAGTGCCGCATCACCACCGAGGATCCGGAGCAGAACTTCATTCCCGACTACGGCCGCATCACCGCCTATCGCGGCGCCACCGGCTTCGGCATTCGCCTCGACGGCGGTACCGCCTATTCCGGTGCGGTGATTACCCGCTTCTACGACCCGCTGCTGGAAAAGGTGACGACCTGGGCGCCGACCGCCGACGAGGCGATCCGGCGCATGAACCGGGCGTTGCGCGAGTTCCGCATCCGCGGCGTGGCGACCAACCTGACCTTCCTCGAAGCCATCATCGGCCATCCGCGGTTCCGCGAAAACAGCTATACGACGCGGTTCATCGATTCGACACCGGAACTGTTCCAGCAGGTTCGCCGCCAGGACCGTGCGACGAAGCTTTTGACCTATCTGGCCGACGTGACCATCAACGGTCATCCGGAGACCAAGGGCCGGCCGAGGCCGCCGGGCGACGTAGCCCGCCCGGTCGTGCCCTTCTCCGAGGGGCCGATCGCCGCGGGCACGAAGCAGAAGCTCGATGAACTCGGACCGCGGAAATTTTCCGAATGGGTGCGCGCTCAGCCCCAGGTGCTGATGACCGACACGACGATGCGCGACGCGCACCAGTCGTTGCTGGCGACCCGCATGCGGACCTATGACATCGTCCGCATCGCCGAGACCTATGCGCGCACGCTGCCGCAGCTGTTCTCGCTCGAATGCTGGGGTGGGGCGACCTTCGATGTCGCCATGCGCTTCCTCACCGAAGACCCCTGGGAGCGCCTCGCCAAGGTTCGAGAGGGCGCGCCGAACCTGCTCTTGCAGATGCTTCTGCGCGGCGCCAATGGCGTCGGCTACAAGAACTACCCGGACAATGTCGTAAAATACTTCGTCCGCCAGGCGGCAAGGGGCGGGATCGACGTCTTCCGCGTCTTCGACTGCCTGAACTGGGTGGAGAACATGCGCGTGTCGATGGACGCGGTGGTCGAGGAGAACAAGATCTGCGAGGCGGCGATCTGCTATACCGGCGACATCCTCAACGCCGCCCGGCCAAAGTACGACCTGAAGTACTACGTGGCCCTTGCGGGCGAATTGGAAAAGGCGGGGGCGCACATCATCGCCGTGAAGGACATGGCCGGCCTTTTGAAGCCGGCCGCCGCCCGCGTGCTGTTCAAGGCGCTGCGCGAGGCGACCGACCTGCCGCTCCACTTCCACACCCACGACACCTCGGGCATTGCCGCCGCCACGGTGCTTGCGGCCGTCGACTCCGGCGTCGACGTGGTCGATGCGGCGATGGACGCGCTGTCCGGCAACACCTCGCAGCCCTGCCTGGGCTCGATCGTCGAGGCGCTGCGCGGCTCGGAGCGCGACTCCGGCCTGGATCCGGAATGGATCCGCCGCATCTCGTTCTACTGGGAAGCGGTGCGCCACCAGTACGCGGCTTTCGAGAGCGACCTGAAAGGGCCGGCATCCGAAGTCTATCTGCACGAGATGCCGGGCGGCCAGTTCACCAACCTCAAGGAGCAGGCGCGCTCGCTGGGGCTGGAGACCCGCTGGCACGAGGTGGCGCAGGGCTATGCCGACGCCAACCGCATGTTCGGCGACATCGTCAAGGTGACGCCGTCGTCGAAGGTGGTGGGCGACATGGCGCTGATGATGGTCAGCCAGGACCTGACCGTCGCCGACGTGGAAAACCCCGGCAAGGACGTCTCCTTCCCCGAATCGGTCGTGTCCATGCTGAAAGGCGATCTCGGCCAGCCCCCGGGCGGCTGGCCGCAGGCGCTGCAGAACAAGGTGCTGAAGGGCGAGGCTGCCTACACCGAGCGCCCGGGCTCGCTGCTGCCGGCCGCCGACCTCGACGCCGAACGCAAGGCGATCGAGACCAAGCTCGAGCGCAAGGTCACCGATTTCGAGTTCGCCTCCTACCTGATGTATCCGAAGGTCTTCACTGACTATGCGCAGGTCGCCGAGACCTACGGTCCGGTCAGTGTCTTGCCGACGCACGCCTACTTTTACGGCATGGCGTCGGGTGAGGAACTCTTCGCCGACATCGAGAAGGGCAAGACGCTCGTCATCCTCAACCAGACACAGGGCGACGTCGACGAGAAGGGCATGGTCAAGGTGTTCTTCGAGCTGAACGGCCAGCCGCGCCCGATCAAGGTGCCGGACCGCAACCGCGGCGCATCGAGCGCCGTCCGCCGGAAGGCGGAGGCGGGCAACGCCGCGCATCTTGGCGCGCCGATGCCGGGCGTCGTCTCGACCGTGGCGGTCGCTGCGGGCCAGTCGGTCAAGGCCGGCGATGTGCTCCTGTCGATCGAGGCGATGAAGATGGAAACGGCGCTGCACGCCGAAAAGGACGGCGTGATCGCCGAGGTGCTCGTGCGTGCCGGCGACCAGATCGACGCCAAGGATTTGCTGGTCGTGTTCGGATGACCGGCAGGGGGCAGCCCCGCCGCTGTCCCCGCTTTCCCTTTCAACCGTGCGAGGCGACCAACGCTGCGTCTCCTCGTGCAAACCAGTGGGTTCATGGCAGATGAATTATACGATCCGCACCGCAGACGTCGGCGATCTTCCCGCCATCAACGAGATCTATCGCGAATCGGTGCTGCACGGTGTCGCCACCTACGAAATCGATCCGCCGCCGCCTGAGGAGATGCACGCCCGCTTTTCCGCCATTACCGGCCACGGGTATCCCTATATGGTTGCCGCCGATCGGCAGGGCCGGGTTCTCGGCTATGCCTACGCGTCGGCCTTCCGCACGCGCGCGGCCTACAGTTGGCTGGTCGAGGATTCGATTTACCTGGCACCGGAAGCGCGCGGGCGAGGCATTGGCAAGGCTCTGCTTGCCGAACTGATCGCGCGCTGCACGGCACTTGGATTCCGGCAGATGGTCGCCGTGATCGGAGGCGCCCATCCCGCTTCGATCGCCGTCCACCGGACGGCCGGATTCGAGCACGGCGGCCTGATGAAGGCGTCCGGGTTCAAGCACGGCCGCTGGCTTGATACGGTGATCATGCAGCTTGCGCTCGGCGAGGGGGCGTCGAGCCATCCCGCATCGGACGTTCATCCAGCCATGATCGGGAAATGAACAGCGTCTAGAGCGCGCCGCAATCCTTCAGGTTCGCTTGCCGCGCTTCAGGTCGTTGATCTTTCGCATGTCATTGTCCCGAAACCGGTTCCCTTCGGGAGACTTGCTTTAAGTCTTGATGAGCTTCAGTGCCTTGTCGAAAACCCTGAGAACCTGTTCAAGCTCGTGGCCGCGCTTGAGGATCATTCCGTGGGCGTTGAGCACGCAGTAGGCGCCCTGCTTGGCGGCAAGCTTGGGGTTCTTCTCGACGCGATAAAGCGGCATCTCGCCGGAGCGCTTGAAGATGGAGAAAATTGCCTTCTCATGGGTGTGGTCGATCGCATAGTCGCGCCAATCGCCCTCACCGACCATACGCCCGTAAATCCTGAGGATCGCGTCCAGTTCCCTGCGATGAAAGGTGACCGGGACAGGGTCTTTGTTGCTGCGGTATTCCCGGAGGTCGACGACTACGTTCGACCCCTGGGCACCGGTCTCTCCCGGCGACGAATCCGGCTGATCAGTCATCGAGTCTCCGCCTCGACTGCGACAAGTCGATGACAGTGTGCCCTACCTGAACCGAAATGCAAGCGTTTAAGCCGTTTGCCTGGGCCGAGACGGCGCGCCTTCGCTCGCAGCTTGCCTTGCCGCGCCGGAGGCACAACCCTGCGGCTGCGCAAATCCACCTGCAGGGTTCGCTGCGCTCGCTGCGTGATCGGTCGCGGTCGGTTCAATCAGGCCGTGTCACGCCGTCCATCCGTGTTAACAACTGCGGCGGCGCAAAAATCGAAGATGCCGCATTTCAGACAAAACCGCGCCTAAATTATCGGGGAAAGTCGAATCGCTGCCCCGCAGCCGAGCCGCTTTGCATGTGCGGGAAATCGGCCGGCCACTGGGGGTGTGCGTCGAAGCTGTTCCTGTATTCCGTTGCCGGAAGCTTCGTCAAGGTCCGGTCCGGCGTGTCTTCGAACCCTCAAGCCCCAGCCCCTCGAAGAACCCGGCCGGACCGCTCCAAAATCGTGAAGCTCAGCGGTGACTTGCAGTCTCCGACACCGGACCGTTCGTCACGACGGTGGCGCCAAGGATTGCGCCGGGCGTATCGGCCGTCTTCATCCGCTGCAGCAAGATGGCGCAACCGCCGTTGCCCATGCGGTTCAGAAGGCTGGCCGGCAGCACCAGGCTCGTTTCCTTCCCCTCCCACATGCCGACCGTTTCGATGTTGGTTACCGCGTGCCAGTAGTCGACCCGTCGTCCCCGGTTTTCGCCGTCCTCGATGTCGACCGCCTTCTCGCCGTCGAAGTAGGCAATTACGACGTTCGCCTTGCCCTCGCCGCTGCCGATGCGGATTCGCATTTCGTCCTGGACGATGTCGGCGGATACGTCGACCGACAGGCCGTGTCCTTGCGTGCTTAGCGATTGCAACTGATTGCGAATTTGCGTGAGATCGCCGCCATTGACGTGTTCGCGTCCGTTGATTACGGCCTGCGGGGTGTAGACGCTACCGCGGCCAAACATCCGCGCATAGGAATATTGCCGCTCGGTGTTCTCCTTGGTCGACATCGTGTCGGTCCAGCCGAGATAGTTCCAGTAATCGACGTGGTAGGCCAGCGCCACGACGTCGCCCTCGCGGATCAATGTCTCCAGCGCCTTGTCCGCCTTCGGGCAGGATGAGCAGCCCTGGCTGGTGAAGAGCTCGACCACGCCTTTGGGCTTGTCGTCTGCCACGGCGGCCGTGCCTGCTGTGGAAACGGCAAGCAGGCACGAGAGGCAACCAAGAATGACCAGTCTGGGCATGAATCTTTCCAGGAGATGCAGCGAACGGCCGCTTGTCGGCCACCGTCATACCCGCTTGCCCAGTCAACAGGAAGTCACGATGGAGTGAAAGTCATACGATTGGAGAGTGTTCCGGAAAATAAAATGCCGGGGCATCGGCCCCGGCACCGTATTGGCTGAAGATTCAGTCGAAATCAGGCGGCGAGATCGCGCAGAACCGTCTGCAGGATGCCGCCGTTGTTCATGTAGGTGACCTCGTCGAGCGTGTCGATGCGGCAGAGGATCGGAACCTCCTTCACCGAGCCGTCGCCGTAGGTGATCTTGGCAACCTTCTTCTCGCGCGGCTTTATCTCGCCCTCGAGGCCGTCGATTTCGACGAGCTCGTCGCCCTTGAGGTTGAGGCTGGCCCAGGTCGTGCCCTCCTCGAAGACGAAGGGCACGACGCCCATGCCAACGAGGTTCGAGCGGTGGATGCGCTCGAAGGACTGCGCGATCACGGCCTTGACGCCGAGAAGGTTGGTGCCCTTCGCCGCCCAGTCGCGCGACGAGCCGTTGCCGTATTCGACACCGGCGAAGATGACGAGCGGAACGCCCTCTTCCTTGTACTTCATGGCCGCGTCGTAGATCGACATCTCTTCCTTGGACGGATAGTGGATGGTGTAGCCACCTTCCTTGCCGTTCGGGCCGAGCATGTGGTTGCGGATGCGGATGTTGGCAAAGGTGCCGCGCATCATCACTTCATGGTTGCCGCGGCGCGTGCCGTACTGGTTGAAGTCGGCAACGCCGACGCCGTTCTCCAGAAGATAGGCACCGGCCGGCGAAGCCGCCTTGATCGAACCGGCCGGCGAGATGTGGTCGGTGGTGATCTTGTCGCCGAAGAGACCGAGGACGCGCGCGCCCTTGATGTTCTTCAGGCCCGAGCCCTTCTTGCCCATGCCGACGAAGTAGGGCGGGTTCTGCACGTAGGTCGACTTGTCGTCCCAGGCATAGGTCTGCCCGGCCGGAACCTGCACCGCCTGCCAGTTGGCGTCGCCCTTGAACACGTCGGCGTACTTGGACGCGTAGAGTTCGCGGGTGACATACTTCATGATGAAGTCCTGGATCTCCTTGGAGGAGGGCCAGATGTCCTTCAGGTAGACCGGCTGGCCGTTCTGGTCCTCGCCGATCGGCTCCTTCGTCAGATCCTTCTGGACCGAACCTGCGAGCGCATAGGCGACAACGAGCGGCGGCGAGGCCAGGTAGTTGGCCTGGACGTCCGGCGAGATGCGGCCCTCGAAGTTGCGGTTGCCGGAGAGAACGCCGGCGGCGATCAGGCCCTTGTCGTTGATGGTCTTCGAGATCGGACCCGGCAGCGGGCCGGAGTTGCCGATGCAGGTCGTGCAGCCGAAGCCGACGAGGTTGAAGCCGAGCGCGTCAAGGTCCTTCTGCAGGCCGGACTTGGCCAGGTATTCACCGACCACCTGCGATCCGGGGGCCAGCGAGGTCTTGACCCACGGCTTCGTCTTCAGGCCCTTGGCGACCGCGTTGCGGGCCAGCAGGCCGGCGGCGATCAGCACCGACGGGTTGGAGGTGTTGGTGCAGGACGTGATGGCGGCAATCGCCACGTCGCCATGGCCGAGATCGAAGTCGGTGCCTTCGACCGCGTAGCGGTTGGAGAGCTGGCCGGGCTTCTTGTAGTCGGCGTCGAGAGCGGCGGCGAAGTTCGGCGCGATCGTCTCGAGGGGCAGGCGGCCTTCCGGACGCTTCGGGCCGGCCATCGAGGGCACGACATCGCCGAGGTCGAGTTCGAGGGTGTCGGTGAAGACGAGGTCAGAGCCGTCACCATCGCGCCACATGCCCTGCGCCTTGGAATAGGCTTCGACGAGCGCGATCCGCTGCTCCTCGCGACCGGACATGGTCAGGTAGTTGATGGTCTCGGAGTCTACCGGGAAGAAGCCGCAGGTGGCGCCGTATTCCGGGCCCATGTTGCCGATGGTGGCACGGTCGGCGAGCGTCATGTTGTCGAGGCCGGGGCCGAAGAATTCGACGAACTTGGAGACGACGCCCTTCTTGCGCAGCATCTGCACGACGGTGAGCACGAGGTCGGTGGCGGTGACGCCTTCCTTCAGCTTGCCGGTCAGCTTGAAGCCGATGACTTCCGGCAGCAGCATGGAAACCGGCTGGCCGAGCATGGCCGCCTCCGCCTCGATGCCGCCGACGCCCCAGCCGAGAACGCCCAGGCCGTTGATCATGGTAGTGTGAGAGTCCGTGCCGACGCAGGTGTCCGGATAGGCGATCGTCTCGCCGTCCTCTTCCTTCGTCCAGACGGTCTGGCCGAGGTATTCGAGGTTGACCTGGTGACAGATGCCGGTGCCGGGCGGAACGACGCGGAAGTTCTCGAACGCCTGCTGGCCCCATTTCAGGAAGCGGTAGCGCTCGCCGTTGCGCTCGTATTCAAGCTCCACGTTGCGGGCAAAGGCGGTCGCGGTGCCGAACTCGTCGACGATGACGGAGTGGTCGATGACGAGGTCGACGGGCACGAGCGGGTTGATCTTCTCCGGATCACCGCCGAGCGCCTTGATGCCGTCGCGCATCGCTGCCAGGTCGACGACGGCGGGGACGCCGGTGAAGTCCTGCATCAGCACGCGTGCCGGGCGATAGGCGATCTCGCTCTCGACGAGGCCCTTGTTGGAAAGCCAGGCGGCGACGCTTTCAATGTCCTTCTTGGTGACCGAGCGGCCGTCTTCGTTGCGCAGCAGGTTCTCGAGCAGCACCTTCATCGAATAGGGCAACTTCGACACACCCGGAAGGCCGTTCGCTTCGGCCTTCGGAAGGCTGTAGTAGACATAGTCGACGCCGTCGACAGTGAGGGTCGAGCGACAGTTAAAGCTGTCAAGGGACTTGGACACTGGATACCCCGTTCCGCTGATCGCCAAAGCTTGACGTACGAACGCCCGTGCGCCGGAGAGGCGCGAATTGGGATGCGGGTGCGGTCATTTCCGCTGTCCGTACGCGGAAATCATTCCGTGTTCGGCGCTAGGATGAAAATCACGCCGACCGCTGGCGTGTTGCCGGCCTTATAGATAATTTCTAAGGAACGATCCAGAGCGCCTGCCCGCGGATCGGGAGAATTTTTTTGCATTGCGACCAAGGTCGTAAAGGGGAAGTGAAAAGTGATACGTCTCGTTGCCGAGGGCCTGAGTGCGAAACGAGGCGAAGACCTGATATTCCGGGACGTCTCCTTCGAGATCGAAGCCGGCAGGGCCCTGGTCGTGAAGGGGCCGAACGGCTCCGGCAAGTCGACGCTGCTGCGCGTCGTTGCCGGTCTTCTGCCGCGCGAATCGGGCAAGGTTCGTTTTAGCGGCGAAGGGTCGCAGGATATCGAAACCGTCGCCGCCGCCTGCCACTATCTCGGCCATCGCAATGCGATGAAGCGCGAACTGACGGTTGTGGAGAACCTGCGCTTCTGGAAGGCCTTTTTCGGTGATTCGGCTGGCGGCAACGGGATGGACGTCGAAGGGGCGGCGGAGGCCGTCGGCCTCGGCGGCATCGTGCACCTGCCGTTCGGCTATCTCTCCGCCGGCCAGCAGCGGCGAATGGCGATGGCCAAGCTGCTCGTTGCCTGGCGGCACGTGTGGATCCTCGACGAGCCGACGGCGGCACTGGATACGGCAGCCGAGATGATGTTTGCCGGACTGGTCAAGGAGCATCTCCAGCGCGGCGGAATTGCGCTTGCGGCGACGCACCAGCCGCTAGGGCTCGGCGAAATGACGGAGTTGCACATGACGGGATTCGACGGCGCAATGGCGGAGGTATGGGGGTGAGGGTCCAAATTTCCGGTCTGACCCGGTCGAGACAGCGCAGTCTGCCCCTCGCCCTAGCCCTCTCCGCGCAGGCGGGGAGAGGGGACGCAAGGCGTTTCGGCATTGGTCTTTCGCCCCGCTTGCGAGGAGAAGGTGCCGGCGGGTGGATGAGCATTCCGCGGCTCTGCACTCGCGAGGCGTTGGTATGACCGCGCTCCTGCTTCGCGACCTGAAGCTGTCCGTGCGCGCCGGGGGCGGCGCGATGATCGGCGTGCTGTTCTTCATGACAGTGGTCGCCGTCATCCCGTTCGGTGTCGGTCCGGATTTGAACCTGCTTGCCCGCATCGGCCCGGCGATCCTGTGGATCGGGGCGCTGCTCGCTGCGCTTCTCGGCCTCGACAGGCTGTTCCAGGCAGAGCGCGAGGACGGATCGCTCGATCTTCTGCTGATGCAGGATACGCCGCTGGTGCTGACGGTGCTGACGAAGTGCTTGGCGCACTGGATTGCCACCGGCCTGCCGCTGGTGATCGCCTCGCCGCTGCTGTCGCTGTTCATGAACATGGAGGTTCCGGCGATCGGGGCCACGATGCTGACGCTGCTCGTCGGCACGCCGGCGATCACCTTCATCGGCGCGGCGGGGGCTGCGATTGCCGTCGTCCTGCCGCGCGGCGGACTGCTGGTGTCGATCCTCGTGCTGCCGCTTGCGATTCCCGTTCTGATCTTCGGCGTCAGCGCCGTCTATGCGGCCGTGCAGGACCCCGCGCCGTTCCTGCCGCCCTTCCTGATCCTGACGGCGCTGACGCTCGTCTTCGCCGTGATCGGTCCGGTCGCGGCAGCCGCGGCACTTCGCGCATCGACGGATTGACGCAAATGTGATTGATGCGCGTCAATTGAAGCCGTGGGGCGAAAGCGTTAAAAGGCGCATATGAGCGAACAGAGCCTGGCGATCCGCAAATTTTCCGACCTTGCCAATCCGACGCGGTTTCTCGCGCTGAGCAGCATGCTGTGGCCGTGGATGGCGGCTGCGGCTGCAGTGCTTTTCGCCGTCGGCCTGTATCTCTCCTTCTCCACGGTCGGCGACTACCAGCAGGGCGACACGGTGCGGATCATGTATATCCACGTGCCCGCCGCCTGGCTTTCGATGATGTGCTATTCGGTGATGGCGATGTCGGCGCTCGGTACGCTCGTCTGGCGTCACCCGCTCGCCGACGTTTCGGCCAAGACGGCGGCACCGATCGGCGCCTGTTTCACCTTCATCGCACTCCTCACCGGCTCGCTCTGGGGCAAGCCGATGTGGGGCACCTGGTGGGTCTGGGACGCGCGGCTGACCTCCGTCTTCGTGCTCTTCTTGATGTATCTCGGCCTGATCGCTCTGAACCGTTCCATGGATGATCCGGCACGCGCCGCAAAGGTCGGCGCCATCCTGATCCTGGTCGGTTTCGTCAATATTCCGATCATCAAGTTTTCCGTCGAGTGGTGGAACACGCTGCACCAGCCGGCGAGCGTCATCCGGTTGGACGGACCGACGATCGATTCGGAATTCCTGCGCCCGCTGCTTGTCATGGCGGCCGCATTCACGCTTCTGTTCTTTACGCTGCACATTCTGGCGATGCGCAACGAGATCCTGCGCCGGCGCGTGGCGACATTGCGCAGGCTGGCGGCGCGCAGTGCCGGGACGGAACGCCAGGGGGCTCGCCGATGACGCATTTCGCCTATGTCCTGTCGGCCTATCTCGCCACTGCCGCGACCGTAATCGGCCTCGTCCTCTGGGTCTGGCTCGACGGGCGCGCGCGCCGGCGGGAACTGGCGATCCTCGAGGCGGCCGGCATTCGCCGCCGTTCCGCAGTGGAGACGAAATGAACCAGTCCGCCGATGAAAGACCCGCCGGATCGCGGACGCGCATCCTGCTCGCCCTGACACCGTTGGTCATATTCGCAACGCTCGCTGCGATCTTCTTCCTACAATTGAGTTCGGGGCGCGATGTTTCCGAGATCCCCTCCGCCCTGATCGGCACCAAGGCGCCCTTCCACAACCTTGCACCGCTCGAGGGTGCGACCCGCAATGGGGCGGCAATGCCCGCGCTGACTGCCGAGACGGCCAAGGGCAAGCTTACCCTCGTCAATTTCTGGGCGTCCTGGTGCGTGCCCTGCCGGCAGGAGCATCCGGTCATCCTCGCCTTGTCGCATGATCCGCGGCTGACGATCGTCGGCGTGAACTACAAGGACGGTACCGAAAACGCGCTGCGCTTCCTCGGCGAACTCGGCAATCCCTACGCGGCGATCGGCATCGATCCGAACGGCAAGATGGCGATCGACTGGGGTGTCTACGGCATTCCAGAATCCTATCTCGTCGGTCCGGACGGTACGATCCTCTACAAGAAGGTCGGCCCGTTCGACGAGAACAGCGTGAAGACAGGGCTTATGCCGGCGATCGAGAAGGCACTGGCTCAACCGGCTCCGGCTGGCTGACGACTTACTCGGCGCCCACCCTTCCGTCATGCCGGACTTGACCCAGCATCCAGCAGCGCCGCGTCTACGGCGCCAGAAGATCCGCTCAGCCGCCTGTAAGGAAAAGCATTCTTTCGCCGCGCGGACGCGCGTCGGCTGAATCCCGGCTCGGGGCAGGGATGACGGGAGAGGGGGTGGCTGGCGTCATACGAGCAGCCAGCCGACAGTCGGTTGGCTTGTCCTTCACGCCTTAGGGCGCTTTGCTCTCTTCAGACGTTTCCACCGAATACTTCATGATCAGCGGCATCTGCGACAGGGTGAAGAGGATCGTGATCGGCATCGTGCCCCAAACCTTGAACGCCACCCAGAAATCCGTCGAGAACTGCCGCCAGACAATCTCGTTCAGCACGGCCAGCACCAGGAAGAACAGGCCCCAGCGCAGCGTCAGCTTGCGCCAGCCCTCCTCCGTCAGCCTGAAGGCGGCGTTGAAGACATAGCCGAGCAGCGGCTTGCCGAAGGCAAGGCCGCCGAGCAGGATGGCGCCGAACAGCGTGTTGACGATCGTCGGCTTCATCTTGATGAAGGTGTCGTTCTGCAAATAGAGCGTCAGCGCGCCGAAGACGAAGACGACGATGCCGGAGACGAGCGGCATCATCGGCAGCGTCCGCGTCAGCACCCAGGAGACGATGAGTGCGGCCGCCGTCGCCGCCATGAACAGGCCGGTGGCGATGAAGATCGGCCCGCCAAGTTCGGTAAGGACCGGGAAATGCCCGGCCAGCCACTCGCCGCGCGAATTGGCGAAGAAGAAGACGACGAGGGGCCCCAGTTCCAGCACCAGCTTGAGGAGCGGGCTGACCTTCGGCTTGCCGGCATCCTCCAGCGTCTCGATGATCCTGTCTTCGCTCATGCCTCAACCCCTGCGATCGCCTGCGCGAAATCCTTGGCCTCGAACGGCTCGAGATCGTCGATCCCTTCGCCGACGCCGATGAAATAGACCGGCAGCTTGTGCTTGGCGGCGATCGCCACCAGGATGCCGCCGCGGGCTGTACCGTCCAATTTTGTCATGATCAGGCCGCTGACGCCGGCGATGTTGCGAAAAATCTCCACCTGGTTCATCGCGTTCTGGCCGGTGGTGGCATCGAGCGTCTGCAAGACGGTGTGCGGCGCGTCCGGGTCGAGCTTGCCGAGCACGCGAACGATCTTCTCCAGTTCCGCCATCAGCTCCGTCTTGTTCTGCAGCCGGCCGGCGGTATCGATGATCAGCACGTCGCTCTTCTTCTCCCGCGCCTGCTCGTAGGCCTCGTAGGCGAGACCGGCCGCGTCGGCGCCGAGCTTGGAGGAGACGATGTCGGAGCCGGTCCGTTCGGCCCAGATGTGAAGCTGCTCGATGGCGGCGGCCCGGAACGTGTCGCCGGCCGCCATCATCACCTTCAGGCCAGCGCCGGAGAGTTTTGCCGCGAGCTTGCCGATCGTCGTCGTCTTGCCGGTGCCGTTGACGCCGACGACGAGGATCACGTGCGGCTTGTGGGACAGGTCGAGCTCAAGGGGTCTTGCCACCGGTTCCAGAACCTTGGTGATTTCGGCGGCCATGATGTTCGCCACGTCCTCGCCGGTGACTTCCTTGCCATAGCGCTCGGCGGCAAGCGTATCGGTGATGCGAAGGGCGGTCTCAACGCCGAGATCGGCCTGGATCAGCAGGTCTTCGAGGTCCTGCAGCGTCGCGTCGTCGAGCTTGCGCTTGGTGAAGAGGCTGGTGATCTGGCCGGTGAGATGGGCGGAGGTACGGGCAAGGCCTGCGCGCAGCCGCTGGAACCAGCTCCGCTTCGGTGCGGGCTTGGGCGCTTCCGTTTCCCTCGGCCGCTGGTCGGCGGAGGAAAAGCCCTTGGGCAGGATCGGCGCCGGCGTACCTTCCTCGACGGACTCGACCGGCTCTTTCTTTGCCTTGGCTGGCTTCGTTTTCGCAGGCGCAATCGGAGCCGGAACGGCGACCTCAGGGCTTTCGGCGGACGTAGCCTCCGCAGCGCTCATGATCGCCTCAGGCGCAGCCTCTCCGGCAGGCATGTCGACGGGCGCCTCTTCGATAAGCGGGCCGGTGGCGGCCGCCTCCCTGGCGGCGAGTTCCTCGTGGGCGTGTTCCACGCCTCCCATGCCGAGGTTGATGAGCTCGGCCGCGCGGGTGGTTTCGGTCTCGGGCGACAAGCCGGCGACGCTGACGTCTGGGACGACGTCACTTGCTTCCCCGGCGGCCGGAGAGGCGGCACCAGCGGGTTCGACGGCTGGAGTGTCGTCTCCGTCGGTGGGTTGGACCGGGTGAATGAGCGGCGGAAGGGGGTAGATGTCGGGCTGCAGTTCAAGGCGATGCAGGTCCGCATCCGGGTTCGCGGCTTCGGCTTCCTCCAGAAGCAGGTCGCGCGCCTCGCCGGCGGGTTCTTCGGCGGCGTGCGGCTCCTCGACCAGACCCTCGACATGAGCCCCCTCTACCTCGCTCACAAACGCCTCGGGCGTGCTCTCCTGCTGCGTTTCGGCTGCGGGCACGGTGTCCTTGCCGAAGGAGAAGATCTTCTTGATGAAGCCGAGGGCCATGAACGAAATCCGCTAGCTACGAGGTAATACGGGGTCTGCCTGCACGGTCAAATGCTTGCCATTGTGGCCGGTGACGGTCACCGGCACAAGGTCGCGCGGCGCAAGGCCATCCGCCTCGACCAGCGTGAAGTTTTCCGTATGCGCCAGTCCGTTGTTTTCGACAAGGATCATTTGCCGGCTGTCGACCATCGAAGCGAGATGGGACAGATGGAGGCGCCGTCCTGTTTCGCGCAGTTGCGCCGCCCGTTCCTTGACGAGCGCCCGATCGAGCTGCGGCATCCGCGCCGCGGGCGTGCCGGGGCGGGGGCTGTAGGGAAAGACGTGGAGGTGGGCGATGCCGCACGCCTCCGCGAGGCTGGCGCTGTTGGCCGCCATCGCCTCCGTTTCCGTCGGGAAGCCGGCAATCATGTCGGCGCCGAAGCTGATGTCCGGTCGCAACCGCCGCGCCTCGTGACAGAACGCAATGGCGTCGTCGCGCAGATGACGGCGCTTCATGCGTTTCAGGATCAGGTCGTCGCCATGCTGGAGCGACAGGTGCAGGTGCGGCATGAAGCGCACCTCGTCGGCAATCAGGTCCCACAGATGCCGGTCTGCCTCGATGCCGTCGATCGAGGAAAGGCGCAGCCGCAGGATCTCCGGGACCTGCTTCAAAAGGGTCTTTGCGAGAAGGCCGAGGCTAGGCTTGCCGGGCAGGTCGTCGCCGTAGCTGGTGGCATCAACGCCGGTCAGCACAATCTCGCGATATCCAGCTTCGACGAGCTTTCGTGCCTGGTCGACGATCGCTCCCATCGGCACCGAGCGGGAATTGCCACGGCCGAAGGGGATGATGCAGAAGGTGCAGCGATGGTCGCAGCCGTTCTGGACCTGAATGAAGGCGCGCACGTGCCCGTCGATCGACTTTACCAATTGCGGGGCGGTTTCCCGGACGCTCATGATGTCGTTGACGCGGACTTTTTCTTCCGCCGAGACGCCGAAATCGGGAAGGCCGCGATAGGAGGCGCTCCGCAGCTTCTCCTCGTTGCCGAGCACGGCGTCCACCTCCGGCATCTCGGCAAAGGTGTCCTTCTCGGTCTGCGCGGCGCAGCCGGTGACGATGATGCGGGCATGCGGGTTGTCGCGTCGGGCGCGGCGGATCGCCTGGCGTGCCTGGCGCACGGCTTCGCCGGTCACGGCACAGGTGTTGACGAGGATGGCGTTGTTCAGCCCCGCCTTCTCGGCTTCGCCGCGCATCACTTCGGATTCATAGGTATTGAGGCGGCAGCCGAAGGTTATGACCTCGACGCCGCTCAAGGCGCCGCCACTCCGTTGCTGCCGGCAGTGTCCGCGTCGCGCTGCCACGCGCCGCTCGATGGATCGAGCGTGCCAGACCACTCCCACTCGGCCGGGCCGGTCATGACGACGTGATCGTCGCTTTCGCGCCATTCAATGGTGAGAATCCCGGGCGGATTGGCCGAGGCGACGTGGACGTCGACCTTGCGGCCGGTGCGGCCGGTGCGGGCGGCGCTGACGGCAGCGGCACAGGCGGCCGAGCCGCAAGCAAGCGTCAGGCCGGCGCCGCGTTCCCAGGTGCGCGTCGTCATCGCGGTGCGCGCGGTGACCTGCGCCAGCGTGATGTTGGCCCGCTCCGGAAAGATCGGATGGTTTTCCAGAAGCGGTCCAAACCGGGCAAGATCATAGGACATCACGTCGCGATCAACCCAAAAGACGGCATGCGGGTTGCCCATCGACATGGCCGATGGCGAATGCAGGACCGGATCGTCGATCGGGCCGATCTGCAGTTCGATCCGGCGGGTGTCGTGAAATTCTTCGGCAAGCGGAATCCGGTTCCACTCGAACACGGGCTTGCCCATGTCGACGGAGATCGTCCCGTCCTCATGTTCGACCGCGTTCAGGATGCCGGCGACCGTCTGGAAGGTGAAGGCCTTCTTGCCGGTCTCGGCGGCGAGCGCCTGCACGACGCAGCGCGTGCCGTTGCCGCAGGCCTGCGCCTTGCTGCCGTCGCAGTTGAGGATGTCGATATAGGCGTCGGTGCCGCTTGCCTTCGGATCGTGGATCGCCATGATCTGGTCGAAGGCGGTCTCGGCGTTGGCCGCGAGGGCCACGGCAGCTTCCGCGCTCACGCGATCGGCGCGGCCGCGCATGTCGACGACGAGGATCTGGTTTCCCAGTCCGTTCATGCGGGCGAATGGAACGTTGGCGGTCATGTCGGCTATCCGGCGAGCCCGGGCTTCCGGGAATTGCGTCATTTTCCGCCGTATATGGCGGAAAAACGCACGAATTACCAGTGGTCGCCAATTTGCGGTCGTCTTGACTTTCCGCCCTCTTTCCTGTTTAAGCCCGCCATCTGCGACAAGTAACGACACTTGAAGCCGCCGACCGGGACCCGAAAAGGTATAAAGAGATCCCGGAGGTCAACACCCGACAGCGCGATGCGCCCTCGGGTGGTTTTTGGCTTTGCGTCTTGTTTTTGTCGCTGATTGCACCGACGTTTCCGACCGATGCGGAAACAAGAAGGACGAAACGATGTTTGAAACACTCCAGGACCGCCTTGGCTCCATTCTGAATGGACTGACAGGCCGTGGCGCGCTTTCGGAAGCCGATGTCTCGGCGGCGCTGCGCGAGGTCCGTCGTGCGCTTCTCGAAGCGGACGTGGCGCTGGAAGTGGTGCGCTCCTTCACCGAAGCGGTGCGCGAAAAGGCCGTTGGTGCGGAGATCCTGAAGTCGATCAAGCCGGGCCAGATGGTCGTCAAAATCGTCCATGACGAACTGATCTCGATGCTCGGCTCCGAGGGCGTTTCGATCGACCTCAATGCCCCGGCGCCGGTCGTTATTATGATGGTGGGCCTGCAGGGCTCGGGCAAGACGACGACGTCGGGCAAGATCGCCAACCGGCTGAAGACGCGCGACAAGAAGAAGGTCCTGATGGCCTCGCTCGACACGCGTCGTCCGGCCGCGCAGGAGCAGTTGCGCCAGTTGGGCGTGCAGACCGGCATCGACACGCTGCCGATCATCGCCGGCCAGTCGCCGACCGATATCGCCGCGCGCGCCGTGCAGGCCGCGAAACTCGGCGGCCATGACGTCGTCATCCTCGACACCGCCGGCCGCACCCATATCGACGAGCCGCTGATGATCGAGATGGCGGAGATCAAGCGGAAGTCCAATCCGCACGAGATCCTGCTCGTCGCCGACGCGCTGACCGGTCAGGACGCCGTCAACCTCGCCCGCAACTTCGATGACCGCGTCGGCATCACCGGCCTCGTGCTCACCCGCATGGACGGCGACGGCCGCGGCGGCGCAGCGCTCTCGATGCGCGCCGTCACCGGCAAGCCGATCAAGCTGATCGGCGTCGGCGAGAAGATGGGCGAGCTGGAGGAATTCCATCCCCGCCGTGTCGCCGACCGCATCCTCGGCATGGGCGACATCATCAGCCTCGTCGAAAAGGCGGCGGAAAACATCGACGCCGAGAAGGCGGCCGCCATGGCCGCCAAGATGGCCAAGGGCAAGTTCGACCTGAACGACCTCGCCGACCAGCTGCGGCAGATGCAGAAGATGGGCGGCATGGGCGGCATCATGGGGCTGATGCCCGGCATGGCCGGCATGAAGGACAAGATGGCCGCAGCCGGCCTCGACGACAAAATGTTCGGCCGTCAGCTTGCCATCATCTCGTCGATGACGAAGGCCGAGCGCGCCAATCCGGACCTCTTGAAGCATTCGCGCAAGAAGCGCATTGCGAGCGGTTCCGGCACCGACGCCGCCGACATCAACAAGCTTCTGAAGATGCACCGCCAGATGGCCGACATGATGAAGATGATGGGCGGCAAGAAGGGCGGCGGCCTGATGAAGCAGATGATGGGCGGCCTGGCCGGCAAGATGGGCCTCGGTGGCGGAATGGGCGGGGGCATGGGCGGTATGCCTGACCTGTCGAAGCTCGACCCGAAGCAGTTGGAAGCCCTGCAGAAGCAGGCGGAAGCTGCCGGCATCAAGCCGGGTGGCGGCATGCCGGGCCTCGGCGGCGGTGGGCTCCCTGGCCTTGGCGGGGCGAAGCTGCCCGGCCTAGGCGGCGGGTTCCCGGGCCTTCCCGGGTTGTCCAAGAAGAAGTGAGGTAGGGCGAGCAATGGTCGACCCCGAAATCAAGAAGCAGCTGGCCGAATACCGTCAGTCGATCGACAACATCGACGCGGCACTGGTCCATATCCTGGCCGAGCGTTTCCGCTGCACCCAGGCAGTCGGCGTGCTCAAGGCCACCCACGAATTGCCGCCGGCGGACCCGGCGCGCGAGGAATACCAGATCGAACGCCTCCGTCGCCTGGCGAAGGACGCCAATCTGGATCCGGATTTCGCGGAGAAGTTCCTGAACTTCATCATCCGCGAGGTGATCCGGCATCATGAAGCCATCGCCGCCGACTACAGCGGCTCGAACAATCAGCATACCGCTTGAAAGAAGCGGCCAGCCATATCCCGAAGGAGAAATGAAATGTCCCTGAAGATCCGTCTCGCCCGTGGTGGTTCCAAGAAGCGCCCGTACTACCAGATCGTCGTTGCCGACGCCCGCTCGCCGCGCGACGGCCGCTTCCTCGACCGCGTCGGCGCGTGGAACCCGATGCTCGGCAAGGAAGACGCCAAGCGCATCGAACTGAACGAAGAACGCATCAAGGAATGGCTCGCCAAGGGCGCCCAGCCGACCGACCGCGTCCTGCGCTTCCTGAACGAAGCCGGCATTGCCAAGCGCGACGCCCGCAGCAACCCGGATAAGGGCAAGCCGGGCAAGAAGGCGCTCGAGCGCGCCGCCGAGAAGAAGCAGAAGGCCGAAGACGCCGCTGCCGCTGCTGCGGAATAATTCCGGCCGGAACCCAGGTTCGGAGCGGGCGGCGTGTCTCATGCCGCCCGCTTTCGTTTGTGAGCATGCTTGCTCCGCACGCACATCGAGGCGTAATGGAGCGGTAGAACATATCTGCGCACGGTCCGTGCGCGAGCGGATCGAAAACGATGAGCAAACTCGAAAACCCTGTCCTGATGGGCACGATCGGCGCAGCGCAGGGCTTGCGTGGCGAGGTCCGCGTCAAGGCCTACACGCTTGATCCGACTTCGTTTGGCGACTACGGCAGCCTCCATAGCGAGGACGGGCGGCTGTTCGAGGTGCTGGAGATCCGCGAAGCGAAGAATGTGGTCGTCGTCCGCTTTCGCGGCGTCAACGACCGCAACGCGGCCGAGGCCTTGAAGGGGCTGGATCTCTTCATCGAGCGCGACAAGCTGCCGGACGAGGAACTGGAAGACGATGAGTTCTTCTATGCCGATCTCGAAGGGCTGGAGGCCGTTGACGCGACCGGGCGCAGCCATGGCACGGTCACGGGCATCTTCGACTTCGGCGCCGGCGACCTCTTGGAACTGAAGGGTCCCGGCAAGCGGCCGGTGCTGATCCCGTTTTCCGAGGCCGCCGTGATCGAGGTGGATTTCGAAAACGGCAAGCTGCTGATCGATCCGGTTGCCGCTGGCATCGATGGCGGCGAAGAGGACGGTCCTGGCAGCCGCCGGCGCCGTCCGCCGCAAGATGGGGAATGACGTGGCTTTCCGCGCCACCGTCCTGACGCTCTACCCGGAGATGTTTCCGGGCTTGCTCGGCCAATCGCTGTCGGGCAAGGCGCTTAGCCGTGGCGACTGGTTGCTCGAGACCGTGCAGATCCGCGACTTCGCCACCGACCGCCACCGCACCGTCGACGACACGCCGGCCGGCGGCGGCGCCGGCATGGTGCTGAAACCGGACGTGCTGGCGAGCGCGATCGACCAAGCCGCGCCGGAGGGCGATACGCGTCCTCGACTGTTGATGAGCCCGCGCGGCCGGCCGCTGACGCAGGCCCGCGTGCGCGACCTCGCTGCAGGTGAGGGCGCCGTCATCGTCTGCGGCCGCTTCGAGGGGGTCGACCAGCGGGTCATCGACGCGCGCGGGCTGGAGGAGGTGTCGATCGGCGATTACATCCTGTCCGGCGGCGAGCCGGCGGCGATGATCCTGCTCGACGCGATCGTCCGCATCCTGCCCGGGGTGATGGGCAATGCGCTGTCCGGCGTACACGAGAGCTTCGAGGGCGGACTGCTGGAGCATCCGCACTACACACGCCCGCAGGTCTGGGAGGGTCGGGAGATCCCGGCCGTGCTTGCTTCCGGCCACCATGCCGAGATCGAGAAGTGGCGACTGGGAGAGGCGCGCCGGCTGACCGAGGAGCGCCGCCCGGACCTTCTGAGCGCTCAGCCGGTCACGAAATAGTAGATCGTCAGCAATGCCCCGACGGCGATGACCAGCGTCCGGATCAGGTTCTGCGGCACGCGGCGGGCGATCCAGACGCCGGAATAGCCGCCGATCGCGCCGGCCGGCACCATCACCGCGGCCTGCGGCCAGCCGACCACGTCGCCGCTGGCGAAGACGATGATCGCCACCGCGGCGATCAGCATGGCGAGGAAATTCTTCAGGGCATTGAGCTTGTGGTAGTCGCCGCCCTTGGAGAGGCCGAGCACGGCAAGCGTCATGATGCCCATGCCCGCACCGAAGAAGCCGCCGTAAATCGAGGTCGCGAACTGGCCGAAGAGGCCAAGCGGACCGATCGGCTGCTCGGCGTGCAGGTTCTTGGGCCGCAGCAGGGGTCCGGCCGCGAAGATGGCGGTCGCCGCCATGAGCAGCCACGGCACCAGCGTGCGGAAGCCCGGGTTCGACATGGACAGCAGCAGCAGCGATCCGCTGACGCCACCGATCAGCGAGAGGACGCCGACCTTCACCGCTTCCCGCCAGTCGGCGCGGATTTCGCGCCAGTAGGCCATCGCCGAGGTGACGTAGCCGGGAAACTGGGTGATCGATGAGGTTGCATTAGCGACGATGGGCGGGACCCCAGTCAGGGTCATGGCGCCGAAGGTGAGAAAGGTGCCGCCACCCGCGATCGCGTTGACCACGCCGGACAGAAACCCGGCGACGAACAGGAATGCGGCATCGGTAATCGGCATGTTTCCCCCTCGGTTGGCCTCCCCCGGCCAACGGCTTAACCGACCGTCTGATATCGCCCCGAGCACCGGGGCGGCAATCCCCGATGCCGGAAAAGGCGATTTATCGTTTCGGCAGGGATGACAAGCGCTGGCGATTGGTGTAATGGCCGACACGGTTTTGGGATCATCCCGGAAAACCGCAAGCAAAGAATGGCGAATCCGCTCCTGCCCGGCAACGGGCATTTCCCCGAGGTCTTCCGACGGGAGAAGGTCGAGCGCTCTGGCTGTTTCAGAAGAACGTAAAGGTTAGACCGATGAACATCATCCAACAGCTCGAGGCCGAACAGGCCGCCAAGATCGCCGCCAAGCGCACCCTTCCGGAATTCTCCCCGGGCGACACGCTGCGCGTCAACGTCCGCGTGACGGAAGGCAGCCGCACCCGCGTGCAGGCCTACGAAGGCGTCTGCATCGCCCGCTCCGGCGGCGGCATCAACGAGAGCTTCACCGTCCGCAAGATCTCCTACGGCGAAGGCGTCGAGCGCGTATTCCCCGTCTACTCGCCGCTCGTCGAAGGCGTCGAAGTCATCCGCCGCGGTAAGGTTCGCCGCGCGAAGCTCTACTACCTGCGCGATCGTCGCGGCAAGGCAGCCCGTATCGTCGAGAACACCGGCACCCGCGCACGCAAGCTGAACGACGCCGAGCGTGCAGCCGTAGCCCAGGAAAAGGCACGTCTGGAAGCCGAGAAGGTAGCAGCCGCCCAGGCGCTCGCCGCCGAGAAGGCAGCAGCCGAGGCCGCCGAAGCCGCAAAGGCAGCGGAAGCCGCAGCCGAATAAGAACGGCGCGTATTCTTTCTGAAAGGCCGTCGGGGCTTAGTCCCGGCGGCCTTTTTGCTTTGATCCGTCGGTGTCCAAGCGGAGGCCAGTTCCGCAGGCCGCCAAAGTCAGTGACCGCGCACGTCCAAGACAACCCTTGCGGAAGGGATTTGCCTCCTGCACCTGAAATCTGGCACCAACTCGCTTGCCAGTGCCGCGCGATCTGTGACAGGTTTCGCTCGCCACGTTTCAGGAGAATTCCTATGCTTTTCCGCCGCACAATCCTTGCCGGGCTTTCCGCCCTTGCCCTCATGCCGCTGACCGCTGCTGCAGCTGATCTCCCCGATCTCGGCGGGCGGACGGTCGTCGTCGTGACGGAGAACGCCTATCCGCCGCTGCAATTCGTCGACCCCAAGACCGGCGAGCAGATCGGCTGGGAATATGACGCGATGAACGAGATCGCCAAGCGGCTGAATTTCAAGGTCGAGTACCAGAACACCAGCTGGGACGCGATGATCCAGGCGGTGCATGACGGTCAGTACCAGGTCGGCATGACCGGCATCACCATCAAGGACGACCGCAAGGAGAAGGTCGATTTCTCGGACCCCTATATGCGCTCGCAGCAGTTCATGCTGGTGCGCGCCGACGAGGACCGCTTCACCGATGCCAAGACCTTCGGCGCCTTCGCCGATGGCCTGATCGCCGCGCAGCCGGGCACCTCGCCCTTCTACACGGCCGTCTACGAGATCCTCGACGGCAATGAGCAGAACCCGCGCATCAAGCTGTTCGAGACCTTCGGTGCGACGGTGCAGGCGCTGAAGGCCGGCGACGTCGATCTCGTCCTCACCGACAGCGTCGCCGCCAAGGGCTATGTGGATGCCTCGGAAGGCAAGCTGAAGGTGATCGGCGAACCGCTCGGCACCGAGGATTTCGGCTTCATCTACCCGAAGGGCTCCGACCTCGTGGCCCCGATCAACGCCGCCATCGCCGCACTGAAGGCGGACGGAACGCTGGACGCGCTGAACAAGAAATGGTTCCTCGACTACAAGATGGGTCAGTAAGCGACCCCATGGCATCCGTATCCCCCCGTCCGGGAGCGGCGAAGGGCGACTATCCCTGGTGGCTGGTCGCCCTTGTTGCGATCGGCCTCGCCATCGCCGTCGTCATCGCCGCGAACGACATCTATGCCCAGGTCTTCGGCGTCATCCTGAAGGGGCTGTGGGTGACGATCTTCGTTACCATGGTCGGCTTCGTGCTTGCCACGCTTCTGGGGCTCGGGGTGGCGCTGCTCGGACTTTCCGACCATGCGCCGCTGCGCCAGGTCGCCCGGTTCTACACCGAGGTTATCCGCGGCGTGCCGATCCTGGTGCTGCTGTTCTACATCGCCTTCGTCGGTGCGCCGGCCCTCGTGGCACTGGCGAACCTCGTCATCGCGCCGCTGGTCGCTGCCGGCTATGTCGAACCGCTGCTCGTCCGGGACGTGTCGCTGATGTGGCGGGCGATCATCGCGCTGATGATCGGCTATTCCGCCTTCATCGGCGAGGTCTTCCGGGCCGGTATCCAGTCGGTGGACAAGGGGCAGGTCGAGGCGGCCAAGGCGCTCGGCCTGTCGCGCACCCAGCGCTTCCGCCTCGTCGTGTTTCCGCAGGCGATCCGCGTCATCCTGCCGCCGCTCGGCAACGACTTCGTCGCCATGGTCAAGGATTCCTCGCTTGTCTCCGTGCTCGGCGTCTCCGACATCACCCAGATGGCCAAGGTCTACGCGTCCGGATCCTTCCGCTTCTTCGAGACCTATTCGATCGTCGCCTATGTTTACCTGATCCTGACGATCGGCCTGTCGGTGGCACTGCGCGGTCTGGAGCAGCGGCTGCGGCGGGGTATTGAGCGCTGATAGCGGCGAATCTCTCCGATTGCCGGGGCGCCGAAAAATTGATATGTGCGGCCCATGGAATCCAAGTTTGCATGCATTGGCGCGCATATCGTCGTTCTGCAGGATCACAAGCGCCTGCCGGTACGCTTCTTCGCGCGCGTGCGCGGGGCGCTCACGAGCCGCCTAGCCTGATCCATTCGGATCCCGCGGCTCCTGCCGCAATCGCTTCCATTTCCATCGCATCAACCGGATGAAGAGCCATGAGCGCACCCCGTACCCTCTACGACAAGATCTGGGACGACCATGTCGTCAACACGCAGGAAGACGGCACCTGTCTTCTCTACATCGACCGGCACCTCGTCCATGAGGTGACGAGCCCGCAGGCCTTCGAGGGGCTGCGCATGGCCGGCCGCAAGGTCCGCCATCCGGAAAAGACGCTCGCCGTCGTCGACCACAACGTGCCGACCTCGCCTGACCGCAAGCACGGTATCAAGAACGAGGAAAGCCGCATCCAGGTTGAGGCGCTCGCCAACAACGCCGCCGAATTCGGCGTCGAATATTACTCGGAGAATGACATCCGCCAGGGCATCGTCCACATCGTCGGTCCGGAGCAGGGCTTCACGCTGCCGGGCATGACGATCGTCTGCGGCGACAGCCACACCTCCACGCATGGTGCTTTCGGCGCGCTTGCGCACGGCATCGGCACGTCCGAGGTCGAGCACGTGCTCGCCACCCAGACGCTGATCCAGAAGAAGGCGAAGAACATGCTGGTGCGCGTCGACGGCCAGCTGCCGCCGCATGTCACAGCCAAGGACATCATCCTTGCCATCATCGGCGAGATCGGCACCGCCGGCGGCACCGGCTACGTCATCGAGTTCGCCGGCGAGGCGATCCGCTCGCTGTCGATGGAAGGCCGTATGACGGTCTGCAACATGACGATCGAAGGCGGCGCCCGCGCCGGCCTGATCGCTCCGGACGAGACGACCTTCGCCTACGTCAAGGACAAGCCGCGCGCGCCGAAGGGCAAGGCCTGGGACATGGCGCTCGACTACTGGAAGACGCTGCACACCGACGAGGGCGCGCACTACGACCGCGTCGTCGTGCTCGACGCCGCCAACCTGCCACCGATCGTTTCCTGGGGCTCCTCGCCGGAGGACGTCGTCTCGGTGCAGGGCATCGTGCCGAACCCGGACGAGATTGCCGATGAGACGAAGCGGGCCTCGAAGTGGCGCGCGCTCGACTACATGGGCCTGAAGCCGGGGACCAAGATCACCGACATCGCCATCGACCGCGTCTTCATCGGTTCGTGCACCAACGGTCGCATCGAGGACCTGCGCGAAGTCGCCAAGGTCGTCGAGGGCAAGAAGGTGGCCTCTACCGTCAGTGCGATGATCGTTCCGGGCTCGGGCCTGGTGAAGGAGCAGGCGGAAGCGGAAGGGCTCGACAAGGTCTTCAAGGAAGCGGGCTTCGACTGGCGCGAGCCGGGTTGTTCCATGTGCCTCGCCATGAACGACGACCGGCTGAAGCCGGGCGAGCGCTGCGCCTCGACCTCGAACCGCAACTTCGAGGGCCGCCAGGGCTTCAAGGGCCGCACCCACCTCGTCTCGCCGGCGATGGCGGCGGCGGCTGCCGTGTCCGGCCATTTCGTCGACATCCGCGAGTTCAACTGAACCGGGCCCGCGCGGCCATTGCTGCGAATGTGCAGATCGAAGGGGCCGTCCGCGAAGGGCGGCCTCTTGCATTTGGGCCGGGATGGTCGCCGTAGTAGAGCATGTCTCCCGAAAGTGGAAACCGTTTCGGGACGAAGACATGCGGAGGAGCAAGGACCTAAAGCGTGGCAGGCGAATCTGAAAGATCGCGACGCTCTTTAGAGGGCTTGAACATCCATTGCTCTCATGCGTTCGGAGGAGCAGACGATGACTGACCGCCGCCTTATTCTGCTGCGCCATGCGAAATCCGCTTGGCCGGACGACGTCGCGGATGACAAGCGGCCGCTGGCGCCGCGCGGACAGAAAGCGGCACCGCGGATGGGCGCCTACATGGCGCGGGAGCGCCTGATACCGGACCTGGTCCTCGTCTCGACGGCCCGGCGGACGCAGGAGACCTGGAACCTGGTCGGTCCGAATCTGCCAAAGGGCGTGAAAAAGCGTGACATCGACGCGATCTACGAGGCGCCGCCAAACCGGCTTGTGGAGGTGGTTCGTGACACCAACGCCGCCGTGCGCTGCCTGATGCTGGTCGGCCATAATCCCGGATTGCAGCAGTTTGCGCTCGCCCTCGTCGGTGCCGGGGACGCCGATGCCGTCAGGCGGCTTGGCGAAAAATTTCCAACCGCCGCATTGGCGGTGTTCGATTTCTCGCTGGAGTTCTGGTCGGATGTGCATGCCGGGACCGGCACGCTGGAACGCTTTGTGACGCCGAAGTCCATCGCCTGAGACGTCCATCGCTTGAGCGGAGCGGACTGCCGCGCGGTCGCCGGTGCGCACGGCGCTTCAGATCACGCGAAGCCAGGTGCCCCGTCGCAGGAACGGCAGCAGCCGCATCATGTCGCCCGCCTTCACCGCGACACAGCCGGCCGTCGGTTCATAGCCTGGCCGAATGAGGTGGAAAAAGATGGCAGATCCCCTGTTCCTGCACCGCGACGTGATGTTCCAGTCCAGAACGAGGCAGACATCATAGAGGCTGTCGGTACGCCGCATTTCCTCGTGGCTTGCCCGGAAGGGCGCGTCCACGAGCCGGTTGTAGGACGGGCTCTCCGGCGCATCGCACCACAGCATGCCAGGGCGAATGCGTCGCATCGGCAGGCCGGTCGCAGGCCCTTTCAGCCGATCCGCCCGCCAGAAGCCGTGAAGCAGGCGCATCGATGCGATCGGGGTGGCGCCGTCGCCTTCGCGCTTGAGGGCAGTTGTACCGCTGCGGCCGATCGCCGCCGGAATGCGCAACCCTCCGTATTGCAGAATGGCGCGGCTCTTTTTCGCAGGGGCACGCCGGACCACGATTGTGCCGTGTTTTTCTGGTGCTGTCTTTGCTATTCGTCTCATGCTGCGGCCCGTAGGTGCTCATGCAGTTGTGTCATGTCCGCCAATCTCCGCAAATACACTGGCACGGCTGCGGGACCCGGAGCTTACCAATAACCCAAGCGGGGTTGTCAAAAGGACAATTTTGCTTAGGTTCATCTCGAATACCGGAAGGGAAAAGATGACGTCGCGAACGATCCTCATTGTCGATGATGACAACGACCTGCGTGAAACGCTGGTCGAGCAGCTTGCGCTTTACGAGGAGTTCACGATCCTTGAGGAAACGACGGCGGCCAAGGGCATGCAGGCCGCGCGCGCGGGCCAGGTGGATCTGTTGATCATGGATGTCGGCCTGCCGGACATGGACGGGCGCGAGGCCGTCAAGCTCCTGCGCAAGGGCGGCTTCAAGGCGCCGATCATCATGCTGACCGGGCACGACACCGATTCCGACACCATCCTCGGCCTGGAAGCGGGCGCCAACGACTACGTCACGAAGCCGTTTCGTTTTGCCGTGCTTCTCGCCCGCATCCGCGCACAACTGCGCCAGCACGAGAGCAGCGAGGACGCCACCTTCACCGTCGGCCCCTACACCTTCAAGCCCGGCCAGAAGCTGTTGACGATGGACAACGGCCAGAAGATCCGTCTCACCGAGAAGGAAGCGGCGATCATCCGCTACCTCTATCGGGCGGACCAGAAGGTGGTTACCCGCGATGTCCTGCTCGAAGAGGTGTGGGGCTACAACTCCGGCGTCACGACCCATACGCTCGAAACCCACGTATACCGGCTGCGCCAAAAGATCGAGCGCGACCCGTCAAATGCCGAGATCCTCGTCACCGAGAACGGCGGCTACAAGATCGTCCCCTGATGCTCCCGCGCCCGCTGGACGCGGCGGGTCGTTGCCGATATTGGATTCGCCAAGAATTCGACAAGGCTTCGCGGTTCGCGGAGCCTCGACAGCATGCCGGAGGCGCCGCTTGGCTCTCATAGACGATATCAGGCTTTTCGCGCAGGTTCCCTTGTTTTCCGGACTTTCGGAAGACAAGCTGCGGCTGATGGCCTTTGGCGCCGAGCGCCGCCGGCTCGTCGAAGGCCAGACACTGTTCCGCGAAGGCACGTCGGCCGATTGCGGCTTCGTGATCGCCTCGGGCAATTTTCGCCTCTATTCCACCGCGCGCGACGGCTCGGTGCGGGACGAGGGCGCCGCCGGCCGAGGGTCGCTCCTGTCGGAGCTTGCGATGATCTCCGTCGTCGAACGGAAATTCACCGCCACGGCGACGGAAGACAGCGAGGTCATTCGCATCAACCGTCCGCTGTTCCGAAGGATGCTGGAAGAGTATCCGGACGTGGCGATGCTGGTGCAGGAGCGCATCCGGGCCAATCTGGAAGTCATGATCAGCGGCGCGAAGGGCATGGCCGGCCGCTTCGCCTGAACCTCTCTCCTACAGACTTACAGATCGAACGTCGCGATGACCGGCACGTGATCGGAGGGGCGCTCCCAGCCGCGCGCTTCGCGCAGGACAGTGATTTCGGACAGATACGCGTCGAGATCGGCCGACGACCAAATATGATCGAGACGGCGCCCACGGTCGGCCGCGGCCCAGTCCTGGGCGCGATAGCTCCACCAGGTGTAGAGCTTCTGGTCGGCCGGGATCTTGCGGCGCATGAGGTCGACCCATGCGCCTTTTGTCATCACTTCCGTCAGCCCTTCAACCTCGACCGGCGTGTGGCTGACGATCTTGAGCAACTGCTTGTGTGACCAGACGTCGTGCTCCAGCGGAGCGATGTTGAGATCGCCGACGAGGATCGAGGAAATGCCGGCCTCGGCTTCCGCATGCAACAGCTTCATTTCGTCGATAAAGTCGAGCTTGTGGCCGAATTTGGGATTGATCGTCCGATCCGGCTCGTCACCGCCGGCCGGCACATAGAAATTGTGCAGGCGGATCGACTTGCCGCCATGTGTGAAGACGACCGACAGGTGCCGCGCGTCGCCGACGCCGCAATAATCGCGCCGCTCGACGAGTTCGGTCAGGGGAAGCCGGGAGATCGTCGCGACCCCGTGATAGCCCTTCTGGCCATGCATGACGATGTGTTCATAGCCGAGCGCCTTCAGCGGCTTCGACGGGAACTGGTCATTCGGGCATTTGGTTTCCTGAAGGCACAGGATGTCCGGTTCGTAGGTCTTGAGGAAATGCTCGACAAGGCCGATCCGCAGCCGGACGGAGTTGATGTTCCAGGTTGCGATCGAAAGCGGCATCGGTGTCCTCGTATTCCCAGCGTCAGGTTTGCCAGGTACTTAGACGGGTCTTGCACAGAAGAAAACAGCCGCAGCGGCGAAACCTCTGCGGCTTTGATGTCTTCGGGCCGACGGGATACGGTTATCGACCGTGGATCTCCTCAAAGGGGATCCTGAAGATCTTCGCGTCGAGCTGCACGCCGGTCTTGACGTTGAAGATCATGACGGATGTGTCCTTGCCCTGCGCATCCCGGATCGTCCACTGGCGCAGGTCGTAGGTCTTCGGGTCGAACATCATGGTGATCGTCGAATCACCGAACATGTTGCGGTCGCCGAGCACGATCGTCGTCAGGTCGGCTTCCTCCTTCACGCCGCGCACCATCCGTGTCGAGAGATCGATGCGGTTGCCCAACAGCAGATTGAGCGGCGTCTTGGACAGGGGATAGACGTCCCAGGTCTTGAGCTTGCGGTTGCCGATCACCACCGTGCGGCCGTCGGAAATGACGCGCATCGGCGAAGGGTCCTCGTAGTTGAAGCGGATCTTGCCGGGGCGGCTGATGTAGAACTTGCCGCCCGTCTGCTCGCCGCGCGGGCCGAATTGCACGAACTCGCCCATCATCGTCTTCACGGAGGAGAAATGGTCGGCGATCCGCTGAGCCGCACCGGAAGCCTGGGCGGCGGCCGGGCGCGGCGCCAGGATGGACGGTCCGGCTGCGAGCAGCAGCGCCGTCAGACCGACGAAGCCGCGTCGCGTGGTACCCATGCCGGCGGTCGGTTGGTCAGCGCTCATGTTGATCTCCTTTATGTCGCTCTCATGTACGCCAAGTACGGCGCCATCAAGGCGCGATCTCCGGCGCCGGTTCGCGCTGCGGCAGGGAACGTTACCGGCTCGTGATTTCATCTTCCGTCGGGACCAGGATCTCGCGCTTGCCCGCGTGGTTCGCCGCCCCGATGATGCCCTCCTGCTCCATCCGTTCGATGAGCGAGGCGGCCCGATTATAGCCGATGCCGAGCCGACGTTGGATATAGGATGTTGAGGCCTTGCCGTCACGTAGGACCACGGCCACGGCCTGGTCGTAGGGGTCGTCCGAGTCCTCGAGATTCGACGTGCCGGCCGGGCCGCCGCCGTCCGTGTCCTCGTCGTCGTCCTCGGTGATGGCGTCGAGATACTGCGGCGCGCCTTGGGTCTTCAGATGGGCGACGACGGCCTCGACCTCACCATCGGAGACGAACGGGCCGTGGACGCGCTGGATGCGCCCGCCGCCGGCCATGTAGAGCATGTCGCCCATGCCGAGCAGTTGCTCCGCGCCCTGCTCGCCGAGGATGGTGCGGCTGTCGATCTTCGAGGTCACCTGGAAGGAGATGCGGGTCGGGAAGTTCGCCTTGATCGTGCCGGTGATGACGTCGACGGACGGGCGCTGCGTCGCCATGATGACGTGGATGCCGGCGGCGCGCGCCATTTGCGCCAGGCGCTGCACGGCGCCTTCGATGTCCTTGCCGGCGACCATCATCAGGTCGGCCATCTCGTCGATGATGACGACGATATAGGGCATCGGTTGCAGGTCGAATTCCTCGGTCTCGTACATCGCCTCGCCGGTCTGGCGGTCGAAGCCGGTCTGGACGGTGCGGGTGATCGCTTCACCCTTGGCGATCGCCTGCTCGACGCGGCTGTTGAAGCCGTCGATGTTGCGCACGCCGATCTTCGACATCTTCTTGTAGCGCTCCTCCATCTCGCGGACGGTCCACTTGAGGGCCACGACGGCCTTCTTCGGATCGGTGACGACCGGAGAGAGCAGGTGCGGGATGCCGTCGTAGACGGAGAGTTCCAGCATCTTCGGGTCGATCATGATCAGCCGGCACTGCTCCGGCTTCAGGCGATAGAGGATCGACAGGATCATCGTGTTGATCGCCACCGACTTACCCGAGCCGGTGGTGCCGGCGACGAGCAGGTGCGGCATCTTGGCGATGTCGGAGATGACCGGCTCGCCGCCGATCGTCTTGCCGAGCGCCATGGCGAGCTTAGCCTTGCTGGTCTCGAAGTCGCGGCTGGCCAACAGCTCGCGCAGATAGACGGTCTCGCGGCTCTGGTTCGGCAGTTCGATGCCGATCGCGTTGCGGCCGGGAACCACGGCGACGCGGGCGGCGATCGCACTCATCGAGCGGGCGATGTCGTCGGCGAGCCCGATGACGCGCGACGACTTGATGCCGGGCGCAGGCTCCAGTTCGTAGAGCGTCACCACCGGACCGGGGCGCACTTGGATGATCTCGCCCTTGACACCAAAGTCCTCGAGCACGCCCTCAAGCATACGGGCGTTCTGCTCCAGCGCATCGGCCGAGAGCGAAGCATCGCGCGTGACATTGCGCGGCTCTGCAAGAAGGTGCAGCGATGGAAGCTGGAAGCCATCAGGGCCGACGAGCGAGGACTGGGCCTCGCGCTCCATCCGCTGGCCGGCCTTGGGCTTCGGCGCGGCGGCGGCGATACGCGAACGCAGACCCGCAGGGCCGGCCGGGGCGGCGCGTGGTGCCCAATCGTCGTCGTCGGGCAGGATGCCGGCCGGACGCGGCAGCTCTGCGCCGTCGTCCTCATCGTCATCGAAGGACGAGCTTGGCGGCGATGTTACGGCGCGGCGGGCACCACCCTCCATCGACGGTTCGACCCGGTCGGAGAACCTTGATGCAGCTTTTGGCCGCGAGGGTTCGTTCAGGGTGCCGAATTCGTCGTCGTTGAAGTCGTACGGCTGCTCGACGGCGCGCGAATGGGTCTTGCTCCGGCCGGACAGGCCGAACAGGCGCCGTACCCGGGCCTGGTTGGTGTACCAGGCGTGGGTCAGGGCGCCGGCTACCAGCATCAGCGGTCCCTCTGCTTCGTCTTCTTCCTCGGCATCGCTGACGGTGCGGGTCCGTTCGACCGGCGCCGGCGCCGGGAGCTCGTCCTCGTCTACCGGGTCGTTGCCGATCAGGCCTGCACTGAACACCAGCAACCAGGCCGAGGGAAGCGCCAGCAAGGCGCCGAGGATGCTCGCAAGCGTGCCGGTCGGATAGGTGCCGGTGAAGAGGGCCGGAAACCGCAGGATCATGTCGCCGAAAACGCCGCCAAGCCCGTTCGGCAGCGGCCAGGTGATCGGCGCGGGAATGCAGCTGAGCGCCGCCGATGCGAGCACCGCTCCGCCGAACCAGGCGCCGATGCGTTTCAGGACGCGGGCGAGCCGCCGGTTCTTGATGAGCGCGATCGCCCAGGCGACGACGGGAAGGAGCGCGATGACACTCGCAAGCCCGAAGAACTGCATGAAGACGTCGGCGAAGACGGCACCGCCATAGCCGAGCGCATTGGACGGTTCTCCGCCGGAGGCGTAGGAGAGGCTCGGGTCGGACACGTTCCACGTGGAGAGCGCCGCGACGGCAAGCGCGAGCGCCAGGATCAGGCCGAAGCCGAGGAGGGCCCGTATCTGCCGCCAGAGAAAGGCGGATAGGACGAACCGTTCGGGACGGTTGTCCAGCATTGCCGATGTGCTTCTCGCCATATGTTTCAGCCTGTCGTGCGGTCAGTCCGGATGAGCTTTTCCCGCCGGTTCGGGAGCGTGGATGATGTTGCGACCCTAACGGGTCAAGCGTTAATGGCATGTTAACCATGGCGAGCGTGTCGATCGTTTCCTCGGTATTTGCCGCCTGACAACGCAAAAAGGCCCGAACCAACGGCCCGGGCCAAGCACTGCATATTCGGACAATCGCCGCCATGGGGCGTTCGACGACGGCAGCCGGGCCGCCGTCGCAAGCACTCCATCAGGCGTGGTAGGCGGCCTCGCCGTGCGAGGACAGATCCAGGCCCTGGCGTTCCGATTCGACCGTTACGCGCAGACCGACGACCGCGTCCACGACCTTGTAGAGGATGGCGGAGACGATCCCGCACCAGGCGATGGTGATCACCACGGCGGTCAGTTGGGTCATGAACTGCGAGGTGATCGAAAAATCCGCTCCGCCGGTGCCGCCGAGCCAAGGTGCCGTGAAGATTCCGGTACCAAGCGCGCCGATGAAGCCGCCGACGCCGTGGACGCCGAAGACGTCGGCGGTGTCGTCATAGCCGAACTTGTTTTTCACGACGGCGACGAAAAAGTAGCAGGCCGGCGAAACGAGCAGCCCGAGCGCGATGGCGCCCATCGGACCGACCGAGCCGGCGGCCGGGGTGATGACAACGAGGCCGGCGATCATGCCTGAAGCAGCACCGAGCAGCGATGCCCTGCCGCGGGTGAAGCTCTCGACCAGCGACCAGGCGAGGATGGCGGCTGCGGTCGCCACGAAGGTGTTGACGGTGGCCAGCACCGCTCCACCCGAGGCCTCGAGGTTGGAGCCGGCGTTGAAGCCGAACCAGCCGAACCACAGCATGGCGGCGCCGACGAGTGTCAGCGTCAGCGAGTGCGGCGCCATCATGTCCTTGCCGAAGCCGGTGCGCTTGCCGACCATGATCGCGCCGATCAGGCCCGCCACCCCGGCGTTGATATGCACGACGGTGCCGCCGGCGAAATCAAGCGCGCCCATGTTGAAGATAAGGCCGTTGCCGTCCCAGACCATGTGGGCGATCGGGAAGTAGACGAAGGTGGCCCAGAGCAGCGTGAAGAGGATGACGGCGGAGAACTTGATGCGCTCGGCGAAGGCGCCGATGATCAGGGCCGGGGTCAGCGCCGCAAACGTCATCTGGAACAGCATGAAGAGGTATTCCGGAATGACGACGCCGTCGGAGAAGGTTGCGGCCGTGCTGTCGACCGAGATGCCCGCCAGGAAGATCTTGGCGAAGCCGCCGAAATAGGGGCTGGTCGAGCCGCCGAAGGCGAAGGAATAGCCGTAGGCGACCCAGACGATCATCATCATGGCGCCGATGACCGTGCACTGCATCAGGAGCGACAGCATGTTCTTGGCGCGAACGAGGCCGCCATAGAACAGCGCGAGGCCCGGGATCAGCATGAAGAAGACAAGCAGCGTGGACAGGAACATGAACACGGTGTCGGCCTTGTCCGGAACCGGGGCGGCCGCTGCGGCTTCCGTCGCCGCAGGGGCGGTTTCCTGTGCGAAGGCGACGACAGGGGCGAGAAGTGCTGCTGCGGCGGCGCCCAGGCGGGCAACCATGCTGGAAAGAGTATGCGATGACATTGACGGTGCTCCCTGATCTGCCGTGCTTACAGTGCTTCGGAATCGGTTTCGCCGGTACGGATGCGCACGGCGTGGTCAATCGAGTAGACGAAGATCTTGCCGTCGCCGATCTGGCCGGTCTTGGCGGCGGTGGCGATTGCCTCGACGGTCCTGTCGGCAATTTCGGTCGGAACGGCGACCTCGATCTTCAGCTTGGGGAGAAAACTCACCGCATATTCGGTGCCGCGATAGATTTCCGTGTGCCCCTTCTGCCGGCCGTAACCTTTCACTTCAGTCACGGTCAGGCCCTGGATGCCCACTGCGGTGAGAGCTTCTCGCACCTCATCGAGCTTGAACGGCTTGATAATCGCCATCACAATTTTCATCTGGTTTCCATCCTTCGTGCTTGCCACGGCCGAAGCCGTTCCCGCTGCCGCAAGCATGTCGCTACAGCTGCTGGGCATACACATTCAAGGAGTGTGCCAGATTCGAGTGGTTACTTTAGGTATTTGATAAATATGCGTTTTTTACAAGGAGCTTGACGAGCGGTAGTGAATTGCTGCGGCATACGCCTAAAAAAACGGCGATTGTGTGCGGATGCGCTAAAATTAGTCAGCCGCCTTCTTGCGGATCAGGCCCTCCTGCGCCACCGAGGCGATAAGTTCGCCGGAGCGGCTGAAAAGGCTGCCGCGCGTCAGTCCGCGCGCGCCCGATGCCGAGGGGCTGTCCTGTGCGTAGAGGAGCCAGTCGTCGAGCGCGCAGGGGCGATGGAACCACATGGCGTGGTCGAGGCTCGCGACCTGGAGCGTCCGGTCGAAGACGGAGGTTCCATGCGCAAACAGCGCCGTGTCCAGCAGCGTCATGTCGGAGAGGTAGCCGAGAACCGCCGCCTGGAGGTGGCGCGCATCCGGAACCGGCCCGGTTGCGCGCACCCAGACATTCTGGGTCGGCAGCAGCTTTTCCGGCGACAGGTAATGCGTCAGTTCCACCGGCCTTAGCTCGATCGGCCGGGGGCGTTCCCAATACTCGCGGATGTTCTTCGGCGCCTGGGCGAGGAAGCGCTCGCGGATCTGCTCCTCGACAAGCAACTCCTCCGGCGGCGGCACGTTCGGCATCGGGATCTGGTGGTCGAAACCGGCCTCATCGAGGTGGAAGGAGGCCGTCATGAAGAAGATCGGCCGGCCGTGCTGGACGGCAATGACGCGCCGCGTCGTGAAGGCCGCGCCGTCGCGAACGCGGTCGACGTCGTACAGGATCGGCACCGTCGGATCGCCGGGGCGGACGAAATAGGCGTGCAGCGAATGGACGAAGCGGTCGTTTCCGACGGTCCCGCAGGCCGCCACCAGCGCCTGCGCGATCACCTGACCGCCGAACACGCGCTGCCAGCCGACCTTCGGGCTACGCCCCCGGAAAAGGTTCACCTCCAGCGGTTCCAGATCCAGCGTCGAAAGCAACTCCTCCATCGGTGAACGGGTCTCGACCGAGCGTGACATTTGGGCATTCTCCCACGGTAGGAAACTACGGTTTCGTCCTCTATATAGACTGCTCGGGTTGCTCAAGGGGCAGGGAGAAGCGCAATGATCGACGTTCTTGTAGCGGGCGGCGGATATGTCGGGTTGTCACTGGCCGTGGCGCTGAAGACAGCAGCTCCGCATCTCAGGGTCGAGCTCGTCGACGGCGCGCCGGCCGAAGCCTGGAAGCGTGACGAGCGGGCATCGGCGCTCGTCGCCGCCGCGCGCAACCTGCTCGACGTGCTCGGCGTCTGGGACCAGATCGCACCGGAGGCAGAACCGATCCGGCGGATGGTGATCACCGATTCGCGCACCGCCGATCCCGTCCGCCCCGTGTTCCTGACCTTCGAGGGCACCGGTTCCGAAGACGACAGCTCACCGTTCGCCCACATGGTGCCCAATCGTGCGGTGACCGGCAGCCTGCTTGCTGCCGCTGATCGGCTGGCTCTGCCGGTTCATTGGGCAACGTCGGCGGTGGACTTCTCCACCGGTCCGCACGCGACCGAGGTGCGCCTTTCCAACGGCGAGACCGTGGAGACCCGCCTGCTGGTGGCCTGCGACGGCGTCCGCTCGAAGCTGCGCGATATTGCCGGCATCAAGACCATCCGCTTCGATTACGGCCAGTCCGGTATCGTGACCATGGTGGAGCACGAGCGACCGCACGAGGGAACCGCGGAGGAGCATTTCCTGCCGTCCGGCCCGTTTGCGACGCTGCCAATGACGGGCAACCGCTCTTCGCTCGTCTGGACAGAACGGACGGAAGACGCCAATCGCCTCGTCGCAGGCGACGACCTGGTCTTCGAGGAAGAACTGGAGCGCCGGTTCGGCCACAAGCTCGGCGCGCTCAAGATCGTCGGCGGCCGCAGGGCCTTCCCGCTCGGCCTGACGCTGGCCCGCTCCTTCATCGCGCCGCGCTTCGCGCTCGCCGGCGATGCCGCGCATGGCATCCATCCGATTTCCGGCCAAGGCTTGAACCTCGGCTTCAAGGACGTGGCGGCGCTGGCCGAGACGATCGTGGAGGCGGACAGGCTGGGGCTGGACATCGGTTCGCTCGCGGTGCTGGAGCGCTACGAGACGTGGCGCCGCTTCGACACGTTCCGCATGGGAGTGACCACGGATGTGCTGACCCGGCTTTTCTCCAACGACATCACGCCGGTGCGGGTGGTCCGCGATCTCGGGCTCGGGATCGTCGATCGCCTTCCGGGGCTGAAATCGTTCTTCATCCGCCAGGCCGAAGGGCTTTCCGGCAGTGACCAGCCGCGCATGCTGATCGGTCAGCCGATCTGAGCATTCCTTCGGGCAGCTACTCGACGATCTTCCAGTAGGAATCCTTGCGGATCACCTTGCCGTTGCGAAACGTGTAGAAGTCGCAGCCAT
Organism: Mycoplana sp. 10N416; assembly: GCF_056394765.1. NCBI lineage: Bacteria > Pseudomonadati > Pseudomonadota > Alphaproteobacteria > Hyphomicrobiales > Rhizobiaceae > Mycoplana > Mycoplana sp. 10N416. Next base: position 291,466 of record NZ_JBFTIM010000002.1, on the reverse strand, counting down.
GGACTTCGGTTCGCCGTCCCTCGCGGGAGGTGCCGGTGAGGAGCCATTTGGAGATGCCAGTCTCGGCGTCCGCATCGACGAAGTGCTCGGCATTGGCATAATGGACGTCCGGCAAGCCTTCGAAGCGTGTGGCCAGCGCTGCTGCAACTTGTTCCTTGCCTTGGAAACGAGAGCCCCAGGGCTTGTCTCCCCTCGGCATTTCAAGGACGCAATCGTCGGAGAAGAACGCGATGATCCGGTCGAGATCATGTGCGTTGAAGGCCTCGCACAGTCGCTCCAGTGTCGATCGAATGTCCATCGCCTGTCTCTCCCTGTTACGGGTGTCCGGCGTCAATCCTTCAGTTCCCGTGCCTCCGACACGAGCATGATCGGAATGCCGTCGCGCACCGGATAGGCGAGTTTCGCCCGCTCGGAGACCAGTTCGCCGGCCTCCGCGTTCCAGGACAGCCGTCCCTTCGTCAGCGGGCAGACGAGCAGTTCCAGCAGCTTCGGATCGACGTGATGCGTCTTGTTGTCCATGGTATGGCCCTACTGAAGGCGTGTGTCGACGTCGCCGAAATCGCGGGCCAGCACGATCTCGGTGATCGCGATCAGCGTTTCGGCGCGGGTCTTGAGATCGGGCGCCTCGAGCAGTGCCTGCTTCTCGGCGGGGCCGTAGGGCGACATCATCGACATGGAGTTGACGAGCGTCGTGTTGCTGGCACGCTCGACGCTCTCCCAATCCGCCTCCAGCTTGTTGGCGTCGAGATAGGCACGAAAGGCGGAAAGCAACGCCTCGCGGTCGACGCCGCGCTCGTCGTCGGCCCCGGAAAGATCGCTGATGAAGGGGGCAATCTTGAAGCAGCGGTAGGCCTTGGTCGTGCGCACTTCGCTGATCAGCCGGTAGCGACACACCCCGGTCAGTGAGGTGATGTAGCGCCCGTCGCCGGTCTCGGCGAAGGAGGTGATGCGGCCGATGCAGCCGACCCGGCAAAGCGCTGGCGCCTCCGCCGACGGATCGGATTCGACATGGTCGCCGAAGACCGGCTGGACCATGCCGATCAGCCGACCGCCGGCAAGTGCGTCGTCAAACATGGAAAGATAGCGCGGCTCGAAGATGTTGAGAGGCAATTGCCCGCCCGGCAGAAGCAGGGCGCCCGTGAGCGGAAATACAGGAATCGTCCCGGGCAGGTCGTCCGGTTTCAGATAACGCGCATTTCCGACATGCATTTTCTCGCCTTCCCCTTGCATTTTGCGGCGTCCGGAGTGCGGGCCGGACAGCCACGATGCCTTTGAAATGGGGTTTGCGGCGGATTTCTCAAGATGTCGAGGGGCGATCGATCAGGAAAACAGGATCGAAGAGAGCTTGCGCCGGGCAGCGATTGTCGCCGGATCCTTCGGCCCCCACACCTCGAAGAACTGGAGAAGCTCCCGCCGGGCCGCATCGTCCTCGAAGGTGCGATCGCGCTTCATGATCATCAGCAGATGGTCGGCAGCCGCCTCCCGGTCGCCTTCGACATTGCGGATCTTGGCGAGGTTCAGACGGGCGGCGTGGTCATCCGGGTTGACGGCAAGCGCTTGCTCCAAGGCTTGCGGGTCACCGAGCTTGCGGGCCTCCTCGATCTGATCGAGCTGCTTCAGCACGGCGGCGATCGCTGGATCCTTCGCCATTTCCTCGGTGGCGGATGCAAGCGCCTGACGGGCGTTTTCGTGCTGGCCGGCGGCAATCATGCACTGGGCCATGCCCGCGAGGGCCGCGGCACTGTCAGGGTCCGCCTGCAGGATGGCGCCGAAGAGATCGGCCGCGCCGGCAATGTCGTTCTGGTCCAGAAGCGCTTTTGCCTCGCCGAGAACGGCTTCCAGCTCCGCCTTCTGATCCGCACCGGCGGGGCCTGCGACCTTGTCGATGAAGGCGCGCACCTGACTTTCCGGCAAGGCACCCATGAAGCCGTCGGCCGGGCGGCCGCCGACGAAGGCGATCACGGCGGGAATCGACTGGATGCCGAGCTGGCCGGCGATCGACGGGTGATCGTCGATGTTCATCTTGACGAGCTTCACGCGGCCGGCGGCTTCCTTGACCACCTTCTCGATGACGGGCGTCAACTGCTTGCAGGGGCCGCACCAGGGCGCCCAGAAATCGACGAGCACCGGCTGCTGGCGCGAGGCATCGATAACGTCCTTAGCGAAATTCGCGGTCGTCGTGTCCTTGATCAGGTCGGCCGCGGGGGCGCCGCCATAGTTGACGGCCGCGTTCATCTGTCCGCCGAACGATGTCGCATAGGGATTGTCGCTCATCATCTTCTCCTCACGGACCATCGCCCGACTTCAATCGAATTTCGCCAGAAGATCGTATGTCAGGCGGTCACTTTCAAGACAAGCGGCTCGTGGCCCGTCGCCTCGATGAAACGGAGCAGGTCCTTCGATCCGATCGAGGTGGTCGCGTCGTTCCGCAAGGGGTGCGCGTTGATGATGTCGTAGGCCATCAGGTCCGCGTCGATGATCACCTTCACATTCAGGCCGGTGTCGTTGATGACGCCAAAGGCGGTAACCGAACCGGGGATGACGCCGAGATATTCCATCAGCTTTTCCGGCTTGCCGAACGAGACGCGGCTCGCCGCGCCGATGACGCCATGGATCGTCTTCAGGTCGACGGTCGCGTTCTCCTCCACAGTCAGAAGGAAAAAGTTGTCCTTCTTGTCCTTGAGGAACAGGTTCTTCGTGTGACCGCCGGGGATTTCGTCGCGCAGCGCCACCGATTCGGCGACCGTGAAGACCGGTTCATGATTCTTCGTCGTGTGCTTAATGCCGAGGCCGTCGAGGAAGGCGAAAAGCTCCTCTTCGGTCTTCGGCCGCCGTGCGTCGCGCTGCATGTCCATGTCTGATCCCACTGGTGTCCCGCTTCTGTCCATTGCCCGGTTCAGCATCTCGCGATGGACCGGCTGGCTTGTATTGTTGCTTAAAACCTATCGCAAGCAGAGGCAACGGGCGTTGCGCCGGGCACGCGTCGCGGCAGCGGCCGGATTTCAGGTCTTCTGCGGTCCGATCGAAAATTTCTGGAAAATCTCGTCATTTCCCTGTTGCATTTGAAAAACGCTTGGGTCATATACCGCCCGTCGCCGCAACGCAGCGACCTTCGGCCACCGACTACCCCAGGCCGTCGACGATGAGCGGGTGTAGCTCAGGGGTAGAGCACAACCTTGCCAAGGTTGGGGTCGGGCGTTCGAATCGCCTCACCCGCTCCATTTTCTCCTAAAGAAATCAATCTTTATTGCCGCGATGTCTTGGAGAGCTCGAATGGGTTTTCTCGTGTCGCCACCCTGTCGCCACCGTCAACTGGAGTCAAAGGGGCAAGCCTGTTATTCGTCATCAACCATCGGCTGGAGGTGGAGATGTACGAATTTCTGATCGAGCTTTACCACGTTACTGTGAAAAACCTCCCCGAACTGAAGTTCGACAAGCGCAGCGAGGTGCACCGCACGCTTGTGTCACTCTATTCCTCTATTATCGAACTGACGAGCGCTGCCCTGCAAATCAGGGAGGCTGGCGGCTATACCGGGATGGACATTCTCCTCCGCTCAGCGATTGAGGCCCACGTTGACCTCATTAACCTCGCCAACGACGATGACTATCTGAACGTCATGCTCGCGGCCTACCACAAGGAATGGATTAAGCTGGCGGATGACGGCGTGAACGGCGAGAACTCCTTCCTTGCCTATTTCAAGGACAGCCCGGAAGCTCAGGCGAAGCTTGACGAGCACAAGGCCGAACTGGCCAAGCTTAGGAAAACGGTACACATCTCGACGAACCTTCAGAAATTCCAGAAGGCGGGCATGGAGAATGAGTACCGTTCCATCTACAACAGCCTTTGCAACGACAGCCATAATAACCTACGTTCGCTTACCAGCAGGCATTTCCGGCCGCGCGAGGGCGGAACTCTAGACTTGGTGATATTCGACAAACCGACCCGTGAAGACCTTGCGGCCACGATTGACACGTTCATCGTCACCTTGAGCACCTCGAACCAGCTTATGCACGACTACTTCAAGTCCAAACCTGAGGTAGTCGAGGAGATGGACTGCTACCGCCGCCATCGCGAGGAGAAGGGATTGTCGTGGGTGGATGACTTGGTGGTTTAGCCACGCACAGTCGCCAGCGAGAAATATTCCCCGCTGCTCATGCCGGCGCGCATGTCTTCTGGGTACGTGCTGTCCACGCCGTACACCTTCTCTCGCGCTTGGGCGATAGTCATGCGGTTCCATCCCTCTGCGACCTGCTTAGGCGGAAGCGCTTTTCGAACTGCTATTTGGCCAATGGTCGACGCAGTTCGTCGCCTGCATCATCTCCGGGCCGCAGTTCTCGCCGCTATCGACACGACTTGGCTGCGCGTCGTTGCGCGATGTTGGTCGCCGGAAGTTCGATGCCCCAAGCGGAAACATTGGTGGAAACCTCCAATTCCGTCGCAGATGGGGAGCGATGAATTTGACTTTTGTCTCCTAGTATTTTCAATGCGTTGGCGACTCCGGCAGGAGGCCGAGCCACCGGAGATCCAAGGCATAATTTTTAGGGGATGACTTAAATGTACCGCAAATACTTGTTCGCAGCATCGACCGCGCTTCTGGCAACTGTCAGCGCGGCCCATGCGCAGGAATTGATTAAGCTGGGCATGGTTGCCGAACTTTCCGGACCAGGCGCGCCCGCCGGCACCAACTGGCGTGATGGTATCAAGATCGCAGCCGAGGAAATCAACGCCGAGGGCGGCATTCTCGGAAAGCAGGTCGAGGTCGGCGAATACGATACCCAGACCGATCCGCAGGTTTCGCGCGCCATGGTCCAGAAGGCGATCGATGACGGCGCCTATGCGATCCTCGGCACGATCTATTCCGGCTCGACGATGGTCAACATGCTGGTTGCGCAGCAGAACAGCATTCCCCAGTTCGTTGGCTCGGAGGCGCCGAGCATCGTGGAGAAGGGCAATCCGTTCGTCTTCCGCACGTCGTCCGGCGCGCAGAAGGGGGTTCCGGCGCTGACGAATTATTTCACCGACACGCTGAAGGCGAAGAAGGTGGGCGTGGCCTGGCTCAACAACGAGTTCGGCAAGGGCGGTCATGACGTCTTCGTTGAAGAAATGAAGAAGGTTGGCATCGAGGTCGTCGTCGACGTCGCTTCGGAACAGGCGCAGACCGATTATGCCGCCGACGTTGCCAAGCTCAAGGAAGCCAACCCCGAGGCCGTCTTTGTCTACATGAACCAGGAGGAATCCGCACGCTTCCTGATCGAGGCGAAGAAGCAGGGCTTGGCCATGCCGCTCGTCGGCGAAGTCACGTTGACCGAGGCCAAGGTCGTGGAACTGGCGGGGGCCGCCGCCGACGGCGCAATCGCCCATGTCGGCGTCACCGCGACTGCGACCGAAGTGCCGGGCATTGCGGCCTTCACGACGAAGTTCGAGGAGACTTTCAAGCGCAAGCCGACCCATGATGCCATCAAGGGCTATGTCGGTGCCTGGACGACCAAGTACGTCACCGAGATGGTGGGTGACCTCAACGGCGAGGCCTTCTCCGAAAAGATGCGCGGACTTTGCCTGACTGCGGCAGACCACCCGAAGATTCTGCTCGACACCTGCTGGGATGACAGGGGCGAAATGTCCCGTCCGAGTTTCATGGTTCAGGTCAAGGACGGCGCGCCGGCGGTCATCGGTACGGTTCCGGCCAACTGATCAACCCTTTCCCGCCGCGGCGAGCACGCTCGCCGCGGCCTTCGGAAGAAGACGCGATGTCCCAGTTCCTACAGGTCCTTCTGTCCGGTTTGGCGACCGGCTCCATCTACGCGCTTGTCGCGATCGGCTTTACCCTCGTCTGGCAGGCGGCACAGACGGTGAATTTCGCCCAGGGGGAATTCGTCATGCTGCCGGCCTTTTTCGTGCTGGCGGGAATGAGCCTTTTCGGCTTGCCTTTTTGGACCGCATTGCTGTTCGGTCTTGCTGTTTCGGTCGTGGTGCTCGGGCTGATGTTCAAGAAGCTCGTCGCGGAGCCGATCCTGCCGCACGGGGGCATTACGCTGATCATTGCGACGATGGCCCTCGGCATCCTGCTGAAGGAAAGCGTGAAGGAATTCTACTCCGCGGAAGCACAGCCGTTCCCGTCAATCTTTCCGAATGACCCGATCGATGTCTTCGGTGCCGTCCTCTCGATGCAGGATATCCTCAATCTCGTGCTGTCGCTTGCGATTGTCGTGGCGCTGACGTTGTTCCTGAACCGGACGCGCACGGGCCGTTGCATGCAGGCCACCGCACAGAATCCCGCCGTCGCCGAAATTCTGGGCGTCAATGTGAAGCGCATGATCCTCTACGCCTTCCTGATCAACGGGGCGCTGGCGGCACTTGCCTCGTTCCTGATCACCCCGGTCTATCTGGCCAAATTCTCGAACGGCGAGACACTTGGCCTGATCGCCTTCATCGCTGCAATCGTGGGGGGCTTCAACCAGATTCGCGGCGCGCTTGTGGGCGGCCTGCTGATCGGCGTCCTCGACAATCTCACCGCAGCCTACATCACGGCCGAATATCGTGCGGCACTGCCGCTTGTCCTTCTGATCGGCATCATCCTCGTCAGGCCACAAGGGATCATGGGGACATCGGAAGGCAGGGCTGTCTGATGAACGATCGCAGGCGCACTCTCTTCATTCTGGGACTTCTCGCCCTCGCCATCGCGGCGCCAATCGGGCAAGGCAACTACATCATCTACGTGCTGACCTCGTGGCTCGTTTTTGCCATCGCCGCCATGGGACTCAACCTCACGCTCGGATATGCCGGCCAAATCTCATTGGCACAGGCCTCGTTCATGGCGATCGGTGCCTATGTGACGTCGCTGCTGACGCTTGCCGGCTGGCACTGGCTCCTGACGCTGCCACTCGCGCTCATAGCCTGTTTCGTCGTTGGCCTCCTGCTCGGTTACCCGGCCTTGCGGGTGAAGGGTCACTTCCTGGCCTTCGTCACGCTCGYCTTCAACACGCTGGTCTTCCTGGTGCTGCGAAACGAGGACTGGCTGACCGGCGGCTCCTATGGGCTCGTCGGCATGCCGCGGCCGGATTTCGGCCTGTTCTCGACGATGAAGCAGTTGCACTTCTACTACTTCACGCTGGGCGTAACCGTGCTGGCCGCGTTGGCAATGTGGGGCATCGTCCGTTCGCCGTGGGGACGCGCCTTCAAGGCGCTGCGGGAAAACCCCATCCGCGCCGAAAGCCTCGGCGTCGATACGCGACGCATCACCCTGCTCGCCTTCGCCATCGGCTCGGCCTTCGGCGGGTTGGCCGGCACCCTGATTGCGCCGCTCGTGCAGTTCATCGAGCCGGGATCGTTCGGACTTGCCCATTCGCTTCGCATCCTGTTGATGGTCGTGGTCGGCGGCTCCGGCTATTTCTTCGGACCATTCCTGGGCGCGGCCGTGGTGATCCTGCTGCCGGAGGTGCTGCGTTTCACCGAGGGGTATTACCTGATCATCTACTCGGCGCTCGTCATCGTGATGCTGGTGTTCGTGCCTTCCGGATTGATCGGCGTGTGGGGGCGGTTGCGTGAAAAGTTCTGGCCTCGACACCAGGTTCGGGCCGACATGAAAGAGGGGGCGGGCCTGAAATGAATGCGCCAGTCCTATCCGTCCGCGATATCAAGAAGAGCTTCGGCGGCATCACGGCCGTGAACGGTGTCTCGTTCGACGTGCACAAGGGGGAAATCCTTGGCCTGATCGGCCCGAACGGCTCGGGCAAGTCGACACTTTTCAACTGCATCCTCGGTCAACTCCCGCCCGATGGCGGCGACGTCGCGGTCAACGGCAAGAACGTTTCCGGGATGCGCGCCTCCGAGCTCAACAAGCTCGGCGTCGGTCGGACCTTCCAGCAGCTGTCGGTGTTCCCGAAGATGTCGGTCCTCGACAACGTCATACTTGCCGGCCAGGAACACCACGGCAGCATGTTGTCGCGACTCTTCGGGCCTGGCGATGCCGGCCTGACCGCCGAGGCCGAGAAGTTGATCGCCTTCTTCCGCCTTTCCCATCTCCGCGACACGCTGGCCGGTTCGCTGTCCTATGGCCAACAGAAGCTGGTCGATGCGGCGATGGCCTTCATGGCGGGGCCGAGCCTCGTGCTGCTCGATGAGCCGGCGGGCGGCGTGAACCTCACCATGCTCGCCGGTCTGAAGGAGCGTCTGACGGCCTACAATGCCGAGCATGGCACGACTTTTGTCGTGATCGAGCACAACATGGAGTTTGTCATGAGCCTTTGCACCCGCATCATCGTGCTGGCCGAAGGCAGCATCATCGCGGAAGGCACGCCGGAGGAAATCCGCGCCAACCAGACCGTCATCGACGCCTATCTGGGGGGCTGACGATGCTTGAACTGAAGAATGTCCACGGCGGTTACGGCAAGATCACGATCCTGAACGGCGTGTCGTTTTCGATCCCGAAGGGCTCCATCACCACGGTGATCGGACCGAATGGGGCCGGTAAGTCCACCGTCTTCAAGGCCATCTTCGGCCTGCTCAACATCCAGTCCGGGCAGGTTCTGCTCGACGGAAAGGACGTGACGAAAAATACCCCGCGGCAGATGATCGGCCATGGCGTCACCTACGTGCCGCAGGGACGCAATGTGGTGCCTCAACTGTCCGTCTACCACAACCTGGAACTCGGCGGCATCACCGCGCCGGATCAGGCGCAGGTGCGTCAGCGCATCGAGACGGTCATGGACCAGTTCCCGATGCTGCGGCAGTTTCGCGACCGCAAGGCGATCGAGCTATCGGGCGGGCAGCAAAAGCAGCTCGAAGTGGCGCGCGCGCTGCTGCTCGATCCGAAGCTGATCCTGATCGACGAACCTTCGATCGGCTTGTCGCCGAACCTCGTCCAGGAAGTCTTCCAGACGCTTATCCGCCTGCGTGATCGAGGCGTCACCATTCTGATGGTTGAGCAGAACGCCAAGTCGGCGCTGGCGATGTCCGATTACGGTCTGGTCCTGGAACTCGGGCAGACGCGCATGCACGACAAGGCGGCAAAGCTACTTGCCGATCCGCGTGTAGGACAGCTTTTCCTTGGTGGCCACGTCGGTGGGGAGACTGCCGAGAGCTGAACTACGGCGGATGCCCAGGTGCAAGGGAGCCGGACGGGCCCCTGGTGGGCGGATGTGTTTGCCCCGGCCTTTTGGGCTCCCAGAGCCGGCGATGGTGTGCGCCACAAGGTAGGGGCGCGGCTCCTTGGATCCGTTGTTCGTCGGGCCGTGGCGCGCTCGTGACCGGCATAGCCTGTGAAAATAGTTTCCGGCGGCGGGCGTTGAATTCGCAGCCAATGTGTGTATTTCTTTTGTCGACACAGAGTTTGACAAATGACTGAAAAACTGGCGACACCAAACCTGGAACGCAAGCGCGGATCTGGCGTAAAACTTGTCTACGACATCTTGCGCGACGAGATACTCGATCTCGTGCTGCCGCCCGGCAGCCCGATCGACGAGGTGCAGTTGGCGGAGCGCTTCGAGATGTCGCGCACGCCGATTCGCGAGGCGCTGGTGCGCCTGGCGGGCGAGGGGCTGATCGATACGCTGCCCAACCGGTCGACCATGGTGTCGAACATCGACTTCCTCAATATGCACACCTTCTTCGATGCGCTGGTGTTGATGTACCGGGTCACGACGCGGCTGGCGGCACAATACCATCGCCCGGAGGACCTGGTCGTGATTCGCGGCTTCCACGAGGAATATGCCGCGGCGGTCGAGGCGAGGGATGCGCTGGCGATGATCGCCACCAACGCCGCCTTCCACTCGGCCATCGCCGATGCGGGCCGCAATCCCTATTTCACGAGCCTGTTCCGCCGGCTGCTGGATGAGGGGCGGCGGATCCTGCGCCTCTACTACCAGTCCTACGAAGAGCAATTTCCGCAGCGCTTCATTGACGAGCATGCCGAGATGATTGCGGTGATCGCCGCGCGTGACATGGAGGCTGCCGACCGCCTGGCGAAGGCACATGCGGACCAGATCGTCTCTCAAATCCAGAAGCTTTTTACCCGCAAGGAACGGCTGAACATCACGCTCTGATGTTTTGTGCATTTCTTGTCGACAAATAAAATACAAGTGCTATTATCCCTGTCGAAGGCGATGAGACACCGACGCCATTGGCGCGCCAAAGTTGCCCGATCGACAGCCTAAAGAGGAGTTTACAATGAAGACCGAGATTTTTTTCGGCGTGATCCCCGCGCTGATGACCCCTTGCAAGGAAGACCGCACCCCCGACTTCGACGCGCTCGTCCGCAAGGGCAAGGAACTGATCGAAAAGGGCATGTCGGCCGTCGTTTACTGCGGCTCCATGGGTGACTGGCCGCTGCTGACCGATGCGCAGCGCATGGAAGGCGTCGAGCGTCTGGTGAAGGCCGGCGTTCCGGTCGTCGTCGGCACGGGTGCCGTCAACACCGCGACGGCCGTGGCGCATGCCGCTCACGCCCAGAAGGTCGGCGCACAGGGCCTCATGGTCATCCCGCGCATCCTGTCGCGCGCTTCGATCGTCTCCGCCCAGAAGGACCATTTCAAGGCGATCCTGGCGGCCGCTCCGGACCTTCCGTCGGTCATCTACAACAGCCCCTATTACGGTTACGCCACCCGCGCCGACCTGTTCTTCGCTCTGCGCGAAGAGCACCCGAACCTCATCGGCTTCAAGGAGTTCGGCGGTGCGGCCGACATGCGCTATGCGGCCGAGCACATCACCAGCCGCGATGACGACGTCATCCTGATGGTCGGCGTCGACACCTGCGTGTTCCAGGGCTTCGTCAACTGCGGCGCGGTCGGTGCGATCACCGGCATCGGCGTCGTGCTGCCGAAGGAAGTCCTGCACATGTGCAACCTGGCACGCGCCGCCGCCGCTGGCGACGTGGAAGCCCGCCAGCGCGCGCTGGAGCTGGAACAGGCGCTCGCCGTCCTCTCCTCCTTCGACGAAGGTCCGGACCTGGTCCTCTACTTCAAGCACATGATGGTGCTGAAGGGCGACAAGGAATACACGCTGCACTTCAATGCGACCGACGCGCTCTCCGAGAGCCAGCGCGGCTATGTCGAAGCCCAGCTCAAGCTGTTCGACACCTGGTACGCCGAGTGGAGCAAGCTCCCGGGCGCCGTGCAGAAGTACAAGGCCTGAACCGAGGCCACCTATCCTTTGCAAGAAGGCTCTCCCTCGGGAGGGCCTTTTTTCGTTCTGGAGGACACGGAGAAGGCGACCGCGGAGGGACAAAAAACCCCGGCCTGGACGATGCCTAGACCGGGGTCAATTGTGGCGACAGCGCAAAACCTGCGCCGGCTACTTAGGCAATGGCGTCAAGCCCGAGCGCCAGGAGGCGGTCGAGCTGCTCCACCTCGGCGCCAGTCAGGGTAATGCCCTCGGCCTGCGATTTCGCGCGCGCGACATAGCGGCGCTGCGAGGGCAAGCGGGCACCCTGGCCGACGATCGCCTCGAACAGCACCTCGGCGCGGGCGAATGGATCGCCGGCACGGCCTGCGGCAAAAGCTTCCGGCGAGAAGGCGAGGATCAGTTCGCCGTGGAAGGGGGACAGCGTCGTCGTGCCGAGGTAGTCCAGCACTTCCGGGCTGGTCAGGTCGCCGATCATGATGCCGGCAAGCAGTTCGACCATCGTGCCGATGGCCGAGCCCTTGTGGCCGCCGAACGGCAGCATGGCGCCGGCGAGCGCCGCTTCCGGATCGGTCGTCGGCTTGCCGTCCGCGTCGATCGCCCAGCCGTCGGGAAGCTGCTTGCCCGCCCGCCGGTGCAACTCGATCTCACCGCGCGCGGCCACCGAGGTGGCAAAGTCGAAGACGTAGGGCGACTTGCCCGGACGCGGCCAGCCGAATGCGAACGGATTGGTCCCGAGCAGCGGCTTGTTGCCGCCGGTCGGCGCGACGGTCGCATAGCTCGGGCACATGACGAGCCCGGCAAGGCCCTGGGCCGTTACCGCCTCGACCTCGGGCCAGAGAGCCGAGAAATGCGTGCAGTCGTTGATGACGAGAGCCGCCAGGCCGCAGGCGCGGGCGCGCTCTGCCAGGGCCGGCACGCCGAGCTCGACCGCCGGATTGGCAAAGCCGCCCTTCGCGTCCACCTTGACGATGGCCGAGCCTTCCGTCACCGTCAGTTCCGGCACCGCATCCGGCTTGACCTTGCCTGCCTTGACCGTGCGCAGGGCGCCCTCGATCCTGTAGATGCCGTGCGACTTGCAGGCATCGCGTTCCCCGGCGACGATCACCCGGGCGACCGCACCCGCCTGAACCTCGTTGAGCCCGCCCTTGCGGAAGATCTCTTCGACGCGCTTGGTCAGGGCCTCGATTGTGAGGATGGTGTCTTGGCTCATTACAGCTTCCTTTCGTGCGTCATGCGGTGTGGCTGTCGCTTGATCGGAAGTGCGCGGCACTGCCGAGACAAGCGTTGCAATCATGTGGACATGTTGTATGCATGATGGGGTGAAAGATGCAAGTGCCGGGCCAGCGTGCCGGTTAGTCCCCCATCCCGTGGCCGAGGCACAAGACACGAAGGATCCCAAGACATGCCTTATACCCCCAACGGCAAACACCTGATCGCTGGCGAATGGGTCGCCGGTGAACAGACCTTTACCTCCGCTCCGGCGCATGGTCCAGCACATCGCTTCTCTGCCGGAACCGTTGAACTGGTCGACCGCGCCTGCCAGGCTGCCGAACAGGCTTTCTGGAGCTACGCCGCCACCTCGCGGGAAGCGCGCGCTGCGTTCCTCGATGCCATTGCCGAGGAAATCGAGGCCCGCGCCGAGGCGATCACCGAAATCGGCACCCAGGAAACCGGCCTGCCAGAGGCGCGACTGCAGGGTGAACGCGGCCGCACCGTCGGCCAGTTGAAGCTTTTCGCCGAGCATATTCGCAAGGGCGACTACCTCGATCGCCGGCGCGCACCGGCGCAGCCCGACCGGCAGCCGGCACCGCGGCCGGAGATCCTGATGGTGCAGCGCCCGATCGGGCCGGTGGCCGTCTTTGGTGCCTCCAATTTCCCGCTCGCCTTCTCGACGGCCGGCGGCGACACGGCGGCGGCTCTCGCGGCCGGCTGCCCCGTCGTGGTCAAGGGACATTCGGCCCATCCCGGCACCGGCGAGATCGTCGCCGAAGCGGTCCTTGCGGCAATCGAAAAGGCAGGCATGCCGAAGGGGGTCTTCTCGCTGATCCAGGGCGGCAAGCGCGACGTGGGTCACGCACTAGTGCAGCATCCGAAGATCAAGGCTGTGGGCTTTACCGGCAGCCTCGCCGGTGGTCGTGCGCTGTTCGACCTGTGTGCCGCACGGCCCGAGCCGATCCCCTTCTTCGGCGAACTGGGCAGCGTCAATCCCATGTTCGTTTTGCCGCATGCCGTTGCCGCGCGTGCTGAATCGCTCGGACAGGGTTGGTCGGCTTCGCTGTCCATGGGGGCTGGCCAGTTCTGCACCAACCCCGGCATTGCCGTGGTGATCGATGGCCCAGATGCCGACCGTTTCGTCGACGCGACGAAGGCCGCACTTGCGCAGGTGGCTCCGCAGACCATGTTGACCGACGGCATCGCCTCGGCCTACCGCGAGGGACAGGAGCGGCTTCTGGCGAGCAATTCGGTGCAGGCGACGCTGGTGACGCGCTCCGAGGGACGCCAGGCGTCTCCCAACCTGTTCGAGACGAAGGGGTCTGACTTCCTCGCCGATCATGGTCTGGGCCAGGAAGTCTTCGGTCCGCTCGGCCTTATCGTGCGGGTGAACTCGCTCGACGAGATGCTTCGCCTTGCCGGCTCCTTCGAGGGACAACTGACGGCGACCTTGCACATGGATGACGCGGATGTGGACGCGGCCCGCCGTTTGCGGCCCGTGCTCGAGCACAAGGCCGGCCGCGTGCTGGTCAATGGCTTTCCGACGGGCGTCGAAGTGGTGGACTCCATGGTCCATGGCGGCCCTTATCCGGCCAGCACCAACTTCGGAGCGACCAGCGTTGGCACCATGTCGATCCGCCGTTTCCTCCGCCCGGTTGCCTACCAGAACATGCCGGCTGAAATTTTGCCTGAAGACCTCTTGGCCTGACGGCCAATAAGGCCTAGTAACCCTCCGGCTCTGCCGCGATGGATGAATGACGGTGTCCATGGAATGCATTTGGCGTTCCATGGCGCTTTTCCGGTGCAAGGAAAGTGGTTGGAATATCAACCACCTGCATTCAAAATGTATACAACAAGTATTTTTTATGTTGATTTTTAAGGCGCCATTATGATTATGGCGCCTTTCTGGCACCCGTAATTGCCTATGAAGGGAGAGACGTATGAAACTTTCAACCGTGATGGCTGGCCTCGTGGCCGCAACCTGCATGGTCTCCGCGGCCAAGGCCGACAAGCTGGACGATGTCATTTCCTCGGGCACGCTGCGTTGCGCCGTGGTGCTCGACTTCCCGCCGATGGGCTCGCGCGACGAGAGCAACAACCCGATCGGCTTCGACGTCGACTACTGCAACGACCTTGCCAAGTCGCTGGGCGTGACCGCCGAAATCGTCGAGACGCCGTTCCCCGAGCGCATTCCTGCGCTGATGTCCGGCCGCGTCGACGTCGGCGTCGCCTCGACCTCCGACACGCTGGATCGCGCCAAGACCGTCGGCATGACCATCCCGTACTACGCCTTCGAGAACTCGGTCGTTGCCAGCGAGAAGGCTGACTTCACCACTTGGGAAGGCATGAAGGGCAAGGTCGTCGGCGCCACCGCCGGCACCTATGAAGCGATCTGGCTGGAAGGACAGGTCAAGGCTTGGGGCGAGGGCGAGTTCCGTCCCTACCAGACCCAGGCCGACGTCTTCCTCGCACTGAGCCAGGGCCAGCTGGATGCCACCGTCTCGACCACCGAAGTGGCGAATGCCAACGTGAAGTCCGGCAAGTTCCCGGGCATCAAGATCGTAGACAAGGCGCCGATGGTACCGGACTACGTGGCCCTCTTCACCAACCGCGAAGAGTACGGCTTCATCAACTACCTGAACCTGTTCATCAACCAGCAGGTTCGCAGCGGCCGCTACGCCGAGCTTTACAAGAAGTGGGTTGGCGAGGGCGAGCCGGCCAACCTGACGGTAAACGGCGTCTATCGCTAAGCTGACCGTTCGCTGGCGGCGCGGGGGACAGTCCCTCGCGCCGCTGCTCCTTTCCAAGAGGTGAGACGGTAATGTTCAGCTACACCTTTCAATGGAAGCAGGCGTTCAAGGCGCTGCCGCAGATGCTCGACGGCGCCCTGGTGACGCTGCAGATTGCGCTGCTCTCCATGGCCATCGGCCTGGTGATCGCCATGGCTCTGACGCTGTTCCGTCGGTCGGGCAATCGCATCCTCAGCGGTTTCGCCACCGCCTGGGTCGAGGTCGCGCGCAACACGCCCGCACTGTTCCAGATCTACATGGCCCATTTCGGGCTTGGCAATTTCGGCATCCACCTGAGCCCCTTCACGTCGCTCCTGGTCGGTATCGCCTTCAACAATGCCGGCTACCTGGCGGAAAACTTCCGCGGCGCGCTCAAGGCAATCCCCGACACCCAGACGCGCGCGGGCCGGTCGCTCGGCATGAGCTCGCTGCAGGCGTTTCGGCTGATCGTCATGCCGCAGATGCTGCGCATCGCCTTCCTGCCGGTCACCAACCAGATGGTCTGGGCGATCCTGATGACCTCGCTTGGCGTCACCGTCGGCATGAACACCGATCTCGCCGGCGTCACGCAGGACCTGAACGCCCGTACGTTCCGCACCTTCGAGTTCTTCGCTTTGGCCGCGGTGATCTACTACGTCATCGCCAAGGCCGTCACGCTGGGCGCCCGGGCGTTTGCCTCGCGCATGTTCCGCTACTAAGGAGAGGTGAGTGATGTTTGATACTGCCCTCACCTGGGGTGACCTGGTCTTCCTCGCGCAGGGCGCGGGGATGACGCTCGCGGTCACCGCCATCTCGGTCGCCGCCGGCACGGTGCTCGGGGTCCTATGCGGGGTGATCCGCTTCCAGTTCGGGCCCTACTGGTCCGCACCGTTGACCTTCGTGCTCGACGTGTTCCGATCCGTGCCGCTGCTGATCCAGCTCGTGCTCGGCAATGCCTTCCAGTCGATCGCCAAGCTCGGCTGGCCTCCGTTCACGACCTCCTGCGTGGTGCTGTCGCTCTATACGGCCGCCTACTGCACCGAGATCGTCCGCGGCGGCATGTCGTCGGTGCCGGTGACCACCCGCCGGGCGGCCCGCTCGCTCGGCATGACCTGGTGGCAGGACATGCGCTACATCGTGGCGCCGCTCGCCACCCGCGTCTCGCTGCCGGCCTGGATCGGCCTGGCGCTCAGCGTGATGAAGGACTCCGCACTCGTGCTCTGGCTCGGCCTGATCGAGCTGCTGCGCGCCTCGCAGATCCTCGTCACCCGCCTGCAGGAGCCGCTGTTCATCCTGCTGATCTGCGGCGCCATCTACTTCATCATCAGCTTCCCCATCGCCCGGCTCGGCGGGTATCTCGAGAAACGGTGGTCTCCCAATGATTGAGATTGAAAACGTCCGCAAATCCTTCGGCGAACTGGAGGTTCTGAAGGGAATCGACCTGACCGTCAACAAGGGCGAAGTGCTGACCGTCATCGGCGGCTCCGGTTCCGGCAAGTCGACGCTGCTCACCTGCATCAACGGCCTGGAGCCGATCGATGCCGGCCGGATCGTCATCGACGGCACCGACGTTCATGCCAAGGGCACCGACCTCAACAAGCTGCGCCAGAAGGTGGGCATCGTGTTCCAGCAGTGGAACGCCTTCCCGCACCTGACCGTGCTGGAAAATGTCATGCTCGCGCCGCGCAAGGTTCTCGGTCTGTCGAAGGCCGATGCTGAGGCCGTCGCCGTCCGGCAGCTGACCCATGTCGGTCTCGCCGAAAAGCTGTCGGTCTATCCGAACCGCATGTCGGGCGGCCAGCAGCAGCGCATGGCGATTGCCCGGGCGCTGGCGATGTCGCCGGAATACATGCTGTTCGACGAAGTGACCTCGGCGCTCGACCCGATGCTGGTCGGCGAGGTTCTCGATACGCTGCGGATGCTCGCATCCGAAGGTATGACGATGATCTGCGTCACCCACGAGATGAAGTTCGCGCGCGAGGTTTCCGACCGCGTCGCCTTCTTCCATCAGGGCATCATGGCCGAGATTGCTCCGCCGGAGCAGCTGTTCGACGCGCCGCAGCACGCTGAGACGAAGAAGTTCCTGGCTGCGACGCATTGAGGGCACGATGAAAGAGCAGGGTCAGGCCGATGTGATCGTCATCGGCGCGGGTGTCGTTGGCCTTTCCGCGGCAATCGCCGCGCAGGCGCGGGGGCTGTCGGTCGTCGTCCTGGATCGCGAAGGCCCCGCGGCCGGCGCCTCGGCGGGCAATGCCGGAGCCTTCGCCTTCACCGATATCCTGCCGCTCGCCTCGCCGGGCATCCTGATGAAGGCGCCGAAGTGGCTGCTCGACCCGCTCGGGCCGCTGACGGTGCCACCTTCCTATGCGCTGCAGATCGCGCCTTGGATGTTCCGCTTTTGGCGCGCCTGCGCCCCGGCACGCGTGGCGGCTTCGACCAGGGCGCAAACGGCGCTGATGGATCTGTCGAAGGCGGAACTGGAACCCTTCCTGCAGCAGACCGGCACCCTGCCGATGCTGCGCAAGGACGGCAACCTCCAGGTCTATGAGAGCGAGGGGGAGCTCAAGGCCTCGTTTCCCGGCTGGAAGGCACGCGCAGAGCACGGGATCGAGTTCCATCACCTAGATGCTGCCGGCGTGGCGGACATCCAGCCCGGGCTCGCTCCGCGCTTCACCCATGGGACCTTCACGCCGGGCTGGTACTCGATTGCCGATCCGAAGCTCTTCACGCTCGCACTTGCCGATCATTTCCGCGCAATGGGCGGCGTGATCGAGCGGGCAGGCGTCACGGCCCTGCAGCCGGTCGCGGACGGGGTCGAAATCCAGACGGACGACGGCGTCACGCGTCGGGCAGCGAAGGTGGTGCTGTCGGCGGGTGCATTCTCGCACAAGATCGCCAAGACTCTCGGCGAGAGCATCCCGCTGGAAACCGAACGCGGCTACAACACAACGCTTCCCGCCGACGCCTTCGACCTGCGTACGCAGGTCACCTTCGGCGGCCACGGCTTCGTCGTCACGCGCCTGTCGACGGGTATCCGTGTTGGTGGTGCGGTGGAACTCGGGGGGCTGAAACTGCCGCCGAACTACCGCCGGTCAGAGGCGATGCTCAAGAAGGCGCAGGCGTTTCTGCCGGGCCTGAAGCCGCAGGGCGGCGAGCAATGGATGGGCTTCCGCCCCTCGATGCCCGACAGCCTGCCGGCGATCGGCCGCAGCCGGGCCACGCCGCGCGTCATCTACGCCTTCGGGCACGGCCATCTTGGCCTGACCCAATCGGCGGGCACGGCGCGGATTGTCGCCGACCTGTTGACCGATCAGGCCCCCGCCATCGACCTTGCTTCTTTCTCGCCTCAACGTTTCTGAGAGAGGGACCCCCGAATGAACTCGCAGACGCCCGCCCAAAGCATCCTTGGCGGCGTGGCCGAAGGCCCCGTCGTGGTATCAGCGGAAGCATTGAGCTTCTGGGGTGGGGTTGACCCGGCGACCGGCTCCGTCATCGACGTTCACCATCCTCTGCATGGCCAGTGTCTGACCGGCGGCATCCTGGTGATGCCGTCGAGCCGTGGCTCCTGTACCGGATCGGGCGTGCTGCTCGACCTCGTGCTCACCGGACGGGCGCCGGCCGCGCTGGTGTTTTCCGAGGCTGAGGACGTGTTAACCCTCGGCGCACTGATCGCATCGGAAATGTTCGGCAAGCCGCTGCCGGTCCTGCGTCTATCGGCGGACGCTTTTGCGGCGCTGTCGCGCGCATCGACGGCGCGGATCAGCGATACCGCGATCGAGGCCGAAAGCCTGACGATTCCGGTCAGCCCGCCGGCCACCGCGGCCCTGGATCTGACCGACGCCGATCGCGCGATGCTTGAAGGGAAGCAGGGCGTTGCGGTCCAGCAGGCGATGCGCATCATCTGCGCCATGGCCGCGCAGCAGGGCGCACGCAGTCTCGTGGACGTAACCCAGGGCCATATTGACGGCTGCATCTACGCCAGTCCCGCGAACCTGACCTTTGCCGAGAAGATGGCCGACATGGGCGCGCAAGTCCGTGTGCCGACGACGATGAATGCCATTTCCGTCGATCGCGCCAACTGGCAGGCGCAGGGGGTGCCGCATGCGTTCGGCGACCCGGCGGCGCGCCTTGCCGATGCCTATGTCCGCATGGGGTGCCGGCCGACCTTTACCTGTTCGCCCTATCTGCTCGATAGCGCACCGCAAGCGGGCGAATCGATCGCCTGGGCCGAATCCAATGCGGTGATCTTCGCCAATACCGTGCTCGGCGCGCGCACGGCGAAGCACCCCGATTTCCTCGATCTCTGCATCGCGCTGACCGGGCGGGCGCCTCTTTCGGGCGTCTATCTCGACGAGCACCGCAAGGCGCAGCGCGTCATCGACGTGGAGTTGCCGGAGGGCGTGGACGATGCATTCTGGCCGCTGATCGGCTATCTCGCTGGCCGGGCTGCCCCGGACCGGATCCCGCTGTTGCGCGGGCTTGCTTCGGCGCAGCCGTCGCGCGACGACCTCAAGGCACTTTGCGCCGCCTTCGGCACCACCTCCGCCGCGCCGATGCTGCATGTCGAGGGCGTGACGCCGGAGGCCGAGGGTGCGGCGGCCGACAATGCCGATCGCGTGACCATCAG
Source organism: Mycoplana sp. 10N416 (assembly GCF_056394765.1). NCBI lineage: Bacteria > Pseudomonadati > Pseudomonadota > Alphaproteobacteria > Hyphomicrobiales > Rhizobiaceae > Mycoplana > Mycoplana sp. 10N416. The sequence continues at coordinate 271,740 of NZ_JBFTIM010000002.1, read as the reverse complement.
TCGTTCCGACATGGCGGCCGCCTGGTCGATTTTGAACGATGGGCCGGAAGAGGTTGAGCTTGTCGCCATTGGCAGCCCGCATGCTTCGCTGGAGGAATGCCGCGCGCTGGCCGATGTGCTTGCCGGCAAAAGATGCCACGCGAGCGTCGCGGTGATCGTCACGGCCGGAAACCAGGTCATCGCCGATGCGAAGCGCGACGGCACCTTCGCCCGACTGCAGGACAGCGGCGTGCAGGTGTTGCCCGATCTCTGCTGGTGCTCGATCTCCGAACCGGTGTTTCCGACGCGCACCAAAGCGGTGATGACCAATTCCGGCAAATACGCCCATTATGGCCCCGGCCTTTCCGGCCGCGCGGTGCGGTTTGGCAGCCTTGCTGACTGTGTGGTGGCCGCCCAGTCCGGCAAGGTCCCCGTCAGGCTGCCGGAATGGCTGGCCTGACGCCAACCTGGTCCAACGACGCATAAAGCGCGTCACGGTGTTTCAGATCCGCCAGACGCGCTTTCGTTCTTGCTTCTCACGTGTCCCGTTTCGCGGCCCTGGGGCTGCTCGAGAGATCGCCTCGCGACCGCTGCGACGGCGCCGCGCCTTAGCTGCGCGGCGCCGCACAAAGTGGATTATTGCTTGCGCGGCCAAGTGTCGGCGAGGCGGTAGCCGGTCGGCCACGGATCGTCCGGATCGAGCATCACCTGGCTGGTGCCGGTGATCCAGGCCCGGCCGGAGATTTCCGGCACGATCGCCGGGCGGCCGCCGACGGTGGTCTCGCCGACGATGCGGCAGTCAAAGCGCGAATCAATGATCGAATAGCCCGAGAAGCCCTGGCCGAGCTTGATCTGGCCGCGGGCATGCAGCACGGCCATCCGCGCCGAGCAGCCGGTGCCGGTCGGCGAACGGTCGAGCTTTGCCGGCTGGATGACGACCGTGTTGCGGCCATGCAGTGCGCCATCGCGTTCTTCCACAGGCAGCGTCAGCTGGCAGAAGGAGATGTGGTTCCACTCCGGGTTTTCCGGATGGGTGAAGCCGAGTTGCTCGTTGGCGGCCTTGGTGATGCGGATGCCGGTCTCGGCCAACTCGCGGGCTTCGTCCGGCGTTACGGAGAAACCAAGCGCGCGGGCATCGGTAATCACGAAACTGTCGCCGCCATAGGCCGTGTCGACCGTCAGCGTGCCAAGACCTTCCACCTCAAGCTTTGCATCGAGCTTGTCGGCAAAGGACGGTACGTTGGTGACCGCGATCCGCTCCGCCTTGCCATTGCGGCAGGTGGCAACCACGTCCACCAATCCGCCTGGCGCTTCCAGCACCATGCGCGTTTCCGGCTCGACCATTGGCACGATGCCGCTATCGAGCAACACCGTCGAAACGCAGATCGAGTTCGAACCGGACATCGGCGGTGTGTCCTCCGGCTCCATGATGATGAAGCCCATCGTCGCCCGCGGGTCCTTCGGCGGCACCAGCAGATTGATGTGGCGGAAGACGCCGCCGCGCGGCTCGTTCAGCACGAAGTTGCGCAGGCCCTGGTCCTCCGCGATGAACCGGCGCTGCTCCCACACGGTCTTGCCGGGCGGCGGCGCGACACCGCCGACGATGACGTCGCCGACTTCGCCTTCGGCGTGACAGGAAACGATGTGGATGACCTTGCTACTGCGCATACCTCATACTCCCTCATTGCGGCGCGCCCCAACCTCACATGCATCTTTCATGAGATCGGTGACGCTTTTGAGATTCGTGCCGGCTCGGCCGATTGATCTGTCGGGCCAGCGGAAATCAGTCATAGAAATATTGGATCCAATATACAATATGAAAAGAAGCAAAACCTCCGGCCGCCTGCGCTCTGTTGCCCGCGTGCCGGATTGGACCTATGACCGAACAGCGGCAGCCGCAGACGCTGCCCGTTCGCAAACCGGGATTTGGACACATGAAGCTCGATGCCGTCGATGTCAGGCAAGCCGCGTCCGCGGCCGATATCGTCTATGAGGCGCTGCGCAAGGCCATCGTTGAGGGCGATCTCGGCGAAGGCGAGAATCTCCGGCAGGACCAGATCGCGCAGATGTTCAATACCAGCCGCATTCCCGTGCGCGAGGCACTGTCCCGGCTCGAACAACAGGGCCTGATCACGACGCAACGCTACAAGGGCGCGGTGGTCGCCGGCCTGTCGATCGAGGAGATCGAGGAGATCTTCGAATTCCGTGCCATGCTCGAGGCAGAGGTCATGCGTCTGGCCGTGCCCAACATGGATCGGCGGATGCTCGACATCGCTCGGGCCTATTGCGAGGAGTTCGGACGGGAGCCCGACCCCGGCAAATGGGGCGAGACCAACCGCCTGTTTCACTACAGCCTCTACGAGGCCGCCGGCCGGCCTTACTATCTGCAGATTGTCCGTGGCTCGCTTGATCGCATCGATCGGTATCTGCGGGCACAGCTCACCTTGACCGACGGCGTGCAGCGGGCCAAGCGCGAGCATGAGGCGATCCTCGAGGCATGCGCTGCGGGGGACGCCGAACTCGCCTCCCGCCTGACGCGCGACCACGTGCTGGATGCCGGGCGCTCGCTCGTCATCTTTCTGCGCGGGGAGAGGGCCTGACCGGAGATATCCCGGTGCCCCAGCTTCAACTACTTCAGGCCGTTCGCCGCACCGACGATATCCGACAGCATCGGCACATAGTCGTCGCCGCGGCCGGCGTTGACGGCGAGGGCGAATGAATTGCGCACGGCCGCTCCGACCGGGTTGGCAACGCCCTCGGCGTTGGCGAAGGCGGCCAGATAGCTCATGTCCTTGAAACCGTTGCGGATCGCAAACTTGTGGGCGTTCGGATCGCGCTCCAGAACCCAGCGGAAGAAGGTCTGGTAGAAACCGCAATCCATCCGGCCGCCACGGATGACGCTGTCGAAGGTTTCCGGCGTCAGCCCCGCCTTGCGGCCAAGCATGAGGGCTTCCGAATAGAGCGCGGCATAGCCCATCGACAGGAAATTGTTCAGAAGTTTCATCGTGTGGCCGGTGCCCGTCGGTCCGGTATGGATGACGCGGCCGGCGAAACAGTCGAGGATCGGACGGACCCGGGCAACGTCGGCATCGGTCCCACCGACCATCACGTCGAGCGTGCCGGCGGCGGCATCGGCCGGCGTGCGGCCAAGCGGCGCGTCGATGAGCGTGGTCCCCTTCACTGCGAGCCTTGCTGCAAGCGAAGTGGTCACGGACGGGTCCGAGGTGGAGCAATCGATGATGGTGAGAGGGCGGCCGGCAGCGGCAATGCCGTCGTCCCCCTCGACGACGGCCAGCACTTCGGGCGATCCGGTCACGCAAAGAACGATGACGTCGCAGCGTTCCGCCATCTCGCGCGGCGACTTCGCCTCGGTTGCTCCCTTGGCGATCAGGGCCTCGAGCGGCGCACGATTGCGATGCGCCATGCCGACCAGCGGATAGCCTTTGGCCAGAATGTTTGCGGCCATGCCTTGACCCATGAACCCAAGTCCGATGAAGCCCACTGCCTGCGTCATGGTCGTCTTCCTTTGCCGTCCGGGGTACACCGCCAGCATAGCAGCCTGCGTGGCTGAAGCGTAGGATTGATGCGCCCCTCGACGAGGCCGTCGCGCTGCGGCAGCAGGTTACGACTTCATTGTGAGCTGGCGAAACTGCTTGCGGCGGTCAGCGCGACAGTTCCTTTGTCGCCGATTGCAGCCCGGCAAGGGTCATCGGAAACATGCGGCCGTGCATCAGGCGGCCGATCAGGTCGGTCGACTGGGTGTAGCGCCAGTGTTCCTGGTGCACCGGATTGAGCCAGATCGCCCGGGGGAAATGCTCGGCGATGCGGGTTAGCCAGACCGCGCCGGCCTCCTTGTTCCAGTGCTCGACGGAGCCGCCCGGATGGGTGATCTCATACGGGCTCATCGCCGCATCGCCGACGAAGATCACGCGATAGTCGCTGCCATAGGTGCGGATCAGCTCGAGCGTCGGCGTGACGTCGGTGCGCCGGCGGCGGTTGTCTTTCCAGACGCCTTCGTAGACGCAGTTGTGAAAGTAGAAATGCTCCAGGTGCCGGAACTCGGCACGTGCCGCCGAGAAGAGCTCCTCGACGGTGCGGACATGCGAGTCCATCGAGCCGCCGGCGTCGAAGAACATCAGCAGCTTCACCGCATTGCGCCGCTCGGGCCGGGTGACGACGTCGATGTAGCCGTGCTGGGCGGTGGAGTGGATCGTGCCGGGCAGGTCGAGTTCGTCCACGGCGCCCTCGCGCACCCAGCGCCGCAGCCGTTTCAGCGCGACCTTGATGTTGCGGGTGCCGAGTTCAACGCTGTCGTCGTAATCCTTGAATTCGCGCCGGTCCCAGACCTTGACGGCCCGGCGGTGCCGGGAGGCGTCCTGGCCGATGCGAACGCCTTCCGGATTGTAGCCGAACGCGCCGAAAGGAGAGGTGCCGGCAGTGCCGATCCACTTCGAGCCGCCCTGGTGGCGTCCCTTCTGCTCGGCTAGGCGCTGGCGCAGGGTCTCCATGAGTTTGTCGAAGCCGCCGAGGCTCTCGATCAGGCGTTTCTCCTCATCCGTGAGGTATCGCTCGGCGAGCTTCTGCAGCCACGCTTCGGGAATTCTCGCGTCGATTCCATTAGGTGCCGCGCCCGACACGGCTTCGAGCCCCTTGAAGGTCTCGGCAAAGACCCGGTCGAACCGGTCGATGAAGCGTTCGTCCTTCACCAGCACGCTGCGCGCAAGATAGTAGAAGGCTTCGACGTCGAAGTCGGCAATGCCTGCTTCCATACCTTCCAGCAACGACAGGAACTCCCGTAGGGTGACGGGAACCTTCGCGGTCCTCAGCGCGAGGAAGAAGGGGATGAACATGGCGGTCAGAGATTCTTCTGGTAGATGATGAACGGCGTCTTGTCGGCGATGCGGTCATAGAGACGGCGCGCGGTCGCGTTGAACTCCTGCGTCATCCAGTAGACTTCCGGCGTGCCCGCATCGGCAGCCTTCGCATAGACCGCCTCGATCAGCGCCTTGCCGATGCCGGTGCCGCGCACTTCCGGATCGGCGTAGAGATCCTGCAGGTAGCAGACATTGTTGGTCGTCCAGCACGAGCGATGGAAGAGATAGTGGGCGAGGCCGACAGGCTTGCCGTCGAGGACGGCCAGCAGGCCGGCGAACTCGTTGGCGCCACCACCGGTCAGCCGTGCGAAGGTCGATCGGTAGATTTCTTCCGGCAGCACGGTCTCGTAGAAGGCGAGGTAGGCAGTCCACAAACGGCGCCACGCGGCCTCGTCGTCAGCTGCAACAGGTCTGATCACGAGGCCGGTCATCCGCTTATCCTTCCTTGCCAATCTTCTCCAGATCATACGGTGTTGTCTGGTACATCTCGTTGATCCAGTTGCCGAACAGCAGATGCGCATGGCTGCGCCAGCGGTTCAAGGGGGCGATCGCCGGGTCGTTGTGCGGGAAATAGTTCCTCGGCATCTTGATCGGTACGCCGGCGTTCACATCACGGAAATACTCGTCGGCAAGCGAGGTCGAATCGTACTCGACGTGATTGAAGACGTAGAGCCGTTTGCCGGCCTTTTCCTGCACGTAACAGACGCCCGTCTCGTCCGATTCCATCAGGACCTCGAGGCCCGGTCGCTGGCGGATGTCTTCGGAGCGCACCTCGGTCCAGCGCGAGACGGGGATCTGGAAATCGTCCGAAAATCCGTTGAGGAAGACGGAGGAGGGATTGCGATTGTGGTGGCGGAAGACACCGAATGCCTTTTCGTCGAGCGTAAACTTCGGCACGCCGTGAAAGTGATAGATCGCCGCCATCGCCCCCCAGCAGACATTCAGCGTCGAATGGACGTTCGTCTCGGTCCAGTCGAAGATCTGCTTCATCTCGTCCCAGTAGGTGACATCCTCGTAGTCGAGCGTCTCGATCGGCGCACCGGTGATGATGAAGCCGTCGAACTTGCGGTGCTTGATATCCTCCCACGTGTCATAGAAGGCGAGGAGATGTTCTTCCGACGTGTTCTTCGCCCTGTGGCCGCCGATGCGCACCAGCGACAGCTCCACCTGCAGCGGCGATGCGCCGACCAGCCGCGCCATCTGGATCTCGGTCTTGATCTTGTTCGGCATGAGGTTCAGGAGTCCGATCTGCAAGGGACGGATGTCCTGGCGGACAGCCACCGTCTCGGTCATCACCCGCACGCCCTCGTGAACGAGGGTCTCGAAAGCAGGCAGTGTATCGGGAATCTTGATGGGCATGGGTTCACTCGATCAAACAAAAAAACCGGCGGCGACAAAATCGCAACCGGTCCGGGAAGGTCTCTCCTCACGGCCCTTTAGCGACTTGTTTTACGTGGCTGCAAGCCGGCCGGCCAAATCACCACGGGACGTATCCTAAATAGCGCCAGGCCGCGTCGGAATCAATCGGCGATGCCGGAATGGCTAACCGTCGCGCCGCGCCATGAAGGCCAGGCGTTCGAACAGGTGCACATCCTGCTCATTCTTGAGCAGGGCTCCGTAGAGCTTAGGCAGCATCGTTTTCGGATCGGTGCGCAGGTCGGCAGGCTCCACCTCGTCGGCCACCAGCAGCCGGATCCAGTCGAGGGCTTCGGACGTGGAAGGCCTTTTCTTCAGTCCGGGCGTTTCGCGGATATCGAAGAAGGTGGAAAGTGCGGCCGAAAGCAGCGCCTTGCGGATGCCGGGATAGTGAACTTCGACGATGCGGGAAAGCGTGTCCTGGTCGGGGAAGCGGATGTAGTGGAAGAAGCAGCGGCGCAGGAAGGCGTCCGGCAGTTCCTTCTCGTTGTTTGAGGTGATGATGACGATCGGGCGGTTCGCCGCGGCAACGGTCTCGCTCGTCTCGTAGACATGGAATTCCATGCGGTCGAGTTCCTGCAGCAGGTCGTTGGGAAACTCGATGTCGGCCTTGTCGATCTCGTCGATCAGCAGAACGGTTTTCCTTGGCGCCTCGAAGGCCTGCCAGAGCTTGCCCTTGCGGATATAGTTGCGCACGTCGTTGATGCGCGCGTCGCCGAGCTGGCTGTCGCGAAGGCGCGAGACGACGTCATATTCGTAGAGGCCCTGCTGGGCCTTCGTCGTCGATTTCACGTTCCATTCGATGAGGTCGAGGCCGAGGGCCGTCGCAACCTGGCGGGCGAGTTCGGTCTTGCCGGTGCCAGGCTCACCCTTGACGAGCAGTGGCCGCTCCAACCGGATCGCCGCATTGACGGCAACCATCAGATCCTTGTCGGCGACGTAGTCGGCTGTTCCGGTAAACTGCATGCCTCGGCCCCTACTGCTGTACTGCAGAGCCATCTAAGGGATGGCGGCAGGTCCGTAAAGGGTAGATGGCGGAACGCTGCTCGCCATCGGCAGACGGCGAGCAGCTATAGCACAGCGATCCGTGGCTCAGACCACGAACTGCCCGCCGTTGGCCGAGATCGTCGAACCGGTGATGAAGCCCGCATCATCGGAAGCGAGGAAGAGGACGCATCGAGCGATCTCCTCGGGTTCGCCCAGTCGCCCGACGGGGATCTGCGGGATGATGCGCTCGTTCAGGACTTTTTCCGGCACGGCGCGGACCATCTCCGTGCCGATGTAGCCCGGGCAGATGGCGTTGACGGTGATCCCCTTGGCGGCGCCCTCCTGGGCCAGCGCTTTGCTGAAACCGAGATCGCCCGCCTTGGCGGCCGAATAGTTCACCTGACCCATCTGGCCCTTCTGGCCGTTGATGGAGGAGATGTTGATGATCCGGCCGAAACTGCGGTCGCGCATTCCCGTCCAGACCGGATGGGTCATGTTGAACAGGCCGGTGAGGTTGGTGTTGATGACCTCGCTCCATTGCTGCGGCGTCATCTTGTGGAACATCGCATCGCGGGTGATGCCGGCATTGTTGACGAGCACCTCGATCGGGCCGAGATCGGCCTCGACCCCGGCGATCCCCTCCGCGCAGGCCTCGTAGCTCGAGACGTCCCACTTGTAGACGGAAATCCCAGTTTCAGCCTTGAAGGCGTTTGCGGCCTCATCGTTGCCGGCGTAGGTGGCTGCAACCTTGTAACCGGCCTTTTTTAGGGCCGTTGAAATAGCCGCGCCGATGCCGCGCGTGCCGCCAGTGACCAATGCTACCCTGCTCATGTGTGCACTCCCCTCAGACGTGTTTTCGTTGGGTTTTGGAGTGGCGCGTAAAGCGCCACCCTTGAATGCGATGCGCGGCGGTGCCGGCCAATGTAGGCTGGTGTTTACATCCGTTCCACGCACATGGCGACACCCATGCCGCCGCCGATGCAGAGCGTCGCCAAGCCCTTGGAAACGCCGCGGCGCTGCATCTCGAACAGTAGCGTATTGAGGACGCGCGCGCCGGAGGCGCCGATCGGGTGGCCGATGGCGATGGCGCCGCCGTTGACGTTGACGATCGAGGGATCCCAGCCGAGGTCCTTGTTGACGGCGCAGGCCTGGGCGGCAAACGCCTCGTTGGCCTCGACGAGACCGAGGTCACCGATCTTCCAGCCGGCCCTTTCCAGCGCCCTGCGGGAAGCCGGGATCGGGCCGGTGCCCATGATCTTCGGGTCGACGCCGGCGGTTGCCCAGGAGACGATGCGGGCCAGCGGCTGGATGCCGCGACGGGAAGCCTCGGCCTCGCTCATCAGCAGCGCCGCCGCCGCACCATCGTTGATGCCGGAAGCGTTGGCGGCGGTCACGGTGCCGTCCTTGTCGAAGGCCGGCTTCAGTTTGGTCATGGCGTCCATCGTTGCGCCGTGGCGGATATACTCGTCGCTATCGACGACGATGTCGCCCTTGCGGGTCTTAACGGTGAAGGGGACGATTTCGTCCTTGAAGCGGCCAGCCTTCTGCGCAGCTTCGGCCTTGTTTTGCGAAGCGACGGCGAAGGCGTCCTGTTCCTCGCGGGACAGTTGCCACTGCCGGGCGACGTTCTCCGCCGTGATGCCCATGTGGTAGCCGTAGAAGGCGTCGGTCAGGCCATCCTTGATCATCGTGTCGATCATCTTGAAGTCGCCCATCTTCACGCCGCCGCGCAGGTATGCGCAGTGCGGCGCCATCGACATCGACTCCATGCCGCCGGCGACGATGATGTTGGCGTCACCGGTTGCGATCTGTTGCATGCCGAGGGCAACGGCTCGCAGGCCAGAGCCGCAGAGCTGATTCATGCCCCAAGCGGTTTTTTCCTGGGGTACCCCGGCCTTCATCGCCGCCTGGCGGGCCGGGTTTTGGCCTTCACCGGCGGCCAGCACCTGGCCGAGGATGACCTCGTCCACCTCGCTTGCGGATACGCCGGCACGCTCGAGAACGGCCGCGATCACTGTGGCGCCGAGTTCATGGGCGGGCGTGTTGGCGAAGGCACCATTGAAGGAGCCGACGGCGGTGCGAGCCGCGCTGGCGATGACGATGGACGAAGTGCTCATGGGGGTCTTTTCCTCACTCTTTCGACCCACGACCGCAGGTGCGCCGCAGCTTGCGGCGGTTCCCGGCGCGGGAAATCCTTCCGGTTGCTTGCCAGTCGACGACCCTGCAGAGCAACCACCTCAACGGCAAAACTGGCAAAGCTTCGATGGAGAGTCAAACGGGTTGTCGCGGGCGCCGTCCATGCTGCAGCCATGCTGCGCTCGCAGTGCGGGCGCGCTAAAAAATGTTGCGCAGCATTTTTTTCACTGCAACGCACAATTGGATTGTCATACCATTATTTTTGCGGATACTCGCAGCGACCAGCAAGCGATTGGAAATGCGGGGATGAGGAGACCCAGATGGCCAAGAATGACGGTCAGATCACGATCAAGAAGTATGCGAACAGGCGGCTCTACAACACGGGCACGAGCACCTATGTGACGCTCGACGATCTCGCGGTGATGGTGAAGAAGGGGGAGAACTTCGTTGTCCAGGACGCGAAATCCGGCGATGACATCACGCACTCGGTGTTGACCCAGATCATCTTCGAGCAGGAATCGAAGACCGGCAACACGCTGCTGCCGATCTCGTTCCTGCGCCAGCTCATCGGCTTCTACGGCGATCAGATGCAGATGGTGGTTCCGAGCTACCTCGAGCATTCGATGCAGGCGTTCACCGAGCAGCAGTCGCAGATGCGCGAGCAGATGAACAAGGCCCTCGGCGACACGCCGTTCGGCAAGAACCTGCAAGTGCCGATGCAACTGGTGGAAGAGCAGGTGCGCCGCAACACCGAGATGTTCCAGAAGGCGATGCAGATGTTTTCGCCCTTCATGAACGCGCCGCCGCAGAAGGAAACGAAGAAGGCCGAGGCCAAGGACATCGACGAGCTGAAGGAGCAACTGCGGGCGCTGCAGTCGAAGCTCGACAACCTGGGCTGACGCCGTTCGAAGGTATGTGCGAACCCGGACGACGAGGGAAAGCGCGGTCGGCTTGGATATGTGCAAAAGAAAAGGGCCGGACGATGCCGGCCCAATTTCATTGTCGAAGATTGGAAGCGATTATGCGCTTTCCTTCGGCGTCAGCACCTGGCGACCGCGATACATGCCTGTCTTCAGGTCGATGTGGTGCGGGCGGCGCAGTTCGCCGGAGTTCTTGTCTTCGATGTAGCTCGGAGCCTTCAGAGCGTCGGCGGAGCGGCGCATGCCGCGCTTGGACGGGCTCGTTTTTCTTTTCGGTACAGCCATTTCACTACTCCACTGAACGGGCAAACACGTCCCAGGCCACTCAAAATGGCCGAAAAAGACATGCATCTATCTCGGAAATTTGCCGGGCTTATACATGGCAAAAACCTGCTTGACCAGTCCCCGCAAGGATTTTTTCGCGTGACCTGCCGCTGGTTGCTTCCATGCAGTGTTGACAGGAGTGCCAGCACCAGATGGTCAGCTCAGGCCTCGTCCTCCGGAACGGTCCAGGGCTCAGCCAACGCGGCCGCTTCCCACTTCTTCCAGGCCGGATGGGCCATGACGCGATCCATATAGGCCAGCGAACCGTGGTCGGCAGTCAACTTGTAGGCATGGAAACGGTTGACGACGGGCGCATACATCGCGTCGGCGGCGGAAAAGGCGCCGAACAGGAACGGGCCGCCCCAGCGCTGCAGCGCATCACGCCAGATCGCTTCGATCCGCGCGACGTCGTCGAGGACGCCGTCCGGCAGATCGATCGCGCGCTGCGGCCGGCGGATGTTCATCGGGCAGGCGCCGCGAAGCGCCCGGAAGCCGGCGAGCATTTCCATCGAGACAGACCGGGCTTCCGCGCGCGCCTCGCGATCCGTTGGCCAGATGCCGGCGTCGGGGTGGAGCTCGGCGACATACTCGATAATCGCCAGAGACTCCCACACCCGCACCTTGCCGTGGTGCAGCACGGGCACGCGGCCGGTCGGGGAGAGTTCCTTGAAGGCGGGATTGCCGGCGGCGAAATCGAACGGGATCACCCGATCGGAAAAGGGAATGCCGGCGGCTTCCATCGCGATCCAGGGGCGGAAGGACCAGGACGAATAGTTCTTGTTGCCGATATAGAGCACGAGGTCGGGCATGCGAGGCTCCCTGCGTTTCCGGAATGGTCCTGACTCTAGAATTGCTTGATCCTAGAATTCCCGGCCGTTCAGCACCAATGAAAAGGCATGAACTCAATCATAAAGGCATCTGATGTATTCGCCCGAGCGGCTGGCGCGGCGCTCGATCAGGCTCGCGAGCCGCTTCAGGCCGCGGCCCGGCTTGCCGGCCTTGCGGTCGATCGGATTGGGCAGTGAGACCGCAAGCAACGCCGCCTGGCGCCGCGACAGCTTCTTGGCGGGCACGTTGAAGTGGTGCTGGGCGGCCGCCTCGATGCCATAGATGCCCGGTCCCCATTCGGCGATGTTGAGGTAGATCTCCATCAGCCGGCGCTTGCTCCAGACGACGTCGGAAGCAACGGCGAGCGGCAGTTCCAGCCCCTTGCGCAGGAAGGAGCGTCCGTTCCAGAGATAGAGGTTCTTGACCGTCTGCATCGGGATCGTGCTCGCCCCGCGGGTCGCCTCGCCCTGCAGCGCGTCGTTGACGACGCCGCGCATCTGGTTCCAGTCGACGCCGTCATGGGCACAGAACTGGCCGTCCTCCGACATCATCACCGACTGCACGAGGACCGGGGCGATGTCGTCGAAATCAACCCATCGGCGGTCGTAGCCCTGCAGTGTGACGAGGTCCCGCAGCATCAGCGTGGAGACTGGATGGACGAAACCGAGAGCATAGACTGGAATCAGGAGATAGGGCAGGGCCAGCAGCGCGACCGCCACGAGCACGATCCTCCGCCAGCTGCCACGCAGTCGCCGGATCAAGCCTCTGTCCTTGCCAGGGCCGGGGTCTGTGGCGTCCAGCTGCCTGGCATCCAGTTGCGCCTCAACGCGGGTTTCCGGTGCAATCTCCAAAGGCCGGTATCCGTCCTCTCGCCGTTCCGGCTTTTCATAACGTCGCAGCGGCCGGTTTGCCAGTGGTTGTAGCGAACTTTGCCCGCGTTTGACGCCGCTATCCAAACCTTCGCCGTTGCCTATCGTTGCGCCCCATGCCAAAGAGCCACCATGACCAGCCATTCCGCCCTTTTCCAGCAACGCATGAAATCGCATGCCGAGACTGTCGAAGCCACGCTCGCGGGCCTGCTTTCGCCGGGCCCGCGCGACGGGGAGACGGCGCGTCCTGAACGGCTGATGGCGGCGATACGGCATGGCGTGCTCAACGGAGGCAAGCGGCTGCGGCCCTTCCTCGTCATCGAGTCCGCAGCACTCCTGGGCGATGGCTTTACCTCCGCCGCCCTCAGGGTCGGGGCGGCGCTCGAATGCGTGCACTGCTACTCGCTGGTGCATGACGACCTGCCGGCGATGGATGATGACAACCTGCGCCGCGGCCAGCCGACCGTGCATGTTGCCTTTGACGAAGCCTCGGCCATTCTTGCCGGCGACAGCCTGCTGACGCTCGCCTTCGATATTTTGGCTGCGCCGGAGACGGTGCTCGCCGACAGGCTCAAGATCGAGCTCGTCCTTTCGCTCGCACGCGCAGCCGGCATCGGCGGCATGGCCGGCGGGCAGGCTCTGGATCTCGCGGCGGAGAAGGTTGCACCGGATGAAGCCGGGATCGTCACCCTGCAGGCGATGAAGACCGGTGCCCTGATCCGTTTCGCCTGCGAGGCGGGCGCGATTATCGCCGATGCCGATAGTGCCACGCGCGACCTGCTCAAGCGCTACGGCGAGACGGTCGGCCTTGCCTTCCAGCTCGCCGACGACCTGCTCGACCTGACGGCAGACGCCGCGACGATGGGCAAGGCGACCGGCAAGGACGCCGCGCGCGGCAAGGGCACGCTGGTCTCGCTCAAGGGACAGGTGTGGGCCGAGAACCGGCTCAACGAACTGGTGGGCGAGGCAGAGGCCCTGCTTGCGCCGTTCGGCGCCCGGGCCAACATCCTGGTCGAGGCCGCCCGCTTCATTGCCAATCGCAGGAGCTGATTGATGAGCAAGTACTGGTCACCCGTCGTTGCGACGCTGAAGCCCTATGTCGCCGGCGAGCAGCCGCGCATTGCCGATCTCGTCAAGCTGAACACCAACGAAAACCCCTACGGCCCCTCGCCCAGGGCGATCGCGGCAATGCAGGCGGCGGTGGCGGACAGCCTGAAGCTCTATCCCGATCCGTCCGCGCTGGCCTTGCGGGAAGCGATCGCGAAGACCTATGGCGTCGCGCCGGACGAGGTGTTCGTCGGCAACGGCTCGGACGAGGTGCTGGCACACGCCTTTGCAGCGCTGCTGAAGCACGACAAGCCCCTGCTCTACCCCGACATCACCTACAGCTTCTACCCGACCTATTGCGGCCTGTTCGGCATCGAGGCCGTCGAGGTGCCGCTGAAGGACGATTATACGATCGAAGTCGCCGACTACCGGCGCGATTGCGGCGCGATCATCCTGCCGAACCCGAATGCGCCGACCGGCATTGGCCTGCCGCTTTCGGCGATCGAGACGATCGTCGCCGAGCATCCGGACCAGCCGGTGGTGATCGACGAGGCCTATATTGATTTCGGCGGCGAGAGCGCCATCCCGCTGACGCGCAAGTACGAGAACCTGCTCGTCGTGCACACGCTGTCGAAGTCGCGCTCGCTCGCCGGCCTGCGGGTCGGCTATGCGATCGGCCAGCGGCCGCTGATCGATGCGCTGGAGCGCGTCAAGGACAGCTTCAATTCCTATCCGCTCGATCGCGTCGCACAGGCCGGCGCGACGGCGGCGATCGAGGACGTCGCCTGGTTCGACGAGACGCGCAAGAAGGTGATGGATTCGCGCGAACGGGTGACGGGGGCGCTGCGCCAGCGCGGCTTCGAGGTGCTTCCGTCGCAGGCGAACTTCGTCTTCGCCCGCCATCCCGGCCACAGCGGTGCTGATATTGCCAAGGGCCTGCGCGAGCGCGCTGTCCTCGTGCGCCACTTCGCCAAGCCGCGCATCTCGGATTTTTTGCGCATCACCATCGGCACGCCGGAGGAATGCGACCGGCTGATTACGGCGCTCGAGGAGATCGTCTGAGGCTGGCACGGCGCGTGGATGCGGCAGATATCGGATCGAGCGCTTGCAAATCCTGTCTGCCGACGCGTCTTCCGCGGGCCGAGACCCCGTGGTAGGACTGCTTCGACGCCGCCAGATCCAGTAGAGGCTGTATGAAAGAAATCCTGCCATACTTGCCGCAGCTGGCCGTCGGCTGGACCGCCTATCTGATCGCGACCGCCTCGCCGGGACCGGCGATCCTCGCCATCATCGGTACGTCCATCAGCCAGGGACGCAAGGCCGGCCTGTCCCTGGCGCTCGGCGTGCTGACCGGCTCGTACATCTGGGCGATGCTGACCTCCTCAGGCCTTTCGGCGCTCATCCGCACCTACGGGCAGGCGATCATCGTGCTCAAGATTGCGGGCGGATGCTATTTGCTGTGGCTCGCCTGGCATGCCCTCCGCTCGGCCATGCGCAATGGTGCAGCGTACGAGTCCCGGCAGCAGGCGTTGCCACGCCTCTCGCCCCGCCGGCAGTATATGAAGGGCCTCGGCATCCACCTCACCAATCCGAAGGCGATCTTCTCCTGGATAATGCTGACGTCGCTCGGAATGCCGCCCGGCGCCCCGGCAGGCACGATGGCCGTTTTCATCGCCGGCTGCATGGCGCTGGGCCTGACCACATTCATCGGCTTTGCGCTGGTCTTCTCGCTCACGCCCGTGCATCGCGCCTATCTGAGGTCGCGGCGGATGATCGAGGGACTGATGGCCGGTTTCTTCGCCTTTGCCGGCTTCAAGCTGCTGACGGCGCGGATCTGACTATTCCGCTGCCGCCTGGCCCGCCCCAAAACGCTTCTCGATATAGTCGGCGACGAGCGCCTCGAACTCGCCGGCGATGTTGGCGCCGCGCAGCGTCATCGCCTTCTTGCCGTCGATATAGACGGGGGCGGCCGGCAGTTCGCCGGTGCCGGGCAGCGAGATGCCGATATCGGCATGCTTGCTCTCGCCCGGGCCGTTGACGATGCACCCCATGACGGCGACCTTCATCGCTTCCACGCCGGGATATTTTTCGCGCCAGACCGGCATGTTCTTGCGGATGTCGTCCTGGATCTTCTGGGCGAGTTCCTGGAACACGGTCGAGGTGGTGCGGCCGCAGCCAGGGCAGGCGGCGACGACGGGGACGAACTGGCGGAAGCCCATGACCTGCAGAAGCTCCTGGGCAACCTGCACCTCGCGGGTGCGGTCGCCGCCGGGCTCGGGCGTCAGCGAGATGCGGATCGTGTCGCCGATGCCCTGCTGCAGCAGGATACCGAGCGATGCAGACGAGGCGACGATGCCCTTGGTGCCCATGCCGGCCTCGGTGAGGCCGAGATGCAGCGCATGGTCGGAGCGGGCTGACAGCATGGCATAGACGGCGATCAGGTCCTGCACGTTGCTGACCTTGGCCGAGAGGATGATCTTGTCGCGCGGCAGACCGATCTCTTCGGCAAGCTCGGCAGACAGCAGCGCCGACGCGCAGATCGCCTCGCGCATCACCTCCTGGGCGGTGAGGGGAAAGCCCTTTTCCTGGTTCTCGTCCATCAGCCGGGTCAGGAGTTCCTGGTCGAGCGAACCCCAGTTGACGCCGATGCGCACCGGCTTGTCGTGGCGGATCGCCGTTTCGACGATCGCGCCGAACTGCCGGTCCTTCTTGTCCTTGAAGCCGACATTGCCGGGATTGATGCGATACTTGGCCAGCGCCTCGGCGCAGGCGGGGTGGTCGGCGAGCAGCTTGTGGCCGATGTAGTGGAAGTCGCCGACGAGCGGCACGTCCATGCCGAGCCGCAGCAGACGTTCGCGGATCTTCGGCACGGCGGCGGCGCTCTCGTCGCGATCGACGGTGATGCGCACGATCTCGGAGCCGGCGCGGAACAGGGCAGCGACCTGCGCCACGGTCGCATCGATATCGGCCGTGTCCGTGTTGGTCATCGACTGCACGATTACCGGCGCCCCGCCGCCGACCATCACGCCGCCAACATCGACGCCGACGGACTGGCGGCGCGGCTTGGGTTCGAAATCGAAGGAGAAGGACATGGTAGCCTCGTGCTGGCCCGATCTGCAGGCGGCGTCTTACCGGTAGATTGTGACAGGACTACCGGGACTTTTCGCCTCTCAGGTGGAACAGGAAATGTGGCTTGTCAACAGTCGCGCTCTTCCTTGACGGCGTAGCGGCGATTTCGCTCACGTTGGCGCGGCAAAGTCACGGCATGGGGTGAGGTCGCAGCGGGAGGCTTCGGCTATCATTTCCTGTTCAAGCCTGATGCGACGGTATATCAACCGGGATCGGCGACCGCGACGCGGTGGACTGCACTACGCCAGCCCGCGCCGCAAGATCATCCTTGAGGAGACGGCGATGAAGCTGATCGTGAACGGCGCGGAACACGAGTTGAACGTGGAGCCGGAAATGCCGCTCCTCTGGGTGCTGCGCGACGAACTCGACATTCGCGGGCCGAAATTCGGCTGCGGTATGGCCCAGTGCGGGGCCTGCACGGTGTTCATCGACGGCGAGCCGATGCGCTCCTGTTCGGTGCCGGTCGGCGACGTTGCGGGCGTGGTGACGACGATCGAAGGGCTGACGCCGGACGGTCGGCTGCATCCGGTGCAGCAGGCCTGGATCGACGAGCAGGTCGCCCAATGCGGCTATTGCCAGGCCGGGCAGATCATGAGCGCGGTCGCCCTGCTCGAGGCCAACCCCAATCCGACCGACGAAGACATCGACAACGCGATGTCCGGCAATCTCTGTCGTTGCGGCACCTACCCGCGCATCCGTGCGGCAATCAAGCGTGCGGCGAATACGACGACGGGAGCGTGACGATGGGTACCACTGGAAAAATAGCGCGGCGCACCTTCCTCGTCGGAACCGCCCTTGTCGCCGGCGGCCTCGCCGTTGGCTACTACTTCTATCGCAAGCCCTATCCGAATCCGCTCGACGACGAGTTGGCCGAGGGCGAGACGACGTTCAATCCCTATGTGAAGATCGCAGCCGACAACACGATCACGCTGATCGCGCCGCGGGCCGAGATGGGGCAGGGGGTTGCAACGACGCTGGCGGCCCTCGTCGCGGAAGAACTCGACGTTCGCCTTGATCAGGTGATCGTCGAGCACGGACCGGCTGGCCACGCCTATGTCAACACGACGATGTTGGAGGAGGGCGTGCCCTTCCCGCACTTCGACGAGTCGACCATGGCCGAGACGATGCGCGCCGGCATGGGCGTGCTCGGCAAGCTCCTCGGCGTCCAGGCCACCGGCGGATCGACCTCCGTCGTTGACGGTTACTACAGGATGCGCCAGGCGGGAGCCGCGGCGCGCGAGGTGCTGAAGCTCGCCGCGGCCAAGCGGCTCGGCGTGGAAGCCGGTTCGCTATGGACGGCGGACGGCGTGATTACGGATCCGGCCTCCGGCAAGACCTTCACCTATGGCGAACTGGCGCAGGAGGCGGCCGCCTTTGCGCCACCGGCTGAGATTCGCCTGCGCGAAAGGGCCGAGTGGAAGATCCTCGGCAAGCCGCAGAAGCGCGTCGACATGCACGCCAAGGTGACCGGCGCACCGATCTTCGGCATCGACGTGCGCTTGCCGGACATGCTTTTCGCGACGCTGCGGATGAATCCCTATCGCGGCGGCGCGATCGTCGGGTTCGACGCGGCGGAAGCCGAAAAAATGCCGGGTGTCGTCAAGGTCACCAAGGTCGAGACGGGTATCGCCAACGGTTTTGCGGTGATAGCCGACAACACCTGGCGGGCGTTCCAGGCGGCCGATGCGGTCAAGGCCGAATGGGGCAAGGGCAGCTATCCGCCGAACGATGCCGATATCCGCAAGGTTTTGGAGGATGCGTTGAGGGGCAGCGATATCAGCTACGGCCGCAACGACGGCGATGTCGAGACGGCCTTTGCCGATGCGCCGCGCGAACGGATCGTCGAGGCTGACTACAGCGTGCCCTATCTGGCGCACGCGACGATGGAGCCGATGAATGCCACCGCGCAGTTGAAGGACGGCCGGCTCGACATCTGGGCGCCGAACCAGGCGCCGACGCTGGTGCGCCAGCTGGCCGCGGCCGCGGTCGGCATCGAGACGGAAAACTGCTTCGTCCACACCACCTATCTCGGCGGCGGCTTCGGACGGCGTGCCGACGTCGACTATGCGATCTATGCCGCGATCGTCGCCAAGGCGGCGGACGGGCGACCGGTGCAGGTCATCTGGACGCGTGAGGAGGATATCGGCCAGGACATGTATCGTCCCACCGCGGCCGGCCGGTTCCGCGCCCGGCTCGGTGATGACGGTTTGCCCGTTGCCGTGGACATGCGCATTGCCGCCCCCTCGATCATGGGCAGCGTCCTGCCACGCTATTTCCCGAGCCTGCCGTCGATGGGGCCCGACAAGACGATCACCGACGGGTCCGCCAACCAGCCCTATGCGATCGCCAACTACCGGGTCGGCGGCATCAAGGCGCCGATTTCAATCCCGGTCGGCTTCTGGCGCTCGGTCGGCAACTCCTTCAACGGCTTCTTCCACGAAAGCTTCATGGACGAGATCGCCGTCGCCGGAAAGCTCGATCCGCTGGAGATGCGCCGCAGGCTGATGGCCGACCATCCGACTGCGGTGAACGTCATCGACAAGGTGGGCGCGATGTCGCGCTGGGGCGAGAAGCTGCCGGCCGGCAAGGCGAAAGGCTTCGCCTTCACGCTCTCCTTCGGCACCTGGGTGGCGGAGGTCGTGCAGGTCGAAGACGTCGGCGGCAAGATCCGCATCGAGAAGGTCTGGTGCGCGGCCGATCCGGGGCAGGTGATCGACCCCGGCATCTTCACGGCGCAGATGATGTCGGGCATCGTCTACGGCCTCTCGTCGGCGATCGGCGAGGCGATCACCTTTGCCGACGGGGCCGCGCAACAATCGAATTTTCACGACTACGGCCCGATGCGCATGTCACAATGCCCCGCGATCGAGGTGGGACTGTTGGAAACGGCGCACCGGATGGGCGGTGCCGGCGAACCCGGCACGCCGCCCTCGATCCCGGCCCTCGCCAACGCGGTCCATGCGCTCACCGGCAAGCGGGTCCGCACGATGCCGCTGTTGAAGGAAGTGGAGTTCCTGTAACCGTCGCCGATCGGGCACGAGCGAGGTGCTCAATGCTTCTCCCGCACGTCGGCATGAACGGCATGCTTGGAGAGCAGCAACACCACCAACAGCAGCACCGGCAGTACGGAGAAGACCCAGGCGAAGCCCGTGTGTTCGGCGATGAAGCCGATCGAGGACGGGGCGAAAAGGGCTCCGGAGTAGCCCATCACGGTCGTGACGGACAGTGCAACGCCCTGTGCGAGGCCCGGAAGATTGCCGGCCGCGGAGAACGCGATCGGCACCATGTTGGAGATGCCGACGCCGCAGATGGCAAAACCGACCATCGCCAAATAGGCATTCGGCGCAAGGCCGGCGAGCCCCATGCCGATGATGGCAAGCACGGTGGAAACCCGCAGCGTTTTCACGGCGCCAAAGCGATCGCGGATATGGTCGCCGGCGAAACGCATGACCGCCATGGTGGCGGAGAAGGCGCCGAAGGCGAACCCGGAGAGGGCAAGCGAAGCGCCGAGCTCGTTGCGCATGTAGAGGGCGCCCCAGTCGAGGATCGACCCTTCCGGGATCATCGTGAACAGCGCCATGACGCCGATCATCCATGGCAGCGGCGAGAGCGGCAGCCGGACCTTCTGACGCGTTTCCGCCGGATGCGGCTTGTCGGACAGAACCAGACGCCAGAGGAAGGCAAGGCCGAGTGCTGCGAGCACGGTCAACAGTGCGGCGTGGCCAAGCACGCCGATCGTCTCGATCAGGAAACCGCCGGTGGTCGCCCCCAAAAAGGCGCCGAGACTCCAGAACGCGTGACAGGACGACATGATCGCCCGCCGCATGGATTTCTCCACTTCGACGGCGTTGGCATTCATCGCAATGTCCATGGCGCCGGTCAGGCCGCCGAAGAGGAAAATCGCGCCCGCGGCCGACCAGATGTTTGGGGCGAGCGACAGCAAAAGCAAAGTCGGCAGAAAGACCAGGGTCGCCCCCCGGAGCGCGCGGGAGGTGCCGAAGTGGGCGATCAGGATGCCGGCGATCGGCATGAGCACGAGCGAGCCGATGCCGAAACAGACGATCATCAGGCCCAGCTGGGATTCGCTCAACGACAGGCGGCTTGCGAATTCCGGGATCTTTGGAGCCCAGGCGCCCACAAAGATGCCGTTCAGCAGGAACAGGCCCGATACGGCGATTCGGGACGACGGATAATAGGACGACCTAACTCTGGCGCCGGTCGCCGTCGTGCTGTCTTGCGAACTCATTTGCGGGTCCTGTCTGTACGTCGCACCGTTTGCGGTGCGGGTCGAAGTGCCTGACAAGCGTTGCTCTCAGGATGGTATCGTGATTTTCATCCGGCCGGGTGAGCGGGATGCCGGCCGCTCGGCACGCG
Source organism: Mycoplana sp. 10N416 (assembly GCF_056394765.1). Taxonomy (NCBI): domain Bacteria; kingdom Pseudomonadati; phylum Pseudomonadota; class Alphaproteobacteria; order Hyphomicrobiales; family Rhizobiaceae; genus Mycoplana; species Mycoplana sp. 10N416. The sequence goes on along the minus strand of NZ_JBFTIM010000002.1, from coordinate 250,857 downwards.
TGATGCGAACGCCGAGTGCCGCGAGTTCCTGAAGGTCGGTCTCGTCGGCATCCGCCTCGAGGACGGCGTGGTTCAGGCGTGTGAGCGGAACGACCGCATAAGGGGCCGCCAGCGAAAGCTTGTCGTTCGTCACGGCGGTCAGAACCGTGCGGCTGTTCATGGCAACGAAGCGCTTGAACTCCGCCTCCTCGAAGCTGAAGGCCGTGATGCCCGCATCCGGATGCAGGCCGCAAACGCCGAGGATGTACAGGTCGGGGTGAAGGGCCTCGGCGTCGCGCAGCGCTTTCGCGCCCGTCGCAGCCCCGGTCTTTCTGTCGATCGGCCCGCCGATCTGAATGACCTCGATGCCAGACCGATCGATCAGGGCCGCCGCGATCGCCGGCGCATTGGTGACGACGGTCAGGTTCTTCTCCGCAGGCAGGTTTCTGGCAATCGCCAGGTTCGTGCTGCCGGCATCGAGGAAGATCGTGGCGCCTGATGCGATCAGCGTGACGCTCGTCCGGGCCAACGCCTCCTTGCGGTCAACGTCGACACCGACGCGTTCGCTGAATGACGGCGAGGTGCTGAGTTGAAGGGCACCCCCGTAGACCCGCCGGCACAGCCCGGCGGAAGCCATCTCGCGCAGGTCGCGGCGGATGGTGTCCTCTGACACGCCGAGTTCGTCCGCCAGGTCGGCCGCGATGACCCGGCCATGAGCGGCAAGCCGATCCTGGATGAGTGTTTGCCGTTCGCCGAGAAGCAGTTCACTATTCGCCATGGAGGCCTCGATCGTGCATCATCATGCATAAATACGCATAAATCGGCAGCGGTGCAAGCGAACGGTCGCGTCGGCGCGGTAGCGGCATCAAAAAAGCCCCGCCGAGGCGGGGCTTGTCTTGATCCTTGCGAGGGGCTTGTCCGTCCTCAGTCGTTGCGGTTTCCGAGGAAACGCAGCAGGAACAGGAACAGGTTGATAAAGTCCAGGTACAGCGTCAGCGCGCCCATGATCGCCTTGCGACCGGCAACACCAACCTCGTCGGATTCAAAGTACATTTCCTTGATCTTCTGCGTATCCCAGGCGGTCAGGCCGGCAAAGACCAGCACGCCGATCGCGGAGATCGCGAAGTCGAGCGCCGAGGATTGCAGGAAGAGGTTCACCAGCGAGGCGATGATCAGGCCGAACAGGCCCATGACCATGAACGAACCCATGGCGGACAGGTCACGCTTCGTCGTGTAGCCGTAGAGCGACAGTGCGCCAAAGGCCGCAGCCGAGACAAAGAACGTCTGCGCGATGCTGGCGCCGGTGTAGATCAGGAAGATCGACGACAGCGACAGGCCCATCAGCGCGGCATAGACCCAGAAGGTCATCTGCGCGGCGGAAACGCTCATCGTGTGGATGCGGAAGCTCAGGAAGAACACCAGCCCGAGCGGCGCAAGCATGACCACCCACTTCAGCGGGCTGACGTAGATTGCCTGACCAAACGCGGTGAGTTGTCCGCCCGAGAACGCCGCCTGCGAGGCGAAGAACGCCACGACGCCGGTGATCGCCAGCCCCAATGCCATCAGGTTGTAGACCTTCAGCATATAGGCGCGAAGACCTTCGTCGATGACGGCGCCGGCCTGCGTGCCGGTCGTCGCTCGAGTCTGGTAGTTGCGGAAATCAGCCATTTTTTCCTCTCAAAAGCCCCGTAGGTTTCTTCGGTGTCGGGTATCGCATCCAGTCCCGAAGGACCGAAGTGTCTTGCGGACCCTCCAGCTTTTCGCCGGTTTTGGCCCAACAACCCAGGCGCCGCTGCGGAGCTCAGCATGCCTAGCGGCAAATATGATAACGAATCCCGCCGAGTACAAGACCCAACGTTGAATCATCGATCAACTTCGCGAGAGGTTGGACCCGACGTGCTGCAGCAACAAAAGCACGCTTGCGCCGGTCAAAGCTCCCTTAGAACCGGGGCCGCCTTCTGTCCCAGCACGCGCCAGGTGCCAGCCAACCCGATGCCGACAGTCATGAGCAGCGCGATGACGACCGTCATGATGGCGACATCCGGCAGGAAGTGGGAGGGCAGCGTCATGATCCGGCTGACGACGAACCAGGCGGCGACCCCGCCAGAGAAGAGGGCGAAAACGGCCGTCGCCAAGCCCAGCATCATGTATTCGTAGCCAAAGGCCCGGATCAGCGTGCGGCGCGTGGCACCAAGCGTCTTCAGCACGACGGCGTCGTGTGTGCGGGCGCGGTTGCCGGCCGCCAGCGCCCCGGCGAGCACGAGGACCGAGGCGATGAGGGCAACGGCGGCAGCCGCGCGAATGGCCGCCGCGAGCTGGTTCATCAGTTCGCTGACGATTTCCAGCGCGTCCTTCACCCGTACGCTGGTGATCGTCGGATAGGCATTGGTGAGGGCGCGGAGCGTGGTGGCCTCCTGTTCGGCCGTTGCCTTTGGATCGATCATCGTCGCCAGCCAGGCGTGCGGCGCGCCGGCGAAGGTGTTCGGCGAAAACACCATCACGAAGTTGATCGACAGCGATTCCCATTCGACGTTGCGAAAATTGGCGATGCGGGCGGTGACGTTGCGGCCGAGCACATTGACCGTCACGGTGTCGCCGATCTTCAGGCCGAGTTCGCCGGCTTCCTCGGCCGAAAAGGACACCAGCGGTTCGCCGGAATAGTCGGCCGGCCACCATTCACCCTCAGCAAGCGTCGAGTTTTCCGGCACGTTCTTCGCGTAGGTGATGCCGCGGTCGCCCTGCAGCACCCAGCGACCGGCCGGCGGCACGTTGCGGCGCGAGATGTCCTCGCCATTGAAGGCGACGATCCGGCCGCGCAGCATCGGCACTTCGATGATCTTGCCGTCCGGCATGTTTTTCTGCAGCAGCGCGCGAAATCCTTCCAGATCCGCCCGCTGGATATCGATGAAGAAGAAGTTCGGCGCCCGATCCGGCAGGCTCCCGGTCAGTTCGCGCCGCAGATTGCCGTCGATCAGCGTCAGCGTCACGAGCAGAGCCAGTCCAAGTCCAAGCGACAGCACGACGGACGGCGTCAGCGCGCCAGGCCGATGGATGTTGCCGATCGCCAGCCGGAGCGCCGGCGAATTGACGCGCGGCGCGCGGCGGGCGAGTGCCGTGATGAGGAATGCGACGAGGCGCAGCACGATGAAGGCAAAGGCGATCGAACCGAGGAAGACCAGCGCGATGGTGCGGTCGTAGGCCGTCAGAACGGCCAGCCCCGCAAGCGCCGCAAGGAAAAGCCCGGCGCTGAGGATGTAGGGCCAGGCCGGCAGCCGCCGCCGCTCAAACCCCTGTTCACGAAAGAGGGCCGTCGCCGGAACCTCGCGGGCATGGCCGAGCGGCAGGATCGCGAAGGCAAGGGCCGTGATCAGTCCGAAGCCGGCCGCCAGCAGCAGAGCGACCGGATAGACGGCGACCTCGGATGGGACCGGCAAGACGCCCTCGAGGAAACGCATCGCTACGATCGGTATGAGCGCACCGAGCATGAGACCGATCGCAATCCCAATGACGGCAATCAGGGTGATCTGGATCAGGTAGATGGTCGAGATCAGCCTGGCCGGGGCGCCGAGGCATTTGAACGTCGCGATGACGCCGCGCTTGGAATCGATGTAAGCGCGCACCGCGTTGGCAACACCCACGCCGCCGACGATTAGCGCCGTGAGGCCGACCAGCGTCAGAAACTGCGAAAAGCGGGTGATGTTGTTGGAGAGCGCCGGCGCGGCGTTGTTGCTCGTGCGTACCGACCACCCGGCGGACGGGAACGCTCTTTCCGACTGCTTGCGGATCGATGACAGCTTGTTTGCGGCGGGGTCGGGAAGGCGGATCTTGTAGGCGTGCTCGACGAGGCTGCCGGTCTGGATCAGACCCGTCGCCGCCAGAGCTTCGGTCGATATCATCAGTCGCGGCGCCAGACCGAACCCCTCCGAAAGGGCGTCGGGTTCGCGATCGAGCGTCGCCGTGATCTTGATGCGGGCGGTGCCGAGCCGCAATTCGTCGCCGACGCGAATGCCGAGTCGCTCAAGCAGGAGCGGTGCCGCCAGGGCGCCATAGCTCTCATCCTGCTTGGCGAGCAATTCCGCAAGCGAACGCTGCGGCGACGTTTGGACCGTGCCGTAAAGCGGGTAGGTGCCGTCGACGGCCTTGAGCTCCACAAGTGCCTGGTCGGAGCCGTCGGGCATTCGGGCCATGGAGCGCAGGTCCGAGGAGACGGAGACGGTGCCAAGCTTGTCGAAATAGGCGCGCTCCTCGGTCGTGGCCACCCGGTTCCTCAATTGGAAGCGCACATCGGCGGCAAGCAGCGACTGACCCTGGGCATCGATGGCTGAACTGATGGCGCGGGAGACGGAATTGACGCCGGCGATGGCGGCGGTGCCGAGCGCGATGCACGCGAGGAAGATATAGAACCCACGCAGGCCACCGCGCATCTCGCGCACGGCAAACCGAGCGGCAAGCGAAAGCCAGGCTGTCGTGCTTGCTGCAGCGGTCATGCGGGCACCCGCTTCGTTTTGGTGGCGACGGCGGGCCCCGCATCGGTGACGATCTCGCCGGAGCGCATGCGCACCTGCCGCTGGCAGCGCGCGGCAAGCGCCGCATCATGGGTCACCAGAACGAGGGTCATGCCGCGGCGGGCCTGCTCGGCGAAGAGGAGGTCGGAGATCTGCCGCCCGGTGTCGGCATCGAGGTTCCCGGTCGGTTCGTCGGCGATCAGCAGGCGCGGTTGCGGCGCCAGTGCGCGGGCGATGGCGACGCGCTGCTGCTCGCCGCCGGAAAGCTGGCCTGGATAATGCGACAGGCGCTCGCCGAGCCCGACGGCCTCCAGTTCGCGTCGGGCAATGGAAAACGCGTCGCGGACATTGGCAAGCTCCAGAGGGACGGCGACGTTTTCGAGCGCCGTCATGTTGGGGATCAGGTGGAACGACTGGAAAACGATGCCGATGTTGCGGCCGCGAAAGTCGGCGACCTGATCCTCCGTCATGCCATGGAGGGCTGCTCCATCGATATGGATTTCGCCCCGATCCAGTTTCTCGAGGCCGGCCAGAACCATCAAAAGCGTCGACTTTCCCGATCCCGAAGGACCGACGATGCCCACCGATTCGCCGCGGCCGATGGAAAGGTCGACCTGCTTCAGGACGTGGACGGAGGCCGCATCCTGCCCGAGGGTGAGGTCCGCCTGTTTGAGATCGATGATGGTTTCGCCCACGGAAATCTATCCTATATCTTGAAGCATCGCAGGATCGGCACGACAAAACTGCAGCAAAGCCGAGTTCGTTGCGCCCGCAATATACGCATGCCCCGCCTGTCACCGTCCCGTTTGCGGGGCTGCGTCAGCAACTTAGGATCACCGATATGCCGTTTAAAGCCGCTCACGGAATTTTCATCGCGCTGGTGCTTGCCGCCACGTCCATCGTGCGGCCTGCCGCGGCCGAGCCTGTCCAGATCGTCGGCTTCGGCGACAGCCTGATGGCAGGATACCAGCTTCCGATCGAGGACGCCTTCCCGGCGCAGCTCGAAAAGGCACTCAGGGCCAAGGGATTGAACGTCTCGATCGCCAACGCCGGCATTTCCGGCGACACGACGTCCGGTGGTCTGGCCCGCGTCGACTGGTCGGTGCCGGACGGAACGAAGGGTGTCATCCTCGAACTGGGCGCCAACGACGCGCTTCGCGGAATTCCGCCTGAGGAGACGGAACAGAACCTGGAAAAAATGGTTTCCAGCCTGAAGAAGCGGGGCATCGGCGTGCTTCTGGTCGGCATGCTGGCGCCGCCGAACATGGGCGAGGACTATGGCAAGCGCTTCAACGGCATCTACGCGCAGGTCGCCGGGAAGCATGACGTCCCCCTCTATCCGTTCTTCCTGGATGGCGTTGCCACGCATGCCGATCATCAACTCGACGACGGCATGCATCCGAATGCTAGGGGTGTCGCGGTGATGGTCGACAAGATGCTGCCGACGGTCGAAACCTTCGTGAAAAGCCTGGGGGTAACCGACTGAGGCTTTTTGCGGCTGCGAAATTTGGGTTGCACCTCGAGGCAATGCATGATTCGCTTCAGGTACGACCACAGATTCGGGGAGCTCGCCATGCCGAGACTATTCGTTGCCCTCGAAGTGCCGCGCAATGCCGCAATGAGCCTGTCTCTGCTCCGCGGCGGTCTCCAGGGAGCGCGCTGGATCGACGTCGAGAATTTTCACATCACGCTGCGGTTCATCGGCGATGTCGATGGTCGCACCGCCGATGAGGTGGTCGACAAGCTCGACCGGATCGAGCGGCCTGAATTCCAGCTTTCGCTGGCCGGGGTCGGCTCATTCGGCTCTAAGAAACCGCATTCGATCTATGCGGGGGTTTCGCCCGCACCGGAAATGTATGCGCTGCAAGCGGAAATCGAGCGCATCTGCCAACGCCTCGGCCTGCCGGCGGATCCGCGTAAGTTCACCCCGCACGTCACCCTCGCCCGGCTTCGCAATGCCCGGCTGGAAGACGTGGTCTTCTACCTCTCCGGCCGCGCGAACTTCGTCTCCTCACCCTTCACCGTCAATCGCTTCGTGTTGATGTCCTCGAAGGAATCGGTCGGCGGGGGTCCCTACGTCACAGAGGAAGTGTTTCCGTTGTTTGAAGCCGGTCCCTCATTCGAGGCCGCAGCGATGGATGTGCATCCGCGATAAAGCAGACGAAAGACGGCCTCAAAATCGGTGCTGTCGCCGTAATAGGGGTCGGGGACGTCTTCCGCGGTGCCGAAGGCTCGTGTCGAAAACAGTTCGATCCTTGCCCGGCAGGTCGGTGGCGCAACGCCTGTCAGGTCGCGCAGATTGCTGCGGTCGAGCGCCAGGATGAGGTCGAAGCGGTCGAAGTCCGCGGACGACACCTTGCGCGCCTTCAATCGCGAAATATCGATGCCGTGATCAGCCGCAACCGCGATCGCGCGATCGTCCGGGGCGTGGCCAACGTGCCAGCCGCCGGTTCCGGCCGAATCGATCACGAAATCCTGATCGCGGCCTTGCTCCGACGCCAGATGGCGCAGGATTCCTTCCGCGAGCGGTGATCGGCAGATGTTGCCGAGGCAGACGAACAGGATGTAAAGCGGGGCCACGCAGACCTCCTTGACGGTGAAGCACGGCAAACTATCTGCTAAGACAAAGCCCTGCAACGGAGGACGCGTCGATGAAGCAGGAGAAACTCGGCAAGGAAGCGATCACCTCCAGTCTCGCCATGCTCGAGGGCTGGACGCTTGAGGACGATGGACTGGCGATCGCCAAATCGTTCAAATTCAAGGGTTTCGGCGATGCCTTCGCCTTCATGTCGGAATCGGCTCAGGCGGCGGAGCGGCTCAACCACCATCCCGAATGGTTCAACGTCTACAATCGGGTGGACGTGCGGCTGACGACGCACTCGTCCGGCGGCGTGACGGCCCTCGATTTCCGGTTGGCCGAGGCAATGGAGAAGGCGGCGCGCGAGCGATGAAGTGTCTTGTTGCAGGGAATGCGGGTTCCCATATTTGTCCACGCGTTGAAACTGACCGTCGCGCAGGGAGTGTGTCGGAATGGATGATGTGAAGATTGGCGAAATCCTTCTGCCCGGCGAGGAGGACGAGCAGGAAAGACAGCAGCAGCGCGTCCGCAACCGCTTCTGGCCGGTCCTGAAGCGGGCGTTCCGACAGGTTCCCTTCAGCCGCGACCTCGTTGCCGCCTACTTCTGCGCGCTTGACCGCAGGACGCCGACGCGCGTGCGCGGCATCCTGCTGGCGGCGCTCGCCTATTTCGTTCTGCCCATCGACGGGATTCCCGACATTCTCGTCGGCATCGGGTTCTCCGACGACATCGCCGTCCTGACGGCCGCCTTCGCCGCCATTCGCGGACATATCCGTGAAGACCACTACGTGTCGGCCGATCGCGCCCTGGCGGACGGTTTGCCGGAGGCTGGTTGATCGACTTTTCGATTTTGCGCGCGCCTGAAGCCCGCAACAGGGCACCTGCGGCGTTCTCGGTTTGCGTCAAATTCTTGCCCGAATTTTTGTCGACTAACTCATTTCGATGGGATGGGCCTCTACATCGGCATCCTGGCGATTGAGTCATGAAAGGCTGCAGGTTGTTTGCATTGCAGCACGTTTCATAGTAACCGCCGGTTCGATGAAATGAGCGTTTGTTGACGATTTGGTAACCAGAATTAAGTCAAATTAAATCAAATCGTGATCATGCGAGCCGTCACGTCCGTCTGGGCGAAGACAGCAAGACAACCGGCAGGGAATCATGTTCGTAAGGAAAATCGCAACCGCACTTACCCTCATTCTGGCAACGGCCGGCGTAGCATCAGCGCAATCGCCCACCCGGATCCAGCAGTTCAATGCCTGGGGTGCGTACTCCTATCAGGCGAGCGGCGGCAAGGTCTGCTACGTTCTGTCCGTGCCGAAGGAGAAGGCGCCGGCCGGCGTTGATCACGGCGACATCTTCTTCCTGGTGTCGCAGCGCCCGGGCCAGAACATCTCCTACGAGCCGCAGGCGATGATGGGCTATCCGCTGCAGGAAAACTCCAAGGTGAATGTCGTCATCGACGGCCGCACCTTCGTCATGTTCACCAAGGGCAATTCGGCCTGGGTCGAGAATGCCGCCGAGGAGCCGGCTTTGGTCGCCGCCATGAAGTCCGGCAAGGACATGGCGGTCAAGGCCACCTCGCGGCGCGGCACCGGCACCACCTATTCCTACTCGCTGTCGGGCATCTCGGCCGCGCTGAAGCAGATTGAAAGCTGCAAATAGTCCGCTGAAGAAGCTGAGAAGCGCAAGGCCGGTCGATCGACCGGCCTTTTGCGTTTTGGGTCTCGGACGCTTGATTGCCGTCCCCGCTTTCCGCCGCGCGTGACTCTGCGGCCGAAGGATGCTAAAGGCGCCGGTAACGTGAGGAGCCGCGCGCAGGCAGTTGCGCCGCCGGGTTCCGAAGACTTCATGTTCGATGGACGGCAAATCCGCGGGCCGATGGCCGCGCAGGCTCTGTGCCGCAATGGGATTGCAGTGATGGCCACCTTGGATTTCCTGAACGGGGCGGAGCCCGCGACCGAAAAGCCTGTGCGCAAGGCGCCACTGGCCGAAAAACCGTCGCTGATCGGCCTCTCGCGTGAGGACATGGGCAAGGCTCTCGCCGAGAAGGGCGTGGCGGAGCGGCAAGTCAAGATGCGCGTCAGCCAGCTCTGGCACTGGTTGTACGTGCGCGGTGTTTCCGATTTCGACCACATGCTGAACGTGTCGAAGGACATGCGCGAGATGCTGAAGGAACACTTCACCATCGCCCGACCCGAGATCGTCGAAGAGCAGGTGTCGAACGACGGCACGCGCAAGTGGCTGCTGCGGTTCCCGCCGCGCGGCGCCGGCCGTCCGGTCGAGGTCGAGACGGTCTATATCCCCGAAGAGGGCCGCGGCACGCTCTGCATCTCCAGCCAGGTCGGCTGCACGCTCACCTGCTCCTTCTGTCACACGGGCACGCAGAAGCTGGTGCGCAACCTGACGGCGGAGGAAATTCTGGCCCAGCTCCTGCTCGCCCGCGACCGGCTTGGCGACTTCCCCGACCGTGATACGCCGGCCGGCGCCATTGTGCCGGCGGAAGGCCGCAAGGTCTCCAACATCGTCATGATGGGCATGGGCGAGCCGCTCTACAATTTCGAGAACGTCAAGCAGGCGCTGCTGATCGCCACCGACGGCGACGGCCTCTCGCTGTCGAAGCGCCGTGTGACGCTCTCGACCTCCGGCGTCGTGCCGGAAATCTACCGGACCGGCGAGGAGATCGGCGTGATGCTGGCGATTTCGCTGCACGCCGTTCGCGACGAGCTGCGCGACATGCTGGTGCCGATCAACAAGAAGTATCCGCTGAAGGACCTGCTCGACGCCTGCCGCGCCTATCCGAGCCTGTCGAACGCGCGCCGCATCACCTTCGAATACGTGATGCTGAAGGACGTCAACGACTCACTCGAGGACGCCAAGCTGCTGGTGAAGCTGCTGAGGGGCATCCCGGCGAAGATCAACCTGATCCCGTTCAACCCCTGGCCGGGCACGAACTATCAGTGTTCGGACTGGGAGCAGATCGAGAAGTTCGCCGATTTCATCAATCAGGCGGGCTACGCCTCGCCGATCCGCACACCGCGTGGCCGCGACATCCTAGCCGCCTGCGGCCAGCTCAAGTCGGAATCGGAGCGGATGCGCAAAGTCGACCGCCTGGCCTACGAGGCGATGATGATCGCCGGTCACGGCGAGGATGATTGAGCGGCCCCGGGGAGGCGGCCTTCCTATCGGCTCCGATTGTGCCCTCTCATCAGAAAATGTGGTCGATCAACCGGAATTCGAGAATTGATTTGCGCGGCCGTTTTGCCTAGAAGCTGGCCGCAATTCATTCTGGGAGGTTAATTATGCGCTCACTCTTGCTGGCCTTTGCGGCGACCCTTGCAATTTCGATGCCCGCCCGGGCCGACGAGGTCACCGTTGCCGTGACCGCCATCGTTGAACATCCGGCACTCGATGCCGCCCGTGACGGCGTCAAGGAGGCGTTGGAAGCCGCCGGCTACAAGGAAGGCGAGAACCTGAAGTTCCTTTATGAGTCGGCGCAGGGCAACCCCGCGACGGCAGCTCAGATCGCCCGCCAGTTCGCCGGCGAAAGCCCGAACGTCATCGTGCCGATCTCCACGCCCTCGGCGCAGGCCGTCGTTTCCGCGACGAAGGACATCCCGGTCGTCTTTACGGCCGTGTCCGACCCGCTCGGCGCGCAACTCGTCAAGGACATGGATAAGCCCGGCGGCAACGTCACTGGCCTTTCCGACATGTCGCCGGTCGCAGAACACCTGGCGCTGATCAAGGAAATCCTCCCTGAGGCCAAGACCATCGGCTATCTCTACAACGCCGGCGAGGCGAACTCCGTTTCGCTGCTCGCCGTACTGAAGGCCGAAGCCGAAAAGGCCGGTCTGACGGTTGTCGAATCCGCCGCTACGAAGTCGGCCGAAGTGCAGGGCGCCGCCCGCGCGCTCGTTGGCCGCGCCGATGCGATCTACATTCCGACCGACAACACGATCATCTCCGCACTGGAAGGCGCCGTCGCCGTTGCCGAGGAAGCCAAGCTCCCGCTGTTCACCGCCGACACGGACTCCGTCTCTCGCGGTGCTGTCGCGGCCCTCGGCTTCAATTACAAGGACGTCGGCCGGCAGACGGGTGAAGTCGTCGTACGCATCCTCAAGGGCGAAAACCCGGGTGACATCCCGGTTAGGGTTGCCGCCGGCACCGACCTCGTTGTCAACAAGGGCGCAGCCGCGAAGATGGGCGTGACCCTGCCGGAAGCCGTTGTCGGCCGCGCGACCCGCGTGATCGAATAATCCCGGTTCGCCGGAAAATTGAAATCGGAATCAACCGCTGCCGGATCGCCCGGCAGCGGTTGATCTGTTAGAACAGCCCTTCCCGCGAAGACCGCGGAACGGGCGAGAAGAGAAAGCCGAGAGCCGTGAGCCTGATTGCCTTCTGGGGTGCCGTCGAACTGGGGCTGGTCTATGCCTTCGTCGCGATCGGCGTTTACCTTGCCTTCCGCGTGCTGGACTTTCCGGACCTGACCGTGGACGGGTCGTTTCCGCTCGGCGCTGCCGTCACGGCTGTGCTGATCATCGCCGGTCTGAACCCTTGGCTGGCCGCAGCGGTCGCCATGGTGGCCGGCGCCGGTGCTGGCCTGGTCACGGCGATGCTGAACGTTCGCTTCCGCATTCTCAACCTGTTGGCTTCGATCCTGACGATGATCGCGCTGTTCTCGGTCAACCTGCGGGTCATGGGCAAGCCGAACGTCGCACTGATCAATGCCGACACTATGCTCAGCCCGTTCTTCGGGCTGGGGCTGCGCGATTTCTATGTTCGTCCGCTGTTCATCGGCGTGCTGGTGGTCGTTGCGCTGTTCCTGGTGTGGCGCTTTCTCGAAAGCGATGCCGGCCTGTCGATGCGCGCGACCGGCGCCAATGCCCGCATGGCCCGCGCGCAGGGCGTCGATACCAGCCGGCAGATCTATCTCGGCATCGCGCTTTCCAACGCGCTGGTTGCCCTTGGTGGCGCGCTGTTTGCGCAGACCAATGGTTTCGCCGACGTGACCTCCGGTGTCGGCACGATCGTCGTCGGCCTTGCCGCCGTCATCATCGGCGAGACGCTGTTCGGCGCACGCGGCATCCTGATCGCGCTGATCGGCTGCGTGCTCGGCTCGATCCTCTACCGCATCGCCATCCAGCTTGCGCTATCGTCGGACGTGCTTGGTCTCCAAGCATCCGACCTCAATCTCGTGACGGCCGTGCTCGTCACCGTGGCGCTTGTGCTGCCGCGGCTGCGTCGTGGAGGAGTCGCCTGATGATTTCCGTTTCCGATATCAAGGTCGTCTTCGGCAAAGGTACGCCGCTGCAGAAGCAGGCGCTGAACGGCGTCAGCCTTACGATCGAGGAAGGTCAGTTCGTCACCGTCATCGGATCGAACGGCGCCGGCAAATCGACGCTGCTCGGCGTTCTCGCCGGCGACGTCATCGCCACCGAGGGCCGGGTGATGATCGGTACGACCGACGTCACCCGACAGGGCACTGCTGCGCGGGCGGGCCGGGTGGCGCGCGTGTTCCAGGATCCGCTTGCCGGCAGCTGCGGCGCGCTCTCGATCGAGGAAAACCTGGCGCTGGCGGCCCGCCGCGGCGAGCGGCGCGGCCTTGCGCCGGCGCTCGGCTCCGGACGGCGCGCCTTGTTCCGCGAGCGGATCGCCGAGCTGAACCTCGGGCTCGAGAACCGGATGCGCGACCGCATGGATCTGCTGTCCGGCGGCCAGCGCCAGGCGGTCTCGCTGGTCATGGCGACGCTTGCCGGGTCCGACGTGCTGCTGCTCGACGAGCATACGGCGGCGCTCGATCCGGGCATGGCGGAGTTCATCATGAACCTGACGCAGAAGATCGTCTCGGACCGCAAGCTGACGACGCTGATGGTCACCCATTCGATGCGCCAGGCGCTCGACTACGGTCACCGCACGGTGATGCTGCACGGCGGCGAGATCGTCCTCGACGTCACCGGCGACAGCCGAAAGACGCTGCAAGTAGAGGACCTGATCGCCATGTTCCGCAAGATGCGCGGCCAGACGCTCGACGACGACTCGCTGCTGATCGGCTGACGTCGTCCGGCCCGCGCGGGCCGGACCATGGGTCGATCCGGCTTTGCGCTCAGCGCGCCGTCGTCATGAAGATCTTCACCGCGAAGAGCGAGAAGACGCCGGCGATCGAATAGTCGAGGCCGCGCAGCACCTTCCTGTTGTTCTGCAACCAGTTCGACAGCCCGTCGGCGGCAAGCACGATGAGCGCATTCACCGGCATGCCGAGCAGAATGAAGAAGAAGCCGAGGAAGACCAGCTTTCCGGTCACGCTCGGATCGCTCGCGGAGACGAACTGCGGCAGGAAGGTCATGAAGAAGATGATGACCTTGGGGTTCAGGAGATTGACCCAGAAGCCGCTGGAGACGTTCGCAAGGGTCGACATCTTCGGGCTGTCGACCGCATTGACGGTCAGGCTGGAGCCATGGCGGATCGCCTGGATCGCGAGCCACAGCAGATAGGCGGCGCCGCCGGTCTTGAGGATCATGAACGCGGTCGGCGAGGCGGTGATCAGCGCCGCAATGCCGAAGGCGACCAGCAGCGTATGCACGACGATGCCACAGGCCGTGCCGAGCACGACCCAGAGCGCGGCGGATTTCCCCTGCGATAGCGCCCGGCTGATCGTCAGCGTCATGTCGGGGCCGGGCGTCGCAGCGAGCAGCAGCGTCGCCACGGCAAAGGCGGCAATCGTCGGCAGGGAGGGCAGGAAATCCATCGCGTCTCGTCCTGTGTGGGTGTGCTCGGTTCTGATACTCCGGACCCCGGCACTTTGGAAGCCAAATTGCGATGCGCGGTAATCCGAACGCTTGTATCCGCGCGGTTTCTGGCTAAAAGTGCCGCCGAAAATCGTCGCGCGGCACGGCCGCCCCTTCCTCACCAGACGGACAGAGAACCATGGCATCTCCAAAGCAAGTCAAGAAGGTCGTTCTCGCCTATTCGGGCGGTCTCGACACCTCGATCATCCTGAAGTGGCTGCAGACCGAACTCGGCGCCGAAGTCGTCACCTTTACCGCCGACCTCGGCCAGGGCGAGGAGCTGGAGCCGGCGCGCAAGAAGGCCGAGATGCTCGGCATCAAGGAGATCTTCATCGAGGACGTGCGCGAGGAGTTCGTTCGCGACTTCGTCTTCCCGATGTTCCGCGCCAACGCCGTCTACGAGGGCGTCTACCTGCTCGGCACCTCGATCGCCCGTCCGCTGATCTCCAAGCACCTGATCGAGATCGCCAAGAAGACCGGCGCGGACGCGATCGCCCACGGGGCCACCGGCAAGGGCAACGACCAAGTCCGCTTCGAGCTGTCGGCCTACGCCCTGAACCCCGATATCAAGATCATCGCACCATGGCGCGACTGGTCGTTCAAGAGCCGCACGCACCTGCTCGAATTCGCCGAGCAGCACCAGATCCCGGTTGCCAAGGACAAGAAGGGCGAGGCGCCGTTCTCGGTCGACGCCAACCTGCTGCACTCGTCCTCGGAAGGCAAGGTGCTCGAGGATCCGGCCGTCGAGGCGCCCGAATACGTGCACATGCGCACCATTTCGCCGGAAACCGCGCCGGATAAGGCGACCACCATCAAGGTCGGCTTCGAGCGCGGTGACGCCGTCTCGATCAACGGCGTGCGCATGTCGCCGGCAACGCTGCTCGCCACCCTGAACAATTACGGCCGCGACAACGGCATCGGCCGTCTCGACCTCGTCGAAAACCGTTTCGTCGGCATGAAGAGCCGCGGCGTCTACGAGACGCCCGGCGGCACGATCCTGCTGGCCGCCCACCGCGCCATCGAATCGATCACGCTCGACCGCGGTGCCGCGCACCTCAAGGACGAACTGATGCCGCGCTATGCCGAGCTGATCTACTACGGCTTCTGGTTCTCGCCGGAGCGCGAGATGCTGCAGGCCCTGATCGACAAGAGCCAGGAGCATGTCGAGGGCGAAGTGACGCTGAAGCTCTACAAGGGCAACGTCATGGTCATCGGCCGGGAGAGCGACAAGTCGCTCTATTCCGACAAGCTCGTCACCTTCGAGGACGACCAGGGCGCCTACGACCAGAAGGACGCCGCCGGCTTCATCAAGTTGAACGCGCTGCGCCTGCGCACGCTGGCCGCCCGCAACCGCAAGGGCTGAACGGCACCCGATCGATCCGACAAAATGAGCCCCGCCGAGAAAACTCCGGTGGGGCTTATTTTTTGTTAAGCAGTCAGGGCGCTCTCACCCAAACGAAAACGCCCCGGACGAGCCGGGGCGTATACAAACGGTCTATCGGACCATGCAATCAAACTCGCCGCGCGGTGTCTGTGCTGGTCCTTGCGCGTAGTCGTGACCGCTACGTTTGTCTGGCTTTGCGATTGGCGTAACGCCGATCGCGTTCGGCCTTGCGAGCGGCCTCGTCCTCTATGACGCGAGCAATCCGGTCTCTGTCAGCCGTCTCGCGCGCTTCGACCTCAGCTCTCGCAGCAGCCGTGATCGCGGCCTCGCGCTCTGCGGCCTCGGCCTGCATGCGCTCCCGCTCCTCGGTCTTTACCCGTTCCCGATCAGCGCGCCGTTCTTCCCTGGCGGCGGCGATCGCCTGACGCTCTGCCTGACGGGCTTGCTGGGTTGGTTCTGCAGCTGTCTTTGCGGCACGGTAGGCTTGAAGAAGAGCAGCCTTTGCGTTGGCAGCGGCGCTGCGCCGATCGACGAGTTCATTGTCTCTGGTGTTTCTCAATGCTGTATCCCGTTGAGGTGTTGCGGTCTGACGGTCAGGCCTTTTTGGCACGCTTCAATGCGAGGGCGGCGGTGGCCGTTGCCCGATCATCCAATTCCTTTGCCAGGCGGGCTTCCCGCAGGCGCAAGGTCTTTTCCTCGCGGGCTCGGACGATCGCCTCCTGCTCCTCCACGGCCCGGTCTCGCGCGAAGAATTGCGATTGAGCCTTGGAAAAGGCAACCTCGGCCTGTTGGCGCGATTTGCTTTGCGTTTGTGTCATTGTCGTCCTGACTCTCGCGGGCCCGGCCAGCCGAGCGGTAATAAAAAAGGTCAGGCAAATTGCCTGACCTTGGTTCGGATCACGCTCTCGACAGTGCCAGTACATCCGTGGTCAAGGGAGAGCCGATACCGATTTAGGCAGCCTGGAGGTTGCAGGCAGACATTTTGCCCGACTTGCTGTCGCGCTCCAGGTCGTAGCCGATCTTCTGGCCTTCGACGATCTCGCGCATACCGGCGCGCTCGACGGCGGAGATGTGGACGAATGCGTCCGGGCCGCCATTGTCGGGCTGGATGAAGCCGAAGCCCTTGGTGGAGTTGAACCATTTAACTGTGCCAGTGGTCATGATGAATCCTTTCATAGCATATTGAACGACCGCCGCGAGGTTGCGCTGCGGATAGTGATATAGCGATTTTTGAGGAAAGGTTCGTTCAGGGCGCGGTTGCCAAATGCGCTGTAACCAAAGCTCAGCAAGCAAATATCGATTGGCTGTAGATAGTGGCTATGCTGCCTAATGTCAACCTTTGCTTTCTGAGTTGCGATTTATGTCGATTCCTTGAACTCGCGAAAAAAGCAAAAACATTCAAAAGTCAGCAGAATAATTATCAAAAAACCCACGCAAAATTTCTTTTGCGTGGGGGAAAGAAACACGGCAGCGCCCCACTATACTTGGGAGCTGGGCGGTTGTGTCGGGCCGAAAGCTCAGCTCGCAGCGCGGTGGCTGTGCTGGTCCTGGGCATAGTAGTGGCCGAAGCGGTTGGCGAGGAAGGAGTCGAGGGCGATCTCTTCCTGCTTCACGAAGCCCTTGGCGCGCAGCGAGCCGTCGGCCAGCATGTCGAGCACGGCGCAGATCGAACCAGCGGTGGTGATCTGGATCGCCGAGTGCATGTGGCCGGCGATGACGGCGCTGTAGACCTTGTTGGCGTAGGTTTCCTGGATCAGGCGACCGTCCTTGCGGCCCGAGACGGTCACGAAGATGATGACGACGTCCTGGGTCGTGGTCGGCAGCGCGTTCTCGAAGATGTCCTTCAGCACTTCGCGGCGGTGGCGCAGGCCGAGGTCGTTCAAGAGCGCCTTCATGATCGCGGCGTGGCCGGGATAGCGGATCGTCTTGTAGTTCAGCGTGCGAACCTTGCCTTCCAGCGTCTCGCACAGCGTACCGAGGCCGCCGGAGGTGTTGAAGGCTTCGTAGGTAACGCCGTCGAGCGAGAACTCCTCGCGCTCTTCGAGAGCGGGAACTTCGATCAGCGAGCCTTCAACGATCGCCTCGCAGGGCTCGATGTATTCGTTGATGACGCCGTCGGTGCTCCAGGTGAGGTTGTAGTTGAGCGCATTCGACGGGTACTGCGGCAGGGCGCCGACGCGCATGCGCACGCTCTCCAGCGTGTCGAAGCGGCTGGCGAGATCGTTGGCGCAGATGGAGATGAAGCCCGGCGCCAGGCCGCACTGCGGAATGAAGGCGGTCTCGGCCTTGGCGGCGATGCGCTTGACGGCGCGGGTGGATTCGACGTCTTCGGTCAGGTCGAGATAGTGGATGCTGGCGGCAGCCGCAGCTTCGGCGATCGCGACGGTCAGGTGGTAGGGGGCTGCACTGAGGACGGCGAACTTGCCCTTCAGGAGCTCGACGAGCGCCTTGCCGTCGGCGATGTCGACGACGGCGGTGACCACGGCCTTGTGCTCTTCGATGGCCGCGAGCTGTTCGGCGGAACGGTCGGCAACGGTGACCTTGTAGTCCCCGCTATGCGCGAGCAGCCGCGCAATGGTGGAGCCGATCTTGCCTGCGCCGATGACGACGATTTCTTTCATGGATGTGTCCCCTGTAAGGCGATAAAACTGACCCACTGATTTTGCCGCCGATTTTTGTCGATTTACAGCTTCGGATTTGGCATATTGCACCATCTGTATCGGCAAAATGACGGCAAGAATGAGCATTTCGACATTGGGCGGGAAGGATCGCGAGCTCCTCGCCATCCTCAGCGAAAACGCCCGTGAGCAAACCGCGACGATCGCGCGAAGGCTCGGCTTGTCGCGCACGACCGTGCAGGCGAAAATCGAGCGGCTGGAACGGGAAGGGGTGATCACCGGCTACGGCGTGCGCCTGTCGGACGAATACGAGGGCGGCATGGTGAAGGCGCATGTGCTGATCACCATTGCTCCGAAGACGCTGACCCGGATCACGACCGAGTTGCATGCCATCACGGAGGTGCGCGCGCTGCACTCCGTTTCCGGCACGTTCGACCTCATTGCCATCGTCGCGGCGGCTTCGATTGCCGAACTCGATCACCTGATCGACCGCATCGGCGCGATCGATGGCGTGGAGCGCACGCTTTCCTCGATCATCCTGTCGACGCGGATCAGTCGTTAGCGCACGCCATCAAGGGGCATCCGCAAAAAGTCCGGGGCTCGCTTCGCTGGCGTCGGCCTATGCCAGAAAGCGCTCGGGCCTGAAGGGGCCGATATTGATGAGGGTGCGCTCGCCCAGCATCTTTTCCGCCAGCGCACGGCCGGTGATCGGTCCGAGCGTCATGCCGTGGTGGGCATGGCCAAAGGCAAACCACAGGCCGGCATGACGCGGAGCCTTGCCGATGATCGGCATCATGTCCGGCGTGCAGGGCCGCGCCCCCATCCACGGCTCGTCGTCGCGGCGCTCGGCGAGCGGGAAGAACTCGCGCGCGACCTTTTCGGCGCGGCGAAGCTGGACCGGCGTCTTGCGGGCGTCCCGCTTGGCGAATTCGGCGCCGGTCGTCAACCGGATGCCGCGGTTCATCGGCGCGAGGAAATAGCCGCGCTCGGCATCAAGCACCCAGTTGTTCAGCTTCGCGCCGTCAGCGGCACCGTAGTGCATGTGGTAGCCGCGCTTGACGGCAAGCGGGAAGTGGTAGCCAAGCTTCCGCGTCACGGTGTCGGCCCATGGCCCCAGCGCCACGACGACATCGCGAGCTTCGAGCGGCCCTTCCGGCGTGGCGACCCGCCAGCCCTCGCCCTCCAGCACATGTTCGATCGTCGCGGCGTCGCCGGCAGCCAGGGTGCCGCCGAGCGACTGGAAATATTTTAGGTAGGCCTTCAGCAGTCCGCCCGGATCGAGGATCGACCAGGGATCCGTCCAGCGCAGTCCGCCGGTCAAATCGGCGCGGATGTCGGGCTCCACCTGTTTCATCTCGGTGGCCGACAGCTTCTGATGGTTGACCCCGAAATTGGCAGACCACAGTTCGGCCTCGGCGTAGGCGGCATCGCGCGCCTTCTCGGTGCGGAACACTTTCATCCAGCCGTCCTTGCGGATCAGGTCGCCGGCGCCGGAGGCGTCGATCAGGTCGGCGTGCTCGCTGATCGAATGCTCGATCAGCGGTGCGTACATATGGGCAATGCTCTGGTGCTGCCGGAAGCCGGAATGCCACCAGTATCGGGCCAGAAACGGCACGAGGCTCGGTAGCGCCGAAAGGTGGTAGTGCGCATCGATCGTGTTGTTCAGCGCGTAGCGGAACAGCGCACCGAAATCATGCGGGAAGCCGTAAGGATAGACGCCCTCGCGCTGGATCAACCCGGCATTGCCGTAGGACGTCTCCTCCCCCGGCCCGCGCCGGTCGACCAGAACGACCGATTTTCCGCGCCGTGCCAGATGGATCGCCGTCGAAATGCCGACGACGCCCGCCCCCAGAACGATGACATCCGTTTTCATGTGCTATGCCTCAGGATCCCGCTTTCGTTGCATCGATCAATGCACCCGGCTGGGGGTGCACGCAAGGCGCCCGCCGCCGGATTTTTTCCTTCAGAGCGAAGTGGTGATACCGCCGTCGACATAGAGCGTGTGTCCGTTGATGAAGGAGGAGGCGTCGGACGCGAGGAAGACCGCGGCCCCGATGAGTTCGCCGACTTCGCCCCAGCGCCCCGCCGGCGTCCGCTTCTCCAGCCACGCGCTGAACTCCGGATCCTCGACCAGCGCCTGGTTCAGCGGCGTCCTGAAGTAGCCGGGCGCGATCGCGTTGATCTGCAGGCCGTGTCGCGCCCAGTCGGCGCACATGCCGCGGGTGAGGTTGCGCACGGCGCCCTTGGTGGCCGTATAGGGCGCGATACCCGGTCGGGCCAGTTCGCTCTGCGCCGAGGCGATGTTGATGATCTTGCCGCGGCCGCGCGCGATCATGTGGCGAGCGACGGCACGGGAGACGTGGAAGACGCTGGAGACGTTGGTGCGTAACAGCTCGTCCCACTTTTCGACCGGGAACGTCTCGAGCGGTGCGCGAAACTGCATGCCGGCATTGTTGACGAGGATGTCGATCGGGCCGGTCTCCGTCTCGATCACCGTGACCATCTGCGCCGCGGCCGCCCCGTCGGTGACATCGAAGGGTGCGGCCTGCGCCGAATAGCCTTTGTCGCGCAAAACCTTGACTGCGCCGCCGAGCTTTTCTGCCGAACGGCCGTTGAGCAGAACGCTTGCGCCGTGTGCGGCAAGTCCCTCTGCGATGGCAAAACCTATTCCCTGCCCAGAGCCGGTGACCAGGGCTCTTCGGCCGGTGAGATCGAACAATGGATAGGACATGGCCATCGATCCTTTCGCTGCAGGCCGGCGACCTGTTCGCAACGGCCAAAGGGATCATGTCAGGATGCGCAATGTCAGCCAAACCGAAACGCGCGTGGCGTCATCAGCTGAGTTTCGAGCGGAGCTACTGCCCTGCGAGCCGCAGCAGGTTCTCGATCGCCGCGCGCTCGAACCCACCGATGCCCTCGCGGATGTCCGCACCGATGGCGGCAGCAACGGCATCCCCGTCGCGCTTGCGCAGTGCTGCGATCGCCTCCTGATGGCGGTCGACGAAATAGAGCTGCTCCACATATTCCATGGCGATGCCGAGGAACGGCCCCAGTTGCAGCCAGACGCTCTCCACCATCGGCATGATGATCTGGTCCGGATTGGCGGTGTAGAGCGTGCGATGGAATTCCTGGTTCAGCAGCAGGAGCGCGGTGGCGCTGTCCTTGCGCGCGATCGCCTCGTCCTGCGCCTTGTCGATCTCCACCAGCCGATCGATCTGCTTTTCGGTGATGTGGTCGACGGCGCGTCGGGCGGCGTGTTGCTCGAGTACGGTGCGCAGGGCGATCAACTCACCGAAGCGGTCGGCGGTCATCTTCGGCACCATGATCCGCCGATTGTCGAGCACCTTCAGCGCCCCTTCCGAAGACAGGCGCCGCAACGCTTCGCGAACCGGCGTCGGGCTGCTCTCCATCGCTTCCGCGATTCCCCGAATGGTCAGGGCCTCACCCGGGCGGATGGAGCCGACCATGATCGCCTGGCGCAGCCGCCGATGTGCGTATTCATGCGTGGTCATTCCGTCCGGCCGCACCAGCGGCTGCAGCTTCAAAGCGCCCAACGTCCCCTCCTGACCAGCAAAAGGACACGACCGGTTTCGGTCGCGCCCTTCTTGTTCCGGTCTTACCAGCTTGACCGACAACAAGAAAGTGTGCATATATTAGAAATGTGATCACAAAAATCAATATGTGATATGGAAAAATCATGAATGAATCTGAGGGGAACGACTGGCTCATCAACGCGGAGTCGGTAGAGAGCATCCAGGCGGTCGTGTGCGACCTGAACGGCATTCTGCGCGGCAAACGCGTACCGGTCAGCCAGGCAAAGAAGGTACTGGAGGGCGGCATCCGCATGCCGCTATCGATTGTCGGCGTCGACGTCTGGGGCGAGGACATCGTCGGCTCGTCGCAGGTGTTCACCAGCGGCGACCAGGACGGCATCTGCAGCGCGACGGGCCGCGGCGCGCTGCCGGTCAGCTGGACGCTGAAGCCGAGCGCCGTCGTTCCGTTGTGGCTGTTCAAGGAAAACGGCGAGCCGTTCCTCGCCGATCCGCGCCAGGCGCTCGCCCATATCGTGCGCCAGTACCATGAACTGGGCCTGCGGCCCGTCGTCGCCTCGGAGATGGAATTCTATCTGATCGATTCAGAGCCGGACCATGCCGAGCCGCCGATCTCGCCTTACACGGGCAAGCGCCTCGATTCCGACGCGATCCTGTCGATCGACGAGCTCGACGACTTCGGCCAGTTCTTCTCCGACGTCTATGCGGAATGTGAGCGCCAGAACGTGCCGGCTGACTCGGCCGTCGCCGAGAACGGTATCGGTCAGTTCGAGATCAATCTGGTGCATTCGGACGATCCGTTGAAGGCGGCCGACGACGCGCTGTTCTTCAAGCGCATCATCAAGGGCATCGCCCGCAAGCACGGCTTTGCCGCCACCTTCATGGCCAAGCCCTACGGCATGCGCTCGGGCAGCGGTATGCATATGCATTTCAGCCTGATTGACGAGGGCGGCAAGAACGTCTTCGACGACGGTACCGAGCAGGGCTCCGACGTCCTGCGCCACGCGGTCGCCGGACTGACGCGCGGAATGGCGGAAACGACGCTACTGTTCGCGCCGCACTACAATTCCTACCGGCGACTTCGGCCGGACACCCATGCGCCGACGTCGATCACCTGGGGCTACGAGAACCGCACCACGGCGATCCGCATCCCCGGCGGCAACCCTGCGGCGCGGCGTATCGAGCACCGCGTCGCCGGTGCCGATGCCAATCCCTATCTCGTCATGGCCGGTATTCTCGGCGCGGCGCTGATGGGAATCCGCAACAAGTGGGAGCCGCCGGCACCGATCGTGGGCAGCGCCTATCAGACGCGGGCGCCACGCATCCCCAGCGAATGGGGCTCGGCGGTGAGCGCCTTCGAAAACGGCTCGATCGTCTCGGAGATCTTCGATCCCGACTTCCGCTCGATGCTGATCGCCTGCAAGCGGCAGGAGATCGCCGGCTTCGCCGAGCAAGTGACCGACTTCGAATTCAGTGCTTATCTGGAAATCGTCTGATGGCCATTAACACACAATCCTACGCCGGCGACGGCGCCTACCCCGACAGCTACTACGCCGCCTCCCGCAACATCATCCGTGCGCCGAAGATTCTCGAGGGCGAGGTGCGGGCGGACGTGGCGGTGCTCGGCGCCGGCTATTCCGGCCTGTCGACCGCGATCCACCTCGCCGAAAAGGGCTACAAGGTCGTCGTCGTCGAAGGCGCCGGCGTCGGCTGGGGTGCCTCCGGCCGCAACGGCGGCCAGGTCGTCAACGGCCTCAACGCCAGCCTCGACACGATCAAGCGCCGCTACGGTGACGCCGCCGGTGCCTTCGTCGGCAGCCTCGTGCAGGAGGGCGGCAAGATCATCCGCCGCATCGTCAGCCAGTACGGCATCGAGTGCGACCTGAAGGACGGCAACATCTATGCCGCCTACACCGCCGCCCACATGCGCGAACTGGAGCACAAGAAGGCGCTATGGAAGAGCTACGGTATGGACGACCATCAGTTGCTCGACAAGGAAGCGATCCGCAAGCTCGTCAACACCGACGCCTATGTCGGCGGCATGCTGGACACCACCGGCGGCCACATGCACCCGCTCAACCTTGTGCTCGGCGAGGCGAAGGCGCTCGAATCGCTCGGCGGCGTCGTCTACGAGCAGTCGCCGGTGACGAAGGTCGAGCACGAGGCGGAAAAGCCGGTCATCCACACGGCCAAGGGCCGCGTGATCGCCAATATCGCGGTCCTCTGCGGCAACGCCTATCTCGGCCATGTCGTGCCGAAGCTTGTCTCCCGCGTCATGCCGGTCTCCACCCAGATGGTCGCGACCGAGCCGCTCGGCGATCGCGCCGACGCGCTGATCCCGTCCGACATGTGCGTCGAGGACGTGCGCTACATCCTCGACTATTTCCGGCTTTCGGCCGACAAGCGGATGATCTTCGGCGGCGGCACCGTCTATGGCGGCACCGACCCGGCCGACGTGCGGGCGAAGATCCGCCCCAACATGGAAAAAGTGTTCCCGTCGCTGAAGGGTGTGAAGATCGACTATGCCTGGAGCGGCAATTTCGCGCTCTCCTTCTCGCGCGTGCCGCAGATGGGCAAGATCGGCAGGAACACCTATTTCGCCCATGGCTACAGCGGTCACGGCGTCACCGGCTCGCACCTGTTCGGCAAGATCCTGAGCGAGGCTGTCCACGGCGACGCCAGCCGGTTCAGCCAGTTCGAGAAGCTGCCGTGGATTCCGTTCCCGGGCGGGCGCATGTTCCGCGCGCAATATTCGACGATCGGCTCCTGGTGGTACCAGTTCAAGGACGCCTTTGGGCTCTGAGGTCCAAAACGGGATTGATAACGAAAGAGGCCGGCGGAAATCTCCGCCGGCCTCTTTCGTTGAGGGATCGATATCCGCCGCTCAGCCCATGCGTTCGGACTTGTAGGAGCCCGGGCTTGCCGGGAAGACGATGGTGCGGTTGCCGTTCATGAAGACGCGGTGATGGATGTGTGCGTGAACGGCACGCGCCAGTACCTGGCTCTCCACGTCGCGACCGATCGAGACATAGTCCTCGGCGCTCTGCGCATGGGTGATGCGCGCCACGTCCTGTTCGATGATCGGGCCCTCGTCCAGATCCTCGGTGACGTAGTGGGCGGTCGCGCCGATCAGCTTCACGCCGCGCTCGAAGGCCTGCTTGTAGGGGTTGGCACCCTTGAAGGAGGGCAGGAACGAATGGTGGATGTTGATGATCCGGCCCGACATCTTCTTGCAGACCTCGTCAGAGAGCACCTGCATGTAGCGGGCGAGCACGATCAGGTCGGCCTCGGACTGCTCGACGACCTCCATCAGCCGGGCTTCGGCCTGCGGCTTGTTCTCCTTCGTCACCTTGATGTGATGGAAGGGGATGTCGTGGTTCACAACGACCTTCTGGTAGTCGAAATGGTTCGAGACGACGCCGACGATGTCGATCGGCAGCGCACCGATCTTCCAGCGGTAGAGCAGGTCGTTCAGGCAGTGGCCGAAGCGCGATACCATCAAGAGCACCTTCATGCGCTCCTGCGAATCGTGGACCTCCCAGGTCATGCCGAAGGCCTTGGCCACCGGCTGGAATCCTTCGCGGATCTCGCCTTCCGTGGCGCCCTCCTGGCTGATGAAGGTCAGGCGCATGAAGAACAGTCCGGTCTCGATATCGTCGAACTGCGAGCTGTCGACGATGTAGCAGCCCTTCTCGGCGAGGTAGGTAGTGATCGCGGCGACGATGCCGCGGGTCGATTGGCACGAAACAGTCAGTACATAGCTCTTCATCGGTTCCACTCTCGCTGTCGATGCGCCGCAATTTGCGCCGGCGGTTTCGGCGGAGGGCTCATATCTCAACCGTCCGCCGATTTTGCAAGGCCCGTCTGCAGGGTCTTATATGAGTGAAAGCTAAGCTGCGATGCGAAAGCAGACGCAACGGTTCGCGACATTCAATGGCAGGATAGAGGCAGGGGCTGGCGAGATGACCGTTCTTCTGCGACAAGGCCGCATGTCGATCCTCCGCACTCCGCATTGCCCAATCCTCTGCCGTCATGCTCCGAGCGAAGGTTGAGCCATGTTCACTTTGCACACGACCGGCACTTTCGAGCAGGACATCAAGAAAAGCCGCTTCATCGCCGTTGCAGGCCCGATCGAGAGCGAGCAGGGCGCAAAGGACTTCCTCGCCGCCCACTCCGACCCCGGCGCAAACCACAATTGCTTCGCCTGGCGCCTCGGCCAGGTCTATCGCTTCAGCGACGACGGCGAGCCGAGCGGGACGGGCGGAAAACCGATCCTGCAGGCGATCGACGGGCAACAGCTGGACGGGGTCGCAGTCGTCGTCACCCGCTGGTTCGGCGGCATCCTGCTCGGCAGCGGCGGCCTGATCCGTGCCTATGGCGGAACGGCCGCGATGTGCCTGCGGGCGATGGCCAAGACGGAACTCGTCGCCCGGGTCGAGGCGCGCGTGACCTGCGTGTTCTCCGATCATGCCCTGGTCAAGTCGCGACTTGCGGCATCGGGTGATGTCCGGGTCGAGGCAGAAGCCTTCACCGCCACCGGCGCCGAACTGGTCGTCGCCCTGCCGGAGGCGGAGGCTATGGCGATCGTCCGGATGATCACCGACGTGACGGCGGGACGCGCGACCGTCGTCCTCAAGGATTGATCGATTTCCTGCGGAAACAAGCCGCCGCTGCCGCGCCGCGACGCGGTCGGACTTGGAAGGATCACTCCCGGCGCTTCATTGCGGTGGGCCGAGGCTTGTCCACCGTCGTTTCGCGGCGAAAGGCCGCCGGCGTCTTGGCGGTCCACTTGCGAAAGGCGCGGTGGAAGGCACTGGGCTCCGAAAACCCGAGCTGGGCTGCGATTTCACCGACCGCATGCGAACTGGTCTGCAGCATCTCGATCGCAAGGTCGCGGCGGATTTCATCCTTGATCCCGGCATAGCTCTGGCCCTCGGCCTGCAGGCGATGGCGCAGCGTCGAGGGCGACATGCGCATTTGCGCCGCCAGTTCCTCGAATCCGGCCCATGACGCGGGCGACACCTGCCGCAGCCGCTTACGAACGCTCGCGGCGAGGCCGGCATCGTAGCGGTAGCGCACGAGGATATTGGCCGGCGCCCCGCGCAGAAACTGCTTCAGCGCCTGCTCGTTTCGGGCAACCGGCAGCTTCAATACCGACGCATCGAAGGCCAGCCGGCTTGCCGGCTGAGAAAAGCGGACGGGTGCTCCGAAGAACAGGCGATAGTCGGCACCCTGCCGTGGCTCGGCACAGCGGAAATCGACCCTGCGGATGGGGATGCGCCGACCGACCAGCCAGCACGTGATTCCGTGCAGCAGGATCCAATACATGCGGTAGGCGAAGGCAGAGCGTGCCTCGCGCCGGTCCGAAAGCACGATCTGCGCCAGCCCGTCGGCGATCTCCAGCCGTCCGCTCGGGTCTTCGAGCACGACGTCGAGGAACCGCAAGGCCCGATGCAGCGCCTGTTCCAACGTCCTTGCGTGGAGGATGCAGTGGCACAGCAGCGTGAAACTGCCGCGTCGCATCGGCCGGCCGCCCATCCCGAAAAACTCGTCGTCGATCTCGGCGGCGATCGCAAGCCAGAGTGCGCCGTAGCTGTCGGCGGAGATCGGCGCGTCGATTGCGGCGGGCAGGCCGAGGGTCGCGAGCACCTGTTCGGGTGCCTTGCCGTGCCGTCTCAGGCAATCGAGCGCTTCTTCCACGAAGGAGGGCGAGATCATCCGCCGCGCGGTTTCCATTGTCGTCATGCCCTGCAGAATATGGTAAAAGTGGCCGAACAATCGAGACGCTTCGGTCATCGCTTGCAATACCGCACCGGCATACAGTCGGGCAAGACGGACCGGGGCAGATCGCTCCAGTCGATCGAATGCGGCGCTGGGAGGACTGCATGACGCATCGAAACCGCCATGCCGGGCGCAAGTCCGCCGCGGGATCACGCCAATGCTGATCCGTGGAAAGACGTTTCTCGTCACCGGTGGCGGCTCCGGCCTCGGTGCCGCGGTTGCCCGCATGCTGGCGGGCGAGGGGGCAAACGTCGTGATCGCGGACGTTAACACGGAAGCGGGAGCCGGCATCGTCGGTGAGCTCGGAGCCAGTGCCGCCTTCATGCGCACCGACGTCACCCAGGAAAAGGACGCCCAGGCCGCCGTCGACCTAGCGCTGGAGCGGTTCGGCCACCTGCACGGTCTCGTGAACTGCGCCGGCATCGCGCCGGGCGAGAAGGTGATCGGCCGCGACGGTCCCCACAAGCTGGAGAGCTTTGCCCGCACGATCGGGATCAACCTTGTCGGCACCTTCAACATGACCCGGCTTGCCGCAGCAGCCATCGCCACGGAGGAGCCCGGGGCCGAAGGCGAACGCGGCGTGATCGTCAACACCGCCTCGGTCGCCGCGTTCGACGGCCAGATCGGTCAGGCGGCCTATGCGGCCTCGAAAGGCGGGATCGCGGCAATGACGCTGCCGATCGCCCGGGAACTGGCGCGCTCCGGCATCCGTGTCGTCACCATCGCACCGGGCATCTTCGAGACGCCGATGATGGCGGGCATGCCGCAGGAGGTGCAGGATTCGCTTGGCAGAAGCGTGCCCTTCCCGCCACGCCTCGGCAAGCCGGCGGAATTCGCCGCGCTGGTCCGCCACATCTGCGAAAACATCATGCTGAATGGCGAAGTCATCCGCCTCGATGGCGCGCTGCGCATGGCGCCGCGCTGAGACAGGCACCGTTCCGGGAGATCAGAAATGACGCAACAGGACCCGATCGTCATCGTTGGCTCGGCCCGTACCGCCATCGGCGGTTTCCAGGGAGATCTGAAGGATGCCACCGCGCCGGATCTCGGCGCTGCCGCCATCCGTGCTGCACTCGATCGAAGCGGCGTCAGTCCGGAAGCGGTGGAAGAGGTGGTCTTCGGCTGTGTCCTGCCGGCCGGACAGGGCCAGGCGCCCGCCCGCCAGGCGGCGATCGCCGCCGGCTTGCCCTTCGCAGCCGGTGCCACGACCGTCAACAAGATGTGCGGCTCCGGAATGAAGGCGGTGATGCTGGCGCACGACCTGATCGCCGCCGGCAGTGCTTCGATCGCCGTCGCTGGCGGCATGGAGAGCATGACCAACGCGCCCTATCTGCTCGACCGCGCCCGCGGCGGCTATCGCCTCGGCCACGGCCGGGTCATCGATCACATGTTTCTCGACGGGCTGGAGGATGCCTACGACAAGGGTCGGCTGATGGGCACCTTCGCCGAGGACTGCGCCGAGGCCTATCAGTTCACCCGTCCCGCCCAGGACGACTATGCGGTCACCTCGCTGACGCGCGCCCAGAAGGCGATCGAGAGCGGCGCCTTCGACGCCGAGATCGCAGCCGTCACGGTGAAGTCGGGCCGCGTCGAGCAGGTCGTCAGCCGTGACGAGCAGCCGGGCAAGGCCAGGTTGGAGAAGATTCCGACGCTGAAGCCGGCTTTTCGCGAAAATGGGACGGTGACGGCGGCGAATTCGTCTTCGATTTCGGACGGTGCGGCCGCACTTGTGCTGATGAGGCGCTCGCAGGCCGAACGCGAGGGCATCGATCCGCTGGCCACCATCGTCGGCCACGCTACCCATTCGCAGGCGCCCAACCTGTTTGCGACCGCGCCGATCGGCGCCCTGCGCACGCTGAGCGAGCGCACCGGCTGGAACCTCAAGGACGTCGACCTCTTCGAGATCAACGAGGCCTTCGCCGTCGTCGCCATGGCGGCGATGCGCGACCTCGACCTGCCGCACGACAAGGTCAACGTGCACGGCGGCGCCTGCGCGCTCGGCCACCCCATCGGCGCCTCGGGTGCTCGCGTCATCGTCACGCTTCTGTCGGCGCTCGAGCGCTACGGCATGAAGCGCGGCATGGCGAGCCTCTGCATCGGCGGCGGCGAGGCGACGGCGCTCGCGCTCGAACTGCACTGACCGGTTTTCGGGGAGGAGACCGAGGCATGATCCTGACCGAACAGCAGATCCAGATCCGGGACATGGCGCGCGATTTCGCCCGCGAGCAGCTGGCGCCGGGCGCGGCCGAGCGCGACCTGAACAGCACTTTTCCGCGCGAGGAACTGAAGGAGATGGGCGAGCTCGGCTTCCTCGGCATGCTGGTGCCTGAAGCCTATGGCGGCTCGGAGACCGGCACGATCGCCTACGCCGTTGCGCTCGAGGAGATCGCCGCCGGCGACGGGCCGTGCTCGACGATCATGAGCGTGCACAGCTCGGTCGGCTGCGTGCCGATCCTGAAATACGGTACCGAGGAACAGAAGCAGCGCTTCCTGCCGAAGCTTGCCTCCGGCGAGTGGATCGGCGGCTTTGCGCTGACCGAGCCGCAGGCCGGCTCCGACGCTTCGAACCTGAAGACCCGCGCCCGCCGCGACGGCGACCACTATGTCATCGACGGCGCCAAGCAGTTCATCACCTCGGGCAAGAACGGCAATGTCATCATTGTCTTCGCCGTCACCGATCCGGACGCCGGCAAGAAGGGGATTTCCGCCTTCATCGTTCCGACCGACACGCCCGGCTACGAGGTCGTGCGCGTCGAGCACAAGCTCGGGCTGCACTCCTCCGACACCTGCCAGATCGCCTTCAACGGCATGCGCATCCCCGCCGACCTCCGGCTCGGGGCGGAGGGGGAGGGCTATCGGATCGCGCTTTCGAATCTCGAGGGAGGGCGCATCGGCATCGCCGCCCAATCCGTCGGCATGGCGCGCGCAGCTTTCGAGGCGGCGCGCGACTATGCCCGTGAGCGCAGCGCCTTCGGCACCCCGATCATCGACCACCAGGCCGTCGCCTTCCGCCTTGCCGACATGGCGACGCAGATCGAGGTGGCGCGGCAGATGGTGCTGCACGCGGCGCAACTGAAGGAGGAAGGGCAGCCCTGTCTGACGGAGGCGTCGATGGCCAAGCTGTTCGCCTCCGAGATGGCGGAGAGGGTCTGCTCGGACGCGATCCAAATTCACGGTGGCTACGGCTACATGGCCGACTACCCGGTCGAGCGCATCTACCGCGACGTCCGCATCTGCCAGATCTACGAGGGCACGAGCGACGTTCAGCGCATCGTCATCGCGCGCAATTTGTAGGATAGTGGTGTGTGCGCCGTCTGCTGGGAGCAACGGGGCGGCGGCCGACAAGGGAGGTATGACAGGGCATGAATGAGGTCCCGCACCTGAGCTTGCATGTGCCAGAGCCGGCAGTCCGGCCCGGCGGCCAGCCGGATTTTTCCAACGTCAAGATTCCGAAGGCCGGATCGGTGCCGCGGCCGGACGTCGAGGTGGCGCCGGAGGAGATCCGCGATCTCGCTTATTCGATCATTCGCGTGCTCAACCGCGACGGCGAGGCGGTCGGCCCCTGGGCGGGGCTGCTTTCGGACGACGACCTGCTTGTCGGCCTGCGCAACATGATGAAGCTGCGTGCCTTCGACACGCGCATGCTGATGGCGCAGCGGCAGGGCAAGACCTCCTTCTACATGCAGCACCTTGGCGAGGAGGCCGTCAGTTGCGCCTTCCGCAAGGCGCTGAACAAGGGCGACATGAATTTTCCGACCTATCGGCAGGCGGGGCTTTTGATCGCCGACGACTATCCGATGGTCGAGATGATGAACCAGATCTACTCGAACGAGGCGGATCCGTTGCGCGGCCGGCAGCTGCCGATCATGTATTCGTCCAAGGAGCACGGCTTCTTCACCATCTCCGGCAACCTCGCCACCCAATACGTGCAGGCGGTGGGCTGGGCGATGGCCTCGGCAATCAAGAAGGACACGAGGATCGCCGCCGCCTGGATCGGCGACGGTTCCACCGCCGAGTCCGACTTCCATTCGGCGCTCGTCTTCGCTTCGACCTATAAGGCGCCGGTCATCCTCAACATCGTCAACAACCAGTGGGCGATCTCGACCTTCCAGGGCATCGCCCGCGGCGGCTCCGGCACCTTTGCCGCAAGAGGCCTCGGTTTCGGCATCCCGGCGCTGCGCGTCGATGGCAACGACTATCTGGCCGTCTATGCCGTCGCGAAATGGGCAGCCGCGCGTGCCCGCCGCAATCTCGGCCCGACGCTGATCGAATACGTCACCTACCGCGTCGGGGCGCACTCGACCTCGGACGATCCGAGCGCCTACCGGCCGAAGACCGAATCCGAGGCCTGGCCGCTCGGCGATCCGGTGCTGCGGCTGAAGAAGCACCTGGTCGTGCGCGGCGTCTGGTCGGAGGAGCGCCACGTTCAGGCCGAGGCCGAGATCCTTGACGAGGTGATCCAGGCGCAGAAGGTCGCCGAAAGCCACGGCACGCTGCATGCCGGCGGCAAGCCATCCGTTCGCGACATCTTCGAGGGCGTCTATGCGGAAATGCCCGCCCACATCCGCCGCCAGCGGCAGAAGGCAGGATACTGATATGGCAAGAATGACAATGATCGAGGCCGTGCGCAGTGCGATGGACGTCTCGATGGGGCGCGACGACGACGTCGTCGTGTACGGCGAGGACGTCGGCTATTTCGGCGGCGTCTTCCGCGCCACGCAGGGCCTGCAGGCGAAGTATGGCAAGGCCCGCTGCTTCGACGCACCGATCAACGAGTCGGGCATCCTCGGCACTGCGATCGGCATGGCGGCTTACGGCCTGAAGCCCTGCGTGGAAATCCAGTTCGCCGACTACATGTATCCGGCCTACGACCAGATCACCCAGGAGGCGGCGCGCATCCGCTACCGCTCCAACGGCGATTTCACCTGCCCGATCGTCGTGCGCATGCCGACCGGCGGCGGCATCTTCGGCGGCCAGACGCACAGCCAGAGCCCGGAGGCGCTTTTCACGCACGTCTGCGGCCTGAAGGTGATCGTCCCCTCCAACCCCTACGACGCCAAGGGCCTGCTGATTGCGGCCATCGAGGACCCGGACCCGGTGATGTTTCTGGAACCGAAGCGGCTCTATAACGGCCCCTTCGACGGGCATCACGAAAAGCCGGTCACGCCCTGGTCGAAGCACGAACTCGGCGACGTGCCGGAAGGGCATTACACGGTCCCGATCGGCAAGGCGGAGATCCGCCGGGCCGGCGACGCCGTCACAGTGATCGCCTATGGCACGATGGTGCACGTGGCACTCGCCGCCGCCGAGGAAACGGGGATCGACGCCGAGGTGATCGATCTGCGCAGCCTGCTGCCGCTCGATCTCGACACGATCGTCGAATCGGTGCGGAAGACCGGCCGCTGCGTGGTCGTCCACGAGGCGACCCTGACCTCCGGCTTCGGCGGCGAGGTGGTCTCGCTGGTGCAGGAGCACTGCTTCTACAATCTCGAGGCACCGGTGGTGCGCGTCACCGGCTGGGACACGCCCTACCCGCACGCCCAGGAATGGGACTATTTTCCCGGCCCCGCACGCGTCGGCCGGGCCCTGCAAGAAGTGATGGAGGCCTGAGGCATGGGCGAATTCGTCATCAAGATGCCGGATGTGGGCGAAGGCGTTGCCGAGGCCGAACTGGTGGAGTGGCACGTCAAGCCCGGCGATCCGGTGCGCGAGGACATGGTGCTTGCCGCGGTCATGACCGACAAGGCGACGGTGGAGATTCCCTCGCCGGTCGACGGCACGGTTCTCTGGCTCGGCGCCGAGGTCGGCGACACCGTTGCCGTCAAGGCGCCGCTGCTACGGATCGCCATCGAGGGCGAAGGCCACGCGTCCGCCGACACGGCAATGGATACGGCCGCAAAGGCCGAGACACCCGCGGCTCCGCTGGAAACAGCCGAAATCATCCCGCTGGAGCGAGCGGCGGCAGCGTCACCCCGCGTGGAGCCGGCCGCCCCGCCTCCGGTGGCACCGCGCCGCGAGTCGCCGGCGGCAGCGCACCCCGCCCGCCACGAACCGGGCGAAAGGCCGCTGGCTTCGCCGGCGGTGCGGCTGCGCGCGCAGGAGGCCGGGGTCGACCTGCGCCAGGTAGCGGCCACGGGGCCGGCCGGCCGTATCACCCATGACGATCTTGACCAGTTCCTGGCGCGCGGCGCGCAGCCGGCCACCGCCGTCCCCGGCCTGGCCCGGAAGACGGCGACCGAGGAGATCAAGGTCGCGGGGATGCGCCGCCGCATCGCCGAGAAGATGCGGCTCGCCGCCTCGCGCATCCCCCACATCACCTATGTCGAGGAAGTGGACGTCACCGATCTGGAGGACCTGCGCGCGACGATGAATGCGGGCCGCAAGCCTGACCAGCCGAAGCTGACGCTCCTGCCCTTCCTGATGCGCGCGTTGGTGAAGACGCTCGGCGAGCAGCCGGGCGTCAACGCCACCTTCGACGACGACGCCGGCATCATCACCCGCCACGGCGCCGTCCACATCGGCATCGCCACCCAGACGCCGTCCGGACTGACCGTTCCGGTCGTCCGCCACGCCGAGGCGCGGTCGATCTGGGACAGCGCTGCCGAGTTGACGCGGCTCGCCGATGCCGCTCGCAACGGCACCGCCGCGCGCGAGGAGTTGTCCGGTTCGACCATCACCATCACGTCACTCGGCGCCATCGGCGGCATCGTCACGACGCCGATCATCAACCATCCGGAAGTGGCGATCGTCGGCGTCAACAAGATCATGACGCGGCCGGTTTGGGATGGCACGCAGTTCGTCCCGCGCAAGATCATGAACCTGTCGTCGAGCTTCGACCACCGTATCGTCGACGGCTGGGACGCCGCCGTGTTCGTCCAGCGGATCAAGGCCCTGCTCGAAACCCCCGCGCTGATCTTCATCGAAGGCTGACCGCATGAAAGAGATCGTCTGCAAGCTCCTCGTCATCGGCGCCGGCCCCGGCGGCTATGTCTGCGCCATCCGCGCCGGCCAGCTCGGCGTCGACACCGTGATCGTCGAATCCACCAAGGCCGGCGGCACCTGCCTCAACATCGGCTGCATCCCCTCCAAGGCGCTGATCCATGCGGCGGAAGAGTTCGACAAGGTCCGCCACATGGCAGGCGCCACGAACGGACTCGGCATTAGCGTCGAGGCGCCGAGGCTCGATCTCGCCCAGACGGTTCGCTGGAAGGACGGCATCGTCGGCCGGCTCAACGCCGGCGTCCTCGGGCTGCTGCGCAAGGCCAAGGTCAAGATCGTGCACGGACGAGCGCACTTCCGCGACGGCAAGACGGTCGAGGTCGAGACGGAGACCGGAACCCAGCTGATCCGCGCCGAGACGGTGGTGATCGCCACCGGCTCCGAACCGGTCGAACTGCCGGTGCTGCCTTTCGGCGGTCCGGTGATCTCGTCGACGGAGGCGCTATCGCTGCCTACCGTTCCGAAGATGCTGGTCGTGGTGGGCGGCGGCTATATCGGCCTGGAGCTCGGCACCGCCTTTGCCAAGATGGGCTCGGAGGTCACGGTCGTCGAGGCGACACAACAAATCCTGCCGCAGTATGACGCCGAACTCGTCAAGCCGGTCGCGAAACGGCTGTCCGAACTCGGCGTGCGCGTGCTGACCGGCGCCAAGGCAAAGGGGCTCTCCAACGAGGTGCTGGTCGTCGAGACAGCCTCCGGCGAGGAAAAGCGCCTTGCCGCCGACAAGGTGCTCGTCACCGTCGGCCGCAAGCCCCGCACCGACGGCTGGGGCCTGGAAGAGCTCGACCTCGATCGCTCCGACCGCTTCATCCGCATCGACGAACGCTGCCGCACCTCGATGCGCGGCGTCTATGCGATCGGCGACGTCACCGGCGAGCCGATGCTGGCCCACCGCGCCATGGCGCAGGGCGAAATGGTCGCCGAGATCGTCGCCGGCCGCAAGCGCGTCTGGGACAAGCGCGCCATTCCCGCCGTCTGCTTCACCGATCCCGAGATCGTCACCGCCGGCCTGTCGCCGGAGGAAGCGCGGGCGCAGGGCTATGAGGTCCGCATCGGGCAATTCCCCTTCAACGCCAACGGCCGCGCCATGACCACCCAACAGGAGGACGGCTTTGTGCGGGCGGTGGCGCGGGCGGATACGAACCTGGTGGTCGGCTTGCAGGCGGTCGGCGCCGGTGTGTCGGAGCTCTCCAGTGCGTTTTCGCTGGCGCTCGAGATGGGGGCGCGGCTGGAAGACATCGCCGGCACCATCCACGCCCATCCAACCCGCAGCGAAGGTTTGCAGGAAGCCGCATTGAAGGCGCTCGGCCATGCCCTCCACATCTGAACCCGCATCGCCGATGGGCACGGCAGGCGAGCAACACACGCTCATCGAACGGATCGGATCGACCGGCCGGATCCGGCTCAACAGACCGAAAGCGCTGAACAGCCTGACGCTGGCGATGGTGCGCGATATCGAGGCCGCCCTCGACACGTTCGAGGGCGATCCGAGAGTCGCCGCGGTGCTGATCACCGGCGAAGGCGAGCGCGGCCTCTGCGCCGGCGGCGACATCCGCATGATCTACGACAGCGGCAAGGCCGGCTCGGATGAGCCGACGATGTTCTGGCGCGAGGAATATCGCATGAATGCCCGCATCGCCCGGCATTCGAAGCCCTATGTCGCGATCATGGACGGGATCGTCATGGGGGGCGGCGTCGGCGTGTCGGTCTATGGCAGCCACCGCATCGTCACCGAACGCACAAAGCTTGCCATGCCCGAGGCCGGTATCGGCTTCTTTCCGGATGTCGGCGCCTCGTGGTTCCTTACGCGGCAGGAAGGCGAACTCGGCACCTATGCGGCGCTTACCGGTGCGCAATTGGCGGCCGGCGACGTGATCGCCTTCGGCCTGGCGGACGTCTATGTCCCCTCGAACCGTATTCCGGCATTGGTCGCGGCGCTGTCGCAGCTGCCAACGACTGCGACGTATGCCGACGTCTCGGCCACCGTCGGCGCATTCACGGAAACACCGCCACCGGCAGGTGTGGGATCGCATCGCGAAACCATCGACCGGGTTTTCACCTTCGACACGGTGGAGGCGATCTTCCAGGCCCTCGAGGGTGAGGGGACACCATTTGCTGAGAAGACGCTTACGGACCTGAAGACCAAGTCTCCGCTGAGCCTGAAGGTCACGCTGCGGCTCCTGCGCCTCGGTCGGAGTGCGCCATCGCTGGAAGCGTGCCTGGAGCGGGAGTTCGCCGCAACGGCCGTCTTACTGCACGGCCATGACTTCTTCGAGGGTGTCCGCGCAGCCGTCATCGACAAGGACCGCAATCCGCAATGGCGCCCGGCGCGGATTGCAGACGTGAGCGAGGCCGACGTCGCCGCCTTCTTTCAGCGGGCCGCCGAACCCCTTTTTGCCGCCACGACCAGGAAAGGAGAACGCACATGACTGCAATCGCTTTCATCGGCCTCGGGCACATGGGCGGCCCCATGGCGGCGAACCTGGTCAGGGCCGGTTACCAAATTCAGGGCTTCGACCTCGCCGCACCGTCGCTGGAGCTTGCCCGGCAAAACGGGGTCACGATCGTTTCTTCGGTCGCCGAGGCGGTGGTCAGCGCCGATACCGTCATCACCATGCTGCCGGCCGGCAAGCACGTGCTTTCGGTCTGGCAGGAGCTGGTCGCGGTGGTTCCTTCGGGCACGCTTCTCATCGACTGCTCGACGATCGATATCGACAGTGCCCGCAAGGCCCACGCGCTGGCGCGGGCCCATGGCTGCCCGGCGCTCGACGCACCCGTCTCGGGTGGGACGGGCGGTGCTGCGGCCGGAACACTGACCTTCATGGTCGGTGGCGATGCCGCGGTTTTCGCCGGCGCCAAGCCTGTTTTCGAGGCGATGGGCAAGAAAATCATCCATTGCGGCGAGGCGGCCGCCGGCCAGGCGGCGAAGGTCTGCAACAACATGATCCTTGGCATCAGCATGATTGCGGTCGGCGAGGCTTTTGTCCTTGGCGAACGGCTCGGCCTGTCGCATCAGGCGTTGTTCGACGTCGCCTCCGTCTCCTCGGGCCAGTGCTGGTCGCTGACCACCTATTGCCCGGTCCCCGGGCCGGTGCCGGGCTCGCCTGCCAATCGTGAATACGAACCTGGCTTCGCGGCGGACCTGATGCTGAAGGACCTGAAACTGTCGCAGGCGGCCTCGGAGGAGACCGGTGCCATGACGCCGCTCGGGGCAAAGGCGACGCGGCTTTACCAGCTGTTTGCCGACGAGGGGTTCGGAACGAAGGATTTCTCTGGCATCATCAACATGTTACGAGATAAATCGGGGACGAGCGCCGAGTAGCGCATCACGGAAACAGCATGGGAGAAGCTCCGGTGGAACAACCGATCATCGTTGAGCGGCAGGGCCGCGTCGTCATCGTCACGCTGAACCGGCCGGCGGCCCGCAACGCGCTGAACGCCGAGGTCATGCTCGCCATGGGCAACGAACTGGCGCCGCTGGACCGCGATCCCGGCGTTGGCTGCTTTGTCATTCGCGGCTCGGAGAAGGCCTTTGCCGCCGGTGCCGACATCAAGGAAATGGCCGAAAAGTCGTTTTCGGAAATGTACAACGACGACTTCTTCGCCGCCTGGGACCGGTTCGCCGCTCTCCGCACGCCGAAGATCGCCGCCGTTTCCGGCTACGCGCTCGGCGGCGGCTGTGAACTGGCGATGATGTGCGACATGATCTTCGCCGCCGACACCGCGATGTTCGGCCAGCCGGAGATCAAGCTCGGCGTCATTCCCGGCATGGGCGGCTCGCAGCGCCTGACGAAGCTCGTCGGCAAGGCCAAGGCGATGGACCTGATCCTCACCGGCCGGATGATGGATGCCACCGAAGCCGAGCGCTGCGGCCTCGTCGCCCGCGTCATTCCCGCCGACCGGCTGATGGAAGAAGCGCTGAAGGCTGCGGAAACGATAGCCGGCTACGGAAAAGCCGCAACCACTGCCGCACGCGAAGCAGTAGACCGGGCGCTTGAAGGCGGCTTGCGCGAGGGCATCCTGTTCGAGCGGCGGCTGTTCCACGCGCTCTTTGCCACCGCCGACCAGAAGGAAGGCATGGCCGCCTTCGTCGAGAAGCGCACCCCGCAGTTCAGGGGAGAGTAGAGAACTGGTCGCGGTCTGCACCTGCAAGAACCTGCAGATGGATTTGTCTGGTTCGTCTGCTATGAAACCACACAGTTTCATTTCTTGATTCCAGCAGGCCGCACTTGTCTCAAAATCCGATCAGAACCCGACTAGAAGAAATTCTTTCCCGCCTCGAAGCGCGCAAGGACACGGAACGTGCCTTTGTGGGGCTCTATCCGCAGACGGCGCGCGCCGAAGCCGACGCGGCCGATGCCCGCCTGCGCGAAGGCAAAACGATCGGCCCGCTTGACGGCCGCATCGTCTCGATCAAGGACCTTTTCGACGTGGCCGGCGAGCCGACGCTTGCCGGATCCATTATACGCCGATCCAGCCCGCCCGCGGCGGTCGATGCGCCGATCGTTCGCCGGCTGCGCGAGGCCGGAGCCGTCATCATCGGCAAGACGCACATGACCGAATTCGCCTTCACTGCGGTCGGGCTCAATCCCCACTATCCGGTGCCGGGCAACGCCACCGACGAAAGCCTCGTGCCCGGTGGGTCTTCGTCGGGAGCTGCGGTTTCGGCCGCCGAGGGCACCTGCGACATCGCGATCGGCTCGGACACCGGCGGTTCGATCCGCATCCCGGCGGCGTTGAACGGCCTGGTCGGGTTCAAGCCGACAGCGTCGAGGATTCCGCTTGAAGGGGCCTTTCCCCTGGCGCCCAGCCTCGATTCGGTCGGACCGCTCGCAGCTTCCGTCGCCGATTGCGCCCTCGCCGATGCAATCATGGCCGGCGAGACGCCGGAACCGCTTGTCGCAAAGCCGCTTGCCGGGCTGAAATTCGGTGTTCCGCGTGGGCGCTTGTTCGAGGACACGGACCCGGCGATCGCGGCCGCGTTCGATGCCAATCTCGCACGCCTCGCAGAAGCCGGCGTCGAACTGGTTGACTGTTCCATCGACGACCTTCTCGCAGCCCTTGCGGAGGCGACCCGGATCGGATCGATCGCCGGCATCGAGGCAAGCCGCATTCACGCCGACTGGCTGGACGACGAGCAGGCCCCGGTCGATGTGCGGGTCACGACAACACTGCGCCGGCGCCGGCTCGTTTCCGACGCCGATCTCGCCGCCTTACTGGAGACACGCAAAGATCTTGCGCGCGCGATGGACGCGCGGCTTTCGCCGTTCGACGCACTGGTGCTGCCGACGTCGCCGATCTTCGCGGCCACCATCGCCTCGGTTTCGTCCGACGAGGAAACCTACCGCCAGATCGAGGACCTCCTTTTGCGAAACAACCAGGTCGCCAATCAGTTCGACCTGACGGCGATCACCTTGCCGATGCCAGGGCTAGCGCACGCCGCCGGCCTCATGCTGTTCGGCCGCAACGGCACCGACAAGATGCTTTTGCAGATTGCCGCTTCCGTGGAAGCGTTGATCCGCAAGTAGGAATCTCCGGGGCCGCCGCTGCCGTCGGGCAGGGCCGGCCCGACCGTTCAGTGCCAGGTCTCGAGCGGAAGCTCCTCGGCGAGGAAGCCGAACGCGTCCCGCAGCGCGCTGACCAGAAGATCGGTCAGCGCTTCGCCGCCACCGCCTTCGAGAAGCAGGGCAACCGTTTCGTTGCTCACATCGCCGTCATGGCTTCCGTCCATCGACATCATGTCGTCCTTTCGTCGCCGCAATTCATATGCTTGACGGCGACAGGTAGGATGCATGGCTTGCGCTGACCTTGCGTGAGCCCGCGGGCACGGCCGAATTGGTATTATGGTGGCGTCAGGCCGAAAGTCCGGGCAAGAAGCTCGTAGTTGCGATGGCGCAGGGCGGCGTCGTGCAATACGTCCTGCACCATGATCTCGGTGGCGCCGGTGTCGCGGGCCATGCGCTCGACAACGGCCTTCACTCGCTCCGGCGTGCCGATCACGTAGGCCGGCCAGTCGGTATCTTCTGCCGGCAGCACTTCGCCCATGATCGCGATCGCCTCCTCCGGCGTCGGCATTTCCGTCAGCATGATGTTGTTCTTGCGCCGCAGCTTGAAGGCGGTACGCATCGGCATGGCAAGACGCTCGGCTTCCTCCTGTGTCTCGCCGACGATCAGGCGGATGGCAAGCAGAGAGGTGGGTGCATCGACGCCGGCGGCAAAGCGGGAGGGCTGGAAATTTTCGTGATAGGCTTTCCACGTCGCCGGTGCATTCTCGGGAACATGAAAGGCGCTGCAGGCCATTGGCAGGCCCAGCCGGGCTGCGCGCCGGGCGCTCCCTTCCGTTGCCGCCAGAACCCAGGGAAGCGGCCCCGCTGCCTCGTCCGGCATGATGCCGATCCCGTTGAAGGGAGAGGATGGCGGCAGGTCATTGCCGAGCCAGCAGACGAATTCCTCCGTCTGGCTGTCGTGGTCGTCCGGTGTCTCGACATCGCGATGGCGCTTCAGCGCCGTGTCGGCCGTCACCCCGGCGGTGGCGCGACCGATGCCGACGTCGATGCGGCCGGGAAAAAGCACCCCGAGGGTGCGGATCGCCTCGGCCGACTTGTACGGGCTGTAGTGGTTGAGAAGCAGTCCGCCGACGCCGATCCGGATCGTCGTCGTGGCGCAGGCGAGCGCTGTTGCAAGCACCTCCGGTGCCGGGTTGGCTTCGTACGGCACGTCGTGATGTTCCACAAGCCAGTAGCGGTGATACCCCAGCCGCTCAGCTGCTTGCGCGAGTGCGATCGATCCGCGCATCGCCTCGCCCGAGGTCTGGCCGACGGGAATCTGCACCGGATCGAGGATCGAGAGCTTCATTTCGAATGTCCTGAAATCATGGTGCCCGCATCGCGATCTGGCAATGCCGGCAACGCTTGGCTTCGCTTACTTGATCTCGAAGGCCGACGGGGCGACCAGATCAGCCTTGATGTCGATGGCGCTGTCCTTCGGCAACATGCCGCTATCGATCATGAAGGTCTGATCGGCCGTGAGGTTGGCGATATCGTCATCGGTCATCACCGGGGTGAAGTCATAGAGCGGCATTTGCTTGGCTGCTTCCTCGACCGAGATCTTCTGCTCCTTGGCCGCGATCTCGAGCGCTTCCTGCGGGTTGGCGGCGATGAACGCAAGCGCCTTGCGGTGCGCATCAAAATAGGCCTTCACGAGGTCGGGATGCTCCTCCAGAAAAGCGCTGCGCGCGCCGATGACGGTGGTCGGCTTGATGAGACCCTCGCCGTCTACCAACGCCTTGCCGCCGGCTTGCTCGACCATGACCGCGTTGTTGCCAGCAAGTGTCGCGACATCGACTTGGCCCGAAAGGAGGGCTGCGCGGGCCGTCGGCAGATCCATGTTGATGTATTCGACATCGGCCAGCGTCAGCTTCTGCGAGGCGAGTGCTGCGGCGAGAAGCTGGTTCAGCACGGTTCCCTTCGGACCGGCGATCTTCTTGCCCTTGAGGTCGGCAAGGGTCGCAGGCCCGTCGGCACGGGTCATCAGGTAATATGCCTTCGGTGACCGCGCGTAGGCGGCAACCACCTTCAGGTCGACGCCGTTGGCTTTCGCGAGGATCGCCGAGGTGCCGCCGAGAACGCTGGCGATGTCGATTTCGCCGGCGGCGATGGCCTGGGTTTGCTGCGCACCCGAGGTGATCTCCGGGCTCTCGACCTTGATTCCATGTGCCGCAAAGGCCTCGTCGAGGAACCCCTTCTCGCGCATCACGATCGACGGCACGTTGAACGGTGCCGAGACGTAAGTGATGCGGACGGTCGCGGGCTTGTCAGCGGCAAACGCCGGGGTCGCCAGCGAAAGGGCGAGCGCCAGGCCGGTGAGAAACTTCATGAATGTCTCCTGTCTTGTGGGTGTTGGATGCGGTCGCCTTCGGCGCGAGCAGGCGCTCCAGAATTCGTCGGCGACAGAGCGATATGGCCGGATCGGTCGGATCGCGGGGATAGGCAACATCGATCAGGTCGCGCCCGACCAGATGCCCCTGATCGAGTTCGAGGACGGACTGCCCGAGCAGCACGGCCTCCTCCACGTCGTGCGTGACGAAGACGACCGTTGGGCGCCTTTCCTGCCAGATGTTGATAAGCTCGGCCTGCATCGTGCGCCGGGTAAAGGCGTCGAGCGCGGCGAACGGCTCGTCGAGCAAAAGCAGGTCTGGCTCCATGACGAGGGCGCGGGCGATCGCCACGCGTTGCGCCATGCCGCCGGACAACTGCGCCGGAAGGGCAGCCCGGAAATTAGCTAGCCCGACGAGTTCCAGCACCGCCAGGCACCGATTTTCGATTTCGTGGCGACCGAGACGCCCTCTAAGGCCGAAGGCGACGTTGTCGAAGACGTTGAGCCAGGGCATCAGCCGCGCGTCCTGGAAGACGACGCCGACTTTGAAACCGCCTTCCGCGTGATGCTCAAGCGTGCCGTCACTGGGCTCGGTCAGGCCGGCCAGGATCCGCAGCAGTGTGGTCTTGCCGCAGCCGCTCCGCCCCACGACCGTGGTGAAGCTCCCGGCCTGTAGCGTGACGCTGATGTCGCGTAGGGCCACGACCTCGCGTTCACCGACGCGATAACTGCGGCTGATATTGCGCAACTTAAGCACGGGCGGCCTCGAGGTTGGTTGCGAGCCACGGTGCGACCCGGACGATGCCCCTCTTCAAAAGCTGGTCGGCGAGGATCCCGATCGCGCCGATCACGAAAATGCCGGCGAGCACGATGTCCGTGCGCGCCAGGTTCTCGGCATCCACGATCAGATAGCCAAGCCCGGCCGAGGATGCGATCAGCTCCGCACCGACCAGCGCACGCCAGCTGTAGCCGAGCCCGATCCGCAGCCCGACGACGATCGATGGCAGTGAGGACGGCAGGACGATCCGCCACAGGATCTCTCTGTCGGAGAGGCCGCAGACCTTACCGACTTCGATCAGCTTCGGATCGACCTGGGCGATGCCGCCGCGCATGCCGAGAAAGATGGGAAAGAAGCAGGCAAGAACGATGATGCTCACTTTTTGCGCCTCCCCGATTCCAAGCCAGAGCATCAGCAGCGGCATCAGCGCCAGCGGAGGAATTTGCCGAAGAAACTCCAGCAGCGGATCGACCAGTTGGCGAGCGGTCTCACTCCTCGAAAAACCCACCGCAATCAAAACAGCCAGCACGACTGCCAGCAGATAGCCCAATCCGACCCGCTGAAGGCTGACCAGCGTGTGGCGGACGAGTTCGCCCGACTGCGCCAATTCGGCAAGCGTAATCAGGACTTTGCCGGG
The DNA here is from genome assembly GCF_056394765.1 of Mycoplana sp. 10N416. Classification (NCBI taxonomy): domain Bacteria; kingdom Pseudomonadati; phylum Pseudomonadota; class Alphaproteobacteria; order Hyphomicrobiales; family Rhizobiaceae; genus Mycoplana; species Mycoplana sp. 10N416. The sequence goes on along the minus strand of NZ_JBFTIM010000002.1, from coordinate 207,390 downwards.
AGGCGGCAGGAGGAACGCCCCGATCCAGCCGAACCGGCTCGCTGTCCACCACAGGCCCAGAACTGTGGCGAAAGCGGCGATCGCGTGGAGATGGCGGGGAGCAAGCATGAATGACGAAAGGCTGACAGGGATCAATTTCCCGCCGTATAAAAACATAAACATGATTATTCAAGTCATATTTTAAATTAAGGCCGCGAGCAAACTTGGCTTGCCGAATGCCCTCTGTCGCATTTAGGACAGTCGCTACTGCAATGCAGCCGAGCCTGGGCCCCTGTCGGTCGACAAGAGCGCGGGCCGGCATCGGTAGAGAACGGGAAGCGACGAATGAACCAGTCACGGCTTGGCCATGAGAAGTTGCGCTCGAAGGTGATGAGCGCCGAAGACGCGGCAGCGTTGATCGAATCCGGCACGACCGTCGGTATGAGTGGCTTTACCGGCTCCGGCTATCCGAAAACGGTGCCGCTGGCGCTGGCCGCCCGAATAGAAGCCGAACATGCCGCAGGCAATCCCTTCCGCCTGCGCGTCTGGACGGGCGCTTCGACGGGACCAGAACTTGACGGGGCGCTCGCCAAGGCGGACGGCATCGAGTTTCGCCTGCCGTACAATTCCGATCCGATCGCCCGCGAGAAGATCAATCGCGGCGAGATGGAATACTTCGACATGCATCTCAGCCAGGTCGCACCGATGGCCTGGCAGGGCTTCCTCGGCCCGCTGGACACGGCCATCATCGAGGTCTCCGGCATTCGCCCGGACGGTTCGCTGATTCCGTCCTCCTCGGTCGGCAACAACAAGACCTGGCTCGACCGTGCCGGTAAGGTCATTCTCGAGCTCAACCGCTGGCAGAGCGCCGAGCTCGACGGCATGCACGACATCTACTACGGCACCGCGCTGCCGCCGCACCGCGTCCCGATCCCGCTCGTGCATGCGGACGACCGCATCGGCGAGACCTCCTTCCGCTGCGATCCGGACAAGATCGTCGCGATCGTCGAGACCGACGCGCCGGACCGAAACCTGCCCTTCACGCCGCCGGATGAGACCGCCCGCGCCATTGCCGGGCATCTGCTGGAGTTCTTCCGCCACGAGGTGGCGAAGGGGCGGCTGCCGGCCTCGCTGTTGCCGATCCAGTCCGGGGTCGGCAACATCGCCAATGCCGTGCTGACCGGCCTCGTCGACAGCCCGTTCGAGAACATGACCGCGTTCACCGAAGTGATCCAGGACGGCATGCTTGACCTGCTCGACGCCGGCAAGCTCAGGATGGCATCGGCCACGGCCTTCTCGCTGAGCCCGGAAGCGGCCGCCCGCCTCAATTCCGACATGGCGCGCTATCGCGACAAGATGATCCTGCGCCCGCAGGAGATCAGCAATCACCCGGAACTGATCCGACGGCTCGGCTGCGTTGCCATGAACGGCCTGATCGAGGCCGACATCTACGGCAACGTCAACTCCACCCACATCATGGGTTCGCGGATCCAGAACGGCATCGGCGGCTCGGGCGATTTCGCGCGCAACGCCTATGTCTCGATCGTCATGACGCCGTCGACCGCCAAGGGTGGCAAGATCTCGGCTATCGTTCCGCAGGCCAGCCACGTCGATCACATCAACCAGGATGTCCAGGTGCTCGTCACCGAACAGGGTCTTGCCGATCTGCGCGGCCTGTCGCCCAAGCAGCGGGCGCGGTTGATCATCGACAATTGCGCCCATCCGACCTATCGCCCGGCGCTCGACGACTATTTCCGGCGGGCCCTGCGCGGCTCCTACGGCATGCAGTCGCCATCGCTGCTGAACGAGGCGCTGTCCTGGCACCAGCGCTTTGTCGAGACCGGGTCGATGCTCGCCTGACGAAGGCTGCGGCCTTAAGCGCAAAAATAGATCGGGCCGCCGACAAATGGCGGCGCCACGTTCATCACCTCCGCGGGCGAACCCATGCCGGGCGATCGGCACGGCTGCTCTCGTCGTCCGCGCGCCGAGCCATCGTGTCCGCAGAGATGCGCGCTAGGAAGGCCCGTGGATGGTGATGTGATCAGGGCACGTAGACGTTGCCCGATGGACCGACCTCTCGCCCCAGACCACCAGCCGCCGAAGCGGGACTGTCACAGCGACCTGCCTCGATAGGTGACCGCAACCGCGGCGCCGAAGCCTCTTACGCACCCACCTGATGCGCGAGGGTACGGCTTTTGCTGTCCCTTGGCACGCGGCGCGCAAATAGCGGGCCCTCCGCTCCTGCTTCCAGCTTTGTCAGTTCCCGCTGGAACAGGGAGAACCACTTTTTTCAACAATATGGCGACTCAAGGTGGCGCATTTCGCGCCTACCGAGAACCGGGCCTCGTCCGGGGCATGGTGAAGAATGGGCTCAGGCTGCTGGCAACAAACCGACCGAATGCACGGATCGGCAGCGCGCCGGGCAGGGGCCGCAAGACCGCATCATTCGCATCCGCAAAGGCTGCGGCGCGTAACGCGAAACTCAAATTCGAAGAACGGTTACAGGAGAAGCACATGAAAGTGGTTTATGGCGACAACGGAGCCAACAATATCAAAGGCAGTGACCTCGAGGACGAGATGATCGTGCTGATGGGCGGCGACGATATCGCCGACGGCGGCATGGGATCGGACATGATCGATGGCGGCGACGGCAACGACCTGCTCAACGGTTCGTTCCAGAACGACGTTCTCACGGGCGGCGAGGGCGACGACACGCTGAACGGCGACAGCGGCGACGATGTGTTGACGGGCGGCGAGGGCGCCGACAAGCTCAATGGTGGGTCCGGCAAGGACATGCTCATGGTCGGCACGCCAGGCGATTTTGGTGGCGACGTCATCGACGGCGGCTCGGGCATCGACACCTTGATGGTCGACTACACCAATTTCGATCGCGCACTTAACTTCACGGTGGGCGACTGGATCAATGACCAGACGCTTCCCGGCTACTTGCCGTCATTGGCCAGCAGCACGGCTACGGTGCGGATGGTCGAGAGTTTCCAGATCATCGGCACCGAATTCGCCGACAAGATCACCGGCGGCAACTACAGCGACATGTTCATGGGCGGCGCCGGCAACGACGTGCTCAGGGGCGGCCGCGGGATGGACATGCTGCTGGGTGGCGAAGACGACGACACGCTCTACGGCGGTTATGGCGCCGACAGCCTGATGGGTGACGAGGGCAAGGACACGCTCTATGGCGACAAAGGCGCCGATTACCTTGCCGGCGGTGAAGGCGACGACAAACTCTACGGCGGCGACGACAGCGACTTCCTCGCAGGCGATGATGGCAACGATCTCATCAACGGCGACGACGGCAACGACTATATCGACGGCGGCGCCGGGAACGACACCCTGTCGGGTGGCGCCGGTAACGACACACTGACCGGCGGGTTGGGCGATGACACCGTCAATGGTGGCGCCGGCAACGACACCTACGTCTTTGCCTTCGGCGACGGTAAGGACACCATCACCGACAGCAGCGGCAGCGATCGCCTGGTGATCCAGAAGTTCACCGGCAACTTCACGGCCAAGCTGCCGACCCAGGTCAACACGCTTGCCGGCGGAACGACCTTCTCCGGCATCGAACACTACAGCATCTACGCGACCGGAGCCGGTGCCAACAAAATCACGACCGGCAGCGGCAACGACATCGTCGATTCGGGTGCCGGCGACGACGTGATCAACGGCGGCAGCGGTAACGACGATCTGCGCGCCGGCACTGGCAAGGACACGGTTTTTGGTGGTGACGGCAACGACTACGTCTTTCTGGGCGACGGCGGCGCCGACAAGGCCGATGGCGGTGCGCAGACCGACCGCGTCACGGTCGATCGCCGCTCGCTGACGGCCAGCCAGACGTTTTCGGTCAGCGGCACCACGGCCTCCCTCACCGATGGCACGTCGCTGAAGAACTTCGAGCACTACAAGGTCGAGTTTGGTTCCGGAAATGACGTGGTCAAGTCGGTCGGCGGCGCCAAGAGCGTTAAGTTCTTCGGCCATGCCGGCAATGACACGCTGCTCGGCACCGCCTACAACGATGAACTCGACGGCGGCGAAGGCAGCGACAAGATCACCGCCGGCGGCGGCAACGACACCATCCGCGATGCGGGCGGCACAAACACCATCGATGCGGGGACCGGAAACGACAGTGTCTGGGTCCGTGATGGCGCAAAATCGACTGCCAACTACACGGTGAAACTCGGCGACGGCAACGACTCGTTCAAGCGAGACGCCTCCACCGGGAAGCTCTCGCTCGATGGCGGTGCAGGCACCGACTTCGCCGCGATCGACTTCGCCAAGTACACCAGCGGCATCACCTTCAAGGTCGCCCCCTCTGTCACCGTTTCAAACGCACCGGTAACGGTCAAAAGCATCGAGCGGGTCTCTCTCGGTGGCGGCAGCGGCAAGGACGTGTTCACCGGCGGCGGACTTTCCGACACCCTGTCCGGCCGAAACGGCGACGACACCTTGTCGGGGCTCGGTGGCAACGACAAGCTCTCCGGCGATGCAGGCAACGACACGCTCCGTGGTGGCGACGGCAATGACACCCTCTACGGCGACGGTGCCGGCAAGACCGGCGGCAAGGACAGGATCTACGGCGACGCCGGCAACGACCACGTCTATGCCGGTGCGGGCGACACAGCGGACGGCGGCGCGGGCACCGACACGCTTCATCTGCTGATGAGCGAGCAGACGAAGGACATCACCTTCGCCTTCTCGACCGGGACCGTAAAGGCGGACGCGACCACGACCTTCAAGGGGTTCGAGGCGCTCGACTACGACGGCAGCAAGGGCAAGGATACCGTGACCGGCGGCGCGCTGGCCGACTGGCTGAAGGGCTATGCCGGTAATGACACCCTGCGTGGCGGCGCCGGTGCAGACCGGCTCGAGGATGGGGCCGGCAACGACAAGCTGTTCGGCGATGCCGACAACGACAAGCTGACCCGTACCGACTTCACCGGAACGGACGTGTTCGACGGCGGCGCCGGTATCGACACGCTCGCCTTCAAGCAGGGGCAGACCTCGATCGTCCTCGACCTGCAGAACCAGGCCACCAACAAGGGCTCCGCTCTCGGCCTGACCGTCAAGAACATCGAGATCGTCCAGGGCAGCGCCAAGGACGACGCGATCCGTGGCGACGCAACCGACAACATCTTCTACGGAAACGGCTCGGACGACGTGCTCGACGGTCGAGGCGGCAACGACAAGCTGATCGGTGGTGCAGGCGACGACTGGCTGACAGGCGGATCCGGAAAGGACCAGTTCATCTTCGACATGGCCGGGCGCGACGGCGAAGGGGATGTCATCACCGACTTCACCCGCGGCCAGGACAAGCTGGTCATCAGCAAGAGCGCCTACGGCATCGCTGCCGCGGACAAGACCGTCACCCTCGTGACCGGTGCGGACCCGGTGGCCACCAGTTCCAAGGGCACCTTCCTGTTCGAGACGGACAATGGTCGCCTCTGGTTCGATGCCGATGGCAAGGGCACCGACGCCGACCTCGAACTGGTCGCAACGCTGAAGGGCGTCACGAAGCTTTCGGTCGACGACTTTAGCTTCCTCTGATCTCTCATCGGGACAGTCAATGGCCCACGAGCCACCCCGCCTCGGGGTGGCTCACGCATCTCGAATCACTTCATACCGGAATGGAAAACATCGGTATGGGCCAGCGGCGCCGGAGCGCCGCCGGATCGGTCAGACATTCTCGACGGTCTGGCCTTCCGCCTCCGCCTGTTCCCGGCGGTTGTAGCGGATCGAGGACCAGAGCGAGATGCCGATCAGGGCGGCTCCGCCCAGTCCGGTGATGACCTCCGGAATGTGCACCAGCGTCTGGCAGTACATGATCACCGACAGGATCAGGATCGCATAGAAGGCGCCGTGCTCCAGATAGCGGTATTCGGCGAGCGTGCCTTTGTCGACCAGCATGATTGTCATCGAGCGCACGTACATTGCACCGATGCCGAGGCCGATGGCGATGACGAAGAGGTTCTGCGTCAGCGCGAAGGCGCCGATCACGCCGTCGAACGAGAAGCTCGCGTCCAGCACCTCGAGGTAGATGAAGGCGCCGAGACCACCCTTGGCGGCGGCGCTCATCGTCTGCTGCGAGGCGTCCAGCAGGCCGCCGACGACTTCCACCGCAAGGAAGGTCAGAAGACCGTAGATCGCCGCATAGACGAAGGTATGCGCCGCATCGCCTTCGAGGAAGTTGGAGAAGACCAGGATCAGGACCAGCACGAAGGCGATCTCGATGCCCTTGATCGTCGCGTAGCGGGCCATGTGCTTCTCGATGAAGGCGATCCAGTGCACGTCCTTCTCCTGGTCGAAGAAGTAGGTGAGACCGACCATCATCAGGAAGGTGCCGCCAAAGGCTGCGATCGGCAGGTGGGCATCGTTCATGATGCGCGCATATTCGCCCGGCTGCTTCGCAGCGAGGACGATGGCCTCGATCGGGCCGATCTTGGCGGCGATCACGACGATCAGCAGCGGGAAGACGATACGCATGCCGAAGACGGCGATCACGATACCCCAGGTGAGGAACCGGTGCTGCCAGACCGGCGTCATGTCCTTCAGCTTGTTGGCGTTGACGATGGCGTTGTCGAAGGACAGCGAGATTTCCAGCACCGCAAGCACGGTGCAGATGAAGAAGACGGTTGCCATTCCACCGATCGTGCCGGTGCTCTGCCAACCAAGCCACGCACCCAGCAGAAGACCAAGGGCGGTGACGATGAAGGCCCACTTGAAGTAACCGATTGCGGATTGCGGCTGAGAGGGGGTGGTCATGCCAGCACCTCGCTTTCGCACGTGATCGGCTTGTTCAGGGGATAGGGAAACGAATTGCGCGTGCCGAAAAGGGCATGCGCGTCAGGCATGGTCAGGATTTTCATTTTTCTCTGATCCGCCGGCTCAATTGCTGGCGGTACCGACATCACGAGAGCGCCGTAAAACTCTCGCCAGAGGGGCCCGGCACCATAGTTTCTGCTGCGGCGGGATGTCCGGGGCCGCAACATCAGTCGTTTTCCCTGATGTCGTGTGCTTCGTCAAGAAGTTTCGCCACTTGCGCACTGGTGCGAGACGATCGGCCGCAAATCGAATGAAATCGCGGAGCGGCGTACACAAGCCCGCTTTCTCCTCCTATATTCGCTCCACCATACTATTTGCCGCCACGAGGACCTTTCATGAGCGAACCCAAGACAATCAGCCCTGCTCTCGTCGAATGGAGCGGGATCAACGGCCTGCCGCGCTTCGATCTCGTTTCCGACGATGCGTTCGCCGAGGCTTTCGATGTGGCGCTGGCGTCGCACGAGGCGGAGATCGAGGCGATAGCCGGCAATCCCGGGGCCCCGAGCTTCGACAATACCGTCGTCGCCCTGGAAATCGCCGGGGATGCGCTGTCACGCATTTCGGCGCTGTTCTGGAGCCGCGCCGGCGCAAACACGAACGAGACCATCCAGGCGCTCGAACGCGAGATCGCGCCGAAGATGGCGCGTCATTATTCGAAGATCGGCAACAATGCCGAGCTCTTCGCCCGTATCGACACGCTGTGGGAAGGGCGCGACGCGCTGGGGTTGACGGTCGAGCAGGCCCGGGTGCTGGAGCGACATTGGAAGGGGTTCGTGAAGTCCGGTGCGAAGCTGGCAAAGCCCGAACAGGAACGTCTTTCCGCGATTAACGAGCGGCTTGCGGGGCTCGGCGCGCAGTTCGGCCAGAACGTCCTGGCGGACGAGAAGGACTGGGCGCTGTTTCTCTCGGACAAAGAAGAGCTTGCCGGTCTGCCCGAGTTCCTGACGGACGCGATGGCGGCGGCTGCGCGCGACCGGGACGAGGCGGGCAAGTTCGCCGTCACCCTGTCGCGCTCGATCATCGAGCCGTTCCTGACCTTTTCCAGCCGTCGCGACCTGCGCGAGCAAGCCTTCCATGCCTGGACCGCTCGCGGCATGAACGGCGGGGCGACGGACAACCGCGAGATCGTGCGCGAAACGTTGGCGCTGCGCGCCGAGAAGGCTGCGTTGCTCGGCTACGAGAACTACGCGGCGCTGAAGCTCGACAACACGATGGCCAAGACCTCCGAGGCCGTGAGTGGCCTCCTGGCGCAAGTCTGGGAGAAGGCCGTCGCCCGTGCCGGCGAAGAAGAAGCGGATCTTGCGCGCCTGATCGCCGCGGAGGGCGGCAACCATCCGGTCCTGCCCTGGGACTGGCGCTACTACGCCGAGAAGCTGCGGGCGGAAAAATTCGATTTTTCTGAAGCCGAACTGAAACCGTATCTGCAGCTCGAAAAGATCATCGAGGCCTGCTTCGATGTCGCCGGACGGCTCTTTGGCACCCATGCCGTGCCGCTTCAGGGCGTTCCGGTCTATCACCCCGACGTGCGCGTGTTCGAGATCCGCGACCGGCAGGGCAAACTCGTCGCGATGTTCCTCGGCGATTATTTCGCCCGCTCCTCAAAGCGTTCCGGGGCGTGGATGAGCGCCTACCAGAGCCAGCACAAGCTGCCGCTGGCGAACGGTTCGTTGGGAGAGATCCCGATCGTCTACAACGTCTGCAATTTCGCCAAGCCCGCGGAAGGCAAGCCGGCGCTGCTGTCGCTCGACGATGCCCGCACGCTCTTCCATGAGTTCGGCCACGCCCTGCACGGCATGCTGTCCGACGTCACCTATCCGTCGGTGTCGGGCACCGGCGTGTCGCGCGATTTCGTCGAACTGCCCTCGCAGCTCTACGAGCACTGGCTGACCGTTCCCGAAATCCTCAAGACCTATGCCGTGCACTACGAGACTGGCGAGCCGATGCCGCAGGCACTGCTCGACAAGGTTTTGGCCGCGCGCACCTTCAATGCCGGCTTCAACACCGTCGAATTCACCTCCTCCGCGCTGGTCGACATGGCGTTTCACACGCAAGGCACGGTCGAGGACCCGTTGGCGGTGCAGGCCGAAGTGCTGGACAAGCTCCGCATGCCGGCCTCGATCGTCATGCGCCATGCCACGCCGCACTTCCAGCACGTCTTTTCCGGCGACGGCTATTCGGCCGGCTACTATTCGTACATGTGGTCGGAGGTGCTGGACGCCGACGCCTTCGCCGCCTTCACCGAAACGGGCGACGCCTTCGATCCCGGCATGGCGGCGAAGCTGAAGGCGAACATCTACTCGATCGGTGGCGCCGTCGATCCGGAAGACGCCTACAAGGGCTTCCGCGGCAAGCTGCCTTCGATCGATGCCATGTTGGAGAAGAAGGGGCTGTCAGCGTAAGACTGTCGTCACAAGACGTTCACCGAACTGTCGCCCGTATGCCATTGATCCGTTACGACACTGACATGCGATCCCCCGATGGTCGCTTTCGCGAGTTAATTTCCGATTCGCGTGGCTGCCGCGGGGGTGCATGACGATCGTTTCCGATGTCCTGACAAGGCGTTCGTTTCTCCTGACGGCCGGTGCAACCGGTCTTGCCGCGTCTTCGGCGCTGGCCGTTCCCCACTATGCGCGCCGGCACGGCAGCCCCGTCTTCACGCACGGGGTGCAGTCCGGGGACGTCGACACCTCGTCGGGCATGATCTGGACCCGGGCCGACCGGCCGGTCGAGATCGCGGTCGAATACTCGACCACCGAGAGCTTCATCAATCCGATGCGCGGCCCGGTGCTGAAGGCGGGACGCGAGACGGATTGCGCCGCCAAGCACCTGCTGACCGAGTTGCTTCCGGACCAGGACATCTTCTTTCGGCTGACGGCGGCTGACCCCTATTCCAGCCATCTGGTCTCCGAGCCGGTCGTCGGCCGGTTCCGCACCGCGCCGCTGCGCCGCCGCTCGGTCCGCTTCGCCTGGTCGGGCGACACGGCCGGGCAAGGCTGGGGCATCGACGAGGTCGGAATGAAGACCTATTCGACCATGCTCCTGCACGAGCCGGATTTTCTAATCCACTCCGGCGATACGATCTATGCGGACGGGCCGATCCCCGACGAGATTCCGTTGCGGGACGGCACGGTCTGGAAGAACCGCATCGTCACCGACGAAAAACGCCAGGTCGCGCGGACGCTCGACGAATACCGCGGTCAGTGGAAATACAACATGCTCGATCGGCACGTGCTGAACTTCAATGCGCAGGTGCCGACCTTCTTCCAGTGGGACGACCACGAGGTGCTGAACAACTGGTCGGCCTCGACGGACCTGCGCGACGATCCGCGCTATCCGGAAAAGGACATCGCCGTCTATGCCGAGCGCGCCATGCGGGCGTTCCAGGAGATGACGCCGATCCGCTACGTGCCGACCGAGCCGGGGCGCATCTTCCGCAAAATCGCCTACGGCCCGCTGCTCGACGTGTTCTTCGTCGACCTGCGCTCCTATCGCACCGCCAACCGCGGCAGCACAGACAACGGCCTGTTCGGCTGGCGGCAGGCGGACTGGCTGCGGCGTGAACTGCTCGCCTCCAGGGCCACCTGGAAGGTGATCGCCTGTGACATGCCGCTCGGCGTCGTCATCTGGGACGACTATGGCAACAAGCTCGGCTACGAGGGCGTGGCGGACGGGCTGAACGGCCCGCCGGCGGCGCGTGAGTGCGAAATCGCCGACCTGCTCACCTTCATGCGCGACAACGCCATCCGCAATGTCGTCTGGCTGACGGCCGATGTGCACTATACCGCCGCGCATCACTACGACCCGGACCGCGCCAGGTTTAAGGAATTCGATCCCTTCTGGGAGTTCGTCTCAGGGCCGCTGCATTCGGGCACCTACGGACCCCACCCGCTCGACATGACCTTCGGGCCGGAGGTTCGGTTCATCAAGGCGTCGGGCGGTGGGGCCGACAGTAATCTGCCGCCGTCGGCCGGCTTGCAGTTCTTCGGGCTGGTCGATATCGACGGTACCAGCGAGCAGATGACGGTGCGGCTGATGGATCGCGACGACCGCGAACTCTGGAGCACCACGCTCGATCCTGCGGTGATCTCATGAGAGCCGTACAACGGCCAATTTTTCACGCGATCAGCGAAACGCAGTGTCGGGCTGCCCCTTTCGCAATTGCGGAAAACCATGTAAGAGCGCGCCATTGAAGATGGCGCCGCCTTTGCCGTGCGCGCCCAAAACCCAGAGATCAAACATGTCCATTCGTAATATCGCGATTATCGCGCACGTCGACCATGGCAAAACCACGCTCGTCGACGAGCTCCTGAAGCAGTCCGGCTCGTTCCGCGAAAACCAGCGCGTCGCCGAACGCGTCATGGATTCGGGCGACATCGAAAAGGAACGCGGCATCACCATCCTCGCCAAGGCCACCTCGGTCGAGTGGAAGGGTACCCGCATCAACATCGTCGACACCCCCGGTCACGCCGACTTCGGCGGCGAGGTCGAGCGCATCCTGTCGATGGTGGACGGCGCGATCGTGCTCGTCGACAGCTCCGAAGGCCCGATGCCGCAGACCAAGTTCGTGGTCGGCAAGGCGCTCAAGGTCGGCCTGAAGCCGATCGTCGCCATCAACAAGATCGACCGTCCCGACGGCCGCCACGAGGAAGTGCTGAACGAGGTCTTCGACCTGTTCGCCAACCTCGACGCCACCGACGAGCAGCTCGACTTCCCGATCCTCTACGGCTCGGGTCGCAATGGCTGGATGAACGTCAATCCGGAAGGTCCGAAGGACCAGGGCATGGCGCCGCTGCTCGACCTCGTGCTCAAGCACGTGCCGGAGCCGACGGTTGCCGACGGGCCATTTAGCATGATCGGCACGATCCTCGAGGCCAACCCCTTCCTCGGCCGCATCATCACCGGCCGCGTGCATTCCGGCTCGGTCAAGCCGAACCAGGCCGTCAAGGTGCTCGGCCAGGACGGCAAGCTGATCGAATCCGGACGCATCTCCAAGATCCTCGCCTTCCGCGGCATCGAGCGTCAGCCGATCGAGGAAGCGCAAGCCGGCGACATCATCGCGATCGCCGGCCTCACCAAGGGCACGGTTGCCGACACCTTCTGCGATCCGGCGGTCTCCGAGGCGCTTACGGCCCAGCCGATCGACCCGCCGACCGTCACCATGTCCTTCATCGTCAACGACAGCCCGCTCGCCGGCACCGAGGGCGACAAGGTCACGAGCCGCGTCATCCGCGACCGCCTGTTCAAGGAAGCCGAAGGCAACGTGGCGCTCAAGATCGAAGAGTCCGGCGACAAGGATTCCTTCTTCGTCTCCGGCCGCGGCGAGTTGCAGCTTGCCGTGTTGATCGAGACCATGCGCCGCGAAGGCTTCGAGCTTGCTGTCTCGCGTCCGCGCGTCGTCATGCACAAGGACGAGAACGGCCAGCCGCTTGAACCGGTCGAGGAAGTCGTCATCGACGTGGACGAGGAACATTCCGGCGTCGTCGTCCAGAAGATGTCCGAGCGCAAGGCCGAGATGGTGGAATTGCGCCCGTCCGGCGGCAACCGCGTCCGCCTCGTCTTCTTCGCGCCCACCCGCGGCCTGATCGGCTACCAGTCGGAGCTTCTGACGGATACGCGCGGCACGGCGATCATGAACCGCCTCTTCCACGACTACCAGCCCTACAAGGGCGAGATCGGCGGCCGCGTCAACGGCGTGCTGCTCTCCAACGAATCCGGCGAGGCCGTGGCCTATGCGCTCTTCAACCTCGAAGACCGCGGCCCGATGGTCATCGACGCGGGCGACAAGGTCTATGCCGGCATGATCGTCGGCATCCACACGCGTGACAACGACCTGGAAGTGAACGTGCTGAAGGGCAAGAAGCTCACCAACATCCGCGCCGCCGGCAAGGACGAGGCCGTCCGTCTGACGCCGCCGATCAAGATGACGCTGGAACGCGCCCTGTCCTGGATCCAGGACGACGAACTGGTCGAGGTGACGCCGAAGTCCATCCGCCTTCGCAAGCTCTATCTCGATTCCAACGATCGGAAGCGATTCGAAAAGCAGCGTGCGGCCGGTGCCGCCTGATTCGCGCCGAAAGTAGGCGATAGCATCCTCAAAACGATCGAGGCCCCGGCACAAAAGCCGGGGCTTTTTCATGTGTGTGCCGAGTTAATACGACTTGTGGCAATTCTTAGAAATGCGTTAACCTTTTGGGCGTGCCGCATGCGAACTTGCCTGTGGGCAAGAAGGATCCCTGGGGCGACCGGGATTCCGGCGGAGTCGACGCGGGTTTAGAGTCATTTCGATGAAAACACTATCGATCGATGTAAGGCGTGCGGAGCCGCAGGACGCATGGGGCATCTCAGAGACCCATCGGGCGTCCTGGCTGCAGGCCTATGGCGGGATCATTCCGCACAAGCCGCTGACGCAGATGGTGCATCGTCGGGACGAACGTTGGTGGCGCAAGGCCACTCGCGGGCCGGCGACCTTGCTTGTTCTCGACGTGGCCGGTGTCATCGCCGGCTATGCGACGCTCGGACTTAACCGGGCGCAGGCGCTGCCGCAGGACGGCGAGATCTACGAGATCTACCTGCGTCCCGAGTACCAGGGCCTTGGCCTCGGCCGCTTGCTGTTCGGCGAGAGCAGACGTTTGCTGAAATCGCTCGGCTGCAACGGCATCGTGGTCTGGTGCCTGGAGGACAGCGATATGGCGGAACGGTTTTTCCGCTCGGTCGGAGGCCTCGACATCGCCGAGGGTATGGAAGATTTCGGCGGCAAGGAATTGAGGAAGATCGGCTTCATCTTCCGCTGATGCCGACGCCTGTCAGATGCCACTTCCTCTCTTATCCCTCCGGTCGGATTGACTTGTTTCTGTATTTGCCTACCTTCTAATGTTCGCAGAAGCCGACCAGGCTGAGAGGCAGCAACGGGCGTGCCGCGCGACCGTCGCTATGCGGCGTCTGTCGGTTCGGACGATTTTCGGGAGGGATTGCGATGCGTTTTTGTGGACCCCTATCAATCGGCATCATTCTCTGCATGGCCGGCAGCGCTTTGGCGCAGGAGGGCGATGCGACGGCCGGCGAGACCGTCTTCAAGAAATGCGCAGTTTGTCATGTCGTCGACAAGGATACCAACAAGGTCGGCCCTTCGCTTCATGGCGTATTGGGGCGCACGGCGGGCACCCATCCCGACTATAAATACTCGACCGCAATGATCGATGCCGGCAAGGGCGGGCTCGTTTGGAACGAGACGACCTTGCGCGACTACCTGCACAATCCGAAGGCCAAGGTGAAAGGCACGAAAATGGTCTTTCCAGGTCTGAAGGATGACAGCGACATTTCAAACCTGTTGGCCTACCTGAAGCAGTACTCGCCGCAATGAGCGAAGGGCGTGCGCCCACGACCGCGCACGCCTTTCGCTGGAATTGCTTGTCTTTTTTGTTCATGAGATAATTATGAAATAGAATTGCGGATTGCAGGTTCATGCCCACGGCCGAGCGAGGCGGGAGGGACGGAAATGGCAGTCGTGCTGATGCTGGTTGCGATCGCCGTGGGTTCGGTCGTGTTCCACCTTGTAAGCCCTTGGTGGTGGACGCCGATCGCGTCGAACTGGGGCTATATCGACTCCACTCTCGTCATCACATTCTGGATCACCGGTGTCGTCTTTGTCGCCGTGGTGATGTTTCTCGCCTACTGCGTTTGGCGCTTCCGCCACGATCCGAATCGCCGGGCGGCCTACGAGCCTGAGAACCCGCGGCTGGAGAGCGGTCTGGCGATCGGTACGGCGCTCGGTGTCTTTGCCATGCTGGCGCCGGGGCTGTTCGTCTGGCACCAGTTCATCACCGTGCCCAAGGGGGCGGACGAGATCGAGGTCGTCGGCCAGCAGTGGCTCTGGAGCTTCCGCCTGCCGGGAGCAGACGGCAAGCTCGGACGGGCCGACACACGCGACGTGGCTGCCGACAATTCCCTCGGCATCGACAAGGCCGATGCAAGCGCGCTCGACGACGTCGTCATCGAGGGGGGCGAACTGCACCTGCCGGTCGGCAGGCCGGTGAAGGTGCTGCTACGGTCGATCGATGTGCTGCACGATTTCTATGTGCCGGAGTTCCGCGCCAAGATGGACATGATCCCGGGCATGGTGACCTATTTCTGGCTGACGCCGACCCGCACCGGCACCTTCGACATCCTGTGCGCCGAGCTTTGCGGCGTCGGCCATCCACAGATGCGCGGCACGGTCGTCGTCGACGCCGAGGCCGATTACCAGGCCTGGCTCGCCGGACAGTCGACATTCTCGCAGTTGCAGGCGTCCGCACAGCCGGCGGGCGCGATCGTGGCGGAGGTGTCCGCCGGAAAATAGCAGGCAGGGTCCGGGAGGGATCCGACAGGAGGAGCGACGATGGTTGAAGTCAGTCCGGGTGCAGGCGAGGTCGTCCCGCCGGCCGCGGTGGAGGACGTGGAGCTCTACCATCCGCACAGCTGGTGGACGCGCTACGTCTTCAGCCAGGACGCGAAGGTCATCGCCATCCAATACGCCTCGACGGCGCTGGCGATCGGTCTGGTCGCGCTCGTTCTCTCCTGGCTGATGCGCATCCAGCTCGCCTTCCCGGGAGCACTCCCGTTCATCGACGCCGAGCGTTATTACCAGTTCATCACCATGCACGGGATGATCATGGTGATCTACCTGCTCACCGCGCTCTTCCTCGGCGGCTTCGGCAACTACCTGATCCCGCTGATGGTCGGCGCACGCGACATGGTGTTCCCCTACGCCAACATGCTGAGCTACTGGATCTATCTTTTGGCGGTCCTGGTGCTCGCCGCCAGCTTCTTTGCATCGGGCGGACCGACCGGCGCCGGCTGGACGCTCTACCCGCCGCAGGCGATCCTCTCCAACACGCCCGGCGGTCAGAACTGGGGCATCATCATGATGCTGGTCTCGCTGATCATCTTCATCATCGGCTTCACCATGGGCGGGCTGAACTATGTCGTCACCGTGCTGCAGGGGCGCACGCGCGGCATGACGCTGATGCGGCTGCCGCTGACGGTGTGGGGCATCTTCACCGCCACCGTCATGGCGCTGCTAGCCTTCCCGGCTCTGTTCGTCGCCTGCGTGATGATGCTGTTCGACCGCGTGCTCGGCACGAGCTTCTTCATGCCGGCGATCGTCGAGATGGGCGAGCAGCTGAAACACGGCGGCGGCAGCCCGATCCTGTTCCAGCACCTGTTCTGGTTCTTCGGCCACCCCGAGGTCTACATCGTCGCGCTGCCCGCCTTCGGCATCGTCTCCGACCTGATCAGCACGCATGCCCGCAAGAACATCTTCGGCTACCGGATGATGGTCTGGGCAATCGTCATCATCGGCGCGCTCTCCTTCGTCGTCTGGGCGCACCACATGTACGTCAGCGGCATGAACCCCTATTTCGGCTTCTTCTTCGCCACCACCACGCTGGTCATTGCCGTTCCGACGGCGCTCAAGGTCTACAACTGGGTGCTGACGCTGTGGCGCGGCAACATCCACCTGACGCTGCCGATGCTGTTTGCACTCGGTTTCATCGTCACCTTCGTCAATGGCGGGCTGACCGGGCTGTTCCTTGGCAACGTCGTCGTCGACGTGCCGCTGTCGGACACGATGTTCGTCGTCGCCCATTTCCACATGGTCATGGGGGTGGCTCCGATCCTCGTCATCTTCGGGGCGATCTACCATTGGTATCCCAAGATCACCGGGCGGATGCTCAATGAGGGCATGGGCCAGATCCATTTCTGGATCACCTTCGTCGGCGCCTACCTGATCTTCTTCCCGATGCATTATGTCGGGCTCGTCGGCGTGCCGCGCCGCTACTACGAGATCGGCGAGACGAGCTTCGTGCCGCCGTCGGTCCACGACCTGAACATCTTCATCACGGTGATGGCGCTCATCGTCGGCGCCGCACAGATGGTGTTTCTGTTCAACCTCGTCTGGAGCCTTCGCAACGGGCGGGAGGCGGGCGGCAACCCCTGGCACGCCACGACGCTCGAATGGCAGACGCCGCAGACCCCGCCCGCGCACGGCAACTGGGGCAAGGAGCTGCCGATCGTCTATCGCTGGGCCTATGACTACAGCGTGCCCGGCGCACCGGAGGACTTCATCCCGCAGAACCAGCCCGGCGCCTATGGCCTCGCGCGGGAGGCGACCGCATGAGCGCCATGCTTGTCTTCCTCGCCGTCATTGCCGCCATCGCCACATGGTGGTTGGCTCGCCACGGGATCGCCTCGAAACCCTGGCTGGAGGTCGGCAACGCCGATGTCGGCGATACTTCACACTTCGAGATGGCGAAGATGCCGGTCGCCAAGGTCGGTCTCGGCGTCTTCCTGGCCGTGGTGGGAGCCCTCTTCACCCTTTTCGTCAGCGCCTATCTGATGCGTGTCGACACACGGGACTGGTGGGCGCTGCCGGTCCCGCGGCTGCTGTATGTCAATACCGGCATTCTCTTCCTGAGCAGCGTCTGTCTTCACTGGGCAAAGGTCGAGGCCTTGCGCGTCCGACGCGAGGGACTGAGGACGGCCCTGCTGGCCAGTTTCGCCACCGCGCTGGCCTTTGTGACCGGGCAGGTGTTCGCCTGGCAGCAACTGGTGGCGGCGGGCTACACGCTGACCGACGATGCGGCCGCCAGCTTCTTCTACGTCATCACCGGGATGCATGGCCTGCATATCCTGGGCGGCATGGTTGCGCTTGTGCGCACCGCGCGGCTGGCCTGGGGTGACGGCCCGGTGAACGGGAAGCTGCGGCTGAACGTGGAACTCTGCGCCATCTACTGGCATTTCATGCTGGCCGTCTGGCTCGTGCTGCTTGCCCTCTTCGCCGGCTGGGCGAGCAATTTCGTCGATATTTGTCGGCAACTGCTACAATAGGAAAGTGATCATGGCCGAAACCGTGCAGACGCATCCGCCGCACTCCTCCCCGCCGGCCCACGGCATGCACGGTTTCGTCTCCGACTGGGCCTCCGACCAGCAGGCGTTCAAGAACGTCTCCTGGGGCAAGGCCATGATGTGGATCTTCCTGCTCAGCGATACCTTCATCTTCGGCTGCTTCCTGCTGGCCTACATGACCGCGCGCATGTCGACGGTTGTGCCCTGGCCCAATCCCAGCGAGGTGTTCGCGCTGACGATAGCAGGGCATGAGATCCCGCTGATCCTGATCGCCATCATGACCTTCGTGCTGATCACGAGCAGCGGTACGATGGCGATGGCGGTCAATTTCGGCTACCGGCGTGACCGGCGCAAGACGGCCCTCCTGATGGTCCTGACCGCTCTTCTCGGCGCGACCTTCGTCGGCATGCAGGCCTTCGAGTGGACCAAGCTTATCCAGGAGGGCGTGCGGCCGTGGGAGAATCCGTGGGGGGCGGCGCAATTCGGCTCCTCATTCTTCATGATTACGGGTTTCCACGGGACCCACGTCACGATTGGCGTCATCTTCCTTCTCATCATTGCGCGAAAGGTCTGGCGCGGCGATTTCGACACGGAAAGGCGCGGCTTCTTCACGAGCCGCAAGGGGCGCTACGAGATCGTCGAGATCACCGGCCTCTACTGGCACTTCGTCGACCTGGTCTGGGTCTTCATCTTCGCGTTCTTCTATCTCTGGTGAGGCAGCGCCATGGCACATGCAACCGTCGAGTCCCCCACGCACCCAATTGTTCCGGCAGCGGCGCATGCCGAGCATCAGCAACACCCGATCAAACTTTACCTGCTTGTCTGGGGACTGCTGTTCGTTCTCAGCATCTGTTCCTATCTCGTCGACTACTTCGGGCTGCAGGGATACCTTCGCTGGTCGCTGATCGTGATCTTCATGCTGCTGAAGGCCGGCCTGATCGTAGCGGTGTTCATGCACATGGCCTGGGAGCGCCTCGCGCTGATCTATGCGATCCTGCTGCCGCCGCTGCTGGTGCTGGTCTTCGTCGGCTTGATGGTGTCGGAATCGGATTACACGCTGGTGACGCGGCTTGCTTTCTTCGGGCCGGCCCCCGTGAATTGAGCGATCGGTTGCCGCAAGCGCCCGCGCGGCTACAACCCGCTATCGGACATCCCTACCAATGGCTTGTTGCGTTGCAGCGGGTTTCGCTCTACGAAGCCCGCGAAATCCACTGCATACACGGAGTCCCCATGCGCATTGATGCAATCTCCATTGGCAAGAACCCGCCGGAAGACGTGAACGTCATCGTCGAGGTTCCCGTCGGCGGTCACCCGATCAAGTACGAGATGGACAAGGAAGCCGGTGCGCTGATCGTCGACCGCTTCCTCTATACGCCGATGACCTATCCGGGGAACTACGGGTTCGTGCCACACACGCTGTCCGAGGACGGCGACCCGATCGACGTGCTGATCGCCAATACCCGTCCCCTCGTCCCGGGCTGCGTCATCAACGTTCGCCCGATCGGCGTCATGGTCATGGAAGACGACGGCGGCAAGGATGAGAAGATCCTCGCCGTGCCGGTGCCGAAGCTGACGCGCCGCTACGACAAGATCGAGAACTACACGGATCTGCCGGAAATCACGCTGAAGCAGATCGAGCACTTCTTCGAGCACTACAAGGACCTGGAGCCTGGCAAGTGGGTGAAGATCGCCGGCTGGCAGGACGTAAACGTCGCCAAGAAGCTCATCGTTGAGGCGATCGAGCGGTACAAGGCGCAGAAGTAAGCCGTCGCGCTGCGCACTCCGCGGCGCGCTGCTCGCTCAAAGACCAAGTCTTTTCATGATCTCCTCCGGGTCGCCCTCGATCCGGAGGATTTTCTTTCTCTGGGTCTCACCGCTGACGAGCGATACGGCCGATTTCGCAACGCCGGCCGTCTTGGCAAGCAGGGCGACCAGTGCCTTGTTGGCCTGGCCCTTCTCGGGCACGGCACGAACACGCACTTTCAGATGGCGCTCGCCGCTTGCGTCCGCCTCGATACCGTCGATCGCGTCGCGTCCGCCATTCGGCGTCAGCCGCACCGTCACTGTCACATGGTGCTCGTGACGGCGACCCGGCACGTGATGTCAGAGCCCGAGGAGGGCGGGGGCGAGAACGCTGCGAATGACCTGTTCGAGGAAGAAGAGGATGATCAGCACGACGATCGGTGAGAGGTCGACGCCGCCGAAATCCGGCAGCAAGCGACGGATCGGGCGGTAGAGCGGTTCGGTGAGGTTGTAGAGCGCGCGGCCGATCGAGGCGATCACCTGGTTGTTGGTGTTGATCACGTTGAAGGCATACAGCCAGGAAAAGATGGCCGATGCGATGATGATGAACCACGCGATGCTGATGATGAACAGCAGGGTGTTGATGATCGCGATCATGGGTGTCTCGTTGTCTCCGGTTGCGTGCGCCCACATGTAGCCATTGGCCGGCTCGCCAGCAAGTGCGCTCGATGGCTGCAACCGCAAACATATTTAATGTCCCCGATGCGTCCTGAGATCCTGGCGGCGACCGTCATTCAGTTCTCGTGGAAAACGCGGTCCAGAAAACCCATCATCCATTGGCGCAGCGCCGCGTCGTGCAACAGGCGCCCATCAAGATGGGCGCGGCCGATCTGGGCGCCCGGCAGCTCGAAGCGGTGAGCTCCGTGCACGACCCAGCGGTGCATCATCGCCAGCGTCAGTTCGCCGTGGAACTGGATGCCCCAGGCGTTGTCGCCGTAGCGAAAGGCCTGGTTTTCATAGTGTTCGCCGGTGGCAAGCAGTGTCGCCCCGGAGGGAATCGTGAACCCTTCGCGATGGAACTGGTAGACCATCGAAGGCCAGGCCATCAGTTCACGGCCTTCCTCGGTCGGCTCGAGCGCGTACCAGCCGATTTCGGTCAGTCCGTCGATGTGCGGGCCGACCTCGCCGCCGAGTTGGCGCACCAGCATCTGCGCGCCGAGGCAGATGCCAAGGAAGGGGCGGTTTTCCGACAGGGGGACGGAAAGCCAGTCGATTTCGCGTTTGACGTAATCGTGATCGTCGTTGGCGCTCATCGGTCCGCCAAAGATGACCACACCGGCATGACCGTCAAGCGACGTCGGGAGCGGTTCGTCCATCACCGGGCGACGAATGTCGAGGTCGTAGCCCATTTGTTGCAGGATCTGGCCGACGCGGCCGGGGCTCGACGATTCCTGGTGCAGGACGATGAGGATCGGGCGTTTCGGTCCGGGCTTTCGCGGGGTCTGAAGCATCGTGTCGGCTATCCTGACGCGTCGCCTTCCGATAGGCGGGATCCCGGACGGCGCGCTGTGCAATCCAAGATGTCAGAGCCGTGTTTGCCTGTCCACCCGATTGCGCAAGGCCAGCCTATCCGATTGCGACGCGATCGGGTGCGATGTGTTTCAATTGTCTTCGCCGGTGCGGTTGTCACCGTGCCGGCCGGCAACCTCCTGGCGCTTCATGATCCGCTCTCGACCGGAAACGCCGAGCAGGTCCGCAATGCGCCAGATGGCGTGATCCTCCAGTTCGCTGCGTTCACCATCGGCATAGACGATCTCCCAGAGCAGGCCGACGAGGTCGACCTTCTGTTCCTCGGAGAGCTGCCGCTTCAGTTCCGAGGTGAACTGGAAGAAGTCGATGGCTTCGCTTGCGGCCGCAGTGCCCGCCTCGATCAATGCGGCCAGATCTGCATCATCCAGCTCGTAAAGCGCGCGAAAGCGTTCGCGCAGTGCCGAGCGCTCGGCGTCCAGCACCTTGCCGTCCGCTTCCATCACCTGGATACAGAGCGCCATCACCGCGAGACGGGGATCCCCGGCTTCAAAGTTCTGCCTGTCGCCGCGCGAAAGGCTCGAAAGCAAACGCTGCAATCGTTCGAACATGCCACCTCTTCAGGTCTGGATCTGGAGCGCTCTAGAAAAGGCGAAAGCTGGCGCTGCCATTGCTTCCCTCTTTCTTCGCCTCATTCTTGACGCCGGGATCGTCGGGCGGGCCGCCGAAGAACGGCTTGGTTTCGTCCTCCCGCGACATCGGCCCTGCTGCGACGGCCGGTTCTGACCGTGGGATGGCGGATTCGGTCGCCGACGGTCTGATCTCGATCGGTTCGGAGCGGGCCGGCTGTTGCGGTCGCTCATCGGCGCGCCCCATTGACCGGCTGTCGGTGATCGCCACGGGAGGCAATGTGCGAATGGCCTCCTCGGCGCTGTTGGCGACGCCCTCTTCGATCGGTCCCTGCCATTCGCTTACCGGCGTCTTCCATTGGAAGGCGTCCAGCTTTCCCGTCACCGGCGACACCGGCAGCCACACCGGTGAAGTGACCCCGTCGGCGGTCCAGGCCGGATCGCGGGGCGATTTCAAAGCCTGGTTCATCCAGTGCCGGATGCGGCCCTGGTCCCCGGTCTCGGCATCCTCGATGTCGGCGAGCAGGAGGAAGGCGCGTTCGCTGGGGGCGAGCCTGGCCGCTGCCTCCGCCTTGGCGCGGGCGAGAGGAAAATTTCGAGCGTCCAGCGCTGCCTGACCGACGGCGAAGAGCGTCTCGGCATTGTTGGAGCGCAACGCCTCCAGCTTCTCGGCCCGCTTCAGGCGATCGACCGGGGAATCGCCGATGCGGGCGTGGATGAAGAGCCGCGCCACATCCGGATGCGGGTTCGCCTTCCACAGCCGCTCGAGGATGTGGGCTGCCTTGCGCAGGTTGCCCTCGCGCAGATAGGCCTTCGCGGCGATCAGCCCCGCCGGAATGAAGGTTTCGTCGATCTTCAGGGCGGCGAGCGCGTCGTCACGGGCAGCCTTCGGATCCGGTTCGCTCTCCAGCTTTGCGCCGGCGCGTGCCGTCAAAAGCACCACCTTGCGGCGGTCCAACTGCTTGCGTTCCTCTACCGAACTCGGCCTGTGCTGGTCGAGCAGGCGGAGCGCCTGATCCCACTCTCCGGCCTGGGCACGTTCTTCCAGGACCGCGTCGGCGGCCCAGGGAAGCTGCGGTGCCTTCTCCGCGGCGCGCTCGGCATATTGCCGCGCCGCTTCGGTGGCGCCAAGGCGCCTTGCCTCGAGATAGAGCCCGCGCAGGCCCAGTTCGCGCGTTTCCGGATCGTCGGCCATCAGCTCGAACTTCTGACGGGCTTCGTCGTGGCGCCCCTCGATCAGGGCAGCCTGGGCTTCGAGCAAGTGCACGAGCGGCTCCTGGTCCGCATTGATCAGTCCCTTGGTCCGAGCCAGCATCTTGCGGGCGGCGGTGGCGTCGCCGGCGCCGGCAGCGATCAGGCCCGTGGAGAGCGCCTGGTAGCCGCGATCACGCTTGCGGGCGCGAAAATGACGCCGGATCGCATGGGGAGATGTCACGATGACGCGCGCGAGCCACCACAGGAAGATGACGGCGGCCATCAGTGAAACCGCAATCGTCGCGGCGACCATCAGGCTCATGCCGATGCGCTGGCCCTGCCAGATGATCGACAACTCGCCGGGGCGGTCGGCAAGCCAGGCAAAGCCCGCGCCGAGCGCGAGAACGATGAGGATGAAAGAGAGCAGTCTTGTCATGATCGAACCCGTCCCTCAGCCTTGGTTGCCGCTTGGCGCCATCGCACCGGAGACAATGGCGCCGACTCCGTCCTCGACGGTGATCCGCTCGTCCAGGGTGGTCTTGTAGGCGGCCGCTGCGGTGCGGGCGACCTCGGGCAGCGTTTGCCATTCGATTTGCGCACCCTTCAAGTCGCCATTCTGCAGCTTGTTCTCGATCCGGGCGATGATTGCTTCCGGCGTGTCTCCCTCGACACTGCCGACCGGGCGGATCTTGATGACGGACGAGGCGCTGGAAATCAGCCTGTCGACAATGCCCTGGTCGCCGGTCGGCTGGTGCACGGCTTCGACCATTTGGTCGGCGACAGGCCCGAAGGCGCGTACCAGTTCGGCGCGCGAGGGCACACCCGTCGACGCAAGCGGCCGCAGCACGGCGATCGATGGATCGTCCGGGGCGATGCTGGCGAACGCCTCGAGCTCGGCGAGGTAGGGGCCGCCCCGGTCGATCGCGGTCTTCAGCGCCGTTGCGGCGACCGCGCGTGCCATGGCCACGTCGCTGCGCGGCTCATCCAGCTTGCGCTCGGCGGCGTCCAGTCGCTGTGTCAACGCGGAGATCTCGTCGGCAGAAGCGCGGTTGGCTGCCGTCGTTTCCTCGCGCAGCGCGGTGATATCGGCGGTGAGCTTGGCGACACTCGTTTCCAGCGCGGCGACGGACTGCTCCGCTTCACCGGAAAGCGCGGACGTTGCCGGTATCTCCGCGGCCGCCTTTTCGAGTGCGGCGAGACGAGTTTCGATCGGTTGCAGGTCCACCGACGGTGCGGGCTGCCCGGCATCGAGGCTTGCCAAGCGCGATTTGAGCTCATCGATCTCCGCGCCCAACGGGGCGAGATCGACGTTGCCGCCGCGTTCCGGCCCGAGCGCCGGCAGATAGCCGCCGTATTGCAGGGCGCCGGCCCCGGCAAGCGCGACGAGACCGCCGAGGATCGCGGCGGCAAAGGCGCCGGACCTGGCCGGGCTCGACTGCATCTGTGGTGCGGCCGTCATGCGGGGCGACGTGTCGGTGGTTTCTGGCTCCGCGGCGCTTGCCGTTCCAGGGCCGCCTGTGGATGTAGCCAGATCCGTGTCCGGATTGGTTTCGACGGTCGGATCGGTTGAAACGGGTTGAGCCTCGTTCGTGGTGCCGCTTTCGGCAGCCTGTGCCGCCTCGAGGTCGATCGTCACGGGCGTCTCACCGGATTTCTTGCGGCGGGGCGGCTTTTCCGGGTCCATGACGGTCTCCTCATTCTCCATTGCGATGCAATAAACCTAGTCAGGGAACCCCGGCAGGGAAAGCCCCTCCTTCGATTTAGGCGGGCCCCGGCTGCGATCTGCGTAGCTGGAACGCGCGTCGTCGTCGCCTACAGCAGGTCGAGCAAATCGGCTTCGGTCGGCGTAGCGGCGATGACGATCGATTTCTTGAAACGCTGCGGAATCGCGGTCGCGACGCTGCGGCTGATACAGAGAAAGAGTGTTCGAGCGAGGCGGTCCAGGTGCTCGGCGACCAGCGGCAGGGCAAAGAAGCGCAGGGCCGACTCTCGCGAGTGAAACAGGACGGCATCTATCTGCTTGCCGGTGAGAACCGGCTCCAATTCGGCGCGCTCGGGCCGGATTGGTTCCATCCGGTAGCACTCGGTGGTCTGATAGCTTACCCCAGCGACATCGAGCCGCGCCTCGAAGGACTTCGATCGCGGCGTGCCGGCCAGATAGAGAAGGGGATCGGGCGGGGTTCCATAGTCGCGCCGGTGGGCAACAATCAGATCGGCAAGGCTGTTGCCATCACCGCCATCCGGCGAGAGAACGGTGCGGAAACCGGCCTCCGCGGCCGCACGGGCCGTAGCGGTGCCAACGGCGAAGACGGTTGTCAGCAAGTGGCGATCGAGTGCCTCGCCGATCGACAGAAGCACCCTTACCGCCTCGCTGCTCGTGATCGCGATTGCCGAATGGTGCGTCGAGAGCGCCGCGAGCGTCGCCTCGTTGTCGTGGATCGGCTCCGCCAGTGGGACGACGACCGGCGTATGGCCAAGGGCTTTGAGTCTCGCCGCCGTTTTTCGTGCCTGGGCTTGCGGGCGGATCACAAGGACGCGCATCACCCCCATCCGTCGAAGAAGCTGGTTCCCGCGGCTTCGCGCACGACGCGGCCCGCCTCGGCGCCGAGCGCCGCTGCGTCCGTTGCCGGCCCTTCGATCTCGCTTTCGTAGAACCGCGAGCCATCGGGGGTCAGGATCATCCCGCGAAAGCGGATGCGGCCCGCTTCCGAGACGGCATAGCCGGCGATCGGCGTCCGGCATGAGCCGTCGAGCACGGCCAGGAAGCTGCGCTCGCAGGTAACCGCCTCATGGGTGGCCTGGTGGTCGATAGCCGCCAGCAGTTCGCCGATGCGGCGGTCGCCGATGCGCGCCTCGACACAGATCGCGCCCTGTGCCGGTGCCGGCATGAACACCTCCAGATCAAGGACCTGGGTCGCCACATGTTCCTTGGAAATCCGCTTCAAGCCGGCATAGGCGAGCATCGTGGCGTCGGCCTGGCCTTCGGCGAGCTTGCGCAGGCGCGTGTCCACCTGCCCGCGAAACGTGATGACGTTGATGTCGGGACGCAGCTTGCGGATCTGGGCCTGTCGGCGCAGCGAGGCGGAGCCCACGATTGCCCCATGCGGCAGTTCCATCAGCGACGGGGCCGTCCGTCCGACGACGGCGTCGCGCGGGTCCTCGCGGGGGAGAAAAGCGGCGAGCTCCAGACCGTCCGGCAGGCGTGTCGGCATGTCCTTCGACGAGTGCACGGCGAAGTCCAGATCGCCCGAATAGAGCTGTGCCTCGATCTCTTCGGTGAAGAGACCCTTGCCGCCGATGTCGGAGAGGGGGCGGTCGGTGATGCGGTCACCTTGCGTCGAGAGCACGACGATCTCGAACATCTCTTCAGGAAGGCCGTGGGCCGCCATCAGTCGATCGCGTGTCTCGTGTGCCTGTGCCAGCGCCAGCGGGCTGCCGCGCGTCCCGATCCTTAAAGGTTTTGTTTGCATCCGCCTTGATCCATTGTTACCGGAGGTCCTCGTATCCGGCTTTTGCCGCAACCGCAATCAAACAGCGTGCTTCATGTCGTCCCACCTGACCATCCTTGGCATCGAAACGAGTTGCGACGAGACCGCCGCGGCAATCGTCGTACGCGATCCGGCTGGGCACGGTGAGATACTGGGCGATGTCGTGCTCAGTCAGCTCGACGAGCATAGCGCATACGGCGGAGTCGTGCCGGAAATTGCCGCGCGCGCGCATGTCGAGGCGTTGGATGCGTTGATCGGCCAGGCGCTGGCGAGGGCCGGAAAGACGCTGGACGAGGTGGATGCAATCGCTGCAACCAGCGGCCCCGGCCTGATCGGTGGCCTGATCGTCGGCCTGATGACCGGTAAGGCGATCGCGCGTGCCAAGGGCAAGCCGCTCTATGCCGTGAACCATCTGGAGGGGCACGCTCTGACCGCGCGGCTGACCGATGGGCTTTCGTTTCCCTACCTGATGCTGCTCGTTTCCGGCGGCCACACCCAACTCGTGCTGGTGCGCGGCGTCGGCGACTACGAGCGCTGGGGCACGACGATCGATGATGCGCTGGGCGAAGCCTTCGACAAGACCGCGAAGCTCCTTGGGCTCCCCTATCCCGGCGGTCCCGCGGTGGAAAAAGCGGCTGAAACGGGCAACCCGGACCGCTTCTCTTTCCCGCGTCCGCTTGTCGGCGAGAAGCGGCTGGATTTCTCCTTCTCCGGTCTCAAGACGGCGGTCCGCCAAGCGGCCCAATCGATCGAGCCGGTGAGCGATCAGGATATTGCCGACATCTGCGCCTCGTTCCAGAAGGCGGTCGCGCGCACGTTGAAGGACCGCATCGGCCGCGGTCTCGAGCGGTTTCGACAGGAGTTTTCGACAGTGGCGGCTCCCGCGCTTGTCGTCGCGGGCGGGGTGGCGGCGAACAAGGTGCTGCGCGCGACGCTCCAGGATCTCTGTGATCGCAACCATTTCCGCTTCGTGGCGCCGCCCCTGGCGCTCTGTACCGACAATGCGGCGATGATCGCCTGGGCCGGACTGGAGCGCATGGCGGCTGGCCTTTCGCCGGATGAGCTTTCGGTGGCGCCGCGGTCGCGCTGGCCGCTGGATACGGCCGCCGCCGCAGTGCTTGGATCGGGTAAGCGGGGGGCCAAGGCATGAGCTCACGTCCGCATGTCGTCGTTGTCGGGGCCGGTGCTTTCGGTACGGCGCTGGCAACGGTCGTCGCCGAAACCGGCGAAAGCCGGGTCACGCTGCTCGCCCGGCGCGACGAGACCGTGCGCGAGATCGCGTCCCACCGTCGCAATGATGCGGTTCTGCCGGATATTGATCTTTCGGCCGCGCTCGAGGTGACCTCGGATCACGAGGTCCTTAAGCACGCGCCGGTCGTGCTGTTTGCGATGCCGTCGCAGTCACAACGCGAGGCCGCCCGGGAACTCGCGCCCCATCTGATGGATGGAGCCTCGGTCATCGTCTGCGCCAAGGGCATGGAGAAGGCGAGCGGCCGGTTGTTGACCGACGTGCTGGAAGAGGAACTTCCACACCAGCACATCGGAGTGCTCTCAGGCCCCGGCTTTGCCGCCGACATCGCCCGCGGCCTGCCGACGGCGATGGTCATCGCGGCGCAGACGCTGGAGCAGGCGGCAGATCTCGCACACGCCCTGTCCGGCCCGACGTTTCGCCTCTATCCATCAGCGGATCGCATCGGCGTGCAACTCGGTGGGGCGCTGAAAAACGTGCTGGCGATCGCCTGTGGCGTCGTGGAGGGTGCAGGGCTCGGAGATTCGGCGCGCGCAGCGCTGATTTCGCGCGGACTTGCGGAAATGTCGCGTTTCGTGGCGGCGCATGGTGGCGACGCGTCGACGGTGAGTGGCCTATCGGGCCTCGGCGATCTGGTGCTGACCGGCACCAGCCATCAGTCGCGAAACCTCCGCTTCGGCATTGCGCTCGGAAAACAGGGCAATGCTGGTGGTTGGGCGGGGGAGCTTGTCGAAGGGGCCTTTGCAGCGAGCGTCGCATCGAAGGTTGCGGCCGAGCGGGGCGTCGACATGCCGATCACCGATGCGGTCGCGGCGATCGTCGATGGCAAGCTGGATCTGGCAACAGCCATCAGCGCCTTGATGACCCGCCCCATCACCCAGGAATTTTGAGCGGAAGGAGACGATATGCATTTTGCCTTTTTGTGCACGGACAAGCTTGGCGCCCTGCAGGTGCGGCTTGATACCCGTCCCGAGCACCTGGCCTATCTCAACAAGCTGAATGAAGAGGGCAAGCTGGCCTTTGCCGGTCCCTTCCTCGGGGATGACGGCAAGCCGACGGGCAGCCTCGTCGTCGTCAAGGCGGAGACGATCGAAGCGGCACGGGCGCTCGCCGAGGCGGATCCCTATGCCAAGGCCGGGCTGTTCGCCAATGTCGAGGTGAAGGCCTGGAATTGGGTCTTCAACAATCCGGAGGCATAAGGGGCATGGCTTTCTGGCTTTACAAGTCCGAGCCCTTCAAGTGGTCCTGGGCCATGCAGAAGGACGCGGGCGAGCAGGGCACCGAGTGGAACGGGGTGCGAAACTACCTGGCGCGCAACAACATGCGGGCGATGAAGATCGGCGACAAGGGCTTCTTCTACCACTCCAACGAGGGGCTGGAGATCGTCGGCATCACGGAGGTCTGTGCGCTGTCGCACCCGGATTCGACGGCTGGCGATGATCCGCGCTGGGATTGCGTCGACATCCGCGCCGTTTGCGATATGCCCCGCCCGGTTTCGCTGAAGGACGTCAAGGCGAACCCGAAGCTGGAAAACATGTCGCTCGTCACCTCGATGCGCCTTTCCGTCCAGCCCGTGACCGAAGACGAGTGGATCGAGGTCTGCCGCATGGGTGGGCTCGACAACCCGCCGCGCTGATCGGGCCGTGAAGACCGATCCCGAACGCTTCATCCTCGAAAACACTTCGGTGCTTGCGCCGCCGCACGTGCCGGAAATCCGGCTCCGGCTGGCGTCGGAAGCGCACGATCTTTGGCTGAAGACGGAGGAGGAGCTGGAGGAGATCGGTCTGCCGCCGCCGTTCTGGGCGTTCGCCTGGGCAGGCGGCCAGGGACTTAGCCGCTACGTGCTCGATCATCCCGAGATCGTCCGTGGCCGTAACGTGCTCGATTTCGCCAGCGGCTCCGGGCTTGTCGCGCTCGCCGCCAAACTGGCCGGCGCGGCGCAGGTGCGGGCCGCCGACATCGATCCCTGGAGCGGGACGGCGATCCGGCTGAATGCCACGCACAACGGCATCGACCTGGCCTATAGCGGCGGCGACGTTGTTGGGGACGATATGGGCTGGGACGTGGTGCTGGCCGGCGACGTTTTCTACGACAAGACCTTCGCGGAGGCGCTGATCCCCTGGTTCTCGCAGCTGGCCGCGCGGGGGGCTGCGGTTCTCGTCGGCGATCCTGGCCGATCCTATTGCCCTCGCGAGCGGATGGCGCCGCTCGCGACCTACGAGGTTCCCGTCACCCGCGCACTGGAGGATAGCGAAGTGAAGCGGACGACGGTTTGGCGTTTCCTGCCCTAGATCTGGCGTCTGACGAAGAATCTTTGGCGCATGCCAGAAAAAGGGCTTTACAGGCTTTTCGGGCCAGGTTGCGTCTCATCGCGGTTGACTCGGCCCGGTAGCGAGGAAGATTCAGCATGTGGTGTGCGAAGTCGCATGAAGGTCAATATTTTGTAGGGAACAAAACCTGAATCGAATGGAGTCTTCGTTTCGTCTCCGATTCGTTCGCAGGGTGTTCTGATTCTGCCGCCAAAGGGCTGATAGATCGGGCTTTGCGAGATCCTGAAACCCATTTCAGTACGGGAGAAACGCCGCCAGATTGCACAGCACTCTTGCTATTGCGCATTGCGATGGGCATTTGTGTTGCCGGCGCGCGGGCCGCAACCGGCGCCGGACGATCGATACTTTCCGAGGCATGCCTTGTCTGCTGCACCGATGATATTGAGCGGCCGCGGTGTCACCGCGGTGCTCGGGCCGACCAATACCGGCAAGACCCATTACGCAATCGAACGCATGGTGGCGCACGAGACGGGTGTGATCGGCCTGCCGCTCAGGCTGCTGGCGCGGGAGGTCTATACGCGGATGGTCGAAAAGGTCGGCCACCACAACGTCGCGCTGATCACCGGGGAAGAGAAGATCACGCCGCACATGGCGCGCTATTCGGTCTGCACGGTCGAGGCCATGCCGCGCGAGACGCGGGCGTCCTTCGTGGCGATCGACGAGGTCCAGCTTGCCGGCGACCTTGAGCGCGGCCACATCTTCACCGACCGAATCCTGCACCTGCGTGGCCGTGACGAGACACTGCTCCTGGGCGCGGCGACCATGAAGCCGATTCTCGAGCATCTGCTTCCCGGCATCACCGTGGTCGAGCGCCCGCGCCTGTCGCAGCTCTTCTACGCCGGCTCGAAGAAGATCACGCGCCTGCCGCAGCGGACGGCGATCGTCGCGTTCTCCGCCGACGAGGTCTATGCCATCGCCGAACTGATCCGCCGCCAGCGCGGCGGTGCGGCCGTCGTGCTGGGTGCGCTGTCGCCACGCACGCGCAACGCCCAGGTGGGTCTCTACCAGGAAGGCGACGTCGAGTATCTCGTCGCCACCGACGCGATCGGCATGGGCCTCAATCTCGACGTCGACCATGTCGCCTTCGCGCAGGATCGGAAATTCGACGGCTACCAGTTCCGCAATCTCAATCCGGGCGAGATCGGTCAGGTCGCCGGACGTGCCGGCCGTCATGTTCGAGACGGAACCTTCGGCGTAACCGGAAGGGTCGATCCCTTCGACCCGGAACTGGTCGAGCGAATCGAGGCGCATGCGTTCGAGCCGGTTAAGGTCCTGCAGTGGCGCTCCAAGAGGCAGGATTTCGCCTCGCTCGCGAGCCTGAAGGCGAGCCTCGATGCGCCGCCTTCGGTTTCCGGCCTGGTTCGTGCCCTGCCGGCCGTCGACCAGCAGGCGCTCGAGCATCTGTCGCGCTATCCTGACATCAGGGACATGGCGACGACGGCCGAGCGGGTGGAAAAGCTCTGGGAAGCCTGCGCACTGCCGGACTATCGGCGCATAACGCCGGCGCAGCACGCCGATCTCATCTCTACCCTCTATGCCGATCTGGTTCGGCGGGGTACGGTGAACGAGGACTTTCTTGCCGAACAGGTGAGGCGAGCGGATCGTACCGATGGCGAGATTGACACGCTTTCGGCACGAATTGCCCAGATAAGGACTTGGACCTATGTGTCGAATCGCCCGAATTGGCTGGCCGATCCGACACACTGGCAGGAAAAGACGCGGGAAATCGAGGACCGATTGTCCGACGCGTTACATGAAAGGTTGACGAAACGCTTTGTTGATCGCAGGACATCTGTGCTCATGAAGCGCCTGAGAGAGAATGCGATGCTGGAAGCCGAAATCAGTGTAAATGGCGATGTCTTCGTCGAGGGACATCATGTAGGGCAGTTGGCCGGATTCCGGTTTACGCTCGCTTCGGGCACGGAGGGGCCGGACGCGAAGGCCGTGCAGGGTGCAGCCCAGAAGGCGTTGGCGCTCGAGTTCGAGGCGCGTGCGGCCCGGCTTCATGCCGCCGGCAACAGCGACCTCGCCGTCGGCTCCGACGGAACGGTGCGCTGGCTCGGCGAACCCGTCGCCCGCCTCGCGGCCAGTGATCATGTCATGCGGCCACGCGTCATCCTGCTCGCCGACGAGCAATTGACCGGCAGCGCGCGTGACCATGTCGCCGCTCGCATCGAGCGCTTCGTCAACCACCACATCGCCACCGTCCTGAAGCCGCTCGACGATCTGTCACGCGCCGAAGATCTGCAGGGGCTTGCCAAGGGTCTGGCGTTCCAGCTCGTCGAAAACCTCGGCGTGATGTTCCGCCGCGACGTTGCCGATGACGTCAAGTCGCTCGATCAGGAGGCGCGCGCCTCGATCCGCAAGCACGGCATCCGTTTTGGCGCCTACCACATCTTCATGCCGGCGCTGCTCAAGCCGGCCCCGGCGGAACTCATCACGCTGCTCTGGGCGCTGAAGAATGATGGACTCGACAAGCCGGGCTACGGCGAGTTGATCCCGGCGCTGGCCGCCGGCCGCACCTCGGTCGTCGCCGATCAGAGCTTCGAGCGCACCTTCTACAAGCTCGCCGGCTTCCGGTTCCTCGGCAAGCGCGCGGTGCGCATCGACATCCTCGAGCGCCTGGCGGATCTCATCCGGCCGCTGCTTCAGTGGAAGCCCGGCACGACGCCACGTCCGGAAGGCGCCTATGATGGCCGCCGGTTCACCGCGACGACCTCCATGCTCTCGATCCTCGGCGCAACGCCCGACGACATGGAAGAAATCCTGAAGGGCCTTGGCTATCGCGCCGACAGCGTGAAGGCCGAGGAGGCCGCCGCTTTCCTGGCCACGGAAGACGCAAAGACCGCTGTCCCGGCGACCGGCGAGACGGCGGAAGCTGCGGGTGTTGCTGCTGACACCGTCGAGGTAGCGGTTGACGACGATGCTGATGCGGAGGCGCCGGCCGAATCTGCGCCAGCGACTGCCGGCGAAGGCGAAGAGCCAGCCGCCGAAGCGGCCTCTGCCGAGCCGCCCGCCGAAACGGCCTCTGCCGAACCGACCGCGGAAGCGGCTGGCAGCGAGGGTGTCGTTGCCGAGACGACGGAAGATGCGGTTCCGGCGGAAGCACGGCCGGTCCTGTTGTGGCGGCCCGGTGGCCGCAACGACAACCAGCGTCATGGCCAGCGCGGCCAGGGTGACCGGCGCGGTGATCGCGGCCAGAAGGCCGGCGGACGGCGTGAAGGCGATCGGCGTGACGGTGATCGACGCGATGGCCGGCCGCAGGGCGGTCGTCCGGAGTTTGCCAAGGGCCGCGACGGAAAGCCGCAGGGTGGCCGCCCGGATCGAAATGACCGAAACGACCGTCCGCAGCGCGACGACCGCTCCGGCAAGCCGGCCAAGTTCGAGGCGCGCCCGCCGCGCAAGGAGAAGCCGGTCGATCCGGATTCGCCCTTTGCCAAGCTCGCCGCGCTCAAGGAGCAGATGAAGAAGTAGGGACATGGCTGACAAGCGGGAACAGCCATCGGATTCGACGCGCCAGCGCATCGACAAATGGCTGTTCTTCGCTCGGCTTCGCAAGTCCCGCTCGCTCGCGGCGAAGTCGGTGGAGCAGGGCGATGTCTCCGTCAACGGCCAGCCGATACGCCAGCCGTCATTCAACCTGAAACCCGGCGACACGGTCGTGCTGTCGCTGGAGCGCCATGATCTTGTGGTGAAGGTGCTCCTGCCGGGCACCCGCCGCGGGCCTTTCGAGGAGGCCCGTACGCTCTACGAGGATCTGACACCGCCGCCTCCGCCGAGGGCAGAGCGCAGCCTGTTCGAGCAGGCGGCGCGCGAGCGCGGCGCAGGGCGTCCGACAAAACGCGAGCGCCGCGAAACTGATGCGCTGCACAGTCGCTTCGATGAAGCGGAAGATTAGTCCCTAATCCCAGCGAAATTGTTGGTGTGCATAGAAAATTCGTCCTTCGTCCGCTCGATCTTGCGCATGGTTTTTCCTTGCAAACCGGGGTCAAAGCCTTTACCTCCAAGCCGAAGACGGAGGCGGCATCGGATATCCTCAGGTGCCCGGATCGTGTCCGTTTCGCCGGTTGATATGGCGGTGTCAGGCCGCTCGGCCGCCGACAAGGAAATTCGCTGGAGTTCATCATGACGTATGTCGTGACCGACAATTGCATTCGCTGCAAATATACGGATTGCGTGGAAGTCTGCCCCGTCGATTGCTTCTACGAGGGCGAGAACTTTCTGGTGATCCATCCGGACGAATGCATCGACTGCGGCGTCTGCGAGCCCGAATGCCCGGCCGAGGCGATCAAGCCCGACACCGAGCCGGGGCTCGACAAGTGGCTGAAGGTGAATGCCGAATTCGCGCAGGTCTGGCCGAACATCACGGTCAAGAAAGAGCCGATGCCGGATGCAAAGGCCTATGACGGCGAAGAAGGAAAGTACGAGAAGTACTTCACCGCCGAGCCCGGTCAGGGCGACTGACCGGCCCGCGCCTCGAGCGGCGCGGTTACAATTGGGGAAAACCGAGCATGTCCGTCCGCAAGTTGGATAGGGCAGGCTTGATGACCCATGCGAAGCAAATTATTGATTTAGGCACTTTTTTGTGGTAGGGTCGCAATACTGATCCAAGCGAGGCACTTGGTGTGCCCAAGCACCACCACGAGCAAACGATCTCCCGGCGCCGCTCACCTCCCATAAGCAACGTCACGTTGCTCTCTTGTGAACGCGCAGCCGCATCCGTTTGTGCCTTGTTGGACGGACCAGGAATGGTGTCACCCCGACGGTGTCTCCGTCTTTCCCGGGCCTCTTGACCCGGCCCCGGCCTGCGCCGGGACGTAACAGGGAGTATTTGAATAGAATGACGACCCAGCAGAAGAAATCTTCCACGCGCCAGGGCTTCAAGACCGGTGAATCGATCGTCTATCCGGCCCATGGTGTCGGCCAGATCGTCGCGATCGAGGAGCAGGAAGTCGCCGGCATGAAGCTTGAGCTTTTTGTCATCGACTTCGAGAAAGACAAGATGCGCCTGAAGGTTCCGGTCGCCAAGGCCGTGTCCATCGGCATGCGCAAGCTGTCGGAAACCGATTTCGTCGAGCGCGCGTTGAAGGTTGTCCAGGGTAAGGCCCGCGTCAAGCGCACCATGTGGTCGCGCCGGGCGCAGGAGTACGATGCCAAGATCAATTCCGGCGACCTGATCTCGATTGCCGAAGTGGTTCGCGATCTCTATCGCGCCGAAAACCAGCCGGAGCAGTCCTATTCCGAGCGCCAGCTATACGAGGCCGCCCTCGACCGGATGGCTCGCGAGATCGCTGCCGTCAACAAGATGTCCGAGACCGAAGCGGTCCGTCTGGTGGAGGCCAACCTCAACAAGGGGCCGAAGCGTGGAAAGGTCATCGAGGAAGACGACGCACAGGACGAAGCCGCCTGATACGTCCTCTATCCTTCGGAACTTTCAACCCGGCTGGCTCTTCCAGCCGGGTTTTTTCATTTGCCCCTTGCCGTGCAGAACTCGATGCAATGGCGGGCAGGGTCCTGCACGCGCGCTCCGCACCGGCAGATTGATGCAGATAGTCGTGCCGAGCCCGGCGGCGGAATCTCTGACAACCTCGATCTGAAACAGAAGAGCGGCAAGACCCAATTGGTTATCCATGGCGGTGGGCGCGTTCCGGCGCCGCTTCCTGACCAATGCCAAAAATAGCCACTCGCCCCCCGACGATGAGAAGTATAGCATGATCGTATTGGCGGCCGGTTTGGCAGGGTCGCCATCCATAGGCTTTAGCCTTCGCAGCCGGATCATCAACTGGCTGAAACCGAAGTGCTCGCAGATGCGTTGTCAGGTGAATACCATGGCGATGTTGGCCATGGATCCTTTCCATCCCGGCTCAGGGAGATGCCAATGGCTACCGATACCGCAGCAGACCGTCGCATGATCAAGATCGCCATGTCCGCGCCCTATCTCGAGCGGCATGAAGAGCAGGCGTTGGCATTTGCCTGGCGCAACAACCATGATCAGGAAGCACGCAACCGCATCGCCATGGCCCACATGCGGTTGGTGATCGCGCTTGCTTCGCGCTTTCGTAATTTCGGCCTGCCGTTCAACGATCTGCTGCAGGAAGGCTATATCGGACTGCTGGAGGCCGCTGCACGCTTTGAGCCCGAACGTGAAGTTCGTTTCTCCACCTACGCCACCTGGTGGATTCGCGCCTCTATCCAGGATTATGTGCTGCGCAATTGGTCGATTGTCCGCGGCGGCACCAGTTCGGCACAGAAGTCGCTCTTCTTCAATTTGCGCCGCCTTCGTGCCCGCATTGCCCGGGGCCAGACGCATCTGACCTCGGAGAGTGTCTATCTGCAGATCGCAAATGCGTTGAAAGTCAGCACCGCGGACGTGCGCACCATGGACGCGCGGCTCGCCGCTGCGGACGTGTCCTTGCAGGCGCCGGTGGCGGGCGAGGGGGAGACCGGGGCGAGTCACATCGATCTGCTCGCCAGCGAGGCACCCTTGCCGGACGAGCAGGTCACGGAGATGATTGACGGCGAGCGCCGGCGGGAATGGTTGCGTCGGGCGCTGACACGGCTCAACGAGCGGGAAATGAAGATCATTCGCGCCAGACGGCTGACCGACAGCAGTTCCACTCTGGAGGAATTGGGCGCCGATCTCGGGATTTCGAAGGAACGGGTGCGCCAGCTCGAGAACCGGGCCCTCGAGAAGCTGCGGGCCGCACTTTGCGAGGCGACGCCGGCGTTTGCGGAACTCTGCACCTGAATTGTCAAATGCGCCGCGCTAATACCAGTGCGCGGCGCAGCCAACGGTCGTTTCCGGCGTCGCTGGCGATCGCGCTAATCCCTCTCTTTCGAGGCGCGCCGCCGTTCGAGTGCAAGCGTATCCGATGCGATCTGCTGCAGCATGCTGCGGCCTGCAAGGCTCATCTCGTAGAGGAAGGCGAGCAAGGCTCCGATCAAGGTCGCAACTGCCAGCCCGAAGAACCAGAGCAATATCTGCTCGCGGTAGACCTGCCGCATCGCGCCGACCATAAAGCCGAGCGTTGCCAAGCACGTGCTCACACCAGATGCTGTTGCCAGCAGGACTGCGGCTTCCAGCGCGAGGGTCCGTTTGCGCAGGAACAGCAGATGCAAGAGGTGCTCGTCGTCCGGGTCTTCGATCGACACCATGGTTTCAAACAGCGAGTTGACGCGATCCGAGACCCGCGCCAGGCGGGTCGCGAACACATTCAGACAGGCCGCGGTGGCCGTCAGCAGGAAAACGGGTGTGAGGGCCGTCTGCACTACGGTCGCGGCGTCGGATATTTCAAACTGATACACGCCGCAATCTCTTTCCTAAACGGCCGGATCCGTTGCTAAATCTTGCTCGGCGCTCAGGGGCGCATGGTCTCAGGTTTTCGCCTCCCCTCCCGCCGCAGCCTCTTGAGCGGCCAGATCCGCCTGCCGCTTGTACATCGCAGCCGCGGCGGCTCCCTCCTTCTCCCCCTCTCCGCCCACCTGGAACGTCGGCTGGGCGAACGAGATATCGTTTTCGGCGAACGCCTGGGTGATCATGGTGTAGGCGCGCCGCCTGATTGCCGTCTGCTCGCCGGTCGGCCGTGCCGTGAAGCCGAAGCTGATCTCGATGCCGAATTCGCCGATCTGCTCCACGCCCTTCATCTTCAACGGCTTGATGAAGTGCGGCCCGAGCTCCGGATCCTCCAGCAACTGCTTGCCGATATCCTTCGCGATCTTGCCGACCTTGTTGATGTCGGTCTTGAAGGGGACGCGGATGCGGAACTTGTCGACGGTCCAGTCGCGGCTGCCGTTGCGGATCGCACCGAGCGAGCCGAAGGGGACGGTGAACACCGCGCCGCGGTGATGACGAAGTCGGATCGAACGCAGGCTGAAGGATTCGACGACGCCATTGTAGCTGCCGCTCTCGATCCACTCGCCGACGCGGAAGGCATCGTCCATCAGATAGAAGATGCCGCTGACGATATCCTTGACGAGTGTCTGGGAGCCGAAGCCGATCGCAACGCCGAAAATGCCGGCACCGGCGATCAATGGGCCGATCTGAACGCCCATTTCGGCAAGGATGGTCATGACCGCGACGCACAGAACCACGACAGCAAGGCCATTGCGAAAAATCGGCAGGAGCGTCCGCATTCGTGCTCGTCGAGCCTGTTCGTCCGGTGTCAAGGCAGCTTCGTCTTCGCCAGGCGTCAGCTTGCGGTCAATCGCTGTCTTGGCCAGTTGCCAGGCGAGATCGGCGAGCAGGAGGATAATGACACTCTTGAACAGGCCGGTGATGATCGTCTGGAGTAGCGGACTCTCCTTTGCAATGACGTTGGGGTTGTAGTTCCACAGGAGGGCGATCCAGCCGACTGCGATCAGAATGACGATTGCGCGGATCCCTCTGATGAGCAGGATCATGCGCGGCGTGTCGCTGTTCTCCTCGTTCCAGTGTGTCAACGCGAATGCCCTCGTCAACCGATCGGTCGCCGCAAGGACTTTTGGAAGGGCGAGCGCGTATATGCCGAGCCAGAACAGGCCCGGGAAATTCACGCACCAAAGCATCCAGAGGCCCACCAGGTAGAGGCTAGCAAGGATGTTGGTTGCACGTGTCGGCGGATTGCCGCTGCGGTCGAGCGGTCGATGCCAGACCGTTTCGATGCACACGGCCAGAAGGACGATCGAAAAGGCGTAAGTGATGATGCTACGAACATCGGGATCGACGCCGAGGGGCCGACACATCGCCCAGATGGCAATGGCAAACGCCAGAATGGCTCCGAAGATCCGCAGGCGTGTGTAGTGAAACTGCGAGGTGCCGCCGACATCCATCGACAGCCGGCACAATGCGAGCGCAATTCGATAGCCGATCATCGCCAGCAGCGCGTACAGGATCACGACGCGAACGAGTGGCGGCCACTCCAGTGCCAGGAACATCAGCGCGGCAACGGCCGTAAACACAAGCAGGGGGCCGAACTCGGCATAGGCGTGGGTCAAGATCGCGCTTTCGAATTTCGCCCTCTGGACCCTCTTGCGGAACAGCCATTCGGCACCAGCGCCGACAGCGACGATGCCAAGCAGAAGGATGAATGCCGGCGCAAAGCCGCTTTCACTTGCCTGCTGCCGCACCCGACCGGCAGCCGCGGCAATCTCGGACGGAACCTTCGGGATTGCCGCCCCCAATGCCTTAAACCGGCTGCGAGCCTTGGCCTCGATGTCTTCGACCTCCAGCGTTGCTTCCTTGGAAACTTCGCTCGAAGTGGCCGCCGTGGAAGAAGAGCGACTCTGGATCCATTTTCGAATTTCCGGATCGTCCAGCAGCTTCATGAGCTCGGTAAGCTTTTCCGGCGGCGGGGCCGCCTGACCCGCTGGGGCGGGGCTTGCCGGCGCCGTCTGGGCCATGGAGAATGGAGCAGCGGTCAGGCCGAGCAAAAGACAGAAAAGGCTAAAGGACAGGAAGGCAAAAAACCTGGACATCGTACCCCACACGTGTTTGCGGAACCCAGAATGTCATTTCAGTCTGTCGTTGAATTCGAATGCCAGTATATAACTAGCACTTACGCGGATGCGCCGAAAGATGGCGCAATCGTGGCCAGCCACGCCTGAACAACTCCGTCGCAGGCCTGCTATTCGGTGATGATCTTGAGCTTATCGCCCGGCTTGATCGTGCTGGTCGAGTCCAAGGCGTTGATCAGGCGGAAAAGACCGAGCTTGCGATCGGTCCCCATCATTTGGCCGGCGAGCGAGGCGACGGTGTCCCCCGGCCGCGCGGTGACCACGCGGACCCTCAGCGGCTTCAGCGATGCGACCTCCTGCGGCGTCAGCCGCCGGAATGAGCTTTTCAGGACGTTTGCGGTCGGTTCGAGGGCCTGTGAACCTTGCGGAACGGCTGTCAGGAAGCGGTAGATTCGATTGCCGATCCGCACGACGGTGACGTCGAATTCCCAGCGGTCAGCGGCTGCCCGTGCCGTTGCGGCTTCAAGGCCGTTGACTGTGGTCGAACGGATCGTTTCCGTCTTCAGGCCGGTGACCCAGCCGCTGGAGATATAGTTGACGAGGCTTTGGCGCTGGTTGTCAGCGACGCCGTCGAAGCGGATCGCGATGTCGCCCGGGCCGGTCGCAAGGACGGCATCCGCCTTGTTGTCGATCTGGAAGCCGGCGGGAACGTCGTAGCGGATGCCGAGCGTGCCATGCAGGAACGTTTGTCCGCGCACGTAACCTTCCTCGGGGCTGTCGCCATAGAGCAGACCGTCGATGCCGGCGAGGTAGTAGTCACGACCGCGGTCGCCAACCGTTCCTTGCGCGCCGAAGGCACGGGCATGGCGGCGGGCGAGTTCGACCCGCTGCGGTGCGTTCGGGTGACTGGACAGGAAGTCCAGGCTCTGGTCGGCTTCCGGATCAACGGACGTGTATTGGCCGTAGGCGGCCATGGAATCGAGGAAACGCGCTGCCGCATAGGGCTCGTAACCTGCCTCGGCGAGCATGCGCACGCCGATCACGTCCGCTTGCAGTTCCTGATTGCGCGAGAAGGCGGCAAGCCGCAGCTTGCCGCGGGCCAGCGCCTGCTTGCCCGCAAGATTGCTCGACAGCACTTCGGCGACGACGCGGCTGGCGATGACTTCCGCCTCTTCCTTCTTTTGCCGCTCGATGCCGTGGTTTGCCGTCACGTGGGCCATCTCGTGCGACAGAACGGCCGCCACTTCCGAGGCGTCGTTGGCGAGCGCCAGAAGGCCGCGCGTGACATAGAGATAGCCGCCCGGCAACGCAAACGCATTGATTGCCGGCGAGTTGAGGATGGTGATCCGATAGGACTGGCTCGGATTCTCCGAGACCGCGGTCAGCGCTCCGGCGATGCGGGCGACGAGACGCTCGGTCTTGGCGTCCTTGTACTCTCCGCCATAGCTGGCAACGATGCGCGGATGCTCGCGCGCGCCCATTGCCGCGCGTGGATCGTTCTTCTGAACTTCGTCGACGATCTGTGGACTGGACGATGGCGCGACGGTCGGCTCATAGGTCTGATCGAAAGCCTGGCACGACACGACAAGGCCCGCAACCGCGACGGCAAGCACGGAACGCGCAACGGCGGCTCCGCGTCCTCTGCCCAATCCCGGATGCCGACCCTTGCCCAGCATTCGCCCCATGTCCCTTTTGCAACCTAACGACCTGTTCGGAAATCACCCGGGCCTCGACATCCGGACCGTATCCGATTCGAAGACGAACGACCCGCGCTTGTTCGGATTGTTGTTACGGCTTTCCGAAGTATCGTGCCGACACCCGCAGGTCCCGTTAGGACCCTTCGCCGAGAGATAGACGCACCGCCCCTTGCCGACAACTCCCGATTCCAGAATCGGTTTTCAATGTGGCTCCGGTGACACAGCGTAGCGTCCAAAGTATGGCAATCCTCGGGCTGAGAGGCATTATCCATCAGAACCAAGGAAGGCGGCCAAAGCCGGCAGCTTCCGGTGCGCAAGAAAGCCCTCGAGCGGCGCCATCAACGCAATCGCTCCGTCGTCGATGAACATGGCCCGATCGGCGAGACGTGGCAGATCTTCGACCTGATGGCTGATGAACAGCAGCGTGCTTCCCGTTTCGATGCGAAGTTCCGACAGGAGCACTGCCATTTCGGCGCGCATGGCCGGGTCAAGCGCTGCAAAGGGCTCGTCGAGGAGCAGGATTGGACGGTTCCTCACGAGCGCACGGGCAAGGGCGACCCGTTGCCGCTCTCCACCCGAGAGCTGGGCCGGCATGCGATGCCCATAGCCGGCCAGTCCAACGCGGGCGAGGGCCGTATCGACCTTCTCCTGCTCGGCCGGCCCCAGGCGAAGCGAAGGGTCGATGCCCAGGCCGACATTCTGCGTCACCGTCAGATGGACGAAGAGATTGTTCTCCTGGAACACGATCGAGACCGGCCGCGCTGCCGGCTCGCGTCCGGCCATGTCCTTTCCAAAGATCGCAACGGTGCCGGAGGCGATCGGCTGGAAGCCGGCGATGACGTTGAACAGCGTCGACTTGCCGGCGCCGGATGGTCCGGTGACGGCGACGCTTGCGCCCTTGGGGATGGTGCAATCAAAGACGAGGCGCTTTTGCTCGAACTGCACGGTGGCTTGCTCGAGGCGCATGGCCGGAACCTCCGCGCCCTGATGGGAGGGATCACGCATTCTCTTCCCTTTTGTTCTTGTCCGCTGCGGTGGAGGGCAGCGTCAGCAGCAGGCAGAGCACGCCGAGAAGCAAGGCAATCCCCGCAGCATCCTCCGTCCGATAGCTTCCCATCCGGCTGAACAGCAGCCAGGGCAAGGTGACAAAACCATCGGCGCCGAAGATCGCGACGGCGCTCAGATCGCCGAGCGACAGAGCCATGGCAAAGGCAAAGGCTGTCATCAGCGGCCGCTTTAGCGCCGGCAGATCGACCCATCTCATCCGGTGCCAGCCGGTAACACCGAGACTGACTGAAAGCCGTCCGGTTCGCACCAGATGCGTCCGGTAGGCCGGTCCCAGGACACGGACCACGAAGGGCAAGGCCATCAGGGCGTTGACGACGACAACCACATAGGGTGCAAAGCGTCCGGTTGCACCAACGTGGCGCAGCAGCAGGAACCAGCCTGTAGCAACCACGACGGGGGGAACGAGCAGAATGAGCGAGCTTGCGGCTTGCAATCCGGCGGCCAGGTAGCGCGTGCCTTTGATCCCGATGCCGCCGATTTGTGGAACTGCGACGGTGGGAACCGCGATTGCGAGCGAAAGCGCAGCCGAGACAACCGAAATGGCCAGGCTGGTGAGCAGCGCCTGGTGCAGGAGCGGATCGGTTGCCAGCCGACCCAGATCGGCAGACAGGCCGGAGGCGACCACGGCCAGGAGCGGCGCCACCGTGAACACGGCAAAGGCGGCAATCACGACGCCGTCGGCAAATCTTCTCCGTTTGCTGTCGAACCGACGGACGGCGCGGCCCGTCGTCGGCGCGTCCTCTGCGGGCGTTCCGAGCATCCGCATCAGTGCCAGCAGCGTCCCGGTGACGATGATCTGCATGGCGGACAGCATGACGGCGCGCGGCGGGTCGAAATCGAAGCGCAGGGCTTGGTAGATCGCCACTTCGATCGTCGTCGCGGCCGGCCCGCCGCCGAGCGTCAGGACGATCGTGAAGCTCGTCGCGCAAAGCATGAGGATGAGACCGGCGATCCCCGGCAGCAGCCCGCGGATCACCGGCCACTCGATCAAACGGAAGACGGCGGCCGGGCGCATGCCGAGATTGGCCGAGGTCAGCCAGTATTCGGCGGGAATGCGCTCGAGCCCGGCCAGCAACAGGCGCGTCGCGAGCGGCAGGTTGAAGAAAACATGTGCGACGAGGATGCCAGCCAGACCATAGATGCTGACGGGATTGTCGAGCCCGAGCGCACTCAGCATTTCGTTGACGACACCCTTCCGCCCCCAGACCTCGATGATGCCGAGAACGGCGACCAATGCGGGCAAGCCAAGGGGGAGGGCGGAAAGCCGAACGATCCAGATCCGGCCGATAAAGGACCGTTGGCGTGCCAGCGCGCTTGCCACCGGAATGGCAACGGCCACCGACAGTACGGTCGACAGGCCAGCCTGGAGCAGCGTGAACCTGGCGATGCGGACGAGGTAGCTATCGAACAGAGTGCCGTACGTGCCGCCTTCGGCGCTGAGCAGCAGCACGGCAGTCGAAATGCCGGCAAACAACAGGATGAAGCCGAGGGCGGCGCCCCCAGTTGCTGTAATCGCTGCTCTTTCGCTGTTCGTGTACATGCAGTGACCCAAGCAACATGTTGGCCGTTCACGCGGGCGAGCCACTCGCCCGCGTGAACGGTCTTTCGGCAGAGGTCAGGCCCTCACTTGGCGCTCATCGCCGCCAGCCATTCGTCGATCCAGGCCTTGCGGTTCGCGGCAACCTCGTCGGCGGGGAAGAGGAAGGTGTGCTCGGGCTTCACCAGCTTGCCGAAGGCGTCCGGAAGCGGCTCGCGGGTCGCGCCGACCGGCATCATCCAGTTGGTCTCGGGAATGATGGACTGGAAATCCGGGCCGGTCATGAAGCTGAGGAACTTGCGGGCGAGGTCTGGATCGCTGGCCGCCTTCGTCATGCCGGCGACCTCGATCTGCACGTAGTGGCCTTCGGCGAAGGGGGCCGCCTGATAGCGCTCGGAGTTCTCCGCCACCATGTGGTAGGCCGGCGAGGTGGTGTAGGACAGGACCATCGGCGCTTCGCCCTTGGTAAAGAGCCCATAGGCCTCGGACCAGCCGGGGGTGACGGTCAGGATGCGATCCTTCAACTTCGTCCACGCCTCGCCCGCCTTGTCGCCATAGACAGCCTTGACCCAGAGCAGCAGGCCGAGGCCCGGCGTCGATGTGCGGGGATCCTCGATCACGATCTTTTCCTTCGGATCGCCCTCGATCAGTTCCTTCAGGCTCTTCGGCGGGTTCTTCAGCGTCTCGGTGTCATAGACCACGGCGAAGTGGCCGTAGTCGTAAGGCAGAAAGGTGTCGTCGGCGAAATTGCCCGGCACGGTCAAGCCTTCGGGGGAAAGCTGGTGGGGCACAAACAGCCCCGTCGCCTTGGCTTCCGCCACGAGGTTCGTATCGAGGCCGAGAATGAGATCCGCCTTGGTGCCTTCTCCCTCCAGCTTCAGCCGGGTCAGCAGTTCGACGCCGTCGGCAACGCCGACCCATTCGACCTTGCAGTCGCAGGTCTTCTCAAACTCGGCTGCGACCTTT
Source organism: Mycoplana sp. 10N416 (assembly GCF_056394765.1). Taxonomy (NCBI): domain Bacteria; kingdom Pseudomonadati; phylum Pseudomonadota; class Alphaproteobacteria; order Hyphomicrobiales; family Rhizobiaceae; genus Mycoplana; species Mycoplana sp. 10N416. Next base: position 162,833 of record NZ_JBFTIM010000002.1, on the reverse strand, counting down.
GCGCCGGGGCCCCATTCGGTGACGAAGCTCTCGTAGGTGTAGATGGTGAGCGTCTTGTCCGCCGCAAGCGCGGGAGAAACGAAAGACGTTGCAGCAAGTAGCATGAAAGATGGAAGAAGTCCTATGCGCATCGGCGCCTCCTTTAGTTCCAAATAAACGGGAATAGGGCGCTGAATGTGCCGTCTAATCCCTCCGCCGGTACAAACCGGATCAGGTTCCGCGGGTTGGCAAATGCCTCTCAGCCGCTGGTCATCTCGTAACCATGCGGCACCCCGTTAGAGCAGGAAGAGCTTTAGTCCGGTGGCGCCGCTTATGCAAGCGGCTGGACGCCGCAGCTTCTTCTGCAAAGGCGTTTCCATTCCCGCTGAACATGCGCTAGACGGTGTGCCCATGACGAACGCCGCCGATCAACTGTTTGTCCTCCTTCTGGGAGGAACCCTTGAGCCGACCCCCCGGCTCAAGGCGGCCATTGACGGTGCCCGTTTCATCGCCGCCGACGGCGGCATGCGCCATGCGACGACGCTTGGCATCACCCCCGAAGCCTGGGTCGGCGATTTCGATTCCACCACGCCGGAGGAACTTGCGGCCTGGAGCCATGTTCCGCGCGAGCCCTATCCGACTGCCAAGAACGCGACCGATGGCGAGATTGCCGTCTCGGCTGCGCTTGCACGCGGGGCGCAAAGGCTGATCCTCGCGGGGGGGCTCGGCGGCGAGCGCAGCGATCACGCCCTCATGCACCTGCTACATGCGGCAGCGCTGAAGGCGGGCGGTTGCGACATCATGCTGAGCTCCGGGTTGGAGGAAGCCTGGCCGCTGCCTCCGGGCCGCACGACGATCGAATTGCCGGAGAACAGCCTCTTCTCGATCCTCGGCCTGACTGCTCTGTCGGGCCTTTCGATCGAAAACGTGCGCTACCCATTGAGCGCATTCGACCTGCCGTTCGGCTCGTCGCGCACGGTCTCCAACGTGGCGCTCGGCGCCGTCACCTTAACCCTTGATGCCGGGCTGGCCGTGTTGCTCGCCCGACCCTACGATCTTTCAGGAGCCTGAGTTTGGCACCGCCCATTCTGAAACTTGACGACATGTTCCTGAGCTTCGGCGGAACGCCGCTGCTGGCCGGTGCGAACCTGCAGGTGGAGCCGGGCGATCGCATCTGCCTTGTCGGCCGCAACGGTTCGGGCAAGTCGACGCTTTTGAAGATCGCCGCCAGCATCGTCGAGCCGCAGTCCGGCGAGGTCTTCCGCCACCCGTCCGCGACCATCCGCTATCTGGAACAGGCGCCGGATTTCGAAGGGTTCGCAACGGTTGCGGCCTATGCCGAAGCCGGTCTCGGCCCCGGCGACGATCACTATCGCGTCACCTATCTGCTGTCGCATTTGGGGCTGACTGGTGAGGAGGACCCGAAGACGCTTTCAGGCGGCGAAGCGCGCCGGGCAGCACTGGCACGCGTGCTTGCGCCGGAGCCGGACATCCTGCTCCTCGACGAGCCGACCAACCACCTCGACCTGCCGACGATCGAATGGCTGGAAGATGAACTGACAAAGAGCCGGTCGGCGCTCGTCGTCATTTCGCACGACCGGCGCTTCCTGGAAAAAGTCTCCAATGCCACGGTCTGGCTCGACCGCGGCACGTCACGCCGCCTCGACCGCGGCTTCGCCCATTTCGAGGCGTGGCGGGATCAGGTGCTGGAGGCCGAGGAGCTGGAGCAGCACAAGCTCGGCAAGGCGATCGAGCGCGAGGAGCACTGGTTGCGCTACGGCGTGACGGCACGGCGAAAGCGTAACATGCGCCGGCTCGGCGAGTTGCAGGACATGCGTGCCCGCCATCGCGGCCACAAGGGACCGCAGGGCACCGTCCAGGCGACGGCGTCGGATGCGCAGGAATCCGGAAAGCTGGTGATTGAGGCCGACAAGGTCACCAAGGCCTATGGGGAACGGACGATCGTCGCGCCCTTTTCGATCCGCGTCCATCGCGGCGATTGCATCGGCCTTGTCGGACCGAACGGTGCCGGCAAGACGACGCTGCTGAAGATCCTGACCGGTCAGCTCGCACCCGACAGCGGCACCGTCAAGCTCGGCACCAACCTCGAGATCGCCACCCTCGACCAGCGCCGCGAGGAACTGAACCTGGACGACACGCTGGCGCATTATCTGACGGATGGCCGCGGCGAGAGCCTGATCGTCAACGGCGAGCAGCGCCACGTGACCGGCTACATGAAGGAATTCCTGTTCCAGCCGGAGCAGGCCCGCACGCCGATCCGCAACCTTTCCGGCGGCGAGAGGGCCCGGCTGATGCTGGCGCGGATCCTGTCGCGCCCGACCAACCTGTTGATCCTCGACGAACCCACCAACGATCTCGACATCGAAACGCTGGACCTCTTGCAGGAGATCGTCGCCGGCTTCTCCGGCACCGTCATCCTTGTCAGCCACGACCGCGACTTCCTCGACCGTACGGTTACGTCAACGATCGCACCGGCCGATCCGGAGGCGCCGGACGGACGCTGGATCGAATATGCCGGCGGATACTCCGACATGATGGCCCAGCGCCGCGGCGCAATCGAGGAGCGTCGCAAGGCGGAAAAGGCCGAAAAGGCGAAAAGCGACAACGCGCCCGCCGAAAAGGCCGGCGACAAGGGCAGGGGGAAGCTTTCCTACAAGCAGAAGTTTGCGCTGGAGAGCCTGCCGAAGGAAATGGAGAAGGTGGCGGCCGAAATTGCCCGGCGCGAGGAGAAGATGGCCGATCCGGCGCTGTTCTCGAAGGACCCTGCGGGTTTCAACCGCCTTGCTGCCGAGATGGAAAAGCTGCGTGCGGACCTGACACGAATGGAAGAAGAGTGGCTCGAACTGGAAATGCTCCGGGAGGAACTGGAGGGGTCGTGACCCTCGGCTCCCCCGGCCGGCTGTGAGCCGCAGTGGTTGTCACAATGCGCGCCCGGAAACAGGAAGCCGGGCGCAAGCCGTCAGGGGCGAATGACACAGACGCCGGCTTCAAAGCTGCAGCTCGAGGTCTCCGTTTCCGGCGACACGACGATGACCTTGGCGTTGTTGGCGGAACGGACCGAGAAGCCGCCCTGATCGCCCATGCCGTCGCCGTAGCCATCCATGTAGAAGTACATCCCGTTGCCCGGATCGTCATAGGCGGAGATTGAACCGCCGTAGAAGTTGTTGTTGAACCGCTCGCGATCGTCATACTGGCCAGCGTAATAAGGACGGTATGGCCCAGCGTAATAGGGGCGAACGCGATTGCGCAACAGGTCCGGTTGCCCTACCCAATCCGGGCGGGCGATCTGCCAGTCCCGGCCGAAGCGCCAGTCGTTGCCGAAGCGCCCATCGTGTCTCCGGCGATTGTCCCGGAACAGGTTGCCGCCGACGATATCTCTGCCGAGCACATTGCGATCCCTGTTCCGGTGATGGCGGTTGTCGTCGTTGCGGGCTTGGTGATTACGCCGCCACACCCGAGAGGTGTTTCCGCCTGAGACGCTGCCATTGGAAAAGCCGTTGTGGCCGCGGCCGTCATGGCCGTCCCGTGCCGCCGCCGGCATCGCAATGACGAAGGGGACGGTGACGGCGAGCGCGACTGCAATCATGCAGGCTCTTGAAAACAGACTCATTCTGTTTTGCCTCCAGGTTACGCGGAAACAGGTCCACTCAACCAGCTTTGCCTATTTCTGCTGGAAAGTCACGGGTTTGGTTAATGACTAGGTAATAATCGTTAACAATGGTTAACGGGCTTGGAGGACCCTCAATGCCATACTTTTGTCTTAATCGATTAAATTGATTTTGCAGTGCAATGACACTTGTCGTTCCGCATTCCGGCGATTAAACGTCGCTCTCACTGCATTGCGCACAAACTAAGTGCAATTCCGGAGTATAATAGTCCAGTTATCGGGGCAATTCTCCGGGGTTCCGTGAGGGTTCTGATGACGAATGTCACAAAAAGCCGGCCGCTCTCGCCGCATCTTCAAATCTATAAGCCGATCCCGACGATGGTCATGTCGATCATGCACCGCGTCACCGGTGGTGCGCTCTATGTCGGCACGGTTCTCGTTGCGTGGTGGCTGATCGCCGCCGCGATGGGCGAAAGCTATTTCAACTGGGTCAGCTGGTTCTTCGGCACCTGGATCGGCAGGCTGATTCTGTTCGGCTACACCTGGGCGCTGTTCCATCACATGCTCGGTGGCATCCGTCACCTGGTCTGGGACACGGGGCGCGGCTACGAGAAGCATTTCTCCACCAAGGTTGCGAAGGCCATGCCGGTCGTCTCCGTCGCCCTGACGGTATTGACCTGGATCATCGGTTATCTGGTGCGCTGAGGAACTGACATGGATATGCGTACACCTCTCGGTCGCGTTCGCGGCCTCGGTTCGGCCAAGGACGGCACCGATCACTTCTGGCGCCAGCGTCTGACCGCGGTCGCCAACCTGCCGCTGCTCCTGTTCTTCGTCGGCTTCATCGTCTGTTACGCCGGCGCGCCCTATGCGGAGGTCCGTGCGGCGCTGTCGCACCCGATCGTCGCGGTGCTGATGGGCCTCGTCGTCATCTCCGGCCTGTACCACATGAAGCTTGGCATGCAGGTCATCATCGAGGACTATGTCCATGCAGAGGGCCCGAAGGTCCTGCTGCTCATGCTCAACACCTTCTTTGCGGCGCTGGTCGGCGGGCTCTGTCTCTTTGCCGTCCTGAAGATCGCTTTCGCGGGATAATTCATCATGGCACCGAACTCCTCGCCGGCGACGAACGGCAAAGCCTATCAGTATGTCGATCATGCCTACGACGTGATCGTCGTCGGGGCCGGTGGTGCGGGTCTGCGCGCCACCCTCGGCATGGCCGAGCAGGGCTTCCGCACCGCCTGCATCACCAAGGTTTTCCCGACCCGTTCGCACACGGTCGCTGCCCAGGGCGGCATCGCGGCCTCGCTGCAGAACATGACGCCGGATAGCTGGCAGTGGCACCTCTACGATACCGTCAAGGGTTCCGACTGGCTGGGCGACGTCGACGCCATGCAGTATCTTGCCATGGAAGCGCCGAAGGCGGTCTATGAGCTGGAGCACTACGGCGTGCCGTTCTCGCGCAACGCGGAAGGCAAGATCTACCAGCGTCCGTTCGGCGGCCACATGCAGAACTACGGCGAAGGCCCGCCGGTGCAGCGCACCTGCGCCGTTGCCGACCGCACCGGCCACGCCATCCTGCACACGCTCTACGGCCAGTCGCTGCGACACAACGCCGAGTTCTTCATCGAATACTTTGCGATCGACCTGATCATGTCCCCCGACGGCCGCTGCACCGGCGTCGTCGCCTGGAACCTCGACGATGGCACGATCCATCGCTTCTCCGCCAAGATGGTGGTGCTGGCGACCGGCGGCTACGGCCGTGCCTACTTCTCGGCGACATCGGCGCACACCTGCACCGGCGACGGCGGTGGCATGGCGGCCCGCGCCGGCCTGCCGTTGCAGGACATGGAGTTCGTGCAGTTCCACCCGACCGGCATCTACGGCTCCGGCTGTCTGATCACCGAGGGCGCCCGCGGCGAAGGCGGCTATCTCGTCAACTCCGAAGGCGAGCGCTTCATGGAGCGCTATGCGCCGTCGGCCAAGGACCTGGCCTCGCGCGACGTCGTCTCGCGCTGCATGACGATGGAAATCCGCGAAGGCCGCGGCGTCGGCAAGAACAAGGACCACATCTTCCTGCACCTCGACCATCTCGATCCGGCCGTGTTGCATGAGCGCCTGCCGGGCATTTCCGAGAGCGCCAAGATCTTCGCCGGCGTCGACGTGACCCGCGAGCCGATCCCGGTTCTGCCGACCGTGCACTACAACATGGGCGGCGTTCCGACCAACTTCTGGGGCGAGGTGCTCAACGCCGACAGTGCCAATCCCGGACGCGTCGCCCCCGGCCTGATGGCGGTCGGCGAAGCCGGCTGCGCTTCGGTGCACGGCGCAAACCGTCTCGGCTCCAACTCGCTGATCGACCTCGTGGTCTTCGGTCGCGCCGCGGCAATCCGTGCCGGCGAGGTCATCGACCGCGCCGAGCCGATCCCGGCCCTCGACAAGGCGGCCTGCGACAAGATCATGGACCGCTTCGACCGTTTGCGCTTTGCTGACGGCGGCACGCCGACGGCGGTCCTGCGCGACAAGATGCAGCGCACCATGCAGGAAGATGCCGCCGTGTTCCGCACCCAGGAATCGCTGGAAGCCGGCTGCCGTCGCATGAAGGAGCTCTGGGGCGAAATGGCCGACCTGAAGGTCACCGACCGCTCGTTGATCTGGAACTCCGATCTCGTCGAGACGCTGGAACTGGAAAATCTGATGGCGAACGCGATCACGACGGTCGTCGGCGCCGAGGCCCGCAAGGAAAGCCGCGGTGCCCATGCCCGCGAGGACTACAAGGATGGTCCGCTCGGTGGCCGCGACGACGTCAACTGGCGCAAGCATACCCTTGCCTGGGTAAACGAAGCCGGCGACGTCAAGCTTGATTACCGCCCGGTCCACACCGACCTCATCGCTGACGGCATCGATCCGCAAAAGATCGCGCCGAAGGCACGCGTCTATTGATCCCGAGGAAAACTGGACATGGTTGAACTCGCTCTCCCGAAGAACTCGCAGGTCACCGAAGGCAAGGTCTGGCCGAAGCCGGCCGGCGCCACGAACACCCGCGAGTTCCGCGTCTATCGCTGGAGCCCGGACGACGACAAGAATCCGTCGATCGACACCTATTACGTCGACGTCGATGATTGCGGCCCGATGGTGCTCGACGCGCTGCTCTACATCAAGAACAAGATCGATCCGACGCTGACGCTGCGCCGCTCCTGCCGCGAGGGCATCTGCGGCTCCTGCGCGATGAACATCGATGGCACCAACACACTCGCCTGCACCAAGGGCATGGACGAGGTGAACGGCGCCGTGAAGGTCTACCCGCTGCCGCACATGCCGGTGGTGAAGGATCTCGTGCCGGACCTGACGCATTTCTACGCCCAGCATCGTTCGATCGAGCCCTGGCTCAAGACGGTGTCGCCGACGCCGGCCAAGGAATGGCTGCAGAGCCACGAGGACCGCCAGAAGCTCGACGGCCTTTACGAGTGCATCCTGTGCGCTTGCTGCTCGACCTCCTGTCCGAGCTACTGGTGGAACGGCGACCGCTATCTCGGTCCGGCCGTGCTGCTGCAGGCCTATCGCTGGCTGATCGATAGCCGCGATGAGGCCACCGGCGAGCGCCTCGACAATCTCGAGGATCCGTTCCGCCTCTATCGCTGCCACACGATCATGAACTGCGCCCAGGCCTGCCCGAAGGGGCTGAACCCGGCCAAGGCGATCGGCGAGATCAAGAAGATGCTGGTCGAGCGCCGGCTCTGACGGGCGCACTGCTTTGATCCTGAAAATGCCGGGTACCTTGCCCGGCATTTTTGTTTCCCGGCGTATAGTGCCAAGGAAGTCCTTAAGCCCGATGGCTGGACACCGTTTCTGTCTAACGGTTGGCAGATTGCGCTGGGCTCCGGCCAATCCGTCGGCGGAGACTTGATTTAGACTCGCGATTCACGCTAATCCGGCCAAGATTGCTACGTATCGATAGCGTCCGACGCAGCGGCAGGAGTTTCGACATGCGGATTCAACATGTGGCAGGCGGCCTGATGATGGCGCTCGCACTGGCCGGCTGCCAGCGGACTTCGATGAGCGGCATCGACACGCAGCCGGTAACGCCGCTGCAGGCCGCACCGGTTGGCTCCGTATCCTCGGGTCAGTTGCCCGATCCGACGACGAGCACCTCGCAGCAGTTCCCTGATGCGCCGACGACGAATACCGCGATGGCGATGCCGGGTGATGCTTCTGGTGCCGCCGCCGGCGGGCTTGAGGTGAAGAAGGAAGCGATGGTCGGCAACTGGCGGGTCGCCAACGGCCCCACCTCCTGCGACATGTTCCTGACACTGACCAATCTCGGCTCCGGTTCGCGGGGCGGCACGCGCGGCTGCGCCGGCGAGTTGACGCAGATGGGGTCGTGGGAAGTGGCCGGCAGCCAGGTGATCCTGAAAGACCGCAGCGGCAACCCGATCGCCCGGCTCAGCAAGACCGGCGACTCCCGGTTCGAGGGCGCGACTTCCGGCGGGCAGCCGATCAGCCTGTCGCGCTGATCATCGACGACCAACGCATCACGGAGATCGGTTACGGTGCCCATCAAGCAGGATTGGGACGGTGTTTCCGCCTATCCCGAGCACGGTGTCTCCGACAGGCTGACGGCGATGGTAGCGGCGGGCGAGTTGCGCCCCGACCCGCTGCAGACGGCGATGGCGCGGCGGTTCGATGCCCTGCTGGAGGCCATCCAGGCCCAGCGCCCGGCGCGAAAGTCCAGCGCGCTCGGCTGGCTCTTCGCTTCCCGCAAGCCGGAAAAGTCCGCCGTACCCCGCGGGCTCTATATCCATGGCGGTGTCGGTCGCGGCAAGACCATGCTGATGGACCTGTTCTTCGCGCTGGTGCCGATCAAGCGCAAGCGCCGGGCTCATTTCCACGAGTTCATGGCCGATGTTCATGACCGCATCCATCAGCACCGGCAGAAGTTGAAGCGCGGTGAGACGAAGCAGGCCGATCCCGTTCCCCCGGTCGCCGAAAGCCTGATCGCGGAGGCGCGGCTCCTCTGCTTCGACGAGTTTTCCGTCACCGACATCGCCGATGCGATGATCCTGTCGCGCCTGTTCAGCGAGTTGTTCGCGCGCGGCTGCATACTCGTTGCGACCTCGAACGTTGAGCCGGACAATCTCTACAGGGATGGGCTCAATCGCGGCCTGTTTCTGCCTTTCGTCGATCTCCTGAAGAAACACGTCGACATCGTCGCGCTGGATTCGCAGACGGATTACCGCCTGGAGAAGGACGAAGGCCTGCCGGTCTTCCGTTTTCCCCTCGGTCCGGAGGCCGACGAGGCGATGGACCGTGCCTGGCGGCGGGAAACGGCCGACCGGGATGTGGCGCCGACGGCGATCAGCTTTCGCGGGCGCAAGATTGCGATTCCGGCAGCGGGGGGCAGGGTTGCGCGGTTTTCCTTCGCCGACCTCTGCGAAAGACCGCATGGCGCGGCGGACTATCTGGCCGTTCTCAAGCACTACGATACCATTTTCGTCGATCACATCCCCCTCCTCGGACCGGACCGCCGAAATGAGACGAAGCGTTTCATCAACCTGGTCGACACGATCTACGATCACGGCGCGCGTCTTTTTGCGTCCGCTGCCGCCGCGCCAGAAAACCTGCTGGTGGCGAAGAGGGGGACGGAAGGGTTCGAGTTCGACCGCACGGTTTCGCGGCTGATCGAGATCCGCAGCGTGGAGTATGCCGAAAGCCATCGTCAACGGATGGCCGAATTGTGACGAATTTGCAGCCGTAATTCTTACGTGAACGTAAGAAATTTTACTTCTAACCGATTGAAATATCTCACGCCAAAAGTAGTGATTGATCTTCCAGCCGTTGGGCGCTATTGCGTTTTGCCGGACGGTTGGGCGTTTGCGGCGCCGACCTTTCGAACTTAGATCGCAAAGGAAGCACTTTCATGGCGCGCAAGAAGATCGCACTTATTGGTTCTGGAATGATCGGTGGCACGCTGGCCCATCTGGCCGGCCTCAAGGAACTGGGCGACATCGTCCTGTTCGACATTGCCGACGGCATCCCCCAGGGCAAGGGCCTCGACATCGCCCAGTCGTCCCCGGTCGAGGGCTTCAATGCTTCGCTCACCGGCGCCAGCGACTACGCGGCGATCGAAGGCGCGGACGTCTGCATCGTCACCGCCGGCGTCGCCCGCAAGCCCGGCATGAGCCGCGACGACCTCCTCGGCATCAACCTCAAGGTCATGGAACAGGTCGGCGCCGGCATCAAGAAGTATGCCCCGAACGCCTTTGTCATCTGCATCACCAACCCGCTCGACGCGATGGTCTGGGCGCTGCAGAAGTTCTCCGGCCTGCCGAAGAACATGGTCGTCGGCATGGCCGGCGTGCTGGATAGCGCCCGCTTCCGCCTGTTCCTCTCCGAGGAATTCAAGGTCTCCGTCCAGGACGTCACCGCGTTCGTGCTTGGCGGCCACGGCGATACCATGGTGCCGCTCGCCCGCTACTCCACCGTTGCCGGCATTCCGCTGACCGACCTCGTCAAGATGGGCTGGTGCACGCAGGAACGTCTCGACCAGATCATCCAGCGCACCCGTGACGGCGGCGCCGAGATCGTCAGCCTGCTGAAGACCGGTTCGGCCTACTATGCTCCGGCTGCCTCGGCGATCGAAATGGCCGAGTCCTACCTGAAGGACAAGAAGCGCGTCCTGCCGGTTGCCGCTCACCTGTCCGGCCAGTACGGCGTCAAGGACATGTATGTCGGCGTCCCGGTCGTTCTCGGTGCCGGCGGTGTTGAGCGCATCGTCGAGATCGACCTCAACAAGAACGAGAAGGAAGCCTTCGACAAGTCGGTCGGCGCCGTCGCCGGTCTTTGCGAAGCCTGCATCAACATCGCTCCGGCGCTGAAGTAATCCGCTTCGGCGAATAGAGAGGTTTTTTCCATGAACATTCACGAATATCAGGCGAAAGCTCTTCTGAAGAGCTATGGCGCACCGGTCGCCGAAGGCGTTGCCATCCTCAAGGTCGAAGAGGCCGAGGCTGCTGCCAAGAAGCTCCCCGGTCCGCTCTACGTGGTCAAGAGCCAGATCCACGCCGGTGGCCGCGGCAAGGGCAAGTTCAAGGAACTCGGTCCCGACGCCAAGGGCGGCGTTCGCCTGGCGAAGTCGATCGATGAGGTCGTTGCCCACGCCAAGGACATGCTCGGCAACACGCTGGTGACGGCTCAGACCGGTGATGCCGGCAAGCAGGTCAACCGCCTCTACATCGAAGACGGCGCCGACATTGCCCGCGAGCTCTATTGCTCGCTGCTGGTCGACCGTTCGGTCGGTCGCGTTGCCTTCGTCGTCTCGACCGAAGGCGGCATGGACATCGAGGCCGTCGCTCACGACACGCCGGAGAAGATCCATACGATCGCCATCGATCCGGAAACCGGCGTTACGGCTGACGACGTCGCCAAGATCTCCAAGGCTCTCGAGCTGTCGGGTGCGGCTGCCGAAGACGCCAAGTCGCTCTTCCTGGCGCTCTACAAGGCCTTCAACGAGAAGGACATGGCGCTGCTCGAGATCAACCCGCTGATCGTCATGCAGAACGGCCACCTGCGCGTCCTCGACGCCAAGGTCTCCTTCGACGGCAACGCGCTGTTCCGGCACGACGACGTCAAGGCCCTGCGCGACGAGACTGAAGAAGATGCCAAGGAAATCGAGGCCTCCAAGTGGGATCTCGCCTACGTGGCGCTCGACGGCAACATCGGCTGCATGGTCAATGGCGCCGGTCTCGCCATGGCGACCATGGACATCATCAAGCTCTACGGCAAGGAGCCGGCCAACTTCTGCGACGTCGGTGGCGGCGCCGGCAAGGACAAGGTCGCTGCGGCCTTCAAGATCATCACGGCCGACCCCAAGGTCGAAGGCATTCTCGTCAACATCTTCGGCGGCATCATGAAGTGCGATGTCATCGCCGAGGGCGTTGTCGCGGCCGTTCAAGAAGTCGGTCTGAAGGTTCCGCTCGTCGTGCGCCTTGAAGGCACGAATGTCGAGCTCGGCAAGAAGATCCTGAACGAGTCGGGTCTGGCGATCACGGCGGCAGACGATCTTGACGACGCTGCCAAGAAGATCGTCGCTGCGATCAACGGCTAATTGAAGGACCTGTACTCATGTCGATTCTCGTCAACAAGAACACCAAGGTCCTCGTTCAGGGCCTGACCGGCAAGACCGGCACCTTCCATACCGAGCAGGCGCTGGCCTACTACGGCACCCAGATGGTCGGCGGTATCCATCCCAAGAAGGGCGGCGAAACCTGGACCGGCTCCAAGGGCGAAGCCCTGCCGATCTTCGCGTCCGTTGCCGAAGGCAAGGAAAAGACCGGCGCCGACGCGACCGTGATCTACGTTCCGCCGGCAGGCGCCGCGGATGCGATCATCGAAGCGATCGATGCGGAGATCCCGTTCATCACCTGCATCACCGAAGGTATTCCGGTGATGGACATGGTCCGCGTGAAGGCTCGCCTCGACCGCTCCAAGTCCCGCCTTCTCGGTCCGAACTGCCCGGGCATCCTGACGCCGGAAGAATGCAAGATCGGCATCATGCCCGGTTCGATCTTCCGCAAGGGTTCGGTCGGCATCGTTTCCCGTTCGGGCACGCTGACCTATGAGGCTGTCTTCCAGACCACCAACGAAGGCCTCGGCCAGACCACGGCCGTCGGCATCGGCGGCGACCCGGTCAAGGGCACCGAGTTCATCGACGTGCTCGAGATGTTCCTCGCCGACGAAGCCACCCAGTCGATCATCATGATCGGCGAGATCGGCGGCTCGGCGGAAGAAGATGCGGCGCAGTTCCTCAAGGACGAAGCCAAGAAGGGCCGCAAGAAGCCGATGGCCGGCTTCATCGCCGGGCGCACCGCGCCGAAGGGCCGCACGATGGGCCACGCCGGCGCTGTCGTTTCCGGCGGCAAGGGCGATGCTGAATCGAAGATCGCGGCGATGGAATCGGCGGGCATCCGCGTCTCGCCGTCGCCGGCTCGTCTCGGCACGACCCTGGTCGAAGTCCTCAAGGGCTGAAACGATCGCTTGGGCGGCCGGCACTGAGCCGGCCGTTCCATGAAGGTCGCCCGGGCCCCGCCGTTGCGAGGGGCCGGGCGGGCATTTCCCCCGGAAGGACGGGGGTGGATTTTAGTCAGGAGGCGGGCGCGGCGCCCGCGAGTGGCACATGGAAAGACAAGACGCCAACGAACAGTTTCAGGTAACGTCGTTCCTCGACGGCGCCAACGCCAACTACATCGAACAGCTCTATGCCCGTTTCGAGCAGGACCCGTCTTCGGTGTCGCCGGAATGGCAAGGCTTCTTCAAGGGCCTGGGCGACCAGCCCGCCGACATCCAGAAGGCGGCGCAGGGCGCGTCCTGGAAGAAGTCGAACTGGCCGATCGCTGCCAATGGCGAGCTCGTATCGGCCCTCGACGGCGACTGGGGCACGGTCGAAAAGGCGATCGAAAAGAAGGTCAAGGCGAAGGCTGAAGCGGTGGCCGTGCAAACCGGCGCGCCGGTCAGCGCAAGTGAGGTCGAGCAGTCGACCCGCGATTCCGTTCGCGCCATCATGATGATCCGCGCCTATCGCATGCGCGGCCACCTGCACGCCAATCTCGATCCGCTCGGTCTGGCCGATCCGGTCGACGACTACAACGAGCTTTCCCCTTCTGCCTACGGCTTCACGGAAGCCGATTATGACCGCAAGATCTTCATCGACAACGTGCTGGGCCTCGAATACGCGACGGTCCCGCAGATGATCGAGATCCTGAAGCGCACCTATTGCTCGACGCTCGGCGTCGAGTTCATGCACATCTCCGATCCGGAAATCAAAGCCTGGATCCAGGCCCGTATCGAGGGGCCGGACAAAGGCGTCGACTTCACGCCGGAAGGCAAGAAGGCCATCCTCTCCAAGCTGATCGAGTCGGAAGGCTTCGAGCAGTTCATCGACGTCAAGTACAAGGGCACGAAGCGGTTCGGTCTCGACGGCGGCGAGTCTCTGATTCCGGCGCTGGAGCAGCTGATCAAGCGCGGCGGCCAGCTCGGCCTGAAGGAGGTCGTGCTCGGTATGGCCCATCGTGGCCGCCTGAACGTGCTCTCGCAGGTGATGGCCAAGCCGCACCGGGCGATCTTCCACGAGTTCAAGGGCGGCTCCTACGCCCCGGATGATGTCGAAGGCTCCGGCGACGTGAAGTACCACCTCGGTGCTTCCTCCGACCGCGAGTTCGACAACAACAAGGTCCACCTGTCGCTGACGGCGAACCCGTCACACCTCGAGATCGTCAACCCGGTCGTCATGGGCAAGGCGCGCGCCAAGCAGGACCAGATGGCGACGATCTTCGAGGGCGACATCATTCCGCTGCGCGAGCGCGTCAAGGTGATGCCGCTGCTGATCCACGGCGACGCTGCCTTCGCGGGGCAGGGCGTGATCTCGGAGATCCTCGGCCTTTCCGGCCTGCGCGGCTATCGCGTCGCCGGTACCGTCCACGTCATTATCAACAACCAGATCGGCTTCACAACGAACCCGGCCTTCTCGCGTTCGTCGCCTTATCCGTCTGACGTCGCCAAGATGATCGAGGCGCCGATCTTCCACGTCAACGGCGACGATCCGGAGGCGGTTGTCTACGCGGCGAAGATTGCGACCGAATACCGGATGAAGTTCCACAAGCCGGTCGTCATCGACATGTTCTGCTACCGCCGCTTCGGGCACAACGAAGGCGACGAGCCGGCGTTCACGCAGCCGAAGATGTACAAGGCGATCCGCGCCCACAAGACGGTCGTGCAGCTCTATGCGGAGCGGCTGGTCGGCGAGGGCCTGATCACCGACGGTGAAGTCGAGAAGATGAAGGCCGACTGGCGCGCCAAGCTCGAGCAGGAGTTCGAAGCCGGCCAGTCCTACAAGCCGAACAAGGCCGATTGGCTGGACGGCCTCTGGTCGGGCCTGCGCGCCGCCGACAATGCCGACGAGCAGCGCCGCGGCAAGACGTCGTTTCCGATGAAGCAACTGAAGGAGGTCGGCCGCAAGCTTTCGACCATTCCGGAGGGGTTCAAGGCACACCGCACCATCCAGCGGTTCATGGACAACCGCGCCCAGATGATCGAGTCTGGCGAAGGCCTGGATTGGGCCATGGCCGAGGCGCTCGCCTTCGGCACGCTCTGCCTCGACGGCCACAAGATCCGCCTTTCCGGTCAGGACTGTGAGCGCGGCACCTTCTCGCAGCGCCATTCCGTCCTGTACGATCAGGAGACCGAAGACCGCTTCATTCCGCTGGCCAACCTTTCGCCGAACCAGGCACGGTTCGAGGTCATCAACTCGATGCTCTCGGAAGAAGCGGTGCTGGGCTTCGAGTACGGTTACTCGCTGGCGCGTCCGAACGCGCTAACGCTCTGGGAAGCGCAGTTCGGCGACTTCGCCAACGGCGCCCAGGTCGTGTTCGACCAGTTCATCTCGTCGGGCGAACGCAAGTGGCTGCGCATGTCGGGTCTCGTCTGCCTGCTGCCGCACGGTTACGAGGGCCAGGGTCCGGAGCACTCCTCCGCCCGCCTCGAGCGGTTCCTGCAGCTTTGCGCGGAAGACAACATGCAGGTCGCATACTGCACGACGCCGGCAAACTATTACCACATCCTCCGTCGCCAGATGCGCCGTGATTTCCGCAAGCCGCTGATCCTGATGACGCCGAAGTCGCTGCTGCGCCACAAGCGGGCCGTCTCCAGCCTGTCGGAACTCGCCGGCGAAAGCTCGTTCCACCGACTGTTGTGGGACGATGCCGAGGTGATCAAGGACGGTCCGATCAAGCTGCAGAAGGATGCCAAGATCCGGCGCGTCGTCATGTGCTCGGGCAAGGTCTACTACGACCTGCTCGAGGAGCGTGAGAAGCGCGGCATCGACGACGTCTACCTGCTGCGTCTGGAGCAGCTCTATCCATTCCCGGCCAAGGCGCTGATCAACGAGCTGTCACGCTTCCGCAATGCGGAGATGGTCTGGTGCCAGGAAGAGCCGAAGAACATGGGCGCCTGGTCGTTCATCGATCCGTACCTGGAATGGGTCCTTGCCCACATCGATGCCAAGCACCAGCGCGTCCGCTACACCGGCCGTCCGGCGTCGGCCTCGCCGGCAACGGGTCTGATGTCCAAGCATCTTGAACAGCTGGCCGCATTCCTCGAGGATGCGCTCGGCGGTTGAGGAAGGGGGACGCGATGGCATATTTTCATTTGAAACTGCTGCCGCCGCGTCCAAGCTTTCCCCATGATGCAAGCGAGAAGGAGATGGAAGCCATGAACCGGCACGCCGCCTACTGGCGCGAGAAGGCCGCGGCAGGAACGGCAATCGCCGTTGGCCCGGTCTTCGAGCCCGAGGGCGCCTGGGGCATGGCGGTGATCGAGGTCGAGGACAAGGCGGCGGCTCAGGCCGTGGCCGACAACGATCCGGTCATCCTCGCCGGCCTCGGCTTTCATTTCCGCATCGCGCCTATGCCCTCCCTGATCCTCCGGCCATGAGGCCGGATCCGCCCAAGAATTCAACCATTCAACATTTCAGGACTTGAACAATGGCTACTGAAATCCGCGTCCCGACCCTCGGTGAATCCGTCAGCGAAGCCACCGTTGGCACCTGGTTCAAGAAGGTCGGCGACGTCGTCAAGGCTGACGAACCGATCGTCGAGCTCGAAACCGACAAGGTGACCGTCGAAGTGCCGGCACCGGCCTCCGGCGTGCTTTCCGAGATCCTCGCCGCCAACGGCGAGACCGTCGGCCTCGGCGCGCTGCTCGGCCAGATCGCCGAAGGCGCTTCTGCCGGCGCTGCTGCGCCCGCCGCCAAGGCGGCCGAACCTGCCGCTGCCGCCCCGGTTGCGGCTGCTGCAGCCGCGTCCACCATGTCGCCGGCGCCGGCCGCCGCCAAGATGCTCGCTGAAAAGAACCTGTCGGCTGACCAGGTCGATGGTTCCGGCAAGCGCGGCCAGGTGCTGAAGGGCGACGTGATCACTGCCGTCGCCAAGGGCATTTCGGTTCCGTCCACGCCCGCCGAGCCGGTCAAGATCCAGGCGCGTGCCCCGTCGTCGGAAGCCGACGCGCCGCGCGAGGAACGCGTGAAGATGACGCGCCTGCGCCAGACGATCGCACGGCGCCTGAAGGATGCGCAGAACACCGCCGCGATGCTGACCACCTATAACGAGGTGGATATGAAGGCGGTGATGGACCTGCGCAGCCGCTACAAGGACATCTTCGAGAAGAAGCACGGCGTCAAGCTCGGGTTCATGGGCTTCTTTACCAAGGCCGTCACTCACGCGCTGAAGGAATTGCCGGCCGTCAACGCCGAGATCGACGGCACGGACATCATCTACAAGAACTTCTGCCACGTCGGCGTCGCCGTCGGCACCGACAAGGGCCTTGTCGTCCCGGTCGTGCGTGATGCCGACCAGATGTCGATCGCCGAGATCGAGAAAGAAATCGGCCGCCTCGGCAAGGCAGCCCGTGATGGTCAGCTCTCGATGGCCGACATGCAGGGCGGCACCTTCACCATCTCCAACGGCGGCGTCTATGGATCGCTGATGTCCTCGCCGATCCTGAACGCGCCGCAGTCGGGTATCCTCGGCATGCACAAGATCCAGGAGCGCCCGGTCGTCGTCGGCGGCCAGATCGTCATCCGCCCGATGATGTATCTCGCGCTTTCCTACGACCACCGGATCGTCGACGGCAAGGAAGCCGTCACCTTCCTCGTGCGCGTCAAGGAAAGCCTGGAAGATCCGGAGCGCCTGGTTCTGGATCTCTAAGGACGGATCACCATGGACGCAGCAGCGCTCGCCGCCTCACCCTTCGTCACGCTCGTGGCGTGGAGCGCGGCGCTGCTCGTCCTTCAGGTTGCGCTGCAAGGCTTTTTCTCAACGGTGGAGTTGGGCGCCGAATGGAATGCGGGCCCGCGCGATGTGGAGCGCAAGCCTTCCGGCGCGCTTGCCGGCCGCGCGGCCCGAGCCTCGGCGAACCTGCGCGAAACGTACCCGGCCTTCGTCGGCCTGGCACTTTCCCTTGCCGTTGCCGGGGACCCGTCGGGATGGGGCTATCGCGGCGCTCTGATCTGGTTTGCCTGCCGCATCCTCTATCTGCCGCTCTATCTGGCGGGTATTGCCTATATCCGCTCACTGGTATGGCTCGGCGCTCTTGTCGGGCTTTTCTGCATGTTCGCCGCCCTCGTCCTCTGATCGACGGAGACCTGAGATGCATACCTATCTGATCGAGCTTGCCTCCCTGATGGCGATCTTCTTCTTCGGGATCATCTCGCCCGGGGCGGACTTCGCCATGGTCTTGCGCCAGTCCATCGTCCACGGTCGCCGGTCGGCGATCATCACCTCGTTCGGCATCGGCACCTCGCTGATGGTCCACGTCACCTACACGATCCTTGGGCTGGGGCTGATCATTTCCCAGTCGATCTATCTCTTCAACATCGTCAAATGGTGTGGCGTCGCCTATCTCGTCTATATCGGCATCAAGGCGTTGCGCGCCGGCAAGACCGAAATTGACCCCGGGATGGGCACCGCCCTCACCCCCGCCAAGCGCCAGTCGGCGCCCAAGGCGTTCGGCCTCGGTTTCATGGCCAATGTGCTCAACCCCAAGGCCGTGTTCTTCTTCCTGTCGATCTTCTCGACCGTCGTCAACGCACACACGCCGATGGTGGTGAAATTCGGCTATGGGCTTGTCATGGCCGCCTCCCTGATCCTCTGGTTCGTCGGCGTCTCGTTGTTCATGACCACACCGAGGATGCGCGCCGCTTTCTCGCGCGCCAGCCAGTGGATCGACCGCATCAGCGGCGTCGTCTTCATTGGGCTCGGCATCAAGCTTGCAACGGAACGGGCGGTCTAGCTCATGGTCACTCGATCCCTGCTGGTTTCCACGGCGTTGTCGGCCTGCGTGGCGAATACTGCTCTCGCGGAAGAGTGCAAGCAGGAACGGGCGGTCTACGCGGATCGCGACGGTGCCTATGAACTTGCCTTCGAGCCCGTCGGTTCGGAGGCTGCGGCCATCACGCATCGTTTCAAGGTGAAGGCCGTGAAGGGCGAGCTCGTGCTCGACGGTCACATCATGATGGGTGACGAGGTGGTCCGCTCCATCGGCATGGTCATGCACAACTGCCCGGAAGGGGACGTGACCGGCGAGGAGATTGCCGCCTGCACCGTTTGGCAGGGAATTGTCTATCCGCTGGATCAGGCCGGAACACCCGCCGAACTGGTCCCGGCCGAAGGAGAAGGTGCCGCACAACGCCTGCTGTTCGCCGGCATCGGCCCAGCATTGCGCTTTTCCAATGCCTGGGACGAAGGAAAGCTCTCCGTCGCTCCGTGGGACGTCCTGACCTACAAGGGCTGCGCACAATGACCGATCATCGCGTGCTTCTCGTTACCGGCGGAAGCCGGGGCATCGGTGCCAGCGTCTGTCGGCTTGCCGCGGCGGCCGGTTGGCAGGTTGCGGTCAACTATGCGTCGAATGCGGCTGCGGCGGACGCGGTCGTTGCCGAGATCCGTGCCGCCGGTGGCTCGGCGGTGGCGATCGAAGGCGATGTCGGCACCGAAGTGGGACTCGCCTCGATCTTCGCAGCGGTGGACGCGACCTTCGCCCGCCTCGACGGTCTGGTCAACAATGCCGGCATCGTCGGCCATCCCGCCCGCGTCGATGAGATTTCCATCGAGCGCCTCGATCGCATGTTCGCCGTCAATGTCATCGGCTCGATCCGTTGTGCGCAGGAAGCCGTGCGGCGCATGTCCACGCGCCACGGCGGCCGGGGCGGGGCGATCGTCAATGTCTCCTCCGTGGCGTCATTGCTTGGCTCGGCCGGGCAATATGTCGACTACGCCGCCACCAAGGGCGCGATCGACAGCTTCACGATCGGGCTAGCGCGCGAAGTCGCCACCGAAGGCATTCGCGTCAATCTCGTCCGGCCCGGCATCATCGACACAGACATTCACGCATCGGGCGGGCTGCCGGACAGGGCGCGCGACCTGGCTTCGACAATTCCGTTGCAACGTCCGGGTTCGCCCGATGAAGTTGCGCAATCGATTCTCTATCTGCTTTCAGACGCGGCCTCCTATGTGACGGGTGCCGCTCTCAACGTCAGCGGCGGCCGGTAGCCGTCGCCCTCAGGAAGGACATTTCATGGCATATGATCTCGTTGTTATCGGTTCGGGTCCTGGCGGCTACGTCTGCGCCATCAAGGCGGCGCAGCTCGGCCTGAAGGTCGCGGTCGTTGAAAAGCGCGCGACCTATGGCGGCACCTGCCTCAACGTCGGCTGCATCCCCTCCAAGGCGCTGCTGCATGCCTCCGAGATGTACAGCCACGCCGCCCACGGCATGGATGCGCTCGGCATCGAGGGCCTGGCACCGAAGCTGAACCTCGAGAAGATGATGGGTCACAAGGACGCGACGGTGAAGGCCAACGTCGACGGCGTCGCCTTCCTGTTCAAGAAGAACAAGATCGATGCCTTCCAGGGTACCGGCAAGGTACTTGGCGCAGGCAAGGTCGGCGTCGCCAACGACAAGGGCGAGGAGCAGGTACTCGAAACGAAGGCGATCGTCATTGCCACGGGCTCGGATGTTGCCGGCATTCCGGGCGTTCCGGTCGATATCGATGAGAAGGTGATCGTCTCGTCCACGGGTGCGATCGCGCTCGACAAGGTGCCGCAGAACCTCGTCGTCGTCGGCGGCGGCGTGATCGGGCTCGAACTCGGTTCGGTCTGGCAGCGCCTCGGCGCCAAGGTCACTGTCGTCGAATACCTCGACACCATCCTCGGCGGCATGGACGGCGAGGTTTCCAAGCAGTTCCAGCGCATGCTCGCCAAGCAGGGCATGGACATCAAGGTCGGCGCCAAGGTGACGGCGGTCGAAAAGTCTGCCACCGGCGCGAAGGTCACCTATGAGCCGGTCAAGGGCGGCGAGGCGACGACGATCGAAGCCGACGTCGTGCTGATCGCCACCGGCCGCAAGCCCTACACCGAAGGTCTTGGGCTTGCCGAGGCCGGCGTTGCGATGGACAAGCGTGGCTTCGTCGAGATCGACGGCCACTTCCAGACGACCGTTAAGGGCGTTTATGCGATCGGCGACGTCGTGCGCGGCCCGATGCTGGCGCACAAGGCCGAGGACGAAGGCGTCGCGATCGCCGAGATCCTCGCGGGCCAGGCCGGTCACGTGAACTATGACGTCATTCCGGGCGTCGTTTATACCCAGCCGGAAGTCGCCTCCGTCGGCAAGACCGAAGAAGAGCTGAAGGCGGCAGGCGTTGCCTACAAGGTCGGCAAGTTCCCGTTCACCGCCAACGGCCGTGCCCGCGCCATGCTCGTCACCGACGGTTTCGTGAAGATCCTTACGGACAAGGAAACCGATCGCGTGCTCGGCGGCCACATCGTCGGCTTCGGCGCCGGCGAGATGATCCACGAGATCGCCGTCCTGATGGAGTTCGGTGGCTCGGCGGAAGACCTCGGCCGCACCTGCCATGCCCATCCGACCATGTCGGAAGCGGTGAAGGAAGCAGCACTCGCCGCCTTCTTCAAGCCGATTCACATGTGAAAACGCAAACGGCAGATTAAATTTTGTCCACCTTGGAAACCGCGGCTTGCCGAACAAGCCGCGGTTTTTATGTTCAGGATGTTGATAAAGCTAACATCTTGATAAAAGGCAAGAAAATGCAATCTGCAGCTGTTTTGTCCTATTCGGTGCCACAGCGTCTTGTTCACTGGCTGATGGCCGCCCTCATCCTTTTCAACCTCCTCTTTGCCGAGGACATGGAAAAGCTCTGGCGTGTGGTGCGTGACGGCGGGACCCCGACCGCAGACCAGGTTTCGGCGGCCAATATCCACGCCTATGTCGGCATCGCCGTCCTCTGCCTTGCCGTCCTGCGGATCCTGCTGCGCCTGGCGCAGGGGGCACCAGATGCTCCGGCAGAGGAGCCACCGCTTTTCAAGACGGCGGCCAAGGTCGTGCACGTGACGTTCTATCTGCTCTTTTTTGCCCTGCCGCTCAGCGGAATCGCCGCCTATTATTTCGGGATCGGCGGTGCGGCGCTGCCGCATGGGGGGCCGCTGAAACTGGCCATGTGGATCCTGATCGTCGTGCACGTCGCCGCGCTGTTCGTCCACCAGTTCCACTGGAAGACCGCGGTCGCGCAACGCATGACGAAGGGCTGACCTGCGGGCAGTCCCAAACGGGGGGCGGCCGAGGCCTGCTACTTGCCGACTGCGGTCAGGGTAAAGCCCTTGTTCCGCAGCAATTCGATCACCCCCTGATTGCCCGGCAGGTGAAGCGCACCGACGGCGATGAAGATGTTGCCGCCGGCCAGGATGGGGACTGCGCGCTCAGCCATGCGGTGGTTGCGGTCGATGATGATGCGCTGCTCGAAATCGGCATAGGCGTCGGCGTCGTCTTCGCCCTCCGGTACGGCCGCCCGCATCATCGGCATGATCATGCCGGTCTCGCCGGCCAGGTAGAGCTGGCTCATGGTCTCGATGACATCGTCGATGCCGTCGCCGAGCTCGACGGTCTGGACGAGGCCGGCCAGCTGCGGCTCGATCGGCAGCGCGTCAAGAGCCGTGATCTGTTCGAGCAGCGTTTCCAGCCCCTTGAGGGTCTTGCCTTTGGCAACGGCCTCCTTTGCCAGCTTTTGGTCAAGGAAAGCCGCACCGGCCTGCTTGCGCGCCATTTCGCAGGCCGGCAGCGCCACAAAACTCGCGATCATCCAGGGCTTCATCCGCGAGACGGCGGCGAGCGACAGGCCTCGCGCTTTCAACCCCGCGGCAAGGATTGTCGCGTCCTTCTCGCCGAGCAGGCCGGTGATCGTGCGTCCGTCCGTAAACATCGTCAGGTCCGGTCGCGCAAGCAGGGCGGTGCTCGCTTTGCGCTCGTCGGCGATCTCGTCGGATTCGACGACGACCGTCCCGGCATTCTCGTAGGCGGCGCTTGCGCCGTCCGGCATGGCGAGCACGCGCGGGTCGGTCACGTGCATGGTGCCGAGCAGGTAGGACGGGGCGATACCCGCTTTCTCGATTTTCCAGAAGATACCTTCGCCGTTTGGCGTCGCTTTTGCTTCCGCAACCAGCTTGTCATAGCCCGCCGGGTCGCTTGCTTGCATCCTTGCCAGCAGGTTCTCCCCGCCGCAGGCCGGCTCCTCGGCGGCACTTGCCGGGGAAAGCGACAGCAGGACGGAAAAGAACAGCACGGCGGCGAGGACGTGCAGCGTTGCCACGAGCCAGAGGGCCGTGTCCGCCAGGCGATCGAGGATATGGTCCCGTGCCGGTTGAAGGAAACGATTCATCAGCTTTCGGCTCCCAGCGATTTCAGTCTGAAACTAGCGGCGGAGCCCTCACAATCCCTTAACGGGACCACTTGTGGCAGGTCGGCGCGGCGATTGCGTGGCAATTCCGCACCGGGCGAGCTGAGCGTCGATTGATATCAGGCGCGCGGATGCGCCTTGTCGTAGATTTCGAGCAGTCTGGCCGAATCCACCCCGGTATAGACCTGGGTGGTCGAAAGGCTGGCGTGGCCAAGCAATTCCTGGATCGTGCGCAGGTCGCCGCCGCCGGCGAGCAGATGCGTGGCGAAGGAGTGGCGGAGCGCATGGGGCGTGGCGCTGTCCGGCAGGCCGAGGGCGCCGCGCATTTTCTGCATCTCGCGCTGAATGATGGCCGCCAGCAAAGGGCCGCCGCGAGCGCCACGAAAAAGCGGCTGGTCGTTGGCGAGCGGGTAGGGACAGAGGCGGACGTAATCCTCGACACCGGTGCGGGCGGCCGTGAGCAGCGGCACGATGCGGGTCTTGCCGCCCTTGCCAGTGATGCGCAGCGAATTCGTGCCGGCGGCGAAGTCGTCCGGCGTAAGCGACAGGGCTTCAGAGATGCGGAGCCCGCAACCGTAGAGGAGCGTCAGCACGGCGGCGTTGCGGACGCTGATCCAGGGCTCCTCGGCCAGCTGCGCGCCGGCATCGACAACGGAGAGCGCCTGCTGGTCAGTCAGCGGCTTGGGCAGTGATTTCGGCTGCTTCGGCGAACGAATCGCCACCGCACCCGCCGCATTGGCGAGGCCTTTGCGCTCGAGATGGCGCAGGAAGGAACGCAAGCCGGCCAGGCCCCGCCCCAGCGTGCGGGCGCCGACCCCGTCACGCCGCCGGGCCGCCAGAAAGCCGCGCAGGTCGGCGGGTCGCAAGTTGTCTATGTCCTTCAGACGGGCCGGAGCGGCGAGGTGGCCCGTCAGGAAGGCAAGGAACTGGCGCGTGTCACGCTCATAGGCGTCCAGCGTATTGTCTGAAAGGCGGCGCTCTTGAGCGAGCGTGGCAAGCCAGGCCGTGCGTTCCTCCAGCAGCGCCTGGTCGGCAATGATGAGCAGTTGATCCATCGATATCCATTCCCTGTCGGGCCATCCTGCGGTCACGCGGTTAGGGATTTGCTAACATTGACTTCGCAACTGTCACGATTAGATCATATGGAACTGCGATATCGGGCTGTACTCGGCAGGGAATCCCATGGAAAGGCGCGATTCAGCAACGGCTTTCGCCCATTTCGCAGAGACCTTGGCGCTCGTGTCGCAGGGGCAGCCCGGCCATATCGTCGATACGCTGATCGCCGAGCGCGGAACGCGGATTGTCCTCCACCCGCTTTGGTCTGTTTTGCGGCCCCTTCTCTACACGGTGCTCAACTATCGCCGGGCGATCGAGTTCGCGGACGCCGTTGCCAACATGTCTGGCTTCCAGGCCTTTGAATTCCTGAGTGCGTCATTGATGCTGGACGTCGCGGTCCGCCATCCGGATCGTATCCCCGAGCGGGGCGGGTTTCTGCTGGTCAGCAATCACCCGACCGGGATTGCCGACGGTATCGCCATGTTCGACCTGATGAAGACGCGGCGTCCGGACATGATGTTCTTCGCCAATCGCGATGCCATCCGTGTCAATCCGCGGTTCGCCGAGATGATCATCCCGGTCGAATGGCGCGAGGAGCACAAAAGCAAACTGAAGACGCGCGAGACGCTTCACCTCACCAACCGGGCATTTGCCGAGGGAAAGGCCGCCATTCTCTTTCCCTCCGGCCGTATCGCCTATTGGGGCGACGGCCGATTGAACGAGCGGCCGTGGAAGATCTCGGCCGTGTCGCTTGCGCGCAAGTACGACCTGCCGATCCTGCCGGTGCACATGTCGGCGCGCAATTCCGGTCTGTTCTACTGGCTTGCCAAATGGTCCACCGAGTTGCGCGACATGACCGTCTTCCACGAGCTCCTGAACAAGAAGAGCAACCGGTTCGAGTTCACGATCGGCAATTTGATCCAGCCGGACGAATTGGCGGGCGACCCGATGGAAGTGACCAAGGCCTTGGAGCGTCACAGCGTTTTCTCGCTGGCACAGGATCCGGACGCGGTGTTCCCGCGCGCCTGAGGACGCATTAATCCTTTTCTCTGGCGCGTGGAATCGCTTAGGTAAGGCCATGTTGCTGCGCTCCATGCTTGCCGAAAACTACCGCTCGCTCCGGTCGATCCGCATGGATCTCGGCCAGGTGAACCTGTTTGTCGGCGAGAACGGTACGGGAAAATCGAACCTTTACCGCTCGCTGCAGCTCGTGCAGGCCGCCGTCAGGGGCACGCTTGCAGAGGAGATCGCCGCCGAAGGTGGCATGGCCTCGGCGCTGTGGACCGGCCGCAGGCGCCCGAACGAGCCGATCCGCATCCGGCTTGAGGCGGAACTCCTCGATGAGGAGCGGGCGATCACCTTCCGCTACCGCATCGAGGCGGGCCTTCGCCCGCCGGCCGCGGCGGGCTTTGCCTTCGAGCCGCAGATCAAGACGGAGGAACTGATCATCGAAACCGGCAGCCGGCCGGTGACGATGCTGAAGCGTACCGGCCCCGGCATCATGGTGCGCAACGAAGCGGGGCGAATGGAGGAATATCCGGAACAGGCGCTGACCTCGGAAACGGCGCTGGCCCTTCTCGGCGACGCCGGCCATTACCCGGAAATCGGCACCTTCCGCCGTGCGGTATCGCAATGGCGTTTTTTCCACGGCTTCCGCACCGACCGCGAATCGCCCCTGCGCCAGCCCTGCCTGGCCGTCACCGCACCGATGCTGGACGAGGACGGCGGCAATCTGGCGGCGGTGTTTGCGACGCTCGCCCATACCCGACAGGACACAGTCGACCTCGACCGGGCGATCGCCGAAGCTTTCGAGGGCGCAAGTCTCTCGGTGCCTGAGCCGGGCGAGTTCGCCTCCTTCGGGCTGGTGTTTCCGCAGTTTCCCCGGCGCACGTTCCAGCCGCGTGAACTATCCGACGGCCAGATCCGCTTCCTTGCGCTGGCAGCCGCACTGCTCTCCTATCGAAGCCCGCCGCTCGTCGCGCTGAACGAGCCGGAAGCGAGCCTGCATCCCTCCATGCTGCCGGCGCTCGCCACTATGATTTCCAGCGCGGCGCGCTCGAGCCAGGTCTGGCTCGTCACCCATTCCGAGTTGCTGGCGCGCGAGGTGGAGCAGCACTGCGGCATTCGGGCAAAGCGCGTGATCCGCAACGAGGGCGCCACCTGGATCGAGGGCATGCGGCTGACCGGCGATATCGCGGAGGAGGACGCGTGAGCATTGCCGTCCGCATGGAATTGTCGCCCCTGATGCGGCGTGGGAACGCTGCCGCATGAACCGCCTGTCCGACGACCTGTTCGGCGGGCCGCCGACGCCGCGCCCCGTATCGGTGACCGTGCCGGTGCTTGTGCCGATGCCCGCGCCGCGCCCCTACTCCTATGCCGTCCCGGAGGGCATGGCGGCGGAGCCGGGCTCGATCGTGCAGGTTCCGCTTGGATCGCGCCTCGTCTTCGGTGTCGTCTGGGACCGGGAGAGCGACAACACGGTCGATCCGAAGAAGCTGCGGCCGATCGAGAAGGTGTTCGACTGCCCGCCACTGACGAAGGAAATGCGCGTCTTCATCGACTGGGTTTCCGCCTACACGTTGACGCCGCCGGGGCTGGTGGCGCGGATGGCGCTGCGCGCGCCGGCCGCCTTCGACCCCGAGCCGATGATCGAGGGGCTGCGCTTCACCGGGGTCCGGCCGGAGCGCATGACGGCGGCGCGCGAGCGGGTGCTGGCGCTGGCTGATGAAGGCTTCCCCTGGACCCGCTCCGGCCTCGCCCACGCAGCCGGCGCTTCCTCGAGCGTGATCGACGGGCTGACCGCGCAGGGCAGCTTTGAAACGGTCTTCCTGCCGCCGCCGCCGGTGGTGGCCAGGCCCGACCCGGATTATGTAGCGCCACGGCTGGAGGGACCGCAGACAGATGCGGCGGCCGATCTCGTCGAGCAGGTGCGCGCAGGCCGTTTCAGTGTCGGGCTGATCGACGGCATCACCGGCTCGGGCAAGACGGAGGTCTATTTCGAGGCGATCGCGGAAACGTTGCGGCGGGGTCGGCAGGTGCTGATCCTGCTGCCGGAAATAGCACTGACGTCAAGTTTCCTCGAACGCTTCCAGGAGCGATTCGGCTCCAAGCCGGCCGAGTGGCATTCCGATTTGGCCCCCCGAACCCGCGAAAAGGTCTGGCGGCAGGTGGCGACGGGAGAGGTGCGTGTCGTCGCCGGCGCCCGCTCGGCATTGTTCCTGCCATTCGAGGACCTCGGCCTTGTCATCGTCGACGAGGAGCACGACCCGGCCTACAAGCAGGAAGACCGCGTTTTCTACAATGCCCGCGACATGGCGGTGGTGCGCGCCCGGATCGGCGATTTTCCGGCCGTCCTCGTCTCGGCGACGCCGTCGGTCGAAAGCCGGGTCAATGCCGACCATGGCCGCTACCAGGCTCTGCACCTGCCGACGCGCTTTGGCGAAGCGGCACTGCCGGACCTGCACCTTGTCGACCTGCGCCGCCATCCGCCGCAGCGCGGCGGGTTTCTCTCGCCCGTCATGCTGCGGGCCATCGGCAAGACGGTCGAGCGCGGCGAACAGGCGCTGCTCTTTCTCAATCGTCGCGGCTATGCGCCGCTCACGCTCTGCCGAGTCTGCGGCCACCGTTTTCAGTGCCCGCAATGTTCGAGCTGGCTGGTCGAGCACCGGTTTCGCGGGCAGATCCAGTGCCACCATTGTGGCTATGCCGAACGCACGCCGGAAGCCTGTCCGGAATGCGGTACCTTCGATCACCTGGCCGCCTGCGGTCCCGGCGTGGAACGCATCGCCGAGGAAGTCGAAAAACACTTTCCGGATGCGCGCACGATCGTGCTCTCCTCCGACCTGATGGGGGTCAAGCGGCTGCGCCTCGAGCTCGAGGCGATCGCCAAGGGCGAGGCGGACATCGTGATCGGCACGCAACTGGTGGCGAAGGGGCACAATTTCCCGCTGATGACGCTGGTCGGCATCGTCGACGCGGATCTCGGCCTGTCGAACGGCGATCCGCGTGCGGCCGAGCGCACCTTCCAGCTTCTGTCGCAGGTGACGGGACGGGCGGGCCGAACGGGCTTGAAGAGTCACGGCCTGATCCAGACCTATCAGCCGCTGCATCCTGTCATGCAGGCGATCGTGTCCGGCGATGCGCGCGACTTCTACGAACGCGAGATCGGCGAACGCGAGAAGGCGATGCTACCGCCCTTCGGCCGCCTCGCTTCCGTCATCGTCTCCGCCGACAGCCGCGCGGACGCCGAAGGGCACGCGCGTGGCCTGCGGCAGGCGGCGCCGGCCGTTTCCGGCATCGCCGTCCTTGGCCCCGCCGAGGCGCCGCTGGCGCTGATCCGCGGTCGCCATCGCTTCCGCCTGCTCGTGCACGGCCAGCGCTCCAGCGACATGCAGGCCTTTCT
Organism: Mycoplana sp. 10N416; assembly: GCF_056394765.1. Classification (NCBI taxonomy): domain Bacteria; kingdom Pseudomonadati; phylum Pseudomonadota; class Alphaproteobacteria; order Hyphomicrobiales; family Rhizobiaceae; genus Mycoplana; species Mycoplana sp. 10N416. Next base: position 134,480 of record NZ_JBFTIM010000002.1, on the reverse strand, counting down.
GAGCGCGATGCTGGCCAACGGGCCGAAGGAGCGCGGCTCCGTCCTCGTGCAGGTCGATATTGACCCGCAGAGTTTCCTCTGAACCCACTACGCCGGTCATCGATGGTGTCACAGTGTCGCAGCCAGACGGGACGCGTCGGAAGCTGCCAGCGCAAGGTGATATGGTCTGGCAGGGCCATCGTGACCAATCGTCGTGCATAACCAGTCGCTCCGGATTCCTCGCGCCGCAGGTTTGTGCAATAAGTCCACCAGACCAAGGGTAAGCGCCGGAGAGCGTTCATGGAATTCTATATTCCGACAGAAACTGGGGAATTTCTCGCATTCTGCGGCGCGCTCGCCGCGCTTCTGTTCGGTCTTGTCGGCCTGTTCGCGCCGCGATCGAGCCTGAAGTTCAACGGCCTTCAGTTGCGCGACGGAACGGCGGAGGGATATGCCGCTGCTCGCTCTCTCGGCGGTTTTCACGCCGGACTGGCTCTCTCCGCCGTGATGGTTGCACAGGATTGGGCCTACCTCGCGGTCGGCTCGGCCTTTGCGCTGGCCGCCTTCGGGCGTGTGCTCTCGATGATGTCGGACGCCTCGTTCAGCATGAAGAACCTTGCTCTGTTTGTGGCGCAACTGGTGCTCGCCGCCTTGCCGCTCGCCTACGTTTTCGGCCTTGTCTGAGAAGGATTTTCTCCCTCGCGGCGCGGAATCGGCAGCAGCGGATTCAATTTTGCCAAAATTCGGGACAAGGCTTCTCCACATATCACGGATTCCTGCGCCTCGGCGTGTTGCGAGTCTGAAGTTCCTATGCTAGACGAACCGCGAATTTCAGAAAGAGCGGGCGTCCAGCCTTGTGAGAACTGAAAACAATCGCAACGAATTCAGGGTTTTGAGTTTACGGCCAGTCCGCAAGCTGCCGCTCTGAATGAAAATAAGAGAAGCTTGTGCCCGTGGCAGACACATCCCAGCTTATTTCCGGTGTTGCAGAAAGGTATGCGTCTTCGCTTTTCGAGCTCGCGCTCGAGGCCGGAAACGTCGAAGGGGTTGGTTCTGACCTGAACCGCTTCCAGGCGATGATCGATGCAAGCGACGACCTGAGGCGCCTGATCCAGAGCCCGGTATTCTCCGCCGAAGAGCAGACGAAGGCCATTGCGGCGATCGTCGAGAAGGCTGGCTTCACGGGCCTCGTCGCAAACTTTCTGAAGGTCGTGGCCTCCAATCGCCGGCTTTTCGCCGTGCCGGGCATGGTCAGGGCTTTCCGCGTCATTGCGGCGCGCCATCGCGGTGAGATCACCGCTGACGTAACCTCCGCGCACGCCCTTTCGGCGGCACAGGAGGCCGAATTGAAGGCGGCGCTCAAGGGCGTCACCGGCAAAGACGTGGCGATCGCCGTCACCGTCGACCCGTCTATCCTCGGTGGCCTGATCGTCAAGGTCGGTTCCCGCCAGATTGACACTTCCCTTCGCACCAAACTCTCTACCCTTAAGCTTGCACTGAAAGAGGTCGGCTGATGGATATCCGCGCCGCGGAAATCTCCGCAATTCTCAAAGATCAGATCAAAAACTTCGGCAAAGAGGCGGAAGTCTCGGAAGTCGGCCAGGTGCTCTCCGTCGGTGACGGTATCGCCCGCGTCTACGGCCTCGACAACGTCCAGGCCGGCGAAATGGTCGAATTCCCGGGTGGAATTCGCGGCATGGCGCTGAACCTGGAAAGCGACAACGTCGGTGTCGTTATCTTCGGTTCGGACCGTGACATCAAGGAAGGCGACACCGTCAAGCGGACTGGCGCCATCGTGGACGTCCCGGTTGGTCCGGAACTGCTCGGCCGCGTCGTCGACGCGCTCGGCAATCCGATCGACGGCAAGGGCCCGATCAACGCCAAGCAGCGCGCCCGCGTTGACGTCAAGGCTCCGGGCATTATTCCGCGCAAGTCGGTGCATGAGCCGATGTCGACCGGCCTCAAGGCCATCGACGCCCTCATCCCGGTCGGCCGCGGCCAGCGCGAGCTTGTCATCGGCGACCGCCAGACCGGCAAGACCGCCATCATCCTCGACACGTTCCTGAACCAGAAGCCGATCCACGACAACGGCCCGGAGCAGGACAAGCTGTATTGCGTCTATGTCGCCATCGGCCAGAAGCGTTCGACGGTTGCACAGTTCGTGAAGGTTCTCGAAGAGCGCGGCGCACTGCCCTACTCGATCATCGTTGCCGCGACCGCTTCCGATCCGGCCCCGATGCAGTACCTTGCGCCGTTCGCCGGCGCTGCCATGGGTGAGTACTTCCGCGATAACGGCAAGCACGCGCTCATCGGCTACGACGACCTTTCCAAGCAGGCCGTTGCCTACCGTCAGATGTCGCTGCTGCTGCGCCGCCCGCCGGGCCGCGAAGCCTATCCGGGCGACGTTTTCTACCTGCACTCCCGCCTGCTCGAGCGCGCTGCAAAGCTGAACGACGACAACGGCGCGGGCTCGCTGACGGCTCTGCCGGTCATCGAAACGCAGGGTAACGACGTTTCGGCGTTCATCCCGACCAACGTGATCTCGATCACCGATGGCCAGATCTTCCTTGAAACGGACCTGTTCTACCAGGGTATCCGCCCGGCCGTTAACGTCGGTCTGTCGGTTTCCCGCGTAGGTTCTGCAGCGCAGGTCAAGGCGATGAAGCAGGTTGCCGGCTCGATCAAGGGCGAACTCGCCCAGTATCGCGAAATGGCCGCCTTCGCTCAGTTCGGTTCGGATCTCGACGCTGCAACGCAGCGCCTGCTGAACCGTGGTGCCCGCCTGACCGAACTCCTGAAGCAGCCGCAGTTCTCGCCGCTGAAGACGGAAGAGCAGGTTGCGGTGATCTTCGCCGGCGTCAACGGCTACCTCGACAAGCTGCCGGTCAACCAGGTCAGCAAGTTCGAGCAGGGTCTGCTTTCGTACATGCGTACGGAAGGCAAGGGCGTCCTCGATACCATCCGCACGGAGAAGGCCATCAGCGACGACACCAAGGGCAAGCTCAAGGCTGCTCTTGACGCCTTCGCCAAGACTTTCGCCTGAACGGGCTTTATTCTAGGACGGACAACGGATGCCTTCACTTAAGGATCTGAAAAACCGGATCGCCTCCGTCAAGGCGACGCAGAAGATCACCAAGGCGATGAAAATGGTCGCCGCGGCGAAGCTTCGGCGTGCGCAGGAGGCGGCCGAGGCCGCTCGGCCCTATTCGCAGCGCATGAGTGCTGTTCTTGCCAACATCGCGCAAGCGGTCGGCCAGGACGACGCGGCACCACGCCTGATGACGGGCACCGGTAAGGACGACGTGCACCTGCTCGTCGTCTGCACCGCCGAACGCGGCCTCTGCGGCGGTTTCAACTCGCAGATCGCTCGTCTCGCTCGCGACCACACGCGCAAGCTCCTTGCCAACGGCAAGACGGTCAAGATCATCTGCGTCGGCAAGAAGGGATTCGATATCCTGCGTCGCGAATATGCGTCGCTGATCATCGACCGCGTCGATCTTCGTGAAGTCAAGAAGATCGGCTTCGCCAACGCCGATGACATCGGCCGCAAGGTGATCGGGCTGTTCGACAAGGGCGAGTTCGACGTCTGCACGCTGTTCTACTCGGAGTTCAAGTCGGTCATCGCGCAGATCCCGACGGCTCAGCAGCTCATCCCGGCTTCGGCTGGCGAGGCAGCCGAGCAGTCAGACGCGATTTACGACTACGAACCCGATGCGGCCGCGATCCTCGGTGATCTCATTCCGCGCAACATTTCCGTCCAGATCTTCCGGGCCTTGCTCGAGAACGTTGCCGGCGAGATGGGTGCGAAGATGAGCGCCATGGACAACGCGACACGCAATGCCGGTGAGATGATCAACAAGCTGACGCTCAGCTTCAACCGCCAGCGTCAGGCTCAGATCACCAAGGAACTCATCGAAATCATCTCGGGCGCTGAAGCGCTCTAAGGACCAGGACAAAGAGGGTAAGGATCATGGCTAAGGCAGCTACCCCGAAAGAAACCGCAGCGGAGAAGAAGCCCGCTGCTCCGCGCAAGACGGCAGCCGCCAAGGCCGCATCGACCTCCGTTTCCGCCGCTGGCGCAAACGGCCGCGTGACCCAGGTCATTGGCGCCGTCGTTGACGTCGCCTTCGACGGTCACCTGCCGCTCATCCTGAACGCGCTGGAAACCGACAACAACGGCAACCGCCTTGTTCTCGAAGTCGCCCAGCACCTCGGTGAGAACACCGTTCGCACGATCGCCATGGACTCGACCGAAGGTCTCGTTCGCGGTCAGCCGGTCTCCGACACGGGTGCTCCGATCTCGGTTCCGGTCGGCGACGAGACGCTCGGCCGCATCATGAACGTCATCGGCGAGCCGGTTGACGAAGCCGGTCCGCTGAAGACCAAGGCGAAGCGCGCCATCCACCAGGACGCTCCGGCCTATGTCGAGCAGTCGACGGAAGCCCAGATCCTCGTCACTGGCATCAAGGTCGTCGACCTGCTGGCGCCTTACGCGAAGGGCGGCAAGATCGGCCTGTTCGGCGGCGCCGGCGTTGGCAAGACGGTTCTCATCATGGAACTGATCAACAACGTCGCAAAGGCGCACGGCGGCTACTCGGTGTTCGCCGGCGTTGGCGAGCGTACCCGCGAAGGCAACGACCTTTACCACGAAATGATCGAGTCCGGCGTTAACAAGCTGGGCGGCGGCGAAGGCTCCAAGGCAGCCCTCGTTTACGGACAGATGAACGAGCCGCCGGGTGCCCGCGCACGCGTTGCTCTCACCGGTCTGACGATCGCTGAAGACTTCCGCGACAAGGGCCAGGACGTTCTGTTCTTCGTCGACAACATCTTCCGCTTCACCCAGGCAGGCTCGGAAGTGTCCGCTCTGCTCGGCCGTATTCCTTCGGCCGTGGGCTATCAGCCGACGCTTGCCACCGACATGGGCCAGATGCAGGAACGCATCACCACGACGACCAAGGGCTCGATCACCTCGGTTCAGGCCATCTACGTTCCGGCCGACGACTTGACCGACCCGGCGCCTGCAACCTCGTTCGCCCACCTGGACGCAACGACCGTTCTGTCGCGTTCGATCGCCGAAAAGGGTATCTACCCGGCCGTTGACCCGCTCGACTCCACCTCGCGTATGCTCGACCCGATGATCGTCGGCGAAGAGCACTACGAAGTGTCGCGCAAGGTGCAGACGACCCTGCAGCGCTACAAGTCGCTTCAGGACATCATCGCCATCCTCGGCATGGACGAACTGTCCGAAGAGGACAAGCTGACGGTTGCCCGCGCCCGCAAGATCGAGCGCTTCCTGTCGCAGCCGTTCTTCGTGGCTGAAGTCTTCACCGGTTCGCCGGGCAAGCTCGTCGCGCTCGAAGACACGATCAAGGGCTTCAAGGGCCTGGTCGCCGGCGAGTACGATCACCTGCCGGAAGCAGCCTTCTACATGGTCGGCTCCATCGAGGAAGCCGTCGAGAAGGCGAAGAAGCTGGCTGCTGAAGCCGCTTAATGCCGAATGTCTCGGGCGCCCGCTTGCCGGGCGCCTGTTTCTGACCTGATGAAATCAGAAGAAGTGAATGGTCATGGCCGACAGTTTCAACTTTGAACTCGTTTCTCCGGAGCGGCTGCTTCTTTCCGACAGCGTGGAAGCCGTCGTGCTGCCGGCGACGGAAGGCGAAATGACCGTCATGGCCAACCATGCGCCAACCATGACGACCATTCAGCCGGGCGTCGTCACCGTGAAGTTCGCCAACGGCAAGACCGATCGCTTCGTCGTCTTTGGCGGCTTTGCCGATATCCTGCCCTCGGGCTGCACGCTGCTGGCGGAATCGGCGGTCCATGTCGATGAGATCAGCCGTGACGATATCCTCAAGCGGGTCGAGGTTGCCCGCTCCGAGCTCGAGGCCGCCTTGAACGACGAGCACCGCGCCAGCATCGAGCGCTACATTGCGCAACTGGGCACGGTCCAGGGAACGGTCCTGCCAGCCTGAAACCGCTAGGCGATCAGATATCAAGCCCCGCGACAGCGGGGCTTTTTTGTTGTCCAAGGTCTGCCGGTATGGCGAAGAAGCGCTTAACTACAACGGCAGATTGGTGGCATTCGGCAGACTAATTGCTTTGAAACGGAGCAGTTTGCTGTTTCTATGCGCCAACCGCGCTGGCTGCGGCGCGCCGGCCCCATTCGTGCTTCGCTGGATTTAGATCAATGTCCGACAAAATCATTCCCATCATCATGGCGGGCGGCAAGGGAACGCGACTGTGGCCTTTGTCGCGCGCGCAGGCGCCGAAACAGTTCCTCGAACTGCTGGGCGGCAGGACGCTGTTCCAACGCACGCTGGAGCGGGTCTCCGACAGTGTGCGCTACGAAGCGCCGATCGTGCTGACCAACGCGGAGTTCCGATTCCTGGTGGCGGAGCAGGCGCGCCTGATCGATCATCAATTGGCGAAGATCCTGCTGGAACCGGTGGCGAGGAGCACCGCTCCGGCTTTGGCGGTCGCTGCCTTGGTCGTCGAACGGGAGCACGGCGAAGGCGCCATCATGCAGGTGCTGGCCTCCGATCATGAGATCGCAGCCGATGACGTTTATTTCGACTGTGTCGCGAGGGCGCGAGACGCCGCATCGGCGGGACGGCTCGTCACGTTCGGGATCACGCCCGTGGAACCCGCGACGGGTTACGGCTATATCGAGGCCGGCGAAGAGCTCGGTGGTGGTGCCTTTGCCGTCAAGCGCTTCATCGAGAAGCCGAACCGGGAAAAGGCCGAGGCGCTACTCGCGGCCGGCGGCCATCTCTGGAATTCGGGCATGTTCATGCTGCCGGTAGGGCCGTTCCTGAAGGAACTGCGCCGCTTGGCGCCCGGCGTTCTCGATGCGGCGAGCCGGTCGCTGGTCGGTGCCAAACACGACCTTGATTTCGAGAGGCTCGACCCAGAAGCCTTCGCGACGGCTCCGGACATTTCCATCGACTATGCGGTCTTCGAGAAGACGCCGATCGCCGCCGTCGTGCCGTCGCCGATCGAGTGGTCGGATCTGGGGAGTTGGGATTCGGTCTGGAAGCTGGGCACCCGCGATGAGCAGGGTAATGTCGCCGAGGGGCGGGCGACCTTGCTAGACACGCACAATTCGCTTGTCCTTTCCAAGGACATCCATGTCGCCGTCCAGGGGCTTTCCGATGTGGCTGTCATTGCCAGCGAGGATGCTGTCTATGTTGGCCGCATGGAGGACAGCCAGAACGTCGGCAAACTCGTCAAGTACCTTGCCTCGATGGACGAGACGGCGGCACTGACCGAGACACACCGGACGTCCTATCGACCGTGGGGAGGCTACACTTCGGTGCTCAATGGGGAGCGCTTCCAGGTCAAGCGGCTGTTCGTCAACCCCGGAAAACGGCTCTCGCTGCAGAAGCACCACCATCGCTCCGAGCACTGGATCGTCGTGCGTGGTACGGCCGAAGTGACGATCGGGGACCGCACCGTCCCGCTGCGGGAGAATGAATCGATCTATATCCCCCAGGGCGAGGTTCATCGTCTCTCCAACCCCGGAAAGATCCTGCTCGAACTCATCGAGGTGCAGACAGGATCGTATCTCGGAGAGGACGACATCATTCGCATCGAGGACGAATTCGGACGGCAGTAGCGTTTGCGCCAAGCCGGCCGCACTGCATCAGAGCAAACGCGCGCCCGTCGCATCGATTTTCAGGACTGTCAGACGGCCGGTGGCGAAGCAGCCGGTGTCGATGCCGATGCGGCCATGTGCAAATTCGGGTTTGCTGCAAGGCGTGTGACCGTGAACCACGATCTGCGGCAGCTCCGATCCGACGATGAGGAAGGGCTCACGGATCCACAGCAGATCCTCGTCCTCCTGTGCTTCCAGGGGAATTCCTGGCCGCAGACCGGCGTGAACAAAGATATAGTCCCCGACTGTCAGCAGAACCGGCAGTCCGGCCAGGAACATGATGTGCCGTGCCGGGATGTTCCGTCGCAACCAGACGGAAAGTGCCTCCGTATCGAGTTCCCGCCAGCGGACATCGTCGAGGCTGATCCCATAGGAGGCGAGGGTCGCTTCGCCGCCAAAATTGGGGCCAAGCCAGTATCCCCACGCGACGGGGTCCCGAATGAATTGCAGGAAGATATCGTCGTGGTTGCCACAAAGGGTGATCCGCGTCAGGCCGTCGTGATGTTCCCGAGTGAGATGGTCCAGCACCGATGCTGCGGCCGGGCCCCGATCGACATAGTCGCCGAGATAGACGACCAGGGCCTCGTTTCCGGCGGATCCGAGGTCATCCCTGATGCGGGCTTCGGCCTCGAGCATCTCCCGATAGCAGCCATGCACGTCGCCAATCGCGTAGATGCTGGGCAGCGGGCCGTCCAGTCGCAAACGTCTCCGGCCTCGGCGCCGACCGCGGGGGGAAACAATCTCGACTATTCTGTCCAACAGCTGTTCCATTGTCGCGTAAGGATAGGAGCAGATCCTGAATCTGCGCATATTCCTCGGCAGAAATCGAATCCGAATTTCCGGCCGCATGTCGGTGCCAAGCCCCGGACTCAGCGGTTCTCGAGAGGCTTCTCCGGCATCGGAAGCCACTTTTCGCGATTGAAGTAGTCCGGCAGGTAGCTGTCCTTCGGTCGGGTTCGGTCCGGCGTGATGATGAAGTTGTAACGCGGCGTTTCGCCAAATTCCTTCTTCAGCTGGATCCGGTTGCCGAACACGACAACATCGAATTCCCTCAGGTTCCGGATGCTGTCGACGATCTCGGGCGCATCCTTCCAGCGCACTTCGTCGAGAAAGACCTCCAAGGCGGCAATGGCAGCATCGGTGAGCTCGGCCCGGTCGTCTTCGTTCTCCAGATTCAGCTTGATGCGGAACGAGGTAAGGCGTGCCGAGTCACTGCCGCGGATGGAAAGATAGGCGGAACTGGCCGGCCCGCTTGTGCCCTCCTGGACGGGAAACTCGCGATAGGAGGTGCATTCCCAGCTGCCCTTTGCCAGCCCTTCCTTCCAGCCGGCGTTGAGAAAACCGCTGCGCTCGAGCGCTGCGCAAAGGTCTTTCGGGTCGCGGCGTATCTGTCGCCTGAACTTGGTTTCCATGGGAACGAGGTCGGAAACAAGCCTCTCGGGGATCTCGACCTTGGGGCGTGGAATGCGCTTGCCGCGGATCTCGTGGGAAAGGGGCTCCCGGGCAGCAGACTGCGTCTGGACCGGGGCATAGCCCAAGCGATCGAGCAGGCGATTCAGGTTGCGGTAGTCGTTGGCAAGCAGGACGGTGGCGGCGATTGCGGAAAGAATGCCCAGCGTCAGCAGCGCAAAAAGGGTCTTGCCGGATCTGCCTTTCCTCTGGTCCGCCATACTGTATGGATGCCGTCGCTGCCCGATCGCTGCGAATTCCACCAGTCCGGTTCGAGCCGGGCCGGCCGGTGGTGCCGGATCCGCCGGTTGTGTCGGTGATAGGGCAGAACGCTTCTGGCGGCAAGTGCAACGAGGCGGGTGCCCGGACTTGCAGGCGTGGACAGCGCCGCAACAAAAACCGCCCGGAAGGGGTCCTCCGGGCGGCGTGTTCTGGGCTCAGGTCCGCTTGGGCCCGACCGCGTTCAACCTACTGCTCCCAGCTCTTGACGAGCTCGTCGTAGTTGACCGTCTGCGGCTGTTCCTTCTCGTTCTCGATCTTGAGCTGCGGCGCGAGGTTGCCCTTGGCGACCGCGTCCTTGTTCCAGTATTCGAGATCATGCTCCTCGGCGAGCTTCGGGCCGATGTCGCCCTGGACGCCGGCGCGTTCCAGGCGGCTCAGCACCTGTTCCTGCTCGGCGCACAGCGAGTCCATCGCCTCCTGCGCGGTCTTCGCACCCGAGGACGCATCGCCGATCGCCTGCCACCACAGCTGGGCCAGCTTCGGATAGTCCGGAATGTTCGTACCGGTCGGCGACCACTGGACGCGGGCCGGCGAACGGTAGAACTCGATCAACCCGCCGAGCTTCGGAGCACGGTCCGTGAAGCTCTGATGCTGGACGGTGCTTTCGCGCGTCAGCGTCAGGCCGACGTGGCTCTTCTTGACGTCGACCGTCTTGGAGGTGACGAACTGCGCATAGAGCCAGGCGGCCTTGGCACGGTCGTCAGGTGTCGACTTGAGCAACGTCCAGGACCCCACGTCCTGATAGCCGAGCTTCATGCCGTCCTTCCAGTAGACGCCATGGGGCGAGGGGGCGAAGCGCCACTTCGGCGTGCCGTCCGCATTGACGACCGGCAGGCCATCCTTCACGAAGTCGGCGGTGAACGCCGTGTACGTGAACATCTGCTGGGCGACTTCACCCTGCGAGGGAACCGGGCCGGATTCCGAGAAGGTCATGCCCTGGGCAGCTGCCGGTGCATAGGCCTTCATCCAGTCGAGATACTTCTGGATTGCGTAGACCGAAGCAGGGCCGTTGGTGTCGCCGCCACGGGCGACGCACGAGCCGACCGGACGCGACTTCTCGTCGACCTTGATGCCCCATTCGTCGACCGGAAGACCGTTCGGCAGGCCCTTGTCGCCGTTGCCGGCCATCGACAGCCAGGCATCGGTGAAGCGCCAGCCAAGCGAGGGGTCCTTCTTGCCGTAGTCCATGTGGCCATAGACCTTCTTGCCGTCGATCTCGCGGCCGGTGAAGAACTCGGCGATGTCCTCATAGGCCGACCAGTTGACCGGAACGCCGAGATCGTAGCCATACTTCGCCTTGAAATCGGCCTTGTTCTTCTCGTCGTTGAACCAGTCGTAGCGGAACCAGTAAAGGTTCGCGAACTGCTGGTCGGGCAGCTGGTAGAGGTCGCCATCCGGAGCCGTCGTGAACTTCAGGCCGATGAAATCGTCGAGGTCGAGGTTCGGGTTGGTGACGTCCTTGCCCTCATTCGCCATCCATTTCGTCAGCGACCGGGCCTGCTGGTAGCGCCAATGCGTGCCGATCAGGTCGGAGTCGTTGATGTAGGCGTCGTAGATGTTCTCGCCAGACTGCATCTGCGTCTGCAGCTTCTCGACCACGTCGCCTTCGCCGATCAGGTCGTGCGTCAGCTTGATGCCGGTGATTTCCGAGAATGCCTTGGCCAGAACCTTGGATTCGTATTCGTGCGTGGTGATCGTTTCGGAAACGACCTTGATGTCCATGCCGGCAAACGGCTTGGCGGCATCGATGAACCACTGCATTTCAGCTTCCTGAGCGGTCCGGTCGAGCGTCGACATATCGCCGATTTCCGCATCAAGGAACTTCTTCGCCTCGTCCATGCCTGCAAATGCGGTGCCCGTCAGGGCCAGCAACAGGGTTGCCGTAGTCGTCAGAAGGTGCCTTCGCATCATTATCCTCCCTTAGGTTGTGCGACTGCAGTTTGAAAGGCCGGGCGTGCCCGGCCCCTCGTTCTTGTTGCCTACACGTAGCGGAACACGCCGATGGCGTAGACCACGCTCAAGGCAAGAGCCCACCACAGGTTGGAGCCGACAAGCCCCAGCCATGCGAGATTGATGAACGCCGAACCGAGCAGCGAGATGAACAGTCGGTCGCCGCGCGTCGTCTCGAAGTGCAGGATGCCGACGCGGGGATTGCCGCCGGGCCGCGCGTACTCCCAGACCGCCATCAGCGCCAGCAGCGTGAAGATGGACAGGAAGAACATCGCGGTCGGAAAGGTCCAGGCCATCCAGCCGCCGGGGATGAGCGGTGCGAACCAGTCGCGCGCGTCGTCCTTCACCGGCAGCGACATCACCAGCAGGCCGGCGGCGAGCGCGTAGAGCAGCAGAACGGCCAGAAGTGCCACGGGCCAGCGGTTGTTGCGGTTGGCGTTGGCAGCCATCAGACCCTCCCCAGGGCGAAGCCCTTGGCGATGTAGTTGCGAACGAAATAGATCACCAGCGCCCCGGGGATGATCGTCAGCACCCCGGCCGCGGCAAGCACGCCCCAGTCCATCCCCGACGCCGAGACCGTGCGCGTCATCGTCGCGGCGATCGGCTTGGCGGCCGTTGTCGTCAGCGTTCGGGCGATCAAGAGTTCGACCCAGGAGAACATGAAGCAGAAGAAGGCGGCCACGCCGATGCCGGATGTGATTAGCGGCACGAAGATCTTGGCGAAGAACTTCGGGAACGAGTAGCCGTCGATATAGGCCGTCTCGTCGATCTCCTTCGGCACGCCCGACATGAAGCCTTCGAGGATCCAGACGGCGAGCGGAACGTTGAACAGGCAATGCGCCAAGGCGACGGCGATATGCGTGTCGATCAGGCCGAAGGCAGAATAGAGCTGGAAGAAGGGCAGGGCGAAGACGGCCGGCGGCGCCATGCGGTTGGTCAGCAGCCAGAAGAACAGGTGCTTGTCGCCGAGGAAGCGATAGCGCGAGAACGCATAGGCCGCGGGCAACGCAACCGTGACCGATATCACCGTGTTCATCACCACATAGATGATCGAGTTGATGTAGCCCGAATACCAAGCGGGATCGGTGAAGATGACGATGTAGTTGCGCAGGGTCGGATTCTGCGGCCACAGCGAGAAGGTGCCGGTGATCTCCATGTTCGTCTTGAAGCTCATGTTGACGAGCCAATAGATCGGCAGCATCAAGAACAGGATATAGAGCGCGGGGACGACCCAGGAGAAGCTGCGGTGCGGCGACCGGGCGACATTCGCCCGAGCGCGTTCGGCGGTCCGTGCGGGCGCCTGTGCGGCGGCTTGTGGTTCAACGCGTGCGGTCATGTTCTCCTCCCTCACGCCTGCTCGTCGCTGCTGGTCATGACCGTGTAGAAGATCCACGACAGCAGCAGGATGATCAGGAAGTAGATGAGCGACATCGCCGCCGCCGGCCCCAGGTCGAACTGGCCGATCGCCATCTTGACGAGGTCGATCGACAGGAAGGTCGTCGAGTTGCCGGGCCCGCCGCCGGTGACGACGAACGGCTCGGTGTAGATCATGAAGCTGTCCATGAAGCGCAGCAGGAAGGCAATCAGCAGCACGCGCTTCATCTTCGGCAGCTGGATGTGGCGGAAGACGGCCCAGCGCGAGGCGCCGTCGATCTTGGCGGCCTGATAATAGGCGTCCGGAATGGAGACGAGACCGGCATAGCACAGCAGCACGACAAGGCTGGTCCAGTGCCAGACGTCCATGACGATCAGCGTCACCCAGGCGTCGAAGACGTCGTTGACGTAGTTGTAGTCGAGGCCGAGGGCGGACAGCGTGAAGCCCAGCAGACCGATGTCGACCCGGCCGAAAACCTGCCAGATCGTGCCGACCACGTTCCACGGAATGAGCAGCGGCAGCGCCATCAGCACGAGGCAGACCGGCACGCCGATCCCCTTCTTCGGCATGTTGAGCGCGATCAGGATGCCGAGCGGGATCTCGATCGACAGGATGATGGCGGAGAAGAGCAGGTTGCGGCCGAGCGCCTGCCAGAAGCGGTCGGAGTGCAGGATCTCGACGAACCAGTCGGTGCCGGCCCAAAAGAACTGGTTGTTGCCGAAGGTGTCCTGAACCGAATAGTTCACCACCGTCATCAGCGGGATCACGGCCGAAAACGCCACCAGCAGCAACACCGGCAGCACCATGAACCAGGCCTTGTTGTTCCAGGTCTTTTCCATGGATCAGGCCTCCCTGCCGACGCGCCAGGAATTGGCGTAGATGTTGATGGCGGACGGATCGAAGCTGACGCGCGGATCGGCCGGGATCTCGCCGTCTTCGGGAACGACGATCGAGATCGGGTTGCCGGCAAATTCCGCGCGGACGATCTTCTGCCGGCCAATGTCCTCGACCTTATTGACGCGGACATGCATGCCCTCGCGCCCAAGCCGGACGAACTCCGGGCGGATGCCGAGTTCCGTCGTCGCATTGGCGGCGACCTGCGGACGGAAGTCGAGCGCGATCGTGTCGGTGCCGATCGTCACGTTGCTTCCGTCGATCGTCGCCGGCAGCACGTTCATGCCGGGCGAACCGATGAAGTAGCCGACGAAGGTGTGGCTCGGGCGCTCGAACAGCTCCGCCGGCGTTCCGATCTGCACGATCTGGCCGTCATACATGACGACGACCTTGTCGGCGAAGGTGAGCGCTTCGGTCTGGTCGTGGGTGACATAGACCATGGTGAAGCCGAACTGGCGGTGCAGCTTTTTCAGCTGCGAGCGCAGCACCCACTTCATGTGCGGGTCGATGACGGTCAGCGGCTCGTCGAATAGGATGGCGTTGACGTCGCTGCGCACCAGTCCACGGCCGAGGGAAATTTTCTGCTTTTGGTCGGCAGTCAGCCCGCGCGCCTTCTTCTTCGCCCAGCCGCCAAGGCCGGTCATGTCGATGATCTCGCGCACGCGCCGGTCGACTTCGGTCTCGGGCACGCCGCGGTTGCGCAGCGGAAAGGCGAGATTGTCGTAGACCGTCATCGTGTCGTAGATGACCGGGAACTGGAAGACCTGGGCGATGTTGCGCTGTTGGGTGGACAGGTTCGTGACATCCCGGCCATCGAACAGGATCCTGCCTTCGGAGGGTTGGAGCAGGCCGGAAATGATGTTGAGCAGCGTGGTCTTGCCGCAGCCGGACGGGCCGAGCAGCGCATAGGCACCGCCGTCGTTCCACTCGTGATGGACTTCCTTCAGCGCATAGTCGGCCTCCGACTTCGGCTTTTCGCCGTATGCGTGGCGGATATGTTCGAGATTGATGCGCGCCATGGCTTCCTCCTCACGCCGCTGCCGGGCCGGCGATGGCCCGGCCGTCCGGGGCGAACGCCATCAGGTGGCGCGTGTCGACATAGACGGTGATCTGGGCATCGGGCTCGATGTCGTGGATGCCGGGCGCGAGCATCACCCAGCGCGTGTCGGCGAACTCGACGTGGATGAAGCTCTCCGAACCGGCAATCTCCGAGATCGCCGTGCGGACCGGCACCGGCGCGGCCACGGGCGTCTGGGGTTTGAGAGCCAGGTGATGCGGCTGGAAGGCGACGGTGCACGGCCCATCCGGGATTCCGGCGAGGTGCGCCGGCACCGGCAGGACCGTCTCTCCCTCGAGCACGAAATGACCGTTTGCCTTGATCAGCGCAAACGTGTTCAGCGGCGGATCGGCGAAGGTTTCGGCCGTAGTCAGGTCGACCGGGCGGCGATAGATGTCGATGGTGGGAGCAAACTGGGTGATGCGCCCTTCCGACATGGTTGCCGTGTTGCCGCCGAGAAGAAGCGCTTCGGACGGCTCGGTCGTCGCGTAAATGAAGATCGCTCCGGAGGCGGCAAAAATCTTCGGCAATTCCTCGCGCAGTTCCTCTCGGAGCTTGTAGTCGAGATTGGCGAGTGGCTCGTCGAGCAGGACGAGGCTGGCGTTCTTCACGATCGCGCGCGCCAGCGCGGTACGCTGCTGCTGTCCGCCGGAGAGGTTGAGCGGGGTACGATCGAGATAGGGGGTGAGCTTGAGGAGGTCGGCCGCCTTGCGCACTTCGCGATCGATCGTGGCGCGGTCGGCACCCTTGATGCGCATCGGCGAGGCGATGTTCTCGTAGACCGTCATCGCCGGGTAGTTGATGAACTGCTGGTAGACCATGGCGACGCTGCGGTCCTGCACGCGCATGCCGGTCACGTCCTTGCCGTCGAACCAGACGGAGCCGAAGCTCGGCTTGTCCAGGCCCGCCATGAGGCGCATCAGCGAGGTCTTGCCGGACAGCGTCGGGCCGAGCAGCACGTTCAGCGAACCGCGCTCGAGCACGAGGTTGGTGGGATGGATGTGCGTCTCCCCGCCCGCGACCTTCGTGATGTCTCTAAGTTCAAGCATTCATGTCTCCAACGTTCCCCCTGCCATCGGAATGCGCACTAGTTTGGTGCCTGCTCTGCCTTCACCATGTAGCTTTCGAGCGCCTCCGCTTCGTCGGCGCTAAGCTGCAATCCCCGCTTGGTGCGGCGCCACAACACATCCTCGGCGTGTCGCGCCCATTCTTCCCGCATCAGCCAGAGAACCTCAAGTTCATAAAGGTCGCAGCCGAAATGCTGCCCGAGATCTTCGATCGACCTTGCTTCGCCAAGCATCGTGGCGGCACGCGTGCCGTAGAGGCGCACCAGCCGTCTCGCATGCGAGGGAGACAGAAAGGGATAGGTGCGCGACAGTTTGCCGACTTCGGCGTCGAACGCCTCGACGCCAAAATCCCCGCCGGGCAGCCGCGAGACGGCTGTCCACTTTCCGCCCTTCTCGCCGATGGCCTCGCCGATCTTGTCGAGGGCGGCTTCCGCAAGCCGCCGATAGGTGGTGAGCTTGCCGCCGAAGACGTTGAGCAGCGGCGCCTGGCTACCGTTTCCATCGACCTTCAGCACGTAGTCGCGCGTGGCTTCCTGCGCCTTGCTCGCGCCGTCGTCGAACAAGGGACGGACGCCGGAATAGGTCCAGACGATGTCAGCCCTTGTCACCGGCTCGACGAAATACTCGCTTGCGGAACGGCAGAGATAATCGATCTCCTCGTCGCTGATGCGGACATCGCGCGGATCGCCGTCATAGTCGCGGTCGGTGGTGCCGATCAGCGTGAAATCATCCTGGTAGGGAATGGCGAAGATGATGCGCCCGTCCGGATTCTGGAAGAAGTAGGCGCGCGGATCGGAAAACTTCTTGCGAACGACGACGTGGCTGCCCTGGACGAGGCGGACATTGTGCACGTTGTTCTGTCCCAGCGCGCCGGCAAGCACCTTGTCGACCCAGGGGCCGCTGGCGTTGACGAGCATCCGCGCCTTGACCGTCTCCCGGGCACCGGAGGCGACGTTTTCGGTTTCCACGTCCCAGTGCCCGTTTTCGCGCCGGGCCGAGACAACGCGCGTGCCGACGCGAATGTCGGCGCCACGATCGGCGGCGTCGCGGGCGTTCAGCACCACAAGGCGCGCATCGTCGACCCAGCCGTCGGAATACTCGAACGCCTTGGTGAAAAGTCTCTTCAGCGGTTGTCCGGACGGATCGTGACGCATGTCGAGGGTACGCGTCGCCGGCAGCAGCTTGCGGCCGCCGATATGATCGTAAAGGAAGAGGCCAAGGCGGATCAGCCAGGCCGGCCGGATGCCGCCCTTGTGATAGGGCAGCACGAAGCGCATCGGCCGGATGACGTGCGGCGCCATGGCCCAGAGCACCTCACGCTCCATCAGTGCCTCGCGCACCAGGCGGAACTCATAGTGCTCCAGATAGCGCAAACCGCCATGGATGAGCTTGGTGGAGGCGGACGAGGTGCCGGCAGCCAGATCCTTCATCTCGGCCAGCACGACGGAGTAGCCACGGCCGGCGGCGTCGCGCGCGATGCCGCAGCCGTTGATCCCCCCGCCAATGACAAAAATGTCGCTGACCACTTCGACTGCCAATCGTTTTCCCTCTCAATTTCGCAATGCACAAATGAACGCACTTGCGAAAGTCAGGAAAGTTAAAACGAAAATTTTTCGAATGTCAAACGAATGTGGAAGGAAGATCCGATCAGCCGCTCGCGTCGCCCGCGGATGTCTCGATCAGCCGCACGTCCTGGCTGGCGCAGATGTCGCGGATGTTGTCGAGCGGACACCGGTCGGTGATGAAGGTGTGCACCTGCGACAGGTGGCCGATGCGCACCGGCGCGGTCCGCTCGAACTTCGTCGAATCGGAGACCAGGATGACGTGGCGGGCATTGGCGATGATCGCCTGAGCCACCTTCACTTCGCGATAATCGAAGTCGAGCAGGGCGCCGTCTTGGTCGATCGCGGACACGCCGATTACCGCATAGTCGACCTTGAACTGGCGAATGAAATCGACGGTCGCCTCGCCGACAATGCCGCCATCCGCGCCGCGCACGACGCCGCCGGTGATGACCACCTCGATCGAGAGGAAGCCGCGCAATTTATTGGCGACATTGATGTTATTGGTAATGACCATCAGTTCCCTGTGGTCGAGCAAGGCCTCGCTGACGGCTTCCGTGGTTGTGCCGATGTTGATGAAGAGCGAGGAGTTGTCGGGAATCATCGCTGCGGCTGCCTTGCCGATCGCCTGTTTTTCCGGGGCGGCGATCGATCGGCGTGCCTCGTACTTGACGTTCTCGTTGCCGCTAGGAAACAGCGCGCCACCGTGAATGCGGGTCAGGGCCTTGTTGTCGCACAGATCGTTCAGGTCCTTGCGGATCGTTTGGGGGGTGACGGAGAAGCGGGCGGCGAGGTCTTCCACCAGCACCCGGCCTTCCGTCCTTGCAAGGTCCAGGATCTCTGCCTGGCGACCTGTCAGATACATCGATTCTCTCCTGCGCTTTCGTTTTTGTTCATCATATGCAAAAACGAAAGCGCTGCAATTCTCCTGCCGCGCGCAGTTGGTGTGCGCAGAAATATTTGTGATACTGGTGCGGTCACCTCCGGGACCGTAGACCGATTGGGAGATCGCCATGTTTCATCCGGCCTTGTTCAAGGGTGTTAACGTCGTCATCACCGGGGCCGGGCGGGGCATCGGCCTCGAGGTTGCGCGCCAGTTCCTCGATTGCGGGGCGCACGTGCTGCTGCACGGCGGACGCGAGCCGCTTGCGGCCGTTCCGGACTTTCTCGAGGAGGCGCTCGAGGAGGCGCGGGCGCACATCGTCCATGCCGATTTCCTGACGTCGCAGGGCGTTTCCGAGGTTGCCCGTTATGCCGACAACCTCTTCGAGCAGGTGGATGTGCTGATCAACAATGCCGGCACGATGGTCGGTCGTTTTGCCGCCGATGCCTTGACCGACGAGCAATACCAGGCCGTGGTGCGGCTCAACCAGACGTCCGTCGTCGAGATGACCCGGGCGATGCTGCCGGCGCTGCGTCGTGCGACCAATGCCGCGATCGTCAATACCGTCTCGATCTCGGCGCTGACCGGGGGCAGCCCGGGTTCGGCGGTCTATTCGGCGACCAAGGCTTTCGTCTCGACCTACTCGAAGGCCCTGGCGCGCGAACTCGCGCCCGACGGCATCCGGGTCAACTGTGTCTCGCCGGGAACGATAGCGACCGATTTCCATGCACGCTACTCGACGCCGGAGAAGCTGGAGGCGACGCGCAAGTCGATACCTCTGCAGCGTCTCGGAACGGCTCAGGACTGCGCGCCGGCCTATCTGTTTCTCGCCTCGCCTACGCTTTCGGGGTACATTACCGGGCAGGTGCTGGAGGTAAACGGCGGCCAACTGATCTGCTGATGCCAAACCGCAACGCTGCCGCGAAAAAGTAGCTGCCCGCCGCGCGCTTCCCCCTTGCGCCATATTTCGCGTGCACCAGATCAAGTTGCGCGGGCGCCGTGGTTGGACGTGCCGATTTCGGGTCAGGAGGGCAGATGAAGCAGTTCATGAACCCTGGGGCGGATGACATCGCAACCGTCGACCTGTTCTTCGATCAGGCAAAGAAGGCCAGCCGCTTTCTGAAGGCGCTTTCCCACGAGACGCGGCTGCTGATCCTGTGCCTGCTGACGGAAGGCGAGAGGGCGGTCGGCGAGATCGAGGCGATCCTCGGTCTGCCGCAGGCTGTCGTCTCGCAACAGCTCGCCCGCCTCCGTCAGGATCAGATCGTTGTCACCCGTCGCGATGGCCGCCAGGTGTTCTACAGTCTCGCCGACGAGAATGTCAGCGCGATCATGGGCACGCTCTACGAGACTTTCTGCCGGCCGATGGCCGCGCGTGAACGGGGCGCATGAGCTTTCGCGGGTCTACTTGCGGACGTCGATCACCGCCCGTCCCCGGATCTTGCCTTCGAGAATGGCCGGGCCGAGGGTCGGCAGATCGGCCAGCCCATATTCGGTGACCATGTCGTCCAGCTTGTCATGCGGCAGGTCGGTGACGATGCGGCTCCAGGCGTCGATCCGTTCATCGCGCGGGCGCATTACCGAATCGATGCCAACCAGACAGACGCCGCGCAGGATGAAGGGGATCACGGTGAAAGAGGGCACCGCCGCGCTGGCCGCAAGCCCGATCGAGGCGACGGCGCCGTCGTATTTCACCTGCTTGAGCACTCGCATCAGCATCTCTCCGCCCACCGAATCGATGGCGCCGGCCCAGCGTTCGGATTCCAGCGGCTTTGCGGACGCTTCGGCCAGTTCGGCGCGGTCGATAATCGTCTCGGCGCCAAGCTCGCGCAGATAGGCGGCCGCTTCTGGCCGGCCGGTGACGGCCGCGACGCGATAGCCGAGGCGGGCGAGAATCGCCACCGCGACCGAGCCGACGCCGCCGGCGGCTCCCGTCACCAGGATCTCGCCCTTGGGCGGCGAGAGGCCGGCCTTCTCCAGGGCCATCACGGCAAGCATCGAGGTCAGCCCGGCGGTGCCGATCGCCATGGCCTCGCGCGTCGTCAGCTCATCCGGAAGCGGCACCAGCCAGTCGCCTTTCACCCTGGCGCGGCTGGCATAGCCACCCCACCAGGTTTCGCCCACGCGCCAACCGGTCAGCACCACCTTGTCGCCGGGGAGATAGCGAGGGTCGCCGGATGACACCACCGTGCCAGCGAAATCGACCCCAGGCACATGCGGGAAGCTGCGCACCAGTCCGCCCTTGCCGGTAATGCAGAGCCCGTCCTTGTAGTTCAGCGTCGAATATTCGACTGCGACGGTCACGTCGCCGTCCGGCAGGCGGTCGTCCTGCAGGTCTTGCACGGACGCCGAGATCGCGCCGTCCTCCGCCTTCTCAACCAGGAGTGCTCTAAAAGTCATTGCCAGTTCCTCCGCCTGCCTTCTTTCTATATCCCCATTGCTTGGTCGTGCCAGTGTTCTTTTGTATGAGGGCAGGGCGGCAAGGTAGGGACGAGCCCCATGATCGACAAGCTGGAATACTTCATAGCGCTTGCCCGAGAGCGGCACTTCGCGAGGGCGGCTGATGAGCTCGGCATTTCCCAGCCGACGCTGTCGGCGGCCATCCGCCAGTTGGAGGACCAACTCGGCGTCGTGCTCGTCAATCGTGGCTCCCGCTTCCAGGGGCTCACGCCGGAAGGCCAGCGTGTGCTGGAATGGGCGCGGCGCATCGTTGGCGACGCGCGCACGATGCGCGAGGAGATGCGGGCGGCGCGGAAGGGGCTTTCCGGTCACATCCGCCTGGCCGCCATCCCCACGACGCTTGCCATGGTTCCGCGCATCACCGCCCCCTTCCAGGAGAAGCATCCCGACGTGACGTTTTCCGTGCTCTCCGCCAATTCGCTGCAGATCCTCAGCCTCCTGGAGAACCTGGAGATCGACGCAGGTCTCACCTACCTGGAAAACGAGCCACTCGGGCGCGTGACCAGCGTGCCGCTGCATGCGGAGCACTACCACCTGATCACCGCAAAGAACGGTCCGCTGGCGGATCGCGATAGCGTGACCTGGAAGGAAGTGGCCGACGTTAGGCTTTGTCTATTGACTTCCGACATGCAGAACAGGCGTATCATCAATCGTCATTTTGCCGAGGTCGGCGTGACAGCGCAGCCAACGCTCGAGTCAAATTCGATGATCGTCCTGTTCTCGCATGTCCGAACCGGGCGTTGGTGCAGTATAATGCCGCGAAATGTCGCGCTTTCTTTCGGTTTTCGTGACGAGATCAAAATAGTTTCGATTGTCGATCCCGCCCCGCATCATCTCGTCGGCCTGGTTGCGACGCATCGTGAGCCATTCACGCCACTGGTGTCGGCCCTGTTGCATGAGGCGCGGATTCTGGCTGAGCATGGGCTGGAGCAATAGAAAAAAACTATCAAGTGACGGGATAGCCTTATTGACCCCTCCAGTCTTCCCTGAGAAGCTGTTTCGATAAGGGGTGGAGATCGACAGGGTTCCGTTCTTCCCCTTCGGTTTCAAGGCATTGGGCCCGATTTTCCGCTGCTTAGCAGGCGGCAGGCCTTTGTCATTCGGGAGGTCTGCGCATGAATCTGCACGTTTCCGGCGATGTCGGGACGAGAACATCGGCCATCATCGGCGCACTCAGGGAGCTCGAGGGCCCGCTGCTGCCGATCCTGCACGAGATCCAGGCCGAATTCGGCTATGTCCCGCAGGAAAGCCTGCCGGTGATCGCCCGCGAGCTGAACCTGTCGCGCGCCGAAGTGCATGGCGTCGTCACCTTCTATCACGATTTCCGCGAACGTCCCGCCGGCCGGCACGTGCTGAAGCTCTGTCGTGCCGAGGCCTGCCAGTCGATGGGAGGTGACGCGGTCGCCGAAAAGATCAAGGCACTGCTCGGTATCGATTTCCACCAGACGACGTTGGACGGCGCGGTCACGCTCGAGCCGGTCTACTGTCTCGGTCTCTGTTCCTGCGCGCCGTCGGCGATGCTCGACGGCGAGGTGCATGGCCGCCTCGACGCCGCCGCTGCCGCTGAGCTCGTTCAGGAGGCGCGTCGATGACCGTCAAGATCTACGTCCCCCGTGACACGGCCGCCCTTGCGCTCGGCGCAAACAAGGTGGTGGCGGCCATCGAAACCGAAGCCGCGGCGCGCGGCCTCGATGTCGCGATCGTCCGCAACGGCTCGCGCGGCATGCACTGGCTGGAGCCGCTGGTCGAGGTCGTGGTCGATGGCGAGCGGATCGCCTATGGTCCGGTAAAGCCCTCGGATGTGCCCTCCCTGTTCGATGCGGGTTTTGTCTCCGGTGCGGCGCATCCGCTGTGCCATGGCTCGACGAAGGACATTCCTTTCCTGAAGCAGCAGACGCGCCTCACCTTCTCGCGCTGCGGCATTACCGATCCGCTCTCGCTCGATGACTATCGCCGGTTCCGCGGCCTGACGGGCCTGGAGAAGGCGGTCGCCATGGCGCCGGCCGATGTCGTCAAGGAAGTCACCGACAGCGGCCTGCGCGGCCGCGGCGGCGCCGGCTTCCCGACCGGCATCAAGTGGAAGACGGTTCTCGACGCCGCCGGCGATCGCAAATACATCGTCTGCAACGCCGACGAGGGCGACAGCGGTACCTTCGCCGACCGCATGATCATGGAGGGCGATCCCTTTGTGCTGATCGAGGGCATGGCGATCGCCGGGCTCGCGACCGGCGCCACCAAGGGCTACATCTACACCCGCTCCGAATATCCGCATGCCATCGCCATCATGAGCGAGGCAATCGAGATCGCCCGCAAGGCCGGCGTCCTCGGTCCGTCGGTGCTCGGTTCGGGGCGCGCCTTCGACATGGAGGTGCGTGTCGGTGCCGGCGCCTATGTCTGCGGCGAGGAAACCTCGCTGCTGAACAGCCTCGAGGGCAAGCGCGGCGTCGTTCGCGCCAAGCCGCCGTTGCCGGCCCACAAGGGCCTGTTCGATTGTCCGACGGTGATTAACAACGTCATCTCGCTCGCTTCCGTGCCGGTCATCCTCGACCAGGGCGCGGCGTACTATCGCGACTTCGGCATGGGCCGGTCGCGCGGCACGATCCCGATCCAGATCGCCGGCAACGTCAAGCACGGCGGCCTCTACGAGACCGCCTTCGGCCTGTCGCTCGGGGAGATCGTCGATCACATCGCTGGCGGTACCGCGTCGGGGCGGCCGGTCAAGGCAGTGCAGGTCGGCGGGCCGCTCGGCGCCTACTTCCCGCGCGCGCTGTTCGACACGCCCTTCGACTACGAAGCTTTTGCCGCCAAGGACGGCCTGATCGGTCACGCCGGCATCGTCGTCTTCGATGACACCGCCGACATGCTGCACCAGGCCCGTTTCGCCATGGAATTCTGCGCCATCGAAAGCTGCGGCAAGTGCACGCCCTGCCGCATCGGCTCGACTCGCGGCGTCGAGGTGGCCGACAACATCGCCCGTGGCATCGAACCGGAGAAGAACCGCGAACTGCTGACCGACCTCTGCAACACCATGAAGTTCGGTTCGCTCTGCGCGCTCGGCGGCTTCACGCCCTACCCGGTGATGAGCGCCATGACCCATTTCCCGGAAGATTTTTCACCCGCACCTGCCGTGCAGGCGGCCGAGTGAGGGAGGAGAAAAGCCAATGACCCTTATCAAGGAAATCGACTTCGGCACGCCCGCCTCCAAGTCGGAAAAGATGGTGACGCTGACGATCGACGGGCGCGAGGTCACCGTGCCGGAGGGCACCTCGATCATGCGCGCCTCGATGGATGCCGGGATCGAGATCCCGAAGCTCTGCGCCACCGACATGGTCGACGCCTTCGGCTCCTGCCGGCTCTGCCTCGTGGAGATCCAGGGCCGTGCCGGCATGCCGGCCTCCTGTACCACGCCGGTCGCACCGGGGCTCGTCGTCTCGACCCAGACATCGCGGCTGAAGGATGTCCGTCGCGGCGTGATGGAACTCTATATCTCCGACCACCCGCTCGACTGTCTCACCTGTGCCGCCAACGGCGACTGCGAGTTGCAGGACATGGCGGGCGCCGTCGGCCTGCGCGACGTCCGCTACGGCTATGACGGCGAGAACCACGTCAAGGCCCGCACCGACGGCGCCATCAACATCAAGTGGCAGCCGAAGGACGAATCGAACCCGTATTTCACCTTCGATCCGGCCAAGTGCATCGTCTGTTCGCGCTGCGTGCGAGCCTGCGAGGAAGTCCAGGGCACCTTCGCGCTGACGATCGAAGGCCGGGGCTTCGACAGCCGGGTTTCCGCCGGTATGCATGAGGATTTCGTCTCCTCCGAATGCGTCTCCTGCGGCGCCTGCGTGCAGGCCTGCCCGACGGCGACCCTGACGGAAAAGTCCGTCATCGAGATCGGCCAGCCGGAGCACTCGGTGGTCACCACCTGCGCCTATTGCGGCGTCGGCTGCTCGTTCAAGGCGGAGATGCGCGGCGAGGAACTCGTGCGCATGGTGCCGTGGAAGGACGGTCAGGCGAACCGCGGCCATTCCTGCGTCAAGGGCCGTTTCGCCTACGGCTACTCGACCCACAAGGACCGCATCCTCAACCCGATGGTCCGCGAGAAGATCACCGATCCCTGGCGCGAAGTGAGCTGGGAAGAGGCCCTGTCGCACGTGGCGAGCGAGTTCCGCCGCATCCAGTACCAGTATGGCCGCGATTCCATCGGCGGCATCACCTCGTCGCGCTGCACGAACGAGGAAACCTTCCTCGTGCAGAAGCTGATCCGCGCCGGCTTCGGCAACAACAACGTCGACACCTGCGCCCGCGTCTGCCACTCGCCGACGGGCTACGGCCTCGGCCAGACCTTCGGCACTTCGGCCGGCACGCAGAATTTCGATTCAGTCGAGGAGACCGACGTCGTCATCGTCATCGGCGCCAACCCGACAGACGGTCACCCGGTCTTCGGCTCCCGCCTGAAGAAGCGGTTGCGCCAGGGTGCGAAGCTGATCGTCATCGATCCGCGCCGCATCGATCTCGTCAAGGGTCCGCACGTCGAGGCAAGCTACCATCTGCCGCTGAAGCCCGGCACCAACGTCGCCGTCGTCACCGCCCTTGCCCATGTCATCGTCACCGAAGGGCTTTTTGACGAGCAGTTCATCCGCGAGCGTTGTGACTGGTCCGAATTCGAGGACTGGGCTTCCTTCGTTTCGGAGGAACGGCACAGCCCGGAGGCCGTCGAGGCGCTCACCGGCGTTTCGGCCGAGCTGGTCCGCGGCGCGGCCCGACTGTTTGCCACCGGCGGCAACGGCTCGATCTATTACGGCCTCGGCGTCACCGAGCACAGCCAGGGCTCGACCACCGTCATGGCCATCGCCAACCTCGCCATGGCGACCGGCAACATCGGCCGTCCGGGCGTCGGCGTGAACCCCTTGCGCGGCCAGAACAACGTGCAGGGCTCCTGCGACATGGGCTCGTTCCCGCACGAGTTGCCGGGCTACCGCCACATCTCCGACGATGCGACGCGCGAGATCTTCGAAAAACTCTGGGGCGTGAAGCTCAACGAAGAGCCGGGCCTGCGCATCCCGAACATGCTCGACGCCGCCGTGGAAGGCACGTTCAAGGGCATCTACATCCAGGGCGAGGACATCCTGCAGTCCGATCCCGATACCAAGCACGTCTCGGCCGGTCTCGCAGCGATGGAATGCGTCGTCGTGCAGGACCTGTTCCTGAACGAGACGGCGAACTATGCGCATGTCTTCCTGCCCGGCTCGACCTTCCTTGAGAAGGACGGCACCTTCACCAACGCCGAACGCCGTATCAATCGGGTGCGCCGGGTCATGACGCCGCGCAATGGCTATGCCGACTGGGAAGTCACCCAGAGGCTCGCCCAGGCGATGGGTCTTGCCTGGAACTACAAGCACCCCTCCGAGATCATGGACGAGATTGCCGCGACGACGCCGAGCTTCGCGCTGGTGTCCTACGACTATCTCGAAAAGATGGGCTCGGTGCAGTGGCCCTGCAACGAGAAGCATCCGCTAGGTTCGCCGATCATGCACGTGGACGGTTTCGTGCGCGGCAAGGGCAAGTTCATCCGCACCGAATATGTGGCGACGGACGAAAAGACAGGGCCGCGCTTCCCGCTGCTTCTGACCACCGGCCGTATCCTCAGCCAGTACAATGTCGGCGCGCAGACGCGGCGTACGGAAAACGTCGTCTGGCACGACGAGGACCGGCTGGAGATTCATCCGCACGACGCCGAGAACCGCGGCCTCCGCGACGGCGACTGGGTGCGGCTCGCCAGCCGCGCCGGTGAAACGACGCTGCGCGCGCTGATCACCGATCGCGTGGCGACCGGAGTGGTCTATACGACCTTCCATCATCCGGACACGCAGGCGAACGTCATCACCACCGACTTCTCCGACTGGGCGACGAACTGCCCGGAGTACAAGGTGACCGCGGTGCAGGTCTCGCCCTCCAACGGCCCGTCCGAATGGCAGGTCGAGTACGGCGAGCAGGCCCGCCAGTCGCGGCGGATCGCCGGCAAGCTGGAGGCGGCGGAGTAGGGTCGGGATGTGTCGATGACGCAATTCAGCACGACCACCAGGGTTCCCGAGCTGGCCCGGCGCGCCGGGCGGCTTGAGGAGCGGGCGCGCACTGTTCCTGAAGAGGTTCCGGTCGCCTTCACCTATCATGGCTCGACCCATGCGGTGATGATGGCAACACCGGGGGATCTCGAGGACTTCGCGGTCGGCTTCAGCCTGACGGAGGGCATCATCGCTGGTGCCGACGAGATCGAGTTGGTCGAAGTCGTCGCGGAAGAGAAGGGCATCGACCTGCAGATCCGCCTCGCCGACGCACAAAGCACGGCGCTGACCGCCCGGCGTCGCCATATGGCGGGGCCGGTCGGCTGCGGGCTGTGCGGCATCGAATCGATCGAGCAGGCCGTTCGGGTGACGCCGTCGGTGCGGACGTCGGCGCTGGTGCTGACGGAGAGCGAGGTCGTCGAAGCCGTGCGCCTTCTGAACGGCCAACAGCCTCTGCACATGGAGACGCACGCCGTCCATGGTGCTGCCTTCTTCGTTCCGGGTAAGGGGCTGATTGGCGTGCGCGAGGACGTTGGCCGGCACAATGCCCTGGACAAGCTTGCCGGTGCGGCTGCCCGCGCCGGCTATCGCGGCAGCGCGGGGGCGGTCGTCGTTACCAGCCGAGTCTCCGTCGAAATGGTGCAGAAGACGGCCGTCGTCGGCAGTCCCTTCATCATTGCGATCTCGGCGCCCACCGCGCTTGCCATCCGCACGGCCGAAGAGGCCGGTATGACGCTGATCGCGCTGGTGCGCGGTGACGAGTTCGAAATTTTTACAGGCGCCGAGCGCGTGGTGTCGTCTTCGGGCGATGCCGGACGCCGGGTCGTCAACAGGTAGGAAACAGTTCATGTCGAACGAAGCAAAGCTGGTCCGCATGGCCAATCAGATCGCCACCTTCTTCCATTCCCAGCCAGGAGAGGACGGGCCGAAGGGGGTCGCCACCCATATCAACAAGTTCTGGGAGCCGCGCATGCGCCGCCAGTTCTTTGCGATCGTGGAAAATCACCGTGGCGAAGGGCTGGATCAGATGGTGCTCGACGCCGTGCCGCTGATTCGCCGCCCTCCGCCGCCCTCAGTGGGCAGCAACGCCTCCAGCGGCTGACGTCCGTTCCTTCCGGTCTATGCCCGGACCAGTTTCGGGATCAGGAAACCGGTCCGGCGGCGATAGGCCTCGTACTCGATCGCCAGCGGCGTGGCGGCGAATTTGCTTTCCTCGCCTTTCGCCGCGACAACGTAGATGACCACGAAGGCGAGCACCGGAAGGGCTGCCCACAGGGTCCAGGTCGCAATCGCCCACCCGGTCCAGAAGATGATGTAGGACGTGTAGAACGGGTGCCGTACGAGACGATACGGCCCGATCGTGACGAGGCTGTCCGGCTTATCGGGGTCGAAGGCAAAGCGCAGGCGGGCCTTGCGGGAGGCCGAAATCGCCCACCAGAAGAGCACTGTGGCCGCAACTTCGAGACCAAGGCCGACCAGTTGCGCGGCAACCGGCTGCTGCCGGCTCCAGAGGAGATAAAGAAAACAGAGTGTCGTCAACGTCACCGCGGCCGACACGACCTTCATGCCGGCCGGCATGCGCGGCGACGAAAAATGTCCGCGCAACGACCAGGTGTAGAAGCCGACAACGATGACGCTCACGCAGGTAACTGCGATATCCAGTGCTGTTTCCATTCCCCTGTCGGCGCTGCCGACCCCCTCTTGTACGGTATCGAACCATATCCGCGCTCGGACGCTGCCGCAATGCGGCTCGAAGATATCCGTACCGCGTAATCGTCGCCGCACCTCGCGTTTGGCGGCACCGCCGCGCCGCCAGCCTTAGCGTCTCGTTCATGATCGACGTGTATCCTCCGGGAGCGATTCCGCGCGGCGCGCGGCGTTCTCATCGGGACTTGGATGATGGTGTTCAACATTCGGACGATCGTGACCCGTCACGGAGCCGTGCGCTACAGCGACACGGGTGGGTCCGGATTCCCGATCCTGCTGATCCATGGCTCCAGCTTCTCCCGGCGGGTGTTCGAGAAGCAGTTCGACAGCGGGCTCGCCGGGCGCTGGCGGCTGATCGCCGTTGATCTGCCGGGGCACGGCGATTCGGAGGACGCACGCGATCCGAGGTCCGCCTACACGGTCACCGGCTTCGCTGACTGCCTGGAGGAAATTGCCGAAGCCCTTGATCTGAAGCGGCTTGCCATTTTCGGCTGGTCGCTCGGTGGCCATGCCGCAATAGAGTGGATGAACCGCAGCACGCGCATTCGCGGGCTGATGCTTTGCGGCGCGCCGCCGATGCCACGGGGTTTGATCGGAATGTTCCGGGCCTTCCATCCGTCGCGGGATCTTCTTCTGACCTCGAAGCAGACCTTCAGCGAGCGTGATGCCGCGCGCTTTTCCTCCCTATGCTTCGGTTCGGTCGAATCCGCCCCTTACCAGGATCTCGTCCTGCGAGCGGACGGCCTGGTCCGATCGGTCTTTGCACAAAGCCTTGCGCGCGGGGAGGGCGCCGACCAGCGACGCGCTGTCGAGACAGCGTCGATTCCTATCGCCATCGTGGCCGGGGCCGACGATCCTTTCGTAAAGCTTGGCTATCTTTCCGGGATTCACCTTCCGGGCCACTTTTCCGACGAGACTATCGTCATCGACGGTGCCGGACATGCGCCCTTCTGGGAGCGGCCGGACGTCTTCAATCCCATCCTCGACCGTTTCCTCGACACCGTCGCCGCCGATACGGCGGCTGCCTGGCAGGCGCACGTCCGCCGCGTGACGGCGCGCGCAAGGGGATAGCATTCCTAGCCAGCGTTTCGACGAGGACGAACGAGGTCGGCGTGCGCCCCGAAAATCGAGTGCCCGGAGCCCGTCCAAAACGTCAAAAGCCGCCTGATCTTTCAATCGGGCGGCTTCGGCAGATCAGGTTGTGCTTTCAGGCTCAGGCCGCCATTTCCTCGACGTCGCGCTCCTTGAACATGCGCGCCAGATTGAGGAAGCAGATCATGCCGTTTTCGTGGGCGATGATGCCTTCGGCATAGACCTTGTCGAAGGAGGTCGTGACTTCCGGAACGGGCTGGATCTGGTCGGCACGAATGGTGAGGATGTCCGACACGCGATCGACGACGAGGCCGACCACCATGTTGTGCACCTCGGCGACGACGATGGCGCTGCGCTCGTTGGCCTCGGTGCTCTTCATGCCGAGCTTGTGGGCAAGGTCGATGATCGGAATGACGGTGCCACGCAGGTTCATGACGCCGATGACGTCGGGGGGCGAATGCGGAATCGGCGTCGATGGTGCCCAACCGCGGATCTCGCGGATCGTGGTCGTCTTGACGCAGAATTCCTGATCATGCAGCCGGAAGGCGATGATCTCGAGGGTTTCGCCGGCGAAGCCGGCCGTGTTGAAGGTCGTCATGGGAGAGTCGTGCCTCATCTAACCGCGCTGTATGGCTTGCAGGCGATGAGGATAACCGCGGCGAGGTTAAGGATTGCTCAACCGGCACGCCGACCCGCACGGGGCGGGCCGGCGTCGTGGCGGCGGGGGATCTGGCGGAGTCCCGATGCCACAGTCAGTCGCGCAGCACGGCTGCGAACTGCTCGACGGCCCAGTCGACCTGGTCGGCGTTAATGACGAGCGGCGGGGCGATGCGGATCGTATCGCCATGGGTATCCTTGGCGAGGATGCCGCGCTCCTTCAGCGCCTCGCAGTACTTGCGCGCACCGCCGGCGGCCGGGTCGAGTTCGACCGCGAGCATCAGGCCGCGCCCGCGCACCTCCTTGATGATGTTGGAGCGAATCTCGGTGAGGCCCTTCTGGAAGCGCTCGCCCATGCGGGCGGCGTTGCCGATCATGTCCTCCTCGGTCAACACGCGCAGCGCAGCGCGGGCGATGGCGCAGGCGAGCGGGTTGCCGCCGAAGGTCGAGCCGTGCTGGCCGGGCTTGAGCACGCCGAGCACCTCGCTGTTAGAGAGCACCGCCGAGACCGGATAGAAACCGCCTGACAGCGCCTTGCCGACCAGCGTCACGTCGGCCTCGATCTTCTCGTGCTCCTCGGCAAGCAGTTTGCCGGTGCGGCCGAGGCCGGTCTGGATCTCGTCGAGGATCAGCGTGATGCCATGCCTGGTGCAGAGCTCGCGCACGGCGGCGAAATAGCCCGCCGGCGGGATGAGCACGCCGGCCTCGCCCTGGATCGGTTCGACCAGGAAGGCAACGGTGTTTTCGGTGATCGCCGCCCGGAACGCGTCGATATCGCCGAAGGGCACGTGCTTGAAGCCGGGGGCGAACGGGCCGAAGCCTTCGCGTGCATCCGGATCGGTCGAGAAGCCAACGATCCCCATGGTGCGGCCATGGAAGTTGTCGTTGCAGACGATGATCTCGGCTTTGTCCCGGGCAACGCCCTTGACCTCGTAGCCCCATTTGCGGACGGCCTTGATCGCCGTTTCCACGGCCTCGGCGCCCGAGTTCATCGGCAGCACCTTGTGCGAGCCGGTGAGCGCTGCGATCTCCTCGTAGAAGGGGGCGAGCTGTTCGTTGCGGAAGGCGCGCGAGGTGAGCGTCAGCTTCTTCGCCTGCTCGACCATCGCCGCGAGAATCTTCGGGTGGCAATGGCCCTGGTTGACCGCAGAATAGGCCGAGAGGCAGTCGAGATATCGGTTGCCGTCCACGTCCCAGACATGGACGCCTTCGCCGCGGGAAAGCACGACGTCGAGCGGCTTGTAGTTGTGGGCGCCGAGCCGGTGCTCGGTTTCGATCAGGCTTGCGGTCGTGGGTGTCATCGGTTCCTCCGGATTGTCAGGCGCTGCGTGTCGGTCGATCGAGCACACGGCGACCAAAAAGGCTTGCGGTCAGTTCGACAAGGATGCGGGCGCTCTTGCCGCGGTCGTCGAGGAAAGGGTTCAACTCGACGAGATCGAGCGAGGCGACGAGGCCGCTGTCGCAGAGCATCTCCATGATCAGGTGCGCCTCGCGGAAGGTGGCGCCGCCCGGAACGGTGGTGCCGACGCCCGGCGCGATCTCGGGGTCGAGAAAATCGACGTCGAGGCTCACGTGCAAGAGCCCGTCGGCGCGGCGAACGGTGTCGATGATCTCGTGCATGATGCCGGCCATGCCGGTCTCGTCGACGGCGCGCATGTCGTAGACATTGACGCCGTGCTCGGCGATCTCCTCGCGCTCGCGCTCATCGACGGAGCGGATACCGACCTGGAAGACGTTCTTCGGGTCCACCAGCGGCCGGCCGGCGGCAAGGATCGGCGCGAACTCGGCCTCGCCGCAGAAAAAGGCGACCGGCATGCCATGCATGTTGCCGGACGGCGAGGTCTCGGGCGAGTTGAAATCGGCATGCGCATCGAGCCACAACACGAACAGCGGCTTTCCGACGTCCTTGGCATGGCGCGCCATGCCGGAGACGCTGCCCATCGAGAGCGCGTGATCACCGCCGAGGATCAGCGGAAACCGCCCCGCGCGCGCGGCCTCGTGCACCGCCGCATCGAGCGCGCGTGTAAAGGCCGCCACCGTTTGCAGATTGTTGGCGCGCGGGTGACTGGCGAGGTCGCGGGCCGGCAGTGGCTGCAGGTCGCCCTCGTCGACGATGGCGTGGCCGAGCTCGCCCAACGTGGTATCGATGCCGGCGATCCTCAGTGCTGTCGGTCCCATGGCGGCGCCGCGGCGGCCGGAGCCTTCCTCGAGTGGCGCGCCGATCAGCGCGATGGTTTGCTTCTGTGCCATCATGTCAAGTCCCCGCAGAGCGTGCGTTCGTTCTTTCCGGTCCGCCGGATTTGGCGCGATTATTGCCCTTCACCGCGTTGGCAAAAAGGGGATAAACTGACAAATAGAAGGCCGAAAACTGCATAATGGAAAGCAGGTGAGAGCAGAATGATAAGTCTGGACGATCTCGATCACGCCCTCATCAGCGCGCTTCGTCACAATGCGCGCATGCCGGTCTCGTCGCTGGCGGCAATGACCGGTGCGTCGCGGGCGACGGTGTCGGCGCGGATCGACCGCCTGGTGCAGTCGGGCACGATCGCGGCGTTCACGATCCGCACCGGCGCGGAACTCAGTGGCAGCGGCGTTCGCGCGATCGTGATGATCGAGGTACTGGGGAAAATGGCCGACCGCGTGGCGGCGCAGCTGCGCGGGCTACCGCAGGTCCGCGCTCTTCATTCGACCAATGGTCGCTGGGATTTCATCGCCGAGTTGGAGGACAAAGACCTTGGCACCTTCGACGAGACGCTGCGGCGCATCCGCCTGATCGACGGCATCAACTCGACGGAGACGAACATTCTCTTGAAGACGACCAAGAACGTGCTCGCGTAGCGGCCCCGATAACGGAGGGCCAACTGCTCGCTAGACGAAGGTGCGCCTTCAATACTCCTTCTCATAGAATATCCCGGCGGCGCCGGCGCCGTTGCTGCCGGCTTCGCCGCGCAGCTTTACGCCCTTGCCGATGTCCAGGTTGATCGCCGCCTTGCCGCCGCCGGTCTCCGGATCCTGCTTCAGCTCCAGATAGGTGCGGTCGTTCAGGTATTTGCCGGCCGAAACCTGGGCCCGGCCCTGGGCGTCGGTGGTGATGTCGAGGTCATCGATGCCGAGCCTGCTGCGAAGTCCGTTGAGCAGCGAACCGCCACCGCCGCCGCCGGCGAGATCGGCGACCGCTGCCGCGAGCTGGGCAATCTGGAAGGCGGAGAGGTTGTTCATCGAGCGGCCAAAGATCAGGCGTGCCAGGATCTCGTCCTGTGGAAGGGCCGGCGACGAGGTGAAGGTGACGGATGGATTGTTGGCCGGCCCGGCGATGTTGATGTTGATCGTCGTGGCGCTGACGCTGGAGGTCGCGACGAAATTGATCGTCGGGACGAGGCCGCCGGTGAAGCCGATGTGGCCGCTCGTGAAATCGAGCCGCTTGGCAAGGATTTCCAACCGCCCGCGCAGCAGATCGAAGCCGCCGGAAACGATGGGACTGAGTGAGGTGCCGCGCAGGGTCAGGCTGCCGCCGAGTTCTGCGTTGATGCCGCGGCCGCGCACGAAAATCCGGCTCGGCGCATCGATCCGCAGGTCCAGCCCGATACCGCGCACCTCGCCGGAGCCGCCACCCTGATCACCGCGGAGCGCTGCCGCCATCGCCTTGACGTCGGCCGGCGCGTTGCGATGCTTGATGTCGATCTCGGCAAGCGACCCCGGCAGTTGCTGCGGGATGGTAATGTTGGCTCGCCGGATGTCGATGCGGCCGCCGAGAACCGGGCTGGCGAGCAACGGTCCTCTGACCGTCAGCTCACCGGTGAGGTTGGCCGTCACCAGCCGGCCGTCGACATAGGTGACGTCGTTCAGCCTGATCGACAGATCGGCCGGGAAATTGGACCCCGGGACGATGCCGATGGAACCGGTCGCGGAGATCTGGCCGCCGGTGGCGACGCGGCCGGTCAACTGCTGGATCACCGCCTGCCGGCCGTCCAGCACCACGCGGGCCGTCAGGTTTTCGATCGAGACATTGCGCCTCACATCGACCAGTTGGCTGCCGGAGGTCGTAATCGTGCCGGTGATAGAAGGGCTTCTCGCAGGCCCCCTGACGGCGAGGTCGACCGTGGCATTGCCGGTCAGCATGAAGCCCTGCTGGGCGAGTGGCCCCTGCAGGAGTGCGAAGGGCAAGGTGCCGGAGACGGTCAGGTCGAGGGTCATATTGCCCGTGACACCCGCGGTACCGCCGCCCCTGAAAGCGAGTCCGTTCGGACCGGTGAGCCTCGTTTGAACCTGCACGACGTTGTTGGCGAACTGCCCATCGGCGCCGATGGTCAGCGGGCCAACGCCGGCAGAGCGGGTCTGGGTTGTCGCCGCATTGCTCCAGGTCAGGGCGTAACTCACCTGTGGTGCCGCAGCCGTACCCTTGACGTTCACCGTGCCGCCGATCGAGCCCTCCGCCCCGAGGCCGGCAGAGAAGGTGTTGGCCAGGCTGGCCGGCACGGCATTGACCCTGACGGCGAGGCTGAGGTTTTCACCCGCGGTGCCGCTGACGGCGATGCTGCCGCTGCCGGTCCGGATCGTGAAGTCGTTCATCGCGACCGCATTGCCCCGGACTGTCAGGACTGCGGGCCGGTCGAGCCGAACGGCAATGCCGCGCGGGGTGGCCTGGAAGGCATCGAGCCCGATCGCCATGCCGCTCTGCTGTTGCTCCACCGAGCCTTTGACCGCAAGCGGCGCGCCATCGTAGCGGGCGTCGAGATTGAACAGGGTCTTGGCGCCCTGCTGAGAGAAATTCAGTGCCAGCGCGTCCACTCGGTTGGTGCCGGAGGCAACCGTCTCGGCACGAACGCTGCCGGAGATGGCGAGCGAGCGAAGATCGCCGGTTTTCAGGTCGATCCGCGGCTGGACGATTCGGAACTGGTCCCGTGTGATGCCGGAGCCGGACGCCTGGACCGAGATTGCCGTCTTGCCGTCCACCGCGGCGATGCTGGCCGATCCGGCAAGGTCGCCCCTTGCCTGTTGGCCGGCCAGCGCCGCCAGCAGTCCGATGTCGGGGAAATCAAACTTGACGGTGCCGTCCGGCAGTAAGTTCGCATCCAGTTTCAGGGCGCCGGTCAGCACGTTGTCGCCGATGCGCGCGTCGATCGACGGAATGGATATCCTGCCGTTCTCGGAAACGACGCTGGACTTGACGTTGATCGCCTGGCCACCGATCGCGCCCGTCGCGGTCAGGTTGCCGGACGGCCTTGCCCGGTCGGCCGTGCCGTCGAGCGTGACGACGAGGTCGCTCAGCGTGCGGCCGGCGAGTTCCGCGCCGCTTGCCTGCAGTTCGGCCTTCACGCCGAGTGCTGCAAGTGGCCCAGTCGCCGTCGCCTCAAAGGTTGCCTTGCCCTTGGCGTCGGCGAGCAGCTTTGAGAGATTGGGCAGCGTGCCGGACAGGCTGGCTTCAAGGGTCTCTCCGGCAAGCTTCGCCGTTCCGTTCGCCATGATCGTGCCGGAGGCAAGGTCGAAGGACTGGACGTTGATTGCTCCATCCGCCCCGCGGACGATATCCGCCGTGAATTGGAGAGGCGTGTCGAAGCGGGCGGACAGCGCAGGCGGCAGCGCCGTTGCCGCGACGCTTGCCTCGACCTTTGCCGCAGCCGAAGCGTCTTCCGTGACGAAGTGGCCATCGGCTTTGACGTTCAGGCCGGTGCCGTCGATGGCAACGTCGTTGAAGTCGATGCGCTGCGGGGTGACCGAGAGAGATGCCGTTGCGTTCAGCGGCGCCTGGAGCAGCCGGTTGGCGTCAGCGTTCGAAAGGTCGACCACCGCGGCCGAGATGCCCGCTTTGAGGTTGCCTCGGCGGTTGATCAGGTCGAAAGCATCGCTTGTGACGACGACGTCGGCGCCCGACACCGACCCCTGCGGCGCCTGTGCCGATGCAACCGTTGCCGCAAGCGATATCGCCGCTGCTTTCAACTCACCGGAAAGCGTCAGCTGCGCCGTCTCGATGCGAGCGACCGCTTCGCCGTCCTCGGTGGGAACCCGGTACTCCGCGGGGCCCCCGTTGGCTCCGCTCAGGTTGATCGCAAGGCTGCTTTTGCCGGCCGGGTTGGCGGAACCGGAAATGGCGATGACGCCATCACCGGCATTGATCGCGAAATTGTCGAAGGAGATGTTGCCGTCGAGAATGGAGATCGAGGCCGCTTCCTTCAGCGACAGCGGCATGCCGGCGACCGCTGCATCCAGGGTCCTGAGCGCAATGACGGTCGCCGCATCCTGCCGGGCGACGTCGCCCTTAAGCGCCAGCGGCGCGTTCTCGTAGCGGCCGGCGATGTCGAAGCCGGTGATGCTTCCCGAATGCGTGAAGGTGACAATCGGGGCTTCCAGGTCGTTTTCGCCGACGCGGGCAAGATCGGCGCGGAGCGTGCCGGAGACGGCCGTAGACCTCAGGTCCTCGATGGTGGCGTCGAGAACCGGTTTGAAGATTGCCGCGGTGTCGCGGCGGATCTCGGTTCCGGTCGCGGCGACCACCAGGGATCCCTTGCCGTTCGCGTTGGCAAAGGTCAGCGTGCCGGCGAGGTCGCCGGTTGCGCTCTGGCCGGCGAGCGTTGCCAGCGTCGACAGATCAGGGAAATCGAAGCGGATCGTGCCGTCCGGAAAAAGACCTTCGCCAAGCGTCAGCGCGCCGTTCAGCTTGTTGTTGCCCACAATCGCCTCGAGCGTCGGCACCGAAATTTGGCCGGCGTTGGAGACGACGCTGGACCGCATGTTGATCGGCTGGCCGTTCATGGAGGCGGTCAAGGTGAAGTCGCCGGCGGGCGCTGTCGCGGATGCCTTGCCGTTGAGGTCGATGGCAATGTTGTCGAGTGTCCGGCCTGCAAGCCCCAATTGGGCAGACGTGATCTTCGCCTTTACGCTGGGCTCGATTATCGGGCCGCTCGCGGTTGCGTCGAAGGCGATCTCGCCGCTGCCGCCGGAGATGAAGGCGCCGGCATCGATCAGCCGGCCGACAAGCTTTGCCTGCAGGCTGCCCTTGCCAAGGCTCGCTTCTCCCGTCGCTTCCGCCGCGTTCGACTTGAGCTGAAGGTTCGAGAGCGACAAGGCACCACCCGCACCGAGCGCTGCCTCTCCCTTGAGCGCAATCGTTCCCTCCACCCGCGAAGCCATCGCCTCTGGCAGGATGTCCGGCAGCGCGAACAAATTGAAGGTGGCCGTTCCCGTCGATGGTGCCAGTTGATAGCTGCCCGTGATCTGGCCGCCGATGCTGCTGCTTTCGATGGCGACAGGGTCGAAGCTGAGTTGCTCGGGCGAGAAGGCAACGGCCGCGTTGACCTTCAGTGGCGTGCCGACGAGCCGTTCGAGACTGGGGTCGGACATGGCCGATCGTTCGGCGATCAGCGTCACGTTCGCATGTCCTGTTTTCGTCGAGACGTTCGTATCGGCGCTGCTGGCCGTCAGAAGGATGCTCTCCAGCTTTCCCTGCGGCGTTGCCGCGGAGGCAAGATTGACGTTCAGGTTGACGGCGGTCGCTTCGGCGGGACCCGAGGCGACCAGCTGAAGTCCGTAGACATCAGCTGCGAACTCGCCATTCGCGAGCGGCCAGCGGATCGGGATGGGCGTCGCGCTGTCGGCACCCGTCAGTCGGATGTTGAGGTTGTTTTCCCCCGTGGTCTGCAGCGAGCCGGCCGCGTTCAGCGACAGCGCGCCCGTCGTCACGAGGCCGCGCTCGATGCGCAGGATGCGACGGCCGTTGGTGGCGGCGGCCACGTCGATTGCCGTCGCGCCGGCGAAGAGCGGCCGCAGGTGCGGGGGCAGCAACGCCTCGAACGTGCCGCCGCCCTTGAGGGCGACGGTGTGAAGGCCGCTGGTGGACTGGTCGTGGCGCGCGTCGAGAGCGAGCACTTCGCTTCCATCGAGCGCCGCCGTCAGCCGCCCGGCCCATGCCGACAGCGGTCCATCGCCGGTCAGGCGCACGGCCACAGCGGGTTCGCCGGGAATGAGCAGCGCGCGGGCGAGCATGCCACCCGGCGGCTCGGTGATGTCCGCCTTCAGCAGGAGCTTGTCCTCGGCGGGGTCGAACACCAGGTCCACCAGTGCGGAGATGCCGGGCTGGTTCTTCGCCGTCAGGGCAAGGTTCAGCGCAATGCTCTTGCGGTCGAAGCCACCGCTACCGGAAAGGCGCAGGCGCTGTTCAATGCCGGCCACATCTGCGGCCAAGTTGATGTTCGGAACCTCGATGCTGTCGACCTGCACGGTGACGGGCAGGGAGAACGCCTTGCCGCCGGGTGCGGTGCTGGTTTCGCTTCCCCGAACCGGCCGGCGCGACATGAGCATATCGTTTGCGGTGAGGCGCTGGGCGTTGAACTGCAAGAACAGCAGATCGAGTGGCGACCAGTCGACAGCAACGTCGCGGATTTCCGCATAGCTGCCTTCCCGATCGCTAAGCGTGATCGCGCCGGCGCGGAAGCGGCCCGTCAACAGACCGGACGGTTCGGTAATCGCAATCCGGGTGTCGGAATTGGCGGTTGCATCTTCAATGAAAGAGGCGGCGAGCCGGGCGCCGGCGTCGGTGAAGCCGACAAAACCGATCACGCTCAGGAGGACCAGAACGAGGAGGGCGGCAACGTAGCCGACGTAGCGAAGCGCCTGCTGCAGGATTGTGAAGAACCGGCTCATGATTCAAGTCCTAAAGTATAACCCCGAAAACCGGAATCCCCGAACGGAAAGCACGCTGATTCAAAATGTGCTCGCGGCGTCAATTAAAAGGCCTGTCCCACGCCGGCGTAGATCCCGAAAGAGTCGCCGTTGGCGTAGGGGTTCAGAGGAACTGCGACATCGAGCCGGATCGGCCCGAAGGGCGTGGCGTAGCGCAGGCCGATGCCGGCGCCGGCGCGGATGTCGCTGAAATCGGGGATCTCGTCGCGTGAAACAGTGCCCACATCGATGAACGGCACGATGCCGATTTTTTCCGTGACGTTGACCCGGACCTCCGCCGAGGCGAGAACGTAGGAGCGGCCACCGATCGGGTCGCCGTCGCTGTTTCGTGGCGAGATATCCTGGAAGCCGTATCCGCGGACCGTGCCGCCGCCGCCGAGGTAGAAGCGGCGGGGAGCCGGGATGTCGGGCAGCGTCGGCGCGCCGACGATCGTGCCCGCGCCAAGGCGGCCCGCCAGCACCACGCGTTCTTCGGCGCCGAGCGCCTGGTAGACCGATCCGGAGGTCTCGAAGCTCGAGAAGAACGTGCTGTGGTCGAATTCATAGGTCGGCTTGGCGTTGATCATCGCCCGATAGCCGGTCGTCGGGTTGAGCTTGTCGTCGCGCGTGTCACGAACGTATTCGATCGGAACGGCGGCCGTCAGGTAGGTGTTGTCGCCGAATGGGTCGTTCACACCCATCCAGGCGCCTTCGCCGCCGATGGAAACCGTATCGCGGTCCGTCAGCTCGAAGGTTGCGCCGACCGCCAATGTCAGGCTCTTCGCATAGTATGCGTCCGTGTCGGCAATTGCGGCCTTCAGGCTCGCAGTGAAGGTCGATGCCGGGCCAAAGGCGCCGGGTTTGGCGAACAGGAACCCGGCCGAATAGCCGATGTCGTCGAAACCGCTGCCCTCGCCGATGCCGTTTACCGTCCCCTCGATCCGCAGCGACTCGGCGCGGCCGAACAGGTTGCGGTGGCCCCAGTAACCCTGGAGACCGAAACCATCAATGGTCGAGAACTGCGCGCCAGCGCCGAAGTAGCGCTGCTTGCCTTCCGACACTTCGATCGTCATCGGCAGCGTGCCGTCGGGGGCGAGCATCTCGGCTTCGCGGATGGTGACGCTGGAGAACACGCCGAGTTGGCGCAGGCGATCGGCCGCCTTGGTCAACCGTTCCGGCGAGTAGGGCTGGCCGGCATTGATGCGCGAATAGTATTTGACGAACCCGGGATCGACACCCTTGGTCCCGACCACGGTCACATCGCCGACACTGGCGACCGGTCCGCCCTCGGCACCGATGACGACATCGACGGTGTTGGTCTTGTGGTCGGCAATCGCCTTGCGGTCGGTGAGTTTGGCCAGCGGCCGCCCCTCCGCCTTGAGGTCCGCCACCACCTTTTCACCGGCCTTGATGATGATGGTCGAATCCGCTCGGGCGCCGTGAAGCAGCCCATAGTCCGCAGGCGAGCGCCCGGCGGCGTCCCCGGAAAGCGTCACGGTTCCGAAGGTGAAGGCGGGGCCGGGGCGCACCGTCACCGCAACGGGCACTTTGCCGGACGGAAAATCGGGAAGGGGCGGCAACGAATCGAGCGGCGTGCCGTTGATGCGGATCTCGACCACGCCGCCGTAGCGGGCCTTTTCGTAGAGGGTGGCCAGGATTCGGTCGCGATCGTCGCGCGCCTTGATGACGAGGCCGAGATCGCCGGAGACCGGCTTTCCTTCGTCCTGCTTCAACAGGGTGCTTGCCTCGATCGCCTTCTTGAGTTCGTCGTCATCGGTGCCGGTATCGAAGGTCAGCGTGTAGTTGACCGGATCGATGACCTCTGCTTCCTCCGCGTCGCGCTCGAAGAAGCGCATGCCGAAGATCTTGAAGGCAAAGGCGGGCGTGGCGGCAGGCAGAATCACGAGTGCGGTCGCGATCGCTAGGCTCGTGCCAGCTCGCAAGAACGCAATACTAAATCTCGGCCGGTCGATACGCTGCCGCATCCGCTGTTGTTGCCTTTCCCGTTCCGACGATGGACCGGCTTCTGCCCGTCTCTCCTCAGATTGTGCGGCACTCGCAGTCCGAACGACGGTCTGTCAGGCCACGCAGGCTCGCTTTGAGCCTAGCCCGTTAGCATTTCCCTAAGATTAACGGCGGTTCCAGCCGGTTTGGAAGAAAATTCGCAGTCTGGAGCGGATTTCCGCCGCGACCGTTGCATCGATGCAAAAAACCCCGGGCGATGCCGGGGTCTCGCGAAGCTCGTCGCTGTGTTCCGCTTTGGATCAGCAATTGTCGATGTAGCGACGACCGTAGCGGTCGCGGTAGTAGCACTGGCCGGGCTGATCGGCGACATGGCCGATCACCGCGCCGCTGACGCCGCCGATGGCAGCACCGACGGCTGCACCGCGAACGTCACCGGTGATCGCGCCACCGATGATCGCGCCGGTGGCAGCGCCGATGCCGGCGCCCTTTTCCGTTTTCGTGCAGCTAGCGGCGGCCAAGCCGATCAGCACAAGCGCAATGGCTTTCTTCATGCAAATCTCTCCAAGGTTGAACCGGCGCAGACAGGGCGCCAGTTTCTCGAATGTCCCCAAATCGGCATGGCCGATTCGTGTTTAGGCAATGTCACAAACGCGAACAATACGGCCGAAAACGGGGAAGTCTATGGGCGGAAAGTATTTTTTTGACTTCTGAATAAACGCCCGACGCTCGCCGTTCCCGTTCATTTCGGCGCAAAAAATTCGATTCGCCGGCAAAGAAGCGGTTGATCACAGATTGAAAAGGACGAATGATGCGGTGGCTGCAGGGGTCGGATGGCGAGGGGGCGTCACAGACCGTCGGGCGGACCGATAACGGTCTCCGGTTGCAGCGCGGAATTTGCAGGTGTTTCGGTTTTTCGAATTCGCCGCCTAAGCCGACTTCGGATCCGGAATGCCTCGCGGGCGTGAACCACGAGGGAGGAACGAATGACGAAGGTTACGATGACGGTCAACGGCCGGCAGGTCAGCGGTGACGTGGAGGACCGTACGCTGCTGGTCCACTTCATCCGCGACAAGCTGGGCCTGACCGGGACGCATGTCGGCTGCGATACGTCGCAATGCGGTGCTTGCGTCGTGCACATGGACGGCAAGTCGATCAAGAGCTGTTCCACCTTGGCGGTCCAGGCCGCCGGCGCCTCCATCACCACGATCGAAGGCCTCGCCCAGAACGGCGAGCTGCACCCGGTGCAGGCGGCCTTCAAGGCCAACCATGGCCTGCAATGCGGCTTCTGCACGCCGGGCATGGTGATGACCGCGGTCGACATGATCAATCGCTACGGCGGCAAGCTCGACGAGAAGACGGTGCGTGAGAACCTGGAAGGCAACATCTGTCGTTGCACGGGCTACCACAACATCGTCAAGGCGATCCTCGCCGCCGCCGAGGAGATGAGCGCCGGCCGCCAGGCGGCCGAATAGGCCCGGTGGGTAGGGATTAGCCAATAACCAGATGGCAAGTCCGATGGTGTTGGTGGCCGGAAAAGGACGCTCTGTTCACGGAATCCCCGGCTGCTTCCTGTCGGCTCGATGTATCTCGGGAGGAGATGACTGATGGGTGTTGATGGTATCGGTGCGCGGGTGGCGCGCAAGGAAGACAAACGGTTCTTGACGGGCAAGGGCCGCTACACGGACGACATGGTCGTTCCGGGCATGAAGCATGCCGTGTTCGTGCGTTCGCCGCATGCGCACGCGAAGATCAAGAGCATAGACACCTCGGCCGCGGAGGACATGCCGGGCGTCATCGGCATCCTCAACGGCCAGCAGCTTCTGGCCGATGGCATCGGCAATCTCATCTGCGGCTGGATGATCCATTCCAAGGACGGCAGCCCGATGAAAATGGGCGCCTGGCGGCCGCTAGCGCATGAAACGGTACGTTATGTTGGCGACGCCGTCGCCATCGTCGTCGCCGACAGCGTCGGCGAGGCGCGCGACGCCGCCGAGCAGGTCGTCGTCGAATACGAGGAATTGCCGGCGGTGACCGATGCCGTGACGGCATTGAAGAGCGGCCAGCCGCAACTCCATCCGGAAGCGGCGGGCAACCTCATCTACGACTGGGCGATCGGCACCAGCGAAGCCGAGACGGATGCGGCGATCGCCGCTGCGGCCCATGTCACCGAGATGAAGATCTTCAACAATCGTCTGGCGCCGAACCCCATGGAGCCGCGCGCGGCCCTTGGCATCTACGACAGCGCCGAGGACCACTACACCTGCTACACCACCAGCCAGAACCCGCATGTCGCGCGCCTGGTGATGAGCGCGTTTTACAACGTCGCACCGGAAAACAAGCTGCGGGTGATTGCGCCTGATGTCGGCGGTGGCTTCGGCTCGAAGATCTTCATCTATCCGGAAGAGATCGTCTGCCTCTGGGCGTCCAAGAAAACCGGCGTGCCGGTCAAGTGGGCGGCCGACCGCACCGAAGCCTTCCTCACCGATGCACATGGCCGTGACCATGTCTCGACCGTGAAGATGGCCTTCGACAAGGACAACCGGATCACCGCCCTGAAGGTCGATACGATCGCCAATTTCGGCGCCTACATGTCGCTCTTTTCCTCGGCGGTGCCGACCTATCTCTATGCGACGCTGCTTTCCGGCCAGTACGACATTCCGGCGATTCACGCCAATGTCCGGGCGGTCTACACCAATACATCGCCGGTCGATGCCTATCGTGGGGCGGGGCGGCCGGAGGCCACCTATCTTATCGAGCGTACGATGGAAACAGCGGCACGCGAGCTCGGTGTCTCGCCGGCGGAGTTGCGACGGACGAACTTCATTCGCTCCTTCCCCCACCAGACGCCGGTCATCATGAATTATGACGCCGGTGACTACGAGGCTTCGCTCGAGGCGGCGATGAAGCAGGCCGACTGGGCCGGTTTTGCCGGGCGCAAGGCCGAGGCCGACAAGCGCGGCAAGAAGCGCGGCATCGGCATGAGCTGCTACATCGAGGCCTGCGGCATTGCCCCGTCGGCTGCGGTCGGCTCTCTCGGTGCCGGCGTGGGCCTGTGGGAATCGGCCGAGGTGCGGGTGAACGCCGTCGGCACGATCGAGGTGCTGACCGGCTCCCACAGCCACGGCCAGGGGCATGAAACGACCTTCGCCCAGCTCGTCTCGGACCGGTTCGGCGTGCCGATCGACAACGTCTCGATCGTCCATGGCGACACCGACAAGGTGCAGATGGGCATGGGTACCTATGGCTCGCGTTCCGGCGCGGTCGGCATGTCGGCGGTCGTCAAGGCCCTCGACAAGGTCGAGGCCAAGGCGAAGAAGATCGCCGCCCACCTGATGGAAGCCGATGAGAGCGATATCGTCATCGAAAACGGCGAGCTGAAGGTGGCGGGCACGGACAAGTCGGTGCCGTGGTTCCAGGTGGCGCTCGCCGCCTATACCGCCCACAACCTGCCCGCCGGGTTGGAGCCGGGGCTGAAGGAGGGCGCCTTCTACGACCCGTCCAACTTCACCTTCCCGGCCGGCTGCTACATCTGTGAGGTCGAGGTCGATCCCGACACCGGCAAGACCGAGATCATCCAGTTCGTCGCCGCCGACGATTTTGGCAACATCATCAATCCGATGATCGTCGAGGGTCAGGTGCATGGCGGGATCGCGCAAGGGATCGGCCAGGCGTTGCTCGAGGGCGTCCACTACGACCCGCAGACCGGGCAACTCTTAACAGCGAGCTACATGGACTATGCCATGCCGCGCGCCGACGACCTGCCGTCCTTCCAGGTCTCGCACCAGAACACCCCCTGCCCGAACAATCCGCTCGGCATCAAGGGCTGCGGCGAAGCCGGGGCGATCGGCTCGCCGCCGGCGCTGATGAATGCGATCACCGACGCGATCGGCAACAACGATCTCACCATGCCCGCCACGCCCCAGAAAGTCTGGGTGGCGGCTCATGCGGCCCATTGAGGGAGTGACAGGATATGTATGCAACTATCTATCATCGCGCATCCTCGGTCGCTGACGCTGTCCGGCTGAAGGGGGCATCGGACGACGGCAAATATGTCTCCGGAGGGATGACGCTGATTCCGACCATGAAGCAGCGCCTCGCAGCGCCCACCGATCTCATCGATCTCAGGCATGTGCCGGAGATGAAGGGGATCAGCGTCTCCGGCGACACGGTTCGCATCGGCGCAGGCACCACCCACGCCGAGGT
Source organism: Mycoplana sp. 10N416 (assembly GCF_056394765.1). Lineage (NCBI taxonomy): Bacteria > Pseudomonadati > Pseudomonadota > Alphaproteobacteria > Hyphomicrobiales > Rhizobiaceae > Mycoplana > Mycoplana sp. 10N416. The sequence continues at coordinate 89,527 of NZ_JBFTIM010000002.1, read as the reverse complement.
CGCCACCTCCGCCGACCTGAAAGCCGCATGCCCGGCGCTGGCCCACCTCGCATCCCTGATCGGTGACCCGCATGTGCGACACATGGGTACGATCGGCGGTTCGATCGCCAACAACGATCCGGCCGCGGATTACCCGTCCGCCATGCTGGCGCTGGGCGCGACCATCGAGACCGACAAGCGGAAGATTTCGGCCGACGACTTCTTCACCGGCCTGTTCGAAACGGCCCTGGAGGAGGGTGAAATCATCGTCGCCGTCAGTTTTTCCAAGCCGGAGAAGGCCGCCTATTGCAAGTTCCCGAACCCGGCGTCGCGCTATGCCATGGCCGGCGTTTTCGTGGCGAAGGGGGCAGGCGGCGTGCGTGTCGGGGTCACCGGCGCAGGTTCCAACGGGGTGTTCCGCCACGCGGCGATGGAGAAGGCCCTGTCTGCCAACTTCTCGTCCGGCGCGCTCGCCAACGTTACGACGGACCCGTCTGACCTCCTCTCGGACATCCACGGCAGTGCCGAGTACCGGGCAAACCTCGTCAACGTGATGGCAAAGCGTGCCGTCGCGGCGGCCTGATCGCTGCTTGCACCTGACAAGGCCTTGCGGGGCGGCGCGCGCCGCCCCGCAATCGTTCTTGCTTGACATGCATCAAGTTGGGATGGTTTTTGACCTTGTAGCCTAACTTGCAATGTTTCAAAGGTCGGTGCGGATTTGCCGCAGCGCCTTTGCGTTGCGAGTGGCCCGCCCGAGGTATAGGCGGAGGCGGCGAAGTGGGTGGCATACTCCGCCCGGATGTGCCGGGAAACCGGTCTGGAGACAGTGATGGACTTTGAGGCTTTCTTCAAAAACGAACTCAGCGGGCTGCATCAGGAAGGCCGCTATCGCGTCTTCGCTGAGCTGGAACGCCAGAAAGGCAGTTTCCCTAAGGCGACACGCCATACGGATTCGGGCGTGCAGGAAGTCACAGTCTGGTGCTCCAACGACTATCTCGGCATGGGGCAGCATCCGACCGTCACCGAGGCGATGAAGCTCGCCATCGACCAGTGTGGCGCCGGTGCTGGCGGCACCCGCAACATCTCCGGCACCAACCACTATCACGTCCTGCTGGAGCGCGAGCTCGCCGATCTGCACGGCAAGGAGGCAGCCCTTCTTTTCACTTCCGGCTACGTCTCCAACTGGGCAGCGCTCGGCACGCTCTGTTCGAAGATCCCCGGCATGATCTGTTTCTCCGATGCCGGCAATCACGCCTCGATGATCGAGGGCATCCGCCATTCCAAGTGCGAACGCGTGATCTGGAAGCACAATGACCTGAAGGACCTGGAGGCGAAGCTCGCCGCCGCAGACCCGAAGGCGCCGAAGCTGATCGCCTTCGAATCGGTCTATTCGATGGATGGCGACATCGCCCCCATCAAGGAAATCTGCGACCTCGCCGACAAGTACGGCGCCATGACCTATCTCGACGAGGTCCATGCCGTCGGCATGTACGGCCCACGCGGCGGCGGCGTTGCCGAGCGCGAAGGGCTGATGCACCGTCTGACGGTGATCGAAGCCACGCTCGGCAAGGCGTTCGGCGTCATGGGCGGCTATATTGCCGCCTCTGCTGCACTTTGCGACTTCATCCGCTCGTTTGCTTCCGGCTTCATCTTCACGACCGCGCTGCCGCCGACGCTCGCCGCCGGCGCCTGCGCCGCGATCCGTCATCTCAAGGAAAGCCAGGTCGAACGCTTCGCCCATCAGGAGCGGGTGCGCCGGCTGCGTTCGCTGCTCGACAAGAACGGCATCCCGCACATGCCGAACCCGAGCCATATCGTTCCGGTGATGGTCGGCGACGCCGCCAAGTGCAAGTGGATCTCCGACCTGCTGCTGGACAATTACGGCATCTACGTCCAGCCGATCAACTATCCGACCGTCCCGAAGAAGACCGAGCGCCTGCGCATCACGCCGACGCCGTTGCACTCGGACGCGGATATCGACCATCTGGTGGGCGCGCTGCATGCACTATGGTCGCGTTGTGCGCTGGCTCGTGCCGTCGCCTGACAAAGGCGCCTGATCGACAGGAAACTCCAATGGCCGCGGCTTACGCGGCCATTTCTATATTGGCGATCACCTCGTCGGCGCGTCGGCGTGCTTCCTCATCGACCGCAAAGACGTCCGCCATCGACGAAGCAGCACCCCAGTCCACCATCGCATCCATGACCACTTCGGCGACATCGGCCATTTGAAGAAAGCCGATGCGCGCACCGACGAAGGCTTGGAACGCGACCTCTTCGGCGGCATTCATCACCGCGCCCTGGAGCCCGCCGCGCTTCAGCGCCGTGCGTGCGAGCCTAAGCGCGGGGAAACGCTCCTCGTCGGGAGCCTCAAAGTCCAGCCGCGAGAGCTTGGCGAAGTCCAGCCGCTCGACATTGAGTGCCGGCCGCCTCGGATAGCTCAGAGCATAACCGATCGCTGTTCGCATGTCGGGGCAGCCGAGCTGCGCCAGCACCGATCCATCGCTGTAGCCGACCATCGAGTGGATCACCGACTGCGGATGCACGACCACCTCGATCTGATCGGGCCGGACGTCGAACAGATGCTTGGCCTCGATCATCTCCAGGGCCTTGTTGAACATCGAGGCGCTACCGATCGAAATCTTCAGGCCCATCGACCAGTTCGGATGGGCACCGGCAACGGCTGCCGTGACCCCGGCCATCTGTTCGCGCGACCAGGTGCGGAACGGACCGCCGGATGCCGTCAGCACGATGCGCTCGACCGCGTGGCGCTGGTCGTCCTCGAGCGTCTGGAACACGGCGCTGTGCTCGCTGTCGACCGGGATCAGCCGCCCGCCGCCGGCGGCGACCGCTTCGACGAACAGATTTCCAGCGGTGACCAGGCATTCCTTGTTGGCAAGCGCAATGTCCGCACCGCGCTCGGCGGCGGCCAGCGTCGGCGCAAGGCCAGCGGTACCGACGATGGCCGCCATGACCCAGTCCGAGGGTGCGGTCGCAGCCTCCAGGAGCGCGCTGCGGCCGGCGCCCACGGCAATGCCGGTGCCGGACAGCGCGCTTTTGAGTTCGTCGTAGCGGCGCTCGTCGGCGGTAACGGCCAGACCGGCGCCGACGGCCTTTGCCTGCCTTGCCAGCAGTTCGATATTGGCGCTTCCGGTGACGGCGACCACCTCGAAGGCGTCACGTCCGCCAAGCTGTTCGATCACGTCCAATGTGTTCGTGCCGATCGAGCCGGTCGAACCGAGAATGGTGACGCGGCGCTTGTTCGCCTCGCTGGGTGCCATAATTGTCTTCCGCGATCATTTTATTGTCTTGTTGAGGCTCTACAGCCGATTGCCGCGCGCAACAAGCTGTTGATGCGCGCGTTCCTGGACACGTCGGTGTGCACAGGCTTGACGTTTTCAATGGAGCCGCCATAACGTCGCCACTGGCGAGCAATGGTTCGCCCAGGTGATTTTGGAGGTTGTTTGTGCGGTTCTCGGTAAATGCGCTCGCGGCTCTGCTGCTGTCTCTCGGCTCCGCGTCGAATGGCTTCGCCGCGGATACGCTGCCGCCGGGACTGAGCGCAACCTGGGTGGTCGAAGACCTCAACGGCAAGGGGGTTATTGACGACCTCCAGACGACGCTGGAAATCCGTACCGATGGGTCGTATGGCGGCAATGGCGGCTGCAACACCTATCGTGGCAACCTGAAGTTCGGCAATGAAGGTGAGGTAACCTTTGCGCCGGCCGCAGCGACCCGCAAGATGTGTGCTCCGGCGGTCATGGACCAGGAGCAGAAGTTCTTCGATGCGCTCGGCACCGTCAAGTCGTGGAAGCTCGAAAACGGGCTGCTGCACCTCGCCGACAAGGACGGCGGCCATGCGATGCGATTGGCGATGCTGAGGAACACGACCGACATTGTCCTGCAGGTCCCGAACACCATAACGGTCGATCGGCAGACCGTTGCCTATGATTGTGACGGCGATCTCAAGGTGAGGGCGGACTACATCAATGCGGAGTCCGTCTCGCTGGCAATCCTCTCTTTCGGTGACAATTTCGTGATTGCCAGCAACGTGCTCTCCGGTTCCGGCGCGCGCTACGCGGGCGGGCAGTTCGAGTGGTGGACGAAGGGCGACGAAGGCACGCTGAAGGATCTCACCAAGGGCGCCGAAGCGCCCGGCATCGCCTGCCACAGGGCCCCCTGATACCACGAGCAATCGCGGAAGCGGATCGCTTCCGTGCCCTTCCACGGAGACACCCATGGCTCATTTCCGCGTCGGACAGAAGGTCGTCTGCATCAACGACACCTTCAAGAACGTCTCGATCGACCAGGGGATTCGCAAGGGACAGATCTACACGGTCCGCTGGGTGGGCCAATACCGGCACTACGTCGACGGCGATTTCTACGGCATCAAACTGATGGAACTCTATCGCGGCAACGACGATGGCCCGGAGGGCTATGGCGCCGTGGACATGCCCTTCCGCGCCAGCCGTTTCCGTCCGCTGGTTTCCGACCGCATCAAGAGCATGCTGGGCATCAAGGCCCCAAGCCCGAAGGTCGAGGCACGACCGTCGATGGTGCCGTCGGTAAAGCCGAAGCCGCGCGTTGAGACGCCGGAGAAGGAAGAGGAAAAGGTGTGATGGTGGCGAGCCGCGGTGTGCGCGGCTTTTCGGGGCGGATGCGGGCATCCTCTTACGCATCTGACGCTGCATGAAGATGAATTGTAGAGCGCTTGAGAGACCGTAAGCAGGCGCAGTTAGGGGCGAGCGGTTACGGCGGGTAGGTAGGCTGCTAACGCTGTGTGCAGCTCTGAGCTTTCATCCGATCTTAGCGCTCGTCCAATGAACTCCTCCAGCCCTTTTTGCTGGTACCCAAGTTGCTTTGCTGCTTCAGATAGAAGGCCTTTGTTGTCGTAGTAGAGGAGTACTTTCTCATAATCCTGACCCACTATTGCCGCCGACAATTCAGCTTTTGTTTGGTTGAAGATCGCGGACACGTCAATTTTCGAGGCCGCAGTTTTGAATTCGACATCGAGAGCGGCAATATCCGTGCCTGAAAGACCAATCTTTTTCATTTCTGCATCGATCCTGCGCCTGGTGTAGCGCAGACAGATTTGGTCAATCTGCTGATTGGCCTGACTAAAGACATAGGTCCGCAGCGCGCCTAGCTTTGCGTGGGCATCTGCGTCGCCAAACTTCAGCGCGTTCGCCAACGCGAGGAACACGTTTGGCAAGAGTAGGAGGTTTTCAACCTCGGAAACCGGGAGGCGATACACGCCCCTTCTTTCAAGATAAGCCGCCTCTTGGTCTGTACGCCCGTCAGCGTCGACAAGCCCCGCGCATCCGACACGATGCAACTCGGGTCTGGCAGCAAAGCTGGCAACGGTGTGAATGACCTGGTCGCACGAGCCAACAGGGATCACTGTGAAACGGCTGTAAACCCGCCGATAGAGTGAAGAGTCGAGACTGCCACCGTCACCTTCAACAAAAAGGACAGGCCTGCGGCTACCAATGATGGTGGCGACCACATCGTCAGGAATGTTCGCGTCTTCCGGAACAGCTTCGATGTCCCAAGCCTCATTCGGTACCTTCTGATAAGCTCGAACCGCATACTTTGTGGCAGCATGCCGCGAGCTTGCAAACTCCACATCATGCGTGATGTAGATGAAAGAGCAGTCGGGGCGCGCGGACTCGATTTCATCCCATAGCCGGCTCAACACCGACTTGTTGATGTGTAATTCTGGCTCGTCAAAGATGAGGAGGGTGTTGGGCTGCGCCAAAAGTGACTGACCGATTAAATAAAAGATAACCCGCTCTCCGTCACTCATATCGGACGCGGCGTATTCTTGCGGTTGATCGCCCGGCGCTCTGGTCTTGATGTTTCCGGCCAGCACCACAAGCTCGCGATGAGGCAAGATCATTTCCCAGATCTCTTTCAGCTTGTCGATCTTCGCTCTTGGCGGCTGCTCCGTACTTGGGGCGCTTATTTGATTCTGCCTGTACTTAACGGACACATCGTTGTTTTCTGCGTAGAGCGCTGAAAGAAGATGGTCGAAGTCGTTCAGTAACGCTGTTTCAGGCTTGCTCTGCCAGCGGTGGCCGTCCTTGTGACGGTAGTCGCCTTCGTCGTAGCCGAAGCGCAGACGCCTAGTGGCGACTTCGAGACTCGGAGGTACCACATTTGGGTTGAGCATTAGCGAGCGATGAGCCGCTATTCGGTGCACTTCAACCATTGACGATAGCGAACGGTCGATGAACACACCCAGCCGAGTTTTCCCGGCACCGTTTGCACCAATAAAGACGACACTGCCACCGTTCTTGAGCTGGATGTCGAGAGGACCAGAAAGCGAAGGGACTGAAAGAATGGCGGCCAGCGACATGTTAACCTTTGAAATTTGTACTGCTGTATGCGGAAGCGATGCATTCGGAAGCCACGAAAGTGGACTGGTTCGTGGCTTCCATGATCAACGCCTCAACCGCGCTCAATATTCAATGGGCTGCTATACTGCAGGTTTATGAGGCTGACGCTAAACACGCAAGTCCCGACGATTTGCCCATTAACTTACTGTTAGGAAAAAATGGTGATCCCGCCGCGATTCGAACGCGGGACCCCCAGATTAGGAATCTGGTGCTCTATCCTGCTGAGCTACGGGACCACTGATAGCACCCATACAAAAGCCCGGGCTTCAAGCCAAGTGTTTTTGACCCGGCGCGGCCGGCAAATCGGCAGCCGAGCCCCGGCGACGTACGAACGGACGACAGGATCGCCCGTCCGGCACGGCGATCCTACGCCGCCAAGCGCGTTTCTGCGAGCTTGATCCAATAGCTTACGCCATAGGGGATTGCATCGTCGTTGAAGTCATAGGCCGGATGGTGGAGGCCGGCCGTATCACCATTGCCGACGAAGACGAAGGCGCCCGGGCGAGCAAGCAGCATGTAGGCAAAATCCTCGCCGCCCATCATCGGGTCGAGCGCAGCGTTGACATTGCTGCCTCCCGCGATCTCGCTCGCCACGGCCAATGCGTGTCCGGTCTCGCCCTCGTGATTGACCACCACCGGATAGTTGCGCTGGTAGGTGACGCTGATTTCGGCCCCGTTCGCGCTCGCAAGTCCGGCGCAGACCTGGCGGATGCGGGCTTCGGCCTCCTCGCGCAGCGCGGGGCTGAGCGTGCGCACCGTTCCGCCCAGCCGCGCCTCCTCGGGAATGACGTTGTGGGCGAAGCCGGCATTGAACTTCGTCACCGAGACGACCAGCGAGGCGATGGGGTCGGTGTTGCGCGAGACGAGCGTCTGCAGCGTCGTAACGAGCTGCGCGCCGATGACGATCGGATCGATCGTCCTGTGGGGCTGTGCGGCATGACCGCCGCGTCCCTTGACCGTGATGTCGAACTCGTCGGTTGCGGCCATGATCGGCCCGGCGCGGGTGCCGAACTGGCCGACCGGCATGCCCGGCATGTTGTGCATGCCGTAGACCTCGTCGATGCGGAACCGCTCCATCATTCCGTCCTTGACCATCTCGTTGCCGCCGCCGCCGCCCTCTTCGGCCGGCTGGAAAATGACGGCGACGTTGCCCACGAAATTGCGCGTCTCGGCGAGATACTTCGCAGCCCCGAGCAACATCGCCGTGTGACCGTCGTGACCGCAGGCGTGCATCTTGCCCGGCACCGTCGAGGCCCAGGGCTTGCCGGTCGTCTCGGTGATCGGCAGGGCGTCCATGTCGGCGCGCAGCCCGATGGTCCGGCCCGGTCCCTTGCCCTTGATCAGGCCGACAACGCCGGTGCGCCCGATACCCGTCACGATCTCGTCCACGCCGAATTCTTTCAGCCTGTCGGCGACGAAGGCGGCGGTCTTCTCGACGGCGAACATCGTTTCCGGATGCTGATGGATCTGGCGGCGCCAGCCGGCGATTTCGTCCTGCAGTTCTGCGGCACGGTTCAAAATGGGCATACGCTGTTCCTGTCACCGTTGCGGCCGAAAATCGGCCTTTCTTTAATCGAGGGCTTTGCCATGAGCCTGCCATATAGGCTAAATAGGCGGAGCATTCGAGACAACTCCCGATTTTCCGAGGACTGGCACTTGCAGATTGCTGAACGGTTCATGCGCCGCAGGATGGCGTGCATTGGAGCAACGCTTGCCGCCACCTTGCTGGCGAGCGCAGCGTTGGCAGACACGGGGCCACGTCTGCTTGTCGACGTCAACACGCTCAAGGTGATCGAGCATCGCGATGCCTTCCGCAAATGGTACCCGGCTTCGCTGACCAAGCTGATGACCGCCTATACGGTCTTCCGGGCCATCAAGGCCGGCGAGATCACGCTTGAGACGCCGGTGGTGATGACGAAGAACGCCGCCGCCGAGCCGCCGAGCAAGATGTACTTCAAGCCCGGCCAGTCGCTGACGCTCGACAGTGCGATCAAGATCATGATGGTCAAGTCGGCGAACGACGTGTCCGTCGCGATCGCGGAAGCCGTCGGTGGCTCCGAGCAGGGCTTCGTCGACCGAATGAACGCCGAAGCAGCGCGCATCGGCATGAGCTCATCACATTTCATCAATCCGAACGGCCTGCCCGGCAAAGGCCAATATACAACGGCCCGCGATCTCGCCGTACTCGCCGTGACGTTGAAGCGCGAGTTTCCGCAGCACGCTCCCTACTTCGCGCTCGAAGGCTTCACCACGGGCAAGAAGCAATACCCGAACTTCAACATGCTGATCGGCCGGTTTGACGGCGCCGACGGCATGAAGACCGGCTTCATCTGCGCGTCGGGGTTCAACCAGGTTTCCTCGGCCACGCGTAACGGTCGCAGCGTCGTCTCGGTCGTCCTCGGCGAGGAGAGCCTTGGTGCGCGCGCCGACGAATCGGCGCGCATGCTGCAGAAAGGATTGACGGAACGCGGCGGCGGGCCGACGCTCGGCGGGCTTGCCCCCTACGGCAATACCGGTGAGGTCGCCGACATCTCCAAGGAAATCTGCAGCCAGCACGCCGCGAAGGTACGCAGCGAAGGGCGCGACGAAGCGGGCCGGCAAAAGCTGCTGTCGCCCTATATTCGCGAAATGAACCGGCCGCCGCGGTTCGTTTTTGCCGGCCTGATCTCCGGCAGCACGGCGAAGGCCGGCACAAACGAGCAAGCATCGGTCGGCGACGTCGGCGACGCCGCGAACGTCCCCATCCCGGTCCCCCGGCCGACCTTCTGACAGGAAAGCGCACATGTCAGCCGCTGATCGCACCGTGCCGGTCACCATCCTGACCGGCTTCCTCGGTGCCGGCAAGACGACCTTGCTGAACCGGCTGCTCAAGCATCCGGACCTCACCGACACGGCCGTCATCATCAACGAGTTCGGCGAGGTCGGGATCGACCACCTGCTGGTCGAACGCTCCGGCGACGGTATCATCGAGCTCTCCGATGGGTGCCTGTGCTGCACGATCCGCGGCGAACTGGTCGACACACTCGCCGATCTGATGGATCGGATGCAGACGGGGCGCATTCGACCGCTGAAACGCGTCGTTGTCGAAACCACCGGATTGGCGGATCCCGCGCCGGTGATCCAGGCTGTCATCGGCCATCCGGTCATCGCGCACTCCTTCCGGCTCGATGGGGTCGTTACCCTGGTCGATGCGGTGAACGGTCTGTCGACGCTTGCACAACACCCCGAATCGGTGAAGCAGGTCGCCGTGGCGGACCGCCTCGTCCTGACGAAGGCGGCGCTGGCAGGGGCCGGGGCGGTGGACCGGTTGACGCCGGCGCTGGCTGAACTCAATCCGAGGGCTGCGATCTTTAATGGGGACGATCCTGCCGGGATCGCGCCGTCCGTGTTGGCCTGCGGCCTCTACGATCCGGACTCCAAGATCGCCGACGTGGGGCGCTGGTTGAGCGACGAGGCGCATCACGATGCGCACGGCCATCACCATCATCACGCGCATGATCACGACCATCATGATGCCCACGGTGAAGGCCTGCATGGCCACCAGCATGCCCATGACGTGACCCGTCATAGCGCGTCCATCCGGTCCTACTCGATCGTGCACGACCGCCCGATCGACCCGATGGCGCTCGACATGTTCATCGATCTCCTGCGTTCCGCCCATGGCGAGAGGCTGTTGCGGATGAAGGCGATCGTCGCCTTGTCCGACAATCCGGAGCGCCCGCTGATCCTGCACGGCGTGCAGGCCGTGTTCCATCCGCCGGAGCGGCTTTCCAACTGGCCGGATCCGTCCGATCGCCGCACGCGCATGGTGCTGATCACGAAGGATCTTCCGGAAGAGTTCGTGCGCGATCTCTTCGATGCCTTTGTCGGCAAGCCCCGCATCGATCGCCCGGATCGCGCGGCGCTGGAGGACAATCCGCTGGCTGTGCCGGGCCTCAGGCTCTGACATCGAAACTCGGTCCAAGTTCGGACAGGGCGGCTTGGACCGCCCTGCCGAGTCGTCAGGCCATCAGTCGCATGCAGGCGTTCTCGAACGGCAGGCCTTCGTCGTCCTGCGCGCGCCGCGAGAGCTCTTCAAAGCCGAGGCTTTTGTAGAAGCCGAGCGCTTGCGTATTGGCGGTATAGACCTCAAGGCATAGTTCCCCCTTCAGACTCAGCGCATGGGACACCAACACCCGGCCCGCTCCGAGCCCCTGCCGTTCGGGAGCGACGAACAATGCGCCGATGAACGAGTCCAGGAGGCTGATGAATCCGACCGGCTCGCCCCGATGGCAGGCGACCCAGGTCTCGGCTTTGGGGAGATAGATCGTCTCGACGGCGACCCGTTGCTCCTTCAAGCGCTTCTCACCGATGAACGAATGTGCGCGAACAGATGCATCGAACCAGATGGCCGACAGTTTTTGGAGATCCGACGCCTCTTCATAGGCGCGGATGAAAAGATCCACGTGTTTCATGATTTTCCGTAGAATAGAGTACACAGAATGGCGCCCACGGGACGCCATGCGCCACCGCGTCAAAAGCGGCTCTCAATTCGGGCTTCTGCGCATCAATCTCCTTCTACCGATGCCGACCCTATAGGCGCTGCGGAGATGGGAGGCAAGAACCGTTACGGTGGCTGTCGATGCTCAGGACTTCTTCCGGATCAGGAAGCGGTGGCCGCCCTCGGTCTTTTCGTTGGCCTCGAGCGCATGGCCCTGCTCGCTGCAAAAATGCGGTATGTCTATGACGGCGAGCGGGTCGGTCGTCTCGATCCAGAGCATGGCCCCGGCGGGAAGCTGTTCCAGCCGCTTCTTCGTCTTCAGGACCGGCAGCGGGCATTTCAACCCCCTGAGGTCATAGATCTCGGTCGCGCTGGCGGCGGCGCTGGTCATTGTTTCTTCCAGAACTTCCAGAACGGTGCCTTCTGGGTGGAGCTTGCATCAGCGGTCGCCTCCACGGCGGGGGCCGTCAACGACGTGCCGTCACCCACGGCGCCGGTTTTCTGGGGAGGCTGAGCCTGCTCTGTCGGCTGCTGCTGCGTGGCCGCGGCTCCATTGGCGGCGGCAATATTCGCCTCGGCTGCCGCTGTGGCGGGTTGCGCCGGCTGTTGCGGGGCGGCAGGGACTGCCGTGGTGGCAGCGCTTCCTGCTGCTCCGGACGTCGCAGTGGTCGGGCTCGACCAGAGCTTCCAGAACGGCTTCTTCGAGGCATCGGCATCGGCCTGAGCGGAAGCAGGGCCGGGATTGCTCTGAGGTACGGCCACGCCGGTGCCTGCCGTCTGGGCAGCCTTCTGCGCGGCAACGTCGTCGGCGAGCTTCTGCAGTTCGGCTGCCTTGCGGGCTTCCTCCTCCTGCTTGGCTTTCTCCGCCATTTCGACCTTGCGCTGGGCTTCTTCCTCGGCCTTCTTCTTGTCGGCCTCGATCTGCCGCACGCTCATCAGCTTGCCGGCGTCGATCGAGTTGCCGGTCGGCGCATAGGCGAGCTCGCGCCCCTTGCGCTTGTCGGCAACGATCGCCTTGCGCTGGGCTTCCGACGGCTCGAGCCAGACGGTGCCGTCGTATTTCTTCATCGCCTTGGCATAGTCGGCGGCATAGGTCTTGTCGTAGGCGGTGAGGGCCACCTGAAGCGAGGCCGGCGTCGACGTAGCCGGGCATTGCGCGCTGGCGCTAAGGGCGCCGTCCGCAGCCTGCTGATTGAACACATACTTCTTGTCGCAGACGCCGATCTCCGGCGGGCGCTTGGTGACATGGAAATGGTCGTAGCCGACCTTCAGCATCTTCCAGAACTCGATGTTGGGATTGTCGCGGTGACGCGCCATGTTCTCCGCGGTCATGCGGAACGGGAAGGCCTGAAGCTGGATCGCCTTCTGCCCGCCGTTGAAGGAATCGCGGGCGAACGCGAAGATCTCGACCATCTGTTCGTCGGTCATCGAATAGCAACCGGAGGACGAGCAGGCGCCGTGGATCATCAGGTTGGTGCCGAAGAAGCCGTTCGCCTGGTCGTATCGGTTGGGGAAACCGGTGTTGATCGCAAGATAATACTGCGAATTCGGGTTCATGTGCTGCGGGCCGAGCGGATAAAATCCTTCAGGCGCCTGGCGGTCGCCTTCCTTCTGCTTCGGGCCGAGCTTGCCGGACCAGGCGCAGATATTATAGGTCTTGATCATCTGGAAGCGGTTGGATCGGTCGGCCTTCCAGACTTCCAGCGTTCCCTCTTCCTTGAAGATGCGGATCATCAACGGCGCGTTGCGGTCGATGTTCAGCGAGGCCATCTTGGAGACGACTTGGCCGGAGAGCTGGTACTGCGTCTTGTTGGAAACTTTTCTGACGTCAACGCCGACGCTGTCGAGCGTCTCGTTGGTGCAGCCGACGGTGGCGACGGCGAGCAAGGAAACGGCGGCGAGTACCTTAAGGCGCATGCGTCAGTTCCAAAAAATCTGTCTACTTCATCCATACCGGCACGCCGGACACGGAATCATAGGTGTTTATACTTAATCAAGTGTTAGCCGGGAATCCTTCGCTCGATCTGTGGATACGCTGAAAACACGGGAATATGTCCAAGGTTTGGCCATATTCCCGTCAGCGGTGTGAAATCGGTGGGTTCGCGCAGCGTTTCCGCTCAGAGTTGCCGGCCGATGTTGAGATAGCGCTGACGCCGGTCACGGCGCAACTGGTCGCCCGGCTTGGCGGCAAGATCGCGCAGTGCATCGGCCACGACGTTGCCGGTCGCCGTGATGACGGCCTCCGGGTCGCGGTGAGCGCCGCCGAGGGGCTCGGAAATGATGCCGTCGATGATTCCCAGCGCCTTCAGGTCGTCGGCGGTAATCTTCATGTTGCTCGCGGCCTCCTTCGCGCGGGTGGCATCCCGCCAGAGAATGGAGGCAGCACCTTCCGGCGAGATCACGCTATAGATCGCGTGCTGCAGCATGTAGACCCGGTCGCCGGTCGCGATTGCGATCGCGCCGCCGGAGCCGCCTTCACCGAGAACGACGGAAACGATCGGGACGCGCACATTGAGGCACATCTCGGTCGAGCGTGCGATCGCCTCGGCCTGGCCGCGTTCTTCCGCGCCAATCCCCGGATAGGCGCCGGCGGTGTCGATCAGCGTGATGATCGGCAGGCCGAAGCGGTCGGCCATTTCCATGACGCGGATCGCCTTGCGGTATCCTTCCGGCCGGGCGCTGCCGAAGTTGTGCTTCAGGCGCGACTTGGTGTCGTTGCCCTTTTCCTGGCCGATGATGGCCACGGACTGACCGCGGAACCGGCCGAGACCGGCCTGGATCGCCTCGTCCTCAGCGAACTTGCGGTCGCCGGCAAGCGGCGTGAATTCTTCGAACAGCTTTGCCGCGTAGTCGAGAAAATGCGGTCGCTGCGGGTGGCGGGCAACCTGCGTCTTCTGCCACGGCGTGAGCTTCGCATAGATGTCGACCATAGCCTCACGGGCACGCCCCTCAAGCCGACTCACCTCGTCAGACGTGTCGATGCTCTGGTCCTCTTCGGCGAGCTTGCGCAACTCGTGAATCTTGCCTTCGAGGTCCGAGATGGGTTTTTCGAAGTCGAGGTAATTGTGCATGAGATGCGTTTCCGATCGTTTGCTCCAACTGTCCCGTCGACCTGCCTTTGGAGGCCTGGCGACGGAATGGGGGCTCTATTCCGGCTTTTTTGCCTGTTTGGCAAGGGGGTGATGGTCCTGCACCAGCCGATGCAGGCGCTCTTCTAACACATGGGTGTAGATCTGTGTGGTCGAAATGTCCGAGTGACCGAGCAGTTCCTGGACCGCGCGCAGGTCGGCGCCGTTCTGCAGGAGATGACTGGCGAAGGCGTGGCGGAGCACGTGCGGCGAAAGCGTCGATGCGCGGATACCGGCGCGCGACGCCAGCCCCTTGAGGTCGCGTGCGAAGACCTGCCGCGGCAGAAAGCCTTCCTTACCCGCGGAGGGAAAGAGATAAAGGCTTTCCCTTGCGTTCTCCTGGCTCGCCTGCTCGTCGGCAAGAACCGCACCATAAGCCTGCAGCGCCGCAATGGCAGAGCGCGACAGCGGAACCAGTCTTTCCTTGTTGCCCTTGCCCTTGACGATCAGAAACCTGCCGTTCTGAGCCAGCACCGTCGCCGGCAATGAGACAAGTTCACTCACCCGCATGCCGGTCGCATACAGAAGTTCGATCAGCGCATGCATGCGCAGCCGGTTCAGGTGGTTCGCGCCCGGCGCCCTGGCTTCCTCCTCCGCAAGGCCGATAAGGCGCGTGATGTCGTCCACCGAGAGCGTCTTCGGCAGTGTCCGCTCCTTGCGCGGCGCGTCGAGGATTCCGGTTGGATCGTCGCCGCGCAGGCCTTCGGCATAGAGGAACTTGTAGAACTGGCGAAGCGCGGAAAGCCGACGCGCCTGCGAGGACGCCTTGAACCCCTGGCGCGCCAAGTAACCGAGGTAAGCGCGAAGATCGTCCGGGTTGGCCTCGGTCATCTGAACCTGCCGCTCCATGAGAAAGGATCGCGCATCCTCCAGGTCGCGCTCGTAGGAGGAAAGCGTGTTGGCGGCAGCGCCCCGCTCGGCACTCATCATTTCCAGAAACGCCTCGATCTGGATCGCCGAACGGTTGGTCATGGCTGCGGGTTCACCCGATCCGAGGGGATGCGGATGGTCACCTCCCGCTCGCGCGGCTCGACGAAGGTGACGAGCGCGACCATCGTCCCGTAGATCATGCCGGCGACCACCGCGCAGAAGAACAGGAAACGGAAGAGTGTAGGCATTGCGCGCTCCGTGGGACTGAGGTCCTATATCGCTCCGAGGGGAGGCGAGCGCAAGACGTCGCCGGGCTCAAACACTTGACGCTTCCGATGCTTTTGCAGATACCGAAATCAACAACAACCGGAACTCGCTGATGATCGGCCTGATGGAAACGTCCTCCCCGGAACTCGTGCAAAAAGCACGGATGGCGCTCGGCAAGCGCAACCTCGTTCTGGTCGGGCTGATGGGGGCTGGCAAGTCGGCGATCGGGCGGCTGGTGGCCCAGGCGCTGTCGGTGCCCTTCATCGATTCGGATCATGAGATCGAGCGGGTGTCACGCATGTCGATCTCGGATCTTTTCGCTGCTTACGGCGAGGAGGAATTCCGGGCCTTGGAAGCGCGGGTCATGAAGCGTTTGCTCAAGACCGGGCCGAGGGTCGTATCCACCGGCGGTGGCGCCTTCATCAATGAACGCACCCGCAGGCATATCAAGCGTGGCGGCCTCACCGTCTGGCTGAAGGCCGATCTCGACGTGCTCTGGGAGCGGGTCAACAAGCGCGACTCCCGGCCGCTGCTGAAGACCGAGAATCCGAAGCAGACGCTCGAAAACCTGATGAACGCGCGCTATCCCATCTATGCGGAGGCGGATCTTACGGTCCACTCGCGCGACGTGAAGAAAGAAATGGTGGTCGAGGACGTGCTTGCCGCCATCGCCGCCTGGCCAATCAAGAAGTGATCCGCATGTACAACTCTCAATCCGTAATCCGACGCACCGTCCGTGTCGATCTCGGCGACCGCTCCTACGACATCCTCATCGGGCCGGGCTTGATTGCCGCTGCCGGCGCAGAGATCAGCTCGCGCCTCAAGGGGCGTCGGGTTGCCGTGGTGACGGACGAACATGTGGCGCCGATTTACCTCGACCCCTTCATGCGTTCGCTGGCGCAGAGCGGTATCGAAGCGGTGTCGCAGATCCTGCCGGCCGGTGAGAAGACGAAGAGCTTCGAGCACCTGATGACGGTGTGCGACGGCGTGCTTGGCGCGCGTATCGAGCGCAACGATGCGGTTGTTGCGCTCGGCGGCGGCGTCATCGGCGATCTCACCGGGTTCGCGGCCGGCATCGTGCGGCGCGGTTCGCGTTTCATCCAGGTGCCGACGTCGCTGCTGGCGCAGGTCGACTCTTCGGTCGGCGGCAAGACCGGCATCAATTCGCGCCATGGCAAGAACTTGATCGGCGTGTTTCACCAGCCGGATCTCGTCCTGGCGGACACCAACGTGCTCGACACGCTTTCGCCGCGTGAGTTCCGTGCCGGTTATGCCGAGGTTGCCAAGTACGGGCTGATCGACAAGCCCGATTTCTTCGCCTGGCTGGAGAAGAACTGGAACGACATCTTTTCCGGTGGTCCTGCCCGCATCGAGGCGATTGCGACCAGTTGCCAGGCCAAGGCGGACGTGGTGGCCGCTGACGAGCGTGAGAACGGCCTGCGCGCGCTCCTCAACCTCGGCCACACCTTCGGCCACGCGCTGGAGGCGGCGACCGAATATGACAGCGCCCGTCTCGTTCACGGCGAAGGTGTCGCCATCGGCATGGTGCTGGCGCACCAGTTCTCCGCCCGGATGAACCTGGCCAGCCCCGACGACGCGCGCCGGGTCGAGGCGCATCTGAAGGATGTGGGCCTGCCGATCTCCATGGATGCCATTCCCGGCGGCCTGCCGCCGGCGGAGGTGCTGATGGATGCAATCGCGCAGGACAAGAAGGTCAAGGCGGGCAAGCTGACCTTCATTCTTACTCACGGCATCGGCCAGTCCTTCGTTGCCGACGACGTGCCTGCCTCCGAAGTTCTCGCCTTCCTGCAGGAGAAACATCCGCGATGAGCACGGGCAATGACATGCTGCGCCGGCTTCTCGGGCTTTTGGGCCTGACGCCTGTTCGGGATGTCACACTTCTGCCGTCACCGGGCGAGGGTCGCGTTGCCGCAGAACTTACCGCGCGCGAGGTCGCGACGCGGCCCGACCGGTCGGGCGGCATGCTCGAATTCAGCGAACTCGAGGTGTCCGATGTTATGGTGCATCGGACGGCGATGCGCGGCCTCAATGCGGACGAGGCGCCGGAGGCGATCGTCCGGTCCGTCCTCGACAGTCCTTTCACGCGGATGCCGATCTGGCGTGGCTCGACGGACAATATTATCGGTATCGTTCACGCCAAGGAGCTGTTTCGCGCGCTTGCCGAGCCGGGGTGCGAGCCGTCGACGGTCGAGATCGCCAAGGTCGCCGACAAACCCTGGTTCGTTCCCGATACGACCGGCCTCAAGGATCAGTTGAACGCCTTCCTGCGCCGCAAGACGCACATGGCCATCGTTGTCGACGAATATGGCGAGGTCCAGGGACTCGTGACGCTTGAGGACATCCTCGAAGAGGTCGTCGGTGATATTTCTGACGAGCACGACATCGACATCCAGGGCGTCAGGCAGGAGGCGGACGGGTCCATCGTCGTGGACGGCAGTGTGCCGATTCGTGACCTGAACCGCGCCCTCGACTGGTCGCTGCCGGACGAGGAGGCGACGACGATCGCCGGCCTTGTCATTCACGAAACGAAATCAATCCCGGAGGAGCGTCAGGCCTTCACGTTCCATGGCAAGCGCTTCATCGTGATGAAGCGGGTCAAGAATCGCATCACCAAGCTGCGCATCCGCCCCGCCAACGGGGCAACGGCGCAGGGGTAACCTACCAGCGCACCGGCTCTCCGGGTGCCGCCGTCTCGATCGCCAGCGCGTGCAGGCCCGCGTCGAACTCGTCCTTGACCAGATCGTTGACCATCCGGTGCCGGGCGACGCGGCTTGCACCGGCAAACTGCGCCGAGACGATGCGGATGCGCAGGTGCGTCTCGCCCGCGCCGGTGAATCCGGGCTGGTGGCCGGCATGCATGTGGCTTTCGTTGATCACTTCGAGCCGCTCTGGCGAAAGAGCCTCGGTCAACCTAGATTCAATCCGGGATGTCACTGACATGCGATGTCCTGTAGCTGATGCAAAGCCCCTGGCGCACGGCGCCAAATGGCCCCAAAAAGCCAGCAACAATCCGCTTTGTCAATTCTTGTTGTGACTCGCCGCGAGTCCCATAATTGGGCCCATGAAACTCGATTCCAAATACTTCGACCGGATCCGGACGCGCCGGCGCGTGGAGCGCCCGGAACCGGTTGCGCCGACCTGCCAATGGGACGGTTGCGACAAGCCCGGCCTCCATCGCGCGCCGGTCGGCCGCAACGCCGAAGGCCAGTTCTTCCTTTTTTGCTTCGAGCACGTGAAGGATTACAACAAGGGCTACAATTACTTCTCCGGCCTCTCCGATTCGGAGATCGCGCGCTACCAGAAGGAGGCGATCACCGGTCATCGCCCGACCTGGACAATGGGCGTCAACAAGACGGCAAAGGGCAGTCCTGCGCATGGAAACGTCCGATCGGGCACAGCAGGCGCCCAGCAACGCATCCGCGACCCGTTCGGATTCGTCAACGAGGGGCGCGGTCGTGGACCGCGGATGGAGCCGCGCACCAGAAAACTGAAGACGCTTGAGGCGAAGGCCTTCGACACGCTTGGCCTGCATGCCAATGCCACCTCCGGGGACATCAAGACGGCCTACAAAGCGCTTGTCAAAAAGCACCATCCGGATGCAAATGGCGGAGATAGGGGATCGGAAGAGCGTTTTCGGGCGGTCATCCAAGCATATCAATTGTTAAAGCAGGCCGGCTTCTGCTAGAGCATGCCGGCAGCAACAGGACATTAGGGCGGATGCGAGCGGCGTCTGCTGCGGAGACATTATGAGCAAGATGGATCTCGATATTTCCAACCTCCCGGATACCACGGTTTCTGTACGGGAGGTTTTCGGCATTGATACGGATATTCGCGTCCCGGCCTATTCGAAGGCGGACGCCTATGTGCCGGATCTCGACCCCGACTACCTGTTCGATCGCCAGACCACGCTCGCCATCCTGGCCGGCTTTGCCCATAACCGCCGCGTCATGGTCTCCGGCTATCACGGCACCGGCAAGTCCACCCATATCGAGCAGGTCGCCGCCCGCCTCAACTGGCCCTGCGTCCGCGTCAACCTCGACAGTCACGTCAGCCGCATCGATCTCGTCGGCAAGGATGCGATCGTCGTCAAGGACGGCATGCAGGTCACAGAATTCAAGGACGGCATCCTGCCGTGGGCCTACCAGCACAATGTCGCACTCGTGTTCGACGAATACGACGCCGGCCGCCCGGACGTAATGTTCGTGATCCAGCGCGTCCTGGAATCCTCCGGCCGCCTGACCCTGCTCGACCAGAGCCGCGTCATCCGTCCCCACCCCGCCTTCCGCCTGTTTGCCACCGCCAACACCGTCGGCCTCGGCGACACGACCGGCCTCTATCATGGCACCCAGCAGATCAACCAGGCGCAGATGGACCGCTGGTCGATCGTCACGACGTTGAACTACCTGCCGCACGACAACGAAGTCGACATCGTTGCCGCCAAGGTGAAGACGCTGTCGGGCAAGAAGGATGGCCGCGAGACCATTTCGCGCATGGTGCGCGTCGCCGACCTGACACGCGCCGCCTTCATCAACGGCGATCTTTCCACCGTCATGAGCCCGCGCACCGTCATCACTTGGGCAGAGAACGCGGAGATCTTTGGCGACATCGCCTTTGCCTTCCGGGTGACCTTCCTCAACAAGTGCGACGAGCTGGAACGGCCGCTGGTGGCCGAACACTACCAGCGCGCCTTCGGCGTCGAGCTCAAGGAGAGCGCCGCCAATATCGTCCTCGAGGCGACGGCCTGACGGCTGGACAGGTGAGACATGGCTGCTCGCGGTGACAATTCCAGGCCGAGACCCGGCGCCCCGGTCGACGTCGAGCCCTTCCGCAGGGCGCTGACCGGCTGCATCCGCTCGGTTGCCGGCGATGCCGAAGTCGAGGTGGTTTTCGCCAACGAGCGGCCCGGCATCGCCGGCGAGCGCATTCGCCTGCCGGAACTGTCCAAGCGCCCGACGCGCGACGAACTGGCCGTTACCCGCGGGCTCGGCGACTCCATGGCGTTGCGCAAGGCGTGCCACGACGCGCGCATTCACGCGACCATGTCGCCGCCTGGCGCCGATGCGCGCGCCGTCTTCGATGCGGTGGAGCAGGCCCGCGTCGAGGCGATCGGCACCAACCGGATGCCGGGCATGGCGGCCAACATCAATTCCATGCTGTCGGAAAAATACGCCCGGGCCAATTTCGGCGCGATCACCCGCCAGGCCGACGCTCCGTTCGAAGAGGCGGTCGCGCTGCTGGTTCGCGAAAGGCTGACAGGGCAGAAGTCGCCCGAGTCCGCCGGCAAGGTGCTCGATCTCTGGCGTGGCTTCATCGAGGACAAGGCTGGCGGCGATCTTGGGGATCTTACGGCCGCGATGAACGACCAGCAGGCTTTCGCCAAGGTGGTGCGCCATATGCTGGCCTCGATGAATGTCGCCGAGGACATCAGCGAGGAGGACACCGAGACGGACGATCAGGATAGCGAGACCGACGAGGACCAGCCGCGCAGCAACGAGCAGGACGAAAGCGACTCGCAGGAAGAGGCCGGCGACGAGGCGGCTCCCGCCGACGAGAACCAGTCTGCCGAGGAGCAGATGGATGAAGGCGAGATGGACGGCGCGGAGATTTCCGACGACGACCTCGCCGACGAGGAAAACGAGGACAGCGAGACGCCCGGCGAGGTCCGCCACCCCGGCATCTTCGGCGACTTCAACGAGAAGGTCGACTATTCTGTCTTCACCGAGGAGTTCGACGAGACCATCGCGGCCGAGGAGCTGTGCGACGAGGCGGAGCTCGACCGGCTGCGGGCGTTCCTCGACAAGCAACTCGCCCACCTGCAAGGCGCCGTCGGTCGTCTCGCCAACCGCCTGCAGCGCCGCCTCATGGCGCAGCAGAACCGGTCCTGGGAGTTCGACCTGGAGGAGGGCTATCTCGACTCGGCTCGCCTGCAGCGCATCATCATCGATCCGATGCAGCCGCTCTCCTTCAAGCGCGAGAAGGACACGAACTTCCGTGATACGGTCGTCACGTTGCTGATCGACAATTCCGGCTCGATGCGCGGCCGGCCGATCACGGTTGCGGCCACCTGCGCCGACATCCTGGCCCGCACGCTGGAGCGCTGCGGCGTCAAGGTCGAGATTCTCGGCTTCACCACCAAGGCCTGGAAGGGCGGGCAGTCGCGCGAAAAATGGCTCGGCAGCGGCAAGCCGCAGGCACCGGGCCGCCTCAACGACCTGCGCCACATCATTTACAAGTCGGCGGATGCGCCGTGGCGGCGCGCCCGCCGCAATCTTGGCCTGATGATGCGCGAGGGCCTCCTGAAAGAAAACATCGACGGCGAGGCGCTGATCTGGGCGCACAACCGGCTGCTCGGCCGGCCCGAACAGCGCCGCATTCTGATGATGATCTCCGATGGCGCACCGGTCGACGATTCCACGCTGTCGGTCAATCCCGGCAACTATCTGGAGCGGCACCTGCGCGCGGTGATCGAGCAGATCGAGACACGCTCGCCGGTCGAGCTGCTGGCGATCGGCATCGGCCATGACGTGACGCGCTACTATCGCCGCGCGGTGACGATCGTCGATGCGGACGAGCTGGCAGGGGCCATGACCGAGCAGCTCGCTTCGCTCTTCGCTGATGAAACGACAGGCCGCAGACGGCCGGGCGGCCTGCGCCGCGCCGGCTGAACATCAACTGAAACCCGGGCGGCTGCGTTCGCTTGGCATGAGTAGCCGATGACGCGATTGTCCGCCCTGTTTGCCCTAGCTCTTGCCACGGCCGCCGCCGTGGCCGCCCCGAGCGCGGCCACCAGCGTCGCGATGGAGGCCAGCAGTCGGATCATCTCACATTTCGGCATCGGCTCCAGCGAACGCGCCTTCGGCAAGCTCGAATTCGTCGGCGGCATCACCTATTCCTCGCCCAACAAATTGCTCGGAGCCGTTTCCTCCATCCGGTTTCGACCCGATCAGGCGCATTTCGTCGCCGTGCTCGATACCGGCCACTGGTTGACCGGGCGGATCCAGCGCGATGGAGAAGGGGCGCTTTCGGGCCTCTCCGATCTCCACATAACCTCGATGCTGAATTCGGACGGCGAGAGCGAGAACGCCAAGGCAAAGATGGATGCGGAGGGTCTGGCACTGGCCCCGGGCGCCGCAATCGTCAGCTTCGAGCAGCGCCATCGCGTCGACATCTATCCAGATCCCGGCTTTGAGACCTCCCGCCCGTCCGGCAGCTACCCGATCCCGTTTCCTCGCTGGGAACTCCGCGGCAATCGAGGTTTCGAGACCCTGGTCGTCGCGCCCGCGGACGGACCGCTTGCCGGTGCGCCGGTGATCATCGCCGAGCGCAGCCTGGACGAACAGGGAAACCTGCTTGCGGCCATCCTCGACGGGCCTATGAAAGGCACCTTCTCCGTTGTGCGCAACGATCCGTATGACGCCACCGACGGCGCCTTCCTGCCGAACGGCGACCTCCTGCTGCTCGAGCGCCGCTTCCGCCTGTCCGACGGTGTCGGCATGCGCATCCGCCGCATCAAGGGCGCCGACATCAGGCCGGGTGCCGTCGTCGATGGCGAGGTGCTGATCGACGCCGACATGAGCCACCAGATCGACAACATGGAAGGCCTCGACGTGGTGCAGATGCCGGACGGCGACATCCGCATCATCATTGTCTCCGACGACAACCACTCGATCCTGCAGCGCAACCTGATGCTCGAATTCCGCTTGACCGGCGGCCTGCGACCCTCCTGACGAACAGGCCGTCACGGTCTTGCGGCCAGTTTTGCGCAATCGCGGACATGGCTGCGCGGGCGGACGCGAGCCAAGAGCCGGGGTGCCGGGTGAAAGAATGAAAGTGCCGGGGAATAAACCGCAGGCCTCGGGTGTCTCCTCCTCGCAGCGTAGACGCTTTGGGAGCGCACACCATGAAACATCTCGTCACGCCGATATTGCTAGGCGCATCCTTTCTCCTAGCCTCCACTGGCTTGGTTTTGGCCGGCAATGTTCACGCGGTAACAGGGACGACTGGTCAGCCCAACCAGACGATTGGCACCTCTCAGACGGGGATTGCCACGCCGGGCCACGCCAGCACTGCCCCGGGTTCAGCCTTCAACCCAGATGGGAACGCGGGAACACACTACGCGGGCGAGCAGCCGCAGAACTCCAAGAACCCGAAGAGCGTATCTCAGTACGATGTGGCTGGCTTCCAGCAGTCCCATAATCATTAGGTCACGGAATTGCACAGAGCGGAACTGTCCGCAGTGATCGCGCCCGCTTTGGACCAAGAGCGGTCATCAAACAGTATGTCGCTGCCAATTGTTGGAGCTTCTTCCGACGAGTGATCAGTCCAAACCGCAATAGAGAGAGGTGCTCATGAGAACGCTCATTCTGGCCATCGCCGCATTCGCGCTTACTACCTCCGCCGCCTTGGCTGACCCAATTGCAGATCGCAAGGCTATCATGAAGGAGCGCGGTAAGCTGGCCGGTACCCTCGCTCCCATGGTCAAGGGGGAAAAGCCGTTTGACGCTGCCGTTGCCATGACCGCCCTCAATGGCCTCAGCGAGAATGCGCAAAGCGTCAACGTGGACGTATTGTTTCCCGCTGGTAGTGACACCGGAGATACGGCTGCCTTGCCGGCAGTTTGGCAAGACATGCCCGCGTTCAAGGCGGCCACCGAGAAATTCCGAGTGGATACGGCCGCTGCCGTAGCTGCGAATCCGCAGGATCTCGATGCATTGAAGGTTCAGTTCAATGCGGTAACCGCCAATTGCGGCGGATGCCACGAGAAGTTTCGGATGAAGAAACAGTAGCAGCGACAAATATACGCGCCTGCTCAAGTCGCCTGTCGGATGTCATCCAGGATGACAACGTCCGCTCTGCCGCTTTGGCCACAAGGGCCAATGCGCAGGTGGATTCGTAGAACCGAAATTGGCGAACCACGACCCAATCAACCGGCGTCTTCGTCGCTTCATTGCTCACCGGTACTTAGGTCCTCGTGGGTGCCGCGGCCGAGGAGGTGTGCCGCCGAACGCCAGGCGTGATGGACGATCCGGTCGAGTCGCCGGGCGGCGTCGATCCGCGCGAAGGCATCCGCGGCGGTCAGCTTTCCCGGTGCGACCGAAGCGAGGGTCGTGGCCCGATGGCCGCGCTGCAGGGCGGCGAGCCTCTTTGCAGCGTCCTCCACTTTAGTGAGAGCCTCGGCAACCTCGGGCGAAGCGCTCCAGCCGATGGGGGCAGCCTGTGGGCTGAGGGCGGATTCCGAGGTTATCGAGCCGCCAACCACCTGTGCGGCGCGCATGGCCTCCTTGCAGAGTTCAGCGACGCGGAGGTCATGGGAGGCTGCGGCCGGCGGTCCAGGGACGTTGCCCTCCGCCACTGCCTCCACGAGACGAGCGGCGTGATCGAGTGCGTGGAGGGTGCTCGTCAAGCGGAGCCGCTCGGCCTCGGTCTCGGGCGGCTCCTTCAGTTCGGACAGAAAATCACGCACCTCGTCGAGCGCGGCGGCAGCCGCGGCTCCCTGCGACGGGGGGGCAGCCACGCCCGAAAGCGCTGCGGAAACCGAGACGGCGGTCTTGGTGAGGATGTCCGCCACGACCCGCCGGGCGGCCTCGACCGCGAGCACCGGACTGGCAAGCGCGCTCGGATCGAGCGCGCGCTGGAGCGGCGTCTCCTTGGAGGGCAGGAGCCGCTCGACGATACGGGTGAACCACTGCGTCGCCGGAAGCAGCACCGCCACGCCGACGACGTTATAGGCCGTGTGGTAGGCGGCCAGCAGCGTCATCCCGTCGACAGACGCGGACAGGGTCTTCATCAGCGCGGCCGTGAGCGGAAAGGCGACGATCGCAAAGAGCGCGGCTATGAGCTTGAACAGCACATAGGCGAGGGCGAGGCGCTTGGCCGTCGCGCTGGCGCCGATCGCCGCGAGTGCGGAGCTCGTCGCCGTGCCGATATTCTGGCCGATGATCAGTGCCGCGCCTTGCTCCAGGCCGATCGCCCCGGCGTAGTAGGCGGAAATGGTGACGGCGATGGCGGCCGTCGAGGACTGCATGACTGCGGTCATCGCCAGGCCGGCGACGATCAGAGTCATGAGACCGACCGACCCCGCGATCCAGCCAATTCCCGGCGCGCCCAGAACCGCGGGCAGGTCGGACGGATGCAGGGTCTCCGCAAGGCCTCCCATGCCCTGCTGGAGGGTCGTCAGCCCATAGAGAACTAGCGCGAAGCCGGCGAGCGCGCCGCCCGCCGCCGCGATCCGCGGGCTGCCGAGCAGCTTGGCCAGGGCGCCAACGAAGATCATCGGCAGTGCGTAGGCCGAAAGCGAGACGCGCACACCGATCAGTGCGATGAGCCAGCCCGTACCCGTTGTGCCGACATTGGCGCCGAACACGAGGCCGAGCCCTTGCGGAAAGGTCAGGAGGCCGGCGCTGACGAGCCCGATCGTCGTCATCGTCACCGCGCTCGACGACTGTACGAGCAGCGTGACGATCGCGCCCCAGAAGGCACCGGAGAGGGGCGTCGCCGCCGCCTTGCCAAGGACGATGCGCAGGGCGGATCCCGCCAGCGCCTTCAGGCCGCCGGTCATGACGGTCATGCCGAGCAAAAACAGCCCGACGCCGCCGAGAATGGCAATCGCTGTCGACATGCACGCCTCGTCCCGCCCGCGTTGGCCTTGAGGTCGTTGCAGTCATAGCATCAGCAGGGGCCGATGCCGATAGCCTGCCGCACCGACGCCTCAGGTTCGAACGGCGAGACCTCCTAGCCGCTCGTACCCGGATCAACGAGGCGGCTGCCGTCCGGCGTTCTAGGCTGGAGCCTTGAGGCGGGCGGTCAGGCTGCGGCCTTCTCGACGCCCGGCATCGGCCTGAGCGTGCTCATCAGCGCGCCGTAGGGAAGCAGCATCACCAGCCCCATCAGCACCTTCACGCCGAAATCGGTGAGCGCCCAGGAAACCCAGCGCTGCGCCTCGGCGGCAAAAACGCCAAGGATCGGCGCGTTTTCGATCGCGAACGGTTCGTTCGGACCGAAGACGACGAAGACCGGAGCGAAGGCGACGGAGAAGAAGATCAGGGTGTCGAGTGCCGAGCCGATCAGCGAGCCGACCAGCGGTGCTCGCCACCAGGCCTGGCGCCGCAGCGTGTTGAACACCGAGATGTCGAGCAACTGGCCGAGGAGAAAGGCGGAGCCCGAGGCGATGGCAATGCGCGGCGAGGCGACGGCGAAGGAGAACAGGACCGCGACGGCAAAGCCGGCGACCACGACCTTTCGTGCGGTCTTGGGACCGAACTGGCGGTTGGTCAGGTCGGTGACAAGGAAGGCCACCGGATAGCTGAAGGCGCCGAAGGTCAGGATGTCGCCGAGGCTGATCCCGAAGAGGGTCCAAGGCAGCGGGTACTGAACGAGGATGTTGGAGGCGACGACGACGAGCGTCATCATCAGGACGTAGATCAGGGTCGTGCGGTTCGCTTGCATTTTTTTATCCTGGGTGATGCCACCAGTTGGAGACGATTCAACGAAACGAGGCCTGCCCGGATGCCCGGCCAAGCCTCGAAGCAATCAGAAAGGACTGCGCCGGATCAGGCGGCGGTCTTCTTGGCGATCTGGCGGCGCAGCAGGCGGGCGCGCATCGACAGCTCGTTCTCATCCGACTTCAGCAGGAAGGCGTCGAGGCCGCCGCGGTGCTCGACCGAGCGGAGCGCCGCTGCGGAAACGCGCAGGCGGAAGCGCTGGCCAAGGCTGTCGGAGATCAGCGTGACGTTGCACAGGTTCGGCAGGAACTTGCGCTTGGTCTTGTTGTTGGCGTGGCTCACATTGTGGCCCGACTGGACGCCCTTGCCGGTCAATTCGCAACTACGGGACATGGATGCACCTATTCTTCTTTGGGTTCGGACAATACGATTCCGGCGCCGTGTCCGGCCGCAGTCCGTCTGGCCTTATTGGAAAGTCGCGGTTCTATAGTCACCCGCAGCGATGGCGTCAAGCCAAACCTTGCCGCATTCGGGGAAAACGGTTGCAAATCGCCGCGGTTTGCGGCCAATAGCCGGACTGGTTCCGCTCATTCCATCGTCTCAAGGGATAGCAGCGGCGTAGAATTGCCGCAAAGCATTTTATAGTCGATATGGGTCAAGGAGCGCAGGAAAATGAGCTGGCGGGCTTGGTTTGCAGCAGCGGCCGTTCCGGCGGCGTTGGTGGGGTCCCCCGCTGCCGCTCCGGCTGCCAATATCAGTCACATTACCGACTACAGCATTCGCTTGTCCGGTTTTCCGGTCGCGACCGCGAGTTTCCGTTCTGACTTTGATGGGCGCAGATACACGATCTCCGGCCGGATGGATTCCGCCGGTCTGGCCGAAATTCTATCCAGCACGCATGGCACGACCTCGGTGTCCGGCACCCTGACGGACGGCAAGCTGAGGGCGACCAACTATTCGATGTCCTACCGCAGCGGCAAGAAGGCGCGGGCGATCGACGTCGCGTTCCGCAACGGCGACGTGATCCGGGCATCCATCCGGCCGGAACGCAAGCGTCCGCCGAAAAACTGGGTGCCGGTCAAGGCGAGCGACATGCGTTCCGTCCTCGATCCGATCTCGGGGCTGATCATACCGGCCACCACGAATGTCTGCTCCAAGACATTGCCGATCTTCGATGGTGAGTCGCGCATGGACATAGAGCTCTCCGACAAAGGCACCCGGTCGTTCTCGACGAGAGGCTTCGAGGGGGAGGTGAAGGTCTGCGGCGTGCGTTTCGTGCCGCGCGCGGGTTATCGCAAGGGGCGCAGGGACGTCGAGTATCTGCGCAAGCTCGCGTCGATGGAAATCTGGTTTGCCAAAGCCGAAGCAGTCGATATGTATGCCCCCGTATTCGTCCGGATTCCGACCGCGCTCGGTCCGGTTACGGTCTCGGCAACCCGTTTCGGTGGCTGAGGGCAACATTCAACGGCAAGGGCAGTGAATTTGAAGGCGACGCTTATTGGTTTTTCGGCGATCCTGATGTGGTCGCTGCTGGCCCTGTTTACCGCTGCTTCCGGCCAGATGCCCCCGTTCCAGCTCTCCGCGATCTGCTTCCTGATCGGCAGCCTGCCAGGCATTGCCGTGCTGGTGGCGAGGCCCGAACGGCTCAAGCTGCTGCGCCAGCCGGCGAAGGTCTGGATCGTCGGCATCGCCGGCCTCTTCGGCTACCATTTCCTCTATTTCACGGCGCTGCGGAATGCGCCGGCCGTCGAGGCAGGCCTGATTGCCTACCTGTGGCCGCTGCTGATCGTCGTCGGCTCGGCGATGCTGCCCGGCGAACGGTTGCGCTGGTATCATGTCGCGGGTGCCTTTGCGGGGCTTGCAGGAACGGTGCTGATCGTCGCCCGCAACGGCGTTGCTTTTGACGGCGCCTACACGCTGGGCTACGGCGCCGCCTTCCTCTGCGCCTTCACCTGGTCAGGCTATTCGCTGCTGACCCGGCGCTTCGACGCGGTCTCGACGGACGTCGTGACCGGCTTTTGCCTCGCCACGTCGTTTCTATCCTTCCTCTGCCATCTGGCGCTGGAGACGACCGTGTGGCCAGCGACCGGCTTCGAATGGTTTGCCGTTCTTGGCCTCGGGCTCCTGCCGGTCGGTGCCGCCTTTTATGCCTGGGACCATGGCGTCAAGAATGGGGACATCCAGATTCTCGGTGCCGCAAGCTATGCCGCGCCGGTTCTCTCGACGCTGATGCTGGTTGTCACCGGATTCGCCGAACCGTCTTGGCGCATCGCCCTGGCGTGCGCGCTCGTCACCGGCGGGGCGGTGCTGGCGGCGAAGGACATGATCTTCCGTGGCAAACGACTCGCAGTCGCCGAAGGGGCCAAGGCTTAACGTCCGGCCCCTGGGCTGACCTCCATCGATCCTCCCGGCTGCCAGCCAGGCGGGGCCAGCTCGAAAGCGTCGAAGGAAAAGCCCGGCGCGACCGTGCAGCCGACGAGGGTCCATTCTCCGAGCGGTTCGGCCGATTGCCACCAGTTGGCAGGCACGAGCACCTGTGGCCGCTCACCCCCTGCCAAATCAGGGCCGAGCACATGGGCCTGGCTGGCGACACCGTCGTTCGACAGCGAGAGCGCGATCGGACCGCCGGCATAAAAGTGCCAGATCTCCGTAGCATCCCGGACCCGGTGCCAATGCGATCGCTCTCCCCGTTCGAGCAGATAGTAGATGCAGGTGGAATGCCCGCGAGCACCACCCTCCGGATCGCGAAACGTCTGGACGTACCAGCCGCCCTCGGGGTGGCGCTCCATGCCCAGCGTCGCAATGATCTCCTG
The DNA here is from genome assembly GCF_056394765.1 of Mycoplana sp. 10N416. Classification (NCBI taxonomy): domain Bacteria; kingdom Pseudomonadati; phylum Pseudomonadota; class Alphaproteobacteria; order Hyphomicrobiales; family Rhizobiaceae; genus Mycoplana; species Mycoplana sp. 10N416. The sequence continues at coordinate 60,133 of NZ_JBFTIM010000002.1, read as the reverse complement.
CGGTGTCATCAGAAGCGATCCTTGCGGGCCCGGATCTCGGCGAAGACCTCGGCATCGGTTGCGTTGGGCATGCCGAGCACCTTGCGGATGCCAGGGTCGGCGGCGCGCAGGAACGGGTTGGTCGTCTTTTCCAGCCCGATGGTCGTCGGTGCCGTGAATCGCCCTGCAGCGCGCATGCGCTCGATCTCTGCGGCCCGCTCCCTCAGGGCGGCATTGTCCGGATCGACGGTGAGCGCAAACCGGGCGTTGGAGAGCGTGTACTCATGGCCGAAATATACGGAGGTCTCCTCGGGCAGTGCGGCAAGCTTCGATAGCGATTGCCACATTTGCGCGGCGGTCCCTTCGAACAGCCTGCCGCAGCCGAGCGCGAAGAGCGTGTCGGCGGCAAAGAGCAGGCCGTTGTCGGGCAGGCGGTAGCAGATGTGGCCGGCCGTGTGGCCGGGAGTCCAGATGACCTCAACGGGGTGGCCGGCGAAGTCGAACCGGTCGCCTTCGTCCACGGTCTGGTCGATGCCGGGAATGCGATCGGCCTCCCGCGCGGGGCCGATGATCGTTGCGCCGAAGCGCGATTTCAGCGCCAGGTTCGCTTCCACGTGATCGCCATGGTGGTGGGTGGTGAGGATGTGGGTCAACTGCCAGCCGCGGCGCGCCAGCGCCTCCAGGATCGGTTTCTCCTCCGGAGCGTCGACGCTGGCGGTCGCTCCGCTCGCCGGGTCGTGCAGGAGCACCCCGAAATTGTCACTCCGGCAGCCAAAGAGTTCGATATCGAGCGGCTTCATTGTTGGTCCTTTCCCGTGGCATTTCGCGCGCACGCCCGAATGTAGGCACGTGGGCCTTGAAGTCCATCACGCGGTCGCTAACATCTTGCCCATGCACGCAGATATCGTCGACCTCCGCGAATTCTACCACTCCCCCCTCGGCCACCTCGCGGAGCATTCGATCACCATGGCGCTTGCCTCGATCTGGGCGCGACTGCCCGAGGAGCGGCTCGTGGGTCTCGGATACGCCGTTCCGTACCTCGAGCGCTTCCGGGCGGATACCGAGCGCACCTTCGCCTTCATGCCGGCGGGGCAGGGGGCTGTGAACTGGCCGGTTGGCGAATCCTCGGCGACGGCCCTGGTGTTCGACGAGGAGTTGCCGCTGCCCGATTCGTCCGTCGACCGCGTCCTGATGGTGCATTCGCTCGAATTCGCCGAGAACCCGCGCGAGACGATGAAGGAACTCTGGCGCGTGCTTGCACCGGGCGGACGGCTCGTCATCGTCGTGCCGAACCGGCGCGGTGTCTGGGCGCGCATGGAGCACACCCCGTTCGGCTCCGGGCGCCCCTATTCGCGCGGCCAGCTCACCCATCTGTTGCGCGAAACCAACTTTACCCCCGGCGCCAGTGCCGAAACGCTGTTCTTCCCGCCGTCGAAGCACAGAAGCGTCCTGAAACTTCACGGCGCCTTCGAGCGACTTGGGCGTTGGCTGTGGCCGATGTTCTCCGGCGTGCTTGTCGTGGAGGCGCAGAAGCGCCTTTATCAGGGGTTGCCGGTGGCCGTCCGCGCGTCGCGTCGCGTCTTCGTGCCGGTGCTTGCGCCCTCCGGTGTGCCGAGCACGCGCGGCGGGCTCAACTATCGCCCCCTCGACAATCGTCCGTCACGCCGGTAATGGCTGGCGCAGCCATTCCGGCCGAAGACGCCTGGGCGGTGGAGGGGTATCGGGCGCGCATGCGCCCCTGTGCAAAGAGGCGGCAGCATGTCGGAGCAGCAGTTTGACAAGATCACGCTGATCGGTATCGGGCTCATCGGCTCGTCGATTGCGCGCGCGGTCAAGGAGAAGGGGCTTGCGGGCTCGGTGGCGATCGCAACCCGAAGCGCGGAGACGCTGCAGCGGGCGCGCGAACTGGACCTCGGCACCGACTATTATCTCGACACCGCCGAGGCCGTGCGCGACGCCGATCTCGTCATCGTCTCCGTTCCCGTCGGCGCTTCCGGCAGCGTGGCCCAGGAGATCGCACCGAACCTCAAACAGGGCGCGATCGTCACCGATGTCGGCTCCACCAAGGGGTCCGTCGTCGCGCAGATGCTGCCGCACATCCCGAAAGGGGTCCATTTCATCCCCGGCCATCCGCTCGCCGGTACGGAGCATTCCGGTCCGGACGCCGGCTTTGCGGAGTTGTTTCGCGGACGCTGGTGCATCCTGACCCCGGTTCACGGCACCGACAAGGTGGCCAAGAAGCGTCTTGCGACCTTCTGGGAGACGCTCGGCTCGAAGGTCGATGAAATGGACACCGAGCACCACGACAAGGTGCTGGCCATCGTCTCCCACCTGCCGCACATCATCGCCTACAACATCGTCGGCACGGCCGACGATCTGGAGACGGTGACCGAGTCCGAGGTCATCAAATATTCCGCTTCGGGTTTTCGCGATTTCACCCGCCTCGCGGCTTCCGATCCGACCATGTGGCGCGATGTCTGCCTGCACAACAAGGACGCGATCCTCGAGATGCTGTCGCGTTTCTCGGAGGATCTCGCCTATCTGCAACGCGCGATCCGCTGGGGCGATGGCGAAAAATTGTTCGACCTCTTCACGCGCACCCGCACGATTCGCCGCTCGATCATCGATGCCGGTCAGGATACGGCGGCGGCGAACTTCGGCCGTCCCGGCGCGACGCCGCCAAACTAGTCTTCGCTCTTTCCGGCGGCCTCAGAGAGGCCCGATGGATGCGATCGGGATGATGCCGAGATAGACGACGCCGTTCTTGGCTCGCAGTTTCACGCGGGCATCCTCGCGGCCACCCGAGAGACCCCGGATCGTGTCGGCAACGCTTGTCGCCGTGTCGGCGATTTCCGGGAATGCCTCCGCGACAATATCGCGGACGGTATCGATGCCGTTGATCTCCAGCTCGAACTTGCCGGAGAGAAGCCCCTCGGCATTGATTTCATAGGAACCGGAGAGCGCGGCAGCATTTCCGTTGCCGAAGTCGAGGCCAAGTTTGCGCAGATCGCCTCGCGTTCCGCGCGGCGCGTTGGCCGGCACGCCATCTTTCAGCCAGTTGGCTGCGTCGGCGACCGTCACGTCGGCCGTGACGTTTACTTTCGGAACACGGGTCTCGGTCACCGTGAGTTCGAGCCCGTCCATCGACAGGGCAGCATCGAGAGCCGTCCCGTTCGTGCGGGTATGGATCTCGCCATGGCTGGCGGCAAAGCCGACTTTTACGTCGCGCATGCCTGCGACGAAGGTTCCCTTCAGGGCATCATAGGCAACCGATGCGCGATCCAGTCCGCTGATGCCTGCAACGCCGCTGGCATGCAGGAGGTTCCAGTCGGCCGTCAACACGATGTCGGGCGAAACGCGGACGACGGCGGGCCCGTCGAGCTCAACAATGGCATGGCCGGGGTTGTACACCTGAGCTGCCGATCGCAGCGCGCCGAAGCTCGCCGATGTCCCCGTGCGGTCGTCGTCGATTCCGATGGCGTCGCAATAGACCCCGATGCGGAAGGGGTAGCCCCTCACGTCGAGGCCGGTACAGGCCACCGATACGGACGAATCGGAAAGCCGATCACGGACGAGGTTCCTTAGCCGGTCGGCGCCGAAAAACCACGCTCCGCTATAGAGCGCCACGAACACGATGATGCCGAGGCCAAGAAGCCAGAATTTGCGGCTGGTGCCGCGGCGCGTCGCGCCGTTTGTCGATGTCATCATGCTCTCCGTTGTGACGGAAGAAAATTGATTTGCATAGCTTGTGCTGACGCCGGCAAAGAGCCATCAATTGCGGCGGCTTTCAGGTGGATATGGTATCGCGCAGTGGACAGGGATGAATTTTGGGTCTTCGGCTACGGTTCGCTGATGTGGAATCCTGGTTTCGAGGTCGAGGAGAGCCGGCCCGCGCGCCTGCATGGCTTTCGCCGGGCGCTCTGCGTTCGTTCCTGGGTGCATCGGGGCACGCCGGACCATCCGGGCCTTGTCCTCGGCCTCGACCGTGGCGGATCCTGCTGGGGCATGGCGTTTCGTGTTGCGCCTGAGCGCCGGAACGCCGTGCTTGATTACTTGCGGGAGCGCGAACTCGTCACCCACGTCTACAAGGAGCGCACGCTGCCCGTCACTCTTCAGGACGGCATCCGCACCCCGGCGCTCGCCTACGTGATCGACCGCGCCCACCATCAATATGCCGGCGCGCTTTCGGTAGAGGAGGCCGCTGCCACCGTCAGCACGGCACAGGGAAAGTCTGGGCCGAACACCGAATACGTGGCCAACACGCTCGCTCACCTGCGGGAGATGGGCATACGCGATCACTGGCTCGAAGAGGTCGGCCGCACGGTCGAGCGCTTCACAAACGGCCGCTGACGATCCGCATCAATTGCCGCGTCCATGCAGTTCGGCGACCCGCTTCGCGGCGGTGGGCGGAAGCGGCACATGCGGATTGGCCTCGACCGTTTCCAGCAGCAACTTGTCGCTTGCCGTCTCCATCACGTCGACCAGATGGGCGAGGAAATCGTCCGGTTCCAGACCGGCGGGGATCGGCGGCAGGATGCGGACCTTGAAATGACCGGGGTAGCGAAGGAACTTGCGACGCGGCCAGAACAGGCCAGGGTGCATGACGACAGGCAGCACCGGCACCTGCAGATCGCGATAGAGGCGGGCGATGCCGTATTTGTACTCCGGCGGTGCGCCGGGCGGCCGTCGGGTACCCTCGGGATAGATGATCAACTGGCGGCCGGACTTCATTTCGGCCTTCGCCCGCTCCATCACCGCGGCCATGACCCTGCCACGCGCGCCGCGGTCAACCGGCACCATTCGCTGTTTCAGGATGTACCAACCGAAAAGCGGGATCCAGGTCAGCTCGCGCTTGAGGATAAAAAATGGATCGTCCTGCCAGGGCAGCAGCGCATAGGTGTCCCAGAGCGACTGATGCTTCGGCGCGAGGATGTAGCCTTGTCCCTTGGGAATGTTCTCCAGGCCCTCGATTTCGAAAGTGGTGCCGACGATCTTGTCGAACAGCCAATGATTGCTGCGGGCCCAGTTCTTGGGCACCATCATGGCCTTCTTGCGCGGCAGCAGGAAGTAGGCTGGCGACAGCAGGACCATCTGCCCGATCAGATTGATGTAGAAGGCCAGGTTGAACAGAATGGAACGCAGGACGATCATCAGCCGGAAGGTCTCCTTGCGCGTCCGATCTGACGCGCCGCACAGCAATGAGCAAAAGGTGTGCCTGCCTACACGATAATTCGGGCGGCGGAAACCGGCTAGCCGTCGAGCCGCCTCCTGTTAGGACGAAATAGCTCCACCGGAGCCACTTCTTGCGAGCCTGAAGGGTCCGGTGTCAGCGCCCTTGGTTCAATCGACCGCGTCAGCCCGGTCGAGATGCCATCGGGCCATGGTGGCCGGCAAGGTCGGCTGGCAAAGTTACGCCAAGACGTGTATACTGTATGTATACGCCATATTATCAATGCATTAGCTGCATTGAGCGGATATCAACCGGTACAGGAGACGTCGATTTGAACTTGCAGGACGAGCGCGACGAGGTTGTCCTCACGCTGGAGGAGGTGATTGACCTCTCCATGAAGGTGTTGACGCTGAATGGGCTCTCCCATGCCCAGGCGCAACCGCTGGCGCGCGCAATGGCTTTGGCCGAGCGGGACGATTGCCGGTCGCACGGACTGCAGCGGCTGCCGGGCTGTTTGGACACCATAAGTCATCCGAGGTTCAACAGGAATGCGGATCCGAAACCTGAGGAGGTCTCCGCGGCGGTCACGAGGATCGACGCCGACTTCGGCTACTCCCTGCTCGCATTCGAGCGTGGACTGGAAATCCTGGTCCCGAAGGCCAAGGCGATGGGCGTTTCCATCCTGGCAATCAACAACTGCTTTCATTCAACCGCCCTGTGGCCGGAAGTCGAAGCCATTACCGCGCATGGTCTTGCAGCCCTGATCATGAACCCCAGCCATAGCTGGGTTGCTCCCGCGGGCGGCTCCGCCCCGGTGCTTGGGACCAACCCGATCGCATTCGGCTGGCCGCGCAAGGATCATCCGCCTTACGTGTTCGATTTCGCCACGAGCGCGGCCGCACGGGCCGAAATCGCTCGCCATCGCAAGGAAAGCCAGCCGATACCGATGGGGTGGGGGGTCGATTCCGAGGGCAGGCCGACCACCGATCCGGCCGCCGTGCTGTCCGGTGCGATGCTGACGTTTGGAGGCCACAAGGGGTCAGCGCTCGCCACCATGGTGGAATTGCTGGCGGGCCCGCTGATCGGGGGAATGACAAGCATGCAGTCGATGGCATTCGATGCGGATGCCAAGGCAGCGCCCTGCCATGCCGAGCTTGTCATCGCCTTCGATCCCGCCCTGCTGGGAGGCGAAAGCATCGAAAGCAATCATGAGGCCGCGGAGGCGCTTTTCGCCGCGATCGCAGGCCAAGGGGCAAGGCTGCCGTCCGAGAGGCGATATCGCGCGCGGCAGCGAAGCGAAAGCGAGGGCATTAAAGTCTCGCGGGAGCTCTACGATCGCATCGTCTTGCTCGCCAACGAGTGATCACCCTAGTCGTATCACGCGAAAATGCGCAGCAGTCTGGAAGCCTGCCGTGCGACGTGACGCTCGGCTACATCAATGAGGCCTGCACCGGCTCGTCACGGCGCAGGCCGCTTGCGGTTCCGGCGCCGACCACATCGCGAAGCAGGGCCACGGAGTATTTCACGTATTCCGAAAGGATCGTTTTCACGACCATCGGCTGGCCGAGCCAGTTGCCGTTCTTCAGGTCGGAGTTGATGACCGGATAGGAAAGAAATTCGGTTTTCGCGTCGCTGCGGCGCAGCTCGAACAGGCTGCGCGGCATGTGGTAGTTGTTGGTGACGACGAGCACGGTTCGGTAGCCGTGGTCGCTGATCCATCGCGCCGTCTCGTTGGCGTTCCCGATCGTGTCCATCGCGTCGTGGCCGATGTCGACACAGCACTCGAACAGACTCGATGAGCTTTGCGTGAATCTGCGGATCTGATTGCCGCTCGTCGTCGGATTGACGCCCGAAATCAGAAGGCGTTCTCCCGCGCCCTGCCTGAGCAGTTCGAGGGCCTGGTCGATGCGCTGAAAGCCGCCTGTCAGGACGACGATCGCGTCCGCTTTCGGGTGCTGTGGTGTTTCCAGGGACGCCACGGTTTCGGCGAAATACAGGAAACCAGCAAGCAGAACGCCGCAGACCAACAGCATCAGCACGAGAAAAAGACGCACAAAACGACGTATCGGGCGGATCCGCCAGCGTCGTGCTGGTGGCTGCCGGCCCTCCACAATCGCGTTTTTCGACTCGTCCATTGCGGCCATGATTCTCTCTCATAGCTGGCGATTGCGGCAAGCACGAGTCGGTTGCGTCAGATTGGCGCGGCTTTCGCCCGAAGCGCAGAGCGGTCCTTCAGGCGCGCTTGCTGCATCTCAGATTTTTGTTTTCGCATGCGCTTCTCCGAAGGCGGCTCCAGGTTTCGGCGGCCATGCTTGCTTCAGCTACTTGGCACACCGTCGGTTCGCGCCGGGTCGGAGCGGATGCGATCGATCTCGAAAATCGTGCGCATCACGGTGAAACGTGCCGTCAGCGTCGTCAAAAGGGCGATGATGAGCATCGTCGCGGCGATGCCGAGGTAACCGCTGAGACCGACGGAGAAGGTGCCGAACAACGCCGTTGCCTGGTCGCTCTCCGGCGTGGCGAGCGACCTGCTCTGCCAGTAGCCAGCGATGGCGAAGACGAGGGCGGCCAGCGCGCCGCCGGCAAACGAACCCTTCAGGCTGATCTTGAGGAAATGCTTCTGGAACTCGCTTGCCACGAAGCCCGCCTCGGCGCCGACGAAATGCAGCACCTCGATGATGTGACGATTGCCGGAGAGCGCGCCGCGTGTCGCGAAGATCACCGTCAGCACCATCGCGGTGAAGACGAGAACGAGAACGGCGGTGCCGATCCAGGCGGTTGTTTCCGCCATGGCCACCAGCCGGTTCACCCAGGTGCGGTGATCGTCGAGGAAAGCCTGCGGGATCGTTTCGGTCAGGGCCTGTCGCATGGCGGCGAAATCGGGCGGGTTGCGCTCGTCGATCGTGATGATGACCAGCCGCGGAACCGGCAGTTCGTCGAGGTCGAGCCCTTCGCCAAGCCAGGGCTCCAGCAGTCTCGCTGTTGCCGCGCGATCGACGATCTGGCCGTCCTTGGTGCCGGAAAAGGTAAGGGCGAGATCGCGCGCATCGCGCAAGGCCGCCTCCATGTCGAGCTTGTCATCCGGTTTGATCTGGATGGTGATCTCGCGCGAGATCTGGCTCTGCCAACTGGCCGCCGTCGCCCGCACCATGCTCACCGCGCCGTAGGTCAGACAGGCCAGAAACGCCATGATGGCGATGACGCACATCAGCGCGTTGCCGGAAACGTTCGCGGGCGGCACGATCGGTGCGGTTGGCCGGACCTGCATCTCCGGTCGCTTCTGCGGGGCGCGGTCCTGCGCATTGCGTTCGACGGTCTCATTCATAGATATCGAGCCGACCTTGCGAGAGGATCATGCGCCGCGCCTCGACCTGATCCATCAACGACAGGTCGTGCGTGGCGATCACGACCGCCGTGCCCAGGCGGTTCAGTTCGAGGAACAGGCTGAGCAGGCGTCGTGCCATCGGCGGATCGACGTTGCCGGTCGGTTCGTCCGCCAGCAGCAACTCCGGTTGGTCGATGAGGGCGCGCGCGATCGCCGCGCGCTGCTTCTCGCCACCAGACAGGACCGGCGGAAGCACGTTGATCCGCTCTCCGAGCCCCACCCATTTCAAGAGTTCCAGCACGTCGGCGCGATAGGAGGACTCCTCCTTGCCGCGCACCCGCAGCGGCAGGGCGACGTTCTCAAAGGTCGTCAGGTGGTCGAGCAGGCGGAAATCCTGGAAGACGATGCCAATGCGGCGCCGGAGCATCGGCAGCTCGTCACGCGGGATGGTGGCGATGTCGCGGTCGAATGTACGCACGAGGCCGCGGGTCGGCTGCAGGGAGAGGAACAACAGGCGCAACAGCGTCGACTTGCCGGCCCCGGAGGGACCGGTGAGGAACTGGAAGGACCGGTGCGGAATGTCGAAGGTCAGGTCGCGGAGGATTTCCGGCCCCATCCCATATCGCAGACCAACATTCTCGAAATGTATCAAAGGGGCTATCCGGTTCCGTCTGGCGCGACGCGCGCTTCTCTCGCGAATCGCATGAAATCAAGGCCCATCCAAGGCCGGTTTCCGAAGCATTAACCAGTATGGTTTACGTTTCGTAAGGATTTGGTTCAATGCCCGACTTTTTTGCGGGTGAGGCCTATTGCGCGAAGCAACGACAAGGAGAACCGTCATGAGTGCATTCGGCGCACGGCGCGAACGAAGCGCTTCGATCGATCTCCTGCCGCCGGAGCCCGGCATCCGCAAGCGCGTTGCGCCAAGGGCCCGGCACGAGGCCGCCGTCGATGCCCACTTCATTGTCCTTCCGGCTGGTACACCGGCGGCACGCACATCGGTCTGCAACGACAACCGGTCGCATTCCCGATCGCCGAGCACCGTCATCGCCTCGCGGGCGGTCCGTCTTGCTTTCCTGGCTCTTGTCTGGGCGACGCGCTGTGCCGAGCGCCTTCTCCAGCTTCTGCCGCAACGCGCCTTTGGCGCCGTGGTTGCGGGTTGCGTTGTCGCCATGTTCTTCTTTGCCGGCGGCCTTTCGGCATTGGCAACGGTTTTCACCAGCGCCGGGCCGCGCGACGGAGTAGGGATTGCGCGTGTCTCATCTTCGCTCGACGACCGCGACGGCATGAAGGTGCTGTCGGTCTACGGTACGGTTGAAAACCACTCCCAAGACACGCGTGCGGTGCCGGCGATCGTCGTGGATGTCATCGTGGGCGGGAAGTCGATCGCGCGTCATCGGCTAGAACCCGGGGCGGATAGCCTGCCGCCCGGTGCTACGGATGCATTCTCGCTGAAGCTGCCCCACGGCGGGGCAACCCTGCCGAAAATTGCGGTTTCGCTTGAACCGGCGGGTGCGCCCTTGCATTGAGTGTGCTATGCGGCTGGGGTGCGGTACAGCCCCGCGCGTACATGGCCTTCAGGACCGGAACGGATTCTTGGAAGACCCGTGTGCGAACCACAACGTAGTGCGTCCCTTGCGCGTCCGATCGGAGGCGCAGCGCCGTCGAGCCCACGCCATATGGAGCCACATCGCAATGCAGGTAGTGCGCGGAAAGAAGATCGAGACCCTCTACAGCGCCGAGCAGATTGCCAGGCGCAATGCCGAGATGGCAGCCGAGATCAAGGCTGGTCCGACCCGTGATCTTCTGGTCATCTCGATCCTGAAGGGCTCCTTCATCTTCGCGGCCGACCTGATTCGCGCTATGCATGCCACCGGCCTTGCGCCTGAGGTGGAGTTCGTGACCCTCTCCAGCTACGGCAAGGGCACCAAGTCGCAGGGCGTGAAGATCGTCAAGGACATCGACAGCGACGTCCATGGGCGCGACATCCTCCTGATCGACGATATTCTCGAATCGGGTCGCACCCTCCGTTTCGCCAAGGACCTGTTGCTTGAGCGCGGCGCGCGCCACGTCACGGTCGCGGTGCTGCTCGACAAGAGCGTCAAGCGGGAAACCGATCTGGAGGCCGATTATGTCGGCTTCGAGTGCCCCGATCACTTCGTCGTCGGTTACGGGATGGATGCGGCTTACGCATTCCGCGAACTGCCCTTCGTCGGCGTCGTCACGGGCGACGCCGAGTAGGCGAAATCCGCTTTTGCCTCTCTGCCGTTTACCGATCGCAAACGAAACTCTGGTCATGTCTGAAACGCAACAACGGCACCCGGTGGCGCTACGACGCCGCCGGACAAAGTCGGTTGGCGGCTTGAAGAGGACATCATGGCGAGAATTCTGATCACCGAAGACGAAGATTCACTCCGCATCTTCGTGGCGCGGGCGCTTCGGCTCGACGGGCATGAAACGGTCGAAGCCGCCGATGGGGCGCAGGGGCTCGAAACCCTCTCCGAGGGGGAATTCGACCTGCTCCTGTCCGATATCCGCATGCCGGTGATGGATGGAATCGAGCTCGCGCACAGGGCCGCCGACGCCCATCCGAACCTGAAGATCCTGCTGATGACCGGCTATGCCGAACAACGCGAACGCGCAGACGACCTCGCCGAGAAAATCATCGACGTGGTCGCCAAGCCGTTCAGCCTGCCCGACATCCGCACTGCGGTTGCGCGGGCGCTGGCGGCATAAGGGAAGTAAAGCCCGGATAGACTGCCTTGCCAGGCGGCGGCGATGATCTTTGGCTCCGCTCGGAAAGAGCGAACGGATATTACTCGATGCCGAGCAGCCGCTCGAGATAGTTGCGCTCCATGACCGGCGCATTGCCGGTGCCAAGCCGGCGGCGGATCTCGTCGAGGATCTCGCGGGCCCGCTGGATATCGATTTCTTCCGGCACCCGGGTGCGGCCGTCATAGTCAGGGCCCTGCGCGGTGTCCGGACGCTCCCGACCAAGCGGGTCGCGGCCCGTCCGCTCCATTTGCGGCTGGCCCTCGCCCGGCCCGCCCGGGCCCATGGCCTGCATCTGGCTCATCATGTCCTGCGCACCCTGGCGCAGCGCCTCCAGCGCCCGGCCCTGGCTGCCGACTGCAGGCTCACCTTCGCCCTTGCCTAGCGAATCAGAGGCCCCCTTCATCTCGCGGCCGGCCTCGCCGAAGCCCTTGCCGGGTTCGATGCCCATTTCCTTCAGGCTCTTCTGCAGTTCGCCGAGCTGTTTGCCGAGAGCATCCTGCTGGGCCTTCAGGTCCTTCAGCGCCTGCCGCAGTTCGTCGGCAGTCATCTTGTCGGTTGGCGAGTTGCCCGGCTGTTGTTCGTTGCCCTGATCGCCAGGTTGACCGAACAACTCGTCCTCACCGGGCAGGGGGTCACCGCTCTGCAGACGATCCTGCAGTGCCTGGTCGTAGTTGAAGGTCTTGTCCATCAGCTTCTGCTGATCCTGCAGCAGCTTGCCGAGCTTGTCCATTTGCTGGCGCATCGCGTCCGATTGCTGGCCCTGCTGCTGCTGCGGGCGCCCGGCCTGCAGGTTGTTCAGCATGCGCTGCATCTCGGCAAGAAGCTGGCGAGCCTGATCTTTCGCGCCGGAACGAGCCAGGTTCTCGATCTGGTCCATCATTCGCTCCAGATCCTGCTGGCGCAGGATCTGGCCTTGTTGCTGGGCATTCTGTTGCATCTGGCCGTTCTTCTCGGCCTGGCGCGCCAGTTCCTGCATGTAGGCTTGCATGGCCTGGCGCAGTTCCTGCATCAGCTTGGCGATTTCCTCGTCGGGCGCGTTGCGTTCGAGCGCATCCGACAGCGCCTGCTGTGCCTCGCGCAGGCGACGATCGGCGAGCGAGAGATTGCCGTCCTCGATCCCAAGGGCGATTTCCCACAGGTAGTCGGCCGTCTCGCGCAACTGGGCGTCATTGCGCGCAAGTTTCATGCGCTCCTGTGCCGACCTGATCAGCAGGAAATGGGTGGGATTGGGAATGGTCTCCTCCGGCCGCACCATCAGCGCCTCGCTGAGCGTGATCGCGCGCGGCAACTGATTGGCATCCAGCGCAAAAGTCTGTCGCTGTTCGGCAACCGCCGCAGCAAGCGGTTCGAAGAACGCCTTGGCCGGCAGGATCATTTCCTGCGGCTGGCTGCGCCCCTCCTGCCCGGCGGCATCGCGGGCGACCAGCGTTATGCGCACCCTCTTTCCTGCAAGCGGATGTTCGGTGAGATTGCGGCTCGTCGTGCCCTTCGCGTCACGGGCGTTGCGCCGCGGCAGATCCAATCGGTATTCCGGCGGCGGATAGAGTGGCCGTGCGTCCTTCGCCGGCGGTTCGACCGGCACGATTTCCGCATGCGCCTCCTGTATGCCGTAGTCATCCTTGGCGACGAAGCGGACTTCCAGGGCCGAAGCGGCGGTCTTGCGCGGCACGCCGTCAAAGGCAATTTCCGGAACGCGGTCGGGGATGATGTCGAAGGCCCATTGCTGGCTATCGAGCGACAGGGAGCCGCTCTTGACGATCTTGTAGTGCAGCGTCCTGGGGACGGGCGTGGCGGATGGTGTGTCCTGTCTGGCGCCTGGCTCCGCCGTGTCGGCGCCCTGCTTCGGTTCGTCTGGCCGGATCGCCGTCGCTTTCTCCCCGGTCGGGGTGTAGGAAACCGCACCGTCGGCATCGTCGGCAACGCCACCGGTGATGCGTACCGTCAGTTCGCTGAACTGCGGCACGCGCAGCGTCCCCTCGATCGGCTCCTCTGTTCCGGTCAGGAAGACCGGAGCCCGGCCGGTGTGGGCGGGCGGGGTTACCCAGGCGTCGATGCGGATGTCCGGCTTGTCCTCGGTCAGCTGGCGGACCGTGACGACATCGGACAGCAGTCCCGCCCGATTGGAGTAGGAAAAGGCGAAGGCAACGGCCAGGAGCAGCAGCGGGACGGCGCGCAGGCCATGGCGGTCGTGGCGCGCGATGTCAGGGCGCGGAAACCCAGTCTGAAGGGCGCCGATCATGCGGGCCATGCGCGCCTGGTGCTCGCGCCAGAGCGCGTCTGCCACCGGCCCACCGCGGACGGGTCGGTCCGCCTGCACCTGGATCGCTTGATGTACGAGATCGTTGCGTTCTTCCAGCATGCGATCGGCCCGGTCGACCTGCGGCCAGACCGCGTGCCTCAAGCGCACGGCGAGAAGCAGGAAACCGAGCCCGAAGGCGGCAAGCGTGGCCACATGCAGCCAGGCGGGGACATGGCGGAAATAGCCGAACCAGGTCAGTGCGAGCAGACTCGCGGCGATGAGGATCAGCGGAAGCAGCTTTGGTAGAATGCCTTCGGCAAAGAGAACCGCGCGTGCCAGCGCGCGCTTGCGATTCAGCCGCGCCGAGAGATCATTGCCCTGTCCCTTGCCGGAGGCGTTTTTCGCGTCTTCGTGCATCAGTCCTCGCATGCCTGCAGGCCCCTCGCGACGCCCACCTGCCGCAAGGATAACATTCTTTGTGGCCAAGGCGAGGGCGCGCTCGAAAACGTGATCGTTTTCCAGCTTTCGACTTTTCCCAGGTTAGGGCAAGCCGGCTGCCGCTCAGGCGAGCCAGTCGGGCACGGAGTCGAGACCCATCAGGTCCTCGTAGGTCGGGCGGGGCCGCACCACGTGGAATTGGCCGCCGTTGACCAGGACCTCCGGCACCAGCAGGCGCGAATTGTAGGTACCGGCCTGGACCGCGCCATAGGCGCCCGCCGAACCGACCGCAATCAGGTCACCTGGTTTCGGCATCGCCATCTCGCGGTCCAGTGCCAGATAGTCGCCGGTTTCGCAGACCGGGCCGACGACGTCGGCGCGGATGCGCGGCGCGTTGGCGGCCGAGATCACCACGGGGCTGACCTCGTGCCAGGCTTCGTAGAGCGTCGGGCGGATCAGGTCGTTCATCGCCGCATCGACGATGACGAAGGTCTTCTCGCCGCCGTCCTTCACATAAATGACTTCGGTGACGAGAATGCCGGCGTTGCCGACGATCAGCCGACCCGGCTCGGTAATGATCTTGCAGTCGAGGTCCTTCAACTCGTTCTTGACGATCTCGGCGTAGGCGTCGGGCAGGGGCGGCGGGGAATTGTCACTCTTGTAGGGGATGCCGAGGCCACCGCCGACGTCGACGTGGTCGATCGTGTGGCCGTCGGCGCGCAGCGTGTGCACCAGTTCGCGCAGGAGCCGGAAGGCGTCCTCGAACGGCTGCAACTCGGTGATCTGGCTGCCGATATGCATGTCGATGCCGGTCACCTTGATGCCCGGCAGCTTGGCGGCATGGGCGTAGACGGTGCGGGCGCGCTCCCAAGAGATGCCGAACTTGTTCTCCTTCTTGCCGGTCGAGATCTTCGCGTGCGTGCGGGCGTCGACGTCCGGGTTGATGCGGAAGGAGACGTGCGCCTGCTTGCCGGCCTTCACCGCGCGCGCGTTCAGAACTTCGAGCTCCGGTTCGGATTCGACGTTGAAGCAGTAGATGCCGGCCTCGATGCCGAGATCCATCTCGCGGGCTGTCTTGCCGACGCCGGAGAACATGATGCGCGAAGCCGGGACGCCGGCGGCAAGCGCACGCCGCAGTTCGCCTTCGGAGACCACGTCGACACCCGCGCCGAGCCGCGCGAGCGTCTTCAGCACCGCCTGGTTCGAATTCGCCTTCATCGCATAACAGACGAGCGCGTCGATGCCGTCGAAGGCTTTGGAAAAGACCTTGTAGTGACGTTCGAGCGTTGCCGTCGAGTAGCAGTAGAATGGCGTGCCGACCGCCTTGGCGATCTCGGGAACGGGCACATCCTCGGCAAAGAGAACGCCGTCGCGATATTCGAAGTGGTTCACAGTGTCTTGTCCGTCAGAGGAGGGCGTCGAGAATGAATGGCTTGTCCTCGACGGCCTGTTTCTTTGCATCCGGGCCGACGATCGCCTTTGTCGTCGTCGCCGGGCCCGGCGGATCGAGGTCGCCCTTGCGGCCGCAAGCCGCCATCACCGTCGCCGAAAGAACAAGAATGAGGGCCAGCCTGGCAGTGGTCTTCAGTGTCATGCGGGTTCGCGGCTCCGAAAGCGATCGATGGTTGTAAAACACTTAGCAGAAGCGGGTGCGTCTTGTGCACCCCGATTCTTCTGATGCTTCATGCAAGGCGATTGATCGGTCGCCTGTCAATTGCGGGTACGCCACCAGGCGATCTGCTGACGCACACCCGACGGCGCCGTTCCGCCAAACGAGGTGCGGCTTGCGACGGAGGCCTCGACCGTCAGCACGCCGTAGACCTTGTCGGTGATGGCCGGGTTGATCGCCTGCAGGTCGGCGAGCGGCAGTTCCGCCAGTTCGCACCCTTTCTGCTCGGCGAGCGCCACGGCGCGACCGGTGACGTGATGGGCGTCACGGAAGGGCAGGCCGGCCTCGCGCACCAGCCAGTCGGCGAGGTCGGTCGCGGTCGAATAGCCGGAACCGGCGGCCGCTTTCATGCGGTCGGTGCGGATCGTCATGTCGCGCACCATGCCGGTCATCGCGGCAATCGCCAGTTCCAGGCTCTCGGCGGCGTCGAAGACCTGCTCCTTGTCCTCCTGCATGTCCTTGGAATAGGCGAGCGGCAGGCCCTTCATCACCGTAAGAAGCGCGATCAGCGAGCCATTGATGCGGCCGGTCTTGGCACGCACCAGTTCGGCGGCGTCCGGGTTCTTCTTCTGCGGCATGATCGAGGAGCCGGTCGAAAATGCATCCGACAGCCGGATGAAGCCGAACTGCGGCGTCGACCAGATGACGATCTCTTCGGCGAGGCGCGACAGGTGCGTGGCAGCGATCGCCGCGATCGACAGGAACTCCAGCGCGAAGTCGCGGTCCGAGACCGTATCGATCGAGTTGCGGGTCGGTTCGCGGAAGCCGAGTGCCTTCGCCGTCATGTGGCGATCGATCGGGAAGCCGGTGCCGGCCAGCGCGGCGGCGCCGATCGGACTTTCGTCCAGATGCTCGATGGCGTGGCGGACGCGCTGGCGGTCGCGACCGAACATTTCGACATAGGCCATGCAATGATGGCCAAAGGTGACGGGCTGGGCCGTCTGCAGATGGGTGAAGCCCGGCATCACGGTGTCGGCATGTTCTTCGGCGCGATCGAGGAAGGCGGCGATCAGCGCGGTGAGCATTTGCTCAGTTTTCTGCAGCTCTTCCTTGACCCAGAGGCGGAAATCGAGCGCGACCTGGTCGTTGCGCGAGCGCGCGGTGTGCAGTCGGCCGGCGGCCGGACCGATCAGGTTCGCAAGCCGGGCCTCCACGTTCATGTGGATGTCCTCGAGCTCGCGGGAGAATTCAAAGGCACCGCTTTCGATTTCCTTCAAGACCGTTTCCAGGCCTGCGACAATCTTGTCCTTGTCTTCGGCGGAAATGATGCCTTGATGGGCGAGCATGGTCGCGTGCGCGATCGAGCCGCGGATGTCCTGGGCGTAGAGCTTCTTGTCGAAGTCGATGGAGGCATTTATCTCCTCCATGATAGCATCCGGACCCGAAGCGAAGCGGCCGCCCCACATCTGGTTCGAGGACTGGGTCTCAGATTTTGCGTCAGCCATGGGATTGCCTATCCTGGAGAATGAAATGACAGTCGAGAAGAAGCCGGGCCGCCCGGCCGCCAAGCTGCTTGCAGTGGCCGCGCTTGCCGGCATCCTTGCCGGTGCGGCAGGGGTATACGTGATGGAGAGCCGGTCTGGCAATGGCGGCGGTGCCGTGGCGGCGTCAGGCGGCCAGTGCGAAGCGGCAAAGGAAAAGGCGGCGTCGCTGACACCGTTCCTGACGGGGCAGGTCGCCGCCATGCAGGCTGCGGACCAGCCGCGCCCGCTGCCGGCGCTCGCCTTCAGCGGGCCGGACGGGAAGCCGCTTACGGCCGCCGACTTCTCCGGCAAGACCCTGCTCGTCAACCTGTGGGCAACCTGGTGCTTCCCCTGCCGGGAGGAGATGCCGGCGCTGAATGCGCTGCAGAAGGAACTTGGCAGCGATCGCTTCGAGGTGGTGGCGATCAACATCGACACGGGTACCGACGAAAAGCCCAGGGCCTTTCTCGACGAGACCGGCGTGCACGACCTCGCCTACTACCGCGACAGTTCGATGGGCGTCTTCAACGCGCTGAAGAAGGAAGGCCTCGCCTTCGGCCTGCCGGTAACGCTTTTGATGGACGACAAGGGCTGCCTCATCGGTGCCATGAATGGCCCGGCCGTCTGGGACAGCGACGATGCGAAGGCGCTGATCAAGGCCGCCATTCCGGGCGCCCCGGGGGCGTAGCCGGCAGAACCTTTTCTCCCTGAAGCGGGAACCGCCCGTAAGCGCACAATTGCCCCTCATCCGCCTGCCGGCACCTTCTCCCCGCAGGCGGGGAGAAGGTCGCTTACGGCTACGTCTCCGCCCCACAGTTCCGGAAGAGAGGCACGTACCCTCTCCCCGCTTGCGGGGAGAGGGTACGGGTGAGGGGCAGAGTGCAGCGTTCACGTTCATTTGGTGTATCAGGCGGTTCGACGCGCCTTTGCCCTCACGTCGTCGCGTAGACGCGCGGCCGGCGGATGTCGAGAAAACCCTGCTCGCCCTTCTTGTGCGGAAACTCCGGCGCAGTGTCGAACTCGATCGACTGGCCGCCGGTGGTCCTTGCCAGCACGCGGCGCGAATCCGGCCGGTCGAGCACGCGCAGGATCTGGGCCGGCACGCCGTCGCCGCTGTCGCGCCAGGAAACATCGGCCGGGCGGAACAGCAGGTCGGCCGGACCGTCCTTCAGATCCGGGGCGTCGAAGGCGACGTCCTGCACATAGGCCTTGCCGTCGCGCACCGTCGCCGGCAGCGCGTTGGCGTCGCCGAGGAATTTCATCACAAAGGCGTTTTCCGGGCTGCGGCAGACCTCCTCCGGCGTCCCCTCCTGCACGATATTGCCCTTGTCGAGGATGACGACGCGGTCGGCGAGGTCGAGCGCCTCCTCCTGGTCGTGGGTAACGAAGAGGGTGGTTATGCCGAGTTCGTCGTGGATCTTGCGCAGCCAGCGGCGCAGGTCGCGCCGCACATTCGCGTCGAGGGCGCCGAATGGTTCGTCAAGCAGCAGCACACGCGGATCGACGGCGAGCGCGCGGGCAAGTGCCACGCGCTGCCGCTGGCCGCCGGAGATCTGCCCCGGGAAGCGTTCGCCGAGGCCGGAAAGCTGCACCAGTGCCAAGAGTTCCTCGACCCGGTCGCGGATCGTCTCGGGCGAGCGCTTCACCTTCGACACCTTCATGCCGAAGGCGATGTTTTCCGCCACGGTCATATGCGGGAACAGCGCGTAGTGCTGGAAGACGAAGCCGACACCGCGGTCACGCACCGGGATGTCGGTGGCGTCCTCGTCGCCGAAATAGATGTGCCCGTAGTCGGCGTATTCGAGACCGGCGACCATGCGCAGGATCGTCGTCTTGCCGGAGCCGGAGGGGCCGAGCAGCGCCACCAGTTCGCCGCTCTGGATCTCCAGCGACACGCCGTGCACGGCGCGGAAGGTGTCGAAGGTCTTGACGACATCGTTGAGGCGGATTTTCAAGGCTTGACCTCCGAGATTGTATCGTTGCCGGCGAGTGTCGCCGGACGGTTACGACGGCCGGCGCCCTGGCGCTCCAGCGCCACCTTGACGACCAGTGTGACCAGCGCCAGCGTGGCGAGGATCGAGGCGGCGGCAAAGGAGCCGACAGCATCGTAGTCGTGGTAGAGCAGTTCAATGTGCAGCGGCAGCGTGTTGGTTTGGCCGCGGATGTTGCCGGAAACGACCGAGACCGCCCCGAATTCGCCCATCACGCGCGAATTGCAGAGCACCACGCCATAGAGCAGCGCCCATTTGATGTTGGGCAGCGTCACCGAGAAGAAGGTGCGCCAGGCACTGGCGCCGAGCGAGGTCGCCGCCTCCTCCAGGTCGCGCCCCTGCGCCTGCATCAGCGGGATCAGTTCGCGCGCCACGAAGGGGGCGGTGACGAACATGCTGGCCAGCACGATGCCCGGCAGCGCGAACATGATCTTGATCTCGGCGCTCTCCAGCGCCGGCCCGAACAGGCCCTGCAGGCCATAAACGAACAGGTATGCGACGCCCGCGACGATCGGCGAGACGGAGAAGGGGATTTCGATGAGGATTGTCAGCAGCCGCTTGCCGATGAAATCGTGCTTGGTGATCGCCCAGGCGGCGGCGACGCCGAAGGCGGTGTTGACCGGCACGGCAATCAGCGCCGTCAGCACGGTGAGCATGATCGCGTGCAGGGTATCCGGTTCGGCGATGGAGGCCGCGAAGTAGGGAAGGCCCTTGGAAAAGGCGTGGACGCCGATGACCGCCAGAGGGGCGACGATGATGACGGCGACGAAGAACAGCACGACGCCGAGCAGGGTGCGTCGGAACAGCGGGGCGTCGCCGATGCGGGGCGGCCGGCGGCCGGAATGATGCGGTTTCATCGGCTCAGTTTCTCACGGTGTAGCGAAGCGCGCGCGCCTGCATGAGGTTGGTGACCGCGAGCATGACGAAGGCGGTGATCAGCATGACGGAAGCGATCGCGGCGGAGGCCGGGTAGTCGTATTCCTCGAGGCGGATGAAGGCGAGCAGCGCGGTGATCTCCGTCGAGAAGGGCTGGTTGCCGGCGATGAAGATGATCGCGCCGAATTCGCCGAGGCTGCGGGCGAAGGACAGCGACAGGCCGGCGAGCAACGCCGGCGTCAGCAGCGGCAGGACGACGCGCCGGAAGATCGAGAGGTCGCTGCCGCCGAGCGTCTGCGCCGCCTCTTCCAGCGCCGGGTCGAGTTCCTCGAGCACCGGTTGCACCGTGCGCACGACGAAGGGCAGGCTGGTGAAGGCCATGGCGATCATGATGCCGAGCGGCGTGTAGGCGACCTTGATGCCGAGTTCGGACAGCGGCGCGCCGAACCATCCGTTCGTCGCAAACAGCGTCGTCAGTGAAATGCCGGCAACCGCGGTCGGCAGCGCAAAAGGCAGGTCGACGAGCGCGTCGATGATGCGGCGGCCGGGAAAGCGATAGCGCACCAGCACCCAGGCGAGCGCCAGCCCGAATAGCAGGTTGAAGACCGTCGCGGCCAGCGCGCAGGAGACGGTGACGACGTAGCTGGCGACGGCGCGGTCGGACGAAACGATGCGCCAGTAGTCGGCCGGCCCGAGGCTTGCCGCCTTGAACACGAGCGCTGCCAGCGGCAGTACAATGATGATCGCTGCATAGACCAGCGTGATCCCGAGGGAGAGGGGCAGGCCCGGCAAAACGCGCCGTTTCAAAATTCTCGTCCTTTTCTGCAACAGAAGGACCGGCGAGGCTTTCTCCCGCCGGTCCGATGCGGATTTCGTCAGGCGTTACCGGCTGCCGTAGATCGTATCGAGGACGCCGCCTTCGGCGAAGTGCTCCGTGGCGACCTGGCCCCAGCCGCCGAAGACGTCTTCGACCTTTACCAGGCGAATGTCAGGGAACTGGTCCTTGTACTCGGCGGCGACCGTCTCGTCATGGACGCGGTGGCCGAACTCGGCGGCGATCTTTTGGCCCTCCGGTGCGTAGAGGAAGTCGAGATAGCTCTTCGCCAGTTCCTGGCTGCCCTGCTTCTCGGCGACCTTGTCAACGACGGCGACCGGGAATTCCGCCAGCAGGCTGACGGAGGGCACGACCTGCTCGAACTTGTCGGTGCCGTACTGCTTGGCGATCGCCTTGGTCTCGGCCTCGAAGGTGATGATGACGTCGCCGATCTCGCGCTCGACGAAGGTGGTGGTGGCGGCGCGGCCGCCGGTGTCGAAGACCGGCACGTTGTCGAAGATCTTGGTGACGAACTCCTTCACCTTCGCCTCGTCGCCCTCGAACTTCTCCTTCGCGTAAGCCGTCGCGGCGAGATAGGTGTAGCGGGCGTTGCCGGAGGTCTTCGGGTTCGGGAAGATCACCTTGACGTCGTCACGGGCAAGGTCGTCCCAGTCCTTGACGCCCTTCGGGTTGCCGGCGCGCACCAGGAACGAGGGGAAGGAGTAGAAGGGCGAGGCGTTGTTCGCGAACTTCGTCTGCCAGTCTTCGGCAACGAAGCCGTTCTTGACGAGGAAATCGATGTCGGTCACCTGGTTGAAGGTCACCACGTCGGCTTCAAGACCCTCGACGATGGCGCGCGCCTGCTTGGAGGTGCCGCCATGCGACTGGTCGACGGTGACGCCGGGATGGGCCTTGACGAAGGCTTCGTTCTCGGCGGCGAAAAGCTCGCGGGCGACGTCATAGGACGCGTTCAGGAGTTTGTCGGCGGCGTTGGCCGAAAGGGGGGACGCCAGCGCCGCGATGGCGGCACCGATCAGAAGAAGGCGCTTCATGGTTATGTGTCTCCTGGAAGCAAGTGCGTTGTCTGCCCGGACCATAATGGCCGGCCGAGCTCAATCCGAGGCACGTCGGACCAATCCCAGACTGCTCAGGAAAAAATTAGTCCTGCTTGGCGGAGTTCTGCAGAAAATTTGTGGAAATGGTTATGCTTGGGTGCGCGATCCCGTTCGTACGGATTTCACCGCTGCGAAGGGGAATATCTTTCCATCGTGCGGCAAGCTGCTGTTCACGCATCCTTCCGCTGCTACGCAAAAAATACCAGTCGACCGCTCCAAGGATGAAACGCTTTTTCGCGTCGCGCTCCCAAAGCGGGGTGTGGTGGTCGCCGACCACCAATATGTCGGTCGGCGGCAAGTCCGGATCGGCAGCGATGGACGCCACGGACTTAAACACATCGCCCCACAGTTCGGTCAGTTCGCAAGTCGTCCGGTTGGTGATCGCCGCTTCCTCCGTGCCGCAGCGAAGTTGGCCGTTCGGCTTGGCAACGAAGGGGACGTGGGAATTCAACGTCAGCCAGTAGACAAGCTTGGGGCGCTTGTCCGATGTCAGCAGCTCGGCGCGCACGGCATTCGCCACTTCGGTGTCACAAAGACCTTCGAAGACGCTGCCGCATCGGTTTGGAACGAGCATCGGAACATCCCTGACCAGTTCGTCAGCGAAATGGAGGTCCTCGAAGCCAATCTTCGGATACCAGATGTTCCGCGCAAACATCGCCGAACTGTAGCCATGGTATGCCGAGGTCGCATATCCGTGCTCGGCCAACTGTCGCGGGAGACAATCGAATGGACCGTTTTCATGGATATAGTCGAGGTGATCGCCCCAGCGACCGCACAATTCCCGCGATTCGGCCGCCGTTGTCGACCCGGAGTAGCGCGTCGTTCCGCGGGTAAGCGTGTAGTTTCCGCTCGCAGCCGCCCGCTCAAGTTCTGCCGAGAGCAGGGCTTTGTCGTTTGCGTCTGCGATCGCGCCGAGTCCTTCGACCAATACCACGAGCAGATTGTTGCCGCGCGCTGCTACTGCGTCAGCCGTCAGTCCGTTCTGTGTCATTGCGCTGTCGAATTCGGACTCCCCCTTGGTGGCATATGGCAGATTGAAGCACAGGTCAGCGCCAACAAGGACAAAGGCGAGAAGCGCGGCGGGGACGGGCGAGGCGAGGCGGATCTCTTCACGGTGGCGATTCAAGAGCCACGCGGCCAGCAGGGGCATGGCGAAGGTGAGGGTGACGGTGGTCACATAGAAGGCCGATGCGGTGACATCGATCGTGCTCAGGAACCTGATGGAGTCCAGCGCGGTGTGGAGAGGCAGGTGGAAGGCGATGGATATGATCAGGCCGAGATCGATTGCGGCGACCAGGAGGAACAGGATGTAGGCGCAGAACGGCGGGAGAAACAATGCCGCGGCCGTCGCGAGCAGATAGAGCAGGGGTGTGATCAGCCGTTGGGCAATGAAGAACGGCATCGCGATCAGAAAGATGCCGTTCGGTACCAGTCCGGCGATCAGCATCAACCGCAAGGCCGCCCGGTCAAAAAGCCGCGATTTCAAGAAGGGTATCTTCGATTCCAGCGAAAACGCGCTCATGTGCCCGCCGTGAAATGATTCCGCGATATGTTTTGATATCGCGGAATCTTTCAGAAGAGCTTAATGCGCGCCCCGCTCGACCGTCAGCGGGTGGGAACAGGGATCTCGCCGCGGTAGTCGTAGAACCCACGGCCGGATTTGCGCCCGAGCCAGCCGGCCTCGACGTATTTGACCAGCAGCGGGCAAGGGCGATACTTCGAATCCGCCAGACCTTCATAGAGCACCTGCATGATCGACAGGCAGGTGTCGAGGCCGATAAAGTCGGCAAGCTGCAGCGGTCCCATCGGGTGGTTGGCGCCGAGCTTCATCGCCGTGTCGATCGCGTCGACCGTGCCGACACCCTCATAGAGCGTATAGATCGCCTCGTTGATCATCGGCAACAGGATGCGGTTGACGATGAAGGCCGGGAAATCCTCGGCGACCGTTACCGTCTTGTCGAGGGTGGCGCAGAACTGCTTGGCCGTGGCGAAGGTGTCTTCCTCGGTGGCGATGCCGCGCACCAGTTCCACCAGCTTCATCACTGGCACCGGATTCATGAAATGTATGCCCATGAAGCGTTCGGCGCGGTCCGTGGCCGAGGCCAGCCGTGTGATCGAAAGCGACGAGGTGTTGGTCGCCAGAATCGCGTCGGGTTTCAGCACCGGGCAGACTTGCCCATAGATCTTGCGCTTGACCGTCTCATCCTCGGTCGCTGCTTCGATCACCAGGTCAGCCTGGGACAGGTCGTTGACGTCGTTCGATCCCTTGATCCGCGCCAGCGCGTTCTTGCGCTCGTCGTCGGACATCTTGCCGGACGCGACCTGGCGCGCCAGATTGCCGTGGATCGTGGCCAGCCCGGCCTCGATCCTCTCGGCTGACAGATCGTAGATCTGGACCTTGTAGCCGGCGACGGCGCAAACATGCGCAATGCCGCAGCCCATCTGACCTGCTCCGACGATACCGACATTTCTGATCGTGCTCATTGCCTTGCCCACTGAATGGCGACACTGCGGACGCAACCGGCCGCAAGTCAAAAAAGAAACCGGGCCGGAAAATTCCAGCCCGGTGAAGTGATAATGCGGTGCGGCAATTTTTTCCAGCGATTAATCGTCGCGCCGGTGCCGCCCCAATCGCCCTCAGAGGGCCTTTTCGAGTTCCGGCAGGACGTCGAAGAGGTCGGCGACGAGGCCATAGTCGGCAACCTGGAAGATCGGCGCCTCCTCGTCCTTGTTGATGGCGACGATGACCTTGCTATCCTTCATGCCAGCGAGGTGCTGGATCGCGCCGGAGATGCCGCAGGCGATATAGAGCTGCGGGGCGACGACCTTGCCGGTCTGGCCGACCTGCCAGTCGTTCGGCGCGTAACCGGCATCGACGGCGGCACGCGATGCGCCGACGGCGGCGCCGAGCTTGTCGGCGACCGGCAGGATCACCTCCTGGAACTTCTCCGCCGAACCGAGCGCGCGGCCACCGGAGATGATGATCTTGGCCGAGGTCAGTTCGGGCCGGTCGGACGACGACAGCGCGTCGGCGACGAAGGAGGAGACGCCCGGGTTGGTGCCGGCGGAAACCGCCTCGACCGGCGCGTTGCCGCCTTCCGCCGCTGCGGCGAACGAGGCCGTGCGCACGGTGATCACCTTCTTGGCGTCGGTCGCCTGCACCGTCTGGATGGCATTGCCGGCATAGATCGGCCGCTTGAAGGTGTCGGCCGAGACGACCTCGATGATCTCCGAGACCTGGGCGACGTCGAGCAGGGCTGCGACGCGCGGCATGACGTTCTTGCCGACCGAGGTCGCCGCGGCGATGATCGTGTCGTAGTTGCCGGCGAGCGAGACGATCGTCGCCGCCAAGGGTTCGGCCAGGTTGTTGGCGAGCGCGGCGTCGTCGGCGACCAGCACCTTGGAGACGCCGGATAGCTTCGCCGCCTGCTCGGCGACGGCCTTGGCGTTCAAGCCGGCGACGAGCACGTGCACGTCGGAGCCGATCTTTTGCGCCGCCGTCAACGCCTTGGCGGTCTGGTCGGAAAGGTGGTTCTTGTCGTGGTCAGCCAGAAGAAGTATGGCCATGATGATATCTCCCTTTCCAGTTCCTTAGAGCACGCCGGCTTCGGTCTTGAGCTTTTCGACCAGTTCGGCGACCGACTTGACCTTGACGCCCGCCTTGCGGCCGGACGGTTCCTCGGTGTTCAGCACCTTCAGGCGTGCGGCGGTCGAGACGCCGAAGTCGGCCGGGCTCTTCTTGTCGAGCGGCTTCTTCTTCGCCTTCATGATGTTCGGCAGCGAGGCATAGCGCGGCTCATTGAGGCGCAGGTCGGTGGTGACCACCGCCGGCAGCTTGATCTCGATCGTCTGCAGGCCGCCGTCGACCTCGCGCGTCACCGTTGCCTTGCCGTCACCGATCTCGACCTTCGAGGCAAAGGTGCCCTGGGCCCAGCCCAACAGCGCCGACAGCATCTGGCCGGTCTGGTTGGAGTCGTCGTCGATCGCCTGCTTGCCGACGATGATCAGGCCGGGGGCCTCGGCCTCGGCCACACCCTTCAGGATCTTGGCCACGGCGAGCGGCTCGGCCGCGTCGTCGGTTTCCACCAGAATCGCCCGGTCGGCGCCCATGGCGAGTGCGGTGCGCAGCGTCTCTTCGGCCTTCGCCGGTCCGATCGACACGACCACCACTTCCTCGGCCTTGCCAGCCTCCTTCAGCCGCAACGCCTCTTCGACGGAAATCTCGTCGAACGGGTTCATCGACATCTTGACGTTCGCAAGCTCGACCCCCGTGCCGTCCGGCTTTACCCGGATCTTCACGTTGTAGTCGACGACCCGCTTGACGGGGACCAAGATCTTCATGGGTTCTCCTTCCAATGCCCGCGTGGGAAAATGCGCCATCCAAGCGCAGCCCGATTGTCGGTTGGCGACATCGATACGCGTTTTTTTTCCAATTTCAATGATCGGTCGGCCGTTGCGTGCGAAAACTATCGCCACTCAGATGACGTGAACGTCGACGTATGCCGATCCGGAGCGATTACCGCCCCCAACGGATGGGCGAAGCCGGGGGCGCTTTGGCGCTGTCAGTCTGATCGTCCGGCGTCGCTTCCTTATGTCGCACCGCCACAGGTGTCGTGATGGTGCGGTCGAACAGCGGCGCGTCGCGCCGCCGCAAGACGAGCACCAGGGCCGCCCCGGCGAGTATGCCGCCCACATGCGCGCCCCAGGAGACGCTCCCGTCGGGTTCCAAAGCCAGCATGTAAAACTGCTGGGCCACCCAGAGGACCAGCGGAACAACGGCCGGCAAGGGCAGCGGGATGCGAAAGAACACGAGTACCCATACGCGCACTTTCGGATGCAGCAGCAAATAGGCGGCAACGACGCCGGAGATTGCGCCGGATGCGCCGATCAGAGGCGCTTCCGAAGCCGGCTGAACGATACCGTGGACGAAGGCGCCTGCCGCGGCACAGGCGAGATAGAAGATGAGAAAGCGCACGTGCCCAAGCGCATCTTCCACGTTGTCACCGAACACCCAGAGGAACAGCATGTTTGTCGCAAGGTGCAGAAAGTCGGTGTGGATGAAGGCATAGGTGATGTAGGTCGCGTCCGCCGGAACGAGAACGAGGCCGGGCTCGAGTTCGGCGAAATCGAACACGACTGACGGGATATATCCGAGGCCGACCACGGTCTCGTCGGAAAAGGTCTGGCTCGCCAGCATTCCGGCTACGAGCCAGACGGCGATATTAACGACGATGATGCCGATCGTGACGTACTGGGCCTTGATATACTTCAGGGAATTCGCATCGTGCAGCGGTATGAACATGAACATTCGTTCCCCGGTTGCGGTGCGATTACCTGTTCTGCCCTGGAACCCAGAGAACGTCCAAAGCCCCCTTGTCATTCGCCCACCGGGCCGCAACGAAGAGAAAATCGGACAACCGGTTGATAAAGGCGGCCGCCTCCGTCGACACGGTTTCTCCCTCGAGCGCGGCGAGCTCGACGATGCGTCTCTCGGCCCGGCGCGCGACAGCGCGGGCGACATGGAGTGCCGCTGCCGCCGCCGTTCCGCCCGGCAGGACGAAGGATCGCAACGGGGAAAGTTCGGCATTCAGCGTGTCGATCTCCGCTTCCAGCCGCGCCACCTGTGCCTGGACGATGCGCAAGGGTTCGTATTGCGGCTTTTCGCCTGTCTCGGGTGTCGCAAGGTCGGCGCCGAGATCGAACAGGTCGTTCTGGATCCGCATCAACATCTGATCGAGGGGGGGAAGCGTCGCCGTATGCTGGCGCGCCAGTCCGACCAGGGAATTGGTCTCGTCGACATCGCCATAGGCTGCGACACGCGCATCGTGTTTCATGCGGCGCGGACCGGCGACGAGACCGGTCGTGCCGCCATCGCCGGTGCGGGTATAGATCTTGTTCAGCTTGACCATCGTTCTTTCGTTCTCATGCAGGCCGTCCGCCGCCGGCGAACCAAAGCGTCAGCATGATGAGGACAATCGCAGCCGCCTGCAAGACGATACGCATCTGCATCAACTGGTTGGACTTGTTGCCGCTGCCGCCCTTGGCCATGTTGATCAGGCCGCGGATCAATACAATTGCGACAAGACCCATGACGACGAGCGAGACGTAAGTGAGGATGGTGGACATGTTCGCAATCCGTTGTTCGGTTCGTTCCTGAGTGTATTACACTAACGCATTTGCTCGTGAAGCGGAACTCAATTCGGGGCGGATAATCCATAGTTTCAAAGTGTTAGTCGGCAAGTCTCTTGGGCGTGCCTGCAAGTGCGGCCGGGCCGGTCACCCTCAGCCCTAGGCGGCATCATCCGAAGCGGCCGATAATACGATAAAAGAGATCTGCCGGCAGAAGCTTCTTCAGAAGTGCGCCCTTTTTCGCCGGCGAGGTGACGACATAGTGCGGCCGGGGCGCGGCGGCATTCAGCGCATGCTTGAGCACATGATAGACCGCATCCGGCCCGAGCTTTCCGGGCGCGGGCCTGCTTTCGCCGCGCAGCCGTCGCATCTGCCTGCGGTATTCTTCCGCGTGCACCGAATGCTCCAGGTCGATGTGCCTTTCGAGGTGCGGGATGGCGTTGGCCATAAAACGTGACGCGATCGGCCCAGGTTCGATCAGGCTGACGTGGATGCCGGAGCCGGCAAGTTCCATGCGCAGCGTCAGAGACAGACCCTCGAGCGCAAACTTCGAAGCGTTGTAGGCCCCGCGCCAGCGATAGGGAACGATGCCGAGGATGGAGGAGCACTGCACGATCCGACCGTGGCCCTGCCGCCGCATGGCCGGGATGAGCCGGCAGGTCAGGTCGTGCCAGCCGAAAACATTGGTCTCGAACTGCTGCCGCAGCGCCTCGACGGGCAGGTCTTCGACCGCTCCTGCCTGGCCATAGGCGCCGTTGTTGAACAGCGCATCGATCCGGCCTCCGGTACGCGACAGGACGCTCTCCGCAAGGGCGGCGATCGTCTCTGGCTCCGTGTAATCCATCAACAGCGCCTCGATACCGTCCGCTTCCAGCGGGGCCATGTCGGCCTCCTTTCGGACGGTGGCAAACACGCGCCAGCCGTCCATTTTCAAGGCCCTGGCGCAATAGGCGCCGATGCCGGAGGAGCAACCGGTGACGATGATCGTTCTTCCAGGGGAAAGGGGAGCAGGCATGCGCATTTCCTGTACAAATACAGTTTGGTTTCCCATATTCACCGGGCGCTGACAATCGCGCCAGAACCAGACGCCTCGCAGACGAGGTTGCCCACGAACGGGACACGGATATGCCGACCGCTCTACGCCTCCTCTACAAGGTCGTTTACGACGCGATCTTGCACTTCACCCTGGATGACGGCTGGGCGATGGCAAGTCACGTGGCACTCTCGACCTTGCTTGCGGTCTTCCCGTTCCTCATCTTCGGTACCGCGCTTGGCTCTTTCCTCGGTGCCGACCAGTTCGCCGATACCGCCGTCCATCTGATTTTCGACACCTGGCCGGAATCCATCGCCGCGCCGATCTCGCGCGAGGTGGTGGCGGTGCTGACAATCCCGCGCGGCGGGCTTGCGACGATCTCCGTGCTCGCCGCCGCCTATTTCGCCTCCAACGGCGTCGAGGCGCTGCGGGCGTCCCTCAACCGTGCCTATCGTGTTGCCGAAACGCGCTGGTGGTATGTCACCCGGCTGACCAGCCTCGGCTTCGTCATTCTCGGCGTGGTCGCGCTTGCCGCCATCAGTATCGTGCTTGTCGCAGCTCCGCTGGCGGTGCGCGCCACCGATCAGTGGATGCCCTGGCTCGGCTATGTCTACTCACTGGTTCTTGATTGGGGCATCCTCGGCACGCTGATCGTACTGTTCCTCGGACTGCTGATCGCCCACCTTTGGCTTCCCGCCGGCCACCGGCGCATCGCCGACGTGCTGCCGGGCATCGTGCTGACGCTGGTGGCCTGGAGTGTCGGCGCCTATCTGTTTGCGTCCTACCTCGCCGCCTTCTCTACCTATGTTAAGACCTATGCCGGACTGGCCTCGATCATGATCGCGCTGGTCTTTCTCTATATCATCGGCGTGATCTTCATTCTCGGCGCGGAAATCAACGCGGCGATGATGAAGTTTCGCGTCAAGCGACTGATCCTGGAGCGTCTGCGCGGGAGCAAGCCCTTGCCGGAGGTGCCCGCCTCAATCGAGGACGAGGCCATCGCGCGCGAACAGGGCGCGGAGGTCCGCCGGGGATAGTCCTTTTTCCCGATAGGCCAAAATCCCCGTATCCTGGTTGCTCTTCGACAACTTGCGCCCGTCGGCGCTGAGCACCAGCCCGTGGTGGCGATATTGCGGTTGGGGCAAGTCCAACAAGACCTGCAGCAACCGATGAACGGAGGTGGCGTGAAACAGGTCCCTTCCGCGCACGACATGGGTCACGCCCTGCGCAGCGTCATCGAGCGTCACCGAGAGATGGTAACTCGACGGCGCGTCCGGACGTGAGAGGATGACGTCGCCCCAGTGTTCCGGCTGCGCCGACACCAGGCCCGTCTCGCCGTCCGGCCCCATACCCGTTTCGCTCCAATCGAGGCTGCGGCCGGCCAATTTCTCGTTGGCAGCTTCGAGTGCCTTATCCATGTCGAGCCGCCAGGCATGCTGGCGTCCCTCGGCAATCCAGCCGCCCGCAAGGCCGCGGTCCAGATCGCGCTCATCCGTCGGGTAGCAGGGTGCGCCATCGGGGTCACGCGACCATGTTCCGCCGGACGCCTCAAGCGTTGCCACCCGGTCGCGTACCTCTGCACGGCTGAGAAAGGCGGGGTAGGCAAGGCCGCGGGCAATCAGTTCGTCGAGCGCCCGCTGGTAGAACGGAAAATGCTCCGACTGCCGTCGCACCGGGCGTTCCCACTCGATGCCGAGCCAATGGAGGTCGCGATAGATCGCCTCTTCATACTCCGGCCGGCAACGGACCGTATCAATGTCCTCGATCCTTAGCAGGAAGCGCCCGCCCGCCGCCATGGCGAGATTGTGGTTGAGCATCGCCGAATAGGCATGTCCAAGGTGCAGGAGCCCGTTGGGGCTCGGGGCGAAGCGAAAGACGGCTGGCTTTGACAAGGGCGAATCCATCCGGTTTTCTTACACGAAACCGGCGCGGTGGCCACGGCCGCCGAAATCCCGGAAGGCCGCGCCGGGCCATGGGAACATTTATGCAATTGCACATGATCAGAACGCAGGCGGATGTCGCCGCCGGTCTAGTCGACCTGGCCCTGCTCGATGCCCGCCTCTTCGCCGTGATCGACAAGGCCGGCCCGGTGCCGCTGCGCCTTCACGATCCCGGCTACCGCGGCATGGCCGGCATTATCGTCTCGCAAATGGTGTCGCGTGCCAGCGCTGATGCCATCTGGCGGCGGCTTGAAGGGGTCGCCGGCGAAGTGACGCCGCATCACGTTCTCAACCTCACCGATGCCGACTGCCGCGCGGTCGGCCTTTCCCGTGCAAAGGCGGAAACGCTGCGTCGCGTTGCCGAGGCCGTGGATCGCGGCTCGGTCGATCTCGATGCGATCTGTCACATGGAAGCGGGTGCGGCGATCCAGGCGCTGACGGCGATCAAGGGGATCGGGCGCTGGACGGCGGAAGTCTACCTGCTCTTTTGTGCCGGACACCCCGACATCTTCCCCTCGGGGGACGTCGCCTTGCAAAATGCGGTGGCTCATGGGCTGGGGTTGTCTGTGCGGCCCTCGCAAGCGGAACTCGACGAGATCGCAGCGACCTGGTCGCCCTGGCGAGGCGTCTCTGCCCGACTGTTCTGGGCCTACTACGCCCGTGCAATGCGCCGCGAAGGTGCACCGCTTGCCTGACACTTGCGCGACGGGGTTGCAAAGCGGCGAAACCGTGCTCCGACATTTCCTTTCCGGCTTCACAATGCTGTAACAACGGTCCTAATATAGAGGGGCAGATGCCGAATCGATCAGGAGAATCACTTGACGATTTCAGTTTCACCACAGGCCCTGCCAGCGCTCGTCTTGAACGCTGACTATCGGCCGCTGAGCTACTATCCCTTGTCGCTGTGGTCCTGGCAGGACGCGATCAAGGCCGTCTTTCTTGACCGCGTGAACATCATCGCTGAATACGAGCACTCGGTTTCCTCACCGAGCTTCACCATGCGCCTGCCGAGCGTCGTCTGCCTCAAGACTTATGTCCAGCCGTCGCGCTATCCGGCCTTCACCCGCTTCAACGTCTTTCTGCGCGACAAGTTCGAATGTCAGTATTGCGGCACGTCCGACGACCTCACCTTTGATCATGTTGTCCCGCGTGCCCATGGCGGCGAGACGACCTGGTGCAACGTCGTTGCGGCTTGCTCGCCGTGCAACCTGCGGAAGGGCAGCAAGCTGCCGAAACAGGCCGGCATGTTCCCGAGCCAGAATCCCTACCAGCCGACGGTGCAGGATCTGCACAACAACGGCCGGCTCTTCCCGCCGAACTACCTGCACGAAAGCTGGATGGACTACCTTTACTGGGACGTCGAACTGCAGCCCTGACCGACGACGGACACGGTTCGCCGCTGCTGCTCCCGCGTCTCGTTTACCTCAGACCTTCCTTGCCCGCACGCCGGCAAACGCGATCGCCGCGAAGAGAAGGCTTGCAATCACGTTCCAGCCGGCAAAGGACAGCCCGAGGACGCGCAGCGAGGCTTCGGTGCAGGACGGTGGCTTCTTGGCATCGAGATCGCCCAGCAGGTCGCCGGCATTCTGGGTCACGGCCTGGGCCGAGGTCGCGCAGGTCGAAGGCCCTTCCCAGAAGCCCCACTCTGCGCCGGCGTGATAAACGCCCATCCCGGCGCCGACCAGCATCATGATGCCGACGATCAGGAGCAGTCCGCGTGTCAGCCAGGCGGGGCCGCCAAGTGCCGCCGATACGACTGCCAGGCCCGCGACCGGAATACCGTAATAATAGGGCAGCCGCTCCAGGAGGCAGAGCGCGCAAGGAATGTAGCCGCCGATGTGCTCGAAGCCGAGCGCGCTGCCGACCGTCGCGGCAAGGCCGAAGGTCAGCAGCAGAGCGTGGGGGAGGGCGGCTTTGCGGTTCTGCAGGTTGGTCGACATGGGCGCGCTTTCCCTTTCAGGCGATGTAACGATAGGCGGCATAGACGGCAATCAGCAGGGCCGCGCCAATGCCGGCAATGAGCCCCAACTTCTTCTCGATAAAGTGCCGGATCGGCTCGCCGTAGCGGCGAAGCAGCCAGGCAAGGAAGAAAAAGCGGGCGCCGCGCGCCAGGATCGCCGAGACGATGAAAAGGCCGAGATTGATGTTGGCGGCGCCGGAGAGAATGGTCACCACCTTGATCGGCGGCAGGTGCGCCAATCCGGAGGTCACCAGCAGCAGAAGGAGGGTTTCATAGCCGACCGAGGCGCGCATCTCCTCGAACACGTGAAGCTTGCCATAGAAAGCAAGGACCGGCTTGGCGATCGCCTCGAAGGCATAATGGCCGAGATACCAGCCGGCGATTCCCCCCAGCACCGATGCCACGGTCGCCACGAATGCGTAGCGCCATAGCCGCTCCGGGCGGGCAAGGCCCATCGGCAGGAACAGCACGTCGGCGGGGATGAGAAAGACCGAGCTCTCGACGAAGGCGATGATGGCGAGCCAGGTCTCCGCCGACTTGCGCGCCGCAAGCGACATGGTCCAGTCATAGAGGCGTCGAAGCATGGATGCGTCCCGATTGAAAGATCAGCCGCTTTTTACCAGCCCCCTTGTCTTTGTAAATCGCTGCACGGATTCGTGATTGCATCGAGGCAACAGTATTTGCCGGTTGACCCACCCAAAATCATTCGTGTAAACGGCGATGACTGTTGTCGCAGGTCCCGTGCCCCATTGGCGGAACTGGTAGACGCGCTCGACTCAAAATCGAGTTCCGAAAGGAGTGCTGGTTCGATTCCGGCATGGGGCACCATTTATCCTTAAATTACAAAATAAAATCAACGAGTTGGTGCCGGATCCGACCGTTCGATCCCCTTTTTAATCCACCTTCAGCCTCGTCGTTGCGTGACGTTTAAAATGCGGGTTTACTCCGTGAAACATTTCGGATGCGTATTGTAGATTAACAGGATCGTTCGCCGTGCTGACTGGGAAAAAAAGCAAAACTGAAATTAGGGCGGAGAGAATAAAGCAGTGGGAAGCCAAAAGCGGACGGGATCTATACAAAATACAGCGGACAATGCTTGCGCGATTTATCGTCTTCATAAGAAAAAACAAAAGGTATTATCCTCGAGAAATTGAAAAGCTCTCAAGAGACAGGAGCGAATTCATTAGAAGAATGCGCGGGGCCATCTCCATGAGTCTCACCTCGTATATTGAATATGAAATCGGGCACACCAGAAAAATAGACAAAGAATCAAATTCAAAATGGGGAGAAACCATAAAATTACTCCGATCGGCTGAAAAAATAATCCTAAAAGCTCCAAGATCGAGCATCATCAGCGTCAAAACAGAAGCTGGGGAAATCGCGTGGCGGCACGTCACGTGGCAGGTTCAAGAATCACTAGCACACGCTATCGCGGTCTCTCGTGAAGAGAGAAAATTTTGGGAACTACGCGGCGTCAAGCCCAGCGGAGCCTCTTTGCTCGCTCTCGAGCTTTTTGAATCCCTTGAATGGTGCTTTAAACGAGAGATTGCCCGCAATTTCGATATTTCTCCGACGATGAGAGGGTATCAAAAGAATCCACATGGCAGTGCGCCTGAGTTCGTGAATCCCGACGCTAAACTGATTCACCTACTTGTAACTACCGTTGAGACGGACGTTACCGTCGGACACATCAAGCAAGCTTTGGGCCGGGTGCCAACAAAATGTTAGTGAAAAAACCCCTCTGCCGCGGCGTTTTTTTCCGGATTCAGATGCTGTGGCGGCAGCCCAGTTTTTGCTGTCAATAGGACGTCCCAATAGTGGTAACCAAGGGACCAGACTATGACGCTTGAAATTAACGAAACTCTCCGTCTCCTGCGAATGCGACAAATCGTCAAACCGGACGGCGTCCTTCCGATCTGTCGTTCTTCATTTTATAACCTCATCCGCAGAGGGATCGTATCGCCCGGCATCCGCCTTGGCGCACGCACCCGTGTCTGGAAATCGTCGGAAATCGTGAACCTGATCAACAGCCTTGAAGGCAAGGCAGGTGGCGATGTTTAGGCTGAACTCGAATCTCCACAGAGAGCGTACATCCCCCCATTTCGCAGGAACTGTCGGACTTGTCCGCTTTGGGGGGCAAAACGATGGCTAAGAAATCGGATAATCCGAAATCCGACCATGGCGAACTGTCTGTTGTGGAAGCCATGATACAACTTCGGGACGCCTACACGACGGAGGAGAAGGCTCACCGGAAACGGGTCCGCGCACGCATCTGCGAAGCCTATGAACTGGGCTTGCGCCTAAAAGTGGTCAAGCCGCAGTGGTTCTTGTTTTGTCAGAACAAGAATTGGACGGGAATTAGTGGTGGACCACCGAAGGCGGAGCAGCGTGACGACGCCGTCCGGTTCGCCCTCAAGTTCATGGTCGGTGCAGGCGAGGCTGCCCAAAAGGACGCCAGCTTCTACTATCGCGCCATCAGGAAGTTCGCCGAAGAGGACGTACAGCCAGATGAGCTCAAGCGCCTTCTGAAGGTAAAGTCATTGAAAACTCTGGCTGACGAGCACGCTGAGACCAAAAAGATAGCGGCTTCAAAACCTGAGCGTGAACATGAGATGAAGGCACGCAGGCCCACACTTGGAATGCCCAAGAAGACAGTAGTTGACGCGGTGAGCGAACTTCCGCGGTCTTCCGGGAAGGAAATGCGCACGCAAGCCGATTGCACACTTGTTCTGGGCGCAAAAGAGCAGAAGATGCTCTTAGGCATGCCGGTGGGACTGCCGATCACGATCAAAGGGCAAATTACAGAGCTAGGCCCTAGGATGATATTGTCTGTGACTGATGTT
Source organism: Mycoplana sp. 10N416 (assembly GCF_056394765.1). NCBI lineage: Bacteria > Pseudomonadati > Pseudomonadota > Alphaproteobacteria > Hyphomicrobiales > Rhizobiaceae > Mycoplana > Mycoplana sp. 10N416. Next base: position 24,374 of record NZ_JBFTIM010000002.1, on the reverse strand, counting down.
AAGCGGCGCAAGGAGGCGGCTTCCGAGTAGCAAGCCGCGGCCGACGGACAAAAAATGGGGCGAGGCTTTATAGCCTTGCCCCATTTTCATTTCTTCACGTTCGACCCACCTAGCCCCCTTCGCTCCATGCTTTGACGCGAGCGAGGAACTCGGCCTCAGTGCGCAAGGGTCGCGCTATTGGGGGTGTCGTGCGCCCCATCTCGGTGTGACTCTTGGGAAGCACCAACACGTCTCCCCAACCAACCCGCCCTCTCTCAACAGACTTTAGGGCGTATCCGGTCGCTTTCGCTACGGTCCTCTCGACTGGCATCACATGCAGCCCGGTCAGATATTGTCCCACTAGGAACTGCGTCGGGTTCTTCTCGACAATCTCGTTAAGGCGAACACCCGTTCTTACCACTGGCGGCACGAACATCATGGCATGCAGATGGCGACCACCGTTCGTCAAAATGTCCGGTGAGGTCATTCCATCGACTTTCTGGACTGGCCAGTCGTGACAGCTCAGCCAGAGGGGCATCTGCAGGATAGGAGTGTTTTTCGGGTTCTTGATCAAGCGTGTGAGCAGCCGGGCGTAGAGGTTCTCGGCAACCCGATCCATCTGACGTGCTATCGACCTCTCACTGCCCTTAAGGGTCTTGAACATCAAAGTTAGCATGTAGGGTTCATCGCCTCTGAGTAGGCGCGGCTCGATGAATTCGTTGACTGCATCCAGCAATAGCCTTGATCGCATTGCTCTTAACCTCATGAGTGTTGTTGTGTGACTGGGGTGTTGCAGGCATTTGGGCTCCTATAGGCGTGCAGGGCCATATGCCTGCATGGTTCGCATAGTGCGTTTCACGCAGGACATTACTCTCCCGAAGGATCGGCAACGTGGGCGGGGCAATTCCCCGATCACGGCATTCGCTGATGTGAATTGGCGTTTGCGTAGGTTGTTTACCGACGCCTTGCAGTGCTGATCAGAAGCGGGGAACGCTCTGTAGATAGCGAAGCGAGGGTGACCTATCGGGGTTCCGGCTAAGCTCCGCCGTCAGTTGCCGAGCAGGCCGGCACGTTCTGAAATCACGATCACGGTTACTCTTCCAACCGCGTTTTAGCCTTCCAGGGTATTCATTCTCTGGCCGTAGTCAATCAGGCAAAATAGCTATCATATTGATTTTTATTCTTTATTTTGATAAGCTAAAGGTGTTCGATGATGGCAAAGGGGTGTCATGCAACTGATTGTTCGGCGATTGTCGCCCCCCGATTTCATCAATGCCCTGTCCCCTTGAGCGCCATTTCGGCGCTCTTTTCATTTGAGGAGAAGCATATGCCTAGCCTGCCGTTTGAACCCGCTACCCCTGCCATTAGGAAGGTGTCGCTGCCCCATGTTTCGATCCTGAACGGGCCGCGCCCGGTGGCGGCTGCCAAGAAGGCCGACAAGGTCAAGCCGCAGCTCGATGCCGCCACCATTGCCAAACTCATTCTTGTTGGCCTTGACGATCAGGGGAAGCCCCATGCCGCGTGGTTCCCCGAAGAACAGGTCGATGCTGCCACCCTTGCCGCCGACATGATGGACATGGCGTCCATCGCCGTCGATGGCGCTGAGCTGATTGCCCTCGCCGGCCTGCTGCCGAAGGGCAAGCTTTTCGAGAGTGGCAAAGCGTTCGTGCCGTTCACCAAGCGCGAGACCTACGACCGGCTGGCCGCCTATCTCGACGAGGAGTACATCGCCTCGGCTGCCGTTCGCATCGAAGCCGCGAAAGCCGCCGCTGCCGAAAGCTATGCCAAGGCAAGCAAGGGCGAGGTGCCGCTACACCTGCCAGAAGACTGGTCGACGCTTGCGGTCGGCGATTTGGTGCTCGCGACGGAAGATCCCCTTGATGGTTGGTGGGCCTGTGAGATCCTTGGAGTGCTCGACGGCGATCGGTTTCGCCTGCGCTGGCGCGACTTCCCCGATGAGTTGCCAACCTCCAAGCACTTGAGCGAACTCGCGCTCGTTCACCCTCAGTGCAAGACCTACTGAGGCAGGGGGCGTCATGGCCTTTGCGGATATCATCACCCTTGCGCTGGAGACTGGCCGCGACGGGCTCAACCGGGCTGACCGGTTGCGCCATCTCAACGATGCGTTCCGCCGCAGCTTCGTGAGCGGCCATGTTGTCGCCACGCGCGGCGTCATGGCTCTCGCACCCGACGACCTATGTGGCTTGTTTAAGGCAGTGCGGGCGTACGACAGTTTCACCCCCGAGAACGACTCATATGGCGAGCACGACTTCGGCGCGCTTGCTTTCAAGGACGTGCGGTACTTCTGGAAGATAGACTACTACGACCTCGATCTTCGCTATGCCTCACCCGATCCGACCGACCCGGCGTTCACCGTTCGTGTCATGACGATCATGCGGGGGGACGAGTACTGATGACGATCTTCCCGACATTCGCCCTACGAAGAGAGCCCGCCCCGCCGCGGGCTTCTTCAATTTTGGGCCTTGGGTTTCCGACCTGCCTTGAGCGGCATTGGTTCTGGCTCATTCGGTTCGACATCCCGAAACAGGGCGGAGACCCGGACACCCAGTACATTTGCAAAGGCTTCAAGGGTGGAGACCGTCACGTTTTCCGAGCCGCGCTCGACCCGACCAAGATAGGCGCGGTCAATGCCGGACTCCAGCGCCAGCCTTTCCTGCGAAAGGCCCTTGGCGACCCGAAGGCGACGAAGGTTCCAGCCGATGGTGCTGCGCGTGTCCATGACTGGCACATGAGCCACATCGGATGCTTGACAATCGACGGACTGTCAGTCCCATATTGCAACTATGACACGAACAGAAAGCAAATCAGAATGAACGCCTACATTGGCGCCATGTGCCGCTATTTCGAATTCAAGGGACGGGCCAGCCGATCCGAGTTCTGGTATTTCATGCTGGTCGCCTTTGGCGGCAGCGTCATCGCCATGGCGATCGATCTCGCGCTCGGCAATGACGAGAAGGGGGTGATGCTCTTCACCGCCCTTTGGGTGATCCCCCACTACATTCCCTCTTTAGCGGTCAGCGTGCGCCGCCTGCACGATATCGACAGGAGCGGCTGGTGGGTGCTGATCGGCGTGATCCCCTTGGGAGCGATCGTCCTGCTGGTGTTTCACTGCCAGCCCTCGACACCCGGCGCGAACCGCTTTGGCTCGGGGCCTGTCGGCAAGGGCGCGCAAGCGCCGGTACCGGCGCACCAGCAGACGAACACGGGGGCGGGCACCCCGAGCCTCGATCAGATTGAACGGCTCGCCGCTCTGCGTGCCTCAGGGGCGATCAGCGAGACCGAGTTTCGGCAGATGAAGGCTGAAGCTATGGCTGGCGGTCGCGCATAGTCACTTCTCACAATCCCTCAATTTCCCTTTGCGGTTCGGCCGCAGTCGGCCCAGTGCGCATGTCGTCACCAACACATCATAGGAAGAAGAACATGAAGATCGCCCTCGGCATCATTGCCATCATGCTCGGAATACTCGTCTTGCTGCAGTCCTGTACGGTTGGCACCGCCTCTCATCTTACCGGTGATGCAGCGACCACAGACGCTGGCATGCTCGGCATTCTCGCGGGCCTGTTGCTGTTCGTCGGCGGAGCATTCGCCTTCGGCCTACCGATCGTCTCCACTGTCATCTTTGTTCTTGCCGGACTGATCGCCTTGGCCGGATCGACCGAATTCCCCGACCTGAAGATTTGGGGCTTCGTATCGCTCGGCATGGCCGTCATGGCCTTCTTCGCTTGGCGCTCGGGAAAGAAGAAGGTGGTGGCACAATGAAACCCTCTACTTGGACGCTCCTCGCCGTAGCGCTTTCCAATCTGGCCCCTATTGAAAGCTATGCCGACGAAAGAAGCCTATTCGTTCGAGGCGATTGGAACTTCGAATACGTTGAGGGTGCGGAAAACGACGCTGCCATCTGCGCGCTGTCGGTATCAGCTCGCCCGAACCCGAGTTCTGAGGTGTTGCACATACAGGCAAGCCCCGGAACGCCGATTGTCGCGTTCACACGCGGCGGCTTGTCAAAGGGGTATACCGTGTCGTGGGAAGTGGATGGCATGCAGGCTGCCCACTTCGAGATCGGTGAAGAACAAGCGATGACGCCCATCGGTCTCCGCACCTTGTCGGCTCTCTCGGCTGGTAAGAGGCTGTTGTATTATGTCAACGATGAATACGCCGATGCGTTCCCATTGAATGGATCAAGCGCAGCTATCGACAAATTCATGGAGTGCTGGACGGGGTCTACCAACCCTACAAAAGCCAATCGTGTCGTCGGTTTCTCTTTCCTCTCCGGCACGTATAATGATCTGGCGATTTTGGGCAACAAGCAGACGAGCGTGGCCTCAGCCGTTCGCAGGGACGTTTACGAGAAAGGTCTCAGTGCCTATTTCGTGGGGGTTGCCGACGATGGTGAGGTCGTCACGAAAGGCTACAAGTTCTTTTTCTTGGACACAGAAAAGGTCGGCCGTCTCGTTGCCGTGGCGACCCTGACCAGCAATACGGCGGGAGAGGTGGAGACGGAGGTCGATGAAGAACTCGCAGGATCTTGTGTAGAGAGGGAGAGCAGCATTCTGTGCTACGGTATTGGGTATGGGCAGCGGGAGGAGTACCGGCTCGATTTTGACAAGGCGAGTCAGCCGTACATCGGTGAAGACGCCAAGCAAGAGGTTACCGCAGCACTGACGAAAGATGAAAATGATCCATCCCAGAAGAGCGCCGCTGAACCCGTTGACGAGAAAAATGTCGGAGAAATGAGCGAACTCGAAAGCAGATCTGAAAAATACGATCAGTATATGGATGAAAGCAACGGATCGATTCCTGAGAGAAATGATAAATATAGGGGCAGTGACGAAAATATAGATGTTGAATCTTTCGGGGTATTCAAGAATATTAAGCTGAAAGATGTTGATTTTACAGATGTTGGAGGGAAAAAGATAAGGAGGGCATTTAACAATTTTGTTCGTCCCGCCCGCCGCGAATTTTTGTATGAATTCGGCATTAAGGATCGTTTTAGGCCCTTGTCGAGCGCTTCGCATTCCGTGGTTAAGTTCTCTCTAGACAATATTCGTGAGGAAGACGGTTCCGTGCGGAGCACGATCGTGGACATTCATATCACTCGTGGTGTTCCTGGGCGACCGAACTATTCGCACAACTATTTCAAAGTAGAGCAGGGCGATTGCGTGGAGAACGCTCCACTCGATGCTGAAACGCGAGAGGTCAAGACGGTACATTGCAAGGGCATTTCGACCGATGGTGAACGCTTTGAATTCCTCTTCGAAGTGGACATGGAATTCCCCCCGAAGATTACCAAAAGTAGCGCCGGAGAGGAAATGCGACTCGCCGATGAAGAGGAAGAGCGCAGTCGTCGGGAGACGGAATATTTGAGGTGCTTGGTGGCAAAAGGGAACCTTGAAAGTTGCGAGCACTTAAAAAACTAAAGCGGGTGACAAATTTGCACATCAATTTTCAAATTGGCAAACGCCTGCGCGCGATATGGGGCTATACGCTTCGGGTAGCAATTGAGCGTGACACACTCTACCTTCGCAAAATACCAGTACCTATGGAAGGTGCTGCATGCTGAACGGTGAGTGCTCGCGAAATGTTCTTTGGGGTCAAATGGCCGTTCATTGTCGCCGGAATGTTGGGGTTTGCTGGTATTCTTCTGGGGCGGATCGGCGGGCACTCCCCAACATATGAACCGAGCAATCAAGGCGCCATTGCTCAAACCTCAAACGAGATGAAAAGTATTGCTGAATGCGCTGGCCTAGCGTTCGACAGCAAACTCGTTTCTGCCCATATCCAAAATGCCGGCTCCGAAACGCATCTGCGGTTCCCGTATCGATATCTCGTGCCTCTTGGGTTTACGGATGGAGGCGTACGCGAGGGTATTGTGTTTCAGGTTCGCGGAGACACTTTCCAGCCGTTCACGCGAACAGATGAAAACACGCCCGAGCAGAAGAAGCGGTTCAAGGAGGGCTTGCGGGACGGCTCAACGGTTCTCGTTAACATAGTAGGGCCAGACAAGGTCGACACCGCACTTGGCAACATCGCCCTTTCATATCTGCGGTTTCACCACAGCTCAGGCACCAGCCTCAACGGCCCGATCCTGCCAAACGGTCTTGTCAGCCAAACCAGCAAGCCGGCGATGGGTCGCGAAGTCTTTATCGGAAAGGCCGATGGCAAAGTCACTGACGTCATTTCCTGCAGCCTTGTAGGGAGAGTACCAGCTCCAGGCTGCAGCCATTTATTCAGTTTTGAAAATATGAGTATTAGCGTGAGCTATCCCCGCTACAAGCTTGATCAGTGGCGATCCTTCAGGGATCGAAGCATTAAGATGTTGAGTTGTTTTCGCCAACTAACCTAGCAGGGAGGCGATCATGAAAACTAACTGAAGTTATTAGATTTCATGCAAGAAATATTGTCATATCTTCTCACTTTACAGATTTCCCGACATTGATGTCTAATGTTGTGCGGCCGTCGCGGGATATGCCGAGGGAGAATCTGTAGACTTCGAACGGAATCGACCAGAAGTTTGCCAAGGCATAGCCACACGGCCTGTCGGCTTTGCCACAACTCCCGAGGACATTGGTCTTAGCACTGTTGAAACGACCGATTGCCGGCATGACTTGGGCGCCAAAAAAGCCGTTAGCGTTCAAGATCGCCACGATTTCTTCGTCCGACGCCACGTTGGCGAACACCCTGCTCAAGCAGACCTCTATCTCCGTTGTGCTGCTGATCTCCTCCCAGCGAAAAATGTTCCCATTGACGTCAGATAAGCAGTCGGCGCGATTCGGCCATTTCTCCAGTGCAAGGATAAGAGGAAGAGGCAGCATTCCGATATGCCGGAAGCTCGTATAGTCGCCGACTCTCGTTCGGATGCCGCGGGAGCGATCCTTATCCGAAGCCTCGTCGTAAGAGCGCAGAAACGCATCCAAAGCTCCAACCGCCAAGACGACGCTGGCCAGAAAAGCTAGAGATACGCATAGGAGACGGTTCTTGAACATCGATCTCACGTTCCCACACGCACTGCGGATTCCGAGCCGCATATTGATCAATCTCGCCTCAATGTACCTTGAACCTGTACTCTAGGTTGTCAATTGAGGTATCCAGCGCAATCTTAACATTTCGAAAAATACCGACTGACGACAACGTAGAACTGACAGCTAGCGGTGTCCGGCGCGCTCTTCTGCATTCCTGCAAGGAAATGCACGTATGCGTGGCGATCTCGGCAGGAGGCGGATGCCGTTGAAAAAAGCAGACTGTAGAGTGCGAGGACTACTCATCATGGCTGCAATGGTGCGGAAGCAATCATATGCCGCGGCGAAAAGGCGAAGCGTTCGGGTCGTGCTCTATCAGCGGCGGCTTGTTCAAAGGTAGTGCGTCTATCGATTGCTCTGCGCTCACCGTTGATGACACCGGAACCAACGATGAATGAATCGCGTGCGCTTTGTACAGGGAGAGGCATTTCGCAAGAGAACGCCGTGCGGGGCGACGGGCAGCACAGAGCTACCAGAAGCGGACATCTTATTGATCTGCGAAGTTGTAAGTCGTCAAGAGGGTGCCAGCAATAACCCAAGCTCTGTTGCTTTCCGGCGAAAATCCTAGACCTACGGGACCAGCATGGCGCAGTGTCCCTACCTGCTGAACGATCTTGCCCGTCCCCATCTCGATAAGCGCAATAGTTGATTTAAGCCCGGGCATCGAAATCAGCGCATAGCGACCGTCGGGGCTCACCGCTGGCAAAGCACTATCATGAAACTCGTGCGCCGTTCCGATAATCTGCCAAATCAGTCGACCGGTTGAGATCTCGCGCAGCTCAGCGACCATACCAGTTACCGGTGTTGGATCCGGGCACGGGTTGCCAAACTCGCATATCAGTCCGGTGGCGCTCAGGTTTCCCATCAAAAGCACATTGAGCCCGTCAGGCGAGAGCGCGAACGGTGTGCGGAGGGTTCTTAAGGTGATCGGAACAATCCGTGGCATCTCTCCCTGAACCCAGTACATCCACTTGTCATGTGACAATGACACGAGGACGCGGACACGCCCGTCTTTAGCTACGCGTGAGGCGACTGCCTGAGTCGGTTCATTCCCTGATAGTCCGGGCACTCTCGCGAGCTCATCAGATTGCAGGATTTTACCGGCGCGAGCGTCCACAAGCGCTACCGTCGGCCGATTATCTCTATGTTCCGGCAGTGAGTCGGCACCCCCGGTCCCAAACGCGGCCAAGCCCAGACCGGCCGTTCCAATCCAGTAGATTTCATCAAGTGAACCGTTCGGATGAGAGAGAGGCGGCAGTTGCTTTTCAGTGCCGTCAGCCCGGAAAAGGAACGGACTGAGCGTACCGCTAACGCGTCCGCGCGGCGCAGTCTCTTCCTTCACGCCAAGGACGGCCGACGCATCATCCAGCCATACAAACGGTATACCTGACATCCACAGAAGTGAGGACACATTGGTTGCGAACCTGTAGGAAGGTGTACTTTTGTCCACCCTTCCCACCCACAAGCCTTCGTTTAAGTCCAATGCGAAGACCTTGCTTCCGTCGCCGGAAAGGCCCGGAGGCTTTATCCTGTCATAGCTCTGAGGAATCGGTAGGCAGCGGAGCATTGACAATGACAGTGGGCCTGCCTGCAGGGGTTCCAAGGAACTAAGAAGGTCACCCCAATTGTTGCCGATGCATCCCACCAACTCTGCAGACGCGCAGGACGTCGCAGGCGTCACGGCCAATGCGAGCGCACAGGTAGCGAAATGAAGCAAACGGCGCATCATACAATCTGAGATTTTTTAGTGACACATGCTCAGCGAACAATAGTTGCGTCTACCTCGAAAGTGCAACTGCAAATCACGTCGTCATCGGGCGCAGTCAATTACTGAGTCCGCTTCGCGCCCAGAAGCGGTCGGGGCGCAGAAGTCCGTACCCTGTGACGTTGAACGATTGCATCGCTACGCGGCCGATCTCAAAACGCGATAGACCTGCATTCGAGAGCAGCAGGCCGCTTTGGCGATTTCAGACGGGCCGACGCCCTCGGAGTGAAGTCGCCGGATAAGCTTATGGTCGAGCCGAGCCTTTGCACCCTTGTAAACGCCCGCAGCCTTCGCCTTCTCGATACCTTCACGCTGGCGCTCCTTAATGAAGCGTCGCTCCATCTGGGCGACCATCCCAAGCACTGTCAAAACAATATGACCCATCTCCCCCCGCGTCGAAACATGCGGGTCAAGGACGGTTACGAATGCGCCGCGCTGCTGGCATTCATGCACGATATTGAGTACGTCGCGCGTGTCGCGCCCCAGCCGGTCCAGCCTCGTCACCAAGAGCTCGTCGCCTGCGCGCAGGAACTCGATCACCGTGGCAAGTTCGACGCGTCCCTCACGGCTGCCGCCCGATATCTTTTCGGATCGAATGATGTCGCATTTCTCTGCGCCAAGGCGATCAAGCTGTATCTGCAAATCCTGTTCAGCCGTGCTGACGCGTGCATAACCAATGCGAGCCATATGTGTAACCTCAAGCTTTAGGCCCGAGGCTACCCTGTCACAAATAGCCACTGTCAACCCAGATGTTACATGGCGGCGGTAACCCAACGTCGTGTCACTGCAGGGTATACCCTGCAGTGACCATCAATAGAAATTGCGGTCAGGGATAGCCCAAGTTGGCCGAGCCCAAATTTGGCCTCTGCGAATTCGGTTCGATGCCCTGGTGCCGCCCTTTCAGGGCGGCACCAGCTTGTTTCAAATATTTCCAGTTCGGCTCGGCTGGCGATCTAGCAATATGTCTTCAAGATGATCTCGCGGATACGTTCGCCCCGGCTACCCGCAAGGACAAGTTCGTCCGCCGTTCGTTCAACCAAGATTTGGCCGACATATGCTGCCAAATCACCCGGAATGGACGATCTCGACCATGATCCTTTCTTGATGTCGGTTTTTGTAAGCGGTTCGCTGTAGTATCCAGCAGAAGCTTGGAAGAAGCCGAAGAGCCAATCCTCCCAGTTAAAGTCCAGCGGAGGCCATTCGATGAGCAGAGTCGGTTTCTGGGTGCCGCGCTTTTTGGAGGTTCTCGGCCAAGCGCCTGAGGCAAAGGTCCTACTGCACCTCGCAGCAAGTTCCTCAAACGGACCGCGCACGACACCATGCCACGTGAAATGGGCACTGCGATTTCCGTCGTCGGCGGCATGCACAGCCAGTTCCACGACGCCGATCGCATCGAGATTCAATAGGACGTCTTCCAGTAAATCGCGATTGAAGGTCGGACGTTTTCCATCGTCGGTAATCGTCTCGGCAAAGTCACTTGGCGCGATGGAAACGAAGTGGACCAGTTCGTCCATCTCAAACCTGTCGTTGATCATTTCGGCAAGAAGATTTGCCGTGAGTTGCGGTTTCAGTAACGAAAATGCATTCATCGATCTCTCCTTTTGGAGGAAGTCGCGCGGGCGTTCCAGCGGACTTGGTTGAGCTGTTTGCGGCCATCACTGATTTGATTGCCGCAATACCCTTTACGGGCGCGGTCGCGCCTGAGATCGCATTGATGTCGGAGGGGAGATTTCAAAAAGGATCGAGTATCTGATTGAGCGTCGGCCGACGCATTTTGCTATCGATCGACAGCTTTGCGCCTGATGTCGGCCATAGAGACGGGCGGTTCTGCTTCCTGGAAAGAGACATCGGGGGAAAAAGGGATAAGTCGGAGTAGCTCCAGCAGCCATCAGAAGGTGCCTACAACGCTATAATCTCAAGAGCCAAGCCTCTACCTTGCCTTTGCCCTTGACTTCAATGGCGCCGCGCGGCTCAAAGACGAACAGGCCCTTGAGCTGCTCGTAGACTGGGCGCGTCACCTGAACTGCGTCGGGTATGCTGCCTGATTCCATCCGGCTCGCGAGGTTCACCGTGTCGCCCCACAGGTCATAGATGTACTTGTTCTTGCCGATGACGCCGGCCACCACCGGCCCGCTGTTGACGCCAACCCTGAGCTTCATCGAAACATTGTGCTCCATGGCATGTTCGCGGGTGATGTGGACCATGCGGATGGCCATGCGCACCATGCGCTCGGCGTGGTTGGCCATTGGCTCGGGCAAGCCGCACACCGCCATATAGGCGTCGCCCACCGTCTTGATCTTCTCGATTCCGAGATCGTTGGCAGCGACATCGAATCGCGTGAACAGCCCGTTGAGAAACGTCACCACTTCGTGCGGCGGCATCTCCGATGTCAGCGCCGTGAAGCCGACCAGGTCGGCAAAGGCAACGGTGACCTCCGCGAAGCCGTCAGCGATCCCCTCCTCACCGCCGCGTAGCCGGTTGGCGATCGGTGCGGGCAGGACGTTGAGCAGCAGTTCCTCGTTCTCGCGGTTCTTGTTCTCGATCACGACATTCTTTTCGTGCAGATCCTCGACCATGCCGTTGAAGGCCAAGCAGAGCTGGCCAATCTCGTCGCGCGTGCGGACCGGTACGCTGACGAGATAGTCGCCGGCAGCGAAGCGTTTCACGCCTGCGGTGAGTTCGCGCAGCGGTCCGAGCAGCGCGCGCGACAGCCAGGCCGCGGTGGCGGCTACCACCAGCAGCGCCAGTCCCCCGACGACCAGCAGATCCCTGCGGAGCTGGGCGACAGGAGCGAAGGCCTCGGCACTGTCGATTTTAGCGACGAGGGCCCACTTGACGCCGGGAATCGCGAGCGGTCCCCACGAAGCGAGTGTCGGAACGCCACGGTATCCAATGATCTCGCCCGTACCCTCGACACCGGCGAGCGCAGCCCGAGTAGCCTGAGTGTCGATGCGCTGGTGAAGAACTGGAGTGCCATACCGTTGAATGTCGCTGATCTCCTCGTCCGATGCGCCCACGGACTTGAGTTCGGCGAAATAGACCTCCTGGTTTTCGTAGAATGCCCGTGGGGCGGAGCGCACCAGATGATCGGGGCCTACGAGATAGGCCTCGCCCGTGCCGCCAAACCCTTCCTGCCGCCAACGGCGACCACCGGTGACGACGTTGTCGATCTCCTCGTTCGACAATTGCGCAATCAGCACGCCGATGACCACGCCATGGTCAATGATCGGAGCTCCCATGAAGGCGATCGGTGCGCCGCCCGACGGTGCATAAGCAGCGAAATCCTCGAGACAGATGGCCGATCGGTCGGCGGTCTCCGTGCAGCGGGCGACGGCGGAGGCGACGTTGGAGCGGCGGTAGGGACCCAATTGGAGGGACGTGGTGAAGTCGACCTCCTTCTGGACAGTGTAGATCAGGCGGCCGGATTTGGGATCGGCAATCATGAAATCGAAAAAGCCGACCGTGGTGGCCGCAGCGCGCATCAGGGGATGATACACGGCGTGAAGCTTGCTGTAGTCGCTTCCGTCGCCGGCGTCATCGAGAAGCTTGCGCCGCTCCGCCGGGTGCGGATTTTCCACAATGTAGCGATACTGCAGATAGTAGGGGCCGCCACCGACCGGCAGATAGTCCGACAGAGCTGGTTTCCTGCCCAGGATGCGCGTCATCTGGGGGATGACGTTCGCGGCGTACCAATCGCTGACCTTCTGCTGCAGCTCAGGCGGCGCGCCTGCCCCGTCGAGCTGGTCGACTGCGATCCGGAACTCGCGTGTTGCATCGACCACCATCTTGGAGGTGGCAAGCAGGCGCAGCTCGGCCTGGATCGTGCGAAAGTAGGCTTCGATCTGGCGCGTCTTGGATTGACGGGCGGCGGTGAGCTGGTCGTACACTGCCTCTTCGAGGGCGTCGCTGGCGCGGAAGTAGCCGAGCACGCCGGTCACCAGGACCGCGATCGCGCCAAGCAGGACGAGGGTTGTGAACAGCTTTGCGGCTAAGCCCCAGCGCGCGGGTTCAGAGGAGCCGGGCACATCGCTAGAAGGCATGGGCAAACTCTTACCAGTAATGCAGGGTGCCGGGCAGATATCGCCGATGGTAATGATCTGAATAACGACCAGCCGCTGCTGTTGAAGACCGTTCAATCCGGAACGGAGACGATTGATGATACTGTGATAGCTGCCCGATGGGCAGCGCAATTCATCGAGACGGTAGTTCCGGCCAGTCCGAGGCAGAAATCGGTCAACTGCTCAGCAGCGACCAATCCGGCGGGCCTCGCAAATGGAATGTCGCCTATCGCTCGTTCGATGCCAGAAGCCGCCGGGCCGCTGACGGCCCCATTCCGTCTGCAACGCTCTTAAGTCAGTCGTTGGAGCAAGCTTTGCCGTTGCCCGAAAGCAGACATCGTATGCACCGCCGGCGCACTCGAACAACTTATCATCGCTGGTGAGATCAGCGCCTGACGCATTGTCTCCCTCTACCTCAGCACCGCTATGGCGTTTTAGCTTGCAGTCGATCGACGCTGAAAACCTGACTTCCCTGCGGGTGCAAAGAAGCACTCGAGGTCCGCTCGCCTGCTACGTCTGCTTTGCCTCCAGTGCCGGCCCACGGCTCCTCAGTGGCAGCCAGCAGCGCATAGCGGAAATCATTTCCGCTAAGCGCCCAAAAGCGGACGCCCTTCGCCGCTGTCGCCTTATCATCGCTGCTGCTGCACATATCGAAACGCCAGCGCTGAGGCCGCAACGTGCAGCAAGACCCGACGATGGGATGAAGGACGACGAAAGACAAGGGTAGAGGCCGGGTCTTGAAAATGTAAGCCACGGCATGGCAGTTTCCGGCCTAATGCACGTCTGGATACGCCCACGGGGCTCTGCTAAACTCGGACATCGTCTCTAACGCGAAAGTGATAGCATGGCACATGTTTCGCAAGCCAAGGAGAGACGCTTCCAACTCATTCTGATCAAGCCCTCGCACTATGATGACGATGGCTACGTGATCCGCTGGTGGCGGCCGATGATCCCTTCGAATTCACTCGCCGCCCTCTATGGCCTTGCCGCTGACTGCGCCGAGCGCAAGGTGCTCGGCCCCGACGTTTCCATCGATATCACGGCGATCGACGAGACGAATACCCACATCGATTTCCCGGCCCTTCTGCGCCGGCTTGGCGGACACGACAATTTTGGCCTGGTGGCGCTTGTGGGCGTCCAATCCAATCAGTATCCGCGTGCCCTCGATATTGCGCGGCCGTTCCGTGAGGCTGGCATCCCAGTTGCCATGGGGGGCTTTCACGTGTCGGGCTGCATTGCCATGCTTGACGGCACGGCGGTGGACCTCGACGCCTGCCGGAAGATGGGCATTGCCATGTTCGCGGGCGAGGCGGAGGGTCGCCTTGACACGGTGCTGCGCGATGCGGCCAGCGGTAGGTTGGAGCCGGTCTACAACTTCATGGATGATCTGCCCGGCATTGGCGGAATGCCCGTCCCGTTCCTGCCGAAGGAAAATGTCGCTCGCACGCTTGGCCTGAGCACGAGCTTCGATGCCGGGCGCGGCTGTCCCTATCAGTGTTCCTTCTGCACGATCATCAACGTGCAGGGGCGCAAGTCTCGCTTCCGCTCGGCCGATGACGTCGAGAAGCTCGTGCGGATGAATTGGGCGCAGGGCGTCCACAAATTCTTCATCACCGACGATAATTTCGCCCGCAACAAGGAATGGGAGGCAATCTTTGACCGGCTGATCGACCTGCGAGAGCAGGACGATATTCCGCTCGGCCTGATGATCCAGGTCGATACGCTCTGCCACAAGATCCCTAACTTCATCGAAAAGGCAAAGCGTGCCGGCGTGACCCGCGTTTTCATCGGCCTCGAAAACGTCAACCCCGACAACCTCACCTCGGCCAAGAAAAACCAGAACAAGATCACCGAATATAGGAAGATGCTGCTTGCCTGGAAGGCGCAGGGCATCATTACGCTTGCAGGCTATATCCTCGGATTTCCGGCCGATACGCCCGAGACCATCCGGCGCGACATCGCTATCATTCAACGCGAACTGCCGATCGACATCGTCGAATTTTTCACCCTCACACCATTGCCGGGTTCGGAGGATCACCAGAAGCTTTGGAAAAACGGCGTAGAGATGCGGTCCGATCTCAACGTGTATGATGTCGAGCATGTGTGCACGGCGCATCCGAAGATGAGCCGGGAAGCGTGGGAGAGCATATACCGCGAGGCATGGCAGCTCTATTACTCGCCCGAGCACATGCAGACGCTGCTGCGCCGCGCGGCCGCGACAGGCGTGCCGATCGGAAGCCTCGTTAAGCTGCTCGTTTACTTCGCAACGATGGTGCCGCTCGAAAACGTGCATCCACTGCAGAGCGGACTTCTGCGCCTGAAGCAGCCGTCTGAGCGGCGGCCAGGCCTGGAGCAGGTACATCCGCTGATCTTTTGGCCGCAGTTTGCATGGGAGACGCTACGCAAGCATGTGGCGCTCGCGGGCACCATCATCCGATTGACCGCTACCGCTTACCGGATCTCCCGTGATCCGGCTTCAAAAGTCTACATGGACCAGGCGCTGATGCCGGTCGCGGCCGACGACGAGGAAACGCGCGATCTGTTCACCAAGACTGCCGGCGGTGCGGCAGCGGTGGCGCACGTAAAGAAGGTCGCGGCGCTCACCCACGCCAATCCTGGGCGGGAAACGGCGCGGGCGGGCACTCGAACACGGGCATGGTCCCGGGGGCTTGCTGATGGCTCTCGGTGACGCCGAACTCGAAAATGGTGCTACGGCACGTCCGCCAAGGCGAATATGCTGTCGAGCGACAGGGCGGGCGAGCTGATCGCCGAACTGTTGGCGAAGGGCGTTCCGGCCTTTGACCAATGCATGAAGTGACTCCGAAACTGTCCCTGACCGATTGTCAGTCAGACGTCGAAAGTTGCGGCTTTCGAAATGGCGGTTAGCGATAATATCTGGTCTAATGGATAGCCTCCAATCTAGATCATTAGCATCCCGAGAAACCAATCCCCCCGGGCAACAACGATCAGCAGAACGACAGGATACTTGAGGTCAACTGCAGGACGAGAGCAGTCTCCGACTGGGCCGGGATGACAGTTGCCGCCTGGAATGCGGCCGCAAAGAGGCCGAAATATGCGCTTAGATCAGTGCTCACTTGTCGAGGATGATCGCAGTGGTCCTATTAGCGACAGCACTGTCCACGTTCGGAGCCGTGGCGTTCGCCGTGCTGTTCGGCTGCGGCAACGGGCTGTTCAGCATCGCATCGGGCGGAGATGGCGGCGATGAAAAGCGTACTCAGCCGCGAAGAAACGGGTGTGTTTCCTCCTGAGGATATGGGGAAATTCAGCGGATTTTTCAAAAACTCTGCGACGAGCACACGGGTTGGCGCGAGGCAGCGACGGAGCCAACCCTCGCTCGTTCAATCCTGATCTACTATAGTCAGGGCGTGCGAGACACGGACACGCTAGAGAAAATTGTTGCGCGCGCTTCCCCTAGGTAGTGGACTCATAAGCCCGCATCCACAGTCTGGCGGAGGCGAGCGCGACGGCAGCGAGGAAGTTGGTGGCCAGCTTGTCGTAGCGGGTAGCAACCCTCCTGAAATGTTTGAGCTTGCAGAAGAAGCGCTCGACGAGGTTGCGCTGGCGGTAGAGGCTTGGATCGACTGATCTCTGGACCTTGCGATCGCGTTGGGTCGGGATGTGCGCTTCGCCGCCGCGCTGTCGAACCAAGTCGATCAGGTGCTGCCAGTCGTAGCCACGGTCGGCGACGACGACAGACGCTGACGGAAGCCCCGCGAGCAGGCCGGGCGCTGCGGCCTTGTCGGACGCCTGCCCTGGCGTGAGCGCGAGCCGAACCGGCAAGCCCCGTTCGTCGACCACGACATGTATCTTGCTGGTCAGTCCTCCACGAGACCGGCCGATGGCGTGATCCGGGCCCCCTTTTTACCGCCGGCGGCGTGCTGGTGGGCGCGGACAATAGAGGAATCTATCAACTGCATCGACTGGGACGAAGCGGCGGCGAGCGCCTCGAAAACCCGTAGCCACACGCCCGCCTTGGCCCACCGGTTGTAGCGGTTGTAGGCCGTCGTGTAAGGGCCGTAGCGCTCCGGGAGGTCGCGCCACGGCGAGCCAGTTCGCAAGATGTAGAAGATCGCGTTCAGGACGCGCCGATCATCCGCCCGGGCCACGCCGCGTGGCTTGTTGGGAAGGAGCGGCGCAATCAGCGCCCATTCCTGTTCACTAAGGTCGAACCGTGCCATTCAAACTCCTCCTGCGGAGTTTGAATCATGAACGACCCTCAAAGGGAATCCCGTTTATGAGTACAGCCCCTAGGGGCAAACCGCCGCTCACTATGCACTGAGGCTGCCCCGCTGCCCGATGGCGAGGTCGCCATATATTCGCCCCAAAGAGAGACCAGTATTTCGGCAGTATTGGATAGATGCTATTCCTTCCTGTTGAGTAACGCTTAGGGCGGCCGGAGTTCTTCTCCGATCGATGGCTGTCGCCTAGCTGCCGTGATGGCGGAAGCCAGCGGCGACCGCGTGCCTTCACGCGTCGAAATAAGTCGGACAATCGGGTCTTTTACAAGCTGACGGGAGAATCCCATGGCACGGCTACCTCTCATGGCAGCGGCAGCGCTTGCGCTTGCCTCTTCGTTCCCCTTGATCTGTGTAACGACAACCCCGGCCTCCGCACAATCGTTGAGTGCGGGGGACGACGGCGGCGACATCAGCGCCAGCGACGTGCGCGACTTCCTGCGGGATGCCCTTCGCGCCCGCAGCGATCGGCGCGATCTGCTCCGGGACCTTGTCGCCGAGCGACAGGACCGTCGTGACGAGCTCTCGGATCTTCTCGGAGACGGCGGCGATCCGATGGGAGACCGCGGCGACCGGCTCGAGCGGCTTCGGGACCTCCTTGCCGCGCGGCGGGACCGCCGTGATGACCTGATGGAACTGATTGGCGACCGCGGCGACCGGCGCGAGCGGCTCATGGACCTGATCTCCGCGCGGCGGGACCGCCGGGATGAGCTCATGGATCTGATCGGAGACCGCGACGATCAGGGTGGAGGCCGCGGTCTCCTGCGGCAACGCCTGTTGGAGCGTCTTGCCGGTGGAAATGACGAAAACTGCGTCTTTATTACCCGCAGCTTGCGGGCCGAGAACGGCGACTGGCTGGCCTTCGTTCGCAGGCGGGTGTGCCGGGACTAGGCCATGGTGCCGTTTCGATATGCGTATGACCGCATGATTTTTTCCGAAACTCGCGATGGGTAACGAAGCAGTTCCCGCCGGCGAAGGCGCCCGCAAGTGAAAGGGTTTGTGCGCTCCAGTGCCTGCTCGCAGGCGGGATGCACCACGCCGGGTTTGGGAATTCCTGCGCGCCAACCGCGCACGAAGCCAGGAGAAGGTGAAATGAACAAGTTTCTTCTCATGACGGCAGGCCTCCTGCTGATGCCGCTCCCCGCCCTGAGCCAGAGCGCGCCCGACTCCGGCTCTCGCGACCGGGGCTCGATGCAGGATCGCGAAATTGAAGACCTGCTGCGTAGCATCACCGACGAGGTTTCCGGCGGGAGCGGTGGCCCGCGGCGGGGCGCCGCCTTCCTGCTCCGCAGCGGCGACGCGACGGTAGCAGTCCGTTGCGACCCGCGGGAATCGATGAAAGACTGTGTGGACCTGACCACGTCGCTGCTGGAAAAGGCTCGTTCTGCGATGCCTACGGGCGGCGGCGCTCCCGGAACCACGCCGCCGCCGCGACCATAGCCTGCTGCTTCCCGACTTGTCGGAGCCAGCAAGTGGCAATTCATCTCTCCATATCAGGTGAAGCCTGAAGCATTCTTGCGCCTGTCAGGGATACAAGTCGCTGCGCCGGCGCTAGCATTCGGAGTCTCGGCAGTCCGGGAGGTGCCTGCGGGCTTTCACGTTCTTCAGACCGGGAAAGATCTTCACGTTCCTGCCGCCGGGGCGAGCAAGCAGGATTCATCACTCTCGGCGAATCCCTCCATGTAGGCTGCTCGGCAGCCAATCCGAAGCGGAGGATCGGCTCCTCGACACGGCAGAAACCGTACGGGCCATACCAAATGAACGCGAAATTAAAGTGCCGTTTGTCTTCATGCGTGCTATTTTTATATTGTAATATTTGCGCTGATTGTAGCATTGAAATTGCATTGTAATTTGATCCTCAGTAAACTGAGAAGGATTGTTGCGATGTTAAGCGCACTGATGAACATGCCTGAGCACGGAAAAGTCATAAGCGTCGGGAGGGTTTCTAGAAACAGATCAATTCGTAGACGTCTCGTTCGAGAAGTATTCGCGGCGGTTGTCCTTTCTGCCGTCGCAAGTACCCCCTCGTGGGCCCAGGGCATGGACGACCCGAGCACGCAATACAGCAAGGAGGACATGCAGCAGGCGCTGCAGACCAGGGAGCAGTATGATGTCCATGGCCTGCACTTCGACACCGGCAAGGCAACATTGCAGCCGGGCGCAGAACCGCTTCTCGATGACATGGCGACCACGCTCAAAAACTTCCCTGATTGGGGCCTGAGAATTGTCGGCCACACGGACGCCAGCGGCAGTGCGGAAGCCAACGAACGTCTTTCACTCGAGCGTGCCGAGACGATCAAGGCGGCGCTGGTTGAACGAGGGATCGACGCCGACAAGTTGATGGCAGCGGGCGCTGGGCAGAACCGGCCAATCGCCAGCAATGAGACAGAGGAAGGAAAGGCTCTCAACCGTCGCGTCGAGCTCGTGCGGGTCACCGACTCGCCGGAAGCCAAGAAGCTGCTCAAGGCCATGTCCGACTATCTGGCAGCCCAGAAGGCTTTGTCGTTCAGTTATGATGCCAATCTCCAGGTCGTCACCAAGGCTGAACAAAAGCTGGGGCTGGCAAGTTCAGGCACCGTGATCCTCAGCCGGCCCGACAAGGTGCACACGACACGTTCGGGCGGGTTTGTCGAATCCGAAGCCCTGTTTGACGGAAAGACGCTCACGCTTCTGGGAAAGAACCTCAACAAGTATACACAAGTCGAAATCCCCGGCACGGTCGATCAACTGATAGACGAGTTGAAAGACAAGTATAGCTTGCCCTTGCCGGCCGCCGATTTGCTAATGACCAACGCATATGACGAACTGATGCAGGGTGTCTACGATTCGAAGGACCTGGGAAGCGGCGTCATCAACGGTCACGAGTGCGATTCTCTTGCCTTCCGCAAGGACGATGTGGATTTCCAGATCTGGATCGCTCACGGCGACCAACCATTCCCTTGCCGCTTGGCCATTACTTCCAGTGAGGTCAAGGGTTCTCCGGAGTACACCGTCCAGATCAGGGACTGGAAGTCCGGCGACACAGTCATGCCGGGTGATTTCGCCTTCAACAACGCGACAAATGCCGAAAAGGTCGATGGGAACGACCTCAGGCAGAAACTGAGTGAATTGCCGGGGAATTTCGTAATGGGAGATGAAAAATGACCTTCCGGAAACGCACGGGAATCATCTGGCTCGCTTTGGCGGCTGTATTCTGCATCGGCGAGCTGGCGAGCGACGCGCCAAGGATATCGATCCCCAGCTTCGTCTCTCCTGCCGCTGCTGCAGTCGGCCGACCGCTGACGCCGGTCAGCGTGGCCGGTGTCGCCCGACGGACGACACGGCGTTGTGCCGCCGGTGTCTACAATTGCTAGGCGATGCCAGGGTCGGTCCTTGGAGTAACGGTCAGGCCAAGGATCATGTTCTCAATCTCCTGGGGTGCCTCGATCCACGTGATAGGTAGTGAGGCCATCGCGAGATGCGGCGAGCGTAGCAACCTGAGTGAATTCACCCCCCATCGTATCGCCGAAAGTTGACCACATTGTCCATGTTGACGTGTAGGGCTCCGCTGCTGTCGTGAAGTTCAAGCCACATTTCTGTGCCCTCAAGGTTGATCCATGCCAGTCCGCAAAGAGCCCGGCATGGCAATTCTGCCCAGGCCCTCACCAAAGGCAAGGTCATGACCGCCGCCCGGGACACTCGCCACCGCCCTACACGCGTCTGCAGGTCCCTCTGGGAAGTTACGGATGAGGGGTTGGCGGCAGCATGGCGCTTCACATCTGTTGTAACGCGCGAGTTTTTATAAGCGTATCCACCACTGTCGTGTTATTACTATTCGCCTCAAGACTGAATGACTTGCTGCAAGAGCGGCGTGTCACATCAGCTTTGAGTGTATCTCAAAGCATATCCCAATCAGCGCAACCACTTGCTCCAACCGGGGGCGAGTTCTTTTGAGGAGGATGACTATGAAGCGCCTTTTATCAATCGCACTCGCAGTTGCAGGTATCGGTCTGTGTGGCCAGGGACTGGCCGCGGAAGTGGACATGTCGAAACTCTCGTGCAAGGAGGTCGGCGATATGCCTGCCGCCAGGACGATTGGCGTGGCCATGTGGGTGAACGGTTATGTTCACGGCAAGGCCGGCAACCCCATGATTGACGGGGAGAAGGCGCATGCCAATGCAGAGAAGGTCGTCGAGTATTGCAAAAGCAACCCCGGTACAACATTGGCAGACGCGATAGAGGCGGCCTCCAAGTCTTAGAGATGGACAACGGGGCTGTGACGCTAATATCAGTGGATTGGGCTTCACTTAGCTTAGCGCACGCAAAAAAACCAGTAAGAGTGAATGTGGCGCCTGCCACTTGGCACGGCTGCTAGGCAACCTTAAGGCGCTCGGCAACGGGCGCCTTTTGCATGACCGTCTAGGATGGGTGTGATGGACTTATGAGGGGCGGCCCCAGCCCGGCGAGTCCGCCGGACCAAAGGATTGGGGCCTTTGTACATCTTGAAGACGCCCTTTAGGCAAAAAAGGCCGAGTTTCCCCGACCTTCCCGACCACCCGCTGCCAGTAACGACACGATGCCAGGGTCGGTCCTTGGGGGTGGTTGTGGGTAACAGTCGACGTCAAAATTTGGGGCGGCCGCAACCAAAGCACTTGCAAATCTGCCAGCCGGGCCATTCTACAGAAAGCTCCTCCGCATAAGCGTCGAGGAGTTCTTTGCATTTTTGCTCCGCGCGAGCTCACTACCAGCGGACGGTCGGCCATCGGCCCCCGAAGCGGCCGTCGCAAATTTCTGGTTCGCTTCGTCAGATGAGGACCTGGAGGGCAGCTCGCCAAAGGTTTCACGGTGCGGAAAACCTTCCGAGATCAAGGATGGCAATCGCCAGATTGGGGGGCTGCCCCAGACCGTTTAAACTCCGTGCATAGTTCGCAGTCCTGCCTCGAAGCTCCCGTTCGACGTCGTTCGGTTGCGATCGCGGCGATGCGGATCAGAAGCGGGAGTATCCGGGTCGATAGCGCTTTGACTTCGGCTTGGATATGACCCGTCAGGTTGGCTTAGCTGAACTGCATAGACCAGTTTAGTTCCCAGGTTTGCCCGTCGTCGGGCGAGAATGATTGCTCCCATCGCGGGCCAATGCCGGCATCCTTCAGCCAAACAAACCGAACCTTTATCGGGCGCCCCATCCAGGTGTCGTCGGCGATGAATTCACCCTTGCCTCCCTCGAACCTGCCTACGACAGGAACGCCTAGTGTCGAGGGGGAGCGCAGATCGAGCCACCAAATGCGCCAAAGTCCGCTGGCACCATCGAAGGCACGCAAAGCCGCAGCGCGGTAAGCGCCACCAGGGTCATTGATCACATTATCCTCGATGTTGCCATGCCCCGACATTATCGGTCTGGTAGAACTCGTGCCGCCGAACTCAATCCAATCATCTGCCCCCTCGAGCCTGGTTGACAGCTTACGATGCTGAACATTCCAATTGCGGTGAAGAAAGTCGAAGTCGCTCGCGCCGGACATAGTAATTCCTTTTGAACCAGAGAGCCTTCCTGGAGGGGGGGGTTGTCCACTTCGGGATTCGGCCACGCAATTTCTTAAGATGCCATGATTCGAGACTTTCTCCGAAAGAAACTCGCGACGTCTGCTGAGGCGGGATAGCAAGGAGTTGAGAAGTTATCTGCGCACTTGCCGGTGAATTCGAAAAATGCACTTGCGGGTATCAAACAACGCTTGCTGTCTCCGAAGTGCCGTCCATCGGAGCGAAAATTGAAGACAGGCCCGCCTTTTCTTCTGTGGGCGGCGGAAAGCCGAACCGCATTGGCGACAGCTCGACAACTCCCGGCGACGCTGCCCGCATCACGGGCCCGGTGTCTCCAACCTTGATATCGTCGGCTCGGGGAAGATCGAGTTCGCTTTGGTGCGGCGGGATCTCGAGCGCAAGCTTTTGCATCATCTGGCAGTATTCGGCGTACAAGATGTGCTGTTCGTAGTCGTTACACATAGTCAGGACTATAGAGCGGCACGAGGCGATTTAAATGATCCTCGGATAGGCCGTCGTCGGAGGACTGCTTCTGCCGCAGGGCCAAGAGGCATTCTCATAGGGAAGCGCTTCGAAAAAGAAGACTGCTGTCGATACGTCGGCGGAAGTTCGTAACTCTCCGCCTTTCTGCGCGTTTGTGCCGGCAACCATAAAAATGGAGGCTGTGATGTCAAAGCGAGAACTCATCGATACCTGAACGGACAAGCGTTACGTTCGTCGTGACGAAGGCGGCAGGTGTTGATTTCCACTGAGAGCTGACCCGGCGCAGCCAGATATTTCCATTGAGAAATTGACCCATGTTTCAACCGTCCCTCGCATGTTTTCAGCGGGGGCTCTGGAGTGATCGACATGGCGTTACTGAGCGTGATCCGGCGCTGGCATTTTCGAGAGCATCTATCGATCCGAGAGATTTGCCGCAGAACTGGCTTGTCCCGGAATACCATCCGCAAATATCTGCGCCTGAACGGCCTTCGAGGCGGCAATCCCTATCCTGTCACAGCTTCTCAAAGCGGAGACGGCCGAACGGGAAGTCAGATCGACAGCCTATCAGCTCAAAACCGCACGCTTTCCCGCCTATCGTGATCTGAACGGCTTCGACTTCACCAGCAGCGAGATCAACGAGGCGCTCGTGCAGCAGCTTCATCGCTGCGAGTTCCTCGATGAGGCCAACAATATAGTTCTGGTCGGCGGCCCCGGCACGGGCAAGACGCATATCGCGACTGCACTAGGCGTCCAGGCCATCGAGCATCACCACAAGCGCGTCCGCTTCTTCTCCACCGTCGAACTGGTCAATGCTCTTGAGCAGGAGAAAGCACAGGGACGATCCGGGCAGATTGCCAACCGGCTCGTTCATTCCGATCTCGTCATTCTCGACGAGCTGGGATACCTGCCGTTCAGCGCTTCAGGCGGTGCGTTGCTCTTCAATATGCTCAGTAAGCTGTATGAGCGCACCAGCGTTATCATCACCACCAACCTGAGCTTCAGCGAATGGGCCAGCGTCTTCGGCGATGCCAAGATGACCACCGCGTTGCTCGACCGGCTTACCCATCATTGCCACATCCTCGAAACCGGAAACGACAGCTTCCGCTTCAAGAACAGCTGGCGTCGGGCACCGGCATTAGGATCGCGGCAAGACCCGTTGCGCCAGCGAAAGCGAGACTAATGCATCTGGACATTTCGCTCCCCTTTGCGTTTCGAAACCACGGCTGGCTTGCGCCCGTTTTTAATTCGACGCAATTTTGTGCCGCTTTATTCGCGGCTCCGG